>NZ_QJUA01000009.1 GCF_003254575.1 Mycobacterium kyogaense | reverse complement strand
GGGTTTCGGTGTCGACGTGGATGACCACGGTGGTGCGTTGCCCGTGGGGGCGGGCCGCGGCTTCGGCGTCCCAGCTCGCACCGACCAGCCGCAGGAACGCCGCCGCGTTGCTGGGCATCGATGCCCGCCCGTCAGGGTCGGTGGCTTTCCATTCGGCGACGAGGGCGTCGCGGTGCGACGCGAGGGCGGCTTCGAACGCCGCGTTCTCGACGTGAGGGAGCGCGATCCGCCAGTAGGTGTACTGCTCATCCGATGTCGAGGTGATCGACACCTGCGGCCCCGGATCGACGACAACCTCGCCGTCCTCGTCGTCCTCGTCGTCTGCCTCGTCAACGGGCTGCGGTTCCGGGGTGGGTTTGGGTTGCATCTTCAACGCAGTCCGCAGCTGGGACACCGTCGCACACTGAGCCATCGTGGCGAAATGCTGGTCAGAACCGGACAGACCCTGCTGAGCGATCACGCCGACCTGATCGACCGAAAAACGACCCTCCGCCAACCCCTCGATGCAGTGCGGGAACTCGTCATAGCGGTGCGCGATCGCGGCGATCGTCTGCGCCCGCGACGGCGACACCCCGGCCTTCCAGGCCAAGAGCCCCGCTGTCGACTTAGCTCCGGCGGCCGCCCACAACTGATCGCGATCGACCTCGGCGAAAATCTCCACGATCCGCCCGTCGATCGCGTTGCGCTGCCCCGTCAGCTCCGCCAGCTCATCGAACAGCACCGAGAGCCGCTCATCGATGGCCAACGAACTGCGCGGGTACATGACCCCACACAATCACAAGGCACCGACAAGTCGGCGCCGCCGACTCATCGAACCCGAAACTCGTTGCCGCTCAGTACTGTCGGAAGCTGCTCGATATCCTGCTCGTGCGGCTGGCCGAGGCTGATCCGGCAGCCGAGCGGATTCGCCGCTGCGGTACTTGTCGGTGCGCAATCCTGCGCCCAGCGGCGACCACAGGACCGCAGCCTCGAAGCCACACCATCCAGGCGCACTGACCTCCACCGGCGGTGTGACACCATCGTCTCAGCGACGAGTGGAGGGTTATGCCGGTATCGATCTCGGTGGTCAGGGGGACGCGCCCCGGCACGCTGGTCGATGCGGCTGCGGAGCTGGGTCGGCAGTACAACGAGGTCCAGACCGTGATCGCCGGCGAGCGCGAGACGCTGTCACACCTGCAGGACCACTGGAAAGGCGCCGCGGCCGAGGCAGCGATCGCGCGCGGACTCAAGGACATCGCGATCCAGGAACGCACGGCGATGCGCCTGCAACACCTGCAGTCGGCGCTGCAGAACGCTGGCCTGCAGATGGGCGCGCTGCGCGATGCGCTGCTGGACCTGGTCTCCTCGCTCGAGAAGATGGGCTTCGCGGTCGCCGACGACGGCACCGTGACGCCGCATCAGTGGCTGGTCGGCCGCTTCCTGCACAGCATCGCCGACAACTGCAGCACCATGTTGAAGAAGATCCTGCAACTGTTCACCGACCTCGACGAGAACACCGCGGCGGCGATCGATCAGGCCGACGGCCCGAACCTGGACAACCCGACGATCACCGTCGACGGGCACCCGGTGCAGATCCCGTCGATGGACACCGCACCCGCCGACGTGAAGCAGTGGTGGGACAGCCTGACCGATCAGCAGCGCCAGGAGTTGATCGCCAAGCACCCGCCGATTCTCGGCAACCTCAACGGGCTACCGGCAGAGGTACGCGATCAGGTCAACGTCGCGGTGATGGACGACGATCTGGACCGCGTCGAGCACACCGCGCAGCAGCACGGCGTCTCGGTCGATGACGTGACATCCGACCCGAGCAGGTTCGGGCTCTCCCGCGACGATGTCGTGCGGTACGACAACGCCAAGAGGACGCAGGACGGTCTGCTGCACCAGATGGGCATCGACGGCGACGAACGGAACAACCGCCGCTACAGCGACATCAGCCCGCAGGAGCGCATGGACCGAAACCTGCGTCCGACGATGCTGTGGGCCTATGAGCCAACAGCTTTCGACGGCAAAGGCCGGGCGGCGGTCTCCATCGGCAATCCGGACAAGTCCGCCAACACCGCCGTCATCGTGCCCGGCACCGGGTCCAGCGTGCGGGACGGATGGCTCTCCGACGGCCACAACGACGCGCGCAACCTCTTCGACCAGTCCCTGAAGGCCGATCCGAACAATCCGACGGCGGTGATCTCGTGGATGGGTTACGACACCCCGGAGAGCTTCACCGATCCCAACATCGCCACTCCCGGCCTGGCGCGCACTGGCGGTGACGCGCTGGCCTGGGACGTCAACAGCCTGGGCGTGACGCACGATCCCACCGTGCCGCAACACACGACGGTCATCGGGCACTCGTATGGGTCGACAACGGTGGCAGACGCCTTCGCCCGCAGCGGTATGCAGGCCAACGACGCCGTGCTGCTGGGCTGTCCAGGCACCGATGCCGCGCGCAGCGCCGCCGACTTCCATCTCAACGGCGGTCAGGTGTACGTCGGCGACGCCTCCACCGATCCGGTCGGCATGCTCGGGGAAGCCGGACCGGGACTGCCCAACGCGCTCAACGAGAAACTGGGCAACATGATGGGCGTCTCCGCGGGGCTGGGCACCGACCCCGCCGGCCAGGACTTCGGGTCGGTGAGGTTCCGCGCCGAGGTCGCGGGCGCCGACGGCATCGACCCCTCCGACCATTCGAACTACTACACGGTCGGCAGCGAATCGCTGCGCGGCATCACCGACATCGCATCCGGAAACGCCGATCGCCTGGTCACCGACAACCTGATCGCCGAGCACCGCCATCCGATCACGGTCAGCACGCCGCGCGAGATCGACGTCCCCATCGTCGGGAAGGTGCCTATCCCCGGTGTCGACGTGCAGACCCCGATCATCTACGACCCAGAATGGGACCGAAAGACCGTCACCAATGACCACAGGTACTGATATGCGGTTACGACTCTGCGCGGCAGCAGCATTCGCTGTCCTTGCCGCCGTCACAGGAGGTTGCTCATCGATGTCTCCCCCACCCGAGGACACCGCGTCCGCCACTCCTTCAGCCCAAGGCTTGCCCGATGATCAGGCCCGCGCGCAGGTCGTCGACGCGGCCAAGGAGATCGCCCGGGCGGCGAATCTGCGCGTCACCTATGCCACCTTCGAGTGGGAATGGTGCAACGACCAAGGCGAGCCGCCGTACCACGGCCGCGTCGACGTGGCGTATGAGGTGCCGGCGGGCACGGAGAGCGCGGCGATGGCCAAGCAGGTCGCCACGGTTGCGGCCCGACAGCCGGGGTGGGCGCCCGGCCCGCCGCCGGGGCTCAATCCCTACGGCGAGGTGGTACACAAGGGCGGCGTGATGGCGATCGCTTCGGTGGGCAACTACCCCCAGCGGGGCTCGCTGCAGATCTTCGGCGAGTGCCGCAACATGAACGACCATCGCGACGACAGCGCATTGCACGACATCACCGGCGAGGTGCAGAACCGCTGAGCAAGGGACGCTCAGAACGGGACCAAAGCCCCTTCTGACGGCTGCGCGCCCGTCGCCACACTGGTGCGCAGGAGATGACGATGAACGAATTCATGCGCAGCAGCGACGCTTTCACGTGGTCGATGGAAAGCGATCCACGACTGCGCTCGACGGTGGTGACGGTGATGCTGCTCGATCGCACGCCGGACTGGGACGAGGTCCGGCAGCGCGTCGAGGCTCTGAGCCATCAGCTGCCGATGCTGCGTCAGCGGGTGATGGAGACGCCTCTGTACGCGCCCCCGCGGTGGCATGACTGCGCGGACTTCGACCTCGACTTCCACATGCGCCGAACGGCATTGCCCGCGGACGGGTCGTTCGCCGATGTGTTGGAGCTCGCCCGGTTGGCGCAGATGGAGGACTTCGACCGCGCCCGGCCGCTGTGGAAGATCACCCTGATCGAGGGACTGCCGGACGGCGGAGCCGCGGTGCTGTGCGTCTTTCACCACGCACTCTCCGACGGGGTGGGCGGCGTGCAGATCGCGATGACTCTCTTCGGCCTGACCGAGCTCGAGGCGCACGACGAGGCAGCGCGGGCCGTACCGACGCACAGCGTCGTCGACGATTACGCCGAGGCCGCCCGATACGGTGCCGGCCTCGTCGAAGAGGCCGCCACCGGCGTCGCCACGGCGTTGCCGCGCCTGCTCGTCGACAGCGTCCGCGCACCGCTACGCACCGCACGCTCGGCCGCCGAGATGGCCACATCGGTGTATCGGACCGTCCGGCCGGTCAACCGCGCAGGGTCGGCGCTGATGAGCCGGCGGACCCTGCTGCGACGACTCGACGTACTCGACATACCGATGCCCCGGCTACGGGAGGCGGGCCACCGCGGCAGGGGTGCGCTCAACGACGCTTTCGTCGCCGGGGTGGCCGGCGGGTTGCGCCGCTACCACGAGCGGCACGACGTCGGCGTCTCCTCACTGCATCTGACCATGCCGATCAGTCTGCGCACCGACAACGATGCGCCCGGCGGCAACCGCATCACCGTGATGCGATTCGACATCCCCGTCGGGGAGAGCGATCCGGCCATGCGCATCCAGCGGATTCGCGAGATCACCACGCGGGTGCGGCATGAGAAGTCACTACCGCACACCCAGCTGATCGCAGGCGTGCTCAACCGGGTGCCCCGCTGGTACATCGGGTCGATCCTGCGGCACGTGGACTTCCTGTGCAGCGACGTTCCCGGCATCCCGGTACCGGTGTCTCTGGGCGGGTCGAAAGTGCTCAAGCAGTACGCTTTTGGGCCGACGATCGGCGCTGCGGTGAACGTGACCCTGTTGACCTACGCGGACACCTGCGCATTGGGTGTCGACATCGACGCCGGCGCCGTCCCCGACCTGGAGATGTTCATGGACTGCCTGCGCGAAGGCTTCGACGAAGTGCTGGAACTCGCCCCGGCGTGAGGCCGGCGGTCAGCGGTCGCGGTCGGCCGCGGCCGGCGAGAACAGCCACGCCGTGAGCCACACGACAGCGACCACCAGGAACAAGGCGCCGGGGATGTGGAATTTCAGCGTGTCGCCCTCCCCCAGGGCGGCTTGGATGAACGAATAGATGCACGCGAGTCCGGCGACCACCGCGGTCCACCAGGCGCTGCGCCGGGCGTAGGCCAACCCGGCCAGTGCGACGGTCAAGCCGGCGGTGACGACGTGTAGTGCAATCGCGGCGCCGCCGTGGATGTCTTCGAGTTCGTGCAACTGCACCAGTTCACCCGCCGTCACGAACGAGACGATCAGCACCGCCACGGACGCCAGCGCGAACCCCCGGGCCGTGGCGAGGAACGCTCTGGCTGAGCTGCGTAGATCGCTGTCCGGCATGGAAGGTCCTCTCGTCGACAAGTGCTCCCGACAGTACCGACTCTTGCTGCGATCGCCCCCTAACACAGCGGTTCCACAGAATTAGCAGAGTGGAAACAGTGCGCGGGAACACCTTTCACGACCCCGACGGAAGGTGATAGATGTCCGACTTCGCTCGACACGCCGCAGAAGCCCTGTGGACAGGACTGGGGCGCCGGGACTTTCTGCGCGCGGTGGCCGCCGTCGGAGCTGGGACCGGCGTCGCCGGAATCGCCGCAGCATGCTCCTCGAGCTCCTCGAGCCCCTCCGAGCCATCGGCGACGTCAGGGTCGGCGGGGAGCTTCACCGTCCTGCAACCGGGCCAGGGCGATCCCACCGGCGATCACTATCTTCAGTCCCGGCCCGACGAGGTGCTCTGGGGATACGTCCCCAACGTCCACGCCGAACCCGTGCTCCGGATGTCCTCGGGGCAGACAGTCAGCATCGACGCGGTCAGCCACGAGGGCATCCTCGAAGACCAGGGCCGCAATCCGGTCGAGTACTTCGGCGGCCACGGTGTCGCCGAAGCCGACGTGCTCGATGATGCGGTCGCGATCGCAGCCGAGTACCGAAGAACCCCGCGCGATTTCGACAAAGACGGCCCACACGTGGTCACCGGCCCGGTCTTCGTGGAGGGAGCCGAGCCGGGTGATGTCGTGAAGATCGAAGTGCTGGAGGCTATTCCGCGGGTGCCGTACGGCGTGGTATCCAGCAGGCACGGCAAGGGCGCTTTGGCGCGCGCTTCCGACGGCTCTCCCCCGGCCGGCATCACGCTGGCAGAGGTGATGCCGCCGACGGCGACCGACGGGCGAGCTACGAAAGATCCCCTGCGCTATGGGAACGTGTCGACGTTCACCGCCGTCGAGGACGGTCACGGCGTGATGACCTACGGCGACGCTCGGGTGCGGTTCCCGCTGCGGCCCTTCATGGGCATGATGGGCGTCGCCTTCTCACAAGACACCGAGTTGACCGCGGCGACCGCCAACTCGATCCCGCCGACCGTCGGCGGTGGCAACATCGACATCCGTCTGCTGGGTCCCGGGTCGACGTTCTATCTGCCTGTGTTCGCCGAAGGGGCCCTGTTCTACGTCGGCGATCCGCACATGGGCATGGGTGATGGCGAGGTGGCGCTGACGGCGATGGAGGGCTCTCTGCGGGGCACCTACCGGTTGACGGTGTGCAAACCGGGATCGGGCGATGCGCCGTCGGTGTCGTACCGCTACCCGTTCGCCGAGACCGCCGACGCCTGGGTGCCGATAGGCCTGTCGGATCCCGACGGCTCGGTCGGCGGACAGGGCAGTGACCTCGACGTGGCGATGCGGCGCGCCGTGGTCAACGCCCTGGATTTCCTCGAGACCGACCGGGGAATGGATCGTGCGACGGCATACGCGTATCTGTCGGCAGCCGCCGACTTCTCGGTCTCGCAGGTGGTGGACCGGACCGTCGGCGTGCACGGGCAGGTGTACAAGGCGCATTTCAGCTGACGCGGGGCGGCTAGGCTGTGCCACATGGCTGGCAGGATGTCCGAGAAGCGCACCGCAGACGTGATCGCAAACTTCCTTGCCGCGCAGCGGTATACGCGTGACGAGGTGTTCTCCGAGGCAGACCCGGTGCCCGCCCGCGCGGGTGTGCACGGGTGGTGGTTCCGCGAGATCCCGGCCGGCATCGACGTCTCCGAGTGCGAGCAGCGCGACGGCTGGACACTGCTGTATGTCGGGGTGAGCCCCGGTCCCCCGCGTGCCGACGGCAAGCCGCAGACCCCGCAGGATCTACGGAAGCGCATCCGCTACCACTTCGGCGCAGGCAATGCCGGCGCGGACGGTTCGACGCTGCGCAAATCCCTGGGTGTGCTGCTCGGCGGCGAATTGGGCTTTGCGCTGCGGCGGGTCGGCTCGGGTAAGAGGCAGACGTTCGCCGGCGGCGAAGCGATCCTGACCCAGTGGATGGCGGAGAACGCGGCGGTGTCCTGGGTGCTCCATCCCGAGCCCTGGCACATGGAGGCGAAGCTGCTCGATGCCCTGGTGCTGCCGATGAACATCCAGGGCAACGAGCGCAACGCATTCGCGCCGGAACTGAAGAAGCTGCGGCGCGATGCAGCGGTGAAAGCCGGCAAGATGCGCATTCTCGCCGAATGGTCGTGACATTCGCCCCCGTCGACAGGAGAAATGGCCGCTGTCTCAGGTCCGTACACCGAAGCTGGCGCCGGTTTTGTCCGTCACATTCTGACCTGAGGTGATGGTCGGATATTTCGACGGGGCACCGGCACTGACACAGGTCGGAACCGTCTCGATGACCGTGTCGTAGTTGGGTTGGCAGAAGAACGGAAGGGACAGCCGACGGCTGGCCGGGCCGGTGAGAGTGGGATTCTGCACGCGATGCAGCGTCGAGGTCCACCTGTCGTTGGTCCACCGAGCCATCAGGTCTCCGATGTTGACCACGAAGCTGTCGGCGATCGGGGCGACGGGAACCCACGCGTCGTCGAGTCGCACCTCGAGTCCACCTACGGCGTCGCGCTGATAGAGCAGCGTGAGGCTGCCGTAGTCGGTGTGTTCCCCGATGCGGAGTTGGCCGGGTTCGGGCGGGTGTTCCAGCGGCGGATAGTGATTGGCGAACAGATTGCTGATCGGCTTGTCCACCTTGTCGTCGAACCAGTGTTCGTCCAGTCCGAGTGCGAGCGCGAAGAGGCGCATCATGTCGAATGCGAGCGCCGCCATCTCGTCGTAGTAGCGCTCCCAGACTCCCCGAAACCCGTTGACGGACGGCCAGATGTTGTCCCGGAAGTGCCCGCGTCGACGGGCTTCGACGAACCACGGGTCGTCGGAGGGGACGTCGGGCAAGCCGATCGAGAAGAACTCGACGAGGTCGGCCGGCGTCATCTTTCCCCGGGTACGCGCCAATGCCCGGGATTTCGGCGGCATGTAACCCCGGCTCGTATCCGATTCTCCACGAACCGCCAGCTTCACGCTCTCGGCGCTGTCGAAGAACTCGGCCGTCACCGCGTACATGTCGTCGAGCAACTGGGCGGAGACGCCGTGATTGACGACGGCGAGGAATCCGACCTGAGAGTTCGCATCGTTGATCTGGCGGGCCAGTTGCCGGCGATCCTGCCCGCCGCCGCGCGCCCGGGCGAGGTCGATGAGGGGAACGGTGTCAGACACGGTCTGCGTCATGCGGTCACCTCCGCCGGTGGCTCGGTCTGGCGTGTGCTCCACGCGATCGGCACATAGAGCGCGGTGGCCAGAATGGCGCCGATCGCCCAGGAGAACGGCGCCCAGGCCCCGAACGCCGGAACCAGAGCGAGAACTGCCGCCACAGCGGTCGCCGGAATCAACGCGATCAGCGCCCTCGGATTGACCCCGCGGGTGTAGTAGTACTTGCCCTCTGGGTCGGCGCGGAATAGTTCTGCGACGTCGACGCGCCCTCTGCGGATGATCCAGTAGTCCGACATCAGCACTCCGAACAGAGGTCCGAGGAACGCTCCCAGTCCGCCGACGAAGTACGCGATCGATTCCGGGTTGTTGTACAGGTGCCACGGGAGTGGCAGCACTGACAGCACCGCGGCGATCAAACCGCCACGAAAGAAGTTGACCTGCTTGGGCGCCATGTTGGAGAAGTCGTATGCACACGAGATGAAGTCGGCGACGATGTTGATGCCGATGGTGGCGATCGTGAAGACCAGGGCGCCGAAAAGGATGACTGCTGTGCTGTCGGTCTTTTCGATGAGTTTGACGGGGTCGGTGATCGCCTCGCCGAACACCACGATGCTCGCTGATGTCACGGTGACGGCGACGATGGCGAACATCACGAAGTTGACCGGTAGTCCGAAGAAGTTGCCGCGGGTGATCGTCTTCTCGTTCGGTGCCAGGCGCCCGAAATCGGCGAAATTGACCAGGAAGGTGGCGAAGAACGACACGTTCAGGGCAATGGCGGCGAACATCTCATAGGTCAGATCCCAGCCGTGCGCCTGGTCGGGGCTCAGGTCGAACGACACATTGCCACCTGCCTTGATGACCATCCAGACGGCGAGTGCGAACATCACCACCCAGACCGCGGGCCCCGCCCAGTCCTGGAATCTGCGCACCGCATCCATTCCGTGGCGGACGACCAGCAGCTGAATCGCCCACATGATGACGAAGCAGATCCAGCCGAGCGCATGGAGGCCGAGAAACGTTGGGTGCGTCAGTGGCTCGACTGCATCGTGTGCCACCCGCAGCGCGGCGATCTGCAGACCGGTGGAACCCAGATAGGTCAGAATCCCGTAGTAGATGACGGCAATGGCGGCGCGGATCAACGCGGGGATGTTGGCTCCCCAGATCCCGAAACTGGAGCGTGCCAGCACGGGGAACGGGACCCCGATGCGCTGTCCGGCGATCCCGCTCAGGTTCATCAGCCCCCAGATGATCACGACGCTGACTGTGAGCGCGATGAAGACTTGACCGCCGTTGAGGCCCATGAAGAACAGCGATGCGGCGAACGTGTAAACGGTGATGCTGTGGATGTCCTGCATCCACATGGCGAAGAAGTTGTAGACACCCCAGTTTCGTTTGGTGACGGGCGCGAGGTCCGCGTTGTACAGACGGGTCGACGTGGCGGTGGGTGCACCGACGGTCGGCGTCTCGGGTAATGAGCTGATGGACATGGCATTTCACTTCCAGGTGCGCAGGCGTTGCTGCGAAGTTCAGATGGCCGCAGGACCGGGATGACCGGTGCGGTGATGTGTGATTCGACGTTGCGCTCGGGTCGACGTGAATACGCGCGGTGTCCGCTGGGATTTCACCCGACCGCGGGCACACCGGTGGCGCGGTTAGTGGTACTCGCGCTCTCTGGTGATCGACAGCAGCGCCATCGGCACTCGCTGCGACGAGATGGCGCGCAGGCACTCTTCCACCGTGAAGGTGATGCCGGACATCACCATCGCGAATGAGCTGCCGCGTACGACCATGATTCCCGCTGCTCCTGTCAACCAGCTGCCTCCGATTGGGAGGTCTGTCGCAACGGAACGTATCGGACGTGTGCTACCAGCGTGTTACGCACGGAAACAACAGCGTGAAGGGCGAGGCTTGTCGCCGGAGGACTCCCGTCTCGAGGAAGGCCGACTGTGTCTGGTGGTACCTACGTCCCGGTTCCATCCCCACGCTATGACGCGGTGCTGTTCGATCTGCTGACCGCACTGCTGGATTCGTGGACCGTGTGGAACGACGTCGCAGGAGATCCGCAGACGGGGAGACGCTGGCGAAACAGATACCTCGAGATCACGTATGGAGAGGGCTCGTACCGGGACTACGAGACGCTGGTCGCCGAGGCCGCAGAGTCGCTGACTCTCGATCGCGGCCTGGCGGCCGGTCTGTCTGCCCGCTGGGCGGAACTGCAGCCGTGGGGTGAAGCGCCCGCTGTCCTGGCCGAGTTGGCCGCCGCCGGCGTCACGCTCGGTGTCGTCACCAACTGCTCGGAAAGGCTGGGGCATCTCGCGGCCTCACGGCTCGACACCCCTCTCGACGTCGTCGTCACGGCCGAAGCGGCCGGCGCGTACAAACCGAACCCGGCCCCGTACGTTCTCGCGCTCCAGCAACTGGGGCTCGCACCGCATCGCGTCCTCTTCGTCGCAGGATCGCGCTACGACATCGCCGGAGCCGCCAACGTGGGCATGCCCGCGTGGTGGCACAACCGCGTACACATGGCGCGCGACACCGAGCCGGCGCCGCTGGCCGAGCACGACACTCTCCATCCACTGGTGGGCGATGTCCTACGCATCCCGTGATCTTTTGCAAGAGCAACAATTTCGGTTGCCATTCCTCGATGGCGTCAGCAACACCGGTCGAAAAGAATGCAATTCGAATACGCCAATTACACCGCGATCGAAATGCCAGAACTTATTCTTATTCAATCGGCACGGGAATCCGCCCACCGGCCGCACACGCTAAGAGCAGAGAATGAACACATTCGCAAACCGTCTGAACAGGCTTTTCGACACGGTCTATCCGCCTGGACGCGGACCGCACACCTCCGCCGAAGTGGTCACGGCGCTCAAGGCGGAGGGCTTGACGATGTCGGCTCCCTACCTGTCGCAGCTGAGATCGGGAAACCGGACCAATCCGTCGAACACGACAATGGCCGCGCTGGCAAACTTCTTCCGCATCAGACCCGAGTTCTTCACCGACGATGCCTACTACGCGAAACTCGACCAAGAGCTGACCCTGCTCGCCGGTCTTCGCGACGAGGGGGTGCGCCGTGTGGCCGCGCGGGCCATCGGACTGTCGCCGGAGGCGCAGCGCGATGTCGTGGAGAAAGTCGACGAGTTGCGGCGCAAGGAACACCTCGCCGACGATGCGTCGGTGTGATCGAGCTCGCCTCGAGCCACCGAGCCCGGACGTAGCGATGGGGCGACCAGCCCTGCAGTCCAGCAAATGCACCGTGCCGGCATGGCGGTACATCGCCGCAGGCGGCGCGATCTCGTCGATCCTCGTCGTCTTCGGCGGAGGCGGAGCCGTCGCGTACGCCGACGATCGCGCGCCGAACTCCGTCGACTCGGGCAGCCGAGACAGTCCATCCATCACGGACCGATCGGAACACACGTCACTTCGGGAACCGGGCACAGAATCGCTGTTGCGGTCGGACACAGAACCAGAGACCACGGACCCCGACGACACCGATGTTGCCGGTGAGTCTCCGCGGATCGAGGATGCCGCCCTTCCGTCTCAGGAAGAGGACACGTCCACGGACAGCACAGTGGATTCGCCGCCTGAGGTACCGGAGGATGTGACACCCGAAGACGTTCCGTCCATCGACCCGCCCGCCGAGGCCACCGAGTCCGGCACCGCGACCAATTCGTCGACCACTGCACCAGATTCGTCCTCAGGGTCGGTACCCGTCGCCACCGCGAGCACCGACGCCTCGAGCACCTCCACTCCTGCTGTCGAACCCGCGTCAGTCGTCAGCGCTCCCCCTGTCCTGCAGAACGCTCCTGTCGTCGAGAATGCCCCCGCCACAGGCGATGCACCGATCTCCCCCGCAGCCGAACCGACCACCGCTGTTTCCGTTCCCATCTCAGCAGCCGTGACGACGGTGTCACTCGTCTCAGTCACGGCAGTGGTCGCACCGCCCAGTATTCTGCAGTGGTTCGTCTTGTTGACCTGGGCCCAGCTGCAATGGCTGATACAACAGCAGCTGAGTGGCTCGGCCGTGACACCGATTCTGAATCGCCTCGGCATCGCCGACCCCCGACTGATCAGCGCTGTGTACCCGAGCCCGTCCTCGACAGCTTCTCTCCCGACGCAGTTTTCTTGGTTCACAACAACACTGGACGCCCTTCAAGGAATGCGCTCCCTCGGCCTTCCGATCGATCCTGCGCTGCTGCAGAGGACGTCGGCGACCTTGGCGGCGGCCGAGGCGGCAAAGCTCCCCGCGATCGTGAAGGCGCTCACCGATCAGGTGACCGCTCGCTCGGGACTGCAGCCGGGGCTCCCCTGCGTCGGCACGTTCATCCGCAACGTCTCGATATGGGCGCTGTTCACCGCTGCCGCCCTCGGACTCTTCGGCATGGTCAGCCTGACCGGTCTCGGGACCATGGTCGGCTTCCGCCAGGCCAAGGCGGGTTACGCGCTGAGGGCCGCCGGTCTGGCTCGGTTCAGCGGCCCCGGCCCGTTGGGGATCGTGCGGGAGACGGGATTCGTGCAGATCGGATCGCGACGCTCGAGTGCCGAACCGGCGCGCCTGCGCGCCGTCGCCTCACATCTGCGCGACAGCGCCTGACTTCCTGCGGCTCAGCTCTTGTCCAATCGCGTTGTCTGAGCCTCGTACAGTGCCGGAAGTTGTTCCGCCAACGCGGGATCTAAGGCAGCGCCGTGAGGTCCGGGGGTGTACTCCGCCGTCACCAACAGCCCGCGGTGGACGCCGACGATCATCGCGATGTCCCACGCCAGCGACTGCGTTTTCGTGGTCGTTCGCGTGTGCATCAGCACGCTGATCGCTTCTGGCGCAGTGGAACCGAAGTCTGCGGGTTCGACACGGGTGGCGGAGTGCAGCTCGGGCGTGGTCAGCGAGAACGACGCACACCGGTCGGGCAGACCATGGACCTGGACACGCTGCGGTGTGACGGCGAGTTCGATGCCGATCGCCGCACCGCCCGACGAGCGCATCGCCAAGGCCTTCTGGGTGACCTCTCCCTGCGAGAGGAACACTCCGCATTCAGGCGGCTGGACCGGGGCGGGCCCACCCTGGGGGACGGCGATGATGGTGCCCCACTGCGTGCCGGGTAACGACGGCACTGCGCTCTCGTCGACGGGCATGGTGTCGGTGAGGACGTGGAGGTCGGGCAAGTCCGGCCGACCGGCGCCGCGGGCGTCCCGCCGCGTCGGGTCGGAGACCACGAGCACGCCGACAACGACGAGGACGACGTTCGTCAGCGCAAGAAGGAGCCGCAGCCTGCGGACGCTGCACGCGCGATTAGCCACCGGAGGTATTCGGCGCCGACGCTCATCCGGACTGCGTTGCATGCCGGCCACCGGAGACGCTCACCCGGCGGGCGGGTGACGGTCGACCCGCTCGACGAACACCGGAACACTGACGCTGCCGCCGCCTTCGATGCTGGCGATCAGCGCCATGCGTCCGGTCGCCCGGGTGGTGAGCCCGAAGTCACTGATCCAGAAGTGGTTCTCTCCCTCAGGGTGTCCGCCGGGGACCTCCTGGTCGCCCAGCACGATGATGTCGCCGTTGGACGCGACCACCTCCAGCGTCATGCGATACGGCCGGCCCTCGTCGTCTGGCCCCGCCTGCATCAGCGTCACCAGGCTGAGTGGGAGGGCCAACTGCTCCCCGTTCTCGTTCGTCAGGCCTATCGCCGGAGCCTTGACGACGTCGAGAACGCCTCCCCTCACGTTGAGCTTGCCGTCCACGATCTCGGCGTGCTCGGCGAGGAAGGCGCCGGTGATCTGCATGATTCGAGAGTAGCGATGGCCTCGGGCGGCGTTTGGACCCGTTTCGGCTAGCGATCGTGGCCGGCGAAGACCTTGCGATAACTCGACGGCGACATGCCCAGTCCGCGGCGCAGGTGATGCCGGAGATTGCCGCCGGAGCCGAGCCCCGACCGTCGGGCGACCTCGTCGACACTGAGGTCGTGGCCCTCGAGTAGCTCACGGGCACGGTCGATGCGGCGGTTGCGGATCCATTCTCCGGGTGGCTGGCCGGTCTCCTCGCGGAACCGGCGGATGAACGTACGCGTGCTCATGCCGGCGTGCTCGGCGAGCCGGCCGATCGTCAACGGTTCGTGCAGATTCTGCGCCGCCCAGGTTCTGGTCGCCGCCGTCGATGCGAAATCATCTACCGGCAAGTGACTTTCGATGAACTGCGCTTGGCCGCCCTCGCGCCACGGCGGTACGACGCAGTAGCGCGCGACCGCGTTCGCCACCTGTGTTCCGTGGTCGCGCCGAATGATGTGCAGACACAGGTCGATACCTGCGGCAAGGCCCGCTGAGGTCAGCACGTCCCCGTCGTCGACCAACAGGACATTCTCGTCAAGCAACACCCGCGGATACAGTGCGCGCAGCGTGTCGGCGTGCTGCCAGTGGGTGGTAGCGGGCCGGCCGTCGAGGAGCCCTGCCGCAGCGAGCACGAAGGCGCCTGTGCAGATCGAGACGACGCGCGCCGTGGGCGGGATCGCCGCCAGCGCCTCGGCCACCTGTGGTTCGAGCCGGCCGTCGACGCGAGCGGGCTGATAACGCGTGCCGGGGACCACCACGGTGTCGGCGGTGGCCAGGGCCTCGGCCCCGGCGGCCGGGATCATCGAGAACCCCGTGTTGGCGAGTACCGGATCGGCCGTCAGCCCGCAGGTGAGAACCTCGTACAGCGGTGCGCCCTCGGGGCTGCTGGCCGCGCCGAACAGCGTCGGGGCGATCGCGGCGTCGAAGCCGATGACAGGTTCGAGCAGGAGCACGACGACCCGGTGGGCGGACATGACGCCATGATGGCATGTTTTTGACGCATAACGGCAGTCTTGCCACTAGTCGTCGGGCCGCTCTGCCGTCATAGTCGAGCGGTGACAGTGACAGACCGCTCTGCGCGCAGCACCATCCGCCTGCACTGGGCCTGGGTGGTGGCGGCCGTCAGCTTCATCGCGCTGCTCGGCGCCGCCGGCTTCCGCTCCGTGCCCGGGGTGATGATGAACCCGCTGCACCACGAGTTCGGCTGGTCGCACGGAACGGTCGGACTAGCGATGTCGGTGAACATGACGTTGTTCGGCCTCACCGCGCCGTTCGCCGCGGCACTGATGGATCGCTTCGGCATTCGCCCGGTGCTGACCGTCGCACTGACGCTGATCGCGGCCGGCAGCGCGCTCAGCGTCACGATGACCGCGAGCTGGCAGCTGGTCCTGCTGTGGGGCGTGCTCGTCGGCACCGGAACCGGCGCCATCTCGATTGGATTCGTGGCCACGATCGCGACCCGGTGGTTCGACGCGCACCGGGGACTGGTCACCGGGGTGCTGACCGCGGCCAGCGCGACGGGACAGCTGATCTTCCTGCCGGTGGTCGCCGCCATCACAACGCATCACGGGTGGCGCTGGGCATCGCTTCTGGTCGCCGCCGCGGCGCTCGCCGTGATACCACCCGTGCTGTTGCTGATGCGAAACTGGCCGCAGGACAAGGGCCTTGGCCGCTACGGCCAGCAGCCGTCCGTCGACACGGGACCGGCGCCACGCCCACCCGGCAGCAGTTTCGCCGCAGCGTTCTCCGGGCTGGTGCTGGGTGCGCGGGTGCCGGCGTTCTGGTTGCTGGCGGGCAGCTTCGCGATCTGCGGCATGACCACCAACGGGCTGATCGGCACCCACTTCATCCCCGCAGCCAACGACCACGGGATGCCGACGACGGTGGCCGCCGGCCTACTCGCCGTGGTCGGCATCCTCGACGTCGCGGGCACGGTGTTCTCCGGATGGTTGACCGATCGAGTCGACGCCCGGGTGCTGCTGGTCATCTACTACACCGGGCGCGGGCTGTCGCTTCTCGCGCTTCCGGCGCTGCTCTCTCCCCACGCCGAGCCGGGAACGTGGGTGTTCATCATCTTCTACGGCCTCGACTGGGTGGCCACGGTGCCTCCGACAATTGCGCTGTGCCGCAATTACTTCGGTGACAAGACGCCGATCGTCTTCGGGTGGGTGTTCGCCTCGCACCAGCTCGGCGCTGCAGCCGCCGCGGCAGGCGCCGGCTGGATTCGCGACCTGCGCGGCGACTACGACCTCGCGTTCTACGTGGCGGCCGGGCTGTGCGCCGTCGCAGCGGTCATGTGCCTGTCGGTGAGCCGAGTGGGCACGGTGCGCTTGCGCGTCAGCCCGGCGGCGCCTTCACGATCGCGTCGAACACGGCCTCCAAAACGTCGGTGAGCCCTTCGGCGTCACGGCTGTTGAGAGCTCGGGTGCCCACCACCCGTCGCATGAGGAGCACTCCGCTGATCACGGACAGCACGACATCGCTACGCAACTGACGGCCCGGGCCGGACAGTTGTTTCGCCAATCGCCTGCCCACGTGACGCTCGATGGCGTCGACCACGATCTCCGCGGAGCGCGGGTTCGAAACCGACCGCAGCATGATCAGGAATGGGGCCAGCTCATCGCCGTCCGGCGCGGAGCGGGCCACCAGCGCCGCTGCGGTTTCCCGCGCAGAGAATTGCGGCTGCTCGGCGACGAATGTGGGCGCGGCGAACGATGCTTCGACCGCCTCTGCGAAGAGCTGCTCCTTGGAGCCGAAGTATCTGTTCACCAACATGGCGGTGACACCGGCATCGCCGGCGATCTCACGGACCCCCACTCCGTCATATCCAGCGCGTGCGAAATTGCGTACCGCGGACGTCAGGATGGCCTCGCGGGTGGCCGCAGCATTGCGAGGTCGCGACGAACGGGTGGGCACGCGTTCATGGTAGGGAATAGACGGACCCGAGTCTACGTCTGTATACCTGTATGTATACGACTGTAGATATGGAGCACCCCAGTGGACATGGGATTGACGGGGAGACGCGCACTGATCACCGGATCGAGCACCGGCATCGGTCGCGCGATCGCCGAAATGCTGGCAGCAGAGGGCGCTTCGGTCGTGGTGCATGGACGCGATCAGAACAGGACGCAGGCGGTGGTCGACACCATCCGCGCGAACGGCGGCGAGGCCGTCGCCGCGCTGGGTGACCTGACGACGACCACCGGCGCCGCCGCGGTTGCCGACGCCGCGGGCGAGATCGACGTCCTGGTCAACAATGCCGGCTACTACGACGGCCTGACCTGGTCGGAGCTCACCGACGACGACTGGACGGACATCTACCAGGCAAACGTAGTGACGGGCGTTCGCATGATTCGCCACCTGGTCCCCGGCATGCGACAACGCGGCTGGGGTCGCATCGTGACGATCGGCGGTGGCCTGGCCATCCAGCCGGTGGCGCTGCAACCGCATTACAACGCCACGCTCGCGGCGCGCCACAACTACACGGTGGCCCTGGCTCGCGAACTGGCCGGCACAGGCGTCACCGCCAACATCGTGGCCCCTGGGGCGATCCTGACCGAGCCGGTCCGCGACATGACCCTTCGAGCGGCAGCAGCCAACGGCTGGGGCACCGCCTGGCCGGACGTCGAGAAGGCTGCGTCTTCCCAGTGGTTTCCCAACGACGTCGGCCGGTTCGGCCGGGTCGAGGAGATCGCCGCTGCTGTCACATTTCTGGCCAGCACGCACGCCGGCTACATCAGCGGAGCCGACCTCCGCGTCGACGGCGGCACCATCCGTTCCGTTTCCTGATCACCCATCACCTACGAGGAGTTCCCATGACCGATCAATCGCACGTCTTTCTCGTTTCGGGCGCCTCTCGCGGCCTCGGCCGCGCGATCACCGAGACAGCTCTGCGGGCAGGGCACCGCGTGGTCGCCGGCGTCCGCTCGGCCTCGGCGCTCGACGACCTCGCCACCGAGTACCCCGAGACACTGTCGGTCGTCCCACTGGATGTGACCGACGATGGCCAGGTTCGGGCCGCAATCACGCACACCGTCAACCAGTTTGGACGGCTCGATGTGCTGGTGAACAACGCTGGGTACGCCAACATCGGGGCGATCGAGGATGTCGACTTCGACGACTTCCGGACCCAGATCGACACCAATTTTCTCGGTGTGGTGCGGCTGACCCAGGCCGCGCTGCCCGTCATGCGCACCCAACGCGGCGGCCACATCGTCCAGATCTCCTCGGTGGGTGGCCGGCTGACGCGACCGGGCCTGGCTGCCTATCAGTCGGCCAAGTGGGCGGTCACCGGCTTCTCCAGCGTCCTCGCGCAGGAAGTGGCGCCACTGGGTATCACGGTGACAGTGTTGGAGCCCGGCGGCATGCGCACCGACTGGGCAGGGTCGTCCATGCGTGTGGACCCGATCCGCGACGAGTATCAGCCCACGGTCGGAGCGGCCGCGGCGATGAGCAACACCGCCACGATCGGGGCGAGTGACCCCGCCAAGGTGGCCGCGCTGTTGCTCGACGTCGTCGGGATGCCGGAGCCACCGACCCGACTCCTGGTCGGGCCGGACGCCTACCGCTACGCGACGGCCGCCGGACGTGATCTGCTTGCCGCGGACGAGAAGTGGGAGGAGCTGAGCCTCTCCACAGCCGCCGACGACGCCACCGACGATCAACTGGACCCGCTGGGCAGTCGACACTGATGACGACCAGCACATGCGGGACAACGGAATTGCGCATCTACACGCTGCCAAGCGCAGCGGCAGTGCGCGACTACGCAACGTCGTTCTAGCCGCGCCACATCGCGAGCCTGCGCAAATACAGCATCACGGTGCACGGCGTCTGGGTGGATGTCGACCCGACACGCCACCGCGTGCTAGCGCTCATCGGATATCCGCTGGGCACCGATCCGGCTCTCGCCGCCGAGAGGTACCGGGCAAGCGCCGACTACGTGGACGATCACGCGGGATTCGACATGTCCCTGGTGGGCCCACCCGAGGTTGCTCAGCTGGCGTCGACAATGGACGCCCGCGACATTCAACCACGCTAGAGCGTGCGGGCGGCTGGCGGCTGGTGGCACTCGAGATAGCCGTGTAGGCCATTTGTCGACGCAAGTTCAGGTTTTGGCTTTGCTGGTCTCGGGCACCCGCACAGGAGGCGACGAGCGAAGCAGGTGACGCGGTGACCGACGACTCGACGGTGAGTCTTTCGACGGATACCGAGAGCTGCGATCTGTGCATCGTCGGCGCAGGCCTGGCCGGGATGAACGCACTCGCTGTGGCGTCGGAATACCTGGGCCGGAGGCAGCGAGTTATTCTCGTCGACCGTCGCCTACGCGTCGGCGGCATGTGGGTCGACACCTACCCGTACGTCCGCCTGCACCAGCCCCACCCGTGGTTCACCGCCGGCGACATCCCGTGGACACAGGGGCACGACCGCAGACACCTCGCAACACGATCCGAGGTGCTCGACCACTTCACCCACTGTCTGGATGTCGTCCGCCAGCGGGTCACGGTCGACACCCTGTTCGGTTGGGAATTCGACGGTTTCACCGAATCCGACGGCATGGCCACGGTGCGCGTCAGCGCCGCCGACGGCCGCACGCGCACGATCACCACGCCGCGGCTCATCAACGCGGCCGGCTTCGCCGTCACGCCGAACGATCCGCTGCTCGTTCAGTCCCACCAGGTGCGCTCGGTGTCGCCGAACTTCTGCGACGTCGACGAGATCGCCTCGGACGGCGCTCCGGTGTGGGTGATCGGCGGCGGCAAGACAGGGATGGACACCGCCCACGCGCTGATCACCGCCGACCCACACCGGGAGATCTCGATGGTCGCCGGCTCGGGGACGTACTTCCTCAGCCGCGACGAGACCTTCCCGCGGGGACGCAGGCGGTGGTGGTCGGGCACCCCGGCGAGTGTCTCGGGAGCGCACATGCTCAGCCACTTCGACGGCACCAACGAAGACGAGGCCAACCGCTGGTTCCGGGACACCTACGGCGTGTGGCCCACACAGGGCGCCGACACCTACGTGTTGGGCATCATGTCGGCCGAGGAGAGCCGCGCCATCGCCGCGGGTCTACGCGAAGTCGTGATGGACCGCTTCACCGACGTGGTCGACGGACCCGACGGCCCGGTGATGACATTCGCCAGCGGGCTACGCCGGGCGGTCGCACCCGGCAGCTGGATCATCAACTGCACGGGTTATGTTCTGCGCGACGCAGGCCCCTATCAGCCCTACCTCTCACCCGGCGGATCGGTGCTGTCGATTCAACTCCGCTCGGCGACAATGCATCTGACCTCGTTCATGGCGTACTTCATGACGCACATGCTCTTCCGCGATCGACTGGTGGATGCCCCGCTGTACGAGATGGACGCGATCGAGCTGCGGGCGAAATCTAAAGTCATCCTTCCGTTCGGCATCCTGTGCCTGTCGCAGCACAACCTCAGTGTCATGTTCGAGCGGCTGCCGAATGCGGTGTTCCTGCGGTGCGGGTCCAATGTCGACTCCTGGTATCCGCTGACCCGCCAATTGCGGGGGTCCCTGACGTTCCTGCTCCGGCACCGGCGCGACCGCGAAGATGCCCGGCGGACATTGGATACGTTGCGCGAATGCTTCGATCTGCGCTGCGGTCCACTGGCCGCGCCACACGTCAGATGAGCCTGACCCCGACCCACAGCGCAAGCACACTCGCCACCAGTGCGGTCGGCACAGTGAGGAGCCCCAGCACGGTGTAGACCCGCAGTTGCGGATCGGCGCCTGCTGCCGCAGATGCCCTGCGCCACAGCATGATCGCCAGAGATCCGACGTAGGTCAGGTTAGGGCCGATGTTGACGCCCAGCAGCACCGCCAGGATCAGAGCCGGCGGCGCGTGAGTGCCGATCGCCGCCAGCAGCAACAGGGTCGCGGGCAGGTTGTTCACCAGGTTCGAGATCACCGCGGCGACGGCGGCCACCACCAACAACCCCAATAGGGTGGGTTCGCGCGGCAGATGCTCGGCGAGCGCACGACCGATCGGCCCGTCGGACACGGCGGCCACCACGACCGCCAGCGCGAGGACGAACCCGCAGAAGAGCACGTCCGCCGCGGCCAGCGTGCGACGCACCGTGGTCCGCCGTGCCCGCAGTGCGAATCCCGCCAGCACCACGGCACCCGCGGCCGCCACCCAACCCGGTGCGACGCCGACGAACCCGGACACCGCGAAACCGGCGAGCGTCAGTGCCAACACGGCCAGCGCAGCCGTCGGCATCGGCGGCGATGAATCAACGCCCGCCTTTTCGCTAGCCCCAGTCACCTCGTCGTCCGCCTCGACGCTCCGCGCCGCCCCCGGTGCGTCGGCCCGGGCGCGCAGCTGTCGCGCGAAGAAGATCCGGAACACGACGAACTCGGCGACGATCGACACGATCCACGGCAGCGCCATCACCGTCGTGAACTCCACGAACGTCAAACCCGTTGCGGCGAAGGCCAGAAGGTTGGTCAGATTGGAGACCGGCAGCAGCGTGGAGGCCGTGTTGGACAGGTGCGCACTGGCATAGGAGTGCGGCCGCGGGTCCATCCGCAGCGCCTGCGCCGTGGCGATCACGACCGGCGTCAGCAGCACCACCGTCGCGTCCAAGCTGAGGATCGCGGTAGTCGCCGACGCGGCGACGAACACGAGGCTGAGCAGTCGCGTGGGAGATCCGCGCGATCCGCGACGCAACTGATGGGCGATCCAGGCGAAGACGCCCATGGCATCGGCCAGATGCGCCAGCACCAGGATGGCCGCGAGAAACCCGACGGTGGGCGCCATGTCGGCGACCGCGGACCGTGCCGCGGGCCAGCTGACCAGTCCGGCCGCCACCGCGATGACGGCAGCGGGCAACGCCGCGGCGATCTCAGGCAGCCCGCGGGGCCGCACCACGGCGAACACCATCACGGCCGCCACCAGGGCGACCGACAACACGGTCGCACCGACTCCAGAGATCATCGGTACTAGCCGACCGCGGTGGGTTCGGGTGCGACATCGGAGGTCTCCGGCGGTTCGTCGGACGACGCACGGGTCTCCGGTACCGCGAGCACGAGTAGGACCAGAGCCACCACCGCGATACCCGTCAGCGCCCACATCGCCGCGCCGTACCCGGCTGCGGCGTCAATGGCACCGGCCAGCGTGGGGCTGAGCGCGCCGCCGATGCCCTGCACCATCGTGGCTGCACCGAAGGCGATGTTGTACCGGCCGCTGCCGCGCGTCAGGTCGGCCACCATGATCGCGAACAACGCACCCTGCAGTCCCGCGCCGATACCGTCGAGGGCCTGCACGGCGATCACCTCACCCGGGTACTGCGCCAGGATGAACAGCACGCCGCGCACCGGAAGCACCGCAAAAGCCAGAACCATCAACGGTTTTCGTCCCCACCGATCGCCCCGGCGCGCCACGAGCATGGCCATCGGGATCATCACGACCTGCGCGACGATAATCAGCGCGGCCTGATACAGAGCGCCGTCGTTGGCGTCGCCCACAGCCAGTTTCTGGCCGGTGATGGGCAGCATCGCGCCGTTCGCGAGCTGCCACAGGCCCACGACGGCGGCGAGGATCAGCAGCGGGTGGTTGCGCAGGAGCACCCAGAAACCCGATGGCTTGTCGTCGCCGTCGTCGGTGTCGTCCTTGGGCTTCATCCCGCGCGCGACGTCGTGGTTGATGAGGTTGGGTTTGATCAGCAGCGTGGAGAGCACGACGAAGATGCCGAACAGGCTGGCCAACCAGAAGCCCATCCGCAGGCTGATGAGGTAACCGGCCAGCCCGGCGACGGCCGAACCCACCACATTGCCGGCGTGGTTGAACGCCTGCATCCGACCCGTCTGCGCGGCGTAGCGTTTCGGCCCGACCATGCCGAGCGCGATGGCCGCGATGACCGGCCCGAGCACCACCCCGGCGATACCGGTCAGCAACTGGGCGGCGGTGACTACCGCGAAGGTCGGCTTCAGCGTCACGATGAACGTGCCGAACGACGTCAGCGCGGCCGCTCCCGCCAGCAGGGCGCGCTTGTGTCTGGTGGCGTCGATCAGCGCGCCGGCCGGGGCGTTCAGCAACAACCCGACGGCACCGCCGAGGGTCAGGATCAAGCCGATGTTGGCGGGGTTCCACGTCTCCTTGTTGATCAGGTAGACGCCGAGGAACGGGCCAAGTCCGGCCTGGACGTCGGCCAGGAAGAAGTTGACCCCGTCCAGCGCCCACAGCGACCGCCGGAGTTCCGGGCTGTCCGCGGTCACACCGGATCACCGGTGAGAGTCCATGAACCGAAGCGCCGGGTGCAGGTTCCGTTGGGCGCCATCCCGTACAGGGCGACGTCGGTGAGCAGCCCGCTGAAATCCGCTGCGGGGCGCAGGGTCGCCAGATCGACGCGGCTGGTCTCGTCGACCGGCCAGGTGAGCGTGACGTGCGGGTTGAACCGGTCGTCCTGGTCGTCGGAGACATCGTCGAACCCGTAGGTGCGCAACTGCCGCACCCGCGCGGGATCGTCGGGGTTGGGGTCGTCGAGGACGGCCGCCAGGGGTTTGCCGCCGGGGTCGAGCTCACGGATCCGGCCGCGGCGCAACGGTTCCGCCGCCGCGATCACAGCACGCTGGACGGCGCGGAACTCGTCGGACCGGGCGAAGAAGACCTCGGGAGCGCCCTCGTGGTTGTGCCGGTATTCGACGGCCGAGGCCGCCACCGGTGCGACCGTTCGCGCGGCGTCGGCCACCGCCGCGGCGAGCTCCACCACCTCGGTGGCGTCGACGGCCATCATGAACAGCGAGATGTGCGGTTCGCACGGGCCGTCGTCGCGGCCTGGGAAAGGCCGGCCGAGGCGGAACGCGGCACCGCCGACGTCCGTCATCGCATCGGCCAGTTGATTGCTGCTGGCCACCGAGAGGTCTCGCAGTGGCGGCGGCAGGATGAGGACAACATCCACAGTGATCACGCTCAACGTCAGTTCCCCGTGTCTAGAGGCCAGCGGCAGGTGGACACGCGCCTTGTCTCGCGTGGGCTCGGATCTTTGCCGTCAGTGATGTTGACCGTGCGGCCTGAAGCCAACCTGAAGATGACGAGATGTCACCTGTGAGTTTGGCTGGCAGGTTGCTGTGAAAGAGATTGGGCGGCAGCGCGATCTGATGCCCCACGTTGTAACGAGACTGCTGCGTCCATCGACTTCTCCTGTGACGGCTGTGGCCACAGAGACTGCAGCACGAGATTCGCGGAGGAAGCTGATGACGCGCCACAGCAGCTATCTGGCCTCGTTCGCGCGAACACATTGCCTCCGGCTCCCCCCACCCACAGAGGATGCGTGGAGCTGGCAGTTGCGGGGGAAGTGCCTCGGGTACCCGGCCGAGGTGTTCTTCCCGGATGGCTCCTCCCGAGCGGTGATCCACAGTAAAGAGAAGGCCGCGAAGAAGATCTGCCAACAGTGCCCAGTTCTCCAACAGTGTCGCGACCACGCGTTGCGTACACCCGAGCAGCACGGGGTGTGGGGAGCGATGACTGCCGGCGAGCGCGCGCGTCACCTTCTCCACCGGGCCGCTGTCTGAGGGACGGCGACCGGCCGCCCCCTGTTACGGAACGAGTTCCTGGATGTCGTCGAGCGAGGCGTCGCGGGTCTCGCGCATCACGAGGAGCGCGATGCCGGTCAGCACCGCAGCGCACAACAGGTAGACGCCCACCCACGCCACCCCGTAGGACGTGGCCAACCACGTCGCGACAAACGGTGCGATCGCCGCGCCGAGGATGCTGGCGACGTTGTAGGCGACACCGGATCCGGTGTACCGGACGTTGGTCGGAAAGAGTTCGGGCAGCACGGCACTCATCGGCCCGAACGTCAGCCCCATCAACGTCATGCCGATGATCAGGAACACCAGGGTCGAGGTGGTCGTCGCCGACGCCGGGTCGAGCAGCAGCCCAAAGGTGGTGCCGTAGATCATGATCGCGACGGTGATCACGAGCAATGTCACGCGGCGGCCGAACTTGTCGGCCAGCAGTCCGGTAACCGGCAGCATCGCCGCGAAGAACAGCACCGAGATCAGCTGAAGCTGAAGGAATTCGAGGTAGGGAATGCCCAATCCCCCACCGGTGGCGGTCTTCTTGCCGGTACCGAAGCTCAGCGCCCAGGTGGTGACGACGTAGAACAATGTGTAGGTGGCCAGCATGACGAACGTGCCGATGATCAACTGACGCCAGTGGTTGCGGAACACCTCGGCCAACGGGGCACGCACCCGCTCGCCGCGGGCGATCGCGCGGGCGAACACCGGGGTCTCGGTCAAACGCAGCCGGACGTAGAGGCCGATGGCCACCATGACTGCGCTGAGTAGGAAGGGAATGCGCCAGCCCCACGTCAGGAACGCACCATCCAGATCTGGGCTGGCAGTGTTGAAGCCCAGCCACAGCACCAGGATGAGGAACACGCCGTTGGCCAGCAGGAAGCCGAATGGGGCGCCGAGCTGCGGCCACATGGCCGCCCATGCGCGCTTGCCGGGTTTGGCGGTCTCGGTGGCCAGCAGGGCCGCGCCGCTCCATTCGCCACCCAGCGCCAGGCCTTGGCTGAACCGCATGATCGCAAGCAGCGCCGGGGCGAGCAGCCCCACCTGATGGTAGGTGGGCAGCACGCCGATGAGGAACGTCGCAATTCCCATCACCAGCAGTGAAGCCACCAGCGTGGTCTTACGTCCGATCCGATCGCCGAAGTGCCCGAACAAGATCGACCCGACAGGACGCGCGACGAAGGCGAGGCCGAAGGTCGCCAGCGATGCGAGCAGCGCCGTCGTCGGGTCACCCTTGGGGAAGAAGAGATGCGGGAAGACCACGACGGCCGCGGTGGCGTAGGCGTAGAAGTCGTAGAACTCGATGGTGGTGCCCACCATCGAGGCGACGACGATCCGCCTACGGGGCACGCCGGCGACCAGGTCCGGTTCGCGTGTGGTCATGGGTGAACATCCTCGCACCCGGCGGGTGTTTCGAGCGTGTCCGGGGCGTGTCCGACCCCGTGGCTACTCTCGACGAGGTGGAGTCGTTTGCGGTGTCTCGCCAGGACGTGCTGCAGCGTGTGTCGCGGATCGATGCCGCGCGCTACGCGAGGGCGCGAAACTTCACCGACGGTGGCACGCAGATCTCGCCGTACCTCACCCGCGGATTGGTGACGTTGCCGGAGGTGCGCGATCTGATCCTGGAGCGGCACACGCCGGCGCAGGCGTACAAATTCGTCTTCGAGTTGGCGTGGCGCGAGTATTGGCAGCGGGAGTGGACGTTCCTCGGCGACCGCATCTTCACCGACGTGAAGCGGCCGCAGCATCCCGTCAGCTCGCGGCGGATACCCCGGGCGGTGCGCGACGGCGGCACAGGGATCGACGCGCTCGACGCCGCCGTGGGAAAGCTCTACGACACCGGCTACATGCACAACCACGAACGAATGTGGCTGGCGGGCTTGACGTGCAACTTCGGCCGCACCCACTGGTGGGAACCCAGCCTGTGGTTGTACTACCACCTGCTCGACGGCGACCCCGCCAGCAACAGCCTGTCGTGGCAGTGGGTGGCGGGCACCAACAGCGGTAAGAACTACGTGCCGGCCCAGCAGAACGTCAACAAGTACTCGCCGCTGACGCAGCACGACACCGTCATCGACCACGGTTACGGTGTGCTCGCCGAGATGGCGGTTCCCGACGTCCTCACCGAACGTGTGGAGCTCGACCTCAGGTGGACGCCGCCGCCGAGCGACGAGCCGATGATCGACCCGTCCAAGCCCACGGTGCTCTACCACTCGTTCTGGCTGAATGCGGATTGGCGCCAGGACATCGACGCAAACCGGATCGTCCTGCTGGAACCCAGTTGGTTCGACCGCTTCCCGGTCTCGCCGATGGTCACCGACTACGTGATGCGGTGCGCGCGGCAGATCCCGGGTGCCCGTCTGGTCGTCGCTGAGTTCGGAGACCTCGACCTCGGGGACGACGTCATCTACATGCGGCATCCGTCGGTGCCGCATTGGCGCGGCACCGCCGACGAGATGCCGCGGATGTTCCCCGACGTCCCGGAGAAGTCGTACGCGTCGTTCACCAGCTTCTGGAAGCAGTGCGAGCGGACGACGCGGTAACCACTTCCGAGGCGGTTAATGCATCGCGCGGTCGACAGCGGCCACGATCAGATCGGGCCGGGCCGGAATCGCTTTGTCTGCAACGAAAACGCTCGGCGTACCGCCGACCCCACGGGCGGTCGCGCGGGCAGTGACAAACGAGGGCCAGCTGACGTAGGTGCCCGACTTCACATGCTCGGCGAACGAGGGATCCGCTACACCGACGACTCGGCCAAGAGTGATGAGTTGGTCATCGGAAAGGCCGAATCCTCCCTCGGGCGGCTGGCTCTGGAACAGGGCGTAGGAGTACTCGTGGAATCTATCCCCGTCCGCTGCCGCGGCGGCCGCGGCAGCCGCCCGGGTCGAATAGTGATTCGCCGACATGGCGTCGAGAAAGTTCATGGGATGACGGATGAACCGGATCATCTCGCGGTCCAGTAGCCGGTCGATGACGTTGCGGGAGTTCAATTCGAACTGTTTGCAGAAGGGACACTGAAAGTCGATATAGGCGTCCACGTCCACCGGGCCGGCCCCCACCGCAATGCCGGTCTTGTCTTCGGTCGCACCACGTGGGACTGGTGATTGAAGTGTCTGGTTCTGAGTCATGGCCTCATGCTGCGCCCCGTCGACAGACCACACATCGTCCCGGCGGCGCAATCCGCACGACGATCGTTCGTCCTCTCGAGACCAGGCGGTGCGGCCCAGCGATCTATCGCAGCGGCCGTCGGTTGAGCACCACAGGGTGAAAACTCAAGGCGATCTAGCCCTGACGGCACACTCTCTGGCCAGCTCCGACTAGTCAAGTCCGGCGCGGGTAGGGAGGGGCGACGTGACACAGGGAAATCTCGGACAGGAGACACCAGCGCATCATCGCTTGGTCGGCCAGCCCCACACCGATGCTGAGGGTCCGATCGCCGCCGCCGAATCGCGGGCGGCACAGCTGCGCTCGCCGGACGAACCACTAGGCCCCCCGGGTCCACGGGCCAACTGGCGGTCTCCGTTCTTCATGGGCCTCGCGGGTACAGCCGGAGTCGCGGTCACCTACGCGGCGGTTCGCGGACTGGAGTCGGTCTCCTCCATGCTGCTGCTGGTTGCCGCGGCGTTCTTCATCGCGCTCGGCCTTGAACCGGCCGTGTCGTGGCTGGTGGTCCGTGGTCTACCGCGGTGGGCGGCGGTCACGGTCGTGGCGGTCTCGGTGTTCGCGCTGATAGCCGGCTCGATCGCGGCATGCATCCCGCCTCTTGCCGAGCAGGCGCGCCAGTTCATAGACCTCGCTCCCCGGTACATGCAGTCGGTTCAAGACCATTCCTCCTGGATCGGCCGGCTCAATGATCGGTTCGGTCTCCAGCAACGGGTCACAGACGCGGTTCACGGCTTGGGTGGTTCGGCGGTCAGCGAGGTGGTGAAGGCAGGAAGCACGGTCGTCGGCGCTGTCGCTGACTCGTTCATTCTCGCGATACTGACCGTGTACTTCCTCATCTCCATCCCGCGAATCCGAGCGACCCTGTATCGCTTCGCGCCGAATTCGCGCCGTCCGCGCACGATACTGATCGGTGACGAGGTCTGCGCGAAGGTCGGTGCCTATCTTCTTGGCAACGTAGTGATTTCGGTGATCACCGGTGTTGCCACCTTCGCCTGGCTGATCGCGTTCGGCATTCCGTACCCGGTGCTGCTCGCAATTTTCGTTGCGCTGCTGGACCTCGTGCCCTTCGGATCGACCGTCGCCGGCTTCATCGTCGCAGCAGTGGCTCTGACTGTGTCGCTTCCCGTGGCGATCGCCACAGTAATCTTCTATCTCGTCCTGCGCGTCGTCGAGGACTACCTCCTGATGCCGAAGATCATCGGCCGCGCGGTTGAGATACCGGCGGTCACCACGGTGGTGGCGGTGCTCATCGGAGGCGGGTTGCTCGGAGTCGTCGGAGCGCTCGTGGCGATTCCGGTGGCAGCCGCTCTTCAGCTCATCATGCGGGAAGTGCTGTTTCCGCGGCTGGATGAGTCATGACTCAGTGCACCCTCACCAGCGGTAGTCGAGGAATTTGCCGTCGAGGGTGACCACGACACGGTCGCCGTCCGGGTCCTCGCGGCGTTTGATGTCGACCTTGAAGTTGATGGCGCTCATGATGCCGTCGCCGAACTCTTCGTGGATCAGCTCCTTGAGAGCCGGTCCGTAGACGGCGAGCGCCTCGTGGAATCGGTAGATGGTCGGATCGGACATGAGCGCGGGGTCCATCCCACGGCTGGGTTGCAGCTGCAGGCTTTCGGCCACCGCACCGTCGAGGTCGAGCAGCCCGCACACCCGCTCGGCCTGAGCGGCCGGCATGGGGTGCTGCCCCAGCAGGGCGGCCACACACCACACCAGGGGCGCGTCGATCTCCGCCGCGATGTCGGACCAGTCGAGCTTCTTGCGGATGCGAGCGGCCTTGATCAGTTCCGCGGCCTCGCTTTTGGGCATGATCGGGGTCATCGAGCAGTCCGTCCTGTTGTCATGAGCGAGCGATCCTCCGAGGGCACTTCGACCAGTCGCGTGTCGCCGGTACGGGCGTGCGTGGCGAAAAGCGTCAGTCCCACGAAGGTCAGTCCCCCGACGAGATTACCGATCACCGTGGGGATTTCGTTCCAGATCAAGTAGTCGCCGATCGAGAAGTCGCCGCCGAGCATGAGTCCCGACGGGAACAGAAACATGTTCACGATGGAATGCTCGAAGCCCATGTAGAAGAACAGCATGATGGGCATCCACATCGCGATGACCTTGCCCGAGACGCTGGTGGACATCATCGCCGCCACGACGCCGGTGGAAACCATCCAGTTGCACAGGACCCCGCGGATGAACAGGGTCAACATGCCTGCGGCACCGTGCTCGGCGTATCCCACCGTCCGGCTGTGCCCGATCTCACCGAGCCGCTGGCCGACCTCGTTCGGGTCGACGCTGAAGCCGTAGGTGAACACCACCGCCATCATGAGGGCGACCAGGATGGCGCCGGCGAAATTGCCGACGAAAACCAGGCCCCAGTTGCGCATCATCGACCTGAACGTCACGCCGCGGCGCTTGTCGAGCATGGCCAGTGGGACGAGTGTGAAAACACCTGTCAGAAGGTCGAATCCGAGCAGATAGAGCAGACAGAAGCCGACGGGGAACAGGACCGCGCCGAGCAACGCGTTGCCGGTCTGCACGGTGATGGTCACGGCGAACGCCGCCGCGAGGGCGAGGATGGCACCTGCCATGAACGCTCGAATCAGGATGTCGCGGGTCGACATCAATGCTTTCGACTCGCCGGCGTCGATCATCTTGCCGACGAACTCGCTCGGACTCACATAGGACATGGAGAACCTTTCGGGGAAGACCGTTGCCCCAGAGTTCCCCGACCGGATTGCCGATTCGCAACAGCACGTGGACAGTCGTGTTGCCACCACCTCACAGCCAACACCCAGGTTGCGTGAGGGTCAGCGGGTCAATCCGCCCGTCCGGTCACGATGCCGCTAGCGAATTACCCTCTCGCGGCGTCGACGTCGAGCCGGACCCGGCCCCGATCCGGGGGCGTAGCCCGTAGTCGCCGGGGCGCATCGTCATGTCGGCATAGCTGTCGAGATCCTGTTCGGTTCCCAACGTCAGCTCGACGGCCGTCTTCGCCTGGAACAGCGCGATAATCGCCTGCTGGTGATGGTCAGTGCCGAGGGAGGTGAGCGCCAGCGCCAGCTTTCGGTCGACGTAGTCGACAGACCGCTCCAGGTCCGACTTCGCCGGCTGGATCGGGCGCGACTGCGATGCGGCGACCGCGTCAGGACCGAGCCCGCTGTACCAGCGGTACCCGAGTGCGCCGAGAACAGCCGCGCAGAACGGGATCACGACGATGATGCAGAGCAGACCGGGAGCGCCCTCGAGAACCAGAGCACCGACAAATCCGAGGAGCAGCAGCGTGCTCGTCAGGAACAGCAGTCGCGCTGACGGCGGCACCGCTGCGAGTGCGCGCCACATCTGAGCAACGATGCGTGCACCCGACCGTGCCGCGCGGCCCACGAGACTGAACAGCGATCTGGAGATCTTGACGACGCCGCGGCCCACATCGTCGACGTGCTGACGAGTGACCGGCGACTTCGGCATCGACCACGTGCGCGGCTGCGGCGCCGGGCGTGTCGCGTTCGGGGAGTCGACAGGCGCCTGGGTCGGTTCGGGTTCGGTCGCGCTGTCTGCGCGGGAGCTCACTGCCTCCGCCGGGACCGAAGCCTTCGTCACATCCGCATCAGAAGTTACAGGGGCATCATCTCGCACACGGTGCCAAAGATCGCCTTGACGCGCCGTTGGCGGCTGGCTCGACCGGTGGCCTGCGGGGCAATAGGGCGCGCCGTCGCTTCGCTGCTTCGCCGAATGCCTAGTGCGACGGAGTCAGCCGCGCGGAGCCGGTCATGCGCCGCGTCGGCCGTGAGCGACGACGACGCGCCTCAATCACATCCTGCTCGGTGAGGTACTCCACGAAGTGGGTGACGATCCACGCGGCGCCGCAAAGCGCCAGTGCGAGAACGAAACTCGCGGGCGATCCGAAGAGCATTGCGACCAAGGCGAACGTACCCGACGCTACGGCGGCGACCATCGCGATCGTGTGGACGATGACATATCGACGACGCCTACGAAGTGTTGGTGTGTTTGTTGTCATGTGACGTGCCTCCGTCACTAGCGATTCCCCAGCGTCGTCGGCGCTAAACAACATGGGTGTGATTCGTTCGTGACTCGGGAGGTCTCAGAAGTCGAACCGTCACCGGGCCAGCGGACTTCAGTCGCTCCTTCGGATCGACGTGCGGTGCGGTGCCGGGGTCAGCGTGCGGAGCCCGCATCCGTCAGTAGCAGGGCCGCCTCGTTGTAGGGAAACGCCCGAAAGAGCAGCCGGGAAGGCCCTGTGACGACGGCCGCAGCATCGGCTTTACTGACCACTCGTGGGTTGACGAGCGCAACTGCTCGTCCGTGCTTGCGCAGCACTGTCTGTCCACCGGCCAGGACGTTCTTCAACCAGTCTGTCTGCAGGCCGTAGCCGATGAGGATGGCGTAGCCCTCATCGGTCTTGAACACCAGAAGGGGCGTGCGATATCGCTTACCCGAATTGCGCCCGACGTGCTCAAGCGTCCCGAGGTTCGGAAGCCACGGCGTGATGGTGCGAGCCGCCGGATTGGTGACCCGCTTGTTGAATTCTGCAATTCGTCGAGGGACGCGCATTTTTTGGAGTCTAGGTCGGTCGATGGGCTTTCTGCCGACGCGGTGTTGACGCAGGTAGCTGCCGACGACAGCGACCACACGAGGTTTGGATCGCAACCGACCCGACCCCGCGGGATTACTTGTGCCCCCAGTCGGACTCGAACCGACACTTGGCGGATTTTAAGAGTGCCACAGTGCAGTTGCGGAGGTTCGCGCCTACCCTGTGCTGACATCGAGAAAAGTTGTTGAAGTGCAGCGATGTGCTGTGTATTCGTCGGCAAGCCTTGGCTTGCGTCGAGTGATCTGCGGACTGTCTGCGGACCAGCGGAAGTGGAGCGGTCCGCCCACGAAGGCGCAGGAACCAAGTCCCTCCTGCTGGCGGGAATCGCACCATACGAAACGCACGACATCGTCTCGTCACCGAGCGGAATTGAGCCGACCACCGGTTGGCGCGTCCTCATCCATACAACGATGAGTAGCGGGTTTACTGGGCGCAAATGGAACTGCTTGACCCTGTGCGCCCAAGCCGCGACGGCGATCAATTCCACTATGTCTGGGCCGCGCGGCACTCGTTGAAACTCCTGGACCCAAACGGCGACTTGGTGATGATCGTCGTTGAGGGATCTTCCGACGACGACACTCGCAAGAGACGCGGTGAACAGGTAATCGACCTCGCCGAGTACTACGGCTCGTCGGAGCTTGCCACAGCCAAGCGGGTGGTCTACCGCCAGTTCAAGCACACGACGCTTCAAGAGGACAGTCCTTGGACTGTGTCGTGGTTCAAAAAGCTTCTGCTCGGCTTCGCCGAGCGATACAAAGAGCTTCTCGATGAGCACCCAGATTCCGTCGAGCGCGTCACCTTCACGCTCACTACCAACCGTCCGGCAGCGCCGGACGTGCATACAGCGCTGGCGATACTCGGACACGGCCTGCGCGACGCGGAGCCCAGCGCTAAGCGAGCCGCCACTCACCTCCGAAAGTGGGTGCGTGCGGTCATTACGGACAAACAGATCGCGGCCTTCGTTCGACAGGTCGCGATTGAGGACAGCGCACCTAACCTTCAGCTCCTGCGCGAGCAATTCGAAAATCACCTTGCTGGCCTTTTGCCTGGCGCACCGACGAATGACCACATTCTCCTGAAGGAGATGATCGCGATTCGCGCGACATCTCTGCACGCGGCGAATCCTCGTGTTCTGCGTCGTGACGTATTGGCCGCACTGAGGGTCACCGAAGAACAACTGATGCCCGCACCAAACATCATTGCTATGCCAGATTCGATCATCGTGACTCATCAGGAAGATTCACTGGCCGAGATGGTCGCACGTCCCAACTCATCACCCGTCATCGTCCACGCGGCAGGTGGCATCGGGAAAAGCATGTTTGCGCAGCAGTTGGGCAGTCGCATGCCGGCGGGATCCACGTCAGTGGTATATGACTGTTTCGGCAACGGAACGTATCGACGGCCAAGCAGTCCGCGCCACGAAGACCGACAAGGGCTCGTGCAGATTTGTAATGAGTTGGCGGCGAGAGGCTTATGCGAACTAGTCATTCCGTCTGCAGCCGCTCAGTCTTCCGATTACTTCCGCACCTTCAAACATAGAATCGAAGATGCTTGCACGTTCTTGCGCGCAGGCCACGACGAAGCGTTGCTCGTTGTTGTTGTCGACGCTGCGGACAACGCGTGTCTTGCTGCACGAGATTTGGATGCCAAATCTTTTGTCCCCAAATTACTTCGCGAGTCGTTCCCCGATAACTGTCGCCTGGTTGTCCTATGCAGAACTGAACGGGTGGGCTTGTTGGAGCCTCCTCCCAACGCAATCACGATCGAACTAGAAGGGTTCAACCAACTCGAGTCGACGCAGCACCTGGCAACGAGCTTCCCAGATGTTAGCTCCGACGATGGGGCAGAATTTCACCGAGTGTCCGGTGGAAATCCGCGTGCTCAAGCCGACGCCATGGAATCCAAAACATCTGTGCACGAGGTCCTTCAATACTTCGGCGGCAGCGTACAGACCAGCGAACAAATCATTGATCAATCAATTCGGGCCGCGATTGAAAAGGCCAAAGATGATCATCGCGACGCACCGAGAGACGTCGATCTCATGTGTGAATGTCTGGCAGCGCTTCGGCCGATGATTCCCATCCGGGTTCTGGCGACGGTCGCCGGCGTACCAGAGTCGTTGGTACACAGCTTTGTTACCGACCTAAAGCGGCCGCTTGTGATCGATGGCGGCGCGGTGCAGTTTCGCGATGAGCCGACCGAAACTTGGTTTCAGCAGCACTACAAGCCGACCGGTATATCTCTCACCAATTTTCTTGATCGCGTGACGCAGCTGGCCGGAGAAGACCCATACATCGCAACTTCTCTACCCGACCTGCTCCTCGATGCGGGCCGCATTGATGACCTTGTCGAACTCGCGCTATCAGAAGCCAAGCCCGAAGGACTTCTCGCCGGGTCTTCGCTACGAGAGCAAGACCTGGAGCGATATGAGATTGCTCAACACACTGTGCAGCTGGCACTGAAAGGTGCTCTACGTGCGGGAATGAAGCCGGCGGCTGGCCGTTTGGCTCTGAAGGCCGGTAACCTCGCAGCGGGGCATGGCCGGCGGCGAGAGCTTATCCGCCAAAACCCCGATCTCGCAGCCGAGTTCCTCGACCCAAGCCTGCTTGAACACCTGATCGCTACGAGAGCTTTGGCGGGTGAATGGCCCGGGTCCGACCTCGTTATCGAAGCATCCTTACTGTCCAAGGCATCGGGCCAGCAAGCACTTGCTCGCAATCGCCTCCGTAGCGCGGTGGAATGGACCCGGGCATGGGTTGACCGGTCGGCACCTGATGACGGCGAACCTCAAGTTGCAATTTCAGACATCGCCGAACTCGCGTGGGCATACATCAACACTGACGGCCCTCAGGCCTGTGTCTCATTCCTAGCGCGATGGAAGCCAGAAACCATCGGTTTCGATGCGGGGATAGTCGTCGCACGCCGCTTGGCCGACGTGGGCCGCATTGATGACCTGCAAGCGCTAGCCGGCGGACCAAAGCCGCTCAAGTACCTCCAGCTCGCTGTAGCACAAGCGAGTTGGGAGTCGGACGTCGCCTTAACGCCTCAAACCGTTCGACGGATCGTCACGATGCTGAGAAGCCACAAACATGCAATCGAACTCACGAAGGACCGGTCGGACTACTTCAGCCCAACCCCTGGATTAGATGGCATCTGGTGGATTGTTGCGCTCGGGACAAGATTGAACCTCTTGGACAAGGCGGAGGGCGTGCACATCCTCGACCTATACCTACCCGGGAGCATAGGTGCCACAAACTCTTGGTATCACGGGAAAGCCGTGTCGATGCTTCGCGGTTTCGCCATACGATCGCGCCTCGAAGGGCGCGATCTCGACGCCGAGTCGATCGCGGGTCTGGACGTCCAGCGAGCCAAGGAGAATCCACATACGGACTCTCGGTCACTACGTGAATATCGACAAAACGTTGTACCACTGTGCAAGTGGTTGGATTTGTGGTCCTCACTAGCTGTCGGACATAGCGTCGACGTTGCGACGCATTACCAAACGCTCGCGACCCAAACGATGCGTAGCTACTCGGACTACGAGACTCCCCGGCTGCTCATAAACGCTACGGCTCGGATCGCAGTGCGAATACTCGCCGACCCTTCAGCTCCTCCCGCGTCGGCGGAACTCGCGGCATGGTGTGCAGATAACGCCGGCTTCCTGTCCCGCGCGACATTAACAGAGGTTGTCCGAATCGCGGCAGCGAATCCCGAGCTACACGAGTTAGCGATGGCAGTCGTCGAGACTCTACAAAAAAGAATCGAAGTAGCTCGTGAGGAATCGTCCATGCTGTGCGACGATCTCGTCGCACTTGCGCGGGCAGCCTACAAGTTTGATTACCGCGAGTGTCGGCACCACTTTCAGCATGCGGTGGAGACTACCGAACGGGCAGGTGACGATCTGCCCGTTCGGTGGCATGCACTGATGACGCTCGCCGAGTCAGCCGCCCGACTGGGAGCCAGCGGCCCCCGAGCGTACCGGCTGTTGCAAATTGCAGAGAGTCTCCGCCCTTACCAAGATGAGATTGATCTAGCTGAGCCGATGACGGCTGCGGGCCTGTTTGATCCCTGTCAAGCTCTCGCGATGGCGTCCCGGTGGCGCGATCGCCGAATTGCAAGCCTGACAGAGATCGGACGGGCTTTCGCGAAATCAAATGGGCCTCTGCGTGATTGGCCGCTTTCAGCCATCGGACTGACTGCATTCGACGAATACACGTGTTCGTCAGACCTCTTAATACGGGCACTCCGAAAGCATCCTTCGCGCGGACGTCAGATCCTCGAGGCACTACAAGGCTTGCAGCGACCAACTAGTTTCTCTGAAAGGTTCTACGCGGAGCTCGACGCGGTTGCAGAGGAAGTCGGCATCGACCTCGCGGGGACCATCTACGCCCCAGCCGAACGAAAAATCGCTATGCCGGACGAAGCTTCAGACACCTATGAGTCTCCTCGCTCCTGGCGAGACCTCAAGGATGGGAGAGAATCCGCGCTGAAGGCGCTCAAAGAACTAGACTTCAACACGCCGGCAGGATGGGATGCGGCGTTCGCGTACGTACGGGATCGCGAAACGCCCGTGTACCGCGACGACATCATCGAACTTGCGACCGCAGTCCAACCTTCACGTCTGTCAGACGTCGTCGCTGCCTTCCATGCCAGCACCCAGTTCGACCTCTTCGATTGCCGAAGGCTGCTTTCAATTCTAGACTCCCGCACAAACCTCCCGAATGGCGTTCGCGACGAGCTGATCAGACTCAGCAAGGTGGTGGTCAAAAGGTTCGCCCGCCAGATTGCTTGTATTGGATACGACCGCATTACGCCCCTGGCGGCATCCACAGGAATTCCAGCAAGTGAACTGATGAGTGCAGCTATCCACGCCGTCGGACACGTACCTGAACGTCTTGACTCAAGTGAATGCTATGCACTGGCAATGCATCTCGCGACGTACCTGGATGCTGAAGGTCTCTTCGCAATGTATGACGACTGCGCTGAGCTATTCACCGACATCGCCCCAGAGGATGCCGGTGATGACACAGCCGACATCCTCAGTCAAATTCAGGACAACGTTCCAATCGCCGTGGCTAGCTTGATTTGGTCATCTCTGGGCGATCCATCGGTGACCAGCCGTTGGCGGGCAGCACATGCGGCTCGGCTATTACTTGAGGCGGGCGCGGCGGAAGAAGTGTCAGCGTTACGGGAGATCGCGGAGGGCAAACGATCCGTAGCTGGCTTTGTGGATCCTCGACTCGTCTTCTACGAGAAGCATGCTCGGGAATGGTTGCTGTTTGCAATCGAAGCTTCGGCAAGCAACCCTCTTGCGCAAGAGACCGTTTCGACCTTCGAGGAGCTGTTGCGCTACATCGTCTTCATTGAGCCTCCTCACATAGTAATGCAGCACACAGCCAAGGGTGCACTACTTGCGCTGGCACAGAGTCATTCAATCGAACTGTCGGAGGATGAACTTCGCGCCATCACGAAGCTTGGTGAGCCAATTAGAACGCGGCGGGCGGACCCGACCTCACGGCATGAAATAAGGGCTTTGACGCTGCCGGATCTTCTATCCGTTGACCACGGCGCCGAGTTACCCGAGACGGAGCTGACTCGCCTCACCAATGAAGACGATTTGGAAGAATTCCTTGGAGACACTGACTTCCGGTTCTACATGGACTTTACAGACTACTGGTGCGACCCGCTCGGAGATGCTTTTGGCCTCCATAAAGACGTAATTGAGCACCTCACAAACGACCTGTTGGTAGGTGTATGGCAGGTTTCGAGTCGCGGAGAATTCGAAGAGGACACTCGTCACGTGCTTGACCTGTATCCCTCCGGGACCTCTACCTACAAGAGCGACTGGCCGGAAAGCGATGACCTTGACTTCTACCTGTCGATTCACGCCCTCTATGAGATTGCAGGACGGTTGGTAGCTTGCTTGCCGACCGTGCGCATCTATGACGACGGCGACGATGAGTGGGCCCGTTTTTTGCGGTATCACATACCGACTCGTTCGGATGGCCGTTGGCTCTCGGATCGTCGTGATGCTGGTCCCATGGTGGAGTCCATCGGTGACTTCGACGAACCCCGCCGCGACTCAAAGATCGATGACTGGGTGTACCAGATAGGCCCGATCGACTTCGACGCGCATTTCCGACCCGATATTGCCTGGCCCACGGTGTGGGGTCGACGCACGACCCTGAGCCGCACACGGTCGCAGTACACGAACGTGAGGAGCGCGTTCATCAACCCGAAGACTGCCGACGCGCTACTGCGCGCGCTCAGTTTAGCGACGTCGGCCACGCCGCTTCACATACCCGATTCCCCACACCATGACTGGCTAGGCAGCGGGCTGTTCGACCTGCATAGGTGGATCGAAAGCCCATGGCACGATAGAGGTGTAGACGCTCAAGATCCTTATTCAGGTGATGTTTCGTTTCCACCAGCGCGCCCGTCGCCGGCAGTTGTTACCTCCATGGGCCTGAGTTCGGATGCGGACATGCGGCAGTGGACGCGCGATGGTATGGAAGTCCTGAGATCGGCAGTGTGGGACGACACACGGCCGATTGGTCGACATGAGCGGGCCGGATCATCGGGCGATGAGCTCACCGTCGATCCGAAATTCCTCCGTGATCTCCTTCGAGCCCAGAACATGTCTCTGTTGGTCGAAGTCGAGGTCCACAGATTCTCCAGTGTCAATGCGTCATTCCGGCGTCAGTCCGACGACGAGAACCATCAGCTCGGCTATGCCGAGCCAGTCGCGATGTACTACATCTACGGACAGGACGGTGAAGTACGTGAACTCTGACGATGTTCTTTCGTTGGGAGAGCGCTTGGCTGCCGAATTGCGTAACAGCGACATGCTTGGAAACTGGATGGCGCAATACGTCGCGGAGCTCCTGTTGAAGGTTGAAAACAGTTCTCCCGAACATACAGCGTCTGTGAAGGCAGAGGCTGCTGAAGTGATACTTCAGATCTGGGCGCAACGTGGCCACCTTCCAGTCCTTCGCTATCCCTTCCAAAGCTTTGACCAAGTGTTCGCCGCTTTGGCTCGACTCGAAGAGAGTTACAAGCCGTGGGGCCGCTTGGGGATCTTCGATGAGACGGCAGCCCCGTCCGGGCAAGACACGTCAGACAGCGACGTGCTTGCCGGAGCATGCTCTGTTGATGAAGGTGCCTATCGTGTTGTGCGCTTTGCTGTGGCACTGGCTGCCGCATCTGCATCCGCACGAGAGACACAGTGGATCCGGCTCGGTCAAGATGTGGCAGACGAGGAGTACAAGAGGTCGCTGCGACAAGTTCGGCGATTTACTCGAACGGCTGCTGCGTCAAAAGCCAGCGAGGACGAGAGTTGGGACGGGGAAGAAGACCCAATAAACGACGCAGGTGTTGACGACGACGAGATATCGGTGCTCCGCGACAAATTGGTGTCTGCGGTCGATCTCTTGATTCAGACACTCCAAAGCCTAAGGACGAGCGCGGGCGAGATTACTCCGAGTGCCTAGAACGCTGGCCGGCGCATATGGGTACTGCCGTAAGCAATAATCCTGCCGGGCTGGGCTCAGACGAAAACTCTATCTACAATAGCAATGATGAAGCTGGCGCGTCGAGTATCGATGCCGTACACCAGGTTTCGGCTCCGGCTCCGGCTTCAGGTGCAGCCGACCGTCAGGGCCGACATGCCTCTCCGTTAATCCAGGTGCGTATAGCCGATCGATCGATCAACGCACCACTCAAGGATCTCTGGATCTAGTTCATCGGGTGCGTCAATCAGGCACTTCCGAAGGAACGTCGGATCGATTCCCGGCGGGCTCTCTTTCAGATCCTCGACGAACTTCTCAGCGATCGCCGGCCACTCCGGGCTCCCCCACCATTCGGTGGATTGCAAGCTACACGAGGCGTTGAACCACACAAAGAATTCAGCTCCGTAGCGTGCCATGAACTCTTGCTGCGTCCCAATGACACCGTAGACCGTGTCTGACCAAGATTGGTATGAGTCGCCAAGAAGGTCCCGCACCGAACGACGTCCAGCGATACGGTCCGGATCAATGAGCGACGCGATCAGCGCGTCCCAGTCCACTGTCGGAAACGATCGCAGGTGTGTCGATACCAACCGAGTTGTTGCTACGTTGGCAGCAAACATCTCCCCGTCGCTGATGCTTGAACTGGCTGGCCCTCCATGAACGCCCTCCACTTCAATGTTGCGCCAAGCTCTCTGGGCGAGGCCAATCGCCGCAAGGGGCAGCGGATCGACGTCCTCTCCATAGCGCTGGCTTAAGAGCCGTCGCATCTCTTGCACCGCCTGGCCCACGTCATCTTGACCCAGAGATGGTCCGGTCGACATCTGTGCCCCCTCTCGAATGGAAGCAGCGTAGCAATGCCGTGAGCACACGACCACGACGTAGTGGCTCGCCCTGACTACCAGCTAGAACATATCGATCTACAAAGACCGCCGCAGCGAGGGAGCACCGCACATCGGCAGTAGGTCGTATGTCACCCGGTGGGGTGAACGCCCCAGGCGGCACCGACTGTCGCGGGTCTTATCGGGATGGCCACCAGGCCGCACCTTTGACCTGAAGCGGGCCGCGTGGCGCCAAAGACGCTAGTAGTTAACCGATCTCACGTCTTCGGACTGAAATTGACGCTAGGGGGATATGGTGCTGTCGCACCGGTGTCCCGCCAACACCTCGAAAGAGGTTACCCCCCAGGCATCCGGCGACCAAAGCAGCGAGTTCGGCTACGGGCCAGGCCTCGTCCCGCAACACCTCAATGGCCGGGCACCAAGTGACGGCGGCGCGTATCAGCCAAAGGCACCGCCGGTTGAGCTTGTCGAGGGGTCGCCCATTCCGCGGCAGCAGCGGCGACCGCGCGGCGAGGTTCGCGGATACCCCGGCGAGCAGATCGCCCGCTAGAACCTCCGACCGGGGTGGGTGCCCTCAGACCCCGCCCCGGTTGGACCGCCTAGTCGCGGCGCACTTCAAGCCCATAGTGCAGCCACCGAAAAATCACATTCGGCGGACGCGACCGTCGGTATCGACCTCCCAGCGCCGCCCGGACGAGTCGGTGTATTGCACTGCCACGTAATCGGTCTGCTCGATGGCGAAGGTCTTAATCAGAATGTTTAAGGACTGGTCTGTATCTAAGGGCTGCGCGGGGTCCGACAACTCCTGAAGCTGCCCCTGCGACCCCAAGTGGAACTCGACTTCATCAAGCGAGGTATCGGAGAGTCTGTCGCTGCCGCCGGTCGCGAGTCGGATCAACTTGATATCGAAGATTCGATTTGATCGACGGTTTTCAATTTTAATCCCAGGTATGTCGTAGTCATGCCATATGTCGGGACGGTACTTGGTTATCTCGACTCTGACCAAAGCCGCTTCCCGCTTCAGATCTGCCTCAGTTCGCGCGTCGATCTGGCGACGATCCGAAACTGCAATCCACAATGCCGCACCGGCAGCGATGAGGCTACTGAGCGCGCCCAACCATTGCCCGAATCCGGTGTACCAGTCAACGTTCTGTCCCATCCAGACCGCGACTTGCGATCCGACCCATAACGCAATAACCGAGCCGAGGGTGATGACGGCGGCCCAGAACCACACGCCCCTCGAACGCATACAGTCAAGCGCAGATGACTTTCTAGCAGGAGGTTCGCCAGACACGTGTCGAACGTAGCTCAACAGCATCGGAAGGCGGGCCACTTCGCGCAGGCGTCCGACGTCGCGCGTCGGCTTCGCAGGCTTTAACCCAGCGCGCCCTTATTCGCCCACTGACATGTGCGTTGACCTCGCCCGCCCCCTCGGAGCGGGTCCCACGCCGCATCACGCCTACGCAGCCATGAGCGGGCCAGGTGGGCGTGTTAGCTACGGGCGCGGTCCCGCCGTCGCGATCCCGCGACCCGCCGGGGTGACGCCGGGGTGAAACCGTCCGTCTCGCCGATTGGACCGACCGATAACGCCCCTATCAGCGGTTTTACAGTGCCCCCAATCGGACTCGAACCGACACTTGGCGGATTTTAAGTCCGCTGCCTCTGCCAATTGGGCTATGGGGGCGTACGCCCTCAGAACATACTTCAGGCCGCCTCGGCTTTGATGTGGCGTGTCCGATGTAAGACTGGTCAACATGGCGGCGAGCTCGTATCACCACGGCAATCTGCGTCAGGCGCTTCTCGAGCAGGCCGTCGAACTTGCTCGCGCCGGCGGCCCCGACGCCGTGGTCATGCGCGACGTTCAGCGCGCCGTCGGCGTGAGTAACGCTGCGGCATACCGGCATTACTCCGATCGTCACGCACTTCTGGCCGCCGTCAAAGAGCACGCCATGGGTCTCCTCGGCGACCAGATGCTCGAGGCGCTGGCCCGCATCCCCAACCGCGGGCCGCGCGGTCCCCGCGCCGTGGCCCGTCTGCGCGCCACCGGGCAGGCCTACGTCGACTTCGCCCTTGCCGAGCCCGGCCTGTTCCGCGCCGCGTTCGCCCCCGGCGGGCCGAGCCGCACCGATGACGCCACCCCGTCGAGCCGCCATCCGTTCCACATCCTCGGCCGTTGTATCGACGACCTGGTCACCGTCGGCCTGCTCGACGAGCGCAAGCGCGACGGGCTCGACGAAGCCGCCTGGGCCTCGGTCCACGGCCTCTCCGTCCTCTATCTCGACGGGCCGTTGGCAACGACCGACGACGCGCGCAAACAGGTGATCACCGGTCGCTTGCTCGACGTCATCGGCGAAGGCATCCGCTAACGGCTCGCCGCACATGTTGACAGCGATAACTTCCACTGTCATGCTCGACGAAGTTATCCGCGTCAACATAAGGCGGTTCTTCCATGACCTCACACGCGCTCGACCGTTCCACGGCCGGCAGCATCACGCGCCACACGAAACGTCCCGGCGCCGTACTGGCCGTCGTCCTCGTCGCCGCCCTGGCGATCAACGTCGAAACCACCATCGTCAATGTCGCTCTGCCGACGCTGAATTCATCACTCGACGCATCCACACGCGGCCTCCAGTGGATCGTCGACGCCTACAACCTGGCGTTCGCCGCACTCGTTCTGGCCGGCGGCACCATCGGCGATAAGTTCGGCCGCCGTCGCACACTGATCGCCGGCCTCGTCCTCTTCGCGGCAGCCAGCATCGGTGCGGCGTTGTGCACCACCACCGGTGAGCTCATCGCGATGCGGGTGGTGATGGGCGTCGCGTCAGCGATGATCTACCCGACCACACTGGCGATCATCACCGACACCTTCCGCGAACCCCGCCAACGCGCCGCGGCGATCGGAGCGTGGGGCGCCGTCACCGGCCTCGGGGTAGCCATCGGCCCGATCCTCGGCGGCGCTCTGCTCGAAGCATTCTGGTGGGGCAGCCTGTTCCTCGCGCTCGCCCCCATCGCACTCGCCGCGGCCGTCGCGGCGCCGATGGTCATCCCTTCCGCGAAGGCCGACGCGACATCGCGCCTCGATCGCGGTGGCCTGCTGCTGTCCGTCGTCATGCTCGCCGCGCTGGTGTACACGATCATCGAGGCACCGGAGCGGGGTTGGACGTCGATTCCGACCCTCGCCGGCTTCGCGGTGACGCTCCTCGCGGGCATCTGGTTCGCGGTCTGGGAGCGCCGCCAGGCCGACCCGCTCATCGACGTCAGCCTCTTCGCGAACCTGCGGTTCAGCGCCGCCAGCGGAGCCGTCACCGTGGCGTTCTTCGCGCTGTTCGGCTTCATCTTCTTGATCACTCAGTTCATGCAGTTGCTGCAGGACTTCGGTCCGCTGGAGACCGGCGTCCGCATCCTCCCCGTCGCACTGTCGATCGCCATCGGTTCAGTGCTCGGCACCCGGCTCGCCGTCGGGCGCATCGGCACGAAAGTCATTGTGGCGCTCGGCCTGGTGCTGATGGCGGCGGCCTTCGCCTGGGTGAGCGTGGTCGACGTCAGCGTGAGCTACCCGGTGATGGCGGCCCAGATGGTGCTCCTCGGCGGCGGACTCGGCCTGACCAGCGCTCCGGCGACCGACTCCATCATGGGTGTCGTGCGTCCCGAGCAGGCCGGCGCGGGCTCCGCCGTCAACGACGCCACCCGTCAAGTCGGCGGCACCCTCGGCGTCGCCGTGCTCGGCAGCATCTTCTCGACGCTGTATCTCACCCGGCTGAACGACGCTGCAGCCGTGCAGATCTTGCCGGAATCGGCGCGTGCCATCGCGGGCGAAGGGCTGGCGCAAGGGCTTGCCGTCGCTGCACAGTCCCCCGCGGCGATCGCCGGCTCTGTTCGCAGCGCTGTGGGCGACGCGTTCCTGTCCGGCATGAGCGCGGGGTGCCTGACCGCGGCCGTGGTGTGCCTCGCAGGAGCGTTCTTCGTACTCTTCGCTCTTCCCTCGCATCCGCTGGAGAAGCGGTCATGAGCACACCGATCCGATCACGTCGCACCGATACGTAGCGTGCGGCGGCCAGATGCGCGATGATGCCGCGCATGCATCGCCTCACTGGTGTCCTCTGCGCGCTCGCCCTCGTCCCCGCGGCCATGACCGCGTGCGCCCCGGCCGACGAGCAACCGGCCGCCTCGTCGTCGGCGTCGGCCAGCGCCGACACCTGCACCAAGGACAACCTCAAGACACTGAAGCCGGGCACCTTCACCGTCGCCGCCGACCAGCCGGCGTACTCCCCCTGGTTTGACAGCGACGACCCCACCAACAGCAAGGGCTTCGAGTCGGCCGTCGCCTACGCCGTCGCGGGCGAACTCGGCTACGCCAAGGAAAACGTCACCTGGATTCGCGTCCCCTTCAACGCCGCGATCGCACCCGGGCCCAAGCAGTTCGACGCTGACCTCAACGAGTTCTCCATCACCGACGAACGCAAGCAGGCCGTCGACTTCTCCTCCCCCTACTACGACGTCACCCAGACCGTCGTCGCGTTGAAGTCCTCCCCCGCAGCCAATGTCACCACCGTCGACGGACTCAAAGGCCTCAAGCTCGGCGCGCAGGTGGGCTCCACCAGCTACACCGCCGCCCAGAAGATCGACCCCGGCGTCGCGGTGTTCAACAACAACGACGACGCCAAAGCCGCACTCGCCAACGGCCAGATCGACGGCCTCGTCGTCGACCTGCCCACCGCGTTCCAGATCCAGGCCGAGCTCACCGACGGCAAGATCGTCGGGCAGCTGCCGGCCGGCTCGGACAAGCCCGAACAGTTCGGGATCGTCCTCGACAAGGGCAGCCCGTTGACGGCGTGCGTCTCCCGCGCCGTCGATCAACTCCGTGACCGCGGCGAGCTCGCGGAGCTGCAGAAGACGTGGCTCGCCCAGGCGGGGAACGCACCGGTCCTGTCGTGACCACCGTCGGCATCGACCGCGTGGCCTACCGGCAGGCGCGGGCGCGCCGCTCGACCCTGGTGGCGCTGCTGTCGACGGTCGTGTTCGCCGCGGTGCTGCTGTTCGCGGTCACCTCGGCGCCGGGTTGGCCGCGGGTGCGCGATTCCTTCTTCAACCTGCGCATCGGCTGGGACAGCCTACCCGCTCTGCTATCCGGCCTGTGGCTGAACATCCGCGTGCTCATCGTCTGCCAGATCCTCGTGCTCATAGCCGGGCTCACCCTCGCCGCGCTGCGCACCCTGCGCGGACCCGTCTGGTTTCCGTTGCGCGCCTTGGCCACCGGCTACGTGGACCTGTTCCGCGGGCTGCCGCTGCTCATCTGCCTCTACCTCGTCGGCTTCGGCCTGCCCGGCCTGCGCCTCACCGGTCTGCCTACCAGCGCCGTGATCCTCGGCGGTCTCGCCCTGGTGCTCGTGTATTCGGCCTACGTCGCCGAGGTCCTGCGGGCGGGCATCGAATCGGTGCACCCCTCTCAATTCGCCGCCGCACGCTCACTTGGCCTCGCCTACCGCCAGACCATGCGCCTGGTGGTCCTCCCCCAGGCCACTCGCCGGGTCACCCCCGCCCTGCTCAACGACTTCGTCGCGCTGCAGAAGGACTGCGGGCTCATCTCCGTGCTCGGTGCCGTCGATGCCGTGCGCGCCGCGCAGATCCAGTCCGCCACCACGTACAACTTCACCCCGTACGTGGTGGCCGGCCTGTTGTTCGTCGCGCTCGCAGTACCGTCGGCGCGGTTGGCCGACTGGGTCGCCCGACGCTCCGCGACACGGCAGGGCGCGCTGTGACCCCGCTGCTCCAGATCCACGGCCTGGTCAAGGCGTATCACGACCGCACCGTACTGGCCGGTGTCGATCTCGACATGAACGAACACGAGGTCGTGGTGCTCATCGGCGCGTCCGGCTCGGGCAAGTCGACGCTACTGCGCTGCGTCGACCTGCTCGAAGACATCGACGACGGTCGAATCCTGTTGAACGGCCGCGACATCAGCGATCCGCGGATCAATGCCGAAGAGGCACGCCAGGCCGTCGGAATGGTCTTTCAGTCGTTCAACCTGTTCCCGCATATGACCGCGCTCGGTAACGTCGCCCTCGCCCCGCGGGTTGTCCATCGCAACAGCCGCCGCGACGCCGAGCAACGGGCCCGCGAACTCCTGGCCCGCGTCGGCCTGGAGTCACACGCCGACTCGTATCCCGACAAACTCTCCGGCGGTCAACAGCAGCGCGTCGCCATCGCCCGCGCGCTCGCATATGAACCCAAACTGCTTCTGCTCGACGAGATCACCAGCGCGCTGGACCCTGAACTGGTGGGTGAAGTGCTGACCCTGGTCGGCGAGCTAGCGGCGTCGGGAGCAACCATCATGATGGCCACCCACGAAATGGCCTTCGCCCGAGACGTGGCCGACCGGGTGTGCTTCCTCGACGGCGGTCAGATCGTCGAATCCGGTTCGGCCGCCGATGTATTGGACAGCCCGCGGGAGGAGCGGACGCAAAAGTTCTTGCAGCGGTTCACTGGCGGCCGCTGAGCATCAGCTGGTCGGCGGCTCGTACGGCACGTCGGGGTGGTTTCGATACCATTCCTCGTTCTTTGCCACGACCTTGCGGTGCCGGAAGGTGATCCATCCGAACCCGGCAGCGGCCAGCACCACGGCGAGGATCACGGCGATCACCCCGGTGGTCCGCGATCCGTTGGCGAACGAGAACAGGGCGATCACCAGCGACAGCACCCCGAGCCCGATGCCGATCAGGCCCAACGCGTTCTTACCTGCCTTCATCGTCTCGCCGGAGTATTGGCGATAAGTGCGGGAGTGGTCGACGGGATCTCTCGATGTATCTGGCATGGGCGCTCCTCTCACAGTCTGGGCGTCACTCCGGGCCATGCAGAGGCGATACCCGAGGCCCTACCCCCCAAACGATGATCGACAGCCGGTCACAACTCAGTCATCGTTCGAGGGGGTTTGGTCACGGGCGGTCCGGGCATGCCGTGCGGAACCGATCAGGAGGCAGCGATGAGCAATCCGGAATCCGAGAAGGCCGAATCGGACGTCGAACCCGACCCCAAGGTGGCCGGCTCACGCGCCAGTGAAGGCGACGACGATCAGGCCGAGGGTCCGTACGTGGGGCGCGCCGGTTCGGACGACCACATCGACACCCAGGAGTCCGGCGCAGAAGCGCGCGCCCAGCAGGACTAGCGCGTCCCGACGCGCGCGACGTGCTCGGCGATCTGCGCGTACACCCGTTCCGTGACAGCCGTATCGGCGCCCATGATGTTGTAGCCGTGGTCCACCCCGGCCACCTCGATGTAGTCGACCAGCGACCCCGCCGCGGCCAGCCTGTCGGCGTACCACCGCGCCTCATCGCGAAGCCGGTCGAATTCTGCGGTCACCACTACCGCAGGAGCGATACCGACGATGTCGTCGGCGTTCGCACCCCAGGCAGGTGACACCAAGCGATCGCGTCGGCGTGACCGGTCCGGGGTGTAGGCGTTGTCGAACACGTGCCCCATCCACGGCTTCATCACCGCTCGCGAGCCCAGCGGTGAGGGCTTGTCCCCTACCGCGGTGACGAGATCCAACGGTGCATAGTGCAACACCTGCAAGCCGATCTCAGGACCGTCGCTCTCGAGTGCCTGGCGCGCTGCGGCGGCGGCGAGATTTCCGCCGGCGCTCTGGCCACCCACCGACAACCGGGCACCGTCCCACTCTCGCGCTGGGTCGGCGGCCCAGCGCACGACGTCGTAAACCTGTTCCGCCGCAATGGGAAAGCGATACCGCGGGGCGAGCAGATAATCGGTGTTGACGACCACCACGCCCGCGGCCTCTGCCAGGTACCGGCACCACGGATCATCCTGCTCACGGTGCCCCACGACGAAGCCCCCGCCGTGGATGTTCACGTACACCGGCGGGCGGTGCACCCGCGGGTCCGGCCGGTACACGGTCGCGGTGACGGGGCCGTGTCGCGTGGGGACGCTGACCAGAGACGTGCGACCCACGATGTCGGGAAATCGCTCCGCCGGCTTCGGGGCGGGGTTGATCGTTGCGGCGAACAGCCGCGCCAGCGGATCGGTGAACACGTGATGCACGAAGAGTCCTTCGGGTCAGACCGCCGCGATGCCGGCGCCCAGTCCTGACGTCGAGCCGGTCACCACGGCGGTGTGGCCGGTCAGGTCGGTTGATGTGGTCATGGTGTTCCTCACTTCTGGCGGGTCACGTCGGTGATCGCCGACGCGAAGTCACGGGGCGCTTCCTGCGGCACGTTGTGACCGATGCCGTCGAGGACGCGATGCTGGTAGGGGCCGGTGTAGAGCTTTCGGTAGGCGGCATCGTTCCTGGCGGGGCCGTCGAAGTCGGAGCTGATCGTGATGGTGGGCACGGTGATCGCCGGCATGGCGGCCAGCCGCCGCTCGTCGTCGTCGTAGCGGGCTTCGCCCTCGGCCAGACTGAGGCGCCACCGGTAGTTGTGGATCACGATGTCGGTGTGGTCCGGATTGGCGAACGCGGCGGCCGACAGGTCGTAGGTGGAATCGTCGAAGTGCCACAGCGGCGAAGCGTTGCGCCAGATGAGCTTGTTGAAATCTGCGGTGTTGCTGCGATATCCACGCTCGCCGCGCTCGGTGGCGAAGTAGTACTGGTACCACCAGCCGTATTCGGCCTGCGGTGCGAGCGGTGCCAGGTTGGCCTCGCGGTTTACGATGATGTAGCCGCTGACCGCGACCAGCGCGGTGCATCGCTGCGGCCACAGCGCGGCAACGACATTGGCGGTGCGACCGCCCCAGTCATACCCGCCGAGGATGGCGGCGGGAATGTGGAGCGCATCCATCAGCGCGATGACATCGCGCGCCAGCGCGGCCTGCTGTCCGTTGCGGGCGGTGCGATCGGACAGGAAGCGGGTGCTGCCGAAGCCGCGCAGGAAGGGCACGATGACGCGGAAACCCTGCCCGGCCAGAATCGCGGTCACGTCGGCGTAGCTGTGGATGTCGTAGGGCCACCCGTGCAACAGGATGACGGGCTGACCGTCCCGCGGCCCGGCGTCGACATAGCCGACGTCGAGGTCACCGGCTGCGATCTGACGGACCGGACCGAGTGCGTGCGTGGGCGCTGGTGGCGGGGTCGCGCCGGCCGGCGTCGACGAACACGCGGCCAGCGTCGCCGCCCCTGCTGCGGCCGTCACCAAGAAGCCGAACTGCCGCCTGTTCACTCCGTCGCTCATGCATCCATGACAACCCAGACAAGCAATCAATGCCAACGATAGATATTGATTTTTGTCATCAACAGATGAGATAGCTTGGCACGATGGAGTTCCGTCAACTCGAGCACTTCCTCGCCGTCGCCGGCGAGATGAGCTTCACCCGCGCCGCCGAGCGCGCACACGTCGTGCAGTCGGCACTGTCCACCTCGGTGGCCAAACTGGAACGGGAACTCGCCGTCGCGCTGTTCGACCGCTCCCGACAGCAGATCACCCTCACCCCCGCCGGAGAACGGTTCCACACTCACGCGCACGACGTGCTGCGCGCCGGCCGGGCAGCCGTCGATTCCGTCGGCGAGTTCCGCGGCTCGCTGATGGGCACCGTCGAATTCGGTTCACTCATCGCATTCGGGCCCCTGGACGTCGCGGGGGCTCTCGGGCAGTTCCATCGCCGGCATCCACACGTTCGACTTCGGTTGCGGCTGAGCCAAACCGGCGCATCGTCCTATCTGTCAGCGCTGCTCGAGGGATCCCTGGACCTCGCGCTGGTGTCCGTGCCGGATCGCTTCCCCGCACCCTTGACCTTGCAGAAATTGTTCGATGATCCGCTGGTGTTCGTCTGCCGCAGCGACCACGCCGTCGCCGGCCGGTGCGAGGTCTCGATCGACGACCTCAGCGAAGAGGATCTGATCGGCTTTCCGCCGGGCTTCGGTCTGCGCCGCCTCGTCGACGACGCGTTTCGCGCCGCCGGCCGCGAGGCCCGCACGCTGTACGAGGTACCGGCTGGCTTCCATGCCGTGGCTGACCTGGTCGGCAGTGGGCTGGGAACCGCGTTCATGCCGAGGTCGGAAGCATCATGCTTCCCCGCGCTGCGAACCGTCGATCTCGCCGACCCGGTGCTGTGGACGGTGTACCTGGCCTCGCCTGCCCGAGGGCGCATGACACCTCCCGCCGCGCAGCTGGCACAGGCACTGCTGGACGCGGCGGGTGGGTAGGTCAGTGGTTACGCAGTTCCGAGATGAGCTTGTTCTTGGTCAACCGCGAATACCCGCTCAGCCCCAGCTCTTTGGCGCGTTTCTTCAGCTCGTCGACGCTCCAGTCGTCATAGGACCCCGAGCGGCCGCCCTTCCTGCCGACCGCAGACGCACCGCGCGCGGCCGCTGCGTTCGCGATGCGGGCCGCTTTCTCTATGGAGTTTCCCTCACGACGGAGATCCTCGTACATCTTCTCGTTCTTGATCGATGAGTTCGGCATCGCAACGATCCTCCTTCGACGTCGTCAATGACGGAAGGATTTCCGCGCACGTCAGCCGCCAAACACCTCACTTGCTCTTCGCGACCCTCCGGATCAGCTGGCGGGTGGCCTTCTCCATCAGCTCCTGCGCCTTGTCGAGGTCGCGCATCGTCTCGGCCCGCTTGGTCGCCGAAGCGATCGTCAACCCGTTCTCGTAGCCGATGACCACCCGCGGATCGACATAGGAGGCCCGGGCGACGGCGGGCGTGTTGCCCAACTCGCCCGACACCTCCTTCATCACCGCCGACGTCTCCCGCTTGATCGTGGTCTTCGAGGTGGGCGGCTTCGCGGCAGCGAATGCCGTCGCAGCCAGCACCGTGCCGTGCCAGGTCCGCAGATCCTTGACCGTGAACTCTGCGCCGACGATCTCTTTGAATCGTGCGTTCAGATCGTCGGCCTTCACGTCGACCCAGCCGCTGTTTCCGCTGCGGCACACCAGAAGACGCTCGGTGCGCTCGGTGCGCCGCATCAGCGAGCGGACGGCGCGCACCACCTCCGGGTCGTCGATCTCGATGGTGCGCTGCACCCCGCTCTTGGCCGGATAGTCGAACTCGACCGCGTCCTTCTTCACCGTGACGTGTTCACACAGCAGCGTGGCCAAGCCGTAGTGCTCGAAATCCTCGGCCGACTGCTCACCGCCGGCCCGGAAATATCCCCGGTCCAGCAACTGCAGGGCCAGCGCGAGCACGCGATCACGGGTCAAGCCGCGGCCGGCCAGATCTCGCGCGATGCGGGATCGCCACTCCGGCAACCGCGTAGAGAGCTCGAGCACCCGATCGAACTTCTCCTCGGCCCGTTCCTGTTGCCAGCGCTCGTGATACATGTACTGACGCCGGCCGGCGGCATCGGTGCCGACCGCCTGGATGTGACCGTTCGGCCGCGGGCTGATCCACACGTTCTTCCACGCCGGCGGGATCACCAGATCCTTGATGCGTTGCGCGGTGTCAGGATCGGCAAGCAGCTCACCGTCGGGCCCGTAGTAGGCGAAACCCTTGCCGCGTCTCTTACGGACGATCCCCGGTGTGTCCAGTTTGCTTCGTGCCAGCCGCATCGTGATGTGCCCCTTGTTGCCAACCCAACGTCAGGCCGTAATACCCACTCAGGGTTGCAGGATCACCTTGACCGCGCCGTCCTGCTTCTTCTGGAAGATGTCGTACGCGTGCGGCGCCTGATCGAGCGGCAGGACGTGGGTGGCGAACGAGTCGACGCCCAGCGGGTCCGCATCGGTCAACAGCGGCATGATGTCATCGACCCACTTCTTGACGTTGGCCTGCCCCATCCGCAGCTGAATCTGCTTGTCGAACAACGTCAGCATCGGCATCGGGTCGGCCATGCCGCCGTACACGCCGCTCAGCGAGATCGTCCCGCCGCGGCGCACACAATCGATCGCCGAGTACAGCGCACCGAGTCGGTCGACTCCGGCCTTCTGCATGAACGGTTTGGCGACGAAATCGGGGAGGAACGCCGCAGCCGTCTGCGCCGCCTGCGCGACCGGCGAGCCGTGCGCTTCCATTCCCACCGCGTCGATGACGGAGTCGGTGCCCCGTCCGTCGGTGAGGTCGCGCACCGCGTCCCCGACCGAGCCGCTCAGCCCCACCATGTCGATGGTCTCGATACCCCGGGCGGTGGCGCGCGCCAGGCGCTCCGGGACGCGGTCGACGGCGATCACGCGGTATCCGAGGTGGGTGGCGATGCGCGCTGCCATGTCCCCGATCGGACCCAAACCGAGCACGGTCACCGATCCGCCGTCGGGAATGCCGGCGTAGGCAACGCCCTGCCATGCGGTGGGCAGCACGTCGGACAGGTAGACGAAGCGTGAATCCGGCGGCCCATCAGGCACTTTGATGTGGGTGAACTGTGCCTGCGGAATGCGTAGGTACTCGGCCTGACCGCCGGGCACCTCACCGTAGAGCTCGGAGTAGCCGAACAGTGCGGCTCCCATACCCTGATCGCGGACCTGCGTGGTCTCACACTGCGTGTACAGCGATTGATCGCACATGAAGCAATGGCCGCAGGAGATCTGGAACGGCACCACGACACGGTCGCCGACCGCCAGATTCTGCACGCCGGACCCGACCTCCTGCACGACACCCATGGCCTCGTGGCCGAGGATGTCACCGGCGTTCATGAACGCGCCGAGCACCTCGTAGAGGTGGAGGTCCGAGCCGCAGATGTTGGTGGACGTCACCTCGATGATCGCGTCCGTCGGCTCCTGGATACGGGGGTCGTCAACGGTGTCGACGCGCACATCGCGCCGGCCGTGCCAAGTGACTGCCTTCATGCCGCCTGCCGTACCCGGGCAGGTGCGGCGCAAACGCGCTCAGCCCGGCAGAGTTTCGCCGCCGATCGGAGTCAGCACCTCACCGCTGTAGTACGACGAGAGCCGGCCGGCGGCGAAGAACACGTACGACGGGGCGATCTCGTCGGGCTGGGCCGCCCGCCCCATCGGCACCTGCTCGCCGAAGGACTCGACCTTCTCGGCCGGCATGGTCGCCGGGATCAACGGAGTCCAGACCGGCCCGGGCGCAACACAATTGACCCGGATGTTGCGCTCGGCCAGCGACTGCGCCAACGAATACGTCAGTGCGATCACGGCGCCCTTGGTCGCCGAATAATCGATGAGCGACTTGTTACCGCGCAACCCGTTGATGGATCCGGTGTTGATGATCGCCGCGCCGTCGGGCAGATGCGCCAGCGCAGCCTTGGTGACGTGGAAGAAGCTGTCGATGTTGACCGCGAAGGTCCGCCGCCACTGCTCGTCGCTGATCTCCGTCAGATCGGACACCGGCGACTGGAAGGCCACGTTGTTGACGACGATGTCCAGTCCGCCGAGTCCTGCGACCGTCTCCTCGACCACCGAGCTGCAGTGCGCGGGGTCGGCGAGGTCACCCTCGAGGGAGAGGGCCTGCCGGCCCGCCGCCTCGACCAACGACACCGTGTGTGCCGCGTCGTCCAGTTCGGACAGGTACGCGATCGCGACGTCGGCTCCCTCCTTGGCGAACGCCACCGCCACGGCGCGCCCGATGCCGGAATCCCCGCCGGTGATCAGCGCGCGTTTGCCGGTGAGCAGTCCTGTGCCGACATAGTCGGCCATCTCGTCGCGTGGCCTCTCGGACATCTCAGCTGTCTCGCCGGGGTAGGAAATCACACCGTCGGGCATCGGGCCTCCTGAACGCTCGTGGGCTGTCAGGGCGTCGACGTACCCGGGGACCGGGCGGCGAAACTACGGGTCGCTGCGGCGTAGCGCGAGCGGCAACGCCACCCAGAACGAAGCGAACAGCACGAGCGCAGCCACCCCGGCGATCAGCGCGGCGGTCAACCCGGCGACGGTGTCGAAGATGATGACCGTCATGCCGGTGACCGCGACACCGAGCAACAGCAGACCGGCGAAGGCGCAGCGGTGCGCCGCGGTGACCAACGTCTCGAGGCGATGGCGCCGGAACAGCAGGCGGTGCATCCCGACCGGGGCGATCAGCAGTGCCGTGGACAGCACGGCCGCGCTCACCGTCGCCAGATAGACCACCTGCATCTTCTGGCCCAGCATCGTGAACCGCTGCTGGAACGGAAGCGTCAGCAAGAATCCGGTGAGCAGCTGCACCCCGGTCTGCACGACCCGTAGCTCCTGCAGCAGGCTCGACCAATTGCGGTCCAGCCGTTCGGTTTCCGTCTCATGACGGGCTCGCCTGTCCCACCCTCCGTCGTCGTCGAGAGGATGTGCGTTCACAGGTCGATCTTCGCACCCGCGCATCAGCGTCGTACGGAGTTTGGTTACCGCAGGCTCGGGTAATCAGCGCCCCATGAGCAGGCTGTCGAGGAAGATGTACACCCCGCTGTCGGTGGCCACCGGTGTCGGCGGCGGCTTGCTGGCCGGGCAGATCTTCGGCCAGATCTGGAAACGGGTCGGCCAGAACGATCCCGAACCCCCTGACCCCAAAGACCTCAGCTACTCGACGTCGTCGGTACTGATCGCCGGCGCCATCCAGGGCCTGATCGTCGGGTTGGTACGGGCGAGCCTGCAGCGGGCCGGGGCTCGGGGCTACCTGGCGCTGACCAATGAGCCGCCGCCCGGCTGAGTAGCGAACTCATAGCCTTTCCACAGCTAGCGATAGGCATGTTCTTAGTCGCCGGTCGGACTGTAGAGGCATGTTTCGCTCGATCGACACCCGGCTGCTCGGGTGTGCAGCTGTGCTCGCGTTTCCCGCCAGCCTCGCGGTGATGTTGATGGCGACGCCGGGTGCCCCCCTGTTGTACTGGACCGTGTCGGCGTTCGCGTTGGTGATCGCCCTGGCCGTACTCGTCGCCGGCGAGCGCGCATGGGAAGACACCGTCGCCAAGGCTCAGGCCGCCGGCCTGGTGGCCAGCGAACCCGGGCACTGAGGTCACGTCGCGGGGCCGAGCATCACCGACGGCCGTGGCAGCCGCCACCGCGCGCATCCGTCGGTGAGCGCACCGTCGACCTCCGCGGCCACCGCCGCGCTGAACTGTCCACCGCCGTAGACCCAGTCGGAGGCGTTCCCGCCGCCCAGGCTGATCCGCGTCAACGGTAGCCCGCAGGTACGCAGCACCGCGGTGCGGCACAGCAGCCGCTCGGCTGCCGTCCCCCACTCCACCGCGCCCGCGGAGTCGTCCACATCGGCGTGCAATCCGACGACCTGGAGTCGGCGCTCGCCAATCACAGCCGGCCCTCGGTCGTCGAGGTAGACCGCGATGCCGGGGTGGCCGACCGACGCCAGCACGTCGACGTGCCGCTCGGTGGCGACCAGGAACCGCGTCACCCCGGCGGCGACCGCGGCCCGGATCAGCGACGTCGTCGCGTCACACCGCAGCATGACGTGTTCGGCCCCGATACCGCAGGATCCGGTCAGCGCGAGATCGCCCGCGCTCGCGGCCGACACGGTGATGCCGTGGGCGCGCACCCAGCCGGCCACCGCCGGATCGATCAGCGCCCCCGCGGGCACGCTGGGAGTGGACATCGGCAGCCGGCGCCGCATGCCCCGGATCGTCGACGGCAGGTGATGGGCGGGACGGGGAACGTCGAGAACGGCCATGTCCCCGGTCTACGCCGTCACGAACCACCCGCACGCGATCCTTGCGACATCTTGACGGGTGCGGGCTGATCTTTGACGCCGAGCAGACGCGGACTCGAGCTTTTCAGGCCCCTGGAGCTCGAGTTCGCGTCTGCTCGCGGGGAGAACTAGCGGGGCGGGATCTCGTTGGCGAGGTCGATCAGCCTGGCGCGCACCAGCTCTGGCTGTTCGTCGAGGATGAAGTGGCCGCCGTCGACCAGCTCCAAGGTGTAGTCGTCGGCGTGGGCGGTCTCGGCAGCGGCCAGCGACGGGTGGATGGCCGTGTCGTCCTTGCCGAACAGCGCGCGCGTCGGCACCGTCGACCGCCGCCGCTCCGGGTTACGCGCACTGTGCCGCGCCTCGCGCAACAGGAACGTGCGGTAGGTGTCCCGGGCGGTCCTCGCGACCATCGGGTCCCGGAACGCGTCGGCGTAGACCCGCGCCGTCGGGCGATCGACCTTGGGAGCGGCGACTCCGAAGATCACTCGCTCCAGATACGGCGTGCGCCGCTGCAGCGGCACCCCGATCGACGCGACGAACGGCTGATAGAGCAGGAAACGCCACAGGTGCGGCGCCAGCGCCTTCGCCGAGACCCACGGGTGCGGGATGTTGAGCACCAGATAACCGTCGATCCGCTCGGGTACCCGCAGCGCCAGCAGATGGCCGATGAAGCCGCCCCAGTCGTGACCGACGAGCAGGACATGCTCCAGACCCATCGCATCCATCAGCGCCACCAGGTCGCTGACCACGTCTTCTTTGGCCCACTTGTGCGGCGCCGGGCCCGACCAGCCGTAGCCGGGCAGATCGGGCGCGATGATCCGCAGACCGGGCGGCGGATCGGCGAGCAGGTCGCGGTACGCCCAGTGGTGCTGGGGCCAGCCGTGCAGCGCGAGCACCGGCCTGCCGTCCTCGGGTCCGGCCTCGGTCACGTGGAATCGGACACCATGCGCGGTCACGTGACTGCGGCGGACCCCTCCGATCGGAGGGGGTTGGTTCGTCATGCCCCTGAGACTAACGGGGAGGGTTTACGGTGCTGCTATGCCCGGGTACCGCGACCTGTTCGACGCCAGCATCACCGACCCCGAAGCCTTCTGGGCCGACGCGGCCACCGCCGTCACCTGGACTCGCGCACCGCAGCGCATCCTCGACGACAGCCGGCCCCCGTTCTACCGCTGGTTCCCCGACGCCGAACTCAACACCTGCGCCAACGCCCTGGATCGCCACGTCGAAGCCGGCAGGGGCGAGCAGGCCGCACTGATCTACGACTCCGCGGTCACCGACACCCAACGCACCTACACCTATCGCGAATTGACCGATCACACCGCGCGATTCGCCGGTGCGCTGCGCGATCTCGGCGTCGGCCACGGCGACCGGGTGATCATCTACATGCCGATGATCCCCGAGGCCGTGATCGCGATGCTGGCATGCGCACGACTGGGCGCGGTGCACTCGGTGGTCTTCGGCGGATTCGCACCCCACGAGCTCGCCGTCCGTATCGACGACGTCCAACCGGCCGTGATCGTCTCGGCATCGTGCGGGATCGAGCCGACACGAATCGTGGAATACAAGCCGATGCTCGACGCCGCGATCGAAATGTCCGAACACCCGCCGCGGCATTGTCTTGTCGTACAACGGGACACGCATCGCTGCGAGCTCATCGAGGGCCGCGACCTGGACTGGTCCGACGCGATGGCCGCCGCGAGCCCCGTCGACCCCGTCCCCGTCGCCGCCACCGACCCGCTCTACGTGCTCTACACCTCCGGCACCACCGGCAAACCCAAGGGCATCGTGCGCGACAACGGTGGCCACGCCGTCGCGCTGCTGTGGAGCATGAAGCACATCTACGACATCGCCCCCGGCGACGTGTTCTGGGCGGCCTCTGACGTCGGCTGGGTGGTCGGCCACTCCTACATCGTCTATGCCCCACTGCTTCTCGGCGCGACGGCCGTACTGTACGAGGGCAAACCCGTCGGCACCCCAGATCCGGGCGCGTTCTGGCGGGTGATCTCCGAACACGGCGTCAAGGCACTGTTCACCGCACCCACCGCGATCCGCGCCATCCGCAAGGAGGACCCCGAGGGTGCCTACGTGAGCGAATACGACCTGTCCGCACTGGAATACCTGTACCTCGCTGGTGAACGCCTCGACCCCGACACCTATCACTGGGCCGCCGACAAGCTGGGCGTCCCGGTGATCGATCACTGGTGGCAGACCGAGACGGGCTGGCCGATCGCCGCCAATCCCATGGGAACAGAACAGTTTCCGATCAAGGCGGGCTCACCGACCGTCCCGATGCCCGGCTTCGACGTGCACATCCTGCGCGAAGACGGCAGCGACTGCGCCCCAGACCAGGAGGGCGCCATCTGCATCCGGCTGCCCCTGCCGCCGGGCACCCTGCCGACGCTGTGGCACGCCGACGCGCGCTACGAGCAGTCGTACCTGTCCGAATACCCGGGCTACTACCTCACCGGCGACGGCGGCCACTTCGACACCGACGGATACCTGTTCGTGATGGGACGCATCGACGACGTCATCAACGTCGCCGGACACCGGCTGTCCACCGGCGCCATCGAAGAGGTGCTGGCAACCCATCCCGCGGTCGCCGAATGCGCGGTGATCGGGGTGCCCGACGAGATCAAGGGGCAGGCGCCGCGCGGGCTGGTCGTGGTCAAGGCCGGCGCCTCCACCGACGGGCTGGCCGCAGAGCTGGTCCAGCTGGTGCGTGACGAGATCGGCGCCGTCGCCGCGTTCCGGCTCGTCGACGTCGTCCCCGCCCTACCGAAGACGCGGTCGGGCAAGATCCTGCGCAAAACGATGCGCGGGCTGGCCACCGGCCGAGACGAACCCGTCCCGTCGACCATCGAGGACCCGACCGTGCTGGAGAAGCTGGGCCCGATCCTGCGCCCCTGAGGTGTTATCCCGGCGCCGAGCGGGGTACCTCTTCAGCACGCACGTCAATATGACGACGTGAAGGAGGACCGCATGGCGGACAAGCCCAAATACATGGCGGTGCAGGGCGCGGCACTCATCGTGGCGGTCGCCTTGACCGTCATCGGGGTGCTCGGATTCATCCCCGGCATCACATCGGGGATCGACCGGCTGACCTGGGCCGGTCAGCAGTCCGGTGCCCTGCTGTTCGGCATGTTCCTGGTGTCGGTGTTGCTCAACGTCGTGCACATCGTGGTCGGCGTCGCGGGGTTCGCCGGTGCGCGCAGCTACGCCGCCGCCCGCGCCTACCTGCTCGGCGGCGGCCTGATCTATCTCGGGCTGTGGCTCTACGGGCTGCTCGTCGAACGTGGTAGCAACGCCCACGTCATCCCGCTCAACGGCGCCGACAACTGGTTGCACGCAGGCATCGGGGCGGTGATGGTGCTCCTCGCCGTCACGCTCGCCGGCCAACACGACCCCACCAAGCGTCGCTCGCGGGTCCGGCGCGCCGCCAGCCACTGAGGGCCGCGGCGGCGGCCGGTCAGGCGATCGAGAGCGCAATCCCGTCGAGGATGTCGTGCTCACTGACCAGGAGCGTGTCGATGCCGGCCCGCTCGCCGAGCACCGCGGCCAACTCCGTCACGATCAGCGCACCGCCACCGATCACGTCGACCCGGCCTTCGTGCATGGGCCCCAGCACGGCGCGCTGGGCGCGCGTCATCGCCAGTAGCTCCGCACAGACCGGCAGCAGATCGTCGAACTTCACCGACGACAGGTGGATCGCGTCGGGGTCGTAGGTGGTCATCTTCCGCGCAAGCGCGGCCAACGTGGTCATCGTGCCGGCGACGCCCACCCACGTGCGGGCCTGCTGCACGGGCACCACCGAGAGCACCGTCTCGAGAGCCTCGCGCACCACCGCGCGCGCCGCCTCGATCTCCTCATCGGTGGGCGGATCGGAGTGCAAGCACCGCTCGGTCAACCGCACGCACCCGATGTCCGCCGAGTACGCGGCCACCACATCGTCGGAGCCCAGCACCACCTCGGTCGAGCCGCCACCCAAGTCGACCACCACGAACGGTGCTGCCGCCGAATCCAATTCGCCGACCGCACCGAGGAAAGACAACCGCGCCTCCTGCTCGCCGGTGATCACCTCGGCCACCGCACCCGGCACCACCGCACCGAGCACCTCGGACGTCATCGCGAAGAACTCGTCCCGATTACCGGCGTCGCGCGCCGCCGACGTCGCCACCATCCGCACCGCCGACACCTCGTGATCACGCATCAGCGCGGCGTAGGCCTCGAGCGCCGCACGCGTTCGGGCCAGCGCCTCGGGCGCGAACTCGCCCGTGGCGTCCACCCCCTGCCCCAGCCGCACGATCCGCATCTCGCGGTGCACGTCGGTGAGCCGCCCGTCGGAGACGTCAGCGATCAGCAAGCGGATCGAATTGGTTCCGCAATCCACCGCCGCCACCCTGGAGCTCATGTCCACACCTCCGGATCGAGAATGCCGGCCATCTCCGGCTCGGCCGCCAGCAGCGCCAAAGCCTCGTCGCCGAACGGATTGACACCCGGTCCCTTGGCCAGCGCGTGGGCGATCACCACGTGCAGACACTTGACCCGGTCCGGCATCCCACCCCCGGAGAACGTCGTGCCCAGCGGCTCGATCGCATCGCGTTCGGCCAGATACGACTCGTGGGCGCGGCGATACGCCGCGGCCAACTCCGGGTCGTCGACGAGCCGCTGCGTCATCTCCCGCATCAGCCCCGACGATTCGAGCCGGCTCGCCGCCGCCGTCAACGCCGGATGCGTCAGGTAGTACAGCGTCGGGAACGGCGTGCCGTCGGGCAGCTTCGGCGCCGTCTTCACCACGGCGGGATCCCCGTCCGGGCAGCGGTAGGCGATCTCGAGGACGCCGCGCGGCTCACGGCCCAACTGCCGCGCGACGATCTCGAGATCCGTCGGCTCAACCACCGGGCGCCGCAGGGGGAAGTGGAGGCGGAGCGGGTGCGAGCGGTGCCGCCGGTGAAATGCCGTGCGGCGCATCGGCGATCGTGTGCCACAGCGCTGTGTACCAGGGATCGGAGCTCGCGGCGGGACCTACACCCTGCGGCGCCTCCCCCGACTGCGTGGCCCCGGCCGGCAACTGCACCTGATACGGGATCTCCCCCGGCATCACGAAACCCAGCCGTTCGCGCGCCTGCGCGGCGATGAACACCGGGTCGGCCAGCTTGGCCTTCTGCGCCTCTAGATCGGCGATCTGATCCCGCAGTTGGGATTCCGACGCCTGCAGCTGCTTCATCTCGGTGCGCTGACTGAAATACGTGCGCACCGGCCCGGCGATGGTCAACGTGAGCACACACACCACCGCCGCCAGGATCGCAGCGCGACGCGCCGTCGAACCGAACCGCTGGTCGGCCGAGGCCTGCATGGACGCAGCGATCGACGCGCGGATGGAGGTAGCCGGAGCGTCCTGCTCGACGTCGGCGGGTGCTGACTCGGCGACACCCTCGGACACCCGTGGTTCCGCCGCGCTGCGCTCACGACGGCCCGTCGCGCCCGGCTTGGCCCGCCCGGGCTTACCCGGCCCGGCGGGCCGAGAGGTGCGCCGCCGAGGGTCGGGCCGTTTCGCTTCGGGCACAGGCTATTTCGCTCCGCCTTCGAATCGCGGGAACGCCAGGTCGCCTGCGTAGCGGGCCGCGTCACCGAGCTCTTCCTCGATGCGCAGCAGCTGGTTGTACTTGGCGACGCGCTCGCTGCGGGCCGGGGCGCCGGTCTTGATCTGGCCGCTGCCGACCGCCACCGCCAGGTCGGCGATCGTGGTGTCCTCGGTCTCGCCACTGCGGTGGCTCATCATCGTCTTGTAGCCGGCGTTGTGCGCCAGCGACACCGCGTCCAGCGTCTCGGTCAGCGTGCCGATCTGGTTCACCTTGACCAGCAGCGCGTTCGCGGCGCCACGCTCGATACCGTCCTCGAGCCGCTCGGGGTTGGTGACGAACAGGTCGTCGCCGACCAGCTGCACCCGGTCACCGATGGCAGTGGTGAGCGCGACCCAGCCGTCCCAGTCGTCCTCGGACAGCGGATCCTCGATGGACACCAGCGGGTAGGCCCCGATCAGTTGCTCGTAGAAAGCCGCCATCTGCTCGGCGGTGCGGGTCTCCTTCTCGAACGCGTAGCCGGTGCCCTCGGTGTAGAACTCGGTGGCCGCCACATCGAGCGCGAGCGCGACGTCGCTGCCGACCTTCAGGCCGGCGGCCTCGATGGCCGTGCCGATCAGATCCAGCGCCGCCTTCGTGCCGGGCAGGTCCGGGGCGAAACCGCCCTCGTCACCCAGACCGGTGGCGAGCCCCTGCTTCTTCAGCACCGACTTCAGCGCGTGGTAGACCTCCGCACCCCAGCGCAGCGCCTCCTTGAAGCTGGGGGCGCCGATCGGCGCGATCATGAACTCCTGGACGTCGACGCCGGTGTCGGCGTGCGCGCCGCCGTTGATGATGTTCATCATCGGCACCGGCAGGATGTGCGCGTTCGGGCCACCCACGTAGCGGAACAGGGGCAGCGCAGCGCTGTCGGCGGCGGCCTTCGCCACTGCCAGCGAGACACCGAGGATCGCGTTGGCGCCGAGGCGGGACTTGTCCGGCGTGCCGTCCAGATCGACGAGCGCCTGGTCGACGAGGCGCTGCTCGTCGGCGCCGAGGCCGATGACCGCGGGCCCGATCTCGTCGAGCACCGCCTCGACCGCCTTCTGCACGCCCTTGCCGAGGTAGCGCGAACCGCCGTCGCGCAGCTCCACGGCCTCGTGCTCACCTGTGGAGGCACCTGACGGGACGGCGGCGCGGGCGACCGTGCCGTCCAGCAGACCCACCTCCACCTCGACCGTCGGGTTACCCCGGGAGTCGAGGATCTCGCGGGCTCCGACCTGCTCGATGATGGGCACTACTGCCTCCTTGGTCTTTCCAGGCTTCCTGATCAGCGTGGGAATCAGCACTGAGCCTAGAGGTTCTTACAGCGGGTGTCCTTCGGCGTACGCAGTCGCCCAGTCGCGCACGGTCCGCGCGTACTGATCCGAGTGGTTGTAGGCGTGCAGCGCATCCATCCAGCCGCGCGGTGTGGCCAGGTCCTTACCGCTCCAGCACAGGTAACCCGCGGCCGACAGGGCCGCGTCGTCGATGTTGTCGGCACTGATCTTGCCGTCGTTGTTGGCGTCGACGCCGTAGAGCCGCCACGTCTCGGGGATGAACTGCATCGGTCCCATCGCGCGGGCGAACGGCTCGTCACCCTGGTCCTCGACGGCCGGGTCGTGGCTGACCGAATCGTGGTCGAGGATCTCCAGGTTGCCGCCCGTGCCGTCGAGCAGCACTCCGCGGATCGGCGGCGTGACATCGCCGTTCGCGCTGATCTGTGCACCCCGATAGGTGCCGTGATGGCTTTCCACCTGGCCGATGCCCGCCAGCGTCGTCCACTTCAGATGGCAGTCGGGGTTCTCCACCTCGGCCACCCGCGCGGCATAGGCGTAGGCCTCCAGAGCCGTCACCGGGATACCGAGCGCCGGCGCGCGGGCGGCCGCCCACTCGTGCAGCGCGTCGGCCGGGCGGCCCTTGGCGTAGGTGTCGATCTGCGGCACCGGGGCCCCGGCAGGGGGCGGCACACCCTCGGGAATCGGGTTTCCGAGCTGCCAGGAACAGCTGGCGCCCAGAAGCAGCGCCGCAGCGCCGATCACGGCCACCGTTCGCAGCCAACGCACCCGTGTCACCGGACTCCTCAACCCCTTCTGGTCTTAGCCATGCTGCCACGCAGCCAAGGACTTAAGACCTATGCCGGGCCGGACGCGGGCGGTGTACATTCACTAAGCGCATCACCAACCAAGGTGAGCCGAACCTTCCTTTGGCTAGCCAAGGCTCAACAACGAGGACGACGCGATGAGCATGAGCACCGATCTGCCGGTCACCATGCATTCGGCCACGCTGGCCGCCTCGCCCGACCTCACCTCCCAGCTGTTCGGCAGCGGTCTGATCGGGGTGCGCGAGGGCCTCGAAGCGGCGATCGTCGTGTCGATCCTCGTCGCGTTCCTGGTCAAATCGGATCGCCGCGACGCCCTCAAGTGGGTGTGGCTGGGGGTCGGCGCCGCACTCGCGATGACGGTCACCGTCTTCCTGGTCATCCAGTTCGGCGAGAACACGATCACCGGCCTGGCCGCCGAAGCCATCGCCGGGGTCGCCTCCCTGGTCGCCGTCTGCATCGTCACCACGATGGTGCTGTGGATGCGGCGCGCGGCCGCCGGCATGTCGCGTGAGCTGCGCAGCGACATGGCCCAGGCACTGGAAACCGGTCCACTCGCCGTCGCATTGCTGGCGTTCTTCGCCGTCGGCCGCGAGGGTGTCGAGACCGCGTTGTTCATGGTCGGCTACGCCGAGGCGACGTCGAACTGGCCGCTGGTCGGCCTGATCGTGGGTGTGCTGATCGCCGGCGCCATCGCCTACGGCATGTACCGCGGGGCGCTCAGCATCAACCTCGCGAAGTTCTTCACCTACACCGGCGTGTTCCTGATCGTCGTCGCCGCCGGAATCCTGTCCTACGGCATCGGCGCGCTACAGACCGTGGGCTGGCTGCCCGGCCTGGCGTCCAAGGCGTTCGACATCAGCACCTGGTTCAACTGGTCCTCCTGGTACGGCGAGGTGGTGCAGGGCGTCTTCAACGTCACCCCGACCCCGACGGTGCTGCAGCTGTGCGGCTGGCTCTCCTACCTCGCCGTGATCCTGGCGCTGTTCCTGCGTCCCACCCCGGCGCCGACCCGCTCGGCCCCGTCGACTCCCCTCCCCGATCCCGAAAGGTCCATCACGTGAAGGTCTCTCCGTCTGTCGCCGTCCTCAGCACGGCCGTGGCCGCGCTGGCACTGAGCGGCTGCCAGGCCAAAGAGGAGCCGGCCAACGCCGCTGAGGGCAGCGATGCGCCCGCGCAGATCACCGTCACCGCCTCCGACAGTTCCTGCGAGCTGTCCGGCACCGCGGGCAAGACCGGCGCCAACACCTTCGTGGTCACCAACAACGGCAACAAGGTCACCGAGTTCTACGTCTACGGCGAGGGTGAGCGGGTGATGGGCGAGGTGGAGAACATCTCCCCCGGCCTGCAGCGCAAACTGATCGTGCAGCTGTCCCAGCCCGGCACCTACCAGACCGCGTGCAAGCCCGGGATGATCGGCGACGGCATCCGGGCCGACTACACCGTGACCGGCGACGCCGTCGAGATCGACACCGAGGGCAAGTTCAAAGAGGCCGCCGACAGCTACAAGCGCTACATCAACAGCCAGACCGATGCGCTGATCCCGGCGGTCGAATCGTTCGTCGCCGCGATCAAGGCCGGCAACATCGAGGCCGCCAAGGCCCAGTACCCGACGGCGCGAACCTATTACGAACGCATCGAGCCCGTCGCCGAGTCCTTCCCCGACGATCTCGACCCGCGCATCGACCTGCGCGAAGCCGACCTCGAGCCCGGCCAGAAGTGGACCGGTTTCCACCGCCTCGAGAAGGACCTGTGGGTCAGCGGCCTGCAGCCCGACACCAACGCGATCGCCGACCAGCTGGTCGCCGACGTGAAGGAGCTCGACGCCGGGGTGAAGGCGCCCGACTACACGATCGACTCCACCCAGATCGCCGGTGGCGCACAGGGTCTGCTCGACGAGATCGCCACCAGCAAGATCAGCGGCGAAGAGGACATCTTCAGCCACACCGACCTGTGGGACTTCAACGCCAACCTGCAGGGCTCCCAGACGGCGGTCGCCTCCGTGCGACCGATCCTCGACGAGCGCAACCCCGACCTCGGCAAGCGAGTGGACCAGCGGTTCGCCGAAGCCGAGAAGCTGCTCGAGCAGTACCGCAAGGGCGACGGGTTCGTCAGCTACGACACGGTGACCGAGCCGCAGCGCCAGGAGCTCTCTCGGGCGATCGACGCGCTGAGCAAAGAAGTGAGCCAGGTGCAAGGTGTCATCGCACCCCAATGATCCTGTGCCGCCCCGGGATTCGACGCGACCGGGGCTGAGCAGACGCAAGCTGTTCGGCGCGGCCGGGGTCGGCGCCGCAGTGGTCGGCGCGGCCGGTGCGGGCGCACTGGCCGGCCGCGCCTCGGCCGCCCAGCCGGCCAACCATCTGAACACCGCCGTCGCGTTCCGCGGCGAGCACCAGGCGGGCATCGTCACCGAAGCCCAGGACCGGATGCACTTCGCGACGTTCGACGTGACGACGAACAGCCGCGACGACGTGATCAAGATGCTGGCCGACTGGACCGAGATGGCCGAGCGGATGACGCAGGGCGAGGAGGCGTTCGCCAACGGCGCCACCGGCCAGAATCCGTACGCGCCGCCGACGGACACCGGTGAGGCGCTCGGCCTGCCGCCGTCACAGCTGACACTGACGATCGGGTTCGGGCCGTCCTTCTTTCTCAAGGACGGCGTGGACCGGTTCCGGATCGCCGACAAGAAGCCCGCGCAGTTGGTCGATCTGCCGAAGTTCCCGAACGAGAAGATCGAGCCTGCCCGCAGCGGCGGCGACATCGTCGTGCAGGCCTGCGCGAACGACCCGCAGGTCGCTGTCCACGCGATCCGCAACCTGGCCCGGATCGGCTTCGGCACCGTCGCGGTGCGCTATTCGCAGCTGGGCTTCGGTCGCACCTCCTCGACCACCCGCGATCAGTCCACCCCGCGAAACCTGTTCGGCTTCAAGGACGGGACGGCCAACCTGCGGTCTGACGAGACGGACAAGCTGGACCGGTTCGTCTGGGTCGGCGACGGCGACGGGCCCGCGTGGCTGACCGGCGGAAGCTACCTGGTGGCCCGCCGCATCCGGATGCGGATCGAGCAGTGGGACCGCACCACGCTGCTCGAACAAGAACGCGTCGTCGGCCGCCAGAAGGGCAGCGGCGCCCCGATGGGTCTGAACGACGAGTTCGACGAGCTGAATTTCTCGCTGACGGACAAGAAGGACAAGCCGCTGATCGACGAGCGGGCGCACGTCCGATTGGCGTCGAAGGACAACCTCGGCGGCATCGAGATCCTGCGTCGCGGTTACAACTTCACCGACGGCTCCGACGGGTTCGGGCACCTCGACGCAGGGCTGTTCTTCATCGCGTTCGTTCGCGATCCGATCAAGCAGTTCGTGCCGATGCAGAATGCGATCTCGCGCAACGATGCGATGAACGAGTACGTGACGCCCACCAGTTCGGCGGTGTTCGCGTGCCCGCCGGGTATCCGCGAGGGCGACACGTCGACGTTCTGGGGCTCGACGCTCTTCGACTAGCGCTGATTGCGCTCCCCCTTTTCGCCCAAACCGACGTTCGGGCGAACTTTCGCGAGACCACGCCGCCATTTCGTCGATCTCGGCGACCATTGCGCACTCCGCACGTCAGCGCTAGCCTGTCTGGAACGATCCTTACAGAGAGGCGAACGCGGTGACATCCGCCCGGAACAAGCGTCAGCAACAGGGAGACACCTCTCGAGAGCAGATCCTCGACGCCACCGAACGGTTGATGTCGGCGAAGGGCTACGCAGCGACGTCCATCAGCCACATCCGTAAGGAATGCGGGCTTCCCGCCAGCTCCATCTACTGGCACTTCGGATCCAAAGAGGGTGTGCTGGCCGCCGTCATGGAACGCGGCGCCGACCGCTTCTTCGCCCAATTGCCGCGACGCGAGCCGGGCGAGCCGCATGAACCAGACATCGAGACCCGACGCGCCGCAGCAGCGAAACTGCTTGCGCAGCATCCGGATTTCCTCCGGTTGACCTACATGCTGTCGCTCGAGCGAAGCACCGACCCCGCCGTCGATGCAGCCATCCGGCGGGTGCGCGACACCGCCATCGCCGGCTTCCGCGAGGCCATCGCGCCGATGATCCCGGGCGGCGTCGCACCCGAGCGCGCCGAGCAGGTCGTCAACGAGCTCGCCGCCTTCGCCACCGCGGTATCAGATGGGGTGTTCTTCGCCGACCACCTCGAACCCGAGACGACGGACGTCGACCGCATGTACGTCCGCATGATCCAAGCCGTGCAGGCCCTCATTCCCATTCTTTTGGAGGAGACATGACATCACGATCGGTGATCATCACCGGCGCCAGCGCGGGGCTCGGCCTCGAATGTGCCCGCGCCATCCTCGCCGACGACCCCACCTGGCATCTGGTCCTCGCCGTGCGCGACCCGGCCCGCGGAATGGCCGCCGTAGACGCGCTCGGCAACCCCCAACGATGCACCGTCCTCCCGTGCGACCTCGCCTCGCTGCGATCGGTCGACGAATTCGTCGACGCATTCACCCGCGCCGATCTGCCGCCCCTGCACGCCATCGTCTGCAACGCCGGTCTGCAGGTCGTCGACGTCAGTCAGACCACAGCCGACGGCGTGGAGATGACGTTCGGCGTCAACCACCTCGGCCACTTCGCGCTGGTGACAAGCCTTCTCGACCAGCTCGCTGCGCCGGCGCGCATCGTGATCGTGAGTAGCGGCACCCACGATCCGACGAAGTTCACCGGCGGCATGCCCCATCCGCTCTACACCTCGGCCGAGGAGCTGGCACGCCCCGGCGACCCGGACGACAAGGACGGGCGACGGCGCTACACGACGTCGAAGTTGTGCAACATGCTGTTCGCCTACGAACTCGACCGCAGGCTCGGCCAGGGCGCCCGCGGTGTCACCGTGACGGCGTTCGACCCGGGCCTGATGCCGGGGTCGGGATTGGCACGGGAATACTCGCCCGCACAAAAGCTGCTGTGGCGCTACCTTTTTCCGATTCTTCGCGTCCTACCCAACGTCAACAGCATCGCGACGTCGGGTCGGCGGCTGGCAGCCCTGGTGCACGACGCGCGCCACGAGGGCGTCAGCGGATATTACGAGGGCAAGCGCCCCATCTGGTCATCGACGGACTCCTATGACACGGCCAAGGCCCAGGACCTGTGGACGACGAGCGAGCAATTGGTGGCCACTGCGAGGGCGTGATCGAACTCGACGAAATGGCGCGATCTACTCGACTTCTTGCGCCCGTTCGTCGGTGTGGGCGTCGTGGGGCTCGTCGACTACCTCATGCGGCCAGTGGGCACGCCACTCGTCAGCGCTGATGACCCCGTGCGGGCTTCCGTCGAGCTGCTCGGCGACATCGTCACCCCGCCGGGCCGCCGCGGCCGCGCGCTCGGCCACGCGCACATCGGCCATGAACTCCAGAATCGCTGTGCGCAAAGCATTCTCGGCGTCATAGTCGGCGCTCACGGTGATCCAGGTGAGGGCATCGGGAACCAGCTCGGCCGGGAAGCCGGCACCCTCGGCGCGCGCGAGTACCTTCTGCGCCAGCGCCAGCGCGGGCTGCGCGGTCGGGATGTCGTCCATGATGGACTCGCGCGCCGACTTCTCCAGCGCCTTGCGCGCCTCCCACTGCGCCAGCTGATCCTCCAGCGAGATCGATTCGCCGGCCAGCACCGCCGGCACCCGGTTGCCGAGCTTGCGCACCAGCGCGTCGGCCACATCATCGATACCGAACGCATCCTCGGGTGCATCCTCGGCGATACGCGCGTGGAACAGCACCTGCAGCAACACATCTCCGAGCTCGTCGCGCAGCTCGGTCAGATCACCGCCATGCACCGCGTCGAACAGTTCGTAGGTCTCCTCGAGCAGATAGCGCCGCAGCGAGTCATGCGTCTGCTCGCTCTCCCACGGCCCGGCGGTGCGCAGCTTGTCCATCATCGCGACCGCATCGACCAGATGTTCCCCGGGCTGCGGGGCCGGTGCGGCGATCACCCGCTCGCCGGCGGCGATCCGTGCGGCGACAGACGGGTGCTCACGATCGGACGACAGCAGCGTCGGCGCCGGGTCACCGCTGTAGGCAGGACGTGCCGACGGCAACGACCACGGCACCTTGATCGGCATCTCTTCCGTGTACTGCACGTCGCCGGCCAGCAGATCGATCGCCTCGATCGGCACCAGCGACGGGCGGCGCGGATCCACCAGAACGACCGTCATGCGCCACCTCCGAACTTCGCGATGTCGACCGGGGCCTGACCATCGCCCGCGATCGCCACGAGCAACCCTGCTACGAACGCGACCAGCTCGAGATCCCTGATGCGTGGAGCCGCCACCCCGCTGCCGGCCCGCGGGATCGGCACCTGCACCGTCGACGTGGTGGCCCGGTAGTTCGCACCGGCGTAGAGCCGCTTGAGCCGCAGCTGCGCCGAATCGGGCAGCGTCAGTGGCGAGATACGCACCGTCGACGCCGACGGCGCCCCGACCTCGGTCACCCCGAAGGCCCGCGCCAGCAGCCGCAACCGGGCGACCGCGACGAGCAGCAGGGCAGGTTCGGGCAGCGGGCCGTAGCGGTCGATGAGTTCCTCGATCACCGAGTCGACAGCGGCATCGTCGGCGGCAGCGGCCAGCCGGCGGTACGCCTCCAGCCGCAGACGATCACTGCCGATGTACTCCGGCGGCAGATGCGCGTCGACCGGCAGATCGATCCGCACCTCCTTCGGCTCCTCCGGCGCGAGAACGGTTTTCCCGTCCGCCGCGGCGCGGTAGGCCTCGACGGCCTCGCCGACGAGCCGCACGTACAGATCGAACCCCACGCCCGCGACATGGCCGGACTGCTCGGCACCCAGCACGTTGCCCGCGCCGCGGATCTCGAGATCCTTCATCGCGACCGCCATGCCGGCACCGAGGTCGTTGTTCTGCGCGATCGTCGTGAGCCGGTCATAGGCGGTCTCGGTCAGCGGAACCTCCGGCGGATACAGGAAATACGCATACCCACGTTCGCGCGAGCGTCCGACGCGACCACGCAACTGGTGCAGCTGCGACAGACCGAACGTGTCGGCTCGCTCGACGATCAGCGTGTTGGCGTTCGAGATGTCCAGGCCCGTCTCGACGATCGTCGTGCACACCAGGATGTCGAACTCGCGGTTCCAGAACCCCTCGACCGTCTTCTCGAGCTGCTCCTCGGGCATCTGCCCGTGTGCGACCACCACCCGCGCCTCGGGCACCATCTGCCGCACCCGCGCGGCGGCCTGGTCGATCGAGCGCACCCGGTTGTGGATGTAGAACGCCTGCCCGTCGCGCAGCATCTCGCGGCGCAGCGCCGCCGCGACCTGCTTGTCGTCGTGCGGGCCGACATAGGTCAGCACCGGATAGCGTTCCTCGGGCGGCGTGAGGATCGTCGACATCTCGCGGATCCCGGCCAGGCTCATCTCCAGGGTGCGCGGAATCGGTGTCGCGCTCATCGTCAACACGTCGACATGGGTGCGCATCGACTTGATGTGCTCCTTGTGTTCGACGCCGAAGCGCTGCTCCTCGTCGACGATCACCAGCCCGAGGTCTTTCCACGTCACGCCGGTCTGCAGGAGGCGATGCGTGCCGATCACGATGTCGACCGAACCGTCCTTCATCCCCTCCATCACGGCCTTGGATTCCGAGCCGGACGTGAAGCGCGACAAGCCTTTCACCGTGACAGGGAAGCCCGCCATGCGCGCGCTGAACGTCTGCAGGTGCTGGTCGGCCAGCAGCGTCGTCGGCACCAACACCGCCACCTGCTTGCCGTCCTGCACCGCCTTGAACGCCGCGCGCACCGCGATCTCGGTCTTGCCGTAGCCGACGTCGCCACAGATCACCCGGTCCATCGGGACCGGCTTCTCCATGTCGGACTTCACCTCGGTGATCGCGGTGAGCTGATCCATCGTCTCGGTGAACCCGAACGCGTCTTCCATCTCGATCTGCCACGGGGTGTCCGGGGCGAACGCGTGCCCGGGCGAGGCCTGCCGCTTGGCGTACAGCGTGACCAGCTCCGCGGCGATCTCCCGAACTGCCCGGCGCGCTTTGGTTTTCGTGTTCGCCCAATCGCTGCCGCCGAGCTTGGACAACGTCGGCGCCTCGCCACCGACATAGCGGGACAGCTGATCCAGCGAATCCATCGGCACGTACAGCCGATCCGACCCGCCGCCACGCTTGGCGGACGCATACTCCAGCACCAGGTACTCGCGGCGGGCGCCACCCACCACCCGCTCGGTCATCTCGACGAACCGGCCGATGCCGTGTTGATCGTGCACCACCAGATCACCTGCGGTCAGCGCCAGCGGGTCGACGACGTTGCGCCGCTTGGCCGCGAGTTTCTTGCCCTCCGTGGAGGCGACGCGATTACCGGTCAGATCGGCTTCGGTGATCACCACCAGGTTCGCGCCCGGCATCACGACGCCCTCGTGCAACGGGCCCTTCAGCACCCCGACCACGCCGTCGCGCGGGACTGCACCGGGCTCGAGAATCGTTGCAGCCGTATCGGCTTCGCCGAGTTGCTCGACCACGCGCATGCACGTGCCGCTGCCCGGGGTGACGACGATGCCGTAGCCACCGGTCAGGACGTGGGCCCGCAGCATCGCGAAGATCTCGGAGAGGTTGTGCTGCTGACCCCGCGCCGAGGGCGCCGACCGGATGTCCAGGCGCAGCGGCTCGTCGGCGCCGCTGTCGAGTTGGCTCAACGTCCACCACGGATGGCCACCGGCCCGCGCGGCGTCACGGCCCTCGTCGAACGGGACGAAGCCCGATGCGCCCAGCGCCTCCAGGTCGATCGGCGCGTCGCCACCCACGGCGGCCGTCGACCACGACGCTTCGAGGAACTCGCGCCCGGTCTTGATCAGATCGGCGGCACGGCTGCGCACCTTCTCCGGATCGCAGATCAGCAGCGGCGTGCCCTCGGGCAGCAGCGAGGGCAGCGTCACCAGACCGACCGGCTTCAGCAGCGGCAGCAGCGCCTCCATACCGTCAACGGGGATGCCCTCGGAGAGCTTGGCCAACATGTCGGGCACGCTGCCCGTCACCCCGTTCTCCACCACAGGGTGCTCGGCGGACAGCGCCGCGGCCCGCTCCCGCACCTCGGCGGTCAGCAGCACCTCGCGGCACGGCACCGCGATCACCGTGGCGACGTCGATCTCGGGGATGGACCGCTGATCGGCGACGGCGAACATGCGCATCTCGGAGACCTCGTCACCCCAGAACTCCACGCGCACGGGATGCTCGGCCGTCGGCGGGAAGAGGTCGAGGATGCCACCGCGCACCGCGAACTCGCCGCGTTTGGCCACCATGTCCACCCGGGTGTAGGCCAGATCGACCAGCCGCGCGACGGTGGCGTCGAAGTCGGACTCTTCACCGATGGTCAGCGTGACGGGCTCGACCGCGGCCAAGTCGGGTGCCATCGGCTGCAACAGCGAGCGCGCCGTCGTCACCAGCACCCGCAACGGCGGGCCCAGCCGCTCGTCGTCGGGACGGGTGAGCCGGCGCAGCACCATCATCCGCGCGCCGACGGTGTCGACGCCCGGTGAGAGCCGCTCGTGCGGCAGGGTCTCCCACGACGGGAACATCGCGACCGCATCGCCGAACACGCCCTTGAGCTCGGCGGTCAGGTCGTCGGCTTCGCGGCCGGTCGCGGTGACGGCCAGCACAGGGCCGGCCTGCGCGAGCGCGGCGGTGGCGAAGAGCCGCGCGCTGGCCGGGCCGACGAGGTCGAGATCGGCGGGCCGGTCGGCGGCGCGGCGAGTGACCTCCTGCAGAGAGGGGTCGCGCAGCGCCAAGTGGACGAGGCCCGCGATCGGGGTGTGGACATGAAGGGTCCCCGATGAGGTCATGATGGGCTCCATCGTAGGCCCCGACGGCGCGATGACCGAACCGGCCGAACCCGAAAAGGCGGGCTACTCCCCCCGCAGTTGCGGGTCGGCCTCCAGATGAGTGAGCCCGTTCCACATCAGGTTCACCAGATGCGCGGCCACCACTTCCTTCTTCGGCTCGCGGGTGTCGAGCCACCACTGCGCCGACATCGACACCGAGCCGACGAGGGCCTGCGCGTAGAGCGGCGCCAGGTCGGGGTCGAGTCCGCGGCGGGAGAAATCGCCGGCCAGGATCGACGACACCTGGTTGACGGCGTCGTTGAGCAACGTCGAGTAGGTGCCCGCGGTGATGCTCGCCGGCGAATCGCGGATGAGGATGCGGAACCCGTCGGTGTGTTCTTCGACGTAGGTCAGCAGCGCCAACGCGACCCGCTCCAGGCGCACGCGAGAGCGGTTGTTGGTCAGCGACGAGGTGATGCCGTCGAGCAGCGCCGACATCTCGCGATCGACCACGACGGCGTAGAGGCCCTCCTTGCCGCCGAAGTGCTCGTAGACCACGGGCTTGGAGACGTTGGCCCGCAGCGCGATCTCCTCGATCGAGGTGCCGTCGAAACCGCGCTCGGCGAACAGCGACTTCGCGATCTCGATCAGCTGCTGGCGACGCTCACTGCCGGTCATCCGGGCGCGCGGGGCGCGGACATCCTTGTCGGGAGCTGGCACGCCGTTCAGGGTAAACCGCGCCACGCATCGCGAGGCGCGGACCGCGTGGTGCGTTAAAGTCGCACGCGTATCTCGTCACCGATCCGTCGTGGTGTAATCGGCAGCACCTCTGATTTTGGTTCAGATAGTTCAGGTTCGAGTCCTGGCGACGGAGCGAGGCTTGCCGAGCGACAATGGGCACGGAGCGAGGCTTGCCGAGCGACAATGGGCACGGAGCGAGGCTTGCCGAGCGACAATGGGCACGGAGCGAGGCTTGCCGAGCGACAATGGGCACGGAGCGAGGCTTGCCGAGCGACAATGGGCACGGAGCGAGGCTTGCCGAGCGACAATGGGCACGGAGCGAGGCTTGCCGAGCGACAATGGGCACGGAGCGAGGCTTGCCGAGCGACAATGGGCACGGAGCGACGAGTTCAATCGCGAGTGTGCGAATCGATACGGCGCAGCCGGCATGTCCCGGATGAACCTGCACAGTCGACAGGCAGGAGCCGCGATGACGCGTGACGCAGCCGTCCTCATCCTCGCCGCGGGAGCCGGCACCCGGATGAAGTCCGACACCCCCAAGGTGCTGCACACCCTCGGCGGCCGCAGCATGCTGGCCCACGCCGTGCACGCCGTCGCCGGGGTCGGGCCCACGCACCTGGTGGCCATCGTCGGCAAGGATCGCGAACGCGTCGCCCCGGCTGCGCTGCAGATCGGCGAGACCCTGGGCCGCCGGGTCGAGATCGCGGTGCAGGAAGAGCAGCGCGGCACCGGCCACGCCGTCGGCTGTGGGCTCTCGGCGCTGCCGGAGGACTTCACCGGGGTCGTCGTCGTCACCTCCGGCGACGTACCGCTGCTGAACTCCCACACCCTCGACGCCTTGATCGCCGCGCACACCGCCGCCGGCGCCGCAGCCAGCGTGCTGACGACGACGCTGGCCGACGCCACCGGCTACGGCCGGATCCTGCGCACCCAGGACGGCGAGGTGATCGGCATCGTCGAACAGGCCGACGCCACCCCGGCGCAGCGGGCGATCCACGAGGTCAACGCCGGCGTGTACGCGTTCGACGCCGCAGAGCTGCGCTCGGCGCTGAGCCGGCTGCGTTCCGACAACGCCCAGCACGAGCTCTACCTCACCGACGTGTTCGCGATCGTGCGCGGCGACGGCCTACCGGTGCTCGGCCAGCACATCGACGATGCAGCGCTGGTGGCAGGGGTCAACGACCGCGTCCAGCTGGCCGCGCTCGGCGCCGAATTGAACCGTCGCGTGGTCGCCGCGCATCAGCGCAACGGGGTGACCGTCGTCGATCCGGCGACGACGTGGATCGACGTCGACGTGACGATCGGACGCGACGCCGTGGTGCGCCCCGGCACCCAGCTGCTGGGGGCGACGGCAATCGGCGCGCGATGCGAGATCGGCCCGGACACGACGCTGACCGACGTCACCGTCGGCGACGGCGCATCGGTGGTGCGCACCCACGGGTCCGAGTCGGTCATCGGCGCCGACGCCACCGTCGGACCGTTCACCTACCTGCGCCCCGGCACGGTCCTGGGTGACGACGGGAAGCTGGGCGCGTTCGTCGAAGCCAAGAACGCGACCATCGGCGCCGGTACGAAGGTGCCGCACCTGACCTACGTCGGCGATGCCGACATCGGCGAGCACAGCAACATCGGCGCCTCGAGCGTGTTCGTCAACTACAACGGCGAGACGAAGAGCCGCACGACGATCGGCTCCCACGTCCGAACGGGGTCGGACACGATGTTCGTCGCCCCCGTCACGATCGGCGACGGCGCGTACACCGGCGCGGGCACCGTGGTGCGCGACGACGTGCCCCCCGGCGCCCTCGCGGTGTCGGCCGGACCCCAGCGCACGATCGAGGGTTGGGTGGAACGCAAGCGACCCGGCAGTGCCGCCGCGCAGGCGGCCGCAGCGGCACGCGCGGCCGCTGAAGCTACCGGCGAGTAGCGTTTCGTCGCCGTTTATTGGCATTCTGGTAACCCGCCAACGTGCGAGCGTCCGCGCTACGTACGATGACCCGAGAATCGACTGCGAGAAGCCGAGGGCGCCCGTGAGCCACGACTGGACCGACAACCGTAAGAACCTGATGCTCTTCTCGGGTCGGGCGCACCCCGAACTCGCAGAGCAGGTCGCCAAGGAACTCGACGTGCCGGTCACAGCGCAGACCGCACGCGACTTCGCCAACGGCGAGATCTTCGTCCGCTTCGACGAGTCCGTGCGCGGCAGTGACGCCTTCGTGCTGCAGAGCCATCCCGCGCCGCTGAACACGTGGCTGATGGAACAGCTGATCATGATCGACGCGCTCAAGCGCGGAAGCGCCAAGCGGATCACCGCGATCCTGCCGTTCTATCCCTATGCGCGCCAGGACAAGAAGCACCGCGGCCGTGAGCCCATCTCCGCGCGCCTGGTCGCCGACCTGTACAAGACCGCCGGCGCCGACCGGATCGTCACGGTCGACCTACACACCGATCAGATCCAGGGCTTCTTCGACGGCCCGGTGGACCACATGCGGGCGCAGAAGCTGCTGTGCGGGTACATCGCGGAGAACTACGCCGACCACGACATGGTGGTCGTCTCTCCGGACTCCGGCCGCGTGCGTGTCGCCGAGAAGTGGGCCGACAGCCTCGGCGGTGTGCCGCTCGCCTTCATCCACAAGACCCGCGACCCGTTGGTGCCCAACCAGGTCAAGTCGAACCGCGTCGTCGGTGACGTCCGCGGCAAGACGTGCATCCTCACCGACGACATGATCGACACCGGCGGCACCATCGCCGGCGCGGTCAGGCTCCTCAAGGAGGACGGCGCGGGCGACGTCATCATCGCCGCCACCCACGGGGTGCTCTCGGACCCCGCCCGCGAGCGGCTGGCCGCCAGCGGTGCTCGCGAAGTCATCGTCACCAACACGCTGCCCATCGGCGACGACAAGATGTTCCCGCAGCTGACCGTGCTGTCCATCGCCCCGCTGCTGGCCAACACGATCCGGGCGGTCTTCGAAAACGGCTCGGTGACAGGGCTTTTCGACGGATCGGCATGAGCGCACGCATCCTGCACAATCCGCGATGCACCACGTCGCGCAAGGCTCTGGAACTGTTGCGCGAGGGCGGCATCGAACCCGAGGTCGTGCTCTACCTCAAGAACCCGCCGTCGCGCAGCGAGCTGACGGCGATGATCTCCGACGCAGGCATCGACGTCCGCGCGGCTGTGCGCACCCGTGAATCGCTCTACACCGAACTCGGCCTGGCCTCGGCGTCCGACGACGAGCTGCTCGACGCGATGGTCGAGCACCCGATCCTGATCGAGCGGCCGTTCGTCGTGACCGGCAAGGGAACTCGGCTGGCCCGGCCGCTGGAGCGCGTTCGCGAGATCCTGTGAGCGCCCGACAGGTGTTCGCCGCAGCCGCCGCAACGCTGACTCTGGCCGCATGCGCACCGGAAGCTCCCGACTACCAAGCGGTCTGGTCGACGACGAGCTCGCCCAGCCCGTCCCCGCAGGCGTCGAATCCGTCGGCGAACCCTTCTGGGGCGCCGGTACCGATCGCCGCGTTCCTCGAGCAGAACGGGGTGACCGGGCAACCCGTCGCCTTCAACAAGGTGACCGACCTGACGGTGACGATGCCGACCCCACCCGGCTGGCATCCCTACCAGAACACCAACCTCTCACCCGGTACCCGGATGATCGTCAAGGGCGACACCTACCCGACCGCGATGCTCATTATGTTCGAGCTGACCGGCAATTTCGACATCGCCCAGGCGCTCACCCACGCCAACGTCGACGCGCAGATGAGCCAGAACTTCCGTCAGCTCGACGCCTCCACGGCGGACTTCGGCGGCTTCCCATCGTCGATGATCGAAGGCAGCTACGACCTCAACGAATCGCGGATGCACAGCTACAACCGCATCGTCATCGCCACCGGGGCCGCCCCGAAGAAGCAGCGCTACCTGATCCAGTTCACCGTCACGGGATACGCCGAGAAGGCAGCCGAGGAGGCCGGCGACATCGAAGCCGTCATCAGGGGCTTCACGGTGAAGGTGCCCACCCCGCCGGCGCGCTGAGCGCCTCTTTACAGTGATGCCATGAGCGACTGGACCGCAGCTGACCTGCCCTCCTTCGCCGGCCGCACGGTGATCGTCACGGGCGCCAACAGCGGACTGGGCCTGGTGACCGCCCGTGAACTCGCCCGGGCCGGCGCACGCACCATCCTCGCGGTGCGCAACGTCGACAAGGGGCGGGACGCGACGGCTCAGATGGCCGGCGACGTCGAGGTGCGCCGACTCGATCTGCAGGACCTGTCGTCGGTGAAAGCCTTCGCCGACGGCGTCTCCGGGGCCGACGTGCTGGTCAACAACGCCGGGATCATGGCTGTGCCGTACGCGCTGACCGTCGACGGGTTCGAAAGCCAGATCGGCACCAACCACCTGGGCCATTTCGCGCTGACCAACCTTCTGCTGCCTCGGCTCACCGACCGGGTGGTCACGGTGTCGTCGTTCATGCACGTCTTCGGCTACCTCAGCCTGTCCGATCTGAACTGGAAGTCCCGGCCGTACCTCGCATGGCCCGCCTACGGCGCGTCGAAGCTGGCGAATCTGCTGTTCACCAGTGAGCTCCAGCGCAGACTCACCGCTGCCGGCTCCCCGGTCCGCGCGCTGGCCGCCCACCCGGGCTACTCGGCGACCAACCTGCAGGGCCACACCGGCAACCGATTCGGTAGCCGGATCTGGGACGCGGGCAACAAATTCTTCGCCACCGACGCCGACTTCGGTGCGCGACAGACGCTCTACGCGGTCGCGCAGGATGTGCCCGGCGACACGTTCGTCGGCCCCCGGTTCTCGATGCGCGGCCCCACCGGGGCGCACTGGCGCACCCCGCTGGCAAGCAGCAGCGCAAAGGCCGCCGGCCTGTGGACGCTCTCCGAGCAGCTCACCGGGGTGGAATTTCCGCTCTAGCCAAGTGCTGGGCTACCCTGGTCGACGCATCACGGCGAGGGTGGTCTGCCAGACCGCCGTTATCGACGGGACCGAGCACGTTTTCGTTCGCGTCGCCCTGGCCGTGTCCGACACCACCGGCACAGGAGTACCGAACATGGCGAAGAACGCCCCCAACAATCTGACCGCTCAGGTCCGCAGCACCACCGGCAAGGGCGCCTCGCGTCGCGCCCGCCGTGAAGGTCGCGTCCCGGTGGTGCTCTACGGCCACGGCACCGACCCGCAGCACCTCGAGCTCGACAGCCACGACTTCGCCGCCGTGCTGCGCAACGCCGGCACCAACGCCGTGCTGACGCTCGACATCGCCGGCACGGAGCAGCTCGCGCTGACCAAGTCGCTGGAGATCCACCCGATCCGCCGCAACATCCAGCACGCCGACCTGCTCGTGGTGCGCCGCGGCGAGAAGGTGACCGTCGAGGTCAACGTCGTCGTCGAAGGCGAAGCCGCCCCCGGCACGCTGGTCACCCAGGAATCCAACGCCCTCGAGATCGAGGCCGACGTCCAGTCGATCCCCGAGCAGCTCACCGTGTCGGTCGAAGGCGCCGAAGAGGGCACCCAGATCCTCGCCGGCCAGGTCGAGCTGCCCTCCGGCGTGACGCTGGTGTCCGACCCCGAGCTGCTGGTCGTCAACGTCATCACCGCGCCGACCGAGGAAGAGCTCGAGGCCGAGGGCGGCGGCGAGTCGCTCGAAGAGCAGGCCGAAGAGGCTGAGGCAGAGGCCGACGGCGAGGGCGGCGAGGACGCGCCCGCCGACGGCGACTCCGAGTAGTCGTCGACATGGCCGAACCCCTGTTGGTGGTCGGCCTGGGCAATCCGGGTCCGCAGTACGCACTGACCCGGCACAACCTCGGTTTCCTCGTCCTCGACGTGCTCGCCGACCGCATCGGCGAGACGTTCAAGGTGCACAAGAAATCCGGGGCCGACGTGGCCACCGGGCGGCTGGCCGGCCGCCCGGTGGTGCTGGCCAAGCCGCGCGTGTACATGAACGAATCCGGGCGCCAGGTCGGTCCGTTGGCCAAGTTCTATTCGGTGCCGGCTCGCGACGTGATCATCGTGCACGACGAACTGGACATCGACTTCGGTCGCATCCGGCTCAAGTACGGCGGCGGCGTGGCCGGCCACAATGGACTGCGATCAGTCGGTTCGGCGTTGAGCACCAACGATTTCCATCGGGTACGGGTCGGTATCGGCAAGCCGCCGGGCCGGCAGTCGGGGGCGTCCTTCGTCCTGGAACCGTTCAACGCCCGCGAGCGGCCAGAGGTCGCCGTGATCTGTGAGCAGGCCGCCGACGCGGTCGAGCTGCTGATCGCCCAAGGGCTCGAGCCGGCGCAGAACGTGGTGCACGCCTGGGCGTGACCGCTACCAGGTCAGGACGATTCCCGACCGGTTGTTGTTCCGTGGAATCTGGTCGGCCACATTGGGTGCCCGCGTTCCCGGCACCGACTTGATCGAGACACTGCCGTTGGTCTCGCACCGCACGATGCTCCCGGCCTCGTGGCAAGTCGGCTGCGCATCGGCGAACGGGGCCGTCGTCAGCGCAGTCCCACCCGCGATCAGCGCCGCCAGCAGGGACTTCACACATCGGCTCATGGCTGCCTTCCTGACTGAAAATGTCACTTGCGCAATGGTTCTGCTCACGGACACGAGGACGCCAGAACCTGGGCACTCGGATCGAGCGTCAGATTCGCCGCCGTGACATGCCGGAATGCGTCGTCGCGAGCCGCCTCGACGGTGGGGCCGGAGCCGCCCGACACCACGCCGCTGCCGTCGTCGGCTCCGACCGACACGATGCAGAACACGTCGTTGGTCTGCTCATCGCTGCTGCACTGTTCGGCGCCGGCACTCTGGCAGGCGGCGATGACGGCCGCGGAGGCCAGGTCGTTTGTCGGGCCCGTCGCTGTGAAGCCGATCAACATCCCGTCACGGACACCGGATCCGACCGCTCTGGACACCACGCCGGAGTCCACCACGCCTCCGGGACCACCGGCCCATGCCGGCGGAGCAAGCGCGAACAGGCAGGACAGCACAACCGTCAGACAACGGACCCACGCCATCGTTCCTCCTCCAGTACAGCGCCTCGAGCTAGAGAGTGAGCCTGGTCGAGAGGGCTCCATTCAACTCCCTCTGCGGCACTCGCGCGGCCATACTGCGCTATTCGGGCACACCGCGAATACCGCTGCCGACGTGCTTGACCGGCTTGTGCGGGAAACGTTTGAGCGCGTGCTCCTCGGCCGCCGAGCCCGGGAGCACGTAGAGCGTCTCTTGCTTCTCCTGCAACGGCTTGAGCACCACGTCCATGAACGCTTTGCGATCGTCGAGGTAGGGCTCGATGACCTCCTCCCCCGCCGGACACACGGCCAGGCAGTAGGCGGCCTTGTAGTTCGCCTTGAAGGAGAGGCTCTGCCACATCGAGGCGTTCTCGGAATCGCTGACGCGAGAGCGGAATTCCTCGCCGTCCGCGCTGTCGGCGACGGTCTGCACCCAGTCGGTGAACCCGCCCATGAACTCGCGATAGTTGTGCACCGAGCATGCGATGAAGTCGAACTCCCCGTTCTTCTTGATCGCCCCGACCGGGCACGCGGCCACGCACAGCTTGCACTCAAGACACGGTGAATAGTCGAGCGGCACATCGTATTCGGTGATCTCCGAGGCGACCACGATGGTGCCGAGCAGGATGAAGTTGCCGAAGCGCGGATGGATGACGTTGCGGTGGATTCCCATCACGCCCATCCCGGCGGCGACCGCGACGGGCTTGTGCGCCACCACCCAGATACGCCCCGGGTAGCGATCCATCTCCATCGGAAACGTCGCCGAGGGGTTGATCACCCGATGACCCGCGTCCTGCAGCACCCGGGTGATGCGGTGGGCGGCCTCGTTCATGATTTCGCCGCTGCGGTGGAACTCCTGGTTGGCGACGCTGCGCGCGGTGGAGCGCACGTTGTCGCGGTTCATCTTCACCACCAGCGACAGATAGCTGACCGCGCCTGGCAGCGCGGCTTCGACGTGCTCGACTTCAGAGGCCAGCGCCGGGTTGTCGACACGGGCGAAACCGACGTCGTCGACGCCGGCCTCCCGACAGACCGCGCGTAACCAGTCGGCGTCGATCACCCCCGGCGGTTGCGACGGCCGCTCCTGGACCGCCCGCACGGTCGGGTGGGCGGCCAGGCGTGGCGGCAACTTCTGCACCATGCTGAGTATGGTACATAATACTCAGATGTGAAGGTCAGTCAGTGGTGCGGCGCCGATAGGCAGCGAGGGCGAAGGGCGCGAACACCGCGGTCAGCGCGAGTGACCAGAGAACCGTCGCCAGGACCGGATGATGCAGCGGCAGTTGAGCATCCGGCGCCGCCGGACCACCGTTGCCCCACAGTTCTCGCATCGCCTGCGCCAACGACGACACCGGGTTCCACTCGGCGATGACACGCAGCCAGTGCGGCATCGGTTCGGTGGGGACGAACGTGTTCGCCAGGAACGTCACCGGGAACAGCACCGTGAACATCACTCCGTTCACCGCCTCCACAGTCCGCATCAACGACCCGACGAGGATGCCGAACCAGATCATGCCGAAGCCGAACACCAGGATCAGCGCGAAGGCCAGCACCGCCTCGGCGATGCTGCCGCGGATGCGCCAGCCGATGGCCAGACCGGTCAAGGCCATCACCACCACCCCCAGCGACGAATGCATCAGGCTCGCGACGCTGCGCCCGATCAACACCGAGGACCGGGATATCGGCAGGGATCGAAAGCGGTCGATGATGCCCTTCTCGACATCGGCGGTGATGCCCGAGGCGACCACGAACGCCGAGAAGACGATGGTCTGCGCCTGGATGCCGGGCAGCAGGAACTCGCGGTAGGACGCCCCGCCGGTGTTGGTGATCGAGGCACCGAACACGAACGCGAACAACAGGACGAACATGATCGGCTGCGCGGTGACGTCACTGAGCATCTCCGGCATGCGTTTGGTGTGGATCATATTGCGTTTCACCATGATCCACGACTGCTGCACTATGTTGATGGGATACGTCGGGACCGCGTCGGTGCGGACTCTCGGGTGCTCGGTGTCCAGCGCGGTCATGCGCCGACCTCCTCGGATTCGTCGGTACGGTGGCCGGTCAGGTTGAGGAAGACGTCATCGAGGCTGGGCCGGGACAATCCGATGTCGTCGACGCCGATGCCGCTGTCGCGCAGCCAGCCGGCGACGGCGATCATGTCGTCGAGACCGTCCGCCGAGGCCGTCAACCGGCGAGCGCCCGCGTCCACGTGCACCTCGGCACCGGTGCGCTGCAACAACTCCTGGGCGGAGGTGAGATCCGCGGCGTCGCCGACGGTGACGACCAGACTGGCCCGCCCCGCCTGCTGCTTGAGCTGCAGCGGCGAGCCCTCGGCGATGATGCGGCCCCGGTCGATCACCACGATGTTGTCGGCAAGTTGATCGGCCTCTTCGAGATACTGCGTGGTCAGCAGCAGCGTGGTGCCGCCGGCGACCAACTCCCGCAGCACGTCCCACAATTCGCTGCGGCTGCGGGGGTCCAGTCCGGTGGTCGGCTCGTCGAGGAACAGCACGGGCGGCGAGGCCAGCAGGCTGACCGCCAGGTCGAGGCGACGGCGCATCCCGCCCGAATAGGACTTCACCACCCGGTCGCCGGCGTCGCTGAGCGAGAACTGGTGCAGAAGTTGGTCACCCAGCTTGTCGAGCGCTTTGCGGCGGATGCCGTACAGCCCGCCGATCATCCGGATGTTCTCCCGGCCGGTGAGCAGCTCGTCCACGGTCGCCACCTGTCCGGTGAGCCCCACGTGACGGCGGACCTGATCCGGCTGGGTCCGTACGTCGTATCCGGCGACGCGCGCCGTACCGCTGGTGGGCTCGGTCAGCGTCGTCATCATGCGGACCGTGGTGGTCTTGCCGGCACCATTGGGGCCCAGCAGGCCGAGGACGGTGCCAGGTGGTACCGCGAAGCTGACGCCGCCCACCGCGGTGTTCTCGCCGAAGCGCTTCACCAGCTCGATGGCTTCGATGGCCGATTCCATACCCCGACGGTATCCGCGAGGGCCGACATCCGGCCAATGCTTTTGGCCGCGCGGTCGCCTAGGTGACGAGCGAAACCGACGTCGAGCGGCGCAGCTTGCCCGACGACGTCTTCGGGATGCTGCCCGGGCCCAGCACGACGACGTTGCGCGGACGCATCTCGACCTCGGCGACGACCTCGTGCGCAACCTGGTGCTCGATGCGGCGCACCTCGGCCGGGTCCTGCCAGGCGTTGGACTCCACGGCCACGGCGAACGTCTCGCGTGAGTGGCCGGCATCCAGGCGCACGGCGACCGCACATCCCGGGCGCACGCCCTCGACACGTCCGGCGGCCCGCTCGATGTCGGTCGGGTAGATGTTGCGGCCGGCCATGATGATGACGTCCTTGACGCGACCACACACCACGACGTGGCCGTCCTCGGTCATGTAGCCGAGGTCGCCGGTGTCGTACCAGCCGTGCTCGTCCTGGGCAGGGATGAACCCACCCATCGTCATGTAGCCCGGCGTCACGCACTCTCCGCGCAGCTCGATGACACCGACCCCGCGGGGCGGCATCACGTTGCCGTGGTCGTCGATGACGCGGGCTTCCAGGTCCGTCAGCAGCGGGCCGAGGTCGGCCAGCCGCTTGGTGTTGCCCTTGGTCGCCGGCACGGCGCGGCGCAGCGCGGCGAGCAGGTCGGCGTCGACCTCGTCGACCACGAGACCCGCGTCGCACGGCGAGAACGACACGGCAAGACAGGTCTCGGCCATGCCGTAGGCCGGCAGGATTGCCGACGCCTTGAGCCCGAACGGCTTGCCGGCATCGATGAGGTCTTCGACGTCACCCGGCTCGACGGGTTCGGCACCCGAGAGCGCGAACCGTAGCGTCGACAGGTCGAAGTCGCCTTCCTTGGCCTGCCGGCGCAGGCGCTTGGCCAGCAGCGCGTAGGCGAAGTTGGGCGCCGCGGTCATCGTGCCCTTGTACTTGTCGATGAGCTTGGCCCACAGCAGCGTGTCCCGCAGGAAGTCCATCGGCGTGACCTTGACCAGCTCGGCGCCGAAGTACATCGGGATGGTCAGGAAGCCGACCATGCCCATGTCGTGGAAGCAGGGCAGCCAGCTGACCATGACGTCCTTCTCGACGTCGTACTGCGCGCCGATGAACATCGCCTCGGCGTTGGAATGGATGTTGCGGTGGGTGATCTGCACGGCCTTGGGCGAGCCGGTCGAACCCGACGTCAGCTGCATCAAAGCCAGTTCGTCCTCGTCGACCTCGATGGGGTCGATGGGGTCGGCTGCGAGGAGGTCGGTGACCGTGAGGACGGTGACGCCCTTCTGCTCCAAAACCGGGATCGCCACGATGAAGGGATCGGAGACGATCACGGCCTTGGCCTCGATCATGCTGATCACGTTCATGGTGTCCTCGGCCCACATCACCAGATCGGTGCGGGGCGTGGGCTGGTGCAGCATCGTCAGACTGGCGCCGCGCATCCACAGGCCCTGGGCGGTCGGTGCGATCTCCACCGGGAGGCCCGCGAGGACGCCCACGGCGTCGCCGCGGCCCACTCCGGCGGCCGCGAGGCCACCGGCGATGCGCCGCGCACGCTCATGAACCTCACCCCAGGTGTGGCGCACCGGCTCGTGCGGCTCGCCGGTGACCATGCCCCGGCTGCTCGTGCGGGCGTTGCGGTACATCTTCTCGGTGAATCTGCTCACGACGACCTCCTCGCCGACATCTGCGCGTGTGCACATGCCCGTTTGCCATGTTCCGCCTGTTGAGCGGCCTTTTCATGCAGGCGCGCACACATTAAGGCAGCGGTTGTGTCTCGAATCGGTGATGGTCCGTTCCGACGATGCGCACGGCGGACAACAGCTCGGCCGCAACCATCAGGCCCTCCGCCGATGACGACGGGGGAACTGAATGCGTCCACTGCTCGACCGCTAGCTCTCACCGTCGCTCATCTTAAAAGACTCTTAAGTAACTGCCAAACGGGTGTCGAGTTTGAGGGATTCGTCACACACTCGTGATCGCGCAACGGTCAGGCCGACGGCGTCGCGCTGGGGACCACCCGCGCGCCGTGCACAGGCCCGCTGGCCACCCGCACCGTCCGGCACACCCCGGCCCCGGCCAGCTCCGTACCGACGTCGACGGCCGCCCCGGCGGACGCGCACAGGAACGCACACGTGGGTCCCGAACCGGACACCACGCCGGCCAGCGCGCCCGCTTCCACGCCGGCCCGCAGGGTGCGACGCAACCCCGGGTCCAACGTCAACGCCGCCGGCTGCAGATCGTTGCCGAGAAGCGGGGCCAACGCGGCGGGGTCTCCCGTGGCCAGCGCCGCAAGCACCGGTTCAGCGGACTCCAGCCGGGCCGGCAGGCTGTGGTCCTGCGCATCGCGCAACCGGTCGATCTCACCGAACACCCGCGCTGTGGACAGCCCACCGTCGGCGAAGGCGAGCACCCAGTGAAACGTGTTGCGGGTCAACACCGTTGCCAGCTCCTCGCCCCGGCCGGTGCCCAGCGCCGTGCCGCCGTGCAGGGCGAACGGGACGTCGGAGCCCAGCTGGGCGGCGAGTGCGTGCAGATCGCGGCGCGGCACACCCAACTCCCACAGCTCGTTCATCGCGACCAGCACGGCCGCGGCGTCGGCGCTGCCGCCGGCCATCCCGCCGGCGACCGGAATCGTCTTCTCGATCGCGATCGCGACGTCGGGTGCGCGTCCGACGTGCTCGGCCATCAGCTCGGCCGCCCGCCAGGCGAGGTTGCGCTCGTCGGTCGGCAGCGAGTCCGCACCCTCCCCGCTGATCTCCAGACTCAGCACATCGGCGGTCGTGACCGTGACCTCGTCGAGCAGCGAGACGGCATGGAACACCGTCGACAACTCGTGATACCCGTCGGGGCGGCGGTCGCCGACCTCCAGGTACAGGTTGACCTTGCCGGGGACCCGGACCGTGACCGAACCGGTGGGAACCCACTCGGGGGCGGTATTGCCGTCGCGCGCGGACACCGCACGACCCTAACGCCGCGGCAAACCGTGAGTGAACCCTAGTCTGGGAAGGTGCTTTCGCCGGGCGATCGCTTCGAGGGCTACATCGTGGACGCGGTGGTGGGGCGCGGAGGCACGGCGACCGTCTACCGGGCGCGCGAGATCCGACCTCCCGAGCGCACCGTCGCACTCAAGTTGCTCACCGACCGTCCCCCCCGCCCGGACGACTCGACCAGGCTGGACCGCGAGTTCGCCCTCGGCCGCAGGCTCGCCCACCCGCACATCGCGGCAGTGATCGCGCACGGGCCGGGCTGGCTGGCGATGGAATTCCTCGCGGGCGGTCCCATCACGAACCTCCCGGTGCGGTCCGATCGCCTCGCTGCCTTGGCCCAGATCGCCGACGCGCTGGATTACCTCCACGGCCAGGGCGTGGTGCACTGCGACGTCAAGCCCGCGAACATGCTGCTGCGTGCGAGCTTCGTCGACGACGGGGCGGCGCTCGCCGACTTCGGCTCGGCGCGCGGACTCGGTGAGGTGGCCCCGCTGCACACCACGCGGGTGACAGCGTCGCTGCCGTACTCGGCGCCCGAACTGCTGCTCGGTCGCCCCGTCGGGGCGGCCACCGACGAGTACGCCCTGGTGTGCAGCGCCGTCGAACTGCTGACCGGCGCACCGCCGTTCACCGCGGCGACCACGATGGGTCTCACGGCAGCACAACTGGCCAGCCCGACACCGCGGTTGTCCCGCCACATCGCCTGGCTACCGCACGCTTTCGACTCCATCGTCGCCAAGGCGCTGGCGAAGCAGCCTGAAGCGCGGTACTCCACCTGCGCTGAACCGGTCGCGCTGATTACCCGTCTACTCCGCCCGTGAAACCTGAAAATCATTCCCGCGCTTCGTAACCGACGCTTAACGTCAGCGAATTCCGGCGTGACACAGTGGCGCTAGCGTGCCGTCCATGACTGCCGTGCAGTACGACAATTCAGCCCTTGCCCACGAGGAAGAGGGCTACCACAAGGGACTCAAACCGCGCCAGCTCCAGATGATCGCGATCGGCGGAGCAATCGGCACCGGCCTCTTCATGGGCGCCGGTGGCCGACTCAACTCCGCCGGCCCAGGCCTGTTCCTGGTCTACGCCGTATGCGGCGTGTTCGTCTTCTTCATCCTGCGCGCCCTCGGCGAGCTCGTGCTGCACCGTCCGTCGTCAGGGTCGTTCGTCTCGTACGCGCGCGAATTCCTCGGCGAGAAAGCGGCTTTCGTCGCCGGTTGGATGTATTTCTTCAACTGGGCGTGCACGTCGATCGTCGACGTCACCGCGATCGCGCTCTACATGCACTACTGGGGCGCGTTCAAGGCGATGCCGCAGTGGACGATCGCCCTCATCGCGCTGGTGATCGTGCTCGCGGTGAACATGATCTCGGTCAAGGTGTTCGGGGAGATGGAGTTCTGGGCAGCGCTGATCAAGGTCATCGCGCTGGTCACCTTCCTGGTCGTCGGCATCGTCTTCCTCGCCGGCCGCTTCGACATCGAGGGGCAACCGACGGGCATGTCGGTGATCTCGGACAGCGGCGGGATCCTGCCGACCGGCGCGCTGGCTCTGGTTCTCGTCACCTCCGGCGTCATCTTCGCTTATGCCGCAGTGGAATTGGTGGGGACAGCCGCGGGCGAGACCGAGAACCCGGCGAAGGTGATGCCGAAGGCCATCAACTCGGTGGTGTTCCGTATCGCGATCTTCTACGTCGGTTCACTGATTCTGCTGGCCCTCATGCTGCCCTACACCTCGTACAAGCAGGGCGAAAGTCCGTTCGTCACGTTCTTCTCCAAGATCGGTGTGCCTGCGGCCGGGGACATCATGAACTTCGTCGTGCTGACCGCGGCGATGTCGAGCCTCAATGCGGGCCTGTACTCCACGGGCCGCATCCTGCGCTCGATGTCGCTGAACGGCAGCGCCCCTCAGTTCACCTCCCGCATGACCAAGCGGGGTGTGCCGTTCGCCGGTATCGCGCTGACCGCGGTGTTCACCGTGGTCGGGGTGTTCCTCAATCTCGTCGTGCCCGCGGAGGCATTCAACATCGCACTCGATCTCTCGGCGCTGGGCATCATCGCGTCCTGGGCCACGATCGTGATCTGCCAGATCCAGCTCTACCGCTGGTCGAAGAAGGGCATCCTCGAGCGACCGTCGTTCCGGCTGTGGGGTACGCCCTACACGAGCTACGCGACCCTGGTGTTCCTGTTCGCCGTCACGGCACTGATGTGCTACGAGAACTACTGGAACCTGGTGGCGCTGGTCGTGCTGGTGCCCACGCTGATCGTCGGCTGGTTCCTGGTACGCACACGAGTGATGGACATCGCGCGTGAGCGCATCGGAATCACGGGCAACTACCCGATCGCCGCGCAGACACCGTTGATGGACGAGTACCTGGAACGCGACAATCCGAAGGTGCAGTCCGACAACGGCCGGGACGGCCAGGACACCCCTTAGGAGGTGACCTGAGCCCCCAGTTCATCGGAGGTGGCCTCGGCGGTGACAGCCGGGGCCGCCTTCGGGACGATGTGCCAATCCGCATTGCGCTGCAGCAGCCGCACGAAATCCGCGATGGCCAACGTCTCGCCCCGCCGCGACGGGTCGATGCTCGCTGCCAGCAGGCGGCTCGCAGACTCGTTGCCCGAGCCCGCCCATTCGGCGAATGCGTTGCGCGCGGTCTTGCGACGCTGCGCGAACGCGACGTCGACGAGCTCGAACACCTGCTGACGGAACTCGGTGTCGGTGGGCCACGGCGAGGTTTCGTAGCGGTCGATCCGGACCAGTCCGGAGTAGACGCGAGGGATGGGCCAGAACACGGTGGGCGACACCATGCCGTAGCGGCGCACGTTTCCGAAGAACCGGACCTTGGCGCTGGGCACCCCGTAGTCCTTGCCGCCCGGCTCCGCGGCGAGGCGCTCGGCGACCTCCGCCTGCACCATCACCATCACGGTGCGGATGGACGGGAACTCCGCGAGCAGGTGCAACAGTGCAGGTACAGCAACGTTGTAGGGCAGATTCGCGACCAACGCGGTGGGTTCGTCGTCGAGATCCTCGCGGCGGAACGTGAGGATGTCGCGGTTGAGCACACGCAGCCGGTTGATCTCGCTGTGCGAGTGGTCGGCGATCGTGTTGGGCAGCTGCTCGGCCAGCACGGGATCGATTTCCACGGCCGTCACCCGGGAGCCCCGGTCGAGCAGAGCGAGGGTCAGCGACCCGAGGCCGGGACCGACTTCCAGCACGTGATCGTTGCGGTTCACGCCGGACGCGGACACGATCCGCCGCACCGTGTTGGCGTCGTGGACGAAGTTCTGACCGAACGACTTCCGGGGACGGAAATCTATCGACTTTGCCAAGTGACGAATCTCAGTTCGCCCGAGCAGCCGAATTGTCATGACGCACCGATCCTTCCACTACAGACCGGCCACGCACCCCAACCCTGGCGCGCCCTGGTCACTTCAGCAATTGCGATCTGCTCTTCTCTCGTTGCCAGATCTGCACGCTGAGCATACCTCAGACCCCCGTTGCGCTCCCAGGTGTTTTGATCAAATTGGACACCACCGAAAAATCCGTTGCCTGTATTGATCGCCCAATTACCTCCGGCTTCGCACCGAGCGAGGGCATCCCACTGACCCGGGCTCGACACCGCGGGCACCTCGGTTCCCGGCTTCGCACCGATACGAAGCACGCCGTCACGGGCCGGAACAACGATGACATTGGCTACTGGCATTCTGCCCGTTTCGATGCCGTTGACGCGGGCGACTGCGAACGTGACGTCCTGGCTGCCCGGCATTCCGGGATCCTCCACGACCTGGCGGCTCATGTTGAGCGTGACGTCGGGAATCTGCTGATTGTTGGGGGCGAGCGGAAGCCGCTCGGTGACCTTCTCGATGCGCACCCGGGTGACCGTGATCCGCATGCCGTCGACAATGGCAGCCGAGGGTGCTGGATTCACGATGTCGCTTTGCTGAAGCGGCGCCCCGGCGGCGTCGAGCAGCGCCGCGACATTCGGCGCCGCGAGTCGCACGGTACGCACCGCGCCACCGTCGTCGAGCTGAACTGTTTTGGGGCTCACCACAGGTAGCGCCATGCCGCCGAGAGGCACGCGGCTTCCACGGGACGCGGCCAGCGGCGCCTTGTCCGTCATCCGCAGCTGCGCGAGCGCCTCCTGCACCGTCGACGCCGTGGTCCACACCTGCTCGGTTCCGCCACCGTCGGTCGAGATCTCGAGCGGGCGACTGCGCCGCAAAACGATGGTGTCCGACTGGTGGACCGGCGTGTCGGCAGCCGGGAACAGGTCGTCGCGCTCCCCGACATCGAAGCCGTTTTCCTTGACGACGTCGATGACACGGCTCTTCATCGTCGGCACGGTCATCGACGCGCCGTCCACCGAGAGCGTCACGGTTTTGTGCATCGCCACCGCCGCGCTTCCCGCGAAAATCAGCGCCAGCAAAGTCGCCAAGACCAGCGCCCGCAGAATGGGCGAGCGCGTCTGATGAAGTCTGGTGATGGCATTCACGATGTCGTCGACCCCAACTTCTTCGACGCGCGCAGATCCTGTACGCGCGTTCTGTATCACGAGACGGTAACGAATAGGCCTATGCGCGGCAACTTTGCAGGCCGTAGACACGCTCCGCCGTCACCGAACTGTCATCGGCGACCACTTCCGGCGCCCGGCCGAGGAGCTCAGCCAGCGCACGAACAGTGTAAGGGAGGCAGTAGGGCTCATTTGGCGCGCCGCGGAACGGGTGCGGAGTCAGGAAGGGCGCGTCCGTCTCGACCAGCAGCTGGTCGGCGGGGATCAGCGCGGCGGCTTCCCGCAGCGCATGCGCGTTTTTGAAGCTCACCGTGCCCGACAGACTCAACAGCCAGCCCTCGTCGATGCAGGCCCGCGCCATCTCCGCGTCCGAGGAAAAACAGTGGAAGATCACACTCTCGGGCGCACCCTCGGCCCGCAGCACGTCGAGTACCTCGGCATCGGCGTCCCTGTTGTGGATCATCAGAGGCTTGCCCACGCGCTTGGCGAGGTCGATGTGCCAGGCGAACGCCTCGCGCTGCACCGCGGGCTCGGCGCATCCCTCCAGACGCCCCGGCCAGTACAGGTCCAGCCCCGTCTCCCCGATCGCCACGACGCGGGGGTGCCGAGCCAGCGTCTCGAGCTCCGCTCGCGCGTCCCCGGTCAGCGCTGCGGCGCGGGTGGGATGCAATGCGACCGCGGCGTAGACCCGCGGATCCCAGTCGGCGGCGTCGACGGCCCACCGCGCCGAGTCCAGATCGTCGGCGATGGTCACCGCGGCGCGCAGCCCGACGCTCTCGGCCCGGTCGAGGATGGTCCGCACATCGTCGGCCGTACGCGCGCCGCAAGCGTCGAGATGGGTGTGCGCATCGATCAGCGGCGCCAGGGGCTCAGGAAGCGGCGGCGGCTCACGCCGCTGTCGGGAGGAGGAGCTCACTGTCCACACCTTAGGGTGAACCACAAATGAGCGAGCCTTACTACATCACGACGGCGATCGCCTACCCCAACGGTGACCCGCACGTCGGACACGCGTACGAATACATCGCCACCGACGCCATCGCCCGCTTCAAGCGGCTGGACGGCTTCGACGTCCGCTTCCTGACCGGCACCGACGTGCACGGACTGAAGATGGCCGAGACCGCCGCGCGCGAAGGCGTGCCGACCGTCGAGCTCGCGCGGCGCAACTCCGACGTCTTCGAGAACCTGCAACGCAAGCTCAACGTCTCGTTCGACCGCTTCATCCGGACCAGCGACGCCGACCACTACGAGGCGTCCAAGGCGATCTGGCGTCGCATGGTCGATGCCGGCGACGTCTACCTGGACAAGTACGCGGGCTGGTATTCGGTGCGCGACGAACGCTTCTTCGCCGAGAACGAGACCGTGCTCGGCGACGACGGGGTCCGTACGTCCATCGAGACCGGCACGCCGGTGACATGGACCGAAGAAGAGACCTACTTCTTCCGCCTGTCCGCGTACGCGGACAGGCTGCTCGCGCTGTACGCCGAGCACCCGGAGTTCATCGAGCCGGACGTGCGGCGCAACGAGATCGTCAGCTTCGTCTCCGGCGGGCTGCGCGACCTGTCCATCTCGCGGACGACGTTCGACTGGGGCGTTCCGGTACCCGACCACCCCGACCACGTGATGTACGTGTGGGTCGACGCGCTGACCAACTACCTGACCGGAGTCGGTTTCCCCGACACCGACTCCGAGCTCTTCCGCCGCTACTGGCCGGCGGACCTTCACATGATCGGCAAGGACATCATCCGGTTCCACACGGTGTACTGGCCGGCGTTCCTGATGTCGGCGGGCATCGAGCTGCCGAAGAAGGTCTTCGCGCACGGCTTCCTGTTCAACCGCGGCGAGAAGATGAGCAAGTCGGTGGGCAACGTGGTCGATCCTCACGATCTGGTCGACTCGTTCGGTGTCGACCAGGTGCGCTACTTCCTGCTCCGCGAAGTGCCCTTCGGCCAGGACGGCAGCTACAGCGAGGATGGCATCATCGCCCGCATCAACGCCGATCTGGCCAACGAGTTCGGCAACCTGGCGCAGCGCTCCCTGTCGATGGTCGCCAAGAACCTCGACGGCGTGGTGCCCGAACCGGGTGAATTCACCCCCGAGGATCTCGAGCTGCTCGCCGCGGCCGACGGACTCCTCGAGCGGGTGCGCGGGCACTACGGCGCGACGGCCATGCACCTGGCGCTGGAGGCGATCTGGTCGGTGCTCGGCGCGGCCAACCGGTACTTCTCGGCCCAGGAGCCTTGGGTGTTGCGCAAGACGGATCAGCAGCGCTTCGCGACGGTGCTCTACACCACGCTCGAGGTGGTCCGCATCGCGACGCTGCTCAGCCAGCCCGTGATGCCGGAGTCGATGGCGCGGTTGCTCGACCTGTTGGGGCAGCGCGCCGACCAGCGCGCCTTCACGGCGGTGCCGGTCCGGCTGTCCCCCGGACTGGCCCTGCCGGCCCCCAGCGGGGTCTTTCCCCGCTACCAGACCGAGGAGAAGACGTCAGACAAGGTGTGATACGCATCACGTCGTGTCACACGGAGGCGGTCGTCGGTGTCTGGAGGTCACAAGCCCCCGGACCAAGGAGACAACATGACCGATCCTCAGCCCCGCGTCGTCGTGATCGGCGGCGGTTACGCCGGAGTGATGGCCGCCAACCGGTTGGCGTCACGTGACGATCTGGCGGTGACCCTGGTGAACCCGCGCCCGCAGTTCGTGGAGCGGATCCGGCTGCACCAATTGGCCGCCGGAAACCACGATGCGGTGGTGCCGTACGACCGCGTACTCAACGGCGGCGTGCGCGTCCTGGTCGACAGCGTCACACGCATCGACGCCGCCACGCGCACCCTCACGCTCGCCTCGGGCCTCGAATCGGGCACGGCACTGGAGTACGACCACCTCGTCTACGCCGCGGGCAGCACCGGCGCGGCTCCAGCGGCGGTGCCGGGCGCAGCCGAGTTCGCCTACCCGATCAGCGAATGGGAACAGGCCGACGCCCTGCGCCATCGGCTGGCCGACGTGGCGCTGCCCGCACCGATCGTCGTGGTCGGCGCGGGCCTGACCGGCATCGAGGCGGCGGCCGAACTCGCCGAGGCCGGGCGGTCCGTCACCGTGGTCAGCACCCAGGTCGGACCGTCGCTGAGCCGGCCCGGTCGCCGCTCGGTGACCAAACGCCTCAACAAGCTGGGTGTGACGATGCTCGAGGGCGAGGGGGCCTCGGTCACCGCCGTCGGGCCCGATCACGTGGTCCTCGCCGACGGCCGCCGGCTCAGGAGTGCGGCGACGGTGTGGAGCGCCGGCTTCGGCGTGCCCGCGCTGGCCACGATCAGCGGCCTGACGACCGACGGCATGGGACGGCTCGTCACCGACGAGACCTGCACCAGCGTCGACGACGACCGGATCGTCGGCGCCGGCGACGCCGCCGCACCGTCACGGCAGCCCTACCGAATGAGCTGCCAGGCGAGCCTGCCGATGGGTGTTCTGGCCGCCGACACCGTGCTCGCTCGGCTGGCGGGAGAGCAGCCCGCGCCACGTTCGGTGCCGATGACCGCGCAGTGCATCAGCCTCGGCCGGGACGCGGGCACCCTGCAGCTGCAGCGCAGGGACGACACCCCCGTGCCCGTGTACGTCGGAGGGCGTGCCGGCGCGTTCATCAAGGAGCAGGTCTGCCGGTGGACGGTGAAGTGGATGGCCGGCGAAGCCGCCGAGCCCGGCTCCTACCGTTCGCTGAAGGGGCCCGAGCGGATTGCCGGCCCCGCCCCCGAGGCGGTGGGCAGCCGGTGAGCGAGCACGCCGAACGGTTCACCGCGCTGCGGCCGCTACTGTTCACGATCGCCTACGAAATCCTGGGCAGTGCAACAGAATCCGACGACGTGCTGCAGGAGAGCTACCTGCGGTGGGCGCAGGTCGAGCTGAGCGGGGTGGCCGACACCAAGGCCTACCTCGCCCAGCTCGTCACCCGGCAGGCGCTCAACGCGCTGCGCGCCCAGTCCCGGCGCAAGGAGACCTACGTCGGCCCCTGGCTGCCCGAGCCGCTGCTGACCGAGGCCGACCCGTCCGCGGATGTGGTGCTCGCCGAATCGGTGTCGATGGCGATGCTGGTGGTGTTGGAGACGCTGCGCCCCGACGAGCGTGCGGTCTTCGTGCTGCGGGAGGTCTTCGGATTCGACCACGACGAGATCGCCACGACGATCGGGAAGTCGACGGCCGCGGTGCGACAGATGGCCCACCGTGCACGCCAGCACGTGCAGTCCCGCCGTAAACGGTTCGAACCTGTCGACCCGCACTACTCCGCGGAGCTGACCACTCGGTTCTTCACCGCCGCGGCGACCGGTGATCTCGAGGGGCTGATGGCCATGCTCAGCCCCGACGTCGTGTGGACCGCCGACAGCGACGGCAAGGTGAGTGCGGCGCGCCGGCCCGTCGCCGGAGCCGAACGCGTCGCCCGCTTGGTGATGGGCCTGGTGCGGCTCGGCGGACCGGAGGCCCGCGTCGAGCCCGCCGTGTACAACAACACGCCGGCGCTGGTCCTCTACACCGGCGAGCGGCTCGAGGGCGTGGTGCTGATCGAGGTGAGCGACGGCAAGATCGCGAACTTCTACGCGATGCGCAACCCCGAGAAGCTCGCCACCGTGATGGTGCCGCGGCGCATCGGCCGATAATGAGCCGGTGCGTATCGACCGGCTCGGCAGCCTCGGCGCCGCCCCGTCGGTCCTGAGCGCCCTGGCGGTCGCCGCAACGCGGCGGGGGCTGGCGCCGCCGGCCGCCCTGATCGGCGACTGGTTCGGCTCACGTGCGGTGATCGCGCCGAGCGTGGACGTGTCTGCCGTGCCGGCCGGTGGCGCCTTCGACGTGGCGGTCGGGACCCGCGCTGACGGCCCCGTGGGCGGCGGCTGGTTCGGCTACCTGTCCTACCCCGACCCGGGCGCCGACGGGTGCGGACCGCGACTGCCCGAGGCCGCCGGTGGATGGTCGGACTGCGTGCTGCGATGCGCTGCCGATGGCACCTGGTGGTACGAAAGCCTCAGTGGCGCACCGGTTTCTGAGTGGGTGCTCGAGACCTTGCAGGTGGCGCCGGCGCCGCGGGCGGCGACGGTGACCTGGCGGGCTCCGGACCGGGAGACGCACCAGCGCGGGGTGCGGGCCTGCCTGGGGGCGATCGCCGCGGGCGAGGTCTACCAGGCGTGCGTGTGCACACAGTTCCGCGGCACGCTGCAGGGCGAGCCGGTGGACTTCTTCGCCGACGCGGTGGCGCGCACGGCGCCCGCGCGAGCGGCGTACCTGTCCGGCACGTGGGGCGCCGTCGCGTCGCTGTCTCCTGAGCTGTTCCTGCGCCGCTGCGGCGAGACCGTGACGTCGAGCCCGATCAAGGGCACGCTGCCCCGGCACGCCGACCCCGCCGCACTACGCGCGTCGGTCAAAGACGTCGCCGAGAACATCATGATCGTCGACCTGGTCCGCAACGATCTGGGCCGGGTCGCCCGCACCGGGACGGTCGTCGTTCCCGAACTGCTCGCCGTCCGTCCGGCGCCGGGAGTTTGGCACCTGGTGTCGACGGTGACGGCGCAGGTTCCCCTCGACGTGCCGCATGCCGCGATCCTGGCCGCGACGTTCCCACCGGCCTCGGTCACGGGGACGCCGAAGACGCGAGCCCGCGAGCTGCTGCAGCAGTGGGAGCCGCATCGTCGCGGAATATATTGCGGGACAATAGGTTTGGCCTCGCCCATGGCCGGCTGCGAGTTGAACGTCGCCATCCGCACCGTGGAGTTCACGCCCAGCGGCGACGCAGTGTTGGGCGTCGGTGGCGGCATCACCGCCGATTCTGATCCTCTCCGCGAGTGGGAGGAGTGCCTGCACAAGGCGGCGCCGATCGTGGGTGATCAGGCGCGGGAGCGCAGCACCGCGTCGTAGAGCTCCCGGCGCGACGGCGCGCCGGGATGCGCCGCCACCACCCGGGCGCAGGCGTCCTTGACCCGCAGCCCGTCGTCGTCGACCAACCGGTTCACCTCCGCGACGAGAGCCTCCGGGTCGGCCGTCGGCGTCGCCCCCGCGAGCACCACCGTGATCTCCCCGAGCACCGGGCCGGTGGCCCACTCGGCGAGCTCGCCGAGTGGGCCTCGCACGATCTCCTCGTGCGTCTTGGTCAGCTCCCGGCAGACCACGGCGCGTCGCTGCGGACCCAGCACCTCGACCGCATCGGCCAGGCACTCCCCCAGCCGGCGCGGAGACTCGAAGAACACACAGGTGCGCAGCTCGTTCGCCAGACTCTGCAGCCACGTCGCACGCGCCGCCTTTTTGCGTGGCGCGAACCCCTCGAAGCAGAACCGCTCCGACGGCAGCCCGGCCACCGCGAGCGCGGTCGTCACCGCGGACGGCCCCGGTAGGCAGTGCACCGGCAGGCCGGCGTCCACGCACGCGGCCACCATCCGATAGCCGGGGTCGCTGATGAGCGGCATGCCGGCATCGCTGACCAGGAGCACCGTCGCGCCGCCTCGGATGTCGTCGAGCAGCGCGGGCACCCGGGACGCCTCGTTCTGGTCGTACAGGCTGACGATGCGCCCAGCGGGACGCACCTCCAGTGCGGTCGCGAGCGTCCGAACCCGCCGGGTGTCCTCGGCGGCGACCACATCCGCGCTGGCCAGCGCACGGATCAACCGGTTCGAGGCGTCCGACGGCTGGCCCAGCGGCGTGGCGCCGATGAGCAGTCGTCCGGCGGTCATGCCCAACAGCCTACGATCGCAGGCGTGACCGCCCCGCCCGACGAGCTCGTTGTCGCGCGCCGTGCGGTCCCCGTGGTCTCTCCCGGGCCGCTGGTCCCGGTGGCCGATTTCGGGCCGCTGGACCGGTACCGCGGCTGGGCGATGACACTGGTGATCACCGCGCTGGCCGCGGTGACACGCTTTCTGAACCTCGGCTCCCCCACGGACGCCGGCACGCCGATCTTCGACGAGAAGCATTACGCGCCCCAAGCCTGGCAGATGCTGCACAACCACGGCGTCGAGGACAACCCCGGCTACGGCCTGGTGGTGCACCCGCCCGTCGGCAAACAGATGATCGCCCTGGGCGAAGCGCTGTTCGGCTACACCGGGGTGGGCTGGCGGTTCACCGGGGCACTGTTCGGCGTCGTCATGGTGCTGCTGGTCGTGCGGATCACCCGGCGGATCAGCCGCTCCACGCTGGTCGGCGGCATCGCCGGGCTGCTGCTGATCGCCGACGGCGTGTCGTTCGTGATCGCGCGCACCGCGCTGCTGGACATCTTCCTGGTGTTCTTCGTCGTCGCCGCGTTCGGATGCCTGATCGTCGACCGCGACCAGGTGCGGGAACGCATGCACATCGCCCTGATGGCCGGCCGGGTCAGCGAGACGCGCTGGGGTCCGCGGCTGGGCGTGCGATGGTGGCGCTTCGGTGCGGGCGTGCTGTTGGGCCTGGCCTGCGCGACCAAGTGGTCGGGGCTGTATTTCGTGCTGTTCTTCGGGGTAATGAGCGTCGCGTTCGACGTCGCGGCCCGCAAGCAGTACCGGGTGCAGCGGCCGTGGCTCGGGACGCTGCGCCGCGATGTCGGACCGTCGCTCTACGCGCTGGTGGCCATCCCCTTCAGCGTGTACCTGGCGTCGTATGCGATGTGGTTCGCGTCCGAAACCGGGGTGAACCGCTACGAGGTCGGGCGCTCGATCGGGCCCGACAGCGTGCTCCCGCTACCGGACGCGATCCGCTCCCTCTGGCACTACACGTACGCGGCGTTCCGGTTTCACAGCGGGCTGACCAACGCCGACGGCAACCACCACCCGTGGGAGTCCAAGCCGTGGACGTGGCCGATGTCGCTGCGCCCGGTGCTGTATGCGATCGACAACCAGGACATCCCCGGCTGCGGGGCCCAGTCATGTGTGAAAGCCGTGATGCTCGTCGGCACACCGGCGATGTGGTTCCTCGCCGTCCCCGTGCTGGTGTGGGTGCTGTGGCGTGCCTTCGTCAAGCGCGACTGGCGCTACGGCGTGCTGCTGGTCGGCTACGGCGCGGGCTTCCTGCCGTGGTTCGCCGACATCGACCGGCAGATGTACTTCTTCTACGCCGCGACCATGGCGCCGTTCCTCGTCATGATGATCGCGATGATCCTCGGCGACATCCTGCACGCGCCGAGACAGAACGCCGAACGACGCACCCTGGGCCTGCTCGTGGTGAGTTGCTATGTGGCGCTGGTCATCACGAACTTCGCCTGGCTCTACCCGGTGCTGACGGGGCTGCCGATCTCGCAGGGCACGTGGAACATGCAGATCTGGCTACCGTCCTGGCGCTAGCCTCCGCGAAAGTGCTCTGACAGTTGCGCTGAGGCGGGTCGAGCTACCGCTGAGGCACTCTCGCGATCAGAGCGGGTCGCGGGCCGCCGGGCACGACATGCAGCGGGGCCCGCCGCGGCCGGTACCGAGTTCCGACGCCGCGATGGCAAGCACCTCGATACCTGAATCCCGCAGCCGCGCATTGGTTTCGGTGTTGCGCTCGTAGGCGACCACCACGCCGGGCGCCAACGCCAGCGTGTTGTTGCCGTCATCCCACTGCTCACGTTCAGCGGTCACCGGATCGAGGCCGGTGTCGATGACCCGCAGCTTCCCGATGCCCATCGCATCGGCGGCGACGTCGACGAACGGTGCGGCGCGGTCGATGCGCACGCCGCCCGCGGACTGGCGGATCGGGAACGCGGTCAGCGAGTCGACGATGTTGGGATACATCACCACGGCATCGGTGTCGACCATCGTGCACACGGTGTCCAGATGCATCTGCGCCCGCTCCTGCGCGATGGGCACCGCGAGCACGGTGTGCGCCAGCCCGTCATCGAACAGGCTGCGCGCCAACGCTTCTGCACCCGCCGGCGTGGTGCGCTCGCCCACCCCGACGGCGACGACGCCGGGCCCGAGCAACAGCACGTCGCCGCCTTCGACCGGGGCCGAACGGGACTCGTAGGCGCGGCGCACCCCGAGGAAGCGAGGGTGGTGGGCGTAGATCAGATCGGTCAGCGACGTCTCCCGCACCCGCGCGTGCATCGACAGCGACGTGATGGCCACCCGCGGCCCGATCCAGAACGACGAATCGCGGGTGAACAACAGGTTGGGCAGCGGGTCGATGACGAAATCCCCGCCGTGGTGCATGCGGCGCACCAGGGACAGCTCGTTCTCCCCGAACGGCAGCTCGTCGAACGTCATGCCAGCCATCAGCACGTGGGCCAGCGCCGCGGCGTCCAGTGTCCGTAGGTACATCGAGAGTTCTTGGGCCAGAGGCGCTCCCAGCCGTCGTGCGTCGACGGCCGCCGAGATGCCGTGCATCCGGGCCGCGCCACTGTGGGCGAGCGCCTGGCTCAGCAGATCGCCCAGTAGGAGCACCTCGACCCCGCGCGAACGGAGCAGATCGGCGAACGCATCATGTTCTTCCTGCGCTCGGCCGACCCAGGGCAGCCCGTCGAACAGCAGGGTGTCGTTGTTGCGCGGTGTCAGCCGTTTCAGCTCCGCGCCGGGCCGGTGCAGGATCACCGTCCGAAGCGTGCCGACCTCCGAGTTGCACCCGAGCACTGGCTCTGTCACAACTAGCACCGTAGCGGGAAAGCGACCTCAACTAGGGTTTACCTATGACCAGGGCGCAAGAGCTCACACCGGGTGAGATGTCGGTGCGCAGCGGCGTGGCGGTCTCGGCGCTGCACTTCTACGAACGCGAGGGCCTGATCTCGTGCCGTCGTACGAGCGGCAATCAGCGCCGCTATGCGAGGGAGACCCTGCGCCGGGTGGCGTTCATCCGGATGTCGCAGCGGCTCGGCATTCCGCTGGCACGCATCCGCGAGGCGCTGGCCACCCTGCCGACCGACCGGACGCCGACGAGCAAGGACTGGGCGCGGCTGTCGGCGGGCTGGCGAGACGACCTGGACCAGCGCATCGTGCACCTCGAGCGACTCCGCGACAACCTCGCCGGCTGCATCGGGTGCGGCTGCCTGTCACTGAAGACGTGCACGCTCGCCAACCCCGACGACATGCTGGCCGCCCAGGGTCCCGGCGCCGCACGCCTGTAGACACGGTCGAACGTCTGTGCGATAAGGTGGCTGCCATGGAGCAGGCGGTGCAGAGCTCTCTGTTCGACCAGGCCGACCGGCGCGAGCTCGGCAACGGGGCGTGGCTGGAAGTGCGCTCCGGCTGGCTCGCGCAGGACGGCGCCGACGACGCAGCGCTCTTCGGTGAGCTGCGCGAGGCGATCCCGTGGCGTTCCGAGCGTCGTCAGATGTACGACCGCGTGCTCGACGTACCGCGGCTGGTCAGCTTCCACCACCTGCTGGACGAGCCGGCACCCCATCCCCGCCTCAAGCAACTCCGGCGGCGGCTCAACGACGCCTACGCCGGCGAGTTGGGCGAACCGTTCGTCACCGCCGGGCTCTGCCTGTACCGCGACGGCAACGACAGCGTCGCATGGCACGGCGACAACATCGGCCGCAGCCGCACCGACGACACCATGGTCGCCATCGTCGGACTCGGCGCGACGCGGGTGTTCGCGTTGCGTCCACGCGGCGGCGGAGCGTCGCTGCGCATCCGTCACGGGCACGGCGACCTGCTGGTGATGGGCGGCTCCTGCCAGCGCACGTGGGAGCACGCGATCCCGAAGACCACTCGGCCGACCGGCCCCCGGATCAGCATCCAGTTCCGGCCGCACGACGTGCGTTAGACCCGTCAGCCCTTGACGAGCTCGACGGCCTTGGTGACGAGATCGCGGGCACGTCCGGTGTCGATGCGGGCAACGGGCCGATCGGCTTGCACGAGCGGATTGGCGGTGACGATCACGATGAACGTGCCGAAATGCGCGACGTAGTTGTAGAGCTCTCCGGTGCGCGGCCCCTCGGCGGTGACGGTTTGCAACACCCGGTGGGTGCCGACCGTCTGGACGCCGTCGACGTCGGGCGCGTCGACCACTTCGACGAGTCCGCGGATGCCCGCGCCCGCGACGGTGACCTTGTGGCACTGGTCGCTGGGCGTGGGCACGGGAACAGGCCCGGAGGTCTCGACGGCGATCACGACGTAACGGACACCGTCCCCCTCGGCGGTGAGCGCCGCCATGTTCCCCTTGACGTCGGCCGGAACGGTCTGCTGCTGGGTGACCTTGCCGCACTCCGCGGGATCGAAAGTCAGCCCCGCAGGCAGCTTTTGGCCGGCCAGCAGGCGCGGGTCGATGGCTGCCGGTCCGGCATCCTTCACAGTGAACGGCGCCGGGAACTCGCTTCTGAGGTCCTTGACGCGGGCGATGTCGGCGCGGGAGTAGTCGTCGGACTTGCCTCCACACGAGGCCAGCAGCCCTGCGCACAGCAGCAGCGCCATCGACTTCGAGTACGACATCGCCGCCAATGTACCCGCCCGCCTACGGCTCAGCCGCGCAGTGCCGCCACCGTTTCGGTGAGCAGGTGCGCGGCGAAATCCGGCGCCAACGCGGGGTGTGGCGATCCGGGGTCGGTGACCAGCGACACCAGACACAGGTAGTCGCCCAGTGTGGCGATGAATGTCTGTGCGTGTAGCCGGGTTTCGGTTCCGCCTTCGACGACGGTGACGGCGTCGGTTCGCATTCCGACGACGTCGGCGCCGTCGATGCGGGGCGCGGGCACGCCGACGACGGTGGCTGTCGTCGGGCCGGCCGACACGGTCCAGCTGCCGCAGTCGTGCGGCAACACCTGGGAGCCGGCAGGCACGCCGGCGACGACCGCGTACGCGATGCCACCCGGCCCGGAACCCGACCAGCCGCGTGCGGTCGACGGGTCGGCGGCCGGCGCCGCGAGCGCGGCGCACTGCGGCGGCTCCGTGACGGCGGGGACACGCATGCCCCACAGCGCCACCGGCGCCGGTGGGCCCTGGTAGGCGGTGATCTCGTAGCCGTCGGGCAGCGCCGCGCGGCTGCGCTCGACCCGGGCCGGGTTGATGGGCGCCGCAGCGTTCGCGGCGGACGGGGCGCCGGCCACCGGAGCCGGGGCTGACGAGCAGGCGGTCAGGCCCGCCGCCAACGCCACAGCAACCATGCCGGAGGCCAACCGCACGCGCTGTTGATACCACGCCGCAACGCCTCGAGGGTCGATCGACACCTCATTGTCGGGATGTCGTGCGACCACAATCGACTGGATCGTCGGTTCGGCCGGTTATGCTCGCGCTGCCATCGGCGGACAGGAGACGACATGACCACCTCTGCGCGGGCCGGGCTCATCGCACTGGCCGCCCTCACTCTCGGCATCGGCCTCTCGGGCTGCTCTTCGGACACCTCAGGTAGTGCGTCCAGCGCATCCTCGTCGGCGACATCGTCATCGGCGGCGTCATCCTCGGCGCAGGCCGCACCGCCCACGTCGTCGGCACCGCCCGCGCCGATTGTCACGCTCGCCGACTACGTGCGCGACAACAACATCGTCGAGACCCCGGTGATGCCGGGCGATGCCGGCTCTCCGACGATCGAGCTGCCGACCCTCGAAGGGTGGGAGGACATGGGCAGCAACGCCCCCGAGGGCTCGTATTCGGCGTCGGTGTTCACCTCCGACCCGCCTGTCGCCGACCCGGCGACGGTCGTCACCAAGGTGATCAAGCTGACGGGCAATGTGGACCCGGCCAAGGTCCTCGAGGTGGCGCCGGGTGAGCTGCGCACGCTGCCGGGTTTCGATGGCCCCGGAGCGGGTCAGCCCAACAAGCTCAGTGGCTTCGACGCGACGGTCATCGGCGGGACGTACACCAAGGACGGCGCGCAGCGGATGGTCGCCCAGAAGACCGTGGTGATCCCCGGGCAAGAGGGCCTGTACGTGTTGCAGATCAACGCCGAGGGCACCCCGGACGAGGCGAATGCGTTGATGGACGCGACGTCGGCGATCGACGACCAAGCCAAGATCACGCCCTGACCGACGTCAGGCCCGAGAGATCGCCGATGCTTCGGCGATCTGCTCCGGGGTGGGGCGAACCCCGGTGTAGCGCTCGAATTGCTCGGCGGCTTGCAGCGCGATCACCTGCGCGCCGGTGATCACGCCGATCCCGGCCTGACGCGCGGCAGCGATCAGCGGCGTCTCGGACGGTAGCGCGACGACGTCGAAAACGGTGTGCGCGTTGCGGATTGCCTGCTCGTCGAAGGCCAGGTCGTGCTCTTCGGCGCCGCCCGCCATTCCTATCGGGGTGACGTTGACGACGATGTCGGCGGTGTGCGGTGCGCCGCTGTCGGATTGGTAGGAGTAGCCCAACCGGTCCGCCAGCGCCCGGCCGGCGTCGGCATTGCGCGCCAGGATCGTGCCGGCCCGGAAACCGCGGTCGGCGAACGCCGCCCCGACGGCGCTGGCCATCCCTCCGCTGCCCCGGATCAGCACCGACTGTCGCGAGGTCAGGCCGTTGTCGTCGATGAGTTGTTGCACGGCGAGGTAATCGGTGTTCGACGCGGTCAGTCTGCCACCCGGCGCAGAAAGGTCGTTGACGATCGTGTTGACCGATTGCAGCGTCTGCGCCGAGGGCTCCACCTCGTCGACGAGCGCGAGCACGTCGGCCTTGAACGGCATCGACACCGAGCATCCGCGGATGCCGAGCGCGCGGACGCCACCGATGGCGGCGACGATGTCGGTGGTGGTGAACGCCTTGTAGAGGAAGTCGAGCCCGAGCACGTCGTACAGATGGTTGTGGAACCGCGTGCCGATGTTGCTCGGGCGCCCGGCCAGCGAGATGCACACGCGGGTGTCTTTGTTCAGCGGCGGTTTGCGATGGGCCGGGCTCATCCGACGGCCCTGATCACCTGGCGCGCCACGTCGCGGATCTGTTGCACGAGCTCGGCGTCGAAGGGCAGCTCGGAGGGTTTGGGCACATCGATCTCGGTGACGACGACGCCCAGATCGTCGCGATGCCAGACGGCCCCGAACCGGTCGAGGATCGCCCGCATGGGCATGTTGTCCGACAGCACACGCGCGGTGAACCGGCGCACACCGTCGTCGTACGCGGCCACCGAGATGGCGCGCATCAGAAACGTTCCGATGCCCCGGCCCTGATAGGCATCCCCGACGATGAAGGCGATCTCCGCCTCCTCGGGATAGCGCTCGTCGCGCACGAACCGTACGTCGGCCACGACGGGACCGTCCACACCCTCGGTCAGCACGAACACGAAGTGGTCGAGGTAGTCCACCTCGAACAAGTACCTCATCAGGGATTTGGTGGGTGAGCGGACGGACTGGAAGCGGCGGTAGAGCGTCTCACTGGAGAATTCGACCGCCCCCTGCGCGATGCGCGCAGTGTCGCCCGGCAGCACCGGGCGGAGGTGAAACATGCTGCCGTCGCGCATCATCACCGGGATCGGTGTGATGAACGCGGCCAGCCGCTGACGTGCCGTGCGCACCAGCTTGTCCATCATGCCGGGGATTTCGAGCATCGTGGCGAAGGCTTCGCGGCCGCCCACCCAACCGGTCAACGGCTCGGTGGCGATCACCGTGGCGGTGCGCGGAGCGTCACGCAGCAGAGCGATCTCGCCGACGATCAGCCCGGGGCTCACGTCGACCACGGTGTCGTGACCGTCGACACCGGTGTGGCTGACTTCGGCGTGCCCGGACCCGATCAACAGGAAGCTCACGGCGAGCTCGCCCTGCTGCATGAGTACCTGGCCGGGGGCCGCCGACAGCGGACGCAACTGCTCGGCCAGCGGCACCAACGTCGGCACCGCAGCGCCGGCGAAGACATCGAGAGCGGCGAGGTCGTCGGCTTCCACGGCAGTCACCCCCGGCATCTCTCGAGGCTACGGGCGGCTGTCGGCACCCGGCAAGGTGGCACGTGTGACGGCGGGCATATTGCTAGGGCACTAACTATTAGGGCACCATGATTGTTGTGACCGCAGCCGCCGACATCGACCCGCTCGCCCTCGAGCAGCAGGTGTGTTTCGCGCTGGCGGTCACCAACCGCGCCGTACTGGCGGTGTACCGGCCACTCCTGGAGCCGCTGGGCCTGACCCACCCCAAGTACTTGGTGATGCTCGCCCTCTGGGACCACCGAAAAGCAGCCGGGGACGACCCTGCGCCGATGTCGGTCAAGCAGATCGCCACCGCACTGCAGATGGATTCCGCCACACTGTCTCCCATGCTCAAACGCCTCGAGGCGCTCGGACTGATCACCCGCACCCGCAGCGCGACCGACGAGCGCGCCACCGACGTCGAGCTGACGTCCGACGGCATCGCTCTGCGCGAACGGGCACTCGCGATACCGGCAGCAGTCGTGGCCCGGCTCGGCGTCGACCTGCCCGAGCTCGAACAACTCCGCAGCGCCCTGACCCGCGTCAACACCGCCGCCCTGGCCGCCGGCGCCCTGTACGAATGAACCCCACCCGAGGAGCCGACATGTCCAGCGACAAGCCGAGTAAATGGCAGTACTTCACCTACATCTACGGGCGGCGACTGCCGAAGTCCATGCAGCGCTGGGTCGCCGAGGACCTCGCCGGCGAGGGTGCGGTCCGCCGGCACATGATCCGCTACTCGATCCCGCCGATCTTCGTCCTGGCTCCGTTCTGGCTGATCCCGGTCAACCTCTACATGCACCTGGAGATGACGGCGCCCATCTATGTGTGGGCCGTGCTGATGGCGCTCGCGTTGAACAAGCCGTGGCGGCGGCACCGCCTCGCCGTGCACGGGCTCGACCCGAATCTCGTCGACGTCATCAAGCGCAAGAAGCAGGCGCAGATGCACGAGGACTACGCCCGCCGCTTCGGCGCACGGCCCGAATCAGCCGAATGGCAGCAGAACAGCAGCCCGTTCTAGCGATCAGCCCAAGCCGGGCGTGGGCACCAACACCTCGGTGACGTTGCCGTTGACAGTGACCTGATTCGCCGGATCGTCGATGTTGATGTCCGAGTAGTCGGTGTGCCGCTTGCTCATCTGGCCGTCGATCGAGCGTTCGTCGCCGGGGATGTAGTAGCAGAAGCCGTCCCATTTCCGGCAGATGTCCACGACCTTGTAGGGGGTGTTCGGCGGGATGCCGAACCCCTGAGGTGCGCGCCAGCGGTTCTTGCCCTCGGGATCGGTGTAGACGAACCCGGTGCCCGCGCGTTCGGGGGAACCGGTGGTGACGAACCGCAGCTCGCTGGGCGGCGGCGCGGTCGGGTCGAACGAGAACTGGCGCAGCCACCGGTTGATGACGTTGGAGCCCAGCGAGTGCCCGAACACGATCTTGGGCCCCGGGGTGTTCCTGATCCATCCGTCGAGCCTGGCCACGCCGTCGTCGAGGCTGGCCTGACCGATGGCCGGGCCCGCGAGGCCGACGTTCATGTAGTTGATCGGCTCGCAGACGTTCGGGGGCGCACACAGCGAGCCGTGCAGCTGCTGCATGGTCCGCTCTGGCCTGTCGAGCGCTCCGGCGAGCACGGCGACATGGGCTCCGGAACCGGCGCCGTCATCGACGTCGGCATGGGCGATCGCGGGAGTGACGCCGCACAGCGCCATCATCACGGTCGCGAGAATCACCAAGCGTGGTCTCATCGCGTCTTTTCCTTGTGCCGGCCGAATACGGGTCTGCCATTGCATCGCAATCGCAGAGTTCAAGGTTACGTCCGAACTGGCGGACGCTGCCACAGATACCCCATGGGGTATATTCGGAGACAAGCCTCAACGGAGAAAGGACACATCATGTGCCGAGCAGTTCAGTGCCGCACGTGCGGAAAGACGACGTGGTCGGGCTGTGGGAACCATGTCGACGCGGTGCGCCGTAGCGTGCCCGCCGGCCAGTGGTGCGGCGGTCATGACGCCGCACCTTCGGCAGCACAGAGATGGAACCCGTTCCGTAAGAGGTAATCCGGTGGTGTTTCAGTGAGCTATCTCGCGGGATAGGCATGCACCAGCGCCGAGGCCAGTTTCGGCACCGCATGCGTCAGCGTGTGTTCAGCTTCGTGTGCGATGCGATGCGCATCGGCGAGACTGACGTTCGGGTCGATGTCGAGTTCGGCATCGGCGTGCAGGCGATGCCCGATCCACCGCATCTTCACGCTGCGGACGGAGGTGACGCCCGGTTCGGCCGCCAGCGCCGCCTCGGCGGTGTCGACGAACCGCGGATCCACCCCGTCCATCAGACGACGGAAGATGTCGCGAATCGCCGTGCGCAGCACTGCGAGGATGGCGACGGTGATCACGAGCCCGATCAGGGGGTCGGCGAGAGGGAAGCCCAATGCACTGCCGGCTGCGCCGAACAACACCGCCAGCGACGTGAATCCGTCAGTGCGAGCATGCAATCCGTCGGCGACCAGAGCCGCTGAGCCGATCTTCCTGCCGACGCGGATCCGGTACAGGGCGACCCACTCGTTGCCGAGGAAACCGACCAGGCCCGCGACGGCGACCCAGGCGACGTGCTCGATGGGCACCGGGTTGATCAGGCGGTGCACGGACTCGATGCCCGCGATGACTGCGGACAGCGCGATCATCGCGACGACGAACAGGCCGGCGAGATCCTCGGCGCGGCCGAATCCGTAGGTGTAGCGCCGCGTCGCCGCCCTGGTACCCAGGGCGAACGCGATCCACAGCGGAATCGCGGTGAGTGCATCGGAGAAGTTGTGGATGGTGTCAGCGAGCAGCGCCACCGACCCCGAGATGGCGACGATCCCGATCTGGGCGAGCGCTGTGGCACCGAGGACGAGCAGGCTGACCTTCACCGCGCGAATTCCGGCGGCGCTCGATTCGAGCGCGCTGTCGATACTGTCGCCTGCGTCGTGGCTGTGCGGGGCGAAGATCTCCCGCAACGCACCGCCGACCGTGGTGCCGTGATCGTGGTCATGGTGGTGGCCATGGTCTGAGTCGTGGTCGTGATGGTGAGCCTCGTGAGTCATGCCCGCTGCCCTCCGTTCGTCTCGGCATGCAGGACCGCGAGCTCGGAGTCGTCGCGGTGATGGCCGGGAACACCGGGTCCGGCGTGTTCGGCGTTGAAGACGGCGTCGGTGACCAACTGCCGCACGTGCTCGTTGTCCAGGCTGTAGTAGATCGTGGTGCCCTCGCGTCGGGTACGGACCAGACGCGCCATGCGCAGTTTCGCCAAGTGCTGGGACACCGAAGGGGCGGGCTTCCCGATGTGGCCGGCGAGGTCGCTGACCGACATCTCTCGGCTGCCCAGCGCCCATAGCACCTGCACCCGCGTGGGGTCGGCGAGCATGCGGAAGACCTCGACGACCAAGTCGACCTGGTCATCGGGCAGCCGCCGAGTGCATCCACCTTTATCTGCATGCATACGCAGATAGTAGAGAGGCCGCTCGTCGTCTCGCAACCGCCGGATACCCCCAGTAGTATCGCGGGAGGAGCCCGACGACGTGCCCAACCAAGGAGCAGACATGAGCTACGCGCTGTCGACCACCGTGCACACGTCCTTCGCGGACGCGGTCGAGCGGACCCGTCACGCGCTCGCAGAGCAAGGTTTCGGCGTGCTCACCGAGATCGACATGAAGGCCACCCTGAAGACGAAACTCGGCGAGGACATGGAGGACTATCTGATTCTCGGCGCCTGCAATCCCCCGCTCGCACACCGAGCCGTCGAAGCGGAACGCCAGATCGGGCTGCTTCTCCCCTGCAACGTCGTCGTGCGCACCGATCCGTCACAGCAGGGCGCGGTGATCGTCGACGCGATGGACCCGAAGGTCATGGTGCAGGTTTCCGAGAACCCCGAGCTTCGCGAGGTCGCCGACGAGGCGGCACGAAAACTGCGGTCGGCCATCGCATCTCTGGGCTCTGACGCCGACTGAACCTCGGTATCCGACGGGGACCTCGGACCCTAGCCGGGACACACCGGCGAGCGTAGATCTGCTCCCATGGCCTGCAGTCGACGCGCGTTCCTCTCGGGCACCGTCGCCGCGGCCGCGGCGCTGACGGCCTGTGGCCGCTCCCCCTCGTCGCCCAGCACAGCCCGATTCGACCTGACGGCAGCGATCGAGCGCACCGAAGCGCAGCGTCCGCATTCAGGCCGCGCCGTGTCGGCGACGCTGACTGCGCAGCGCTCAGCCGTCGACCTCGGCGGTGTGAATGTCCGCACCCTGGTGTACGGCGACAGCGTGCCCGGCCCGCTGATCCGAGCCGACGTCGGCGACGACATCGCGGTGACGGTGCACAACCGCCTCGATCACCCGACGTCGGTGCACTGGCACGGCATCACGCTGCGCAACGACATGGACGGAGCGGCCCCTGCGACGCCCGACATCAGTGCCGGGCAGTCGTTCACCTACCGGTTCTCCGCGCCTCGCCCGGGCACCTACTGGGCGCATCCCCACACCGGCCTCGACGCCGACTACGGCCTCTATCTGCCGGTCATCATCGACGACCCACGCGAACCCGGCGACTACGACGCGGAATGGATTGTCGTACTCGATGATTGGACCGACGGCGTCGGGCCCGACCCGCAGCAGATCCTCGACGGTCTTCGCACCCGCGGCATGGGCCACATGCCGAGCATGGGCGGGATGGGTTCGCGCCTGCTCGGCGGGGACGCCGGCGACGTGCGGTACCCGGCCTACCTGATCAACGGGCGTGTTCCGGCGGCGCCGACCAGCTTCCCCGGAAAGCCCGGGCAGCGCATACGGATTCGCTTCGTCAACGCCGCGTCCGACACCGCGTTCCGCGTCGCCCTGGCCGGCCACACGATGACCGTCACGCACACCGACGGCTACCCCGTCGCACCCGCCGACGTCGACGCGGTGCTCATCGGCATGGGCGAACGCTACGACGTCGTCGTCACCGCAGGAGATGGCGTGTTCGCGCTGGTCGCGGCCGCGGAAGGCAAGGACGCACTCGCCCGGGCGCTGCTGACCACCGGGGCGGGCAGCCCGCCCGATCCTGCGTTCACACCGACGGAGCTGACCGGGCGGGTGGGCACCGTGAGCATGTTCACCGCGGCCCCCGAGGCGAACCTGTGGTCGGGGCATTCCGACGTGAAACTCGCGGCCCGACTCTCCGGCGGCATGATGCGCTACGACTGGGCCATCAACGGGCAGCCCTACGAAAAGCACCAACCCCTCGGGATCAGCCAGAGGCAGACGGCCACCCTGACCTTCGCCAACACGACGATGATGTGGCATCCCATGCATTTGCACGGCCACACCTTCCAGGTCGTCAGGGCCGACGGGAGCCCGGGCGCCCGCAAGGACACCGTGATCGTCCAGCCGAGACAGAACGTCGGCGTCGCACTGGTCGCCGACAACCCCGGAATCTGGATGCTGCACTGCCACAACACCTACCACCAGGCAGCCGACATGATGACCAGCCTGGACTACACGGGATGACGAGCCGGCGGGTGGCCGCCGACGACATGAATGAAATGTGTGGAGCTAAGGGGAATCGAACCCCTGACCTACTCGATGCGAACGAGTCGAAATACGCCGACCTGGGCGTTTGCTGATTCAAGCTCTGTTGGCCATGCAACATCACTGCAGGTCAAAGTGGGGAGGAACCGTTGGCTTAGTTGGCTGTCTCAAACCTGGACGGAATCTCCTGCGGGCCCGACTGCGGGCCGGGTATAGCGGTTGCACTACCCAGCAAACGCTGCTCACCCGACCGTGTGCGTCGGCCCCTGCCCTCCTCGCGCGGCGGCCCCGATCTGCTGAGACACGCCGCCAACCAGCCACGCTCGGGCTCGCCCATCTGGCACGCTGAAGCGGGTGGAGTACGGGGAGGAGCTGTACGCCGAGCGGCTGCGCCGGAAGGCTCAAGAGGCAGCTTTGGCGTCCGGCGCGGTGCAGTGGACAGAGCATCTCGACATGGCCGCTCGCGTGAAGCTAGGGCTGGCGTGGGAGGACATCACGGAGAGCCTCAACAGGGACGCTGGCGCCTTTCTAGACGACTTCATCCCGGCGCGGCTGGTCCGCTCGATTGGTTGGTCACTCCGTCCTGACGCGATGCGTACGAATAGCTCGGGCAACACCAACGAACGCCTCCTGTCCCTGATCGAAGCCGAACACGAGGCGCTGGTTTCGCTCGCAGAGGCCTCGGGCGGGTTCGGCAACGCATACGGGCGCACGGACGATGTGTGGGATACCCGCAGCCTTCACGAACTTGCCAGCGAGTTTCAGACCCGGGTTAACCGCATCTTTCCGGCCCACCTCGTCGGCCTGCACCTTCACCACAACAGCCGTCTCGTGCCGATCGACTCGCACGAGATGCACGACTCCGTCGTCGTGCCCACGCTGTACCTACTCAACAGTCAGCCGCGCTTTGCGGGCGCAGAGCGGGCCTATCAGAATGCGCTGCGGGAGTTGAGGAACCAAGATGCTGCGGACGCGATCACCGACGCAGCCACGGCACTCCAGGAGGTGCTTACTGCACTGGGGTGCGAGGGCGGCGCGCTCGGAGACCTTGTGGCGTCAGCCAGAAGAAAGGGCCTCTTGGTAGGAACGGACACACCGTTGACCGAGTCCATCATCAGAACAGTCCATTGGGTTGCCGCTAAACGCAATCAAGGTGAAGCCCATCGCGGCGATCCGGACGTCGGCATGAGTGACGCCTGGATGCTTGTGCATGTTGTTGGCGCGCTGGCCATTCGGCTGGGCGAAAGCACACAGTGAGCTATCGAATCGGTCACCGGAACCGAAACGCGGCCACATGACCCCGAATGATACTGGGGGCGACGATGCCTCTACGCCTATAGAAACCGGCGTTCAGTGGCTGACCGACCGCACTGAGGCGGCCATTGCTCGATTGACATCGATCGAAATTGCCAGAAAATCAGTCATTTTCGCCGATGACGTCTTCTTTCACCCGATCCGCCGCACTGTGAGTCAGGACGTGTGCCAGCTTCTGCTGAGCGCCCTTGATCACCTGCGATTTCTTGCGTGGAGTCTGCGGAAGCACGAGAAAACTTACCCCTACGCGCAGGCCACACTTATCAGGACGGCGGCGACCGGTGCCGCTACTGCTCTATGGATCGTGGGGGCCGAGAGTACTGTCGAACGGCGCTGTCGCGCCATGGAATTCATGTTCAACGATATAAAGTCGCATCTGACGTGGATGGCGACGGCAGCCGCTGAACCGATGCACCAACAGCGCCCAGCTTCGGAGTGGACCGCCTACGAGAATCAGCGAAGTGAGTTGCAACGTCGCCAGGAATGGCTTGTCCAACAGGCTAATACGCTTCTTCAGCCCGAGACGGCTTTCACCCGTCGGACCTATGGACAGCGCCTGACCAGCGACTCCGACATGGTACGAGCTGCGGGAACAAGCACACCCGCGATAGGCGTGGGCGGATGGGACCCAGAGTTGGTGTTGCTCAGCTCGTGGCAGGTGCTGAGCGGCTACGCGCACGCGCGACCGTGGGCGGTCCCGCTGGGCTCCACCTTGGTCGTTAATGATCCTGAGCCAAACCCGACAACCGGCACGATAAGCGTGACCCCCGAAGGCAACCCTGATCGATTGCTGGACATGGCATTTCGTGCGCTCCTCGTCGCCGAGAACGCGGTCGCGCGGCTGGAGTCGCTGTCCGTGGCGTAGGACACCTCCCCGGCTCTGGGGCCCACGCTGAGCCGCGATCAGGGAGCGACCCCGGGCCCCTTCTGACCAACTAAATTTCTTTGTCCCACAGCATCTTTGGCGTCTCAAATTGTGCAGGGCGACAAGGGTTTTTCGGAACCCCTGAAATACCAGGTATATCCGCGACCCCGACTCTGCCTCGGGCGACTTGCAGCAATAGAAAACGGCCTCATCGTCGCAGCTCAAGGAATTAAATTCGCTGTGCAGCAAACTCACCTGCAGCGCCAAACCGCTTGCAGCAAACACCGCTGAATCACACTGTCCTGGCTCACCTTTGGCGATTAATACACATTCCCCCTTCGGGAGACGACCGTTGCCCGAGGCATCGAGGTTCGCATGATGTTTGCTGGTCGGTCGGGGCGCGGGCGCGCAGGGGCCCACGTCGTCATCTGATGGCGTTGGCCTCGGAAGAATGGCAAATCCCGAGCGCAACAGACGATTTCGTGGGCTTACGCGACAGGCCTACATTCGCGAGCGTCGTGCTGGCTCCAGGTCCGAACTGTCGCCGCTCAACGCTTCTAGTGCAGACTCTCCGCGCCCCGACCGACGGCTTCTCATTGTGCGACAGCCCTTCAGCGAACAGAGACGATCCGGCAGGCTCGCTCCTCCAAGCCGAGGACCTCGCCGCCAAACGCGGCGAACTGCTGCCGCCCGCTATCGTTGCCCCGAGCGTCGCGGAAATTCAGCGGCCCGCCGAACAGAACCGACTCGCCGCGCTGTTCATCCCACAGCGGGGCAGGACGATCGACGGCCCGATGACCATGGTCGACGTGGCGTTGGTGACCGGCCAGCAAGTCATCGATCTGGTCAATGAGTGTCGTTGCACGCGTGCGTAATTCAGATACCTTTGCATGACGTTGCGCTCGCTCGTCGGCGGCGGCTCGTGCCGCGAAGTGTCGCATGAGCGACGGCGGTCCGATAACTCCAGTGTATTCCATTGGTGATCACTCTCTTTCACTTATTCGATGGTAGGTTCCCGTGCCATCTTTCTGCTCTTGCCAAGCCAGGCCGGCCCGATCCATGCGTTCCGTATGATGCTCGAAAGTGACTGCGGCCATGGCGCCTTGAGATAGCTCCGCATCACCGTCGGTACCGAGGCGTTCCTGCTTGGCGCGCAGGGCTCGGATACGGCGGCGGGTGTTCTTGACCTCGCTCATCTCGGCCAAGTCTTCAGCGTCCCGTCGGCGTGCCTCACGTTCCGCGTCAAGTTTGGCGCCACGTTCAGCAATCAGGTCGCGCACTACATCGCCGGGGATGCAACGCATCCCGTACTCGTTGCGGACCATGACATCGCCACATAGTTGTTCCAACTCTCTTGTGCCGACGTTAATCTCATAGGCAACAATGCCAATCGGAAATGCTACTTCGGTCATGCTGCGGTGCCCTCCAAAGCGAGCAGTCGGTGATGCTGGCCAGTTAGGTCGGCGAACGCATCCTGAAGGTCATCGAATAGACGAATCCGGTTGATCCGCAGCGTTGATGGTCTAAGGAGGCCGTAGGGCGAGACGGCAAAGGTCGCATAGTGGTCGAGGCGATGCTGCACGTTGTGCAGGTCCGCGCACATGATGTCGCCGTACGCATCGAGGGCGAATCCGGGGGCCGTCACATCGGCGTGGCAATGATTCATATGAGTTTGTCCTTCACACCTTGAGTTGTGCCGCCGATGGTAAGCCCACTACCTGCGCCGACGCCAGAGGTCGGGGGGCATCTTCTGTTGCAATTGCGCACACGAAAGGCATTGTGCACCCCCAGATCCCGCGTATGTACCCCCAGATGCCGCGTATGTGCCCACAGTCGGGTCGAGCTGAGTCATGCCGACTCAGCCCTCAGGAGCGAGTCAACCCCCTGGCTGATACACCCACCCCCGGCCCGGACTAGTTCGTGGCCCAGCATCGCCCACAGCCCCGGGAACGGCCCGCTCCAGACACTCAGCGCGCGGCCTGTCGTACTGCCCGTCGCTCCTGACGCAGCGCTTCGACGCGGGCGCGTCCTCGTCGCCGACGCGCGGCGTCGGCGCTGGCCTTGCGACGGGCGGCGACCTCCTCGGGGGCGAGCTTCGGGCGCGGCGGTCGCGGAGGCCGAACCGCCTTCGGGCCGCCGACCACCCGACCGGCTAACACCGCTCCTGACGGGAAGCTGGCCACATCCACCCGATCGGCGCAACGAGCCAACGCGGGACCGACGGCACACCGCCAGGGCGCTCTCCCGCGCAGCCTCGTCGGTGACTGCCCTGTCGAAAAGCTCGTGCTGCCCAAGGCATGCGGCCCCGGGCAGCGAGGGCCCCGCGATGGCAGCCAGTACGTCATCCAGCAGCATGCGCCCGAGGGTACGAGGCGACGGCGACGCGGTTGATCGCATCTGCGGCGGACCACACACTTTGCACCTGAACCGTGTTCGGGGTGCCTCCTGGTCTCAGGTCTCCCCGAAACTCGTCACACGTCTCACCCCCTAAAGAGGGGGGTGAGACGAGACGCCTGGGCGGCGATGAGACGACGTGAGACGCGATGAGACGGGACGCTCACTTAATGGTCTGCGAAAGTCGCTCTCACCTGGCGGTTTCGAAAGATACAAACCAAGTCACCGAGTGTGCGGTCATGCGACGACCGTGAGACGGAGATGAGACATTCAGCCCGTTGAGACCGAAAACGTCTCATGACCATGGGACGTTCTGGACACGCTGCGTCTTGGGGTTTGCTAGTCGTCGGGTAGAGCAACGCGGTATATCGGCCTCTTCTCCGATCCGAGATTGTCTAGCCAGCCGGATTCTTCCAGTTCACCGACAACGCGGTAGAAGGTGGACCGCGACATCATGCCGTCCCCGGTCACCATATCTCGCAGGTTCGCCTGAGAGACCCCGGTGATCCGAAAGCGCTCGTTCATGAACGCCTTGAGTCTCACTGTCTTGTCGTCCATCTCGGCGGGAATCGTGCCCGCGTTGAACGCCTTCAGGACCACCGAGCCGGTACCCGGTATCGGGTCTAGGGTCAGTTGATGAGCGTCTAGCTCCGGGCCGTCCTTGCGCTTCTCACGGTTGAGCAGCACAGCCATTTCGTCGCGCGCGGTGCGATAGAGAGTGTCGACACCGTCCTCCAACGCCGAGGACCCACGAACGGTCTTCTTGTCCTTGCCGCTGTGGTGCACACCCAGCACGACACCTCGCCTGTCTGGTGTGGCGTCGAGGATGCGATACATGTTGTCGATGACCAGTCCGGTGTCCTTGGCACTGTTCTCGTCGGCGCCAACCATGCAACGGGCCATCGTGTCGACGACGATGAAGCCGTATCCGCTCCATCCCACCAGGGCCATCAAATCGGCGACATCAGCGGCTCGGGTGAGGTTGACCGGTCTCTGCCACACGGCGAACATCTCGTCGTCGATCTCGACGTGCCAGCCGGTTTCCCAGGCATCGACGCGGCCCCCGAATCCGAAAGCCCCTTCGGCCGCGATATAAAGCGTCTTCTGCTTGTCTGTCGCGCGGGTCTGCCATTTGCGTCCGGTGGCCACGCTTGCAGCCCAGTCCAGAGCGATAAAGGACTTGTAGGTGCCCCGGTGGCCATAGAGCATCGCGACGGTACCTTTATCTAACACGTTGTCAATCAACGGTTCTGGCTTCGGCAGGTTTCTCAGGTCTGATCGACACAACAAGCCGGTGAGCATACGCGGCAAAACATCCTCATCGCCGTCACCGTCGACTGAATCATTCTCGGTTCGGCGGTTACCACTACTGTTCGATTCACCGGCCTCTGATTTCAGTTCGGCTATGAGGCGACGATTCTCGCGTACCTTCACTTCGTTGGCCGTCCATGTGCTGTTGTCGGGAAATTGCGACCAATCGACGTGGATGCCTTCGCGCGCCGCCTTATTGAGCCCACGACGGACCGTATGGGTGAGCTTATCGGGGGTCATGTTGTCGTCTGCCGCGTGACCGTTGACCGCCTCGGCGTCGATGACCGCCTCGACGATCTCCTGTTCAGTCAACAAGCCGTCGTTGACGAACTTCCCACAGAAGTAGATTGCGGCGGTGAGTTCGTTATCACGGGCACCGCGCGGTGTGTGCGCCAACATGTCCATACGCCAACGCAAGAGGCCGCGCGCGCGATTGACAGCTTGGTCCCCAGACGGTGCCCTGTCGAGCGCGGCCAGCCGCGTGGCATCACGCTTCGCGCGCCAGGCACTAAAGGTGGCTATGTTCTCGGCGGCCAGCACCGACTCGTCCTGGTCGTCGGATGCGCTGGTATGGAGAGCAATCTGATCGCTGAAGACAGCCCAGCTAGCCAGCGGCTCGTCCTCGGTACTAAGTCCCAGGTAGTGTTCCCAGGGCATTAGGCGGCAGTCGTTCGACTTGCTCACCGCGTCACCGCGCGCCGGTTGCGTTCACCCCTCGGTGCTGTCACGATGGTCATGCATTGATCTCCTTCGAAAGTATCGATGCGCCGAGAGGCCCGGGCCGCCCCCGGGCCTCTCTGCTGTATGTACACCTGGCGTCTGATGCGCGCCAACCGTTGTTGTACAACGCTTTTTATCCATTTTTTTCCGTAAATTGCTGCAGCCGAACGAAACTGCAAGTCGAACGCGGTGACCCAATGGTGTGAGTGGCACCGAAACCCCAACTGGCGTCGCCAGGTTAGTGGTGCGCGACACCTACGTAACACGTACTGGCGACGTTCGTCGATGTTCACACCGACGCGGCCTCTTCCTGCGCCGCCAGCCATGCCTTGACGACGCCGCGCTTCCAGACGCGGCGGCGTCCGATCTTGAACGAGGCTGGCCCTTGACCGATCATGGCCCAGTAACGCCACGTGCTGGCCTTGGTGCCGGTGAGCGCCTCCAGGTCATGGCAGCTGAGATATTCGTTATCCGTATCCATGGTCGTCCTTCGCTGATTCGGTTTGCCATCGTGGCCTGTGTTGACCACAATGGCATATGCCATTAGTGTTTGCGTATGTCACTAGCGAAGTTCTCAATGGCATACACGGAGAGGGCATAGCTCATGGCCGAGCGGATCGTGCTGACCGAGGCACCGACGACTCTCATTTGCGACGACGACAAGAACACGATTGCGGTCGTCGCCGTCACCGACGACACGATCGTGCCCATGGGCGATGGATACGCATTCCGGCAGATCACCTACACCAACAACACCCCTCGCTATCGACTCGTGTTCGAAGTCCGCGACGGGATTCCTGGCTGCGTACGCATCGAGATTGAAGGCGGTGAATCATTCTTGCGCGCAAAGGATTTAGCAGCAATCAAGATTGACGATTTGCGCAGTGAGGCATTCGGTTTGAGCGGTGTCGACTATGACGAACACGGGAATCTCGTGCACCGGCGCAACTACGTTCGCGACCGCAAACGCGTCGACCAGATCAAATCCCGGCGCAAGGTGACTCCGGACCTGTTGAAACGGGTCGCCGAGATCCACAACGATGCACCCGAGGGCGCACGCACCGAGGCGATCAAGTCGGCGTTCGACGTATCCACGCGCACCGCGCTTCGCTACGTCAGCTTGGCCAAAGAGAAGGGACTCATCGGTGACTAGCCGCAACCGACGATCAGGTGTAGAAGACCGCTGGCACAAGACAATTCGCGACGAGCACGGCAACGAAAAACGCGTGCCCAGCTCAAAGTATGGGCGGGGTCTCCGGTGGCAGGCCCGCTGGGTCGATGATCACGGCTCCGAGCAATCCAAGTCGTTCGACACCAAAGGGGCAGCCAAGACATGGCTCGATACCGAGGTCACTGCGAAGGTCGCGACAGGCACCTACGTGCCGCCACGTGCCGGTGTGCTCACCGTGGCGGAGGTCTATTCGTCGTGGTCAGCATCCCAAGGTCATATCAGCGCCAAGACGGCTGCCACACGAAAGAGTGCCTGGCACAGCAGGGTTGAGCCGCAGTGGGGTCGCGTCGCAGTCGGCGACGTCAAGACCGCCGCCGTGCGGGCATGGGTGGCAAAGCTCAAGGCCGACGGTCTCGGCGTCCCTGGCATCGAGAACGCGTTTGGGCTGCTACGCCAGGTGCTCGGCGCGGCCGTCGAGGACTCACGCATCCCTCGCAACCCCTGTGACGGCGTAAAGCTGCCCAAACGCCAGCATGCCGATCGCGGCTACCTCACACACAAGCAGGTGGTCGCGCTGGCGGATGCGGTCGAGCGGGACGCCACCGTCGTGCGGTTCTTGGCGTACACGGGTCTGCGGTGGGGCGAGATGGCCGCGCTGAGGGTGCAGGACTTCGACATGCTGCGTCGCCGCGTCAACGTGGCACGCTCGGTCACCGAATCGGGCGGTTTGGTGTGGACACCAGGCAAGACCCACGAGCGTCGCTCAGTGCCGTTCCCAGCCCTACTAGCTGACGAGCTGTCCGCGTTGATGGTCCGGAAGGCGCGGGAGGCACTGGTGTTCGGCGACCAGCGCGGCGGGGTGCTGCGTAACTCCAACTGGCGTGCGCGTGTATTTGCGCCGGCCGTCGCGACGTGTCAGAAGTCCGACGAGACGTTCCCGACGATCACGCCCCACGATCTGCGGCACACGGCGGCGTCGCTGGCGATCAGTGCCGGGGCCAATGTAAAGGCGGTGCAACGGATGCTCGGTCACGCGAAAGCCTCGATGACGCTGGACACCTATGCGGACCTGTTCGACACCGATCTCGACGCGGTTGCGGTCGAGTTGGACGCGGCGATCAGGGCGGCTTGCAGATAAGCGGGCCTCTCAGTCACGCTCTCGTCAGCGGGCTGCGCCTTCTCTGCCTGAAGCATCAATCACGTCGAGTATCTCGGGGAGGTCAAGAATTGCGCGTCTGATAGCGCGATAGTCGTCCTCGGGAACGGTCACATCCCCGTACAGGGCCTCAAGCAAGTTAGCTTCGTGCACGTCTTCGCCTATCAGAGTGGTTGGCGCCGCCGCAGTCCCGAGCAGGTGCACGTAGCACCCGTAGTCGATTTGAAGAACGTCGTAGCGCTTGCCCTGCCCATCCTTGCTTGAATACCCCTGCTTGATCACGTGCAGGAGGCGGTCGTCGACTAGCTTCTGTATCAAAGGGTGGTTTGCTTGATCGCGATCAAGGAGAAAAGCTCGCGCCTTGCGCACGCCAATCACATCCTCGTTTATTTTCTCCAGGAGATCACGAGCCTGCGGCACTCCATTGAGTTGCGTTGCCTTCGACGTCAGGTACAACTGCGCCGCCGCCTGACGGACATGGTCAACCGAAATCTTCTCCCCGCCAGCCCGCAGCGCCGCCCGCCCAAGAACGTTGAGCGCGTCGCGGGGCACACCTTCGGCCGCCCTAACAAGTTCGTTCAGCGACGTGACCTGGGTGAACATAAGCGACATCATCTCGCTTGTGCTAGACAACGGCGGCAATTTCATTGTGGACAGGGCGTAGTTCAAGTGTCGGAAAATCAGATTTTGGAAAAACGCCCGCGATCTCCGAGCTTGTTCAGCTCCGGTACGAGCCGGGAAAACTACAAACTCGTCGAGATCGAGCAACGGGAAGAGTTCAGCACCTACCTCAACGCCCAGATATTGGCCTTGCTCCCCGGGAATACGCCAGTTAGAGCGGTGTGGTATCGCTCCGATGCGCACTGTCACCTGCGGAAGCCCGAAGAACAGCTTTCGAAGCATTTCGGCCAGGAACGGCTGGAGGTCGAGCGGAACGCCACTCCACTCGTCCAACAAAATCCAAAAACGCTTTGGGCCCATGCTGGCTAAGAATCGGCGCATCAACCCATTGACACCCCCGAAACTGATCCGATGACGCAAAGAGCCAGAACCAGATTCGGTCAGCTCAGAACTGTGACCGGTTGCGGCTTCCACTCCGAGGCCTGCAGATAGCCCCTGTGCCCCTAGGCCCAATTTCGCTGCATCTTTGACGTTCTCGGACTCTTTAACGGTTCCGGACTGCGTAATTTCTTTCTTTACAACGACTTCCCGAAAATGATCCATCATTTGGTCGAGCAACTCTATGCCAGCGTCGGCCCCGCCCTGGAACGCTGCTTCCAGAAACGCATCATGGACGATGCTAAGCACATCGACAACGAGGCGAGTCGCACGCTCTTCCAGTGATAGGGAAGCATCGACGTAGCGGCCCTCAGTAGAGCCGATGTCTTGTTCCATATCGATATACACGACCGTGTCAGAAAGGCTACGGCGCGTCTCCGCCAAATATTTGAGGGCATGAGTCTTACCTGTGCCGCGCCGACCGGAGATGATGCCGTTGTCCGTAGTGGTTAAAGCACCAACGAGGGAGGAGTCATCGACATATGTGGCGACCACGTATTCGTCCGCCGTGCGTTCTGCCCGCTTGTCAATTGCTTGCAGTGCGGTGAGCAGTTCACGCGTGGTCGCCATCATGCTCCTATTCAAAGGTAAGTCGGGCGCGCCCGTCCTCACAGACTTCGACGAGTACACCGCATCCGGAGCAGAACCGGTTTCTCAACACGGTGCGTGCGCGCGAACCCCGTCTGCGGGCCGTCTGCGGGCCGTACCTCCAACGAGGTGAAATGCAGCAAACAAAAATATTGCTGATACCTGCAATTTCTTCTGTGGAGCTAAGGGGAATCGAACCCCTGACCTACTCGATGCGAACGAGTCGCGCTACCAACTGCGCCATAGCCCCTGATACCGGTAGCAGGCTACCAGTCGCCGGTCACCGGCAGAAATCGCCTGGACTACTGCCCCGCCGCCCGCGGCAGGTCGTAGTGGCGGGCGAAGGCGACGTACTCGAGGTGCTCGAACTCAGGGTCCTCGTCGTCGATCTCGAGGACGGCGGCGCCGGGTCGGCGCAGCCGCGAAGGGACGACGTCGAACTCCTGATCGCTGGTGTTCTCGACCCCGAGGCGCGACCGCGCCATGCGCTGCGCTCGGCGGCGCCGCAGCTGCTCCTCGATGCGGGTCTGACGCCGCAGGTACGCCAGGTACAGCAGCGTGATCGCCGCGATGGTGCCGCAGGCCCACCACATCGACGCCGACCAGGTGAACGCTGCCACCGCGCTGGTGAGGATCAAGACCGCCATCACCGCCAGCGTGCGCGCCCGGAAACGGTACTTGCGGGCACTGACTGCCGCAGCGGTGGCGGATTCACGCCGGCGGCGCCGCGCCTCACTGAGCGAGTCGGCGCCGCGCAGTCCGGGATCGGCCGGCGGCTCGAGACCTGAGGAGTCGTCGACGTACTCGTACTCGTCCTCGGCGCGGACGTCATCGTCCGGCAGCTCCGCCTGCGGTTCGTCGTCATCGGCCGCGGACAGCTCTTCGGCATCCTCGAGATCCTCGAGGTCTTCTGAGTCTTCGCTGTGGGCTCGGACGAGAGGCTCGTCGGCCGTCTGCTCCGCTTCCGCGATGGGCAGCGCACCGGACTCTTCGACGACGTCGACGTCGAGGTAGTCGGGCTCGTCGGCGTCGCGCGTGTCGTCGGCCACCATGACCACCGAACGGCCCGGCGCGTCGTCGGCCTGCGTCTCGTCGTCGTCGGCGGGCTGCCAGTGCGGATCGCTGCGATGCCCGGCTGCCGGCCCACCGCGACGGCGCAGTCGCGCGCCGGCGCCGCTGTTGAGCACCCGGGTGGCCAACGCCACGTCACTGGTGCGTCGCACGGCGTCGCGCTTGCTGATCAGCATCGGCACCAGCACGAACAGCCAGAGCACGACAAGGGAGATCCAGAGGAGAGATTGGGGGATGCTTGGCATGGCGCCTGCTCCTTTCCCCATCAGGCTAGGTCTGTTCGACCAGCGCATCCGTGAGCGGCGCGCCGGGACAATTACACACCTGTAATTCGCTGAGTACAAGCACCAAACGTCACACGTGTCACATCAGCCACAGCTGGCCGGGCAAAGGAGCGGTCACGCCCACGACGCCCGCCCCGCACGCACCAGTGCAGAGGTCACCGAGCCGTTGACCTCTTCGATCGTCAGCGCCACCAGCAAGTGGTCCCGCCACGCGCCGTCGACGTCCAGATAGCGCCGCAGCAGGCCTTCCTCCCGGAAACCGGCCTTTGCCAGAACCGCCCGGCTCGCCCCGTTCTCCGGCCGCACCGTTGCCTCCACGCGGTGCAGCATCACCGGCCCGAAGCAGTGGTCCAGACCCAGCGCCAACGCTCCGGTCGCGACCCCTCCCCCGACGAATTCCCGCGCCACCCAGTACCCGATCCACGCGGATCGCAGCGCGCCGTGGGTGACGTTCCCGATGGTCAACTGGCCGGCGAACTTCCCGTCGAGTTCGATCACATACGGCAGCATCCGCCCCTTGCGAGCTTCGGCCCGCAGTCCCGAGCACACCGCGGGCCACGACGAAACTGCGTGGCGCAGTTGCCAATCCATGTCCGTCGAGGGTTCCCACGGCTCCAGATGCGCGCGGTCGGACAACCGGATCCTGCTCCACTGCGCGGCGTCGCGCAGGCGCACGGGCCGCAGTCGCACTTCGCCCGCGGCGACCCGCAGCGGGCCCACGGGCTGCGGCCACCCTGGGTGCTGCGAACGGGCGCCGAGGAGATTCATCACAGAAGGCGGATTCGGGTCTCAGCCGCGCTGAGCCAGGAACGCGACGTCGACGATCTCGCCGGTGCGGATCTGCTCGGCGTCACTGGGCACGACCACCAGGCAGTTTGCTTCCGCCAGCGTGGCCAGCAGATGAGACGAGGAGCCCGGGGCACCGCCGAGCGCCTGCACCAGGTACTCACCGGTGTCCTGGTCGCGCATCAACTGTCCCCGCAGGTATCCCTTGCGGCCGACCACCGACGTGATCGGCGACAACGCGCGCGCCTGCACGACGCGCCGCATCGGCTGCCGCTTGCCCAGCGACAGACGCAGAAGTGGCCGCACCATCACCTCGAAGACCACCAGCGCGCTGACCGGATTGGCGGGCAGCAGGAACACCGGTAAGCCGTCGGGTCCGAGTTGACCGAAGCCCTGCACCGAACCGGGGTGCATCGCGATGCGGGTCACCTCCATGTCACCCAGCTGGGCGAGCACCGATCGCACGCTCTCGGCGGCCGCGCCACCGACCGCCCCCGCGATCACCACCGCTTCGGCCCGGCTCAGCTGCCCCTCGACGACCTCACGCAATTGGGCGGGATCGGTGGGCACGATGCCGACGCGGTTCACCTCCGCGCCGGCGTCCCGGGCGGCGGCGGCCAATGCGTAGGAGTTGACGTCATAGACCTGGCCGTTGCCGGGGGTTCGCGAGATGTCGACGAGCTCACCGCCCACGCACATCACCGACAACCGCGGCCGAGGGTGCACGAGCACCCGCTCCCGGCCCACCGCGGCCAGAAGGCCGACCTGCGCCGGGCCGATGATCGCCCCGGCCCGCACGGCCACGTCCCCGGGTTGAACGTCGTCGCCGGTCCGGCGGACGTACGCCCCCGAGCGCACGCCACGCAACACGCGCACCCGGGATTCACCGCCGTCAGTCCACCGCAGCGGAAGCACCGCGTCGGCCAGCGTCGGCATCGGCGCGCCGGTCTGCACGCGCGCGGCCTGCCGTGGCTGCAACCGACTCGGCGTCCGCGAGCCCGCCTCGATCAGGCCCATCACCGGAAGGCTGAGGTCGCGGTTCTCGGGCTCGTCACCGTCACCGCCATCCGGGCCACCACCGATTCCCAGGACGTCGACGCTGCGCACGGCGTACCCGTCGATGGCCGCCTGGTCGAACCCCGGCAGCGGCCGCTCGGTGACCACCTCTTCGGCGCACATCAACCCCTGCGCCTCGGCAATCGCCACCCGCACCGGCCGCGGCGCCACCGCGGCCGCGGCCACCCGGGCCTGCTGCTCCTCCACCGAACGCACAGGATGCCTTTCTTCTGTTGAGCGCCTACGCGCTCCGCAGAAGATACGCGTGATCGGTGGCGCTAGTGCTCGGCCGAATCCTGCCCGAGCCCCAGCCGCTCGACCAACCACCGCCGTAATTCGGGCCCGTAGTCGTCTCGCTCCAACGCAAAGTCAACCGCAGCCTTGAGGTAGCCCCCGGGATTTCCCAGGTCGTGTCGAGATCCGCGGTGGACCACGACGTGCACCGGATGGCCCTCTTCGATCATCAAAGCGATGGCGTCGGTCAGCTGGAGTTCGCCGCCCGCGCCCTTCGGAATGCGCCTCAGCGCGTCGAAGACCGCCCGGTCGAGCACGTAGCGGCCGGCCGCCGCGTACGGCGACGGCGCGTCCTCGACCTTGGGCTTCTCCACCATGCCCTTGACCCGCAGCACATTCGGGTTGGCGGCGTCGGGGACGGTCTCGACGTCGAAGACGCCATAGGCACTGATGTCCTCGCGATCGACCTCGATGGCACACAGCACCGACCCGCCGCGCTTCGCGCGCACCTTCGACATCGTCTCGAGCACACCCGTCGGCAGCACCAGGTCGTCGGGCAGCAGCACCGCGATCGCGTCCTCGTCGGGCGAGAGGCTGTCCTCGACGCATCCGATCGCGTGCCCGAGGCCCTTCGGCTCGGCCTGCACCACCGACTCGACCTTGATCAGCGCCGGCGCCCGTCGCACCTTTTCCAGCATCGCGTTCTTACCGCGCGCCTCGAGCGTGCCCTCGAGCACCAGATCCTCGACGAAGTGCGCGACCACCCCGTCCTTGCCCTCGGACGTGATGATGATGAGTCGTTCGGCGCCGGCTTCGGCGGCCTCGGCGGCCACCAACTCGATACCGGGTGTGTCGACGACGGGAAGCAACTCTTTGGGCACCGTCTTGGTGGCGGGCAGGAAACGGGTTCCCAGCCCCGCGGCGGGGACGACCGCGGTGCGCGGTATGGGAACTTCAGGCCGATTCATCGTTCACACACTAACCTCTCGGGGTCGGTAGTTCTCCCCATACCCGGGACGCGGAAGGCTACTCAGTGCCCCTGACGAAAGCACAGGTACGCGCCGCAATCCTTGCTGCGCGTGCAGCCTCGACACCGCACCAGCGCGCCACCGAGGCCGCCGCCCTGACCGGCCATCTGCTCGCGTGGGTGACGCCCGGCTCGACGGTCTGCGCCTATGTCCCGGTCGGCACGGAGCCCGGCTCGGTGCAGCTGCTCGATGCATTGACCGACCGCGGTGTGCGGGTGCTTTTGCCCGTGGCGCGCCAGGACGACGACGGCGTGCCGCAACCTCTGCAGTGGGGCGCCTACCGTGCGGGCACACTGGTCCGGGCGGCGTTCGGGCTTCGCGAGCCGGCGCCGCCGCATCTGCCGGCAGAGACGGTGGGCGAGGCGAGCGTGGTGCTGGTGCCTGCGTTGGCCGTGGACCGTCGCGGGACGCGGCTGGGCCGAGGCGCCGGCTTCTACGATCGGACACTGCAGTGGGCGGCCGCGACGGCGCCGCTGGTGGCGATCGTGCGTGACGACGAACTGGTCGAGGAGTTGCCCAACGACCCGCACGACGTTCAGATGACCCACGCCGCGGCGCCCGGTCTCGGCGTCGTCGACCTGCGGCGGGAATGACAACCACCCACTGGCGGTTCTAGCACTTGAGTCGGTAGAGTGCTAACAAGTGTGACGACCTGGGAGGAAGCTGTGCCCACCTATTCTTACGCGTGCACCGAGTGCGACAACAAGTTCGACGTGGTGCAGGCGTTCACCGACGATTCGCTGACCGAGTGCCCGCAGTGCAACGGTCGCTTGCGCAAGGTGTTCGGCAAGGTCGGCGTGGTCTTCAAGGGCAGCGGCTTCTACCGCACCGACAGCCGTGAGTCCGGCAAGAGCTCGACCGGTTCCAGCGCGAAGAGCAGCAGCTCCGAGTCCAGCTCGTCCGCGTCCTCGGAGAGCTCGTCCTCGAGTTCGTCATCGAGCAGCTCGTCGAGTTCGTCGGACAGCTCGTCGAAGTCCTCGAGCTCGTCCTCGGCGCCGGCAGCTGCCGCGTCCAGCTGATCCGCCTCGTTGTCCACAGGGCACGAACAAGCCGCTGACGGGGCTCGCCTGTCGTCTTAGCGTGGCCGCATGTCCGGCTCGCTCGATCCCACCGCACTGCACCGGCTGTCTCGCGCAGTGCGCCCCGACTGGTCGCGCACTGTGACCGCTCGCCGCGTTCTGGCCGGCGCCCTGGTGCTGCTCGCCGCTGCCGCTGCGTGGCGCGACGATCCCCGTGACGACCGCATCGACGTCGTCGTCGCCGCCCGAGACCTCTCCCCCGGCACCGCACTGAGCGCGCAGGACGTGCGCCTCGAGCAACGCAGCGCCGCAACTGTTCCGGACGGAGCGCAAACCCATGTCGACGATGTCGCGGGGAGCACGCTGGCCGGCCCCGCCCGCCGTGGTGAGGCGCTGACCGACGTCCGCCTCCTCGGGCCACGGCTGGCCGAATCGACGGCCGGCCCCGACGCTCGCATCGTCGCTCTGCCGCTAGCTGATCCCGCACTCCTCGATCTGCTGCGTGCCGGCGACGTCGTCGACGTGGTGGCCGCCCCGGCTTCGGGCGGCAGCGACACCGAGGCTCGAATCATCGCGACCGATGCGGTCGTTGTTCTGGTGTCGGACAAGAGTGGCGGAATCACCGCGCAGAACGGCAATCGTGTTGTCCTGGTTGCCCTTCCGTCTCCATCAGCCAGAACGGTGGCGGGTGCGGCCCTGATGCAGGCCGTCACCGTGACGCTGCACTGATCACTTCACGGTCAGGTAGATGACGCTGCCCGTCCTGGTCAGATGCTGATCCTCGAAGTTGGCGTCCCACACCCGCTTCCAGATGTCTGGACCGGTGGTCATGTTGACCACCGCCGCCTCGTCGAGCGGAACTCGCGACTGGCGCGTGACGATGACCCGGTTGCCTGCGGCCTCCAGCTCGCTGATGGTGTCCTCGGCGCTGGCCGCGGTGGGCGCGGCGAGTGCCGGTGCCACCAGCCCCAGCGCCACAGCGGTGAGGGCGGTGGCTGTTGCGGTGGCGATGCCGATTGTGTTCATGCCTGTTAAACCCGCAGCTCAGGCCGATCATTCCGGTGGCAGAAAGTGTTCGATCGGTGGCAGTAACGACTAACGTGGAGCCCTGTCAGTCCGCATTCTGCGATCGGGAGGATGAGCATGATCAAAGGGTTCAAGGAATTTCTCGCCCGCGGCAACGTGATCGATCTGTCGGTGGCGGTCGTCATCGGCACCGCGTTCACCGCTCTGGTGAAGGCCTTCACCGACAGCGTGATTCAGCCGCTCATCGACCGAATCGGTGCCGGTGGCGACAGGGAGTACGGGATCTTGAAGATCCCGCTGGGTGCCGACAAGTACGTCGACTTCAATGCGGTCCTCTCCGCCTTCATCAACTTTCTTCTGGTGGCGGCCGTCGTCTACTTCGTCATCGTGCTTCCGTACAAGAAGCTCCGCGAGCGCGGCGAGGTGGAGCAAGCGCAGGACACCGAGCTGAGCCTGCTCACCGAGATCCGAAACCTGCTGCAGGAGAACAACGGTCCGGCAGGAAAGCACGTCAGCGGACCCGGTACCGGCCCCAGCCCGGATACCGCGACATACACCAGCGCGGACCGCGACTGACCGCATACACAACAAAAGGCCCCCGGCTTTCGCCGGGGGCCTTTTGCGTGAGAGTCGATCAGGGGTTGTTGATGTCGAACGGGATCGCCATCCAGTTCGCGCACCACGGGCCGTCGTACACGCAGGCGCTGATGTCGCCGGCAGCACCGGAGAACACCCATGCCTTCGTGCCGGGGACGCCACGCGTCGAGGTGCGAACCTCGCCGCCCTGCGAAGCGAGAGCCTCGCCGAACCCGGAGGTGCGGACCTCACCCTGCGCCATGACACCCGACGAGCCGTTGGACACGTCGGGCGAGCGGACTGCGCCGTCGGCCTCGCGGCCGTTACCCGGCGTCGAGGGATCAGCAGACATGTCGTCGGCGCTGGCAGTGCCCACACCGATTGTCATGAGCGCGGCGGCAGCGGCGAGACCGCTCAGCCCCATTGCGATCGGCTTCGCCAACCGCGCGGAAACGGAAGTACCGTACTCGGCCACCGGCCGTCCCTTCTCTTTGAACTGGTTGAAGCTAGGTCCGGTCAGATTACCAGTGTTGAACGCTTCGTGCGCAGGTAGCGCAATGTTGAGAATCATCTTCCTCACCTTGAGTTTTCCCTTGCCGAAGTGGGTAATCCACCTAGTTCATGTTCCAGGGTTCTCCGTAGGTCGTGACGCTGTCGCCGTCCTTGGAGATCAAGCGCGCATAGGGCCGCAGGAGCACGCCGCCGGCCGCACCCGTGACGGTTCCGTGGGCGTTCGACACCGCGACGGCGCCGTGGTCACCGGAGACGTCGACCGAGAACGTCGCGACTTCCTGGATGCCCGGGCCGTTGCCCAGATCCGCCGAGATCGAGACACCGGGCAGCAGCGGCGGCGTCGAGATCGGCGGGAACAGATCGATCGGGCCCTTTGCCGTACCGATGATGTCCTGCTGATCGAGCGCGATGTTCGGCGTGGTGTAGCTGAAGTTGATGCCCACACCCAGCGACCACGGGAAGCCGATCTGATAACCCAGCTCCAACGTGCCCGCGAAGTCCTTGGCCCCGTCACCCACGACCGAGTAGACCGCCTTGCCCGAGTGGAACCACTCGCGGGTCAGCCGGTTGCGGTCAAGGGGGAACACACCATTGAGGAAGGTGTCCCACTGCTGGATGGTCAGCGTGCGGCCCTTACCGTCCACCAGACTCAGTTCGTTGTCCAGCCCTGCGTGCGATGTGCCGGTGCTGACGAGCAGCGCCGCAACGCTCATGCTCAGTGCTACCAACACCCGGATGATCAGCTTCATGCTCTCCTCAGCCCGTTGACGGTGAATTATTGGAAAATTTCTCATCTTTGAGGAGACGAAAGTATCTAGCCGGGCACCGCACCGCTTGTCCGCCAAGCTGTTTGGTAACCAATTGCCAGGCTGGTCACAGGTAGCGGGAGACGACGGTCACAAAAGCGGCCCCCGACTGTCGTCAGGGGCCGCTCCCGCGCAGAGACCGAGAAGTCAGTTCGTGTTCAGTTCATGTTCCAGGGTTCTCCGTAGGTCGTGACGCTGTCGCCGTCCTTGGAGATCAAGCGCGCATAGGGCCGCAGGAGCACGCCGCCGGCCGCACCCGTGACGGTTCCGTGGGCGTTCGACACCGCGACGGCGCCGTGGTCACCGGAGACGTCGACCGAGAACGTCGCGACTTCCTGGATGCCCGGGCCGTTGCCCAGATCCGCCGAGATCGAGACACCGGGCAGCAGCGGCGGCGTCGAGATCGGCGGGAACAGATCGATCGGGCCCTTTGCCGTACCGATGATGTCCTGCTGATCGAGCGCGATGTTCGGCGTGGTGTAGCTGAAGTTGATGCCCACACCCAGCGACCACGGGAAGCCGATCTGATAACCCAGCTCCAACGTGCCCGCGAAGTCCTTGGCCCCGTCACCCACGACCGAGTAGACCGCCTTGCCCGAGTGGAACCACTCGCGGGTCAGCCGGTTGCGGTCAAGGGGGAACACACCATTGAGGAAGGTGTCCCACTGCTGGATGGTCAGGGTGCGGCCCTTACCGTCCACGAGACTCAGTTCGTTGTCCAGCCCTGCGTGCGATGTGCCGGTGCTGACGAGCAGCGCCGCAACGCTCATGCTCAGTGCTACCAACACCCGGATGATCAGCTTCATGCTCTCCTCAGCCCGTAAATCGATGGGGGTTTCGTCATCGAGGAGATGAAAGTAACCAGCCGTTGCGCCGGACTGCTTGCCCGCCAAGCTGTTTGGTATTCACTTACCAACCTGGTCACAGACAGGGAGTCCATCCTGAACGTGTCAGAGTCCATCTGGGCCGTACGCAAAAGCGGCCCCTGACCGAAGTCAGAGGCCGCTTCTGGAGAACCGTTACATCAGTTCATGTTCCAGGGTTCGCCGTAGGTGGTGACGCTGTCACCGGCCGACGAGATCAGACGTGCGTAGGGACGCAGCAGCACACCGCCGGCAGCACCGGTCACCGTGCCGTGCGCGTTCGACACTGCCACCGCGCCATTGGGGCCGGAGACGTCGACGGTGAACGTCGCGACTTCCTGGATACCGGGGCCGTTGCCCAGGTCCGCCGAGATCGACACGCCCGGGAACAGCGGCGGCGTCGAGATCGCCGGGAACAGGTCGATGCCGACGCCATCGACGCCGATGACGTCCTGGCCGTCGAGCGCGATGTTGGGGGTGGTGTAGCTGAAGTTGATGCCCACGCCCAGCGACCACGGGAAGCCGATCTGGTAACCCAGCTCCAGGGTGCCCTCGAAATCATCGGCGCCCTCGCCGGCCACGCTGTACACAGCCTTGCCCGAGTGGAACCACTCGCGGGTCAGCCGGTTGCGGTCAAGGGGAAACACGCCGTTGAGGAACGTGTCCCACTGCTGGATCGTCAACGTCCGACCCTTGCCATCGACCAGGCTCAGCTCATTGTCCAGCCCTGCGTGAGAGGTGCCAGTGCTCACGAACAACGCAGCGATGGCCGCGACCATCGCGATCAGCACCCGAGAAATTGTCTTCATGGTGATCCTTTTCAGGTGGTGAGAGCGACGGAGTGCCGGCCTCGAAGGACCGGCACTCCACCGAACTCGTGGGCGATGCCCGTGGGTCAGTTCATGTTCCAGGGTTCGCCGTAGGTGGTGACGCTGTCACCGGCCGACGAGATCAGACGTGCGTAGGGACGCAGCAGCACACCGCCGGCAGCACCGGTCACCGTGCCGTGCGCGTTCGACACTGCCACCGCGCCATTGGGGCCGGAGACGTCGACGGTGAACGTCGCGACTTCCTGGATACCGGGGCCGTTGCCCAGGTCCGCCGAGATCGACACGCCCGGGAACAGCGGCGGCGTCGAGATCGCCGGGAACAGGTCGATGCCGACGCCATCGACGCCGATGACGTCCTGGCCGTCGAGCGCGATGTTGGGGGTGGTGTAGCTGAAGTTGATGCCCACGCCCAGCGACCACGGGAAGCCGATCTGGTAACCCAGCTCCAGGGTGCCCTCGAAATCATCGGCGCCCTCGCCGGCCACGCTGTACACAGCCTTGCCCGAGTGGAACCACTCGCGGGTCAGCCGGTTGCGGTCAAGGGGAAACACGCCGTTGAGGAACGTGTCCCACTGCTGGATCGTCAACGTCCGACCCTTGCCATCGACCAGGCTCAGCTCATTGTCCAGCCCTGCGTGAGAGGTGCCAGTGCTCACGAACAACGCAGCGATGGCCGCGACCATCGCGATCAGCACCCGACTGATTGCCTTCATGTTCTCCCTTGCTCAGTAGAACGGGTCCCCATGTCGGGGCACCGGTTGCTCGTGCCTGGCCGTACTGCTACACCACACACCTCGCGAGAACTTCATGTGAGTGGAATTAAAAAGCTCACATTTTGTTCTTACGAATCACTCATCGTTTTGACGAGAGGAACATAACGAGGAGGCATCCGACCGGCAACGCGTACGTCTGTGTGGTGTCGTAGGGCGCACACCGCGGCCAACGTTTGCTGACGACCCCTCGAGAGTCAGCGACCCCCTCCTCGCGACGACGGGGGTCGGCAGAAGAACTCCGTCGCTGATCTTGACCCCGCACCAACGTCTTCGCGTTCCGCGGCGACGGCGTTACACCAGGTTCCTGAAATGGAGCTGTGGTGAACCTACAGGTCAGCCGTGATCGCCGTGATGAGGCGGAATGTTGTCCCGCAGCCAGCGATCCCGGTCGTCGTCGTCTCCGTCCCGGTCTGGATCGCGTTCACCGGGCGGCATCTCAGGCAATGTCTCACCGAACACCTTGTTAACTACATCGCGCGATGGCCGCGACTGCTCGGTCATTGAGCCCACCCTGTGTGACAAAGATCACACCCGAGCCGGGATGGCAGTTCACTTTCCGTTAACACTGCTGGTCGGACGCGCGGTCCGGACACGGAAACGCGGGTCGGAGAGGAAGCTCCTCCGACCCGCGTGTGGACTAGCTCCTGCCAGCCCATGGCGTTTAGATCTCCAAACTGGATAGCTGCGCGATGATGTGCGCGGCCAACGGCCCGAGTGTTGCCATCCCGTCGCGCACTGCAGCCCGGGACCCGGCGAGGTTCACCACCAGGGTGCTCCCAGACACGCCCGCGAGACCACGCGACAGCCCGGCGTCTGCGGTGCCCGCCGCGAGGCCGGATGCCCGCAGCGCCTCGGCGATGCCGAGAAGCTCTCGGTCGAGCAGATCGCGCGTCGCCTCCGGGGTGACATCGCGCGGCGTGACACCGGTACCACCGACCGAGATCACGAGATCGACGCCGCCGATGACGGCGGTGTTGAGCGCGTTGCGGATCTCGACCTCGTCGGAGGAGACCACGATGACGCCGTCGACGACGAATCCGGCCTCGCCGAGCAGTTCCGTGACAAGAGGCCCGCTGTGGTCCTCTTCATCGCCGTGGGCGGTGCGGTCGTCGACGACGACGACGAGAGCCCGGCCGACCAACGTGTGGGGCTGTTCCATGGGCACAACCGTATATGTCGGCACGGACAGCGGCGCAGCCACTCGAAGCGTCGGCCGTGGCGGCCCCTGGACCACCCTCACTGTGCGGCCTTACCCAAGGTCACGTCGACCGTCTGCGGCTTCCCGGAGGGGTCCAGATAGGTCAGCGTCACCTTGTCTCCGGGCGCCTTGGACCGCACCGCGGCGACGAGGGCATCAGCGCTGTCGATCACCCGGTCGTCGAGCTTGGTCACCGTCACCCCGGCGGGAAGTCCTGCCGAGGACGCCGCGCCGTTCGGGGTGACCTCGACGATCTTGGCCCCGTCTCCCCCGGCGTTGTTGCCCACCTGGACACCCAGCGACGCGCGCGTCGCGCTGCCCGTCTGGATCAGTTCGTCGGCGATCCGTTTGGCCTGGTCGACGGGGATCGCGAAGCCCAGACCGATCGAGCCACTCTGTGTTGCACCGGAATCGGCGCCCATGGTGGCGATGGCGGAGTTGATCCCGACCAGCTCACCGTTCATGTTGACCAGAGCGCCGCCGGAATTGCCGGGATTGATGGCCGCGTCGGTCTGGATCGCGTCGAGCACCGTGTTCTGGTTCTGCGCATCGCCTCCGGCCGCGACCGGGCGGTTCAGTGCACTGATGATGCCGGTGGTCACGGTGCCTTCCAGACCCAGCGGCGAGCCGATCGCCACCACATCCTGGCCGACCCGCAGATTCGCCGACGAGCCGATCGCGATCGGCGTCAGTCCGGAGACCCCTTTCGCGCGGACCACGGCGATGTCGCTGCCCGGATCGGTGCCCACGATGTCGAACGCAGCGGTGCGGCCGTCGGAGAACGTGACCTTGGTCTGCGGCCCACCGCCCGGCGCCGCCGCGGCGGCGACCACGTGGTTGTTGGTCAAAATCAGCCCGTCGGCGGAGAGGATGACACCCGAGCCCTCCTCGGACTGGCGGCCTTCGTTCACTTCGAGCTTGACCACACTCGGCACGACCTTCGCCGCGACCTGCTCCACCGAGCCATTGGGCACGCTGGCGGCGGGCTGGCTCGGCGCCGCGCCCGACGCGCTGAAGCCCGTCGAACTGTGGGCCGGGTGCACCAGCGTCGCGACACCACCGCCGATGCCCGCGGACACGATCGCTATGGCCACGGCTCCAGCGGCGAGACCTGTTGCGCGCGAACGCTTCTTGGGCGTCGGTGCGGCAGGCGGGAAACCGGGCCGCGGGTACGGGTTCGGCATCGGCGCCCCGGGGTAGGGATCGTAGGGCGAGCGATAGGCCTGCCGCTGCTGCTCCGTCGCGTACCGCCAATCCCAGCCGGGTTGCTGCTCATGGGATCCGGAGCGCACGGGGCCGACCTGACCTTGGGGCGCCTGGCCACCCATGCCGGGCTGCTGACCCGGATGCTGACCCGGTGAGTACCTCGGATGGTTGGTCATGTCGCTGCGGTGTCTTCCTCGAGTAGGGAATGGTGTACTTCGTCAACGAAGTGCGTGGCTCAAGAGTGCCCACCTGTGCTGAGAGTGCCCTGAGATTCACATCGGTACACGCCCAGATTCTGCCGGGCTCACCCGAACATCGTCGCTGGTGACACGCGTCACCGCGGGGATGACGAGTCGCGTGTCGCCGACCCCGTCTGGACCGGGGGACGCCCGGGCAGCACCATGTGCATCGAGGTCCCCGGTGGGTCACCGCCGTCGACGGTGTCGGTGACCAGCAGAGTTCCCCCATGCTTGGCCACCACCTGTTTGACGATCGCGAGGCCGAGCCCTGAGCCCGGCATAGCCCGCGCCGCAGTGGACCGGTAGAACCGCTCGAACACGAGATCCCGCTCGTGGGCCGGGATTCCCGGTCCGTTGTCGGATACCACCAGCGCGGCGTGGTTCGCGTCGATCTGCCTCAGCACTACGCCCACCCGACCGCCAGGAGGACTCCACTTGGCCGCGTTGTCGAGCAGGTTGAGGACTGCGCGGCCCAGCCCAGCCGTATCTCCGTACACCTGCCAGGGCGTGACGGTGACATCGAACTCGATGTCGTTGCGGCGGCGCCGAACTCGCTCGAGGGAGCGGTCGATCACGTCGGAGATGTCGACCACCTCGTGCACCACACGGCCGGCGTCCTCACGGGTGAGGTCGACCAGGTCACCGACCAGCGTGGACAATTCCTCGATCTGCCCCATCACGTCGGCCTGCAGATCGGCCATCTCGTCCTCCGGGATACGTGGTGCTCCCGGCCGCATCGACGCCATCAAGAGTTCGACGTTCGTGCGCAGCGAGGTCAACGGCGTACGCAACTCGTGTCCGGCGTCGGTGACCAATCTCGCCTGGCGATCGCGAGATTCGGCCAGCGCTCGCAGCATCATGTTGAAAGCCTCGGTGAGCCTAGCCAATTCGTCGTGACCGACCACCGGGATGGGTCGCAGATCGTCGGTGCGAGCCACGCGTTCGGCGGCCTGGGTCAGTCGAGCAACCGGCCGTAGGCCGGCGGTGGCCACCATCCCGCCGGCGATCGCGGCGATCGCCACTCCGATTCCGCCGACCCAGAACAGCACGGTTCCCAGCTTCTTGAGAAGGTCGCCGGTCGGTCCCAGGCTCTTCGACAGGATCAGCGACGACCCGTCGGAGAAATGGACGGCGAACACCCGCTGGTGCCCCACTGTCCGCAGCGAAATCCCCAAATTGCCTGCGATTACGGCCTTTTCGGGCTCCCCGATCGGGATGTTGTCCGACGTCTGATACCCGGCCCGGCCGGGGATCACCAGCCGTGCGTTCATGTCGGAGTATGCCGTCGCCTCGATGGCCTTGCCCGGGTCCATCTCCAGCGATCCGCTCTCCACCAGGAGCTGGGCCCGCTTGTACAACTGACTGTCGAGGTCGTCGTAGAGCGCTCGGGACACCACCGCGTACACCGCGACGCCCATCAGCACGACCGCCATCAACACCATCGACATCGCCAGCAGCATCACGCGCCAGCGCAGCGACACCGAGCTACCGGCCGGCTGTTGCGGGTGGGGCTGTCCCGGCCAGGCGACGTCGGGATGTGGCTGCATCAGGGCGGGGTCTCCCGCAGGACGTACCCGACTCCCCGCACCGTGTGGATGAGCCGCGGCTCGCCTTCGGCCTCGGTCTTGCGGCGCAGGTATCCGACGTAGACCTCGAGCGCGTTGCCCGACGTCGGGAAGTCGAAGCCCCACACTTCTTCGAGGATGCGGCTGCGCGTGAGCACCCGCCGAGGATTGGCGATCAGCATCTCGAGCAATGCGAACTCGGTGCGGGTGAGACTGATCGACCGCTCGCCTCGGGTGACCTCGCGGGTCACCGGATCCAGTGAGAGGTCGGCGAATGTCAGCGCGGCCGATTCACTCGAATCGTCGAGTGTGGTGCGGCGCAGCAGGGCCCGCATGCGCGCCAGCAACTCCTCGAGGGCGAAGGGCTTGGGCAGGTAGTCGTCGGCGCCGGCGTCGAGCCCGGCCACGCGTTCCGACACCGAGTCTCGCGCCGTCAGCACGAGGATCGGCAGATCGTCACCGGTGCTGCGGAGCTGGCGGCACACCTCGAGCCCGTCGAGGCGGGGCATCATCACGTCCAGCACGACAGCGTCGGGACGGTCGCTGGCGATCAGGTCGAGCGCTTCACGCCCGTCCTGAGCCAACTCCACGGAGTAGCCGTTGAAAGACAGGGAGCGGCGCAGCGATTCGCGGACCGCGCGGTCATCATCGACGACGAGTATGCGCACTGCCACAGTCTCGACTCCGTGTCTGAGAGAGTGCTGAGAGCCGCGCCGATGAAACCTGAATGTTTCCGATACGCGTCGTCGCGGTTAGCGGCGATCGAGATCGATCAGACCCAGGCGTGCGGCCTTGAGCAACCGCCGCGGCACCTTGCGCTGCTGACCTCCGACGGTCACGCCGACGAGTCCGGTGGCCGTGGCCTTCCACTGCGCGCGCCGGCTACGGGTGTTCGCACGCGACATCCTGCGCTTCGGGACAGCCATGATCGAGCTCCATCTGTGTTTCGGGGTGTCCGTCGGCTGACCGGCGAACATGAACCAGTACTGCCTGCAAGCCTGGGCGGACCGGACGCGGGCAATTGGACACCAGGATAGCCGGTGAGCTGGACGGGCTCCAAACCCCGCGGATGACCCGGCGGCGGAAACGCGGTCGGGTCTTGACGTGCTACCGCCGGTACCAAGTAACCTACCGGTTGGTTGGGCGCCCTGCCCGCCTGAGCGACGGGAGACTGCGTGACGCCGGTGTCGGACCGCGATCCCATCCGGATCGGGAACTGCTCGGGCTTCTACGGTGACCGGCTCTCGGCCATGCACGAGATGCTCACCGGGGGCGACGTCGACTACCTGACCGGCGATTATCTGGCCGAGCTGACCATGCTCATCCTGGGCCGCGACCGCATGAAGGATCCCGATCGCGGCTACGCCAAGACGTTCTTGCGGCAGCTCGAGGAGTGCCTCGGCCTCGCGGTGGACCGCGGTGTGCGCATCGTCGCGAACGCCGGCGGCCTCAACCCCGCGGGACTCGCCGCCGCTGTGCGCGCTCTCGCCGAGCGGCTGCAGATCACCGTCGCCGTCGCACACGTCGAGGGCGACGACCTCCTCACGCGCGCCGACGAGCTGGGATTCGGCCGACCCCTGACCGCGAACGCCTACCTGGGCGCCTGGGGCATCGCCGACTGCCTGAAAGCGGGCGCCGATGTCGTGGTGACAGGGCGCGTCACCGACGCGTCGGTGATCGTCGGCCCCGCGGCGGCGCACTTCGGCTGGAAGCGCGAGGACTACGACGCGATCGCCGGCGCGATCGCCGCGGGCCACATCATCGAGTGCGGCACCCAGGCCACCGGCGGCAACTACTCCTTCTTCACCGAGATCGCCGACATGGCGCGCCCCGGCTTCCCCATCGCCGAGATCCACGCCGACGGTTCGTCGGTCATCACCAAGCATCCGGGCACCGGCGGCGCCGTCACCGTCGGCACCGTCACCGCGCAGCTGCTCTACGAAATCGGCGGCGCCCGCTACGCGAACCCCGACGCCACGCTGCGGGTCGACTCGATCACGCTGACCGACGACGGGCCCGACCGTGTGCGCGTCAGCGGCGTCACCGGTGAACCTCCCCCGCCCACGCTGAAGGTCGGCCTCAACAGTCTCGGCGGCTTCCGCAACGAGATGACGTTCGTACTGACCGGACTCGACATCGAGGCCAAGGCTGCACTCGTGCGCCAGCAGCTCGAGACGAGCCTGACGGTGCGGCCGGCGGAGATGCAGTGGACTCTGGCCCGCACCGACCACGCCGATGCCGACACCGAACAGACCGCGAGCGCCCTGCTGAGCTGCGTGGCACGCGACCCCGACGCCGCAGCGGTGGGCCGCCGATTCTCCGCTGCCGCAGTCGAACTGGCCCTGGCCAGCTATCCCGGCTTCACCAGCACCACTCCGCCCGGCGACGGCCAGGTGTACGGCGTCTTCACCGCTGCTCACGTACCGGCCGAGCAGGTGCCTCACGTGGCCGTGCACGCCGACGGCACCCGGGTCGACATCGCACCCGCCGTGGACACCCTCGAGCTCGAGCCCGTGCCCGACGTCGAGGTACCCCAGCCGAGCGAGGCCGCCGCGACGCGGCGGGTGCCGCTGGGCACGATCGCGGGTGCCCGCAGCGGCGACAAGGGCGGCAGCGCCAACATCGGGGTCTGGGTGCGCGCCGGGACCAGCGGAGCGACGGGAGAAGCGGCAGATCGTGAATGGCGGTGGCTCGCATCCGCGCTGACCGTGGAGAAGCTACGCGAGCTGCTGCCGGAGGCGGCCGGACTCCCCGTGACCCGCCATCTGCTACCCAACCTGCGCGCCGTGAACTTCGTGATCGAAGACATCCTGGGTCAGGGCGTCGCGTCCGCGGCGCGTTTCGATCCGCAGGCCAAAGGCCTGGGTGAATGGCTGCGCAGCCGAACCATCGACATCCCCGAGGAGTTGTTGCCGTGAGCATCTGGACCACATCGGAACGCGAAGACCTCCGAAAGACGGTGCGCGCCTTCGCCGAACGCGAGGTGCTCCCCCACGTCGACGAGTGGGAACGCGTCGGCGAACTCCCCCGCGACCTGCACCGCAAGGCAGCCCAGGCCGGGCTGCTCGGCGCCGGCTTCCCCGAGACGGCCGGCGGCGAGGGCGGCGACGGCGCAGATGCGCTGCTCATCTGCGAAGAGATGCATCAGGCGGGGGCACCCGGCGGGGTGTTCGCCTCGCTGTTCACCTGCGGCATCGCGGTGCCCCACATGATCGCCTCCGGCGACGAGTACCTCATCGACACCTACGTGCGGCCGACGTTGCGGGGCGAGAAGATCGGCTCGCTGGCGATCACAGAACCGGGCGGCGGCTCCGACGTCGGGCACCTGACCACCCGCGCGGTCCGGGAGGGCGACGAGTTCGTCATCAACGGCGCCAAGACCTACATCACCTCCGGCGTACGCGCCGACTACGTGGTCACCGCCGCGCGCACGGGCGGGCCGGGGGCGGCGGGGGTGTCGCTGATCGTCGTGGACAAAGGCACACCCGGCTTCGAGGTCAGCCGCAAGCTCGACAAGATGGGCTGGCGGTCTTCCGACACCGCTGAACTCTCCTACACCGACGTCCGCGTGCCCGTGGCCAACCTCGTCGGCGCCGAGAACAGCGGCTTCTTCCAGATCGCCGCCGCATTCGTGTCCGAGCGCGTCGGCCTCGCCGGGCAGGCCTACGCCAGCGCGCAGCGGTGCCTCGACCTCACCGTCGAGTGGTGTCGCAACCGCGAGACCTTCGGCAAGCCGCTGATCGCGCGACAGTCGGTGCAGAACACGCTCGCCGAGATGGCGCGACGCGTCGACATCGCCCGGGTCTACACCCGCCACGTCGTGGAACGCCAGATCGCCGGCGAGTCGAACCTGATCACCGAGGTGTGTTTCGCCAAGAACACCGCAGTCGAGGCGGGCGAATGGGTCGCCAACCAGGCGGTGCAGCTGTTCGGCGGCATGGGGTACATGGCCGAGTCTGAGGTCGAACGCCAGTACCGCGACATGCGCATCCTCGGCATCGGCGGCGGCACCACCGAGATCCTGACCTCGCTGGCCGCCAAGTCGCTGGGCTTCCAAGCGTGACGCTGCGCTCGACGCTGGACCCTCGCTCCCCCGGGTACCGCGAGGCAGCCGACGCGATGACGATCAAGCTCGCCGAACTCGACGCCGAACACGCCAAGGCGCTGGCCGGTGGTGGTGAGAAGTACGTCAGCCGCCACCATGCCCGCGGCAAGATGACCGCGCGCGAACGGATCGAGGCTCTCGTCGACCCCGACTCCCCGTTCCTCGAGCTGAGTCCACTGGCCGCGTGGGGCACCGACTTCACGGTCGGCGCGAGCGTCGTCATCGGCATCGGAGCGGTCGAGGGCGTCGAATGCCTGATCGTCTCCAACGATCCGACCGTCAAGGGCGGCACCAGCAACCCGTGGACCCTGCGAAAGATTCTGCGCGGCAACCAGATCGCCCTGGAGAACCGGCTGCCGGTCATCTCCCTCGTGGAGTCGGGTGGCGCGGATCTGCCCACGCAGAAAGAGATCTTCATCCCCGGCGGGCAGATGTTCCGCGACCTGACCCGGCTCTCGGCGGCCGGTATCCCGACGATCGCCTTGGTGTTCGGCAACTCGACCGCGGGCGGCGCCTACATCCCCGGCATGAGCGATCACGTCGTGATGATCAAGGACCGCTCGAAGGTGTTCTTGGCCGGTCCTCCGCTGGTCAAGATGGCGACCGGGGAGGAGTCCGACGACGAGTCGCTCGGCGGGGCCGAGATGCACGCCCGCACATCGGGTCTCGCGGACTACTTCGCCGTCGACGAACTCGACGCGATGCGCATCGGCCGGCGGATCGTGGCGCGGCTCAACTGGCACAAGAAAGGTCCGGCGCCGAAGGCCTACACCGAGCCGGCGTTCGACTCCGAGGAACTACTCGGCATCGTGCCGCCGGATCTGCGTATCCCGTTCGACCCTCGCGAGGTGATCGCCCGCATCGTCGACGGCTCGGAGTTCGACGAGTTCAAACCGCTCTACGGCGGCTCGCTGGTGACCGGCTGGGCCACGCTGCACGGGTTCCCGCTCGGCATCCTCGCCAACGCGCGCGGGGTGCTGTTCAGCGAGGAGTCGCAGAAGGCCACGCAGTTCATCCAGCTGGCCAACCGCTCGAACACACCACTTCTGTTCTTGCACAACACCACCGGCTACATGGTGGGCAAGGCGTACGAAGAGGGCGGCATGATCAAGCACGGTTCGATGATGATCAACGCCGTCTCCAATTCGACTGTGCCGCACCTGTCACTGCTCATCGGCGCCTCCTACGGCGCAGGCCACTACGGCATGTGCGGGCGCGCCTACGACCCGCGTTTCCTGTTCGCCTGGCCGAGCGCGAAGTCGGCGGTCATGGGCGGCACCCAGTTGGCGGGCGTGCTGTCGATCGTGAGCCGGGCCGCGGCGCAGGCCCGCGGTCAGCAGATCGACGAGGCGGCCGATGCGGCACTGCGCGCGGCCGTCGAGGCGCAGATCGATGCCGAATCGCTGCCGATGTTCCTGTCGGGCCGGCTCTACGACGACGGCGTCATCGACCCGCGGGACACCCGCACCGTGTTGGGCATGTGCCTGTCGGCGATCGCCAACGCACCGATCGAGGGGACGTCGAACTTCGGCGTCTTCCGGATGTGATTTCGGCGTGTTCGCCGTCGCTGAGCGCAGACAACCACGCCGAAATCGCGAGGAGGGAGCAGCCATGATCACTCGCGTTCTGGTCGCCAACCGTGGCGAGATCGCCCGGCGGGTGTTCGCCACCTGCCGACGGCTGGGTATCGGTACCGTCGCCGTGTACACCGATCCCGACGCAGCGGCACCGCACGTCGCCGAAGCCGACGTCCGGGTCCGCCTCGAGGGCACCCGCGGCTACCTCGACACCGCCCAACTGATCGCAGCCGCGCGGGCCGCCGGCGCCGACGCCGTCCACCCCGGGTACGGATTCCTTTCGGAGAACCCCGACTTCGCGGCCGCCGTGATCGACGCGGGGCTGACGTGGATCGGGCCGCCCGTGGCCGCGGTGGCCGCGATGGGCTCCAAGATCGAAGCCAAGAAGATGATGGCCGCCGCCGGGGTTCCGGTGCTCGACGAGCTCGACCCGGACACGGTGACCGCCGACATGCTGCCGGTGCTGATCAAAGCGTCGGCCGGCGGTGGGGGCCGCGGCATGCGCGTGGTCCGCGAACTCGGCGAGCTGCCCGGGCAGGTCGAGGCCGCGCAACGCGAGGCGCAGTCCGCCTTCGGCGACCCCACCGTGTTCTGCGAGCGCTACCTCGACGCCGGTCATCACGTCGAGGTGCAGGTGATGGCCGATGCGCACGGCACGGTGTGGGCGGTCGGCGAGCGGGAGTGCTCGATCCAGCGCCGACATCAGAAGATCATCGAAGAGGCGCCCTCCCCGCTGGTGGAACGCACTCCGGGCATGCGGGACAAGCTGTTCGAGGCGGCCCGGCTGGCCGCCACCGCGATCGGGTACACCGGCGCGGGCACCGTCGAGTTCATGGCCTCTGATGGGGGAGACTTCTTCTTCCTCGAGATGAACACCCGCCTGCAGGTGGAACACCCCGTCACCGAGCTCACGTCGGGCGTGGACCTGGTGGAGTTGCAGCTGTCGGTCGCCGACGGTGCGGCGCTGGACGCGCAGCCGCCCGCCTCGTCCGGTTCGTCGATCGAAGCACGGCTCTACGCCGAGGATCCCGCCAAGAACTGGCAGCCCCAAGCCGGCACCGTCCATCGTTTCGACGTGCCCACGGCGGTCGAGCATTTCGAGCTGCTCGACCGGGCGGGGGTGCGTCTGGACTCCGGGGTGGGCGACGGCTCGGTGATCTCGGTGTTCTACGACCCGATGATCGCGAAGGTCATCTCGTGGGCACCCACCCGGGAGCGGGCCGCAGCGCTGCTGGCCGATGCACTGACCCGCACCCGGCTGCACGGTGTGCGCACCAACCGCGACCTGCTGGTCAACGTGCTGCGCCACCCGGCGTTCCGCAGCGGCGCCACAGACACGGCGTTCTTCGACACCCATGGCCTTGCCGAGCTTGCCGCACCAGTGGCCGACAGTGCGACGGTCGAGCTGTCGGCGATCGCCGCCGCGTTGGCCGAGGCGGCGGACAACCGCAGCACAGCAACGGTTTTCGCGGGGGTCCCGAGTGGGTGGCGCAATCTCGCGTCGGGCTGGCAGACCAAGGGCTACCTCAACGACGACGGCGAGACCCACGAAGTGGCGTACCGCTTCACCCGCGACGGCGTGCGCGTGGCCGACCGCGACGACGTGACGCTGGTGACCGCGACGCCCGCGCAGACAGTGCTCAACGTCGCCGGCGTGGACCGCCCGTTCGCGGTGGCGCGCCACGGTGACGATGTGTACGTCGACTCCCCCACCGCAGCGGTGCATCTGGTCGCGCTGCCACGGTTCCCCGATCCGGCCGACGCCGTCGCACACGGGTCGCTGCTCGCGCCGATGCCGGGTTCGGTGCTGCGCGTCGGGGCAAATGTCGGCGACACCGTCACCGCGGGCCAGCCGCTGGTGTGGCTCGAGGCGATGAAGATGGAGCACACCATCGCCGCACCGGCCGACGGTGTGTTGGCCGAACTCAACGTCACCGCGGGAACGCAGGTGGAAGTGGGCGCCGTACTGGCGCGTGTCGATTCAGGAGAGGCGTGATGACCGGATTCGTCGAGACCGAGGAACAGCAGGCCCTGCGCAAGGCGGTCGGCGCGATGGCCGCCAACTACGGGCAGGACTACTACCTGGAGAAGGCCCGCGCGGGTCAGCACACCGATGAGCTGTGGGCTGAGGCCGGCCGACTCGGCTTCATCGGGGTGAACCTGCCCGAGGAGTACGGCGGCGGCGGTGCAGGCATGTACGAGCTGAGCCTGGTCATGGAGGAGATGGCCGCGGCGGGGTCCGCCCTGCTGATGATGGTGGTCTCGCCGGCGATCAACGGGACGATCATCGCCAAGTACGGCACCGAGGAGCAGAAGCAGCGCTGGCTCCCCGGCATCGCCGACGGCACGGTCACGATGGCGTTCGCGATCACCGAGCCCGATGCCGGCTCCAACTCGCACCGCATCACCACGACCGCACGCCGGGACGGCAGCGACTGGATCCTGTCCGGCCAGAAGGTGTACATCTCCGGCGTCGACCAGGCCCAGGCCGTGCTCGTCGTGGGCCGCACCGCCGACCACAAGACGGGCAATCTGAAGCCCGCCCTGTTCGTCGTTCCGACGGACACCCCCGGCATGAGCTGGACGAAGATCGACATGGAGATCGTCAGCCCGGAGAACCAGTTCCAGCTGTTCTTCGACGAGGTCCGACTGCCCGCCGACGCCCTGGTCGGCTCGGAGGACGCCGCGATCGCCCAGCTTTTCGCGGGACTGAACCCCGAACGCATCATGGGTGCAGCGAGTGCGGTCGGCATGGGACGGTTCGCCCTGGAGAAGGCCACCTCGTACGTCAAGACGCGGCAGGTGTGGAAGACGCCGATCGGTGCGCACCAGGGCATCTCGCATCCCCTGGCGCAGAACCACATCGAGGTCGAACTGGCCAAGCTGATGATGCAGAAGGCCGCCGCGCTGTACGACGCGGGCGACGACGCCGGCGCCGCCGAGGCGGCCAATATGGCCAAGTACGCCGCCGGTGAGGCGTCGGTGCGCGCCGTCGACCAGGCGGTGCAGTGCCTCGGCGGCAACGGTCTGACCAAGGAGTACGGCATCGCCTCGGTTTTGACGGCGTCGCGGCTCGCCCGGATCGCGCCGGTCAGCCGCGAGATGGTGCTCAACTTCATCGCACAGACCTCGCTCGGGCTCCCCCGGTCCTACTGATGGGGGATCTTGTCACCTACGACCGCGCCGGCGCGGTGGCTCGGCTGACCCTCGACTCACCGCACAACCGCAACGCGCTGTCGGCAGCGTTGGTCGCGCAGGTGCACGAGGGCCTCGAGCGGGCGGCGGCCGACCCTGACGTCCGGGTCGTCGTGCTCGGACACACGGGCGGGACGTTCTGCGCCGGCGCCGACCTCGCCGAGGCCGCCGGCCGGGATCCCTCCGAGCTGGCCGTCGACCGGGCGCGGGAGATGACGCAGCTGCTGCGCCGCATCCTCACCTGCCCGCTTCCTGTCATCGCGGCTGTCGACGGCCATGTCCGCGCCGGTGGGCTCGGGCTGATCGGAGCCTGCGACATCGTGGTGGCGGGCACAGCGAGCACGTTCGCGCTGACCGAGGCCCGCATCGGGGTGGCACCGTCGATCATCTCGTTGACGCTGCTGCCGAAGATGACGGCGCGTGCTGCCGGCCGCTACTTCGTCACGGGCGAGAAGTTCGGCGCGGCAGAAGCCGCACAGATGGGCCTGGTCACCCTCGCTGCAGCCGACGTCGCCGCCGCTGTCGACGACCTCACGGCGGCGATCGCGCAGGGCTCACCCCAGGGCCTGGCCGAGTCGAAGGCACTGACCACGGCCGCCATTCTCGACGAGTTCGATCGGCGGGCGGAGGCCCTCACCCAACGCTCGGCGGAGCTGTTCGTCTCCGACGAGGCCCGCGAGGGCATACTCGCGTTCCTGGAGAAGCGAAAGCCCCGCTGGGTCGGCTGACTCCTCACAGTTTGGCCACGGGTCTTGCATGTATCGCTGATCGTCGTAGCCTGGGTGGCAATGTTGGGACGTAGCAGGAGACGCCGATGAGCAGCCCCGCGTCGCGGAGCCGTTCGATGCGAGCTGCCGACACCGATCGCATTCAGGTCGCGCAGCTGCTGACCGATGCCGCCGCATCGGGCACGATCGGCGTGAGCGAGTACGAATCCCGGTTGGCCAGGGCGTACGCGGCGCAGACCTGCGATGAGCTGGACCGGTTGTCGGCCGACCTCCCCGGCGCGATCACCCGCGGACGCAGCGGCACCTGCCGCCCGGCCCCGTCGAGCACCTTGCTCGCGATCCTGTCGGGCTACGAGCGCCGCGGTCGGTGGAACGTGCCGAAGCGGCTGACCACCTTCGCGCTGTGGGGCGGCGGTGTCGTCGACCTGCGCTACGCCGACTTCACCGCTCACGATGTCGAGATACGGATCTACACGATCATGGGTGGGCAGACCATCCTGGTTCCCCCGGAGGTGAACGTCGACCTGCGCGGGGTGTCGGTGATGGGCAGCTTCGACCACAGCATCGAGGGCGAGGGCGCGCCGGGCGCGCCCTGCGTGCGGATCTCCGGGTTCGCGCTGTGGGGCAGCGTCACCGTCAAGCGGAAGAAGCGCAAGGCCGCCTGAGAGTCAGCGCCGCCGCTTGGACCCCAGGTAGTCGCCGACCACCGCGGCACCGAGCCCGTCGAGGTCCGGCACCACCACGCGACCACCCACCCGTCGGGCCACCTGATCGATGAACCGCGCGAGACCTGGGTCGCTCCCCAGCCGGAAGATCGTCACCTGCGCGCCGAGTCGCGCGACCTCGTCGAAGCCCTTCACGGTGTGCCCGATGGTCCGCGGGTGCGGCGGGTAGTCAAAGAACACAGCGGGACTGCCGTTGCGATCGAAGTCCTCGAGGTGTGCGGTCGGCTCACCGTCGGTGACGACGAGCACGACGGGCTGCGCGTTCGGATGCCTGCGCAGATGCCGAGTCGCCAGGGCCAGCGCGTGGTGCAGATTGGTGCCCTGTTCGTAGACGCCCTCCAACCCGGTCAGTTCGGCGGCGGTCACGGTGCGGGCATAGCGGCCGAACGCGACGATCTGCAGCGCGTCGGACCGGAACCGGGTACTGACGAGGTGGTTGAGGGCGAGCGCGGTGCGCTTCATCGGCAGCCACCTGTTCTCCATCACCATCGAGAACGAGGTGTCCACCAGCAGCGCCACCGCGGCCTGGGTGCGCATCTCGGTCTCGGAGATCTCGACGTCGTCGACCGTGATGCCGATGGCTCCCGTGCGCTCACCCGTGCCGGCTTCTCTGAGAACAGCGTTCGTCAGCGTCCGGGTGACGTTCCACGGTTCGGTGTCGCCGAACTGCCAGGGCCGCGTCGCACCGGTGAGCTCACCGGCCGCACCGGCCCGCCGCGTGTCCCGTTCGCCGTGCCGGCCCGAGAGTTGTTGCGCCACATCGCGCAGCGCGGTCTGCCCGAGCTGACGCATCGCCTTGGGCGAGAGCCGCCACTGCCCGTCGGCGCCGCGGTCGAGGAAGCCCTGATTCATCAGCGCGCGTTCCAGTTCGGCCAGCGTGCGCGCGTTCACGGCGGCCTCGTCGCCGAGCTGACGGGCCAGCATGTCGAGGTCGACGTCGTCCATCGTGGCGCCCGAATAGCTCTGGGAAAGCTGCTCGGCGAGCTGCTCGAGCTCGGCGATGTCGGCCAGCGCCTGCGCACCCTCGCCCATCCCCAGCGGGTCGTCGCCGGAGAAGCGTTCCGAGCCGTTCCAGTCCTCCCCCGGGCGCGCGGCCTGCAGATGCGCGTCGAGCCGGTCCAAGGCGTTCATCAACGATGGCGAGCCGAACGCCTGCTGCGCCAACGAATCGAGCTCAGCGCGCTGCTGTTCCGACAGGCTGTTGCGGAAGCGCTGCGCGGCCGCGGCCCGCTTGGCCAGGGAATCGAGCAGCTCGTCGATGTTGCGCGGGTTCTCGGGAAAGAACTCGCCGTGCTTGTCCATGAAGTTCTCGAAATCCTGCTGGTCATCCTCGCCTTTGGCGTGTTTGTCCAGCAGGTCGTTCAGGTCGTCGAGCATGTCGTTGACGCGCTGGCGATCCTCGTCGGTGGCGTTCTCGAGCGCCTGCTTCATTCCGGCGAACCGCTGATCGAGCATCTCACGGCCCATCAGGTCCTTGATCTGCTCGTACTTCTCCCGCGCCTCCGGGGAGCGCCAGCCGTACTCGGAAAGCTCCTGGACAGCTTTGGCGGGTGACGGTGACAGCGAATCCAGCTGCAACTCACCGAATCTCGCGTCGTCATCGAGCGCGCGGGCCAGCTCTTTGCGTTCGGCGAGCACGGCCTCGTCGAGCAGCTTCTTGATGTCGGCCAGGGTGCCGTCGAGGTTGTTGCGCTGCAACAGTTCCCGACGCCGGCGGTTCGCCTCTGCGGCCAGCTTGTCCGCGCCCGGCATGTTCTTCGACCCGCGGCGCAGCAGTTCCTGCAGTGCACGTCGCGGCGACGTCCCCTCCATGACGTCCTGACCGATGGCCTCCAGCGCCTCGCGCAGGTCGACCGGAGGGGCCAGCGGGTCCGGCCCGCCGGTGTATCGCGAGTACCGCGAAAGTCTCTTAACCACTGCCGCACTCCTCACCGCGGCTCGTCCCTCGCCGCTTTATCGTCGTACGGCGGTCACCCATAGATGGTTTCGCCCTCTCCGGACACCTTGTCGATGCGCTTGGCCAGGTACAGCGCCTCGAGCGCCAACTCGATCGCCGCCGCCCGCTGACCATCCGTGGACGCCTCGAGGCGGCGCTGGATCTCCGCGACGGCGGGGACCTCGGGTAGTGCGGCGAGCACCTCGCGCGCCGATACCCGCTCCCCCGTCGTGACGGGCGAGCCGTTCTCGACCGCGGTGACGATCGGGCCGACATCGATACCGCCGAGCAGCCGCTGCGCGGTCTCGGCCGTGGCTCGCCGAAGCAGGTGTTCGAGCACCGCCTGCTCGCGGCCTTCCTCCCCGGATTCGAACTCCAATTTCCCGCGCAGCACGTCGATCACGGTGCCGAGGTCGACCACGCGTGCCACCGGGTCTTGTTCACCGAGCAGCGCCCCGCGGTGGCGGGCGGATGCGGCCACGGTTTCCGCCGCGGCGATCGCGAATCGTGCCGAGACACCGGAGCGCTGGTCGATCGCTGTCGATTCACGCAGGGCACGCGCGAACCGGGCGAGGATGGCCATCAGATACGGCGGCACCTCGGCGGCCAGGTGCGCCTCCTGGGTGATGACGCCGACCTCGGCGTCGAGCTCGAGCGGGTAGTGCGTGCGGATCTCCGCGCCGAAGCGGTCCTTGAGCGGGGTGATGATCCGACCGCGGTTCGTGTAGTCCTCCGGGTTGGCACTGGCCACGACGAGGACGTCGAGCGGGAGCCGCAGGGTGTAGCCGCGGACCTGGATGTCGCGCTCCTCCATCACGTTGAGCATCGCGACCTGGATGCGCTCGGCGAGGTCGGGCAGCTCGTTGATCGCGACGATGCCGCGATGGGCGCGTGGGATCAGGCCGTAGGCGATGGTCTCGGGATCGCCGAGGCTGCGACCCTCGGCCACCTTGATCGGATCGATGTCGCCGACGAGATCGGCCACGCTGGTGTCGGGGGTGGCGAGCTTCTCGGTGTAGCGCTCGCTGCGGTGCCGCCAGGCGATCGGTAGATCGTCACCGGAATCAGCGGCCCGCCGGATCGACTCCGGGGTGATGGGGCTGTACGGGTGCTCACCCAGTTCCGCGCCGGCGATCACCGGCGTCCACTCGTCGAGCAGTCCGCTCAGCGCCCGCAGCAACCGCGTCTTGCCCTGCCCGCGCTCCCCCAGCAGCACCATGTCGTGGCCGGCGATCAGTGCCCGTTCCAGCTGCGGGATGACCGTGTCGTCGAAGCCGAGGATGCCCGGCCAGATCTGTTCGGCGGTGGCCCCCGAGCTCAAGGCGGCCAGCAGGTTCTCCCGGATCTCGGCCTTGACGCTGCGCTCCTGATGCCCGGAGGCGCGCAGCTCGCCGACGGTGCGGGGCAGGTCGTTAGGTGATGTCACCACTCCACGCTACGACTGTTCTCCGCGAGCGGGCGTGTCTGTACGCAACACACCGCTTCACGCAGGCATTTTGCGCCCGCTCACCGTGATCGTCAGTGCGCGAAGTGACGCGCCCCGGTCAGGTAGAGCGTGATCCCGGCCTCCGCGGCAGCCGCCGTCACCTCGTCGTCGCGCATCGAACCGCCCGGATGCACCACGGCCGTCACGCCGGCCTGCGTCAGCGTCTGCAGTCCGTCGGGAAACGGGAAGAACGCGTCGGAGGCTGCGACGGCCCCCTGCGTGCGATCCCCGGCCCGCTCCACCGCCAGCCGCGCCGCGTCGACCCGGTTCACCTGACCCATGCCGACGCCGACGGTCGCGCCGTCCTTGGTGATGACGATCGCGTTCGACTTGACCGCACGGCAGGTGCGCCACGCGAACACCAGATCGGCGAGGACCGCCGGATCCGCCGGCGTGCCGGTGGCCAGCGTCCAGTTCGCCGGATCGTCGCCCGAGGCGTCCACCGCGTCGCGCTGCTGCACCAGCAGACCGCCGCTCACCTGCCGGAACTCGGTTCCCCCTGGCTGCGGCTCCGACGCGACCAGGATGCGGATGTTCTTCTTTCCGCGCAGCACCTCCACGGCACCGGGCTCGTACGCGGGCGCCACGATGACCTCGGTGAAGATCCCCGCGACGGTCTCGGCCATCTCGACGCTGACCTCGGTGTTGGTGGCGATCACGCCGCCGAACGCCGACAGCGGGTCGCATTCGTGGGCCTTGCGGTGCGCGTCGGCCACCGACACAGACGACACCGCGATGCCACAGGGGTTGGCGTGCTTGATGATCGCCACGCAGATGTCCTCGTGGTCGAATGCCGCCCGCCAGGCGGCATCGGCATCGGTGTAGTTGTTGTACGACATCTCCTTGCCGTGCAACTGTTCTGCCTGCGCCAGACCCGGCCAGCCACCGTCATCGCTGTACAGAGCCGCCTGCTGGTGCGGGTTCTCGCCGTACCGCAGGACCGCGGTGCGCCGGAATGTCGCCCCGAACCACGGCGGCAGAGAGGCCGCGCCGGCCTCGGTGTCAGCCTCGGGGGCCAGGACGGTTTCCATCCACGAGGCCACTGCGACGTCGTACTCGGCGGTGTGACGGAAAGCCAACGACGCCAGCTTCTTCCGCTCGGCGAGCGTGAACCCGCCGGCACGCACGGCGGCCAGGACTCCGTCGTACCCCAGCGGCTCGACGACGACAGCGACGCTGGGATGGTTCTTCGCCGCAGCGCGCACCATCGACGGGCCGCCGATGTCGATCTGTTCCACACACTCGTCGACACCGGCCCCGGAGTTCACCGTCTGCGTGAAGGGGTACAGGTTCACCACGACGAGCTCGAAGGCCTCGACGCCCAGGTCCGCCAGCGCCGAAACATGTTCGGGTTTGCGCTGATCGGCCAGCAGGCCGGCGTGGACACGGGGATGCAGCGTCTTCACGCGCCCGTCGAGCACCTCGGGGAAGCCGGTCACATCCTCCACCGGGGTCACCGGAACACCGGCGTCGGCAATGGTTTTCGCCGTCGAGCCGGTCGAGACGATGCTGACCCCGGCCTCGTGCAGACCCTGGGCCAGCGGCACCAGCCCGGTCTTGTCGTACACGCTGATCAGGGCGCGGCGGATACGTCGCCTGCCGTCGCTGTCGGTCATCCTATGGTCGCCTTTCGTCCCGTCCAGGTGACGCCGCGGGTGGCCAGCGCCGCCAGGACATCCACCAGAAGCTCTCGTTCGATCACCTTGATCCGTTCGTGCAGCGTGGCCTCGTCGTCGCCGTCGAGCACGGACACCGCCTGCTGCGCGACGATCGGGCCGGTGTCGGTGCCCGCGTCGACGAGGTGCACGGTGCACCCGGTGACGCGGACGCCGTAGGCGAGCGCATCGGCAACGGCGTGTGCGCCGGGAAACGCGGGCAGCAGCGCCGGATGGGTGTTGACCACCCGCCCTGGGAAGTGCGAAAGGAATTCCAGGCCAAGGATTTTCATGAAGCCCGCCGATACGACCAGATCAGGCTGGTGCGCTGCCGTCGCCGCGGTGATCGCGGCGTCCCATGCGGCGCGGTCGGGATGGGCGCGCAGCGGCACGGTGAACGTCGGGATCGCGGCCCGCTCGGCGATCTGCAGAGCCGGGCAGTCGCGGTCGGTGCCGACGGCGACGACGCGCGCGGGGTACTCGTCGACCGCGGCCTCGAGCAGCGACGCGAGCAGGGAGCCGGTGCCAGAAGCCAGGACCACGAGCCGCGACGGCACACTCGGGGGGACCCGGACCGGTGGCTGCACGGCTGGAAGCCTAGTGGGTGGTGCCGTCGCGGTCCGAACGCATGTCGTCGTCGGCGACGAAATGATCCTCGGGATCTGCGAAGTCTTCGATGTCTGCGGGCCCGAACGCCTCGCGTACCGGCTTCTGCTGGCCCCGAGGTTCAGCCGCGGGTTCGGCGGGGGGCTCGGAGACGGGTGGCTCGGGG
>NZ_QJUA01000099.1 GCF_003254575.1 Mycobacterium kyogaense | reverse complement strand
CATCTCTCAGGACATCGGTGACAGTTCTGCATCAGGACATCGGTGACACTTCGGGTGGTTCTGGTGGTGACACTTCCGCCCCGAGGCTGCGGGGGTGGCTGTCAATGAACCCATCGATCCTCGCGTCCGGTTGGCGATCTCGCAGTGGCCCGATGACGCGCCGCGGGGTGCGGTCTCGACGTTCTGCGTCGAGCACGGAATCTCCCGAAAGTCGTTCTACGCGTTGCGCCAGCGCGCCAAGACCGACGGGCAGGCCGCTGTGCTGGAACCAAGGACGCGACGACCGAAGTCGAGTCCGTCGACCTGGAGCGAGGAGGTGAAGGCTCAGGCGGTGGCGGTGCGTGCTGCCCTCGACGCCTCCGGCCTGGACCACGGGCCCATCAGTGTGCACGACAAGATGGAGGCGATGGGCTTGCCTCAGGTGCCATCCACCGCGGCGCTGGCGCGGATCTTCCGCGAGGCCGGCGTGGCTCGGCTCGAGCCGAAGAAAAAGCCCCGCTCGGCGTGGCGACGGTTCGTCTACCCGGCACCGAATGCATGCTGGCAACTCGATGCGACTGAGTACGTCCTCAGCGGCGGGCGAACGTGTGTGATCTTCCAGCTCATCGACGACCACTCCCGCTACGCGGTCGCCTCTCATGTGGCGTGGTCGGAGACTGCCGAGGCAGCCATCGCAGTGTTCGATAAGGCCGTCGCCGATTGTGGCGTGCCCCAAAGACTGTTGTCAGACAACGGGGCCGCGCTCAACCCCTCCCGGCGCGGACACCTCGGCCGACTCGTCAGCCATGTGGGCGCCCTCGGCGTGCAGACGATCACCGGCAAGCCCTACAAACCGACCACCCAAGGCAAGAACGAACGCTTCCATCAGACCCTGTTCCGCTACCTCGACAAGCAACCGCTGGCCGGATCGCTGGCCGAACTCCAAGTTCAGGTCGACGCGTTCGACCACCTCTACAACACCGAACGCCCCCACCAGGGATTGCCCGGTCGCATCACCCCGCAGACGGCGTGGGACGCCACCCCCCACGCCGATCCGCCCCGTCCCCAGCCCGACCGGCCGACCTACCCGGCGCCCGTCCCGAACGCCTACCGCAGACCCCGCACTCCGCCACCGCCGAACCTGCCCGCGAACACCCGTGCGCGAACGATCAGCACTGCGGGGACCATCCATCTGGACACAGTCACCTACCGGGTCGACGCACAACGCGCCTTCGAACAGGTCCTCGTCGTCACCGTCGACGACCAGGTCATCATCACCGACCTCCACGGCGAAGTCCTCGCCGAGCACACTCGACCCGCATCCGGTATCCGATACGTCGGCAACGGTCGACCACGGGGCCCACGCCCCAAAACCGACAGACCGTCACCGAAGTCCTGACACATCAACTGTCACCGAAGTCCTGATGCAGAACTGTCACCGATGTCCTGAGACATCACA
>NZ_QJUA01000098.1 GCF_003254575.1 Mycobacterium kyogaense | reverse complement strand
CGCGGAATAGACGGTATGGGGAGGCTGGGGCCTCACCACATGTGAACGTGGGTTGCCGTCAGGAATTGGGTCCTGGCCGGTAGAGCCACAACTGTGGGAGGCCCCAGTGAAGATTCAGCGTACGAGTGTTGGTTTGGATGTGCATGCGCGTTCGGTATTCGGGTGTGGGTTAGACGGTGAGACCGGTGAGGTGTTTTCGCGCCGGTTGAGTACCGACCATCGCGAGATCCTGGACTGGGTTAACGGGTTACCCGGTCCGGTCGCGGTGACCTACGAAGCGGGCCCGACCGGATTCGGGTTGGCGCGATCGCTGCTGGAGAACCGGGTGCAGTGTCTGGTGGCTGCGCCGTCGAAGTTGGTGCGCCCGAGCGGTGATCGGGTAAAAACCGATGCCCGTGATGCCGCGCATCTGGCCCGGTTGTTGCACCTGGGTGAGATCACCGCGGTCTGTGTTCCCAGTGTCGAACGCGAAGCGGCCCGGGATCTGGTGCGGGCTCGAGAAGACTGTCGGGCTGATCTGATGCGGGCCCGCCACCGCGTTGCGGCGCTGCTGCTGCGTCACAACATCGTCTACTCCGGCGGGCCGGCCTGGACGCTCACCCACCTGGCGTGGCTATCCCGGCAGCACTTCCCCGCCCCTGCCCAGGCCGCTTATGACACCGCGGTGGAGGCCATGCTGTCCTGCATCGACCGCCGTGACCGCCTGGACGCAGCGATCGCGGCGATGGCCGTCGACAGCGAGTTCACCGCGGTGGTGCGCCGGCTGGGCTGTCTGCGCGGAGTCTCGACGTTGACCGCGTTCGGGTTGGCTGTCGAGATCGGGGACTGGTCCCGGTTGACCGGCCGTTCTATCGGGGCCTACCTGGGGTTGGTGCCCACCGAGTACTCCTCCGGCGCCTCGCGGGTGCAGGGCTCGATCACCCGAACCGGCAACGCTCACGCCCGCCGCTTGCTGATCGAAGCCGCCTGGCACCACCGCCGCCCTTACCGTCCTGGTGTCGAGCTACGGCGACGCTGGCAGGCTGCCAGCCCGGCCGCCCGCCGACGGGGCCAGCAGGCCAACCATCGCCTCCACACCCGGTGGTGCGGGTTCGACGCCCGCGCCAAACGCCCCGCGGTGGCCAACGCGGCCATTGCCCGCGAGTTGGCTGGCTGGTGCTGGTCACTGGCCGTCCTGCAGGAGTAGCGGCGCTCCCCACAACGTTCAGTTGCTGACCTCGTCACCGGTTCTGGTGGGCACGCTGACGATGATCCGCGTGAATGCTATGAGCAACCCCAACGGGCCACGCTCGTGAATAGACAGCGGTCCATCGCCACTCGAAACACCGTCCTGCGGTAGCCAATCCGCGCATTTCAGACTGACAAGCCGTCGCTACGACACGCGCGCCAGTCCCGGCATCCGAGACCAGCACTGACCGAGGAAGCGGCGGCCGCAACGACGGTTGAGGCCGCCGCTTCACCCTGCCCACTTGACAAACCACTCCCCATATCAG
>NZ_QJUA01000097.1 GCF_003254575.1 Mycobacterium kyogaense | reverse complement strand
CCGCTGATATAGATCGAGTTAGTCCTTCTCAAATGCCTCCGGAGGTGTCAGGAAGGGATCTGTAACCGATTCCTTTGGGTCCGTGTGTTGACGCGCGCGGACCTCCTGACACGCCCCGGAGGTGTCGTTGTGTCTGTGCATGTAGCTCCAGCCACGTCGTCCACGATCGTCGTTGCCGTCGATGTCGGCAAGACCTCAGCTGTGCTTTCGGTGACCGACGCAGCTCGCCATCGGCTGCTCGCGCCGTCGGAATTCGCGATGACCGGATCGGGCCTGACCGCCGCGGCTGCTCGCGCGATGGCTGTCACGCCTGCCGCGGTGCAGGTCAAGGTGGGCGTGGAGGCGGCCGGCCACTATCACCGACCGGTACTCGACCATCGATGGCCCGATGGGTGGGAAGTGTTGGAGCTCAACCCCGCTCAGGTCGCTGAGCAGCGCCGCGTGCAGGGACGGCGTCGGATCAAGACCGACGTCATCGACTTGGAAGCGATCACCGAACTGGTGCTGGCCGGCTACGGACGTCCGGTCACCGATCGCGATGTCGTGATCGGTGAGATCAGCGCCTGGGCAGTGCATCGGAGCCGACGAGTCGCTACGCGTACCGCGACGAAGAATCAGCTGCTCGGCCAGCTCGACCGGGCCTTTCCCGGGCTGACCCTGGCTCTACCTGACGTGCTGGCCACCAAGATCGGTCGGCTGGTGGCCGCCGAGTTCACCGACCCGGCACGCCTGGCCGGGCTCGGGGTCAACCGGTTGATCCGCTTCGCCGCCACCCGCGATCTGCAACTGCGCCGCCCCGTCGCCGAGCGGCTGGTCGCTGCGGCTCACAACGCCTTACCGACCCGCGACGCGGTGATCGCGCGTCGGATACTGGCCGCCGATCTGGTGTTGTTGGGCGATCTTGACGATCAGATTCAGTCCGCGGAGACCGTGCTGGAGTCACTGTTGCCGCGCAGCCCCTATGCAACGTTGACCTCGGTGCCAGGCTGGGCGGTGGTGCGAGTGTCCAATTACGCTGCCGCTCTGGGTGATCCGAAACGCTGGCCGGGACCCCGCCAGATCTACCGCGCGTCGGGGTTGTCCCCGACGCACTACGAATCCGCCCACAAACGCCGCGACGGCGGTATCAGCCGCGAAGGCAGCGTCGCACTGCGCCGCGCCCTGATCGACCTCGGCATCGGCCTGTGGCTCAACGAGCCAGCCGCCAAGAACTACGCCCATGGGCTCAAAGATCGCGGCAAGCCCGGCGGCATCGTCGCCTGCGCGTTGGCCCATCGTGCCAACCGCATCGCCCATGCGCTTGTCCGCGACCACGCCACCTACGAGCCGACCCGCTGGATCTAGACCCCACGCCCAGCGCGAAAGGACCGACCAGACCCTTCCACCACCACCGTCGGTAATGCCACGCTGAAAGGACGGGACGAAGGGCCGGACTAGATGCCGTATCCGCTATGGCGGACCCTCACCGGTTACGCCGAGGCTAGCTTGGCACCCGGCCCTTCGCCTCCACGGCAGCCCGAACGACGCCAGATAACCCACACCGAGGTTGCATAAGTCAGCGTGGGCGC
>NZ_QJUA01000096.1 GCF_003254575.1 Mycobacterium kyogaense | reverse complement strand
CCGACCGCGGTATCGGGATCGATGACGGGATCGCCGTACCGCTCGCCGTCGGCGGTGAACACGGCCGCCCGGATGCCGCCGCCGTCGACCTCGACGGCCCACTGCGACGGCGGCACACCGGCACGAGCCAGCGCATCGACGCGGGTGACGCCCGCCTGTAGGCGATTGTTGAGGTCGCGCCGGGCCTGGGCGCCGATCAACACGTCGATGACCACGCCGAGCACGACGAGCAGGACCGCGAGGAAAACCAGGACGGCGATCACGACGCGGCGCTGCAGCGACGGTGTCGCGGTCATCGCGCCTGCAATCGGTAGCCGATGCCGCGGACGGTGTGCAGGATCCGTGGGCCCTGGGCCTCCATCTTGCGCCGCAGGCTGCTGATGTGGACGTGCACCAGGTTGTCGTCGTAGGAGGCGTAACCCCAGACCGCGTTGAGGATCTGGTGGGCGCTGACGATGCGGCCGCGCTGGTCGAGAAGGAAGTCCAGCAGCCGGAATTCGGTGGCTGTCAGATCGAGGGGCACGCCGGCGCGCGACGCGATGCCGGCACCGCGATCGACAACGAGGTCACCGGTCTGCACGGTCGCAGGCAGGCGCCCTCGCCGGCGCAGTACCGCCCCGACCCGAGACACGAGTTCGGGCACCTCGAACGGTTTCACCACGTAGTCGTCGGCGCCGCCGTCGAGGCCGCGCAACCGGTCGGTGAGACCGTCACGTGCGGTCAGCATGATCAGGCCGACGTCGCCCCACTGGCGGACGACGTCGGCCAGTGCGAACCCATCTCGCCCCGGCAGCATGATGTCGACGATGACCAGATCAGGCCGGTAGCCGTCGAGCGCCTCTTCCAGGCCCTCGCCGTCGACGCGGCCGTCTGCGGCATAACCGGCAGACGCAAGGGCGTCGACCACCATCTCGCGGATGGCCGACGAGTCTTCGACGACCAGCACGCGGGCTGCGGCACGGTCGGTGTCTGCGGGGGCGCCCATGGGTCCATTCTGGCCGGTGCTCTCTGAAGCCCGTCTGAAGAATCCGCTGCGGCCGCCGCTCTTCAGGTTGGCTTCATCACCACGCCCTAGCGTCGCGATCAGTCCGAGTTATCCCGACGAAAGAGGTCCCATGGCCAACGAAGCTCGCTCAGACGACGACCGCCCGCACGAGGATCGGGCAGACGAGCACTTTGACGACACCCCCGAAACCGACCGCATCCCCGAACCGCACTATGCACCTCCGGCCCCTGTGGTCGAGAAGAAGAGCCGCTGGGCGACGGTTCGCGAACCCGCACGGCGCCACCCGATCGGTGCCGCCGTGGGCGCTGCCGCCGCCGGTCTGGTCATCGGATTCCTCGGCGGCACACTGGCCGACGCGCATCCGATGATGTCGCTGTCGGTCGGCACCGCGTCGGTCGCTCAACCCGCGCCGCCCGGTCCGGGCTTCTGGGGCCCGGATGGACCGGGAGGCCCGGGTGGTCCGGGCGGACCCGCCGGCCCGGGTGGACCGGGCTGGGGTCCGGGTGACCCCGGCGGGCCTGAGCGCGGTCCGGGTGGACCTGGAGGACCGGGTGGTCACGACCGAGGACCCGGAGGCCCGGGTGGGCCGGCTGGCCCGGGCGGGCCTGACCGAGGACCCGCAGGCCCGGGCGGGCCGGGTGGTCCGGGTGGTGCGGGTGGTCCGGGTGGTCCGGGGCGAGACGCTCCGCCGCCG
>NZ_QJUA01000095.1 GCF_003254575.1 Mycobacterium kyogaense | reverse complement strand
CCGGGGGTGGTTTCGGTGAGGTAGGCGTGGAGGTGGGTGGTGTGGTCGGTGGTGGTGGTGATGGCGGCGGTGGCGATGCCGGGTAGGTGGGTGAGGGCGGTGTGGATTTCGGCGGGTTCGATGCGGTGGCCGCGGATTTTGATTTGGTCGTCGCTGCGGCCGTGGTAGCGCAGTTGGCCGTCGGGGAGCCAGCTGACCAGGTCCCCGGTGCGGTACATCCGTTGACCGGGGCCACCGAAGGGACACGCCACAAAACGCGACGCCGTCAGATCAGGGCGCGACGGATAGCCAAGGGCGACACCGTGTCCGGCGATGTAGAGCTCGGCAGGAACGCCTACCGGAACCGGCCGTAGATACGGGTCGAGCACGAGGCAGGTCGCGGTGGCGACCGGGGTGCCGATCGGCACCACTGTCCCCGTCGACGCTGAGGTCAACGGGGCGGTCATCGTGGCATACACCGTCGCCTCGGTCGGACCATAGGCGTTCACCACGGTGTGGCGATCCCCCCAGGTGCCGACGAGGTCAGGAGGGCAGGCCTCCCCGCCGAGCAGCATGGTCAGCGGAGGCAGGTTCGTCGAGTTCAGAGCCGTTGCTGCCGAGGGGGTTTGGGTGAGCACGTTGACCTGTTCTCGGATCAGCAGATCCTCGAACTCTGGCGGGGAGGCCACGGTGTCCTCGTCGACGATGACCAGTCGTGCGCCGGCGAGCAGTGCCGCCCAGATCTCCCACACCGAGAAATCGAAACCATAGGAATGGCATTGCGTCCACACCGGATCCGCCGGTAACGCCGCGGGCGTGGACGCCGCCAGATGCAGCAGGTTCTGATGCGTCACCGCAACACCTTTGGGGGTTCCCGTCGTCCCCGAGGTGTAGATCACATACGCCACATCATCAGGGCCGGGTCCCACCATCGGTCCGGCGCCCGGCTCCGGTGCGGCATCAGCGTCCTCGACCACGATCACCGGCACCGCCCCACCGGCCACCCGAACAGCCAACGCCGCCGTCGTCACCACCGCCACCGGCGCAGCATCGGCGAGAATCAGGTCGAGACGGGAGTCGGGTTGACCGGGGTCCAGAGGTACGTATGCGGCGCCCGATTGGAGTATGCCCAACATGACCGTCACCGCCTCGGCGCAGCGGTGGAAGAGGACCGCGACCTGATCACCGACACCGATGGACCTGCTGGTCAACATGGCAGCGACACGACTCGCGGCCGCCGCGAGTTCCCCATAGGTCATGGCATCGCGAGAGTCGCTGATCGCCAACGCATCCGGAGCTCGATCGATATGGCGGCGCAACGCCCCCGGCACCGATGACCGCTCAGGCGCGACGGGCAGCTGGTGCGACAGGCGATGGATCTGCTCGCGCTCGACCTCGTCGAGCAGGTCGATGTCGGACAGCCGAACATCAGCCCGAGAGGTCACGATCTCGATGATGTGCCGCAACCTGTCGATGAGGGTGGTGATGGTGGTGGGGGCGTAGATGTCGGTGCGGTATTCGATGGCGCCGTGGATGCCGTGGGGGGTGCCGGTGGGGGTGTGGTGTTCGTGTAGGGAGATGGTGAGGTCCATGCGGGCGGTGTGGGTGTTGATGGGTTCGGTGGTGATGTCGAGGTTGCCCAGGTGGAGGTCGGTGGTGGTGGTGTCGGGGAGGTTTTGCCAGGCGAGCAGGATTTGGATGAGGGGGTGGTGTGCTGGTGTGCGGGTGGGGTTGAGGTGGTCGACGAGGGTGTCGAAGGGGAGGTCTTGGTGGTCGTAGGCGGCGAGGCTTTGGTGGCGGATGTGGGTGAGGAGTTGGGTGAAGGTGGGGTTGTTGGTGAGGTCGACGCGCAGGATGAGGGTGTTGACGAAGAAGCCGATGAG
>NZ_QJUA01000094.1 GCF_003254575.1 Mycobacterium kyogaense | reverse complement strand
GTGGCGCCGGCGGGCAGGGTATTCAGGGCGGGGACGGCGGTGCCGGTGGAGGCGCCATGAACTACGGGCTCGGCCAGGCGCTCCCGGGCGTCGGCGGAAACGGAGGCAACCGCAACACCGCCGGTCTGCCTGCGCCGCAAGCGCCGGCCCCGGACACGAGATCCGGTGGCGCCGGCGGTGCGGGCGGCGCAGCTTACATCTACAACAGCGACTCGTCGCAACAGGCCATCGGTGCCAGCGGCGGATCCGCAGGCAGCGGCGGAGCGACTTATTACTCTGGCGCGACCTATTCGGGTAGTGGAACCGGCGGCAACGGCGGCAGCGCCACGAACTACGGCAGCGGCAATGCGTACGGCGCGGCTGGCCGGGTCGGCAGCACGGGCAACAATGGCGGAGACGGCGGCAACGGCGGCGACGCAATCATTCTCGGCACCGGGCTGGCGTACGGCGGCTTAGGCGGCAACGGCGGCAACGGAACGAACGGTTACGGGGGCAACGGCGGCGCTAGCGGCAGCTCTTACATCTACAACAGTGTTTCGGGCGTCGACGTTACGTCGACCGCGGGCGCGCTGGGAGGCAACGGCACGGTCGACGTGTGGATTTCGAGCAACTGGTGGTCGGGGTATTGGCGGTCCGCCGGCGGCCGCGGCGGCGACGCAGGCAACGCGACGACAACTGGCACCGGAAATGTCTACGGCGCCGCCGGCGGACAGGGCGGCATCGGGAATCTCAACAGCACTGTCACCGGGGCGTTCGCGAGCGGCGGTGCGGGCGGCACCGGTGGGTCGGCGGCAACATCCGGAAGCGGGCAGGTCACCGCAGGCGTCGGTGGCAAGGGAGGCAAGGGCACGAGTGCGGGCGGATCCGGAGGTACCGGTGGCAATGCCGCCATCAGCAACGATTCCTCTAATCACGATGTCGTAGGCGCGACCGGCGGTCTGGGCGGTGGCGGCTTCGCTGGCGGAACCGGCGGTGCCGGCGGGACTGCGTCCACAACTGGTACTGGAAACGCGACCGGTGGAGCGGGACGTAGCGGCGGTACGGGACCCAACGGCGGCGCCGGCGGCCGCGGCGGCGACGCTTTCATCCATAACGCGACCTCGACCGCGCGAGCCGCGGGCGGAGCCGGCGGCGCAGGCACAGCCGGTCCCGGCGACGGCACTACGACCGGCAATGGTGGCGGCGGCGGACGAGGCGGGGACGCAACCACTGCTGGATTCGGCGAAGCCATCGGCGGCACCGGCGGCACCGGCGGAACCGGCAGCAGCGGCGGCGGCACCGGCGGCACCGGCGGCACCGGCGGTGATTCAACCATCTCGAACACCACATCTACGCGCGACGTCGTCGGCGGCTCCGCCGGGCTCGGCGGCAACGGTCCGTTCGGCGGATCGGGCGGTGGTGGCGGTAACGCCACGACGTTCGGTCTCGGCAACGCGACGGGCGCCGCCGGTCGCAGCGGGACTGTAGGAACGGTCGCCGGCGGCAGCGGCGGTGCCGGCGGTAATGCCACCGTCAACAACAGTGCATCATCTGCCCAGGCGGTCGGAGGAGCCGGCGGCCAAGGCAAGAGTGGCAGCCAGCAAGAGAACATTGGCGGGGGAGGGGCTGCCGGGCGAGCCTCTAACTACGGCGCCGGCGTCGCCAAGGGCGGTAAAGGCGGAAGCGGCGGATACGGCGGAACGGGCGGCTCGGCCTTCGGCTACGGGACCGGTAGCGCCACGGGCGGCGGCGGCGGCGCAGGCAGCGCGGGTGGTTCCGGCGGAGCGGGAGGCATGGCGGTCGTTGGCGGGGCCGGGTACGCCGGCTACACGTCGGGCTGGGCCGGTGTGTACGACTACGCCAATGCCCCGGGCGTCCAGAACAATGGCGACGCCTACTACATCAACAACACCTCCTCTGGAGCGACCGCGACCGGGGGGGGGGGGGGTGCCGGCGGTAGCGCAACGT
>NZ_QJUA01000093.1 GCF_003254575.1 Mycobacterium kyogaense | reverse complement strand
CCGCCGGCCCCTCCAGTTGCACCGACCGCGTTTTGCCCCGAGGTGGCGTTGTAGATGAACGCGTCACCACCGCTTCCGCCGGTGCCGCCAACACCGCCGGTTCCGCCGATAGTGCCAGAGGCGGTGCCGGTGCCGCCGCTTCCGCCGACCCCGGCGACGGCTTGGCCCAGCCCGAAGTTGTAGGAGGTTCCTCCAGAACCGCCGGAGCCACCGCGAGTGCCTTGGGCTCCGTTTCCTCCTGCCCCTCCAGTCGCCGTCGCGGTTGAGGAACTGTTGTTGAGCCCCGGGCTGGGGATCCTGACGTTGCCATACCCGTCGATGTAGCCGTTACCGCCGACAACGGCGAAACCGCCGCCGCCGCCGCTTCCGCCCTCGGCACTGGTGTTGCTGCCGCCCGCGCCCCCCTTCCCGCCGGTGGCGTTTCCACTTCCATGGTTGTAGGCCGCGCCGCCGGAGCCACCGCTGCCTCCGGTGCGCCCGGTTCCGCCGGCGCCGCCGTAGACATTGCCAGTGCCGTAGGTGGTCGCGCTGCCGCCGGAACCGCCGGAACCGCCGCTGCTACCGGTGCCGCCGGACCCGCCGGCCGCGCCAACGACATCCCGGTTTGACGCGCCGTTTGTGATGAACCCGCTGCCCCCGTTGCCGCCGCTTCCGCCTCCGATGGTGCCGTTGCCGCCCGCGCCGCCGTTGCCCGCAGTCACCCCGCCGTAACCGGCATTCTCGGCGTGTCCACCATTTCCGCCGGTGCCACCTGTGCCGTTCGTGCCGGCACCACCGGTTCCGCCGGCGCCTGCGATTGCACTGTGGGTGGAGCCCGCGTTGTAGACGGCGGCATTACCGCCGTTGCCGCCGACGCCGCCGTACCGACCTGCCCCGCCGGTGCGTCCAGCACCGCCAATTGCGTTGCCTGTGCCATAGGTGGTGGCGCTGCCGCCGCTCCCTCCGGCGCCACCGATGATGCCGCCGGTTCCACCGACGCCGCCCGCTGAACCGATCGCATCTTGGGCGGACGTGCTGCTGGTCACAATTGCACTGCCGCCCGTTCCTCCAGCACCGCCCATATAGCTGCCAGCGCCTCCGGTGCCCCCGGCACCCGGCGTGACGCTTCCGCTTCCGCCCGTAGAAGCGGTGCCTCCGGTACCTCCGGAACCGCCGACCTCACCCCCGCCTCCACTGCCGCCGGCAGCGCCGACGACGTTGTGATCGGAGGTGCTGGCGATGCTTGCACTGCCGCCCATTCCACCGGCCCCTCCGACGTTTACGCCGAAACCGCCGCTGCCCCCGACACCCGGGGTGACGTAACCGCTTCCCGCAGTCGTGGCCGACCCGCCGGTACCGCCTGCACCACCGGTTGCAGTGGTTCCCTCAGGGCCGCCGTTGCCTCGGCCGCCCTGACCACCCACTGCACCGATGGCATTGCCGGTGCCCGTCGTGTAGGCGTTGCCTGCGTCACCGCCCCTACCTCCGGCGGACTGCCAGTAACCCGACCAGGACGCGCCGATCCAGACGTCGGCGGTGCCGTCGCCGCCCTTCGCGCCAGCAGTCGCCGCGACGTTGACGCTTGAGGCGGTGTTATAGACGGAGGCGCTGCCGCTGGCACCCGCGTCGCCGCCGTATCCATTCGTTCCGGTGCCGCCCGCCCCACCTACGCCGCCGGTAGCGGAACCACTGCCAAAGGTGAGCGCGCTGCCACCCATTCCGCCGACCCCGCCGTTGTTACCGGTGCTGCCGGCCCGCCCGGCCGCACCGGTCGCATTGCCGGAACCGTAAGTCGTGGCGTTGCCGCCTTTTCCGCCTGCACCGGTGCCGCCGTAGCCCGGCCGTACTGCGCCGCCCGCACCCGCGAGCCCGCCGGCAGCACCAACCACGTTGCGAGAAGAGGTGCTGTTGTAGACGAAGGCGTCGCCGCCTGCTCCGCCCGCACCGCCGGAAGAGCTTCCGACACCGCCGTTGCCACCGAGGCCGGCGCTTGCTGCTCCCAGGCCATAGTTATAAGCGGCACCGCCCGCACCGCCCGCACCGCCCGCACCGCCTG
>NZ_QJUA01000092.1 GCF_003254575.1 Mycobacterium kyogaense | reverse complement strand
AACGTAGACCACACCCTGGATTTGCGCCCCGGCCGTGGCCGTATCGGCCAGCAGGTATCCAGTGGCATAGAGCTTGTTTCCATTGGGAGTCAACGCAATTGCGGTGATGACCTCTTGCGTGGCGGGCGCGGCGGATCCACTACTGGAAACGGCGGCGCGGGTGGCCGCGGCGGAACGGGTGGAACCGGCGGTCGCGGTGGAACCGGCACTGATGGAAGCGCTGGCGTCGTCGATGTCGATTATGGGCGAGGCGGGACTGGCGGAGCCGGTGGTGGTGGCGGCGCCGGCGGGCAGGGCGGAGTCGGGGGAAATGCCGGCAGCGTCGCGGCGGGAGGGCTAGGCCGGGTCGGCACCAACGGTAGTGGTGGAGCCGGCGGTGCCGGTGGCGGAGCCGGTCTGGCCGGCAGCGGCGGCGACGGCGCCCACGGTGCATGGAGCTACGTCGGCTCCGACGGCTGGGCCGGCACCGGAGGCGACGGAGGCAGTAGCGGTTCCCCAGGAGCGGTCGGCGCAGGCGGCGCAGGCGGCCGGGCCGGATACGGCGGTACAGGCGGCAGCAACGGCACGAGCGGCAACGCCGGCGGCGCATCACTCGGTGATGTCCGCGGCGGCCGCGGTGGTGACGGCGCGGACGCAGACGTCGAAGCTGGTCGCTATAACGGTGGTAACGGTGGCAGCGGAGGCGCGGCGCTCAACGCGGGTGCCGGAACCGCGGAGGGCGGCCGCGGCGGGAACGGCGGAGCTGGGCTTGGATCGGGCGGCGGCACTGGTGGCGCAGGCGGCGGCGCCTACCACAGCGGCACCGGCCTGGCCCAGGCCGGAGCAGGCGGCACCGGCGGTCAGGATTCGACCTACGCCTACGGCTATGGAGGCGCCGGAGGCCGAGGGGGCGACGCCGCCAGCTACAGCACCGGCCAACTCAGCGCCGGGCAGGGCGGTGACGGTGGTGCCGGTGCCACGATCGGCGGCGCAGGCGGCACCGGGGGTGATGGATTCGTTCAGAACTCCTCCTCGTCAGTCGATGTCGCCGGCGCGACAGGTGGCCTCGGCGGCGGCGGCAGCCTCGGCGGGCGCGGCGGTCACGGCGGCAACGCCACTACCTACGGCACCGGTAACGCGTACGGCGCCGCCGGCCGCGGTGGCACCGTCGGTTCCGCTGCGGGCGGCGGCGGTGGCAACGGCGGTACCGCCACCGTTTACAACGGTGCCTCGTCCGCGCAGGCGGTAGGCGGCGCCGGCGGGCAGGGCCGCGACGGCAGCACGCAATACGGGACCGGATCAGGCGGCTCGGGCGGCCGTGCCACCCATTACGGAGACGGCGAAGCCAGGGGCGGCGACGGTGGCGCCGGCGGGGACGGCGATACCCGCGACAGCAACAGCAATGGCGGGTACGGGGGAATCGGCGGCGACGCGTACGCATTCGGGGCGGGAAGCGCCGTCGCGGGGCACGGCGGCGTCGGCGGTGACGCTGCAGTCGGAGGAACGGGTGGCCAAGGCGGGGCCGGCGGGTCGGCTGCCGTCACAACCCCGGGTTACGTGTGGAGCAACGGTTCTATCGTCACCCCGGGCGTCCAGCAGAACGGCGACGCCTACTTCATTGATGTGAGTTCGTCCATCGCCGCTGCCGTCGGCGGAAACGGGGGAGCAGGAGGAAACGGCAGCGCCGGCGGCAATGGCGGTGCCGGTGGGTCCGCATTTAATTTCGGCCTCGGCGAGGCTAATGCCGGTATTGGCGGAAACGGTGGAAACGGTTCTACCGGCGGGGCGGGCGGCAGCGGCGGTGGTGCCGGCATCTTCAACAGCACCTCAACCCGCGATGCCATCGGCGCTGTGGGCGGTTCAGCAGGCGCAGGTGGGAGCGCCACCTACGGCACTACCGGTAGCAGCGGAGCGGGCGGTTCCGGCGGCGGCGCGGTTACTTACGGCTCCGGGAACGCTGTCGGCACCGCCGGACGTAACGGCAGCAGCGGGGCGAACGGCGGAGCGGGCGGCACCGGTGGCTCCGCCGCCGTCTTCGGAACTGGAACAGCCACCGCCGGTCTCGGGGGCGACGGCGGCGACGGCGCCAGCGGCTATGGCGGGTCAGGTGGCGCCGGCGGCAGCGCCAGCGTGTTAAACACTGGATCAAACATCGACGTCTCCGGTGCTGCGGGCGGCCGCGGCGGCAACGGGACGAATGACGTCTATATCGGTGGGTGGGGCTGGTCATCGATCATTGCGGCGGGTGGTGCCGGTGGTAATGGCGGCAGCGCGACGACCACAGGGTCCGGTGACGTATCCGGCGCCGCCGGCGGCCATGGCGGCCAAGGCGGTCCAACCGGCGGGGCGGGCGGCAGCGGAGGGTCGGCGTCGACCGGCGGAAGCGGAAGCGTCACGGCCGGATTGGGCGGCAACGGTGGAAACGGCGTCACCGGCGGCGGAGCAGGTGGCTCAGGTGGCAACGCCCTCATCACTGATGTGACATCTAGCCAGGGTGCTTTCGGCGCCGTCGGTGGAAGCGGCGGCGCAGGAAACACGGGCGGAGCGGGCGGCGCGGGCGGCAGCGCGACAACCTTCGGTCTGGGCAACGCCGTCGGCGCAGCAGGCCGCGCCGGCACCTCGGGGATGAACGGCGGGGCAGGCGGCCGGGGCGGCGATGCCACCATCAACAACACCGCGTCGACCGCGCTCGCAGTCGCCGGGTCCGGCGGCGCAGGTGGTGGAGGCACCGGGGCAACAGGTGGGGCGGCTGTCCCCTATACACACCTGACCCTGCCCACTATATGCCATGTGAAACACCCGGGCGCCGCACGACGACTCACAAAAAACAA
>NZ_QJUA01000091.1 GCF_003254575.1 Mycobacterium kyogaense | reverse complement strand
GCCGGCTGCTGCGCGGCCGGTGCCGACGGACGGGGGCCGGGTCGCGGACCGGGCTTCGCCGGTGCTGAGGCACCGTTGGACGCGCTGCCGTTGCCGGCGCTGCCGGCACCACTCGACGATCCGGACGCGGGCTTGGAGCCGCCGAACGACTCCCTCAACCGGCGGGCGACGGGCGCCTCCACCGTGGACGACGCCGACTTGACGAACTCTCCTTGTTCGCTCAGCCGGGCCAGAACTTGCTTACTGGTGACACCGAGTTCCTTAGCCAACTCGTGCACGCGGGCCTTACCTGCCACTACATCTCCTGTCTGAGAGGCGACAGCGGTGGTAGGCGCCGCGCCTCGGGTTAGCTATGACGCATGGTCATCGGGACTTCACGGTGTGCTCATGTTCTTCGCTACCTGTTCTCTTGCCCGGGTGGCTCGGACGTTCCGAATTCTTCGAAACGCTCGACCACCGCGGTGATGTCCGGTGAGCCGGCGATCCGCAGCGCTCGACCGAAGGCTCGCCGGCGAACCGCTTCGCGCAGACACCCTGGATCGGGATGCAGCCATGCACCCCGTCCGGGAAGTCTCTTCGCCGCGTCAACGGTCACAGCCCTGGTGACATTCCCAGGACCCTGTCCGCCGTCGACGGCGACAACTCGGAGCAGATCGACGGCCAACTCTCGTCGTCGGCATCCGATGCAGGTCCGCACCGGTCCCCCGGAAGGGTTGTCGCTGCTTTTCTGCGTCCGAGCCGACGTCTCGCGCTGGATCACAGCTGAGTCTACCGTCACGACGTCGTCGAAAAGAAAATCGGTCCGCCTCGACGCGACGACCGGGGCGCAGCCGTGAGTCGCTACTGTTCGCCCGCCGCGCCGCGGGCAGCGTCGGGCCGCCGGTCAGTGCGGTCCCGGCCGGTATCGGCCGCCGCATCGTCACTGCGGATGTCGATGCGCCATCCGGTGAGCCGCGCCGCGAGCCGCGCGTTCTGCCCTTCCTTGCCGATCGCCAGCGAGAGCTGGAAGTCCGGCACGATGACGCGCGCCGCCTTGGCTGCCTCGTCGATCACCGTCACTGACACGACCTTGGCCGGCGACAGCGCGTTGGCGACGAACTTCGCCGGGTCGTCGTCGAAGTCGATGATGTCGATCTTCTCGCCGGACAGTTCGCTCATCACGTTGCGGACCCGCTGGCCCATCGGCCCGATGCAGGCCCCCTTGGCGTTGAGCCCGGGCGCGCGCGAGGCCACCGCGATCTTGCTGCGGTGCCCGGCCTCGCGTGCCACCGCGACGATGTCCACCGAGCCGTCAGCGATCTCGGGCACCTCGAGAGAGAACAGTTTGCGAACCAGATTGGGATGGGTGCGCGACAGCGTGATCAACGGTTCACGAGCCCCGCGGGAGACGCCCACGACATAGCAGCGCAGCCGGTCTCCGTGTTCGTAGCTTTCCCCTGGCACCTGTTCCGCCGCGGGGATCACGCCCTCGGAGCCCTTGGTCTCACTGCCGATCCGGACCACGACCAGGCCGCGCGCGTTGGCGCGGGCATCGCGCTGGATCACACCGGCGACGATGTCGCCCTCGCGCGCCGAGAACTCGCCGTAGTTCTTCTCGTTCTCGGCGTCGCGCAGGCGCTGGAGGATCACCTGCCGGGCGGTGGTCGCCGCGATCCTGCCGAAGCCTTCGGGCGTGTCGTCCCACTCGTGCAGCACGTTGCCGTCTGCGTCGGTCTGCCGGGCCATCACCCTGACCACGCCGGTCTTGCGGTCGACGTCGATCCGGGCGTCGGCCTCGTGCCCGTCGGTGTGTCGGTAGGCGGTCAGCAGCGCCGACTTGATGGTCTCGACCACCACGTCGACGGAGATTCCCTTGTCTGCCTCGATCGCGTGCAGCGCGGCCATGTCGATGTTCATGGTTCACTGTGCTTTCCGGTCTGCCCCGCGAGCTCGAGCTCACGCGGACTCGGTGGTGAGAACTCCACCTGGACAACAGCTTTGACGATGTCTTCCCGCGGGACTTCGCGCACCGACAGTGCGCGCCGGGATCCGTCGCGGACGACGACGTCGACGGTGGCGCCGCGCAGTTCGCCCAGCCGGCCGGCCAGTGTGGAGCCGTCGGCCAACGTCAGTTCGACCAGTCGGCCCTGAGCGCGCCGGTATTGGGTGTCGGTCGTCAGGGGTCGGTCCACGCCCGGCGAGGTGACCTCCAGAACATAGGCCTGCGAGTCGAGACCGTCGAGAATCCCCGAGGCGAGGCGGGATAGTTCGGCGACCGCGTCGAGATCGAGCCCCTTGTCGCCATCGGCGACCACTGTCACCCGGGGCGGGCGGGCCGCAGCGTCGACCACGACGTCCTCGAGGTCATACCCGGCGCGCGCGAACTCCCCGGCGAGCAAATCGATCACCTGTCGCTGGGACGGCAATCCCGCGGACTGCTCCGCCACGGTGGGCTCCTCGTCTTGAGTTGTCTCTCGAACTGGCCGAACGGGACCCTACGATACGCCAGCCGAGCGGTCCGAATAACGAAAGTGCGGCGTCGGGGGGCGGCACGGGCTGCACCCGCCGCGATGTCGCGCCCGGTGGGCACCGGGCGCAATGGCAGGATGAGGCACGTGCCGAGCCGCCCGCCGACCCTGCGCCGCCGTGAGGTATTGGCGGGACTGGTCCTACTGACGGCCGTCGCGGCGACAGCCTGTGGTGCGCCGCCTCCCCCGCCGGACCTCGACGACCTGACCACCGCGCTCGACCGGGCGCGCGCGGACAGCCGCCTGGCCGGCCAGGCCGCCGCTGCGGTGCGCGGCCGTGCGGCCGCGCCCCTGACCGACATCGCCGGACTGCGCACCGCGCACGCCGAAGCCCTGTCCGACGAGATCGTCCGGCTGACCGGGCAGGCCGCGCCGAGCACCGGAGTGACGGTGACGACGTCGGCCAGCCCGGCCGCGGGCGCCCCCGAGCCACCCCCGCCGAACGCCGACGATGTCGTGGGTGCGCTGCGCGCATCGGCCGACAGCGCATCGCACTCCGCGGCGGCGCTGTCCGGGTACCGCGCGGGCCTGCTGGCCTCGATCGCCGCTGCCTGCACGGCCGCCTACACGGTGGCTATGGCTTCTCCCGGCGGTGCGCAGTGACGTCCCCGACACCGGAACCGACGCAGGGCCCGCC
>NZ_QJUA01000090.1 GCF_003254575.1 Mycobacterium kyogaense | reverse complement strand
GGGCAGCCGCCATCCGGATATCCATCGCCGTCACCTTCTGGGCCATGAACCATGCTGGTCCAGCCCTACTCAGGTGTCAGCGATGTCCCGAGACATACAACTGTCAGCGATGTCCCCGAACAGAACAGTGCGCTCAGCGGCGATAAGCACGCCGAAATCGCCCACCGGTAGGGTGGCGAACCATGTCCTCCCGGGCTCCGCTGGCGTCCTCGCTGGGCATCGCGATCGTCGCGATCACCGGCATGCAGCTGATGGCCACGCTCGACGGAACCATCGTGATCGTCGCGCTGCCGCGGATGCAGGCCGAACTCGGCCTCTCCGATGCGGGCAAGAGCTGGGTGATCACCGCCTATGTGCTGGCCTTCGGTGGGCTGCTGCTGCTCGGCGGCCGCATCGGTGACGCCATCGGCCATAAGCGGGCGTTCCTGTCCGGGGTCGGGGTGTTCACGATCGCGTCGCTGATCTGCGGATTGGCCAACGACGAGGCCACGCTGGTGATCGCCCGCGCAGTCCAGGGCATCGGGGCGGCGGTGGCCGCGCCCACCGGCCTCGCGCTGATCGCGACCACCTACGCCGTCGGGGAGCCGCGCAACCGCGCGCTCGCGGTGTCGGCGGCCATGCAGGGGCTGGGTTCGGTGCTCGGGCTCGTCCTGGGCGGCGCGGTCACCGGCATCTCGTGGCGGCTGGCATTCCTGGTCAACGTGCCGATCGGCATCGTGATCGTCGCGATCACGGTGTTGCGGCTGACCGAGACCCATCTGGAGCGCATCAAGCTCGACATCACCGGGGCGCTGCTGGCCACGCTGGCCTGCACGTCGGCGGTGCTGGTGTTCACTCAGGGCCCTGCTCTGGGGTGGGCCGACCCGTGGGTGATCGGCGCCGCCGTGGCCGCCGTCGTGTTCTTCGCCGCGTTCGTGCTCGACGAGCGCGGCGCCGACAACCCCCTCGTGCCGCTGTCGATCTTCGACAACCGGCACCGCGTCGCGTCGTTCGTGGCGTACTTCCTGGCCGGCGGAGTGATGTTGACGCTGTCGGTGATGATCGGTCTGCTCGTTCAGGACGTCCTGGGCTATTCGCCGCTGCGGGCGGGCATCAGCTTCCTGCCGTTCGCCGCGGCCTTCGTGGTGGGCAATGTGATCGCCACCTACGTCGCGCCCCGCATCGCGCCGCGTTGGGTGATCCTCGGCGGCGGCGTGCTGGTGCTGCTCGCCATGCTCTACGGATCCACGCTGGACCGGTCCGTGCCGTACTTCCCCGACCTGTTCGTGCCCGTGGTGGTGGGCGGGCTGGGCATCGGCGTGATCTCGGTGATCCTGCCGCTGTGTCTGCTGGCCAATGTGCCGGCCCGTCGGATCGGCTCGCTGTCGTCGGTCACGCTGATGGTGTTCAACCTCGGCGGTCCGCTGGTGCTGGTGGTGGTCCAGGCCGTGCAGGTCTCCCGCACGCTGTACCTCGGCGGCACGACGGGCCCGGTGACGGCCATGACGCCGGCCCAACTCGACGCGCTCGGTCAGGGCTACACCTACTCACTGCTGTGGGTGGCGGCGATCGCGATCCTGGTCGGCGTCGCGGCGCTGTTCATCGGCTACTCCGCGCGCGACATCGCCCGGGCCCGCGAGACCAGGGAAGCTGTGGAGGCGGGGGAGCTCTAGGCAGGCCGTCGAAAATGTGGCATAAGGTGGTCGGCTGTGATCACCCGCATGTCCGAGCTGTTCCTGCGCACGCTGCGCGACGACCCGGCCGACGCCGAAGTGGCGAGCCACAAGCTGCTGATCAGGGCCGGCTACGTCCGGCCGGTCGGCCCCGGGCTCTACAGCTGGCTGCCTCTCGGGCTCAAGGTGCTCCGCAAGATCGAGGCGATCATCCGCGAAGAGATGAATGCCATTGGCGGACAGGAGATCCTGTTCCCCGCGCTGCTGCCGCGCGCACCGTACGAGACCACCGCGCGCTGGACCGAATACGGTGACACGCTGTTCCGGCTGCAGGACCGGCGCGACAACGACTACCTGCTGGGCCCCACCCACGAGGAGATGTTCACCCTGACCGTCAAGGGTGAGTACTCGTCGTACAAGGACTTTCCGCTCATCCTGTTCCAGATCCAGAACAAGTACCGCGACGAGGCCCGCCCGCGCGCCGGCATCCTGCGCGGGCGCGAGTTCCTGATGAAGGACTCGTACTCGTTCGACATCGACGACGACGGGCTCAAGAACGCTTATCACGCCCATCGCGAGGCCTATCAGCGGATCTTCGCCCGGCTCGCGGTGCGCTACGTGATCGTCTCGGCGGTGTCGGGCGCCATGGGCGGCAGCGCGTCGGAGGAGTTCCTCGCCGAGAGCGAGGTCGGCGAGGACACCTACGTACGGTGCGCGGAGTCCGGCTACGCCGCCAACGTAGAGGCCGTCATCACCGCCGTCCCCGAGTCGATCCCGTTCGAGGGTCTCCCGGAGGCGACCGTCTACGAGACCGGCAACACTCCGACGATCGCGACGCTGGTCGACTGGGCGAACTCCGCCGAGCTGGGTCGGACGGTCACCGCGGCCGACACGTTGAAGAACGTCCTGATGAAAGTTCGTGCGCCCGGTGGTGACTGGGAGCTGCTGGCGATCGGCGTGCCAGGAGATCGCGAGGTGGACGAGAAGCGGCTCGGTGCCGCGCTGGAGCCGGCCGAGTTCGCGATGATCGATGATGCGGACTTCGCGAAGTACCCGTTCCTGAAGAAGGGGTACATCGGACCGAAAGGCTTGTTGGCCAACGGCGTTCGCTACCTGGTCGATCCCCGTGTGGTGGACGGCACAGCCTGGATCACCGGCGCCGACGAGATCGGCAAGCACGTCGTCGACCTCGTCGCCGGGCGGGACTTCGTCGCCGACGGGACCATCGAGGCCGCCGAGGTGCGGGAGGGCGATCCGTCGCCGGACGGCGCGGGCCCGCTGGTGTCCGCCCGCGGCATCGAGATCGGCCATGTCTTCCAGCTGGGGCGCAAGTACGCCGACGCGTTCTCGGCCGACGTGCTCGGTGAGGACGGCAAACCGGTGCGCCTGACGATGGGAAGCTACGGGATCGGGGTGTCCCGCATGGTGGCGGTGATCGCCGAACAGCAGCACGACGAACTGGGCCTGCGCTGGCCGTCTGCGGTGTCCCCGTTCGACGTGCACGTGGTGATCGCGAACAAGGACCCCGAGGCGCGCGCCGGGGCGACCGAACTGGCCGCCGATCTGGACCGGCTCGGCGTCGACGTGCTGCTCGACGATCGCACCGCATCCCCGGGGGTGAAGTTCAAGGACGCCGAGCTGCTCGGTGTCCCGTGGATCGTCGTGGTGGGCCGCGGCTGGGCCGACGGCGTCGTGGAACTGCGCGACCGGTTCAGCGGTGACAAGCGTGACGTCGCTGCGGCGTCGGCGACCGAGGAGATCCTCGCCGCGATCCGCTGATATAGATCGAGTTAGTCCTTCTCAAATGCCTCCGGAGGTGTCAGGAAGGGATCTGTAACCGATTCCTTTGGGTCCGTGTGTTGACGCGCGCGGACCTCCTGACACGCCCCGGAGGTGTCG
>NZ_QJUA01000008.1 GCF_003254575.1 Mycobacterium kyogaense | reverse complement strand
GCCCCAGTCTCCGCCGCCGTTGTCCCAGCCCCCGCCGTCCCAGCCGCCGCCGGTGTCGGCTCCGTCGAAGCCCCCGCCGTCTGCGCTCCCGCCGTCGAGTTGGCCCTGTTCCATCCCGTCGGCGAACCCGTCGCCGTAGCCGTTTTCGAAAGCGTTCGCGTCATAGCCGACTCCGGCCATCCCGGAGAACAACGAGCTGAACAGCAGTGCCGAGCCGACGCCCCAGGCGCCCGCCACCAGCGCCGGCTTCCACCACGGCTCGGAATACCAGCCCGCAGGCACCGGACGGCCGGCGACCCGGCCACCGGGGTAGTAGTTGGGCGTGCGCTGCGACGGTGTCGGCGACGCCTCGATCTGCCGGCCGTCGAAGTCGACGCGGCGGTCCTCGGTGACTGCACCGGCCGATCGCTGACCGGACAGCGTCTCCAGATCCGGCCCCGGGTCCATACCCATCGCGGTGCGCGCCGCGCGCACGTAGTACAGCCCTTCGACGGCGCTCTCCTTGGCCAGTGCCGCCTGCTTCACGGTGGTGGCCTGGTCGATCTGCGAGGACGCCGCGGTGTACCGCTCCGATGCGTCGGCCAGCGCTTGCTTCGAGGCGTCGTCGGTTCCGCTCAGCCCGTACACCTGCCCGCCGAGACGCTCGATGAGACGACGGGCGTCGGCTTTGGCATCGGCCAGTGAAGCAGCGCTGCGCTGACCGGACGCCTTGGACGATGCGTACACGGCGATGCCGATCGCCGCGACCACCAGCACGATGAGGAGCAGGAGAACGCCTTCCATGGTTCACAGCGTACCGACAGGCCGCCGGTGAGCCCGGTGTCGTTTCAGGCCCTCACCCTCGGGTAGCAGGGCCGTCGACCGTCGGCGCCGCCGCGCGCCCCACGACACGAAAGGACATGACCCACCATGACCTCTCACAGGCCGACCTCTTCCACACCGAGTTCTTCGACTCGAGTCTCGGCGTCCCGATCGCACGTCCAGTGGGCCGCGATGATCGTCGGCGTCGTCTTCCTCGTCGTCGGCATCGCCGGGTTCATTCCCGGTGTGACCACCAATTACAGCGAGTTGAGTTTCGCGGGACATCATTCCGGGGCCATGCTGTTCGGGCTCTTCGCCGTGTCGGTGCTGCACAACATCGTCCACCTGGCATTCGGGATCGCAGGAATCCTGTTGGCGCGCAGTGCGACTACGGCGCGGCTGTACCTCATCGTCGGCGCCGTGATCTATGCCGTGCTGTGGCTGTACGGACTCATCATCGATCGCGGCAGCAACATGAACTTCGTACCGGTCAACGATGCCGACAACTGGCTGCATCTGATCCTGGCGTTGGGCATGCTCGCGCTCGGGTTGGTGCTCGGCCGCCCGGTGGCCGGTGCCGAGCGACGGTGACCCTCAGAGGGTGACCGTCTGACCGCGTTCGATGTGGATCAGACGGTCACCGAGGCCGCGCTCACGCATGGCCGCCGTGAAATCACTGAGCGGAGACGCAAAGACCCCGTAGTCGTCGAAGTGCACAGGAACGACCCGCGGAAGGTCCAGCCGCCGCGCCGCCTCCGCGCCGGCAACACCGTCCATGGTGACCGTGACGCCGAACGGGAGCTTCCCGCCCGCCGGTAGGCGCGTGCCACCCAGGTGAAGGATGCCGGCATCGATCGCGTCGAAATGCAAAGGAATCTCGGCGAGTTCGTCGATGAGCAAAGTGTCGCCGGAGATGTAGAGCCGGCACTGTTCGGTGCCGTCGCTGAACTCGAGCATGGAGCCCATCACCGGGGGGAGCAGCCGGCGCAGGGGCATAGGCGCGTGCCGGCCGGGTAGAGCCGTCACCGTCAGACGGTGACCGTCCTTCTCGATCAGCGACGTCCGCCACGTGTCCAACCCGTGCGCGGCGTGAAAACCCTTGCTGTGCAATCGGTGTGCGGCAGCATGCGTGGTCACGATCGGTAGCTCGTGGTCGAGCCCGCGTTCGGCGACACGATCCCAGTGGTCGCCGTGCATGTGGGACAGCACGACGGCGTGCAGGGGCGGGAGCTCGTCGACAGTGATGGCCGGCGGGCGCCGGCGCCTGGACCACAACCCGTACCCCAGGTAGGCGCGCTGGCCCTGATGGAGGAAGTTCGGATCGGTGAGCACCGTGATCCCGCCGCAGCGGATCAGCGTGGTGGCATTTCCGATGAACGTGACGCGCAGGTCCATTCCCGTCACCGTGCTGCCAGCTGGGCGCGGCGGGCGCCGTGCATGCGGGCGGCCAGAGGCTCGGACTCCCTGATCACGATGCTCTTTTTCGCGATGACGATCCAGCCGCGCGCGGCGAAGTCGCACAGCGCCTTGTTCACCGACTCTCGCGAACTGCCGACCAGATGGGCGAACTGCTCCTGCGTCAGATCCATCGGCACCCGCATCGCGCCGTGCTCCTGAACGCCGAAGCGCTGCGCGAGACCGAGCAGGTGTTTGGCCACGCGCGCGGCCACGCTGGCGTAGACGGTGTCGGTGATGCTGCTCGAGGTGTTCCGAATTCGGCGGGAAAGGATACGCATGAATCGCTGAGCCATCTCTGGCTGTGTCGTCATCATCGCCAGCAGCTCGTCGCGTTCGATCCTCGTGGCGGTCGCGTCGGTGATCGCGACGGCGCAGGTGGTGCGTGGGCCGGGATCGAAGACGGACTCCTCGCCGAACAGTTCGCCCGGCCCCAGTACCTGGACCAAGCACTCCCGGTCGGTGTCCCTGTTGAGGCCGACCCGAACCCTGCCGTCGTTGATCACGTACAGGCAGGTGTCGAGGTCACCCTCGGTGAAGATCACCTCGCCCGCGCCCCACCTCGCTGGGCCACGATGTCCGTTGAACCGCAGTCCAGGCATCGCTGCGTCGAGCGGCGCTTTCGAAGCGTCGATCATGATTCCTCCCCGAATAGCCGGCGTGGTCGCTTCGCCTGCTACCCGGAAAGAGGGCGTCTACGCGTGATGGAGAGACGAGATCAGTCCGCCGACGATGCGGCGCGCTCGGCCTGCCGAGCCGCGATGCGATCGCGCAGACGCGGGCGATCCTTCTTCGCCTTGGTTGTCGTGGAGTCCTTAGCGGCAGCAGCAACATCCGGCTGCGACGACTGCTGGCGCTCCGACAGCCTCGAGAACAATTTGCGGATGGGGCGTGGTGAATCGTCGTTCTTCGCGGTCGATGTCGTGGCGTCGGTGTCCGTCGGAGTCGTTGATTCGACCTGCGCGACCGTCGGTGTGACGGGGTAGGTGGGCGAGGGGAGGACCACCGGCCGCTGAACCTTGCCCGGCACGTAGTACTGGCTCTCGATGCCCGGTCGCAGCGCCTTGTCCTGAGCAGCGATCTGCTCCGGTGTCTTCCAGCCCGGGTTGATCAAGGGCAGCGGATAGGTGAGGAAGTACTGGGTGGTGGACCCGGTTCGCGGGTCTGTGTAGGAGACCGCCGGGTTGGAGAGATCGAGGCCGTTGTACCCGTCGCGGTGGACTCTCTGACTGAGGTTGTACCGGGCGAAGTTCCTGGTCCCGGCCGGGACGTCGGCGACGATGTCGTACTGCCGCAGGACGAACGTCGCGTTCGAACCGACGCCGTTGGCCAACGTCGGATGGCGACTGAAGAAGCTGAAGGGGCTGAAGTTGCCGGGTGTACTGGGCGCCCCGAGCAGGTAGAACTGCGTGGTGGTGTCCTCGGGGTGGGTGTTCATGTACTCGATGGCGGCGTCGGTGGAGTCGGAGTAGGTCCAGATCGTGTTCTCGCCGGGGTGTGCGGCGACATAGTCCTCGATCGCTTGGACGCCACGCTGCAAGCTCGCCGCGTTGACGCTGAAGTTGGCATAGGGAATCAGATCGCAGCCCGCGCCGGGATCGCAGCCCTGCCCGGTCGGCGCCTTGATGCTGGCGTAGTCCACCTTGGCGCCGAACAACCCGGTCATGTAGGCGACGTCCGCGACAGCAGGTGTCGCGGACAACAGCGCTGCGGCCGCCACCATCGGAACTGCGGCGATCACTTTGTTCATGGTTGCCCCCCTGTGGCTGTGCGCTAGCGGCACCCACCGCTCGAGCTGGAGGTTTGCCCGAATTGCTCAGGTCTAATCCCGTTCCCGCGCGACATTCGATGCCCGCGCGGTTGCTCGGCGACAGATGGCCCCCCATTCGTCGTTGGCGACGCTACCCGTGCGGTGTGGAAGTGTCGCCGGTAATCCCGGAAAAGTTCCACGCCCGTAATGATTTGCTGTTGTTGCGTCGTCATTGGTCATGCCGCCGAGAGCGCTGCGCGCGCCACGCTTTGCGCGTCGTAGGAGTTCACGGCAATCCGGTCGAAGATGGCTTCGATGCGTTCGGCCCGCTCGTGCGGTGTGAGCTGGGTCGAGCGGTAGGTGCGCCCTGCTTCCCGGGCGCCGTCTCGCACCTGGCGGGTCCGGGCCAACCGGAGATCCTGATAGAGCCGGAGCCGGGAAGGGAGATCGGCTCGCACGCACCCCTGCAGGACGGTCGCCAGGGTGACGGCGTCTTCGACGGCCTGGTTGGCGCCCTGGCCCAAGTGGGGGACGACGGCATGGGCTGAATCGCCGAGCAGTGTGACGTGACGTCCCGACCAGTTCGCGAGCGGCTCGCGATCGTAGATGCCCCAGCGGAACGTCTCGTCCATCCTGCCGATGATGTCGAGCACGGGTTGGTCCCACCCCGCGTAGGCGGCGGCGAGTTCGCGAACATCGCCGGGTGCGGTCCACGATTCGGTGACGTCGAGGTCGGTCGGCACGAAGGCGACGACGTTGAGCAGCCGGCCCGCGGAGACGGGATAGACCAGGAAGCTGCGGCCTGGGCCCATCCACATCGCGCAGGCATCCATCGCGGCGATCGGCTCGATGCCCGCAAGTCGGTCGGCCGGAATCAGCCCGCGGTAGGCCATGATGCCTTCGCTGACCGGCTGGGCTGGTTCGCTGACCAGGCCTTGCAGGCGCGAATGGATTCCGTCCGCGGCGATAAGCAGATCAGCGTCGACGGTGCTGCCGTCGGCGAACCGCACCGTCACCCCGTCGTCGCCATCGCGCGCCTCGATCACCCTGCGCCCCAACTGGATTGCCGAGGCGGGGAGCGCGCCGGAGAGCGCCGCCTGGAATTCGCCGCGGTGCAGGAACATCGTCCGCTGCGGATCGCCGAACGAGAGGCGGGACGGCTCACCGGCGACGGGCCGGCCGTCGGCGGTGCGGAACACGTAGTGCGAGTATTGACCGGCGACCGCGCGCAACCGCTCTCCGACGCCGAGGCCGTCGAACACCCGCGCTCCGTTGGGGGCGATCGACACGCCGGCGCCGAGGGCTCGCAGTTCCGTTGCCTGCTCGTACACCCGCGCATCGAATCCCCGGGCGCGCAGCGCCAGGGCCGCCGTCAGCCCGCCGATGCCGGCTCCGACGATCGCGACCCGCAGTGTCTTCCCATCCGTCATCGTCCACTCCTTTATTCGTGTACCGATCGGCACATCATTGACGATAGACGTACCGATCGGTACGTTCAACTGATGCCGCGCACTGCCGATCCCCAGCGTCGGACCGAGCTACTCCGTGCCGTCGTGACCTACCTCGAGGAGCGGGGAGTCGCCGACATCTCATTGGCGCCCATGGCCGAGGCGCTGGGGACGAGCAAGCGCATGCTGCTCTACTACTTCGGCGACCGCGGGGAGCTCCTGGCGCAGGCGATGGCCGCGAGCCGTCCGAACGCCGGCGAGATCTTCGACGGGGTGGCTTCGGCGGACGACTTCGTCGCGGCTGCACACACCCTGTGGCGAGCCATCACCCGCGGGCGGCAGCGACGCAGCGTCGCCCTGCTGTTGCAAGTGCTGAGCCTGGCGATCACCGATCCGGACACCTACCAGCCCTACGCCGACGATGCCGTGACCGTGATGCTCGACCCGATCGCCGCCGCACTGACGGGTCTGGGCTTCGAGAAAGCCGACGCGAGGGCGCGGGCGACGCTAGTCGTCTCCGGGTTGCGTGGACTGTGCCAGGACGGACTGGTCACCGGCGACCGGTCGCGCGTCGACGCCGCGGCAGAACGCGTGATCGCCGCGGCCGTCGCGGACTGACAATGTCGAGGGTGCCCAATTGACGTTGCGCACCAACGCGTTTCACGGTTTTCGGCAGCGCGCGCGGCCTCCCGCAGCTCGGATGACGCAGAATGGCGTGAATGCGGATCACGGTGTTGGGAACGGGCGCGATGGGCGCCGGGATGGCGCAGTCACTGCTGCGCGACGGCTTCGACGTCACGGTGTGGAACCGCACACCCGAACGGGCCGAGCCGTTGACCGACGACGGTGCCGTGGTGGCGCTCGACCCGGTGGCGGCGGTCGCCGATGCGGAGGTCGTGATGGCGATGCTGTTCGACACCGAGTCGACGGTGTCGGTGATGGAGACCGTGCTGCCGCACCTCGGCGACGGCGCCGTGTTCGTGCAGTGCGCGACGGTCGGGGTGGAAGGTGCGGCGCAGACCGCGTCGCTGGCCGCCACGCACGGTGTGGCGTTCCTCGACTGCCCGGTACTGGGCACGAAGGGGCCCGCGGAGCAGGGCAAGCTCGTGATGCTGGCCTCTGGCGATCCCGCCCTGCGGGACCGGGTGCAGCCGGCCTTCGACGCCGTCGGGTCCAAGACGCTGTGGGTCGGCGAGGAGCCCGGGGCGGGCTCCAAGCTGAAGCTGGCGTGCAACGCGTGGATCGCCTCGATCGCGGCAGCGACCGCGCAGTCGATGGCTCTGGCGAAGGGCCTCGGCGTGGATCAGCGCCAGGTGCTGGAGGCGCTCGACGGGTCGGCGGCGAACTCGGCCTACCTGCAGATGAAGGGCACGGCGATCATCGAGGATTCCTACGCGCCGCAGTTCAGTGTGGACGGCGTGCGCAAAGACACGGGTCTGATCCGGACCGCACTCGCCGACGCCGGGGTGTCGACGGACCTGATCGATGGCGTCCGCGCGGTGTTCGACAGTGCGAGCTCAGCCGGCCACGGCGGCGACGACATGGCCGCGGTGTACTTCGGGTTCTGAGCGGGTGGAGCGGGCGACGGGAATCGAACCCGCGTAATCAGTTTGGAAGACTGAGGCTCTACCATTGAGCTACGCCCGCGTGTCGCTGCAGCGCCGCTGCAGTACCGCCAGAGGATACCGGCCCCGCCCCCCGAGAATCCAATCGCCATCTGGATGTGGCTTCGCTGAGGTCAGGACGTAGGATCGCCGGTGGTCTGACGCTGCGCGTGAGCGTGAGGCGGCAGCGACGACCGGGGTGTAGCGCAGCTTGGTAGCGCATCCGCTTTGGGAGCGGAAGGCCGCAGGTTCAAATCCTGTCACCCCGACCAGTTCGACCCATCAGACGAAAGCAATAGAGGAGTACCGAAGTGAAGAGCACCGTCGAGAAGCTGAGCCCGACCCGGGTGCGCATCAACGTGGAGGTGCCCTTCACCGAACTCGAGCCGGAGATCGACAACGCCTTCAAGCAGCTGGCCAAGCAGGTCCGGCTGCCCGGCTTCCGCCCGGGCAAGGCGCCGCGCAAGCTCCTCGAGGCGCGCGTCGGCCGCGGCGCGGTGCTCGAGCAGGTCGTCAACGACGCACTGCCCACCCGCTACAGCGAGGCCATCACCTCGGAGTCCCTGCAGCCCATCGGTCAGCCCGAGATCGAGGTGACCAAGCTCGAGGACAACGAGGAGCTGGTGTTCACCGCCGAGGTCGACATCCGTCCCGAGATCGACCTGCCCGACCTGAGCACCCTCAAGGTCACCGTGGACCCGATCAGCGTCGAGGACTCCGACGTCGAGGCCGAGCTGGACTCGCTGCAGAAGCGTTTCGGCACCCTGACCGGTGTCGATCGCGCCGCCGAGAACGGCGACTTCGTCTCCATCGATCTGTCGGCCACGGTCGACGGCGAGGACGTGCCGGAGGCCAAGACCGAGGGCCTGTCGCACGAGGTCGGCTCCGGTCAGCTCATCGACGGCCTCGACGAGGCGATCGTCGGGCTCACAGAGGGCGAGTCCGCGACGTTCACCACGACGCTGGTCGCCGGCGAGCATGCCGACCGGGAGGCTGAGGTCACCGTCACGGTGAAGTCGGTCAAGACCCGTGAACTGCCCGAGCTGGACGACGAATTCGCGCAGCTGGCAAGCGAATTCGACACCATCGACGAGCTCAAGGCCGACCTCCGCGAGAAGGTGGCCCGCGTCAAGCGCGTGCAGCAGGCCGAGGCCATCCGCGACAAGACCATCGAGGAGCTGCTCACCCAGGTCGAGGTGCCGCTGCCCGAAGCCGTCGTGCAGGCCCAGGTCGACGACACGCTGCACAACGCCATCCACGGCCTCGACCATGACGAGGACAAGTTCGCCGAGTCGCTGGCCGAGCAGGGCAGCAGCCGCGAGGAGTTCGACACCGAGAACCGCACCAACGCGGAGAAGGCCATCAAGACCCAGCTGCTGATGGACGCGATCGCCGACAAGCTGGACATCCAGGTGGGGCAGAACGACATCACCGAGCGCCTGGTGCTCATGTCGCGCCAGTACGGCATCGAGCCCCAGCAGCTGATCCAGATGCTGCAGCAGAACAATCAGCTGCCGGCGATGTTCGCCGATGTGCGTCGCGGTCTGACCGTCGCGGCCGTCGTGCACGGGGCGACCGTGACCGACACCGACGGCACCGAGATCGACACCACCGAGTTCTTCGGGCCCACCGGTGACGCGGCCGTCGTGGACGACGAGATCGAGGCCGGCGACGAGGCAACTGCCGAGACAGACACCGAGAACGCCGACGACACCGACGCCGCCGAGACATCCGGGGACGACGACACCAAGTGATGCTCTGAGCGAACGCGCGGCGTCTGGGGACTCCCCAGCGGCGCGGGTTGGTTAGTGTCGTCCGTAAGACCGGTCACCGCGTCGGAAGTACACAGAAGAAAGCAGGTATCCAGTCGTGACTGACATGCGTGGCGCCTCCTCGGGCCTCAACCTTGTCGACTCGGTGTATGAGCGATTGCTGGCCGAGCGCATCATCTTCCTGGGCTCCCAGGTCGACGATGACATCGCCAACCGGCTGTGCGCCCAGATCCTGCTGCTGTCGGCCGAGGATCCCACCAAGGACATCCACCTCTACATCAACTCGCCCGGTGGCTCGATCAGCGCCGGCATGGCGATCTACGACACCATGGTGCTGGCCCCGTGCGACGTGGCGACCTACGCCATGGGCATGGCCGCGTCGATGGGCGAGTTCCTGCTCGCCGCCGGCACCAAGGGCAAGCGCTACGCCCTGCCGCACGCCCGCATCCTGATGCATCAGCCGCTCGGCGGCATCACCGGCGGCGCTGCGGACATCGCGATCCAGGCCGAGCAGTTCGCCAGCATCAAGAAGGAGATGTTCCGCCTCAACGCGGAGTTCACCGGGCAGAGCATCGAGCGCATCGAGGCCGATTCGGACCGTGACCGGTGGTTCACGGCGCAGGAAGCACTCGAATACGGCTTCGTCGATCACATCATCACCAGCGTCACCCTCAACGGCGACGGACCAGGAGCAGGAATCGACAAATGACCGATAACTCGTCTATTCACCCGTCGCTGGACTCCCGCGTGCAGCCGCAGGCCCGCTACATCCTGCCGTCGTTCATCGAGCACTCCAGCTTCGGCGTCAAGGAATCGAACCCGTACAACAAGCTGTTCGAGGAACGCATCATCTTCCTCGGCGTGCAGGTCGACGACGCGTCGGCGAACGACATCATGGCCCAGCTGCTGGTGCTCGAGTCGCTCGATCCCGACCGCGACATCACGATGTACATCAACTCGCCGGGCGGTTCGTTCACCTCGCTGATGGCGATCTACGACACCATGCAGTACGTGCGCGCCGACATTCAGACGGTGTGCCTCGGGCAGGCCGCCTCGGCCGCCGCGGTGCTGCTGGCGGCGGGCACTCCGGGCAAGCGCCTGGCCCTGCCCAACGCGCGCGTCCTGATCCATCAGCCCGCCCTCGGCGGCGTGATCCAGGGCCAGTTCTCCGATCTGGAGATCCAGGCCGCGGAGATCGAGCGCATGCGCACGCTGATGGAGGAGACCCTGTCGCGGCACACCGGCAAGCCTGCCGACGTGATCCGCAAGGACACCGATCGCGACAAGATCCTCACCGCCGAGGCAGCCAAGGACTACGGCATCATCGACACGGTGCTGCAGTACCGCAAGCTCTCGGCGCAGAACGCCTGACGCTCAGCCGTTGCTGTAGACCCTCGTCGGGGTCACCAGCACGGCGGTGCGGCGCTGCTCGCGCATCGTCGCGTCGTACGCGTCCCAGTCGTCGTGGGTTCCGCCTGCGGCGGTGAAGATGTCGCGGAGCAGCTGCGCGAGCATCTGCTCCGACTTCAGCCACGGCTGCGCGTCGTCGGGTCCGGCCAGCTCGGCCCGCCCCTCCACTGTCGCCCACTGCCATCCCCTCCTGAAGGTGATCGCAGTCTGCGGGCGGGCCCGCAAGTTGGCCAGCTTCACTCGTCCGTAGGTGACGTAGCCCAGGACCGGCTCGTTGGAGGCGGGGTGCGGGAGGACGCCGGCGTTGATCAGCGATGCCTGGATGGTGTGGTCGGCTCGCAGCGTCGACACCACCGCGAGCCCGTTGTCCGACTGAGCCAGCGCGACGGCGTCGGTGAGAGAGGTCACCCTCGAAGGCTACGGCGGGCAAAAGACCCACGGGTTGATCGCGGACGTGCCACGCTCTTGATCTACGTGGGCGTCAATATTCGAGGAGGATACCGATGGGGGAGATGCTGTTGCTGGCCGTGGCCGCCGCGGGGGCTGCCTTCACCCATGGCGTCGCGCACGCCCAGGAACCGGTGTGCCCGGCGGGCACGTACTGGGACGCCGCGACCGTCCAGTGCGTCGCGGTGAACGTCTACGTCAACCCACCCAACCCGGTCGTGGGACCTATTGGGCCGGTCGGGGTGGGTGGCGTCGTCGGGCCCGTCGGACCCGGTCCGGTCGGTCCCGGACCTGTCGGACCCGGGCCTCTCGGTCCCGGTCGCTGACGACACAGACGGCGCGCCGACCGTGCTTCCCACGGATAGGTACTCTCGGTCGAGTAACAGCGGCGACACGCCAGAGACTCGGTGGTGCGTTCCAGGGCCATCGGCACGCGGTCAGGCGATATGTTGTCGCAACCACACGTGAATATCAGCGGCGCTATTCGGCCTCATCGGTCGCCCTGGGCCCGAAGATGCGGGTAGCGTCGGAAACGTTGCGGTGCGACCCACCGAATCGATCGATGTGCAACAGCAAGAGGAAGTAGGACCCCTGCACCATGGCACGCATTGGAGACGGCGGTGACCTGCTGAAGTGCTCGTTCTGCGGCAAGAGTCAAAAGCAGGTGAAGAAGCTCATCGCGGGACCGGGCGTCTACATCTGCGACGAATGCATCGATCTGTGCAACGAGATCATCGAAGAAGAACTGGCCGACGCTGACGACGTCAAGCTCGACGAGCTGCCCAAGCCTGCGGAGATCCGCGACTTCCTCGAGAGCTACGTCATCGGTCAGGACACCGCGAAGCGCACGCTCGCCGTCGCGGTCTACAACCACTACAAGCGCATCCAGGCGGGGGAGAAGAGCCGCGATTCGCGCTCGGAGCCCGTCGAGCTCGCCAAGTCCAACATCCTGATGCTCGGGCCCACCGGTTGCGGCAAGACCTACCTCGCCCAGACGCTGGCCAAGATGCTCAACGTCCCGTTCGCGATCGCCGACGCCACGGCGCTGACCGAGGCCGGCTATGTCGGCGAGGACGTCGAGAACATTCTGCTCAAGCTGATTCAGGCCGCCGACTACGACGTCAAGCGCGCCGAGACCGGCATCATCTACATCGACGAGGTCGACAAGATCGCCCGCAAGAGCGAGAACCCGTCGATCACCCGCGACGTCTCCGGAGAGGGTGTGCAGCAGGCGCTGCTGAAGATCCTCGAGGGCACGCAGGCGTCGGTGCCGCCGCAGGGCGGTCGCAAGCACCCGCACCAGGAGTTCATCCAGATCGACACCACGAACGTGTTGTTCATCGTGGCCGGTGCGTTCGCGGGGCTCGAGAAGATCGTGTCCGACCGGGTCGGTAAGCGTGGTCTGGGATTCGGTGCCGAGGTGCATTCGAAGGCCGAGATCGACACCCAGGATCACTTCGCCGAGGTCATGCCCGAGGACCTGATCAAGTTCGGGCTGATCCCGGAGTTCATCGGTCGTCTGCCGGTGGTCGCCTCGGTGACCAACCTGGACAAGGAATCGCTGGTGTCGATCCTGTCGACGCCGAAGAACGCCTTGGTCAAGCAGTACACCCGGCTGTTCGAGATGGACGGCGTCGAGCTCGAGTTCGCCGAAGACGCGCTGGATGCGATCGCCGATCAGGCCATCCACCGCGGTACCGGCGCTCGTGGCCTGCGCGCCATCATGGAAGAGGTCCTGCTGCCGGTGATGTACGACATCCCCAGCCGCGACGACGTCGCCAAGGTGGTCGTGACCAAGGAGACCGTCGAGGACAACGTCCTGCCGACGATCGTGCCGCGCAAGCCTTCTCGCACGGAGCGCCGCGACAAGACTGCCTAGTTTTGCCACGAGAGTGCACTGGTGGTCGTTCGATCAGCTGATCGGCGACCGCCAGTGCACTTTCGCGGTCAGTTGATGACGCGGTCCGGGCGGGTGTAGACGTTCATCGACTCGCCCCGCAGGAAAGCCACCAGGGTCAGCCCCGACTGTGCGGCCAGATCCACCGCCAGTGACGATGGCGCCGACACCGCGGCGAGCATCGGGATGCCGGCCATCACCGCCTTCTGGGTGAGCTCGAACGACGCCCGGCCACTCACCAGCAGCACCGTGCCGCCCAGCGGTACCCGATGCTGTTCGAGCGCCCAGCCGATCACCTTGTCGACGGCGTTGTGCCTGCCGATGTCCTCGCGGACCACCAGCGCATGGCCAGCGGCATCGAACAGTCCCGCGCCGTGCAGGCCTCCGGTGGCGGCGAACACCTTCTGCCGGCGGCGCAGCTCCGCGGGCATCTCCGCCAGCACGTCCGCCTCCACGGTCAACGGGTCGTCACCGGGGGCGTGCTTGCTGACCAACCGCACCGCCTCCAGCGAGGCCTTGCCGCACACGCCGCACGACGACGTCGTGTAGAAATTGCGCGTCGGGTCGACGTCCGGCGGCGCGACGCCGGGCGCCAGCGTCACGTCCAGGACGTTGTACGAGTTCACCCCGTCCTCGTCGGCGCCGCGGCAGTAGCGCACCGAGGCGATGTCTTCTCGGCCCGCGACCACGCCCTCGGTGAGCAGGAAACCCTGCGCGAGCTCGACGTCGTTGCCGGGGGTGCGCATCGTCACCGTCAGGGGGTGGCCGTCGACGCGGATCTCCAACGGTTCCTCGACGGCCAGGGTCTCGGCCCGGGCGGTCGCGCCCCCGGCCGTCAGATGGTGCGCTCGTCGACGGGAGGTCACTCGGCCCACGGAAACGCCTCTCGTCGCGACATCTGTCCCATTGTGGTCTGTTCGGCCGTCGGCGGCCACGACGGCTGCCCGTAACCCGCGTCTTGCGACGTTGACGCTCGCGTAACAGGATCGGCATCGGATGTTCCTACTGTTGGCCGGTCAATCGTCTGTGAAACAGAAGCGGACGACGCAGCGGATAAGGAAGTCCAGTGAGCGGTAACTCGGTACGCCTGCAGGCGATCAACAATGTCGAAGCGTATGTCCCGCCGGCAATCAGCTTCGATCCGACGGAGGCACCCGGTGAGGTGTTCGGCTCGAACGTGTTCACCAAGGCGGAGATGCAGTTGCGGCTGCCCAAGTCGGTGTACAAGTCCGTGGTCGCCACCATCGAGAAGGGCGCCAAGCTGGACCCGGCCGTGGCCGACTCGGTCGCGTCGGCGATGAAGGACTGGGCGCTGTCCAGAGGCGCCACCCACTACGCGCACGTCTTCTACCCGATGACCGGGCTGACCGCCGAGAAGCACGACAGCTTCCTCGAACCCGTCTCCGACGGCCAGACGCTGGCCGAGTTCGCCGGCAAGACCCTGATCCAGGGCGAGCCCGACGCGTCCAGCTTCCCGTCGGGCGGCCTGCGCAGCACGTTCGAGGCGCGCGGTTACACCGGGTGGGACGTCACCAGCCCGGCCTACATCCTGGAGAACCCCAACGGCAACACGCTGTGCATCCCCACGGTGTTCGTGTCGATGACGGGTGAGGCGCTGGACTACAAGACCCCACTGCTGCGCAGCCAGCAGGCAATGGGCACTCATGCCGAGCGGATCCTGAAACTGTTCGGCCACAAGAACTTCGACCACATCGTGTCGTTCTGCGGTCCGGAGCAGGAGTACTTCCTCGTCGACCGGCACTTCTTCCTGGCCCGTCCCGACCTGATCAACGCGGGCCGCACCCTGTTCGGCGCCAAGCCGCCCAAGGGCCAGGAGTTCGACGACCACTACTTCGGCTCGGTGCCCGAGCGGGTGCTCGGCTTCATGATGGACACCGAGCGTGAGCTGTTCAAACTCGGCATTCCGGCCAAGACCCGGCACAACGAGGTCGCCCCCGGGCAGTTCGAGATCGCGCCGATGTTCGAGCGGGCCAACATCGCCGCCGACCATCAGCAGTTGCTGATGACGATCTTCCGCAACGTCGCCAAGAAGCACGGCATGGAATGCCTCTTCCACGAGAAGCCGTTCGCCGGGGTCAACGGTTCGGGCAAGCACGTCAACTTCTCCATGGGCAACTCGCAATTCGGCAGCCTGCTGGTGCCGGGCGACACCCCGCACGAGAACGCCCAGTTCCTGGTGTTCTGCGCGGCGGTCATCCGCGCGGTGCACAAGTTCGCGGGCCTGCTGCGGGTCTCGGTGGCCTCGGCCACCAACGATCACCGGCTGGGCGCGAACGAAGCTCCCCCGGCGATCATCTCGATCTTCCTCGGTGCACAGCTGGCCGATGTGTTCGAGCAGATCGCCAAGGGCGCCGCGACGTCGTCGAAGGGCAAGGGATCGATGATCATCGGCGTCGACACCCTGCCCGAACTGCCGACCGATCCGGGTGACCGCAACCGCACCAGCCCGTTTGCGTTCACCGGCAACAGGTTCGAGTTCCGTGCGCCGGGCTCGGGCCAGACGATCAACGTGCCGATGATCATCCTGAACACGATCATGGCTGATTCGCTGGACTACATGGCGACGGTGCTCGAGAAGGCAGTCGGTGAGGGCGAGGACTTCGACCAGGCCGTGCAGAAGTTGCTGACCGAGATCATCACCGAGCACGGCGCGGTCGTGTTCAACGGCGACGGCTACTCGGAGAACTGGCAGATCGAAGCCGCCGAGCGTGGCCTGCCGAACCTGAAGACCACGCTCGACGCGATCCCGGAGTTGATCAAGCCCGAGGCCGTCGAGGTGTTCGAACGCTACGGGGTGTTCAACGAGCGCGAGTTGCACAGCCGCTACGAGGTTCGACTCGAGCAGTACGCGCTGACGATCGGCGTCGAGGCCAAGCTCGCGCTGGAACTCGGCACGACGGTGATCCTGCCTGCCGCGGTGCGCTATCAGACCGAGCTGGCGCAGAACGTGGCCACGCTGAAGGCCGCGGGGGTGGCTGCCGATACGACGATGCTGGAAGCGGTTTCGGCTCCGATCGCCGACCTGACTGCGGCGTTGGCATCGCTGAAGGCGGGCCTGGCGGATCACTCCGCGGAGTCCGCGCTCGACGAGGCCACGCACGCGCAGAAGGTGTTGCTGCCCGCGATGGAGGCCGTGCGTGCGGCCGCCGACGCTTTGGAGGGCGTGGTCGCCGATGACCTGTGGCCGCTGCCGACCTACCAGGAGATGCTCTACATCCTCTGAACCCGGTCGCGATTGTGCGGTTTCATCCACGACACGCCGTGTGGCGCGGATGAGATCGCACAACCGGGGCGGCGCTGGGTGGCTAGCCGGGGTCGATGATCTGCACGACCCCGGCGGTCGCGCCGGCAACGAAGAGCCGCCCGGTCTTCGAGTCCACGCCGAGCGTGTACGGATTCTGCACCGTCGCAAATCGTTTGACTTCGCGGGGCATCGGGTTTGCCATGTCGTAGCCGACGACTTCGTTGGTCCCCGACGATGCGACCCACAGCATGTCGCGCGTGGAATCGTAGGTGATCCCGTAGGGGCCACCGGGCTGGGCGATCTCCGCGAGCTGGCGGGGCGAGGTGTCGAAGACGCGGACCGCATCGCCGCGGGTGTCGGCGGCGATCATCCGACCGTGCTTGTCGGCGACGAGGTGGGTGGGACCTTCTCCGGCGGGTGTCGAGCCCACGATCGTCAGGTTCGCGGTGTCGTAGATCGTCAGGTCGTTCTTGCGGACGTCGAGCAGGCCCATCCGGTCGCCGACCGGCGCCAGACCCGCCGGTTGCACGCTGTCGGTGAACACCTTGACGATGTCGTCGCCCCGGAGCGCGGTCACCGTACCTCCGAGCTCGTTGGCCACGAACACGGTGCCGTCCGGTGCCTCCGACGCGTCGTGGGGAACGGTGCCGGTGATGATCTGGGCTTCGGCGCGTCCGCCGGGAAGGTCGACGCGCACCAGCGCGTTCGCGCTTTCCACCGGTACCAGGACTGGTCCGCCCGGTTTCGCCAGCTGCAGATGGCGGGCGACGCCCGGTAACGGTGTGCGCCCGGTGATTTCGCCGGTGTCGACGTTGATCAGGACGAGCTCGTTCGGTCGGCGGGCCGCGACCGCCACGGTGCGGGTCACCGCGTCGACGACCACACCTTCAGGCGCCGACCCCACCCGAATCTGACGGCCGGGCGGCGGTTGCTGGGGCGCGGGAGCGTTCTGGGGTTCCGCCGCGGGCGGCAGGCTGTCGGTGGGTGGCCGGGTGCCCTCGGTGGGGGCGCCAGGTGGGATCAATCCCGTCGTCGTCGGGGTGCTCGTGGGCGCCGAGGGCGTGGTCGACGGGGCGGCCTGGTCAGGTGGTCTGCTCTCGCACGCCGCGACAAGACACGTCAACGCCAGGACCGCCCAGAGTTTGTTCACGATGGTCGGATACCCGCTGCGACGGCCAGCGTACATACCGTCATAACAGCTGTTCAGAGATTTTGTCTTGACGTATGCACAAAGCCTTTACACCGGTCGGGGCGGATCGTAGGCTCGGCCCTCGTGACCACCTCTGACCTCGAGTCCCACGTGCCGCACTCTGACGTGATTCGTGTGGGTGTGATCGGCGTCGGGGTGATGGGGGCGGATCACGCCCGCAAACTGTCCAGGGTTGTCTCGGGGGCGACGGTGACCGCGGTCGCCGACTTCGATCCCCGGGTCGCGGCCACAGTTGCCGACGAGGTGGGGGCGACGGCTCTCGAGGACGGCGTCGCCGTGATCGACCATCCTGCGGTCGACGCGGTCGTCGTCGCCACCCGCGACGACACCCACGCCGATCTCGTGCGGGCGGCGATCCGTGCACGCAAGCCGGTGCTGTGCGAGAAGCCGCTGGCGCCAACGGCTGCCGAGTGTCGCGAGCTCGTCGGCGAATGCGCTTCGGCCGGTGCGTCCGATCTCGTCACGCTGGGTTTCATGCGGCGGTTCGACCCGTCCTACGTCGCGCTGCGCGATCGCATCCGCGAAGGAGACTGCGGCGCACCGCTGCTCGCCCACTGCGTCAGTCGGACGGTGCAGAGCTACCCGGGCGGGGATTCGGCCGCCACGATCACCAATTCGGCTGTCCATGAGCTCGACGTCATGCCGTGGCTGCTCGACTCGCCGATCGTGGAGGTCAGTTGGCAGCACGGCCGGTCAGCCGCGCATGTGGCCGATCGGCAGGACCCTCAGCTGTATCTGCTGCGCACCCAGTCCGGTGTGCTGATCACCTCGGAGCTGTTCCTCAACGCCCGCTACGGCTACGACATCCGGTGCGAGGTGGTGATGGAGACCGGTGTCTGTGCGCTGACGCAGCCCACGCACATCGTCTCGGATTCGCAGCGCACGCGTTCGATTGACTATGCGGCGGATTGGATTCCGCGGTTCAGCGACGCCTACCGGCTCGAACTGCAGGAGTGGATCGACTCATTGCGCCTCGGCCGGCCGTCGACCCTGGCCGGCGTGACCGATGGTCTGCGGGCTGCCGTTGTCGCCGACGCCCTGATCGCGTCGATGAACTCCGGTGGCGCCTGGGTCGCAGTACCGGACTAGGGGACTCCGCGCGATCGCGTGTGCGCCGAGACTGCGGGGAGATCGCATAGTCGAGCCAATTGGCGATCTCCCCGCAGTTTCGGTGGATTTCAGTTGGTGGGGAAGCCGAGGTTGATGCCGCCGTGGGAGGGGTCGAGCCAGCGGGTGGTGATGGCTTTTTGGCGGGTGAAGAACTGGACGCCGTCCAGGCCGTGGGCGTGGCTGTCGCCGAAGAGGGAGGCTTTCCAGCCGCCGAAGCTGTAGTAGGCCATCGGAACCGGGATCGGCACGTTGATGCCGACCATGCCGACTTCGACTTCGTTTTGGAAGCGGCGGGCGGCGCCGCCGTCGTTGGTGAAGATCGCGGTGCCGTTGCCGTAGGGGTTGGTGTTGATCAGCTGCAGTGCTTCGTCGTAGGTCTCGACGCGCACGACCGACAGCACGGGGCCGAAGATCTCGTCGGTGTAGACGCTCATGTCGGGGGTGACGTTGTCGAGCAGCGTCGGGCCCAGCCAGAACCCGGCTGAGTCCCGCTCGGCGCCTGCCTCGCTCATCACGGTGCGGCCGTCGAGAACGACCTTGGCTCCGGCGTTTTCGCCGGCGTCGATGTAGGAGGCGACTTTGTCGCGGTGGGCCTTGGTCACCAGCGGGCCCATGTCCGAGTCTTTGGTGCCGTCACCGGTTTTGATGGTGGCGGCGCGCTCGGCGATCTTGGCGACCAGATCGTCGGCGATGGGTCCGACCGCGACGCATGCGGAGATGGCCATGCAGCGCTCGCCGGCGGAGCCGAAGCCGGCGTTGACCATCGCGTCGGCAGCCAGGTCCAGATCGGCGTCGGGCAGGATCACCGCGTGGTTCTTCGCCCCGCCGAGGGCTTGGACGCGCTTACCCGCGGCGGTGCCGGTGGCGTAGACGTACTGCGCGATCGGGGTGGATCCGACGAACGAGACGCTCTTGATCTTCGGGTTGGTGAGCAGTTCGTCGACGGCGGTCTTGTCGCCCTGCAGAACGTTGAACACCCCGGCAGGTAGGCCGGCTTCGGCCCACAGCGCGGCCAGCCACAGCGCGGCTGACGGATCCTTTTCGGACGGCTTGAGCACGACGGTGTTGCCGCAGGCGATGGCGACGGGGAAGAACCACATCGGGACCATGGCGGGGAAGTTGAAAGGGGAGATGATGCCGACCGGGCCCAGGGCCTGGCGGATGGAGTGCACGTCGATGTTGGTCGAGGCGTTCTCGGTGAACCCGCCCTTGAGCAGGTGGGGGATGCCGCAGGCGAACTCGACGACTTCCTGGCCGCGGGCGACTTCGCCCAGCGCGTCGGAGACGACTTTGCCGTGTTCGCTGGTGATGATCTCGGCGAGTTCACCCTTGCGCTCGTTGAGCAGTTCGCGGAACCGGAACAGCACCTGCGTGCGCTTGGCGAGCGAGGTGTCGCGCCAGGCGGGGAATGCCGCAGCTGCGGCGTCGATCACCGCGCGGGCGTCCTCGACCGAGGCCAACGCGACCTGACCCGTCACCTCACCCGTCGCCGGATTCGTCACCGGCGCAGTGGAACCACCGGCGCCGCTGAAGATCTCGTTGTTGACCCAATGCGAAATGGTGTTCATGTGTGCTCTTCCTCGGTGTTCAGGGGCGGTCGGACGGAGTGATCAAGGCACGCTGGACCTTCTTCCAGTCCGCGTAGCGCTGGTAGGCCTGCTGTGTCGAGTCGAGCGTCGACACTTCGCTGACCGGAACGTCCCACCACGAGTGGCTGTCCGGTGCGTAGATGCGGGGGTCGGTTTCGACATAGATGACCGTGGTGCGGTCGCTGGCCTTGGCGAGTTTGACCGCATCGGTGAACTCGGCGGCCGTGGTCGCCCGGATGACGTCGGCGCCCAGACTGGCGGCGTTGGCGGCCAAATCGACGGGAAGAGTGTCGCCGTCGAGCCGGCCGTCCGCACCGCGGTACCGGTATGCCGTGCCGAAGCGTTGCGAGCCCAGCGATTCCGACAGCCCGCCGATCGAGGCGAAACCGTGGTTCTGCACCAGCACCGGGATGACTTTGACGCCTTCCTGCACGGCAGTCACCAGCTCGGTGGCCATCATCAGGTATGACCCATCGCCGACCATCACGAACACGTCGCGATCAGGAGCGGCCATCCGTACGCCGATTCCGCCGGCGATCTCGTAGCCCATGCACGAGAAGCCGTATTCGACGTGGTAGCCCTTGCGGTCACGCATGCGCCACAGCTTGTGCAGGTCGCCCGGCATCGATCCGGCCGCGCACACGACGACATCGCGCGGATCGCAGAGCGAGTTCACCAGACCGATGACCTGGTTCTGGTTCAGCGGGGCACCGTCGTCGGTGCGATACACCTGCGACACGGTGTCGTTCCACTCCGCCGCGAGATCAACTGTGCGCTGACGGTATTCGTCACCGACCGTGTAGTCGCCGACCGCGCGGGCCAGCTCCTCGAGCGCCTCACGCGCATCGGCGACCACGCTGATCCCGCCCTGTTTGACGGCGTCCAACGATGCGACGTTGATGTTGACGAATCGGACATCGGGGTTGTTGAACGCGGTGCGCGATGCCGACGTGAAATCGCTGTATCTTGTTCCGATTCCGATGATCACGTCGGCCTCGCTGGCCAACGCGTTGGCCGCCGTCGTGCCCGTCGAACCGACCGCGCCCACGGATTGCGGGTGCTCGTGCAGCAGGGATCCCTTGCCGGCTTGGCTCTCACACACCGGGATGCCGGTCTGGGAGGCGAACGCGGCGAGCGCATCGTTGGCACCGGAGTAGATGACGCCGCCGCCGGCGACGATCAGCGGCGTGCGCGCCGACCGGATCACCTCAGCGGCGCGGGCGATCACCGATCGCTCGGGCAGGGGTCGTGCGATGTGCCAGGTGCGCTCGGCGAACAGCGATTCCGGCCAGTCATGAGCCTCGGCCTGCACATCCTGGGGCAGGGCGACGGTGGCGGCGCCCGTCTCGGCGGGATCGGTGAGCACCCGCATCGCACCCAGCAGTGCGGCGGGCAACTGCTCCGGACGCCACACCCGGTCGAAGTACCGCGACAGTGGCTTGAATGCGTCGTTGACCGTCACGTCGCCGCTCGAGGGCAGCTCGAGTTCCTGCAGCACAGGAGAACTCACGCGGGTCGCGAAGGTGTCGGACGGCAGCAGCAGAACCGGCAACCGGTTGATGGTGGCCAACGCCGCGCCGGTGAGCATGTTCGTCGATCCCGGACCGATGCTGGCGGTGACGACCCAGGTCTGCAGACGGTCTTGCTGGCGGGCATAGGCCACCGCGGTGTGCACCATGGCCTGCTCGTTGCGGCCGAGCACGTATTTCAGGCCGGGGTCGACACCGGCGGCGTGCGCGTCGACCTCGTCCTGAAGCAGGGCCTGACCGACGCCGGCGACGTTGCCGTGGCCGAAGATGCCGAGGCACCCGGCGAAGAACTTCTGCCGCTGCCCGTCCCGCTCGACGTACTGGTTGGCCAGGAACCGGACCGTCGCCTGCGCGACGGTGAGCCGCACCGTCGGTTCGGTGTCGGTGAGCTTCTCGGTGGACTTCGGTGCAGTGGAAACCACGGGTCACTCTCCTCGACTCGGGGTGAACGGCAAGCGGGGATCGATCTGCTGGTGCTCCCAGCTCGCGCGCAGCCAGGTGTGTGCAGGGTCGTCGCAGATGAGCCAGGCGCGGTTCGGGCCCGAGCCGGCCATCACGTTGAGGTAGTACATGTGGTGGCCGGGTGCTGCGATGGACGGGCCGTGGTAGCCGTGCGGTACCAGGACGACGTCGCCGCTGCGGACCTCTTCGAGCACCTCGATGGGACGCTCCGGGGTGCCGTAGACCCGGTGGTAGCCGAAACCTGGTGTGCCGGCTGGACTGTCGTCGACCTCGAAGTAGTAGATCTCTTCCAGCTGGCTTTCGACGTCGGTGTTCTCATCGTGCTTGTGCGCGGGATAGGACGACCAGTTGCCGCCGGGAGTCAGCACTTCGCAGGCGATCAGGGAGTCGGCCTCGAACGTCGTTGCCGTGCCGAAGTTGTGGACCTGTCGGCTGCAGTTGCCGGCGCCCCGCAGCTCGACCGGCACATCCGCGGCCGCCACCCGACGGTTCGGGAAGGACGTCGCTGCCCGGGCTCCGCAGATCGCGATCCGGCCGCGGCCCGACAGCGTGTACTGCTGCCCGATGCCCAGATAGACCATGTCGGCGGGCCCGTCGAACACCGAGACGCGAGGCGACAGCGCGAATGTCTCACCACCGCACTCGACGGTGGCGGCACCGGCCAGCGGAAGGATCATCACCTCGGTCTCGCCGGTGCTCATCGACACCTCGTCGCCATCGCCGAGATCGACCACGTGCAGGGATGATTCGCTCCATCCGGCATCCTCCGGCGTGATCGCGACGGTGAACGGTGCGGGGGCACTGCCCGCGGGCACATACAGCGTGGAATTCATCGGACCATCGCCACCGCGGTCGCGACGGCCGAGGCGACGTCGTCGTCGGGCGGATAGAGCAGGGTGCGGCCGACGATCAAGCCGCGCACCGAGGGCAGGGCCAACGCCTTCTCCCAGCTGGCGAACGCTTCGTCGGGATCTGTCGGATCTCCGCCCAGGAGCAGGGTGGGCATGGTCGTGGATTCCATGACGCGGTCCATCTCGTCGACGACGGGCAGCTTCATCCAGGTGTAGGCCGACGTCGAGCCCAGGCCCTGTCCGATGTGCACCGACTTGATGACCGCGTCCGGTGACAGATCGTTGCGGACCTTGCCGTTCACCCGAGACGACATGAAGGGTTCGAGCATCGCGATCAGGCCGTGGGCGGCGAGTTCGTCGACGGCCTGGGCGCAGGCGGCGAGGGTGGCGACGGTGCCCGGGTCGTCGAGATCGATGCGGCACAGCATCTTTCCGCCGTTCATCCCGGCCGCTGCGGTGGATGCTGCGGTGGCGCCGGTCATCCGGTCGTCGAGCTCGAACGACGATCCGGCCAGCCCGCCCCGGTTGAACGAGCTGAACACCACCTTGTCCTCGAGCGCGCCGAGCAGCAGCAGGTCATCGAGAATGTCGGCGGTCGCGAGTACCCCGTCGACACCGGGGTCGGCGAGCGCGGCGCAGAGCCGGTCGAGGAGATCGGTGCGGCTGTTCATCGCGGTCGGGCGGGTACCGACGGCGAGCGCGCCACGAGCCGGGTGGTCGGCGGCCACGATCATCAGGCGGCCGTTACCGCGGATCGTGGGTCGGGTGGTTCTGTTCTGCCAGGCGCGCGCGACGGCGCCGGGATCGGTGGCCCGCAGATCGGTGATCGCCGAGTGATCACGGCACAGTGCATCAGACATTGACGGCCTCCACAGCGGTCTGTTCGGCCAGTTCGGCGACCTCGCTGGCCGTCGGCATGGCGGTCGAGCATTCGAGTCGTCCGGCGACGATGGCGCCGGCGGCGTTCGCGTAACGCAGGGTCTTTTCCAGGGGCCAGTTGTGCAACAGTCCGTGGCACAGGCTGCCGCCGAACGAGTCACCCGCACCCAGGCCGTTGACGACGTCGACCTCGTTGGGAGGCACCGTGACCGATGATCGGCGGCTCTTGCCGAGCACACCGCGCGGACCCTGCTTGACGATGGCGAGTTCCACGCCCAGATCGAGCAGCGCGTCAGCGGCCTTATGAGGGTTGGACTCGCCGACGGCGATCTCGCATTCTTCCCGGTTTCCGACGGCAACGGTCACGTGCGCAAGCGCCTTGCGGACCTGCTCGGTGGCCGCGGCGGGGGAGTCCCAGAACATCGGCCGGTAATCGAGGTCCAACACGGTCAGCGGTCTCCGCTCTCGCGCGTGCCAAGCAGCGAAATGCGCACCGCGACTAGGCTCTTCGGACAGGCCGGTGACCGTCGCCCAGAACAGCCGGGCGTTGCGCACTGCGTCGGCGTCGATGTCGTCGACGGTGATCTGCAGATCGGGCGCACTCGGCTTGCGGTAGAAGTACAGCGGAAAGTCGTCGGGCGGGAAGATCTCGCAGAACGTGACCGGCGTCGGGAATTCGCCATGGGTCGCGACGTAGCGGTTGTCCACGCCCAGGCGTTCGAGTTCATTCCGGACGAACCGGCCGAACGGGTCGTCGCCGGCGCCCGAGATCAACGCGGTGCGATTGCCGAGCCGCGCTGCGGCGACGGCGACGTTGGCCGCACTGCCCCCGAGGAATTTGCCGAAGGTCTCGACGTCCTCGAGGCCGACGCCGACCTGCAGGGGGTACACGTCGACACCGCTGCGCCCGATGGCGAGGACATCGTATTGCTCAGAATTCATCACAAGTCACTCCGACGAGAAGGGTGTGGGTGGCTGCCTCTGACTGTGCCCCTGGACACATTGGAATGTCAAGACTTTGTCCTGACATTCTATCTTTGTGCCATTCGGTGTTAGGCTGCAACGGTCCGGCAAACTCGAGATCGGAGCCGACGTGCCGCTGACCGTGGAGCTCGACAGGTCAAGTCCTGTGCCTCTCTACTACCAGCTCGCGCAAGCAATCGAGGCCGCGATCCGCGATGGCGAACTGACTCCGGGGGACCGCTTCGAAAACGAACTCGCGCTGGCCAAGCGGCTGGCGCTGTCGAGACCGACGACGCGGCGAGCCATCCAGGAGCTCGTCGACAAGGGCCTCCTCGTCCGCAAGCGTGGCGTCGGCACGCAGGTGGTCCAGAACCCGGTGCATCGGCGCGTCGAGCTGACCAGCCTGTTCGACGACCTCGCGCGAGCCGGGCAGGAGCCGACCACCACGTTGCTCGACTACCGGGTCGGGCCTCCCGACGAGGACGTCGCGCGCGAGCTGAACCTGGCCCTCGATCGCGAGGTGGTGTCGATTCACCGGCTGCGGTGCGCCAACGGCGAGCCACTGGCGGTGATGACCAACCACCTACCCGTCGAAATCGCGCCGGACGCAGAGGAATTGGAGAAGAACGGGCTCTATCAGTCGCTGCGGGCGCGAGGCGTTCACATCCGGCTGGCGCGCCAGCGGATCGGCGCGCGCGGCGCCACCCGCGCCGAGGCGCATCTGCTCGACGAGAAGCCGAACGCGCCGCTGCTGACGATGGCTCGCACCGCATTCGACGATTCCGGCGCCGCGGTCGAGTTCGGCAATCACGGTTATCGCGCGTCGCGCTACTACTTCGATACGACGCTGGTCGACCGCTGACTCAGGCGAACGCCGCGCGGAACGCGTCGAGCGCGATCTCGCTCCCGGTCTCGCCTGCGCCGGACGCCCACGCTTCCATGCCGACCGTCCCGGTGTAGCCGCTCTCGCGCAGCGCCGCTGCGACCGCCGGGTAGTTGATCTCGCCGGTGCCGGGCTCACACCGTCCCGGCACGTCGGCCACCTGTATTTCGCCGATCGCATCGCCGCAGCGGCGCACGAGCTCGATCAGATTCCCCTCGCCGATCTGGGCGTGATAGAGGTCGAGCATCATCTTCACATTCGGATGTGCGACGCCTTCCACCAGCGCGAGAACATCTTTGGCGCGGGCCAGGGGCACTCCGGGGTGATCGACGATGGTGTTCAGGTTCTCCACCACGAAGGTCACGCCCGCGGCCGCGCCCAACTCGCCGAGGCGTGCCAAGGTGCGTGAGGCGGTCAGCCACATCTGACCCGAGGCCCGCCCGCGGGGACGTGCGGCCTGCCCGTCGACCAGTTCGGCGGTGTGCAGGTTCAGCCGTGTGATGCCGAGCGCCGCCGCGGCGTCGAGGCTCTGTTCCGCGGTGCGCACGACGTCGTCGCAGCTCGCCGGATCCACCAGATCACCGCGCAGGTAGCCGGTCATCGACGTGAATGTCGCGCCGGTGCGGGCCAGTGCCGGGAGATCTTTGTCGTGCCAACTCCAGATCTCGACGCCGAAGCCGCGCTCGTGAATCCGCTTGACGCGCTCGATGATCGGCAGGTCGCGGAACACCATCTCGGCGCACACGGACAGCTGGAAGGTCATTGCGGCACCCCTTTCCTGGCTCCGACACTATGACATGCAGTCCTAATGTCAGGACAAAGTATTGACTTTCGGCTGTGAGCCGTATTACATCGACTTTGAGGCGTGGCGCCAGGCACATCTTCACAGATGTCCGGCGCCGCATGGTCTCCACGACCTGAACAGCAAGGAGATGTGATGACGTTCAAGCGGCTCGCGACGCTGGCCGGAACCGGCGTTCTGGCGATCGGACTCGTAGCGTGCTCGTCGACGGGCGGAAAGCCTGCCGGCTCGGGCGAAGGCGGTGGAGGCGGAGGCACCGTCGACACCCCGCGCAAGACGATCGCGATGATCACCCACGAGGTGCCGGGCGACTCGTTCTGGGACCTGATCCGCAAGGGCGCCGAGACCGCGGCCAAGAAGGACAACATCGAGCTGCGCTACTCCAATGACCCGGAGGCGCCCGGTCAGGCCAACCTCGTGCAGACCGCGGTCGACAGCGGCGTCGACGGGATCGCCGTGACACTGGCCAAACCCGACGCCATGCAGGCCGCGGTGAAAGCAGCCGAAGCGAAGGGGATTCCGGTCGTGGCGTTCAATGCCGGCGCGGATGCCTGGAGCGCGATGGGTGTCAAGGAGTTCTTCGGGCAGGACGAGTTCATCGCGGGCCAGGCCGTCGGTGAGCGCCTGACCGGCGAGGGCGCCAAGAAGGCGATCTGCGTGATCCAGGAGCAAGGGCATGTCGGGCTGGAATCCCGCTGCGCCGGAGTCAAGGACAAATTCCCCGCCACCGAGACGCTCAATGTGAACGGCAAGGACATGCCGTCGGTCGAGTCCACCATCACCGCCAAGCTGCAGCAGGACCCCGCCGTCGACTACGTCGTCACCCTGGGCGCCCCGTTCGCGCTGACCGCCGTCCAGTCGGCCGGCAATGCCGGCAGCAAGGCGAAGATCGGCACGTTCGACACCAACGCCGCCCTGGTGGGGGCCATCCAGGACGGCACCGTCCAGTGGGCCATCGATCAGCAGCCCTACCTGCAGGGCTACCTCGCCGTCGACTCGCTGTGGCTGTACCTGACCAACGGCAACGTGATCGGTGGCGGGCAGCCGACGCTGACCGGGCCCGCGTTCATCGACAAGTCGAACATCGACGCGGTGGCCGACTATGCCAAGGGTGGGACGCGCTGATGACCACTCAAGAGGCGCTCGACGTCGGCAACCACAAGGTGGTGCGCGACGAACGGGTCAAGGAACGGAACCGGCTGCAACGCATCCTGATTCGACCGGAGATGGGTGCCGGCATCGGCGCGATCGGCATCTTCGTGTTCTTCCTCGTCGTCGCCGCGCCGTTCCGCGAGGCGGCGTCGCTGGCCACGGTCCTCTACGCCAGCTCCACGATCGGGATCATGGCGTGCGGGGTGGCACTGCTGATGATCGGCGGCGAGTTCGACCTGTCCTCAGGTGTCGCCGTCACGTTCAGCTCGCTGGCGGCCTCGATGCTGGCCTACAACCTGCACCTGAACCTGTGGGTGGGTTCAGCTCTGGCGCTGGTCCTTTCGCTGGCCGTCGGCTTCTTCAACGGCTGGCTGGTGATGCGGACGAAAATCCCCAGCTTCTTGATCACGCTGAGTACGTTCTTCATGTTGGCCGGCATCAACCTGGCCGTCACGAAGCTGGTCGCCGGCCAGGTGGCCACCCAGAGTGTCAGCGACATGGCCGGTTTCGCTTCTGCGCAGAAGGTGTTCGCGTCGTCGTTCACGCTGTTCGGCGTCAGCATCCGCATCACCGTGGTGTGGTGGCTGATCTTCACCGCGATCGCGACCTGGGTGCTGTTCAAGACGAAGATCGGCAACTGGATCTTCGCCGTCGGTGGTGATGCCGACAGCGCTCGCGCCGTGGGTGTTCCGGTCACCAAGGTCAAGATCGGGCTGTTCATGTTCGTCGGTTTCTGTGCCTGGTTCGTCGGCATGCATCTGCTGTTCGCCTTCAACACCGTGCAGTCCGGTCAGGGCATCGGCAACGAGTTCTTCTACATCATCGCCGCCGTCATCGGTGGCTGCCTGCTCACCGGCGGCTACGGCACTGCCATCGGCGCCGCGATCGGCGCGTTCATCTTCGGCATGACGAACCAGGGCATCGTGTACGCCGGCTGGGACCCCGACTGGTTCAAGTTCTTCCTGGGCGCGATGCTGCTGTTCGCGGTCATCGCCAACAACGCCTTCCGCAACTACGCCGCAAAGAAGTGATGAGATGACCATCTCCATGGAGAAGCCCAGCAGCGAGACCCCGTCCGGCGGAAAGGTACCGCTGGTCGAGTTGCGAAACGTCGGCAAGTCCTACGGCAACATCACCGCGCTCAAAGACATCTGTCTGCGCGTGCACGCCGGCGAGGTGACCGGCATCCTCGGTGACAACGGTGCCGGAAAGTCGACACTGATCAAGATCATCGCCGGGTTGCATCAGCAGACGGAAGGTGAACTGCTCGTCGACGGTGAAACGACGAAGTTCGCTTCACCGGCCGAGGCGCTGGGCAAGGGTATCGCCACGGTGTACCAGAACCTGGCGGTCGTGCCGCTGATGCCGGTGTGGCGCAACTTCTTCCTCGGCCAGGAATTGCGACGCAAAACGTTCCCGTTCTCGTTGGACGCGAACGCGATGCGGGCGACCACGCTGACCGAGCTGTCGAAGATGGGCATCGATCTGCCCGATGTGGACGTACCCATCGGCTCTCTGTCGGGCGGGCAACGCCAGTGTGTGGCTATCGCCCGTGCTGTCTTCTTCGGAGCGCGGGTGCTGATCCTCGACGAGCCGACGGCGGCGTTGGGCGTCAAGCAGTCCGGGGTGGTGCTCAAATACATCACCGCGGCCAAGGAGGCCGGCTTCGGCGTGGTGTTCATCACGCACAACCCCCACCACGCGCACATGGTCGGTGACCACTTCGTCCTGCTCAACCGTGGCCGGCAGAAGCTGGACTGCACGTACGACGACATCACACTCGAGCACCTGACTCAGGAGATGGCGGGCGGTGACGAACTCGAGGCGCTGTCGCACGAGCTGCGTAGCGCCAAGGGCTGATCTGACCGATTGACCGCCCGGTGCCGTGGGTATGACGGCGACATGGCTACGACGACACCGGTCAAGAAAGAAGATGCCGGCCCCCATGCGGTGAGCCGCAGTGTTCAGGTCAGCGCCCCGGCGGCGGAGATCTTCGCGCTGTTGGTGGATCCGCACCGGCATCACGAGGTCGACGGTTCGGGCACCGTGCGCGACGCCGAGGTGAAGGGGCCGCACCGGTTGAGCGTGGGCGACAAGTTCACTGTCGGGATGAAGCAGTTCGGCGTGCCCTACCAGATCACCTCGACCGCCACCGCGGTCGAGGATGATCATCTCGTCGAATGGCAGCATCCGCTCGGTCACCGCTGGCGCTGGGAACTCGCCGCAGTCGGGCCGGGAGTGACCAAGGTGACCGAGACGTTCGACTACTCCACCGCCAAGCTGCCGATCTTCATCGAGTTGACGGGCTACCACAAGAAGAACGCCCAGGGCATCGAGTCCACGCTCTCCGGGTTGGCCGCACGGTTCGCCGACCGTCTCTGACCCACCTGCGCTTCAGCGGGTGACGAGTTCGATGATCTGAACCTGGAGTTCGCCGACCACGCCGCCGAGTACGGCACCGACGGCGATCATCAGGGGCTCGTCGTCCTTGAACACCGGCCGCAGGATCGACTCGTACTCCTCGTTGGTGAGCCGACTCATCTTGTCGATGATCGTGTTCTCCAGATCGATGACCTCGGCGGCATAGCCTTGCGCCTCGGACAGCGTCGACGGGAGGCGCTCGAGGACGAGCGTCACCACCCGGTCCTTCATGGCTCGATACCGCTTCGTGCCGACGGCCAGTGCGACGATGGGTGCGGCGACCCCGCCGGCCTGCCTGTCGATCGCCGCCTCGATCTCGCGAGTGACGAGGGCGAAGAGTTTGTCCGAGCCGGGCCCCTTGATCAGTGCGTCGAACAGGAGGTCCGGCGCGAACAGATCGTCGGCCAGGATCTTCGCGTAGTCGCGGGTGATCTTCTCCCGCTGCGCATGTAGGAGCCCCTGGAAGGTGAAGAAGCCCAGGTATTTTCGTGGATAGATGGGCCGGAAGAGCATGTTCAGGGCGATGTAGTCGCTGATGAAGCCGACCGCGAACCCGAAAGCCGGCATGATCCAGGGGTTCTGGAACAACGCCCAGGCCACCATCTGCACCAGGCCGATGACGAAGCCGAAATAGATGCCGCTGCGGCGGACGAACGCCATGGCATCGGTGCTGACGCTGCGCATCAGCTTGACCAGCTTCTCCTTGTTGCGCACCAGAGTCGTCACAGAGAGGAACTGGATGTCGAGGTAACGGGGGAGATCGGACTTGATCTCTGTCATCAGATTCTGGGTGAGCGCAGGGATCTGAGCGACGATCCGATCGCGCACAGCGCGGCGACCGGCCTCGGGCAGGCTGTCCCAGAGTCCGGGCCGTACCTCTTCGGCCAGGTCCCGGATGATCTCTTCGATCGCCGCGTTGAGCGGCTCCTGCAGTCGATCCAAGGCGTCGTCGACATCGAACCGGTCGAGGAGTTCTTCCGGCTTGAGCAGATTGGAGGTGAGCAACTGGATTGTCGTCGAGCCGACCTTGCCGGCTCGACGTGGCACGATGCCCTGCCAACCGAAAATTCCCCAACCCTTGAAATCCAGTGGCCGGTACAGCATTTCCACGGCGACCAACTTCGTGCTCCAGCCCACGAAAGCCGCGATGAGTGGCATCGACAGATAGATCCACCAGTAGGTCGAGACGTCGGTGGTGATCTCGCTCCAGCTCGCGATCGCCTGATGGGTGGTCGTCATCGCCGGCACATCACCGGCCCTCGCCGGTCGCCGCTGCCCAGAATTCGTTGCCCAGGGCGGACATCGACAGGGTTGCCCGCTCGACCTTCGCCGGGATCGGCCCACGGGCACCGCTCTTGACCGCGGCCAGTACCGAGGTCTCCGCCATCAGCAGCTCGTACTCCGTCTCCAGTTCGCGATCCTCCGGTCCGATGTCGACCAGGCCCAGCGACAGCAGATGAGTGACGTACTGCGGAACCATCTCCGGCAGCGCGACATTGGCTGTCCGGCCGATCAACGAGGCGTTCTGCAGCACGGGGCGCGACGATGCACGCGACTGACCCCACACCGAGATGGTGACGACCGGTGACCGTGACCCATCCGACAGCGCGCCGAGGATCCGTGCCTCGTCGGCGACCAACTGGTCGAGGAGTCGGTGGAAGAATTCGGTCCTGCTCCCGCGGGTGTTCTGATCCAGGGCGCGCTCCAGCAGATGGTTCAACTTGCCGCCGAGGGAATCCGGTGAGGACCTGGTGGTGTCTGCCGAGGTGTCCACTTCGGCAGCCGATGGTGTCGTCGTCGGTGTCGAATCGGTGCCGTCGAGGGCGTCGAGGCTGTGTCGTAGCGCCTCGACGATCTGCTTCTCGGTCCAGCTGTAGACATCGAGTCCCACACGAACCGCGCCGACGGCGTGGCTGAGCAATTCTCGCGGGTCGTACGGCTTGGGCATACGGAGAAACTAGTCGTACCGCACAGCGCTGAACTCAGGGTTGGGCAAAGCCCGTCTGCCAACATTCACATGATCGACACCGTTTCGCCGCTCGCTGCGGCGAGCCCCTGCCGATTCATCGGAGCACAATGGTGGGTATGGACAGGGAACTCGATGCACCGGCGGGCGTTCCGGCGTGGCGCGATCCGCTGTCGGCGGGATGGCGTGCGCACCGCGGTCTACTGATGTTGCGTCTGCGCTGGTACGAGCGCCGCGGCACCGCCGTCGACCGCGCCGGCGCCGCCTGACCGAGTCGGCGGACCCTCAACCGGCGTAGTGCCGGAAGCTGGCGTTTTCGTTGCCTTTCGTGTGTTGGCATCGGAACCGTTGCGCACCAACCCCTTTCGAAGCGACCGGCGGGTCGGTAGCTGCGCTGGCGCCTTGGGGCACGAGGCCGGCCCGCTAGCGCATCCCGGAGGTCGTTGACACCGATCTGGTGACCGACGCTTGACAAAAGCGCTCGGTGTGATCACGCTAACATCACAAGTGATAACAGCTATCACAGAATGATATGAGGTGAGCATGAGGGTAGCCATTCTGGGTCTCGGCGAAGCTGGATCCCTTTACTCGGCGGGATTCCTCGCCCACGGTTGGCACGTGACCGGTTACGACCCGGCTGACGTGGCCACGCCGCCCGGGGTGACGCGTCACGCCGACGCCGCCGACGCGGTACGCGACGCCGACATGGTGGTCAGCCTCACCAGCGCCCGCGTCGCCGTGCGGGCCGCCCGTGGCGTGGTCCCGCACCTGCGGCCCGGTGCGGTGTACGCCGACATGAATTCGGCTGCGGTGGCCGTGAAGACCGAGGTGGCGGCGGTCATCGCGGAGGCGGAAGAGATCGCCTTTGCCGATGTCGCGGTGATCGGATCCGTTCCCGAGCACGGGTCGAAGACGGCGCTCGTGGTCAGCGGCGGCGGATCGGCGGCCGCGGCCCGCTACTTCCGGGAACTCGGCGCGACGGTCGAGGACATCGGTGGCGGTCCGGGCGACGCGTCTCGCCGGAAGCTGCTGCGTAGTTCGTTCATGAAGGGTCTGGGGGCGTTGATCGTCGAGTCCACCGAGGCCGGCGCTGCTGCCAATGCCCTGCAGTGGGTCCGTGACCAGATCGCCGGTGAGCTGGCCGGGAGCTACTCCTCGCTCGATCGACTGCACGACGGCACGATCAAGCATGCTCAGCGTCGCGGTACCGAAGCGGCTGCCGCCGCCGATCTGCTCGACGAAATGGGAGTCGCTCCCGTCCTGGGGCGAGCGGCAACGCAGGTGCATCTCCGGCTCGCCGATTCCCAAGGCCGGGTCGAGGACGAACTCCTGCCCGCCTATCACGGTCTGCCCGTCGCCAACATCGGTGACGCACGGGATCGGATGGGTCTGCTCGATTCGGGCATCCGGCCCCTGTGGAAGGGGGCGCACGTCGTCGGCCGCGCGCGTACCGTGTGGACGCGCGCCGGTGACAACAAGGCGTTGCAGGAAGCCCTGGAGAAGGTACGTCCGGGGGAGGTGATCGTGATCAACGGACACGGCGACTGCAACCGCGCCCTGATGGGCGAGCTGATCGCCGAGCGTGCCCGCTCGCGCGGCTGCGTGGGCATGGTGATCGACGGCGCTGCCCGCGATGTGGAGACGCTGGCCGAGATCGGGTTCGGTGTCTGGGCCCGGGCCGTCAGTCCTGCGGGTCCGTACAAGAACGGCCCCGGCTACATCGACGTCCCGGTCGCGGTCGGCGGCGTCGTCTGCCACCCGGGCGACCTCGTCGTCGCCGACGACGACGGCGTGGTGGTCGTGCCTGCCGCCGAAGCCTTCACCAGTCTGGCCGCCGGCCGTGCCGTGGAGGCAGACGAAACCCAGCGGCGTGCCGCCATCATCGCCGCCAGGAGTGCCTCATGACCGCCGTGTGGGCACTCATCGCGTTCATCGCCGCGATCGTCATCTGGAACGCCGTGTTCAAGCGCAACATCGGCGAAGCCATGATCGTCGGACTGGTCGCCGTCGCCGCCTTCGCGGGTTCGAAGGCCCCGACCTATGTGTGGCACGGCTTCGTCGACTCCATCTCCGAAGAGGTCACCTTCGCCGGCCTGGCGTTCATCTTCATGAGTTTCCTGCTGGCCAAGACGCCGGTGCTCGACCGCCTGATCGATGTGCTGAACTCGTTCCTCGGCCGGCTCAGGGGCGGGCCGGTCTATACGTCGACCGTTGCCGGCGGCATGTCGGCGCCATCGCGCACGTCGGTGCCTCGGTCACCGCCGCGGTCGGATCGGTGACGGTGCCGTGGATGAAGCGCTCGGGAGTCAGCCCTGAGCTCTCGGCCACCGTCGTGGCGGGATGCGCGGGAATGGGAGTGACCTTCCCGTTCAGCGCCACCATGTTCATCCTCGTCGGCTCCGCGACCGTCACCGGCCTCATGGAACCCGATGAGATCGTGCTCCCGCTGGCGCTCGCAGGTCTGTGGTGCCTGGCCTACCGCCTGGGCCTGAACTTCTACCTCGTGCGCAAGAACCGCCTGCAACCGATCGCCGCCGAGGACCGGCTGCCGATCCGGACGAGCCTGCGTACCGGGTGGCAATCGCTGCTGCTCTTCATCCCGATCCTGATCCCGCTGGCACTCACCCGGGGACCCCTCGCCGCGGAGCTGTCCGCCTACACCGACCTGGTGATGTCCAAGGCGATCAGCCTCATCACCTGGATTCCGGTGCTGATGATTGCGCTCGTGCTGTTCCTGGGCCGACGGCATCTGCCGCGCCAAGCCTCCGCCTGGTGGAAGATCCTCGGCGACTCCGCTCCGCAGTTCGGGGTGATCGGCGTGACGATCGTCGCCGCCTTCACCGCGTCGAATGTGCTGGGTGATCTCGGCTTGCCCGCACAGCTCACCGCCGTTCTCGAGCACGTTCACGCCCCGGCGTGGTTGATGGCCATCATCGTCGGCGTGGTCATCGTGGTGATCGCCATTCCGCTGACGGCGTCGGCGACCATGGCAGCCGTCGGCGGTGTCGCGGTGGCAGCGCTGGTGGGCGTCGGCATTCCCGCGCCGGTCGCTGCCGCAGCGGTTCTGGTCTTCGCCTCCACCGAGGGCGCCTCACCTCCATCGGGCGCCCCGATCTATGTGGCCGCCGGCATCGCTCAGGTCGATCCGTCCAAGACTTTCCTGCCGCTGCTGAAGTACTACTGCATCCCCATCCTCGGAGTCGGTGTCCTCATCGCCCTCGGCCTGCTACCCATCGCCTGACCTGACAGAGACAAGGAATCGATCATGACTCGCACCATCTTGCTCACCCTCTTCCGGATCAGTGTCGCGGCATTCCTGCTCGGTGGAGCCGTCGTCGTGGGTCTGCAGGCGGTGGGCCTCGCCCTCGGCAACGGGGCCTTCGTCGACAGCATCAGCGACAACGTCGCGCCATGGGCCTACGGGGCAGCAGGTGTGGCCGGCCTGCTGGCCTTCGCGCTGTCGTACTTTCACCTGAGCGACACAGCGAGCGGCGAGGACGACTCCGCGTCGACTCTGGTGCACGAACACGCATGACGTCGGTGCATCACGCGGCAGGTCCACACTCCGGCACCCGGTATGTGGACCTGCTCGCCCGCCGGGACGGCGCGCCGCCGGGATCGAGCTGGTGGGTCTTCGACGACGCTGACCGAGGTACCGCCAATTTTGCTGGACCGCAACAGGTTCGATCAGCCGCCGGATCCATTCGCACGGGTGAGGTCTTCAGTCTCGACTATCCGCTGACCGCCTTCGACCCGCCGATGTCGCGGTCTCGCTCCGCTCCGACGCACACCATCACCTGCGCGCACGAGCAGTCCCGCGACGACCATCTCGACGGCTTCTTCTTGCAGGCCAGCAGCCACCTCGACGGACTGCGGCACCGACGGGTGTCCGGATACGGCTTCTACGACGGTATCGGCGACGACACCGTCGTGGCCGGTTCACCTCCGCTGGGAGTGCAAGCCTGGGCCGACGCGCCGATCGTGGGACGGGGCCTCCTGCTCGACGTCGCCGGCCTGCTGGCGGAGGAGGGTGCCGAGCTGGATCACGCGGCCGGGCCGGCGATCGACGCCGACGTGTTGGCCCGCGCGGCCCGTCGCCAGCGGGTCACGGTCGAACCGGGAGATCTGCTCCTGGTGCACACCGGCTGGGCAGGTTGGTTTCTGCAGGCCGACGCCGAGACCCGCGGACGGCTTCGTGAGCAGCGCAGCGCGACGGGCTTCGCGCAACAGCGACTGCTCCCGGAGTGGCTGTGGGACAACCAGATCGCTCTGTTCGCGACGGACACGTTCGCCGTCGAGGTCCTCCCCGTCTTGGAGTCGAGCCCGTATCACGCCACGGCGCCGGAAGACGGCGGCATGATGCATCAGGAGCTGATCGCCAAACTCGGGATCCCGTTGGGCGAGCTGTGGAATCTGACCGCGCTCGTCGAGCACAGCCGCCGCACCGGCCGCTGGGATTCCCTGCTGACGGTCAAACCGTTGAACCTCGTCGGTGGCGTCGGATCGCCCTGCAACGCGACGGCGATCCGATAGCGTTCGCGGCGCGCCGCCGGGTCGCGCGAAACTTCGCGCGCCGGCGCGGCCCTACGATGAGCGACGTGCGAAGGCAATCACGATGACCGCCCCGGCCAGCAACATGCGGTCCCTGGATCGGTCATTCGATGTGCTGGACGCGCTCCAGCGCGCGAAGCATCCGATTCGGCTGGCCGACGTCGCGCGTGCCAGCGGTCTGCACATCGCCACGACGCAACGCATCGTCAACGTGCTCGTCGCCCGAGGGTATGTCGCCCGCACCGGCGACGGATACACCGCGGGGCCGGCATCGCTGGCAGTCGCCCACGCCTACCTGGTCAGCAATCCACTCAGTGCGCTCGCCCAGCCGGTGCTCCAGCAGTTGGCGACCAACACCGGATACGCGGCGTCGCTGTATGTCCGGGTGGAGTACAGCCGGGTGCTCATCGCGCGCGTGGAAAGCGACCATCCGCTGAGTTACGTGCTGCCGGTGGGAGAGCGGCTCCCTCTTCACCTCGGCGGCGCGGGCAAGATCTTCCTCGCAGAGCTGGATGCCGTCGAGCGGGAACGTGCGCTCGACGGGGTCGTCGACGTGCATCTCGCCGACGGTGGATCGGTGTCGCGGGCTGACTTCGAGTCCTCACTGCAGCAGGTACGGGAGGACGGATACGCGGTGTCTGTCGGTGAACGCCTCACCGGCATCGCATCCGTGGCCGCACCGGTGCGAGCGGCTGACGGGACGCTGTGCGCCGTACTGGGCGTGACGGGACCCGCCGATGCGATCGACGACGCGGCGCGCGCCGTTCTCCTCGCCGAAGTGCGCCGTGCAGCAACGGCTTTCGGGAGCCGTCTGCCCACGTAGCCCGCGACGTCTCTCAGCGCGGTGTCATGCCCGCCGCTCGGTAGGTGTCGTCGATCAAAGCCATGTTCGCCACCGCGTCGGCGAGGTCCAGCAGCAGCGCGTCGCCGCGTTCGACGTGGGCGGCGAAGGCCTCCAACTGGTAGGTGTAGGACGCGCGGGTGCCCAGGTGTTCCACGCTTTCGCCGCGTGCTGTGGTGATCGTCAGCCGGTCGTCGCGGCGCGGGTTGATGAAATCGTGCACCAGCACCTGCCCGTGTGACCCGACCACCCGCAGAGTGAACGAATACTCGTCGTCGACCATCGAGTTCGTCGTAGATGCTGTTGCGCCCGAGTCGAACACGAACTCGGCATCGAAACGCTCGTCCACTCCCGGCGTGCGCTCCACCGCCATTGCCGACACCACGCGCGGGGTCCCGAAGCGCCGCATGATGTGCAGTGCGTAGCACCCCAGATCCATCAACGCCCCGCCGGCCATGTCCAGTGACCACCGCGGATCCCCCGGTGCCGGCTCGGGCATGCCCATGGCGACCTCGATCCGCGCGAGTTCACCGAGGGTGCCGTCGCCGGCCAGCTCGAGCGCCCGGCGCATCACCGGGTGGAACAGGTAGTGGAAGCCCTCCATGACGGGGACGCCCGCCGCCTCGGCTGCCGCCGCGACCTTGGCCGCTTCGGCACGGTCCCGAGCGAACGGCTTCTCGGTGAGCACCGGCTTGCCCGCGGCGATCGCGGCGAGATTCCACGGCGCGTGCAATGCGTTGGCCAACGGGTTGTAGATGACGTCGACGTCGGGATCGTCGATCACATCCTGATAGGAGTCCAGGACCCGCTCGACGCCGAATTGCTCGGCGAATACGCCGGCACGCAACGGATCCCGGGCGGCGACAGCGACAAGGCGGTGCCCCAGTTCGCGGGCCGGGCCGACGATCGCGTTCTCGGCGATCCGGGACGCGCCGAGAACGCCGATCCGCAGGCTCACGCCGTGACGCCCGCGACGACTTCCGTCACGAAGGCCACGCTGGCGCGGACATCGGCAAGCGGTCCTTCGCCCTCGGGTTCCCCGGTGAGTATGGTGTCCTGCTCCATCACGTACCAGCCGTCGAAACCGCTGTCCTGCAACGCCGTGACGATGCCGGCGATGTCGACGTCGCCCTGCCCCAGCGGTACGTACATGCCGGCGGCGACGGCCTCGGTGTAGGTCAGCTCGCCGGCCTGGACCCGCGCTGCCAATGCCGCGTCGACGTCCTTGAGATGGCAGTGCTGCACGCGTTCGGGGACCTGGCGGGCCAGCTGCAGTGGGTCCGTGCCACCGATGAGAAGGTGTCCGGTGTCCAGGCACAGCGGGATGCGGGAACCGGCGAGCACACGATCCACCTCGGCGCGGTTCTCGACCATGGTTCCGACGTGCGGATGCAACACAGCTTTCAGGCCCCGTTCGGCGACCACCTCGGTCAGCCGGTCGAGGTTCGTCAGCAGTGTCTCCCATTGCCGCTCGGACAATTCCGGACGGGTGTCGTACCCGTCGGCTCCGGTGGCCGCGGCGAGCACGACCACGCCCGCTCCGGCGGCAACCAGCGAATCGAGGGGGCCGGCGAGGTCGTCGACCGGGTCGTGGGTCTCGTCGAACAGCACCACGGGCACGAAGCCGCCGACACACCGAAGGCCGAACCGGTCGAGTGTGTCCACGAGCTCCGCGGTGTCCGACGGAAGGAATCCCTCGGGGCCGAGTTCTGTGGCGGTCAGACCCGAGCCGGCCATCTCTGCCAGTACTCGGTCCGGCGGGAGCTGATGGCCCCAACCGGGTACCTCACACACGCCCCAGGAGATCGGGGCTCCTGCGAGTTTCACTGCTGTGCCTCCTTTTTCACGGTGTCGATGGCGACCGGGACGCCGCGGCGCAGCGACTCCGTGGCCGCCTCCGCGATCCACGCCACCTCGACGGCATCGGCGACTGTTGCTCCTCGGATCGGCGCGCCACCGACGACGTCGACGAACGCGCTGAGCTCGGCCCGGAACGCCTGAGTGAACCGGTCCATGAAGAAATGGTGCGGCTGACCGGTCGGGAACGAGGTGTTCGGATCACCGTTGAGGACCGGGGCACCCTCGTCCCAGCCGGCGACCATGGTGTCGTCGAAACCGTGCACCTCGAGCCGGCAGTCGTAGCCGCGGCCGTTGTAGCGGGCGGCGGAGACCACGCCGAGCGCGCCCCCGTCGAAGCGCACGGTGATGACGGCGGTGTCGACGTCCCCGTACTCGGCGAACAACGGGTCGCCCTGGACGCTACCTGTGGCGTACACCTCGACGACCTCCTGACCGGTCACCCAGCGGATCGCGTCGAAATCGTGCACGGCGCAGTCCCGGAAGATGCCGCCGGACCCGCGGATGTAATCCATCGGCGGGGGAGCGGGGTCCATCGTGGTGCTCCGCACCGTGTGCAGCCGTCCCAACGTTCCGGCGTCGACACCCTGCTTGACCGCGGCGAACGCGGCGTCGAAGCGCCGCTGGTACCCGACCTGAACCGGGACTCCGGAGCGGGCGATGATGTCGGCGACCCGGGCGCTCTCGGCCGCGGTGGACGCGATGGGCTTCTCGCAGAACGTCGGCAGGCCCGCGTCGACCGCCGCCAGTGCGAGCTCGGCATGTGCCGGTGTCGCTGCGGCGACGACGACGCCGTCCACTCCCGCCGACAGCAGGTCGGCCACTGAATCTGCGGGCGTGGCACCGTATTTGGTGGCGACTTCGGCGACGACGTGGGGCCGCTCGTCGGTGACGACGAGACGCTCCACATTCGGCAGGTTCGTCAAGGTCTCGGCGTGGAAGGCGCCGATGCGGCCGAGGCCGATCAGACCCAGGGTGGTCATGGCATTCTCCGATCGTGGTGGTCGTTCAGCGCGGATTCGAGCTGTTCGTCGGTGAGGTCCTTGTGCAGGGCGTCGATCACGATGTCGACCTGGCTGCGCGGCGCCAGACTGCCGACCGGGGGATCGCTGTCGAGGTTGGTGGGGAATGCATAGCCCTCGGCGGTGGCGATAACGACGTTGCGCACCTCGTGCGCGGGCCGGCCGGTGGCGCGCATCCGGCGCAGTGCCGGGTACACCGCGCGCACCATCGCAGTGCGGTCGAGCACCTCCATGGCCCGCCCGAACGGTGAGCTGACCTGCAGCAGATTGGCGATGCGCCGGATGTCGCCCGAAACATTGGCTCCCGCACCGTGATAGAGGGCGGGATTGAAGAACACGGCGTCGCCGGTGCTCAGCGGGATCTGCACGTGGTGGCGCGCGAAGTAGTCGATGAACTCCGGTCGGTGAAACGCAAGGTAGCCGCCGGCGAAGCGCTGCGAGAACGGCAGCAGCATCGTCGGACCGCTGTCGATCGGCATGTCGCAGTGTGCGACGGCGCCCTGCAGCGTCAGGGCCGGCGACATGCGGTGCAGGTGGGCCGGATACTGCTCGAGCTGCTCGACGGGAACGAAGCCGAGGTGATAGTCCCGGTGCGGAACCTGCGCTGCGCCACCGGGATTGACAATGTTGACCTGCGAGGTCACCTGGTAGCGAGGCCCGAGCCACGCCTGGCACACCAGCGCCAACGTGTCGTTGGCGTAGTAGTCGGCGTACGTCTGGGGATCGCGGAGCGCGAGCTTCTGGGCTGCGTTCCAGATGCGGTCGTTGGCTCCCGGCGCGCCGAAGTGGTCACCGGCGGTGCGGTCGTCGTCGCGCTCGTGTTCGACGATCGCGAAGAACGCGTCGTTGGCCTTTGTGACCAGCTCGCCGCTGAAGGCCCCGGTGAACACGACGACACCGGGCCCGTCGGTGAGAGCGCGGATCACCTCGGCCTGCAGGGCCCGGCGATCGGCGGACACGGCTTCTGCGGCGTACACCAGGACATTGCTGCGTACCTCGGCGGCATGCGGATAGTCGGCCGGGTCGGTCTGCTGCTCGACATACGCGCGGAACTCGTCGAGGTCGCAGTCCGCCTCGCCGAGCCATGCGGCTGGGTGCAGGGAGGTGGCCATGTCGATTAGTCTTGCTGTGATCGGCACCGCAATCAACGGCAAAAATCCATCAAAAACACCTCACGACATCCGGTGAACAGACACAAACTCGAGCAACACGCCGCGGATTCACTCGAGTTCATGTCTTTTCGCGGGGAGAAACAGGGGCACATCGGTGGCGCATCGGTACAAGATCCGGGAGATCGCCCAACAGAGTGGGCTCAGCGAAGCGACGGTGGATCGCGTGCTCAATCGGCGGCCCGGTGTCCGGGAGACCACCATCGCCGAGGTCGACCAGGCGATCGCCGACCTCGACAAGCAGCGCGCGCAGCTGCGGCTCAACGGTCGGCGCTACCTGATCGACGTGATCATGCAGACGCCGCGGCGATTCTCCGACGCGTTCCGCGCCGCGGTCGAAGCCGAGCTCCCGGCGTTCGCGCCGGCGATGCTGCGGGCACGCTTCCATCTGTGGGAGGCCGGCTCCACAGCACAGATGGTCGACACCCTGGATCGGATTCGCGGCAGCCACGGGGTGATCCTCAAGGCGCAGGACGAGCCGCAGGTCGCCGAGGCGGTCGACCGGCTGGTGGATTCCGGGGTCCCGGTGGTGACCTACACGACCGACATTCCGGCCAGCACGCGCAGCGCCTACGTCGGCATCGACAACCACGGCGCGGGCGTCACGGCGGCCTATCTGGTGCAGCAATGGTTGGGCGACTCGCCGTCGGACGTGTTGATCACCCTCAGTCGTGCGGTGTTCCGTGGCGAAGGAGAGCGCGAGGTGGGCTTCCGATCCGCGCTGCGGGGATCCGGCCGGACGATCGTAGAGGTCAGCGGCAGCGACGGCATCGACGCGAGTAACGAGCGGTTGGTGCTCGACGCGTTGGCTTCCAACCCCGGAATCGAGGCGGTGTACTCCGTCGGAGGTGGCAACGTGGCGACGGTCGCGGCGTTCGAGAAGCTCAACCGCCCGTGCCGGGTCTTCGTCGCACACGATCTCGACGCCGACAACCGCCGCCTGCTCGGCGAAGGGAAGCTGTCAGCGGTGCTCCACAACGATCTGCGCGCTGACGCGAGGCTGGCGCTGCGGCTGATCCTGCACGAGCGCGGTGCTTTGCCGGCCAAAGCCGCCCGGCCGGTACCCATCCAGGTGATCACCCCCTACAACCTGCCCGCGCAGGGATAGCTGATCGCTACTGATGAGTAACCTTTCTTAAGAGACTGGCCGGCGGTCGAATCGCCCTGATTGACGTGACCAAGACCACATTTGCTGATGATCTGCGGGCTCGAGATCCTGTCTGAGCTGTGCGTTCTCCGGACCGCAACCTGCACGTCATCTGCGCACCTGGTGTAGGCGGCCCTAAGAGAAGTGCCATAATCGGTACTGCCAGTGACACCAACTTCTTGACACGTGTCCATTGACGGCGCACCGCATCGGTGGCGACTCGATGGACATTCGCCCGAAGCCTCACTGGAGTGCGGACGACAAGGCCGACGAGAAGGACACGGAAGGCGAGCGAGTGGCAGACAACGGCATCGAGACCGGCCCGGGGAGTGCGAGCGCGTCAGGCGCGCCCCGGCAGAAGCTCGAAAAGGTCGTCATCCGTTTCGCCGGTGACTCCGGCGACGGCATGCAGCTGACCGGCGACCGATTCACCTCGGAAGCCGCCCTGTTCGGCAACGACCTTGCGACGCAACCGAATTACCCCGCCGAAATCCGGGCCCCCCAGGGCACGCTGCCGGGGGTCTCGTCGTTCCAGATCCAGATCGCCGACTACGACATCCTCACCGCGGGCGATCGGCCCGATGTGCTGGTCGCGATGAACCCGGCGGCCCTCAAGGCCAACGTGTCCGATCTGCCGCGCGGCGGCCTGATCATCGCCAACTCCGACGAGTTCACCAAGCGCAACCTGGCGAAGGTCGGGTACGACGCCAACCCACTCGAGACCGACGAGCTGTCCGACTACGTGGTGCAGGCCGTGGCGATGACCACGCTGACGCTCGGTGCCGTCGAGTCGATCGGAGCCAGCAAGAAAGACGGTCAGCGCGCGAAGAACATGTTCGCGCTCGGTCTGCTGTCGTGGATGTACGGCCGCGAGCTGGAGCACAGCGAGGCGTTCATCCGCGAGAAGTTCGCCCGCAAGCCCGAGGTGGCCGAGGCCAACGTGCTGGCGCTCAAGGCCGGCTGGAACTACGGCGAGACCACCGAGGCGTTCGGCACCACCTACGAGGTCGCCCCGGCCAAGCTGAAAAGCGGTGAGTACCGGCAGATCTCCGGCAACACCGCGCTGGCGTACGGCATCGTCACCGCCGGTCAGCTGGCCGATCTGCAGGTGGTGCTCGGCACCTACCCGATCACCCCGGCGTCGGACATCCTGCACGAGCTGTCCAAGCACAAGAACTTCAACGTCCTGACCTTCCAGGCCGAGGACGAGATCGCCGGCATCGGCGCGGCGATCGGCGCCTCTTACGGTGGGGCGATCGGCGTCACCAGCACCTCCGGACCCGGCATCTCGCTCAAGTCGGAGGCCATCGGCCTTGCGGTGATGACCGAGTTGCCGCTGCTCGTCATCGATGTCCAGCGCGGCGGCCCGTCGACCGGTCTGCCCACCAAGACCGAGCAGGCTGATCTGCTGCAGGCCATGTTCGGCCGCAACGGCGAATCGCCGGTGGCCATCCTCGCGCCCCGCTCACCGTCGGACTGCTTCGACATCGCGGTCGAGGCGGTGCGCATCGCGATCAACTACCACACGCCGGTGATGATCCTGTCCGACGGCGCGATCGCCAACGGCTCGGAGCCGTGGCGCATCCCGGACGTCAGCACCTACGAACCCATCGAGCACACCTTCGCCAAGGAAGGCGAACCGTTCCAGCCCTACGCCCGCGACCCCGAGACGCTGGCCCGGCAGTTCGCAGTACCCGGCACCCCCGGTCTGGCGCACCGCATCGGCGGGCTCGAGTCGGCCAACGGGTCGGGCAACATCTCCTACGAGCCGAAGAACCACGACCTGATGGTTCGGTTGCGCCAGGAGAAGGTGGCCGGCATCGACGTGGCGGATCTGGAGGTCGACGATCCGACCGGTGACGCCGATCTCCTGCTCCTCGGATGGGGCAGCAGCTACGGACCGATCGGTGAGGCCTGCCGGCGCGCCCGGCGCAAGGGCATCAAGGTCGCCCACGCGCAACTGCGCCATCTCAACCCGTTCCCCGCGAACCTGGGCGAGGTGCTGGGCGGCTACTCGCGCGTCGTCGTGCCGGAGATGAACCTCGGTCAGCTGGCCCTACTGCTGCGCGGCCAGTTCCTCGTCGACGTGCAGTCAGTGACCAAGGTCGAGGGCATGGCGTTTCTGGCCGACGAGGTCGAAGGCATCATCGATGCCGCGCTGGACGGGACACTGGCCGAGAAGGAAAACGAGAAAGCCACGTTCGCGCGGCTGGCGGCGGCCACTGTAGAGACTGGAGTGAACGCATGACGGACACGATCGGTACCGACCTGGGGCTGACGCCGCTGACCAAGATGAGCCTGGTCCCGACGACGGACGAGCCGCAGAAGGCCAAGGACTTCACCAGCGACCAAGAGGTCCGCTGGTGCCCGGGCTGCGGTGACTACGTCATCCTGAACACGATCCGCAACTTCCTGCCCGAACTGGGCCTGCGCCGCGAGAACATCGCGTTCGTCAGCGGCATCGGGTGCTCGAGCCGGTTCCCGTATTACCTGGAGACCTACGGTTTCCACTCCATCCACGGCCGTGCACCGACGATCGCGACCGGGCTGGCGCTGGCCCGGGAGGACCTCTCGGTGTGGGTGGTCACCGGTGACGGCGACGCTCTGTCCATCGGTGGCAACCACCTGATCCATGCGCTGCGCCGCAACGTGAACCTGACGATCCTGCTGTTCAACAACCGGATCTACGGCCTGACGAAGGGGCAGTACTCGCCGACGTCCGAGGTCGGCAAGGTCACCAAGTCGACGCCGATGGGCTCGCTGGACTACCCGTTCAATCCGGTGTCGCTGGCGCTGGGTGCCGAGGCGACGTTCGTGGGTCGTGCGCTGGACTCCGACCGAAAGGGCCTCTCCGAGGTACTTCGCGGCGCAGCCGAGCACCGCGGCGCCGCCCTGGTCGAGATCATGCAGGATTGCCCGATCTTCAACGACGGATCGTTCGACGCGCTGCGCAAGGACGGCGCGGAAGAGCGGCTGATCAACCTGCGCCACGGCGAGCCGATCACCTTCGGCACCGACGGTGAGTACAGCGTCGTGAAGTCCGGCTTCGGGCTCGAGGTCGCCAAGACCGCCGACGTCGCGGCCGACCAGATCGTGGTGCACGACGCAGGTCTGGAAGACCCCGCATACGCGTTCGCTCTGTCGCGGCTCTCCGAGCAGAACCTCGACCACATGGTGATGGGGATCTTCCGCAAGGTCAGCAAGCCCACCTACGACGACGCGGCGCGCCAGCAGGTCAGCGCTGCCCGCGAGGCCCGTGCTCACGACACCGCAGCACTGCAGGCTCTCTTGCGCGGCAAGGACACCTGGTCGGTCGACTGATCGGTCTTCGGGCATCTGGCCGCGGTGCTGAGCTAACGTCACCAGTGTGACGTCACCGCTGCCGTTGGCCGCTGTCATCCTCGCCGGTGGGGCTTCCCGCCGCATGGGCCGAGACAAGGCCACCGTGGCCATTGACGACCCGGCTGGTCCGAGCGGGCAGACCACGCTTCTCGAGCGCGTGGTGTCGATCGTGAGTCGCCGTTGTTCACCTGTTTTCGTGATCGCGGCCCCGGGCCAGGCACTGCCCGCTGTGGACGCCACGGTGCTTCGCGACGAGGTGCGCGGTGTCGGTCCGCTGCTGGCCACCGGGCGTGGCCTGCGGGCGGCGGCCGACGCGGGCATCGAGCATGCGTTCCTGTGTGCGGTGGACATGCCCGAGCTGACCACCGAGATCATCGACACCCTAGCCGGTCCCGCGCAACGGCTCGGTGTCGACGTCGTGCTGCCGTGGGACGGCCGGGACCACTATCTGGCCGGCATCTACCGGACGGGATTGCACGGGGTCGTCGATCGGTTGGTCGACTCGGGTCAGCGGAGCATGCGTGCGCTCGTGGATTCTGTCGACACCCAGCGGATCGTGATGGCGGAGCAGGCGGCGCTGACCAACGTCAACACCGAGGCCGACCTCTCGGCGCTGATTCCGCCGAAATTCTCCCAGCAAATTCAGTGAGAATTTCGTCGAATTTCGACGGGGAAACAACGTAATTCGCGACACGCAATTCGAGCGTCTTTCACCGGGAATGCGCACCGCGCGTCCGTCCGCCGTCTGTCTCCGTGCGAGTCGCGCCGCCGGCGCGACGGAGCTCAAATCTGTTGGTGTGCACCCTGATTGGTAGCGTCAGTGTCGAAAAACGGCGCGCCGGAACGATGTTGAGCCGAGCTAACTACTGGCTGCGCGGGCTGCCACAATGGCCGCCGAAATGGTCGATGCGTGTAAAAGCGCTGTCTCTCTAGAATGTGTTCGCGCTAACTCGAGTTCGGTTGTGCCGCAGCCATACCCGCTACGGAACTACTGCGGGGGAGCGATGGACGGCGGGCCCGCTGCGGGCCCGGAGCTCCGGGCGGTCACGGTGGGCGCCGACGGCCGCGACGGACGGGTCGAGGCGACGTGTCGGGGGTCACAAAAACGTGGTGATTTGGCTCACGCGAGCGCCCTCTCGGGGAACTTCTGGCATCGACGTCAAACATCATCACTACCAGCGTGAACGTTCGGATATCGCGTCGTGATCGTTTCGTGATCTGCCGGCAATTCATCCATCGCCGAAGATGACTTTGGGTTTCCAGGTTTGTACGGTCCCAAACAGCTTCTCAGCGAAGCCATAACTCAAAAACCACGAACCAGCGTGTATGAGGGCCACGAGAGGCGCGTCAGCCTCTACCGGCGCCGGACATCTCCGGCGAGATCGACTCGATCTCCCCCAGTCGCACCCGACCGAGACGGTGCGACCCGACATTCCCCGCCTGTGAACAGGCAGCACAGCCGTGCCTCCGCACGGCGTGTTTCGGCGCGCGCTCGGCGAAAGGACAGAAGTTGAAGAACATCCGCAAGACGTTTGGGCTGGCCACCATCGCCGGCGCGCTCGCCGTGGCACCCATGGCAGCGGTCACGGGTTTTGGGGCCGGAACCGCGAATGCGGACAGCGTCAACTGGGATGCCGTCGCGGCCTGCGAGTCGGGCGGCAACTGGGCCATCAACACCGGTAACGGTTACTACGGCGGCCTGCAGTTCACGATGAGCACCTGGAAAGCCAACGGCGGCTCGGGCTCGCCGCACGGCGCCAGCCGCGAAGAGCAGATCCGCGTGGCTGAGAACGTGCTCAACTCGCAGGGCATCGGCGCGTGGCCCGTGTGCGGCCGCCGCGGCTGACCCACTTATCACGCTTCACTCGAGGCGGTGTCGACTCCGGTCGACACCGCCTCGTTTTCTCAGTTTTCTCACAGGTCTCTTACACCAGATAAGTAACGTCTAAAACTTCATTCTCATCGGTAACAGGTGATGTTCATCACCCGACAGACCGGGCAGCCGCAGCGTGAGACGCCTTCGTCGCATGCGGGCCTTGGGTCACAACGGTCGGGGAAGGACCGCAGAACATGAACATCGGCATCGATTTCAAGAACATTGTCAGCAAGGGTCTGATGGCCGCCGCGCTCTCCGGAGCCTTCGCCGCCGTGCCGATGGCACTCGACGGCGCCACCGCGACGGCGCACGCCGACTCGGTCAACTGGGACGCCATCGCGCAGTGCGAGTCCGGCGGCAACTGGAGCATCAACACCGGCAACGGGCACTACGGCGGCCTGCAGTTCAAGCAGGCCACCTGGAGTTCCAACGGTGGCGCCGGGAGCCCGGCCACGGCCTCGCGCGCCGAGCAGATCCGCGTCGCCGAGAACGTGCTGCAGAGCCAGGGCCTCAAGGCATGGCCCAAGTGCGGCGCCGCGGGCATGAGCGCCGCGCAGGTCTGGGGCAACCCCGCCACTGCCGCGCCCGCACCGGCCGCTGTGCCCACAACTGCTGTGCCCACAACTGCTGTGCCCGCAACTGCAAAGGGCTGCGCGAACCTCCCCACGTCCGCGCTGGGCGGCTTCGTCGACCTGCGCAAGATGTGCACGGCGATCTTCACCCCGCGCGCCGCGCGCTGACCCCGCTCAGTCGGGCAGTGTGAACGCCGACCGCGCCGCGATGGAGGCCAGGTGGGCGGACACGAAACGCTCCGGCAGCAGCGCCGTACCCCAGCTCGCGGCCGCACCCAGTGCTGCAGGCCGCGCATTCAGGACGCGTCCGATGGTCGCCGCCTCCCGGACGACCGCGCGCACCCGCCGGCGCCGGTGCGCCGCGAACGACACGAACGCCTGCGGCAGCTCCTGCTCCCGCGCCACGCAGCGCGCCAACACGGCCGCGTCCTCGATGCCCTGACAGCCGCCCTGCCCGAGGTGCGGCCGCATCGGGTGCGCGGCGTCGCCGACGATGACCATCGGCCCGCGAGACCAGTGTCGGGGTGCGGCGCGATCGTGGAGGTCGTTGCGCAGCAGGTTCGCCGGCGACGTCGCGGCCAGCAGTGCCGGGATCGGCGCTGCCCAACCGGCCAGCAGGCGGGCCAGGTGGGCCTTCTCGCCGTCGGGCGCGCGGCCGCCCTCCGCCGTCCGCTCCGTCGCGAACCAGTACGTGTGCTCATCACCCAGCGGTACGTGACCGACCTGCACGCCCGGGCCGAGGGTTTCGCCGGCGAGGTCTGGATCCATCGGGATGTCGGCGATACCCCGCCAGGCGGTGTACCCGACATAGCGGTTCGGCAGGTCCCCGTTGAGGGTGCTCGCGACGACTGAACGGACACCGTCGGCGCCGATCACCGCGTCGGCCTCGAGGATGTCGCCGTCTGCCGTGGTCACCCGAACGCCCGCCACCGTCGTCGACACGGCCGTCACCGACACCCCGGTCGCGACCGCGCCCGCCGGCAGTGCCTCGGCCAGCAGGTCGGTCACGGTCGAGCGGCGCACCACCACCAGCGGCTCCCCGAGCGCGGTGACCATGCGCTGCCCGGCCGGCCGCCGCAACCACCGCCCGTTGCGCCAGCGGATCGCGCCGGCGGTGACCCTGCCGCCCGCATCGCGGACGGCATCGCCGACGCCGATCTGATCGAGCGCGGCCAGTGCGTTGGGCCAGATGCTGATACCCGTGCCCGCTCCGAGGTCGGTGCGCTGCTCGAGCACGCGGACCTCGTGACCGTCGCGGCTCAGGGCGACGGCGCTCGCCAGTCCGGCGATGCCGGCGCCGACGACGATGAATCGCGCTGGCATGGGCTGACCCTAACCGTCCGGCTGTGTTACGAAATGGGCATGGCCCCTGAAACGCCGTTCGATGATCTGGACACCTATCTGTCGCTGCCTCGGGTGAGCGGCCTGGCCATCACTCCCGACGGGTCGCGCGTCGTGACGACGGTGTCCCGATGCAACGACGACCGCACGGAATTCGCCACTGCGATATGGGAATTGGACCCCGAGGGGCACGCCGCGGCGCGCCGCATCACCCATGGTCGCACCGGCGAATCGGCGCCCGTCTTCACCGCGAACGGCGATCTGCTGTTCCTGGCCACACGAGACGCCGAGGGCGACTCCAAGGATGCGGAGCCGTCCAAGGCGCTGTGGCGCCTGCCTGCGACCGGGGGAGAGGCCACCCGGGTCGCGACGTTCCCGGGGGGCGTCGATGCCGCGATGGCGGCACGCGCGGGTGACGCCACCGTCGTCACCGCACCCGTTCTGCGGTCGGCGCGCGACCTCGACGACGACCGCCGGCTGCGTGACATGCGCTCGAAAGCCAAGATCTCGGCCGTGCTGCACACCGGGTATCCGGTGCGGCACTGGGACCACGACCTCGGACCGGACCAACCCCACCTCTTCGCCGGGCGCCGCGACCTGACGCCGGATCCGGGCGGCGCGCTGCGCGACGCGCACGTCGACGTCTCCGCGGACGGGACCTTCCTCGTCACGACATGGCAGATTCCCGCCCCCGGCGCTGCCCTGCGAACCACGTTGGTGCACATCGACATCGCCACCGGTCAGCGTTCGACGCTCGTGGACGACCCCGACGCGGACCTCGGAATGCCCGCGATCTCGCCGGACGGCTCCGCGGTCGTCTTCACCCGCGAGACGTTCTCCACGCCGACACAGGCGCCACGAATAACGCTGTGGCTGCAGCGCTTCGGGTCACCGGCGACCGAACTCGCCGGCGACTGGGACCGGTGGCCCACATCGGTCGCCTGGGCGCCCGACGGCGCGTCGTTGTTCGTCACGGCCGATGAGTCCGGCCGCGGCCCGATCTTCACCGTCGACGTGGCGACCTCCGCCGTGCGGCCATTCGTCGCCGACGACTTCACCTACACCGACCTGCGCGTCGCGACGACCGGAGTGGTGTTCGCGCTGCGCAGTTCCTATGCCGCGCCGCCCCATCCGGTGCGCATCGACCCCGACGGCACGGTGCTGCCCTTGCCGTGCGTCGAGCTGCCCGCTCTGCCCGGCTCCCTGACCGAGGTGACCGGCCACGCAGACGACGGCGTGCCGGTGCGGTCCTGGCTGGCGCTGCCCGAGGGTGACACCGCCGCGCCGCTCGTGCTCTGGATCCACGGTGGGCCGCTGGCGAGCTGGAACGCCTGGCACTGGCGGTGGAACCCGTGGCTGATGGTGGCCCGCGGATACGCCGTCCTGCTGCCCGACCCCGCGCTGTCCACCGGCTACGGCCAGGACTTCATCCAACGAGGCTGGGGCGCATGGGGATTCGCACCCTACACTGATCTGACGGCGGCCACTGACGCCGCGTGCGCGCATCCCCGCGTCGACGCGACCCGCACCGCGGCGATGGGCGGTTCCTTCGGCGGTTACATGGCCAACTGGATCGCCGGACACACCGACAGGTTCGCCGCGATCGTCACCCACGCGAGCCTGTGGGCACTCGACCAGTTCGGCGGCACCACCGACGGCGGCTACTGGTGGTCGCGCGAGATGACACCGGAGATGACCGCCGCCAATTCCCCCCATCGGTTCGTCTCCGACATCACGACCCCGATGCTCGTCATCCACGGCGACCGCGACTACCGCGTGCCGATCGGGGAGGCGTTGCGGCTCTGGTACGACCTGCTCAGCTCCTCAGGTCTACCCGCGGCGCCCGACGGCACGACCGAGCACCGCTTCCTCTACTTTCCGTCGGAGAACCACTGGGTGTTGAGCCCGTCGCACGCGACACTCTGGTACCAGGTGGTGTTCACTTTCCTGGCTCATCACGTCCTCGGGGAGGACACCGAACTGCCCGAGACGCTCGGGTAGCGTCGGCCCATATGAGCGCATCGGACCGCGAATACGACATCGTCCTCTACGGCGCGACAGGTTTCGTCGGCAAGCTGACCGCCCTGTATCTCGCCTCGGCAGCGGGGAACGCCCGCATCGCGCTGGCGGGCCGCTCCGCCGACCGCCTGCTCGCCGTCCGCGAGACGCTGCCGGAGACGGCGCAGTCGTGGCCGCTGATCACCGCAGACGCGTCCGACCCGTCGTCCCTGGCCGCAATGGCCGCCAGCACGCGGGTCGTGATCAGTACCGTCGGCCCCTACCTGCGCTACGGACTGCCGCTTGTCGCCGCCTGCGCGGCGGCCGGCACCGACTACACCGACCTCACCGGCGAGCCGCTGTTCATCCGCCGGGCCATCGACGAGTACCACAAGCAGGCGGTCGACACCGGCGCCCGCATCGTGCACTCCTGCGGGTTCGACTCCATCCCCTCGGACCTCACGGTCTTCGCGCTGTACCGCCAGGCGGAGCGGGACGGCGCTGGCGAGCTGGGTGACACCAACTTCGTCGTGCGGCGTTTCGCCGGCGGGATGTCCGGGGGCACCATCGCGTCGATGACGGAGCTCGCCCGGGAGGCCGCCGAAGACCCGGAGAGCCGCAGGCTCCTCAACGATCCGTACACGCTCTCGCCGGACCGCGGCGCCGAACCCGAACTCGGCGGCCAGCCCGACGCACGCTGGCGGCGCGGCCGCGACATCGCCCCCGAGCTCGACGGCTACTGGGTGGGCGCGTTCGCGATGTCGGTACCCAACACCCGCATCGTGCGACGCAGCAACGCGCTGCTGGAGTACGCCTACGGCCGGCGATTCGAATACGCCGAGCAGATGAGCCTCGGCAAGTCCCCGCTCGCCCCGCTGGCCGCGGCGATGACCACCGGCGGGAACATCGCCGCCATCGAACTGGGCAGCCGGTTCCTCAACCGGGTGCCGCGCAGCGCGCTGGAACGCATCCTGCCCAAGCCCGGCACCGGCCCCAGCGAACAGACCCGCGAGAGCGGCCACTACACCGTCGAGACCTACACCACCACCTCGTCGGGCGCCCGCTACGTGGCGCGGATGTCGCAGCAGGGCGACCCCGGGTACAAGGCGACGTCGGTGCTGCTCGGGGAGAGCGCGCTGGCCCTCGCACTGGACCGCGACAAGCTCTCCGACCTGCTGGGCGTGCTGACCCCGGCCTCCGCGATGGGCGACGCGCTGCTGGCCCGGTTCCCCGCCGCCGGGGTGAGCCTGGACGTCACCACACTGGCCTGACCGAACGCCGGTCGAAGCGACCGGCCCCGGTCTACGCTGACGCTCATGAGCGGCCTCGACGACCTCTACAGCCAGATTCCCGTTCAGCAGATCGCCGGCAGGTTGGGCGTCGACGAGGGCGAGGTCGACCGCGCCGTCAAGACGCTGGTGCCCGTCCTGGTCGGCGGCCTGCAGCGCAACGCCGAAGATCCCGACACCGCCCAGGGCATCGCCTCGGCCGCCGACTCGCACGCTCGCAGCGGCCTGCTCGACGGTGGCGTCAGCGTCGACCAGGTCGACGAAGCGGACGGATCCCGCGCGATCGCGAAGATCTTCAGCGGCAACTACACCGGGCAGGTGGCCTCCGCGCTGTCCGGGGGCGGGGCAGGCAACAGCGACCTGATCCAGAAGCTGCTGCCGATCCTCGCGCCGATCGTGCTCGCCTACATCGGCAAGCGGCTCTCGGGTGGCCAAGCCCAACAGGTGCCCGGCCAATCCGGTGGTGGCGGCATCGGCGACATCCTGGGCAGCATCCTCGGCGGCGGCGCCAAGCCCGGCGGAAACAACCCGCTCGGCAGCATCCTGGGCTCCATACTGGGCGGCGACAAGGCCGGCGGAGTGGGCGACATCCTCGGCGGGCTTCTGGGCGGGAAGAAGTAGTCCGCGGCGTCTTCCTAGAATGGCTCGGTGACCTCCCAGCCGCTCGCCAACACCGAACCCTCCGGGCTCGATGCCCTGCCCAAGTCGTGGGAGCCCTCGGCTGTCGAGAGCGATCTGTACCAGAGCTGGGTCGATGCCGGATACTTCACCGCCGACCCGGCCAGCGACAAGCCCGCCTACTCGATCGTGCTGCCCCCGCCGAACGTGACGGGCAGCCTGCACATGGGTCACGCGCTGGACCACACGCTGATGGACGCGCTGACCCGTCGCAAGCGCATGCAGGGCTTCGAGGTGCTGTGGCTGCCCGGCATGGACCACGCCGGCATCGCCACCCAGAGCGTCGTGGAGAAGCAACTCGCCGCCGACGGGAAGACCAAAGAGGACCTCGGGCGTGAGGCGTTCGTCGAGAAGGTGTGGGACTGGAAGCGCGAATCCGGCGGCACCATCGGTGCACAGATGCGCCGCCTGGGTGACGGCGTCGACTGGAGCCGCGACCGGTTCACCATGGACGACGGCCTCTCCCGTGCCGTCCGCACCATCTTCAAGCGGCTGTTCGACGCCGGCTTGATCTATCAGGCCGAGCGCCTGGTCAACTGGTCACCGGTGCTCGAGACCGCGATCTCCGACCTCGAGGTCAAATACGAGGACATCGAGGGCGAGCTGGTCTCGTTCCGCTACGGGTCGATGTCCGACGACGAACCGCACCTGGTGGTGGCCACCACCCGCCTCGAGACGATGCTGGGGGACACCGCGATCGCGGTGCATCCCGACGACGACCGGTACCGCCACCTGGTCGGCACGACACTGCCTCACCCGTTCCTCGATCGCCAGGTCGTCGTCGTTGCCGACCACCATGTCGATCCCGAGTTCGGCACGGGTGCAGTCAAAGTCACCCCGGCCCACGATCCGAACGACTTCGAGATCGGCCTGCGGCATCAGCTGCCGATGCCCACGATGCTCGACACAAAGGGCCGCATCGCCGACACCGGCACGCGCTTCGACGGGATGGACCGGTTCGAAGCGCGGGTGGCGGTGCGCGAGGCGCTGGCCGAAGAAGGCCGCATCGTCGCGGAGAAGCGTCCGTACCTGCACAGCGTCGGACATTCCGAGCGCAGCGGCGAACCGATCGAGCCGCGGCTGAGCCTGCAATGGTGGGTCAAGGTCGAGTCGTTGGCCAAGGCCGCAGGCGACGCAGTGCGGCGCGGCGACACCGTGATCCACCCGCCGAGCCTGGAACCGCGCTGGTTCGCCTGGGTCGACAACATGCACGACTGGACGATCTCGCGCCAACTCTGGTGGGGACATCGCATCCCGATCTGGCACGGCCCGAACGGTGAGACGGTGTGCGTGGGCCCGGACGAGACGCCGCCGGCGGGCTGGGAACAGGATCCCGACGTGCTCGACACGTGGTTCTCCTCCGCGCTGTGGCCGTTCTCGACGATGGGGTGGCCCAACCGCACTCCCGACCTGGAGAAGTTCTATCCCACAACGGTTCTGGTGACCGGATACGACATCCTGTTCTTCTGGGTGGCTCGGATGATGATGTTCGGGACCTTCGTCGCCGACGACCCGGCCATCACCCTCGACGGACAGCGGAGCGCCCCGGTGCCCTTCGAGAACGTGTTCCTGCACGGTCTCATTCGTGACGAGCACGGCCGCAAGATGAGCAAGTCCCGCGGCAACGGCATCGATCCACTGGACTGGGTGGAGAAGTTCGGCGCCGACGCGCTGCGTTTCACACTGGCCCGTGGCGCGAGCCCGGGGGGTGACCTGGCCATCGGCGAAGACCACGCCCGCGCCTCGCGCAACTTCGCCACCAAGCTGTTCAACGCCACGCGGTTCGCACTCCTCAACGGCGCAAGCCCGGCTCCGCTGCCGCCCATCGACGCGCTGACCGACGCCGACCGCTGGATTCTCGGCAGGTTGGAAGAGGTTCGCGCCGAAGTGGATTCGGCGTTGGACGCCTATGAGTTCAGTCGCGCGTGTGAGGCGCTCTACCACTTCGCCTGGGACGAGTTCTGCGACTGGTATGTCGAGTTGGCCAAAGTCCAGCTCGGCGAGGGTGTTTCACACACGACGGCGGTGCTCGCCGCCGTCCTCGACACGCTGCTCAAGTTGCTGCATCCGGTGATGCCGTTCGTCACCGAGGTGCTGTGGAAGACGGTGACCGGAGGCGAGTCCCTGGTGATCGCCGAGTGGCCCGCGGCCAGTGGCGTCAACCTCGACACCGCTGCAGCGCAACGGATCACCGACATGCAGAAACTGATCACCGAGGTGCGCAGGTTCCGCAGCGATCAGGGGCTGGGCGACCGGCAGAAGGTGCCTGCGCGGTTGTCCGGCATCGACGCCGCCGGCCTGAGCGCCCACGTGCCGGCCGTCACCGCGCTGGCCTGGCTCACCCCGCCTGCCGACGACTTCACCGCGTCCGCGTCGGTGGAGGTCCGGCTCTCCGGCGGCACCGTGCTCGTCGAGGTGGACACATCGGGCACCGTCGACGTCGAGGCCGAGCGGCGCCGGCTGGAAAAGGACCTGGCCGCAGCCCAGAAGGAGCTGGCCGGCACCTCAGCCAAACTGGGCAACGAGGCGTTCCTGGCCAAGGCGCCCACAGACGTCGTCGACAAGATCCGGGCGCGCCAACAGCTCGCCGGGGAAGAAGTCGAGCGCATCTCGGCGCGGTTGGCCGCGCTGACGTGAGCACTCCCGAGCCCGCACCCGACGAGATCGCAGCGCTGCTGCAGGTCGAGCACCTGCTCGACCAGCGGTGGCCGGAAACCAAGATCGAGCCCAGCACGGCCCGAATTTCTGCGCTGCTGGAACTCCTCGGGTCGCCGCAGAACGGCTACCCGTCGATCCACATCGCCGGCACGAACGGCAAGACGTCGGTGGCCAGGATGGTCGACTCGTTGCTCACGGCGCTGCATCGACGCACCGGCCGAACCACCAGCCCGCACCTGCAGTCGGCCGTCGAGCGGATCTCCATCGACGGGCGGCCGATCAGCCCGGCCGCCTACGTCGACACCTACCGGGAGATCGAACCGTTCGTGGAGCTGGTCGATCGGCAGTCCGAGGCCGGGGGAGGTCCGCGCTGCTCGAAATTCGAAGTGGTGACCGCGATGGCCTTCGCCGCCTTCGCCGACGCCCCGATCGACGTGGCCGTCGTCGAGGTCGGCCTCGGCGGCCGGTGGGATGCGACCAATGTGGTCAACGCGCCCGTCGCGGTGATCACGCCGATCGGCATGGACCACACCGATTATCTGGGTGACACCATTGCCGAGATCGCCGGCGAGAAGGCGGGCATCATCACCCGCCAGGCCGACGATCTGGTGCCGACGGACACCGTCGCGGTGATCGGCCGCCAGGTACCGGAGGCGATGGAGGTGCTGCTGGCCGCCGCGGTGCGCGCCGATGCAGCGGTGGCGCGCGAAGACTCCGAGTTCGCGGTGCTCTATCGCCAGGTGGCGATCGGCGGGCAGATGCTCGAACTGCAGGGGCTCGGTGGCCGCTATTCGGAGATCTTCCTGCCGCTGCACGGTGAACACCAGGCACACAACGCCGTTCTCGCGCTCGCCGCCGTCGAGGCGTTCTTCGGCGCCGGCGCGGACCGTCAGCTCGACGTCGACGCGGTGCGTGCCGGGTTCGCGGCCGCCTCATCGCCAGGTCGGCTGGAGCGGATGCGGAGCGCTCCAACGGTTTTCATCGATGCCGCCCACAACCCGGCGGGAGCGGCGGCGTTGGCCTCCGCGCTCGCCGAGGAGTTCGACTTCCGCTTCCTGGTCGGGGTGGTGTCGGTGATGGCCGACAAGGACGTCGACGGAATCCTGGCGGCCCTCGAGCCGGCCTTCGACCAGATCGTCGTCACCACCAACGGCTCACCGCGCGCGCTGGAGACCGACGCCCTGGCCGTCAAAGCCGAGGAGGTCTTCGGCCCCGAGCGGGTCGTCGTCGCGGCCACGCTGCCCGACGCGATCGAGACGGCCACCGCGCTGGTCGAGGACTCGGGTGGTGACGTCGAGGGCGCCGGCGGCATGAGCGGCGCCGGGATCGTGATCACCGGATCCGTCGTCACCGCCGGGCTGGCGCGCACGCTGTTCGGTAAGGACCCGGCATGAGCGCCCCGACCCCGCCCGATCCGTGGAAGAGCTTCCGCGGCGTCATGGCCGGCATCCTCATCCTCGAGGCCATCGTGGTGCTGCTCGCGCTGCCGGTGGTCGGTGCCGTCGGTGGCGGCCTGAGCGGACCCTCGATCGGTTATGTGGTCGGCGTGGCGGTCCTGCTGCTGCTGATGGCCGGCGTGCAGGGCCGCCCCTGGGCCATCTGGGCCAACCTCGGGGTGCAACTCCTGCTGGTGGCCGGCTGGCTCCTCTACCCGGGAATCGGCTTCATCGGTCTGCTCTTCGTGGTGGTGTGGCTGCTGATCGCCTACCTGCGGGCCGAAGTGCTGCGCCGCCAGAGGCGGGGCCTGCTGCCCGGGCAGCAGCGCGACCTCGAACACGGCACGGAGTAGATCGTCCGAGACGTATGGGTAGGCTGTCGGCCGTGACAGAGCGAACCCTCGTCCTCATCAAGCCCGACGGCGTGGCCCGCCGGCTCATCGGCGAGATCATCAGCCGGATCGAAGCCAAGGGACTGACCGTCGCTGCGCTCGAGCTCAAGAACGTCGACGACGCGCTGGCGCGCGCCCACTACGCCGAGCACGACGGCAAACCGTTCTTCGACTCGCTGCTGGAGTTCATCACGTCCGGTCCGGTCGTGGCAGCCGTGCTCGAGGGGCCGCGCGCGATCGCCGCGTTCCGGCAGCTGGCCGGTGGGACCGACCCGGTCGAGAAGGCCGTCCCGGGCACCATCCGCGGTGATCTGGGCCTGGAGACGCAGTTCAACCTGGTGCACGGTTCCGATTCCCCGGAGTCCGCCGCGCGCGAGATCGAGCTCTGGTTCCCCGCCAGCTGAGCGGCTCGCCGACCCGCTGACGCCGCGTTTCGGGTTCCTCCGCAGTGATGTGGGATACTGGGCGCGAGCGACTGGCCTGACTACCCCGGGTTGGTCACTCGGATGAAGACTTCGACGACTGCGACCATCGCTACCCCGATGTGGCGCCGACCGTCCAGCCATCATTCAGACCGGCACCGAGAACTTCCCGTCGGGATGTCTCGGAGCGAGACCAACAACAGTTCGGGCTCAAGTGGCCCGGACCCAATAGTCAGTAGCCCTCGCGTGGCCGCGTCAGCAAACGACGCGCCCGGGGGCTTGAGGAGAATACGTGGCCGACAATGACCATCTGGGTGACGATCTTCACGACCCCGCCACCGCTTCGCCCGCGGAGGCGCAGCCGACAGAGTCGGCGGCTCCCGCACCTCCGACGCCCGAACGCCTGAGGGTGCACTCCCTGGCCCGGGTGCTGGGGACGACGAGCAGGCGCATCATCGACGCGCTCGTTGAGCTCGACGGGCGCACCCGCAGCGCACACTCGACGATCGGCCGCGAGGAGGCCGACCGCGTACGTGCGGCGCTGGCCGAGCCTGAACCGGCAGCCGAGCCCGAGGCCGTCGAACCCGCGCCCGAACCAGCCCCCGAACCGGCGCCGGTTGCCGAGCAGCAGCCCGACGCGCCCGCCGAGGAGGAGCCGGAGTCGCGGCTGATCCTGGAGACGCCGCCCGCGGTCGAGGCCGAACCGGCCGACTACCTGCCGCTGTTCGTCGCGCCGCAACCGGTGGTGCGTGCGGCCCGCGCCGACCGCAGCAGCAGCGACGACGACGAGGACGGGGACGACACCGCCTCAGAGTCCGACTCGGGGTCCGACTCGGGGTCCGACTCGGGGTCCGACTCGGACCAGGAATCGGACACCGACACCGACGATGACTCGTCCGGCCGCCCGTCGGCCAAACGCCGACGCCGGGGCCGTCGCGGCCGAGGCCGTGGCCGTGGTGAACAGAACGGTGACGAGTCGGGCAGCGACGACGACGAGCCGTCGGCCGAGTCCGGGGAGACCGCCGAATCCGACGCCGACGCCGATGACGGTGACGACGACGACAACGCCGAGGACGACAACGGCACCGAGGGTGCGACCCGTCGTCGCCGCCGCCGTCGTCGCCGCAAGTCCGGCGCCGACAACGACAACGACAGCAGTTCGTCGCCCGACGATCCGCCCAACACGGTCGTCCACGAGCGCGAGCCGCGCGGCAAGGCCGCGAAGGGCTCGTCGGACTCCGAGATCCAGGGCATCAGCGGCTCCACCCGCCTGGAGGCCAAGCGTCAGCGCCGCCGGGACGGCCGCGATGCGGGCCGGCGTCGCCCCCCGATCCTGTCCGAGGCCGAGTTCCTCGCCCGGCGCGAGTCCGTCGCACGCACGATGGTGGTGCGGGACAAGGTCCGTAGCGAGCCGCCGCACGAGGGTGCTCGCTACACCCAGATCGCGGTGATGGAGGACGGCGTCGTCGTCGAACATTTCATCACCTCTGCGGCGCAGGTGTCCCTGGTCGGCAACATCTATCTCGGCATCGTGCAGAACGTGCTGCCGTCGATGGAGGCGGCGTTCGTCGACATCGGCCGCGGCCGCAACGGTGTGCTCTACGCCGGTGAGGTGAACTGGGAGGCTGCCGGTCTCGGCGGCGCCCAACGCAAGATCGAACAGGCGCTCAAACCCGGCGACTACGTGGTCGTGCAGGTAAGCAAGGACCCGGTCGGACACAAGGGTGCCCGGCTGACCACGCAGGTCTCCCTTGCCGGCCGCTACCTGGTCTACGTGCCCGGCGCCTCCTCCACCGGCATCAGCCGCAAGCTGCCCGACACCGAACGGCAGCGGCTGAAGGAGATCCTGCGCGAGGTGGTGCCGTCCAACGCCGGCGTGATCATCCGCACCGCGTCCGAAGGCGTCAAAGAAGACGACATCCGCAGTGACGTCGAGCGGTTGCAGCAGCGGTGGACCGAGATCGAGGCCAAGGCCGCCGAGATCACCCAGAAGAAGGCCGGCGCGGCCGTGGCGCTCTACGAAGAGCCCGACGTGCTGGTCAAGGTGATCCGAGACCTGTTCAACGAGGATTTCTCCAAGCTGATCGTGTCCGGAGACGACGCCTGGAAGACGATCAACGACTACGTCACCGGCGTCGCTCCGGAACTGCTGGCCCGGATGGAGCGCTACGAGCCGGCCGGTTCCGACGGGCCCGACGTGTTCGCGGTGCACCGCATCGACGAGCAGCTGGCCAAGGCGATGGACCGCAAGGTGTGGCTCCCGTCAGGCGGCACCCTGGTGATCGACCGCACCGAGGCGATGACGGTCGTCGACGTCAACACCGGCAAGTTCACCGGATCGGGCGGCAACCTCGAGCAGACGGTGACCCGGAACAACCTGGAAGCCGCCGAGGAGATCGTGCGGCAACTGCGGCTGCGCGACATCGGCGGCATCGTGGTCATCGACTTCATCGACATGGTGCTCGAATCGAACCGTGACCTGGTGCTGCGCCGGCTGACCGAGGCGCTGGCCCGTGACCGCACCCGGCACCAGGTGTCGGAGGTGACGTCGCTGGGGCTGGTGCAGCTGACCCGCAAACGGCTCGGCACCGGCCTGATCGAGGCGTTCTCCACCACGTGTGCGCACTGCGGCGGACGCGGCATCATGCTGCACGGCGATCCGGTCGACACCGCCTCGGGCGGCGGTCGCAGGGCGGATTCCAACGGCGGTGGCAACGGCAATGGCAATGGCAACGGCAACGCCAATGGCAGCGGTGGCGGCGGCGGTGGCCGGCGCGGCAAGCGTGGCAAGCGCGGTGCCGCGCAGCAGGAAGTCCAGGTCGCCAAGGTGCCCGCGCATTCGCCCGGCGAGCATCCGATGTTCAAGGCTATGGCCGCGGCCAACGGCAAGGACGACGAGCACGACGGCGAGCACGACCACGATCACGACCTCGATGCTGAGGCCACCGGTACCCCCGACGAGGTCGCCGAGCTCGATCCGGACACCATCCGGGCCGCGGTCGTCGACACCGAGGACGAGGAACTCGACGACGACTTCGACGACTCGGATGATGACGACTCGGATGATGACGAGGACTCCGAAGACGACGACATCGACGTGCTCGACGACGAAGACGACGACGATGACGACGACGAGGATGCCGACGACGACTTCGACGACGATTCGGACGATGACTCGGATGACGACGATTCGGACGAGGACTCTGACGATGACGATTCCGACGATGACGACTCCGACGACGAGGAGGACGAGCAGCCCGCTGCCGTCGCTGTCCGGCCCGTGCGGCAGCGTCGCCGCGCCGCCGCACGACCGGCGGGGCCGCCCAGTAACGACTGAGCGGTTTGACCCTCAACCCGCTGCTCACGTAACCTTGAGCAGTTGTCTCCAGGGCCTGCCCACAGCCGGCCCGAGGCAGGGATGCCAGATCCCGCACCAAGATCCGCACGCAGACCGTCAGGTGATGCGCGCCCGCACGCGAAGTAGAGGATGACCAACGATGGCAGCGCAGAAAGCCACGTACGCGATCGTCAAGACCGGTGGCAAGCAGTACAAGGTCGCCGCCGGTGACATCGTCAAGGTGGAGAAGCTCGACGTCGAGCCCGGTGGCACGGTGTCGCTGCCCGTGGCGCTCGTCGTCGACGGAGCCGACGTGACCACCGACGCGAAGGCGCTGGAGAAGGTCGCGGTCACCGGCGAGGTCCTCGAGCACACCAAGGGTCCGAAGATCCGCATCCACAAGTTCAAGAACAAGACCGGTTATCACAAGCGCCAGGGGCACCGTCAGCAGCTGACGGTTCTCAAGGTCACCGGCATCAAGTAACGACGGGAGCGACAGACATGGCACACAAGAAGGGCGCTTCCAGCTCACGCAACGGTCGCGACTCAGCCGCCCAGCGGCTCGGCGTCAAGCGCTTCGGCGGACAGGTCGTCAAGGCCGGCGAGATCCTGGTCCGTCAGCGCGGCACTCACTTCCATCCCGGCGTCAACGTCGGCCGTGGCGGTGACGACACCCTGTTCGCGACCGCGCCCGGCGCAGTCGAGTTCGGCACCAAGCGCGGGCGCAAGTACGTCAACATCGTGCGGGTCACCCGCACCGACGCCTGACCTCTTTCTCCATCGTCGAGATCGACGTTCGGGCGCCACGCACTCGCATTTTGGCGCCCAGACGTCGATTTCGGCACTGAGAGAGGAGAACATCGATGACCCGCTTCGTCGACCGCGTGGTGATTCACGCAAGGGCGGGTAACGGCGGCAACGGCTGCGCATCGGTGCACCGCGAGAAGTTCAAGCCTCTCGGCGGACCGGACGGCGGCAACGGCGGACGCGGCGGAAGCATCGTGTTCGTCGTCGACCCGCAGGTGCACACGCTGCTCGACTTCCACTTTCACCCGCACGTGGTCGCTCCGTCCGGAAAGCAGGGTGCCGGCAGCAACCGGGACGGGGCCGCAGGCGCCGATCTCGAGGTCAAGGTGCCTGACGGCACTGTCGTACTCGACGAGCAGGGGCGGTTGCTGGCCGACCTCGTCGGCCCCGGCACACGCTTCGAGGCGGCCGCGGGTGGCCGCGGCGGACTCGGCAACGCGGCCTTGGCGTCGCGGGCGCGCAAGGCGCCCGGATTCGCGCTGTTGGGCGAAAAGGGTGAGATCCGCGACCTCACGCTCGAACTGAAGACCGTCGCCGACGTCGGCCTGGTCGGGTTTCCGTCCGCAGGCAAGTCCTCGCTGGTTTCCGCGATCTCGGCGGCCAAGCCGAAGATCGCCGACTATCCGTTCACGACGCTCGCGCCGAACCTCGGCGTCGTCTCCGCAGGCGACCACACGTTCACCGTCGCCGATGTTCCCGGACTGATCCCGGGTGCTTCTGAAGGCCGCGGGCTGGGGCTGGACTTCCTGCGCCACATCGAGCGCTGCGCGGTGCTCGTGCACGTGGTCGACTGCGCGACGCTGGAACCCGGCCGCGATCCGATCTCCGACATCGAGGCGCTCGAAGCCGAGATCGCCGCCTACACCCCGACACTGCAGGGTGACAACACGCTCGGTGATCTCGCCGAGCGCCCGCGCGCGGTGGTACTCAACAAGATCGACGTACCCGAAGCCCGCGAGCTCGCCGACTTCGTGTCCGAGGAGATCGCCTCGACATTCGGCTGGCCGGTATTCGAGGTGTCCACGGTTGCTCGAGAAGGCTTGCGGCAGTTGACGTTCGCGCTGTGGGACATGGTCGCGGCCTACCGCGCGGCGCAACCCGAGGTGGTCCCTCGGCGCCCGGTGATCCGGCCCGTGCCGGTCGACGAGACCTCGTTCTCCGTCGAACCGGACGGCCAGGGCGGCTTCGTCGTCCGCGGCACCCGCCCGCAGCGCTGGGTGGCGCAGACGAACTTCGAGAACGACGAAGCCGTCGGCTATCTCGGTGACCGGTTGGCGCGCCTGGGCGTCGAAGACGAACTGCTCAAACTCGGCGCCCGGCCGGGCTGCGCGGTGACCATCGGCGACATGACGTTCGACTGGGAGCCGCAGACGCCCGCCGGCGTCGACGTGCACCTGTCCGGCCGCGGCACCGACATCCGGCTCGAACAGAGCGACCGGGTGTCGGCCGACGAGCGCAAGGCGGCGAGGAAAGCGCGTCGGGAGAGTCCGGACGATGAGCGCTCGCGCGAAGAGCGATGAGACGATGAGCCTTCACCGCGAGGCGGTTCGCACCGCCCGATCGGTGGTCGTCAAGATCGGTACCACCGCGTTGACCACGCCGACAGGCGAATTCGACAGCGGCCGGCTGCATCACCTGGTCGACGCGATAGAGGCGCGGATGAAGGCCGGCTCGGATGTGGTGATCGTGTCCTCTGGTGCGATCGCCGCCGGCATCGAGCCGCTGGGCCTGACCCGGCGGCCCACCGACCTGGCGACCAAGCAGGCCGCCGCGAGCGTCGGTCAAGTGGCGCTGGTCAATTCGTGGAGTGCGGCGTTCGCGCGCTATCAGCGCACCGTCGGGCAGGTCCTGCTCACGGCGCACGACATCTCGATGCGGGTGCAGCACACCAACGCCCAGCGCACCCTCGATCGGCTACGCGCGCTGCACGCCATCGCGATCGTCAACGAGAACGACACCGTGGCCACCAACGAGATCCGGTTCGGTGACAACGATCGGCTTTCCGCGCTCGTCGCGCACCTGGTGGGGGCCGACGCGCTGATCCTGCTCTCCGACGTCGACGGTCTCTACGACAGTGATCCGCGAAAAGTGGACGCGCGCTTCATCTCCGAGGTAGCCGGGCCCGACGACCTGACCGGGGTCTCGGCGGGGCGCGGCAGTCACCTCGGGACCGGCGGCATGGAGTCGAAGCTGTCGGCGGCGCTGCTGGCCTCTGATGCCGGGGTCCCGGTCCTGCTGGCCGCGGCGGCCGATGCCGCTACCGCGCTGGACGACGCGTCGGTGGGCACCGTGTTCGCCCCCCGTGCCGAGCGGATGTCGGCCCGCCGCTTCTGGGTGCGCTACGCCGCCGAGTCGGCCGGGGCGTTGACGCTGGACGACGGGGCGGTCGACGCGGTCGTGCGGCGGCGCCGCTCACTGCTCCCGGCCGGCATCACGGCGGTGACGGGCCGATTCTCCGGCGGCGACGTCGTCGAGCTTCGCAGCCACGACGCGACGATGGTGGCCCGGGGTGTGGTGGCCTACGACGCTGCCGAACTGTCGACCATGCTGGGCCGGTCGACCTCCGATCTGCCCGCCGAGATGCGGCGTCCGGTCGTGCACGCCGACGACCTGGTCGCGGTCTAGAAGCGGTCTTTCAACCAGTTCTCCAGCCACTGTGCCCGGCGCTCGGCCGCGTCGATCGCGTCGTTGTCGGCATGCCGCAGCGGCACGCCGTGCGCGGACGCGGTCTCGACGACCGCGGCGCGCACGTCCGGATCGGCCAGCAGCAGCGTGGCGATCATGCTCGCCGACAGCGTGCGGTTGCGCAGCCTGCCGCGGTAGTTCACCTCGGTGGGAACGCGGATGTCCAGCAGGCCGGACAGCGGGCCGCCGGCTGCGGCCACTGCCGCCGTCAGCACGGCATCGGACGCCAGGCCGATGATGCGCCCGCGGAACGGGAAGCGCGGCAACGGAAGTCGGCCGACCTGTGCCTGCAACCCATCCGCCAGCAGATAGCCGACGAGGCTGTGGGTTTCGATGTCGGTGACATCGGACCAGTGGACGGAGTCGCCGTCGAACTCCACCTCGTCACCGCTGACGGCGAGGCCGCCGACATGGTTGAGCAACCGGATCACCCGTTGCAGTGGGTCGGGCAGACGGGTGAGCGCGGCGACCGCATCGCCGACACCGAGTCCCCAGCGCTGCGACGCCGGTCCGCTCGGCGGCGGCGGCACACCCGGCAGGCGCGAGATCACCCCGCTCACACCGGGCTCGCCATCGTCGGTAACTCGTCGGCGAGCAGCGCCAGCATCGGTGAGCACCCGTTGTCGATCTTCACCGTGGCCAGGTCGTCGCCGCGGGTGCGGCCCCGGTTGACGATCGCGATCGGGATGCCGCGCGCCGCCGCGTGCCGGACGAAGCGATAGCCGGAGTACACCGTCAGTGATGACCCGGCGACCAGTAGCGCGTCGGCGTCGTCGACCATCGCGTACGCTTCGTCCACTCGCGCTTTCGGCACACTCTCCCCGAAGTACACGATGTCGGGTTTGAGCATGCCTCCGCAGCAGGGGCAGTCGATGATCCGGAACTCGGATGTGTCGCCGACAACTGCGTCGGCGTCCGGTGCGACGGCGATGCTGTCGAGCGTCGCCACCCGTTCGCGGAACCCGGGATTGGCCGCCTCGAGCATGTCGTCGAGGGCCGCGCGGGACATGCCGTGCCCGCACTGCAGGCACACCACGTGCACGTAGGTGCCGTGCAGATCGATGACGGCGCGGCTACCCGCCTTGGTGTGCAGCAGGTCGACGTTCTGGGTGATCAGACCGGTGACGACCCCGACGCGTTCCAGCGCGGCCAGCGCGCGGTGCCCCGCGTTCGGCCGGCGTTCGTCCATGTGGCGCCACCCCACGTGGTTGCGGGCCCAGTAGCGCTGCCGGTACACCGGGTCGGAGGTGAACTGGCGGATGGTCATCGGGTTGGCCGGCGGCGAGTCGGGCCCGCGATAGTCCGGGATCCCCGAGTCCGTCGACATGCCGGCGCCGGTGAGCACCGCGATGCGGCGACCGCGAAGCGCGGTGATCAGTTCGGGGGACTCCACGACACGAGGATAGGCGTATCCGAATCGGTGCTGGTCAGCGCAGACACTCCGCGGCGCCGTCGAGGATCTCGGCCTTCATGTTCTGCTCCATCATCTGCAGCGCGGCCTGGCCGAGATCGGGATCGATGTGCGCGACGGCGTCGCGGGGGACCACGACCGGGAAGTGGCGAACGTAGGCGTCGAGCGCGGTGTAGAGGACGCACTGCTCGGTGACCTGACCGGTCAGCACCAGTCGCTCGGGCTTCAACTGCGTCAGCAGATAGGCCAGCGAGGTGGCGTAGAACGCGCTGTGGCGCACCTTGGTCATCACCCGCAAACCGTGCTTCGGCACGATCGGCTCCACCAGGTCGGGGCGCTCGCCGTCGAGTGCGCCGCGGACGATGTCGCTGAACTCGGCACTGAAGTCGCCGTAGTTGTCGTTGACGTAGATCAAGTCCATGTCGTCGCGATCCTGCGCCGCGGTGACGAGTTCGCTCAGCGGCTCGACGATGGGCTCGACGTGCGGGATCAGCTTGTCGGCGTCGGGATGCCGATAGGTGTTCATCATGTCGATGACGAGGATTGCGGACGTGCTCATGGGGGCGTAGATACCCACCGATTGAACGCGAACACATCGGGGACACAATGAACCATGGACTTTTACTCGGCGTATCGGCAGGGGTTCGTCCGCGTCGCCGCCTGTACCCATCACACGACGCTGGCCGACCCGGTCGCGAACGCCGAATCGGTGCTGCGCATCGCCCGCCAGTGCCACGACGACAACGTCGGCCTCGCGGTGTTTCCCGAGTTGACGCTGTCGGGGTACTCGATCGAGGACATCGTGATGCAGGACGCTCTGCTCGAGGCCGTCGACACCGCGGTCGGTGAGATAGCGGCCGGCTCTGCGGCACTGCTGCCGGTGCTCGTCGTCGGAGCGCCACTGCGGCACCGCAACCGCATCTACAACACCGCGATCGTCATCCATCGCGGTCAGGTGCTCGGCGTGGTGCCGAAGTCGTATCTGCCCACCTACCGCGAGTTCTACGAGAAGCGTCAGATCGCCGCCGGCGACGACGAGAGCGGCGACATCCGGGTCGGGGGAGTCGACGTCCCGTTCGGCCCCGACCTCCTGTTCGCGGCGCAGGATCTGCCGAATTTCGTTCTGCACGTGGAGATCTGCGAGGACATGTTCGTCCCGGTACCACCGAGTGCCGAGGCTGCGCTGGCCGGCGCGACGGTGCTGGCCAACCTCTCGGGCAGCCCGATCACGATCGGCCGCGCCGAGGACCGTTCCTTGCTCGCACGCTCGGCGTCGTCGCGCTGCCTGGCGGCCTACGTGTATGCCGCTGCGGGAGAAGGGGAATCGACCACGGATCTGGCGTGGGACGGACAGACCATGATCTGGGAGAACGGGGTGTGTCTGGCGCAGTCAGAGCGTTTCCCCAAGGGAGAGCGGCGATCCGTGGCCGACGTCGACCTGCAGCTGCTGCGCAACGAGCGGGTCCGGATGGGCACGTTCGACGACAACAGGCGTCACCACCTGATCGACGACGACTCCTACCGGCGTATCGAATTCACGCTGAACCCGCCCGACGGCGACATCGGGCTGCGTCGTGAGGTGCAGCGGTTCCCGTTCGTGCCCAACGATCCGGCCCGTCTGGAACAGGACTGCTACGAGGCCTACAACATCCAGGTCTCCGGCCTCGAACAACGGCTGCGGGCTCTGAAGTATCCGAAGGTGGTGCTGGGTCTGTCGGGTGGACTGGACTCCACGCACGCGCTGATCGTCGCCGCGCGCGCCATGGATCGCGAAGAACGGCCGCGCAGTGACATTCTCGCCTACACCCTGCCCGGGTTCGCCACCGGGGAACGCACCAGGAACAACGCCACCCGGCTCGCCGAGGCGCTGGGTGTCACGTTCGAGACCATCGACATCAGGGCCACCGCGGAGCTGATGCTCAAGGAGATGGACCACCCGTTCTCCCGTGGCGAGAAGGTCTACGACGTCACGTTCGAGAACGTGCAGGCCGGGTTGCGCACCGATTACCTGTTCCGGCTGGCCAACTTCCGCGGAGGGATCGTGCTGGGCACCGGTGATCTCTCCGAGCTGGCGCTGGGCTGGTCCACCTACGGCGTGGGCGACCAGATGTCCCACTACAACGTCAACGGCGGGGTGCCCAAGACGTTGATCCAGCATCTGATCCGCTGGGTCATCTCGTCGGAACAGTTCGACGACTCAGTCAACGAGGTGCTCGCTGATGTCCTGGACACCGAGATCAGTCCGGAACTGGTGCCCGCCGGTGAGGACGAGGAGATCCAGAGCAGCCAGGACAAGGTGGGTCCTTATGTGCTGCAGGATTTTTCGTTGTTCCAGGTGCTGCGCTACGGCTTTCGGCCGTCGCGGGTGGCGTTCCTGGCCTGGCATGCGTGGCGTGACGCCGAGCGTGGGGACTGGCCGTTCGGCATCCCCGAGGACAAGCGTCCGTCGTTCACGATCGGCGAGATCCGGCACTGGCTGGAGGTTTTCGCGCAGCGTTACTACTCGTTCAGCCAGTTCAAACGCTCGGCGCTGCCCAACGGTCCGAAGGTCTCGGCCGGCGGGTCGCTCTCACCGCGCGGTGATTGGCGGGCGCCGTCGGACATGTCGGCGCGCACCTGGCTCGACGAGATCGAGCGCTGCGTCCCGCAGGATTAGCCCTGCAGGACGTCGTCGATCGCCTCGCGGGTCGGAGCGCAGTCACCGGCGCCGGGGACCAGCGTCGCCAACGCGCCCGCGGCGCAGGCGCGGCGCAGTGCCATCTCGGCGCCCGTCGGCCAGGCCCCGGCCAGCACGCCGGCGAACACGTCACCCGCGCCTGTGGTGTCGACCGGCTCGACCGCCGGGGCGGGCACGTCGTGCGTCGAGCCGTCGGTCACATACCGTGCGCCGTCGGGGCCTCGGGTGATGACCAGGTGGGCCACCCCGGTGTCCTGCCAATCGGAGGCCTCGGTCGCGTTGACCACGATCACGTCGGCGCGCTCGGCCAGCCGGCTGCGGTGCCCGGGGTCGGTGAGCGCGGGGGAGGCGTTGACCATGACGACCGCGCCGGCCTCGCGGGCCACTGCGGCTGCGTCGAGGGCCGTGGCGATCGGGATCTCCAGCGAGATCAGCACGACGTCGCTGTCGGCGATCACCGACTGGACGTGCGCCGGCGTCACGCTCAGGTGCGCATTGGCGCCGGGGGCCACCACGATGCAGTTCTCCGCGCCGGCGTCGACGAGGATCGCGGCCGATCCGCTCGGCCCAGGCACGTCGGTCACGGCCTGCAGGTCGACGTCGTTGCGGATCAGATGTGCGCGCAGTTCGGCCGCCGCCGCGTCGGTGCCCACGGCCGCGACGAGGCGCACTGACGCACCGGACCGCGCCGCCGCCACGGCCTGGTTTCCGCCCTTGCCGCCGGGGCTCGTCGCCAACGAGGAAGCCAGCACCGTCTCGCCGGGCTCGGGGAGCGCCTCGACGGTGAAGGTGAGGTCGGCATTGACACTGCCCACCACGCAGATCCTCGCCACCGCGGCAACGCTACGCTGGGCGAATGAGTCTGCACGCACCGGAGCGAAGTGTGGGCACGCCGGGGGCTTCCGGCGACCTGCGCGGGCAGGTACACGACGCCGCCCGCCGCGCCCGCACGGCGTCGCGCGACCTGGCGACGCTGAGCACCGAGACCAAGAACCGGGCGCTGCACACCGCCGCTGACCACCTGCTGCTGAACACCCACGCGATCCTCGACGCCAACGAGGCGGACCTGGCCGCCGCCCGTGACGCCGGCACCCCGGACGCCATGCTCGACCGGCTGGCGCTGACCCCGGCCCGGGTGAACGGGATCGCCGACGGGCTCCGGCAGGTGGCCGGGCTGCCCGATCCGATCGGTGAGGTGCTGCGTGGGCGGACGCTGCCCAACGGGTTGCAGCTGCGTCAGCAGCGCGTCCCGCTCGGCGTCGTCGGCATCGTCTACGAGGGCCGCCCCAACGTCACCGTCGACGCCTTCGGTCTGACGCTGAAGTCCGGTAACGCCGTCCTGCTGCGGGGTAGTTCGTCGGCCGCCCGGTCGAACGCGGCCCTGGTCGAGGCGCTACGCGCAGCTCTGGAAGCAGAGGGGCTCGATGCCGACGCGGTGCAATTGCTTCCCAGCGCCGACCGCGCCAGCGTCACGCACCTGATCCAGGCGCGCGGCCTGGTCGACGTGGTGATCCCGCGCGGCGGGGCCGGACTGATCGACGCGGTCGTGCGCGACGCGCAGGTGCCCACCATCGAGACCGGCGTGGGCAACTGCCACGTCTACGTGCACGCCTCGGCTGATCTGGACATGGCCGAATCGATCGTGCTCAACGCCAAGACCCGTCGGCCCAGCGTCTGCAACGCCGCCGAGACCCTGCTGATCGACGCGGCGGTTGCCGACGTCGCAGTGCCCCGCCTGACGGGTGCGCTGCAGGCCGCCGGAGTCACGGTGCACGCCGACCCGTCCGAGGACGAGCTGCGCGCCGAGTTCCTGTCGATGGACATCGCGCTCGCCGTCGTCGACGGTGTCGACGCCGCGATCGAGCACGTCAACACCTACGGCACAGGCCACACCGAGGCCATCGTGACCACGGATCTGGCTGCCGCGCAACGCTTCAGCGAGCGCGTCGACGCCGCCGCGGTGATGGTGAACGCCTCGACCTCGTTCACCGACGGGGAGCAGTTCGGCTTCGGCGCCGAGATCGGCATCTCGACACAAAAACTGCACGCCCGGGGACCGATGGGGCTTCCCGAGCTGACCTCGACCAAATGGATCGTCTGGGGCGACGGGCAGACCCGTCCGGCCTGAGCAAGGAGAACCACTGTGAGTGTCCCCGCGCGCCCAGCGCCGCTGTTCGCCGACATCGACGACGTCGCGCGCCGGCTGGCCGAGACCGGATACCTGCCCGACACGGCGACCGCGACCGCGGTCTTCCTCGCCGACCGGCTGGAAAAGCCCCTGCTGGTGGAGGGGCCCGCCGGTGTCGGCAAGACCGAACTGGCGCGCGCCATCGCCCAGGCCACCGGATCGGGGCTGGTGCGGTTGCAGTGCTACGAGGGCGTCGACGAGGCGCGGGCGCTCTACGAGTGGAACCACGCCAAGCAGATCCTGCGCATCCAGACCGGCAGCCAGGGTGGCCAGAGCGACTGGGATCAGACCAAGACCGACGTCTTCTCCGAGGAATTCCTGCTGTCACGCCCGCTTCTGACCGCGATCCGGCGCACCGAGCCGACCGTGTTGCTGATCGACGAGACCGACAAGGCCGACATCGAGATCGAGGGTCTGCTGCTGGAGGTGCTCAGCGACTTCGCGGTCACGGTGCCCGAGCTCGGCACGATCGTCGCCGAGCGCAAACCGCTGGTGGTGCTGACCTCCAACTCCACCCGCGAGCTATCCGAGGCGCTGAAGCGCCGCTGCCTGTTCCTGCACATCGACTTCCCCGACCCCGACCTGGAACGTCGCATCCTGCTCTCGCGGGTGCCGGAGCTGCCCGAGCGGCTGGCCGAGGAGTTGGTGCGCATCGTCGGCGTGCTGCGCGCGATGGCCCTGAAGAAGGTGCCGTCGGTGGCCGAGACCATCGACTGGGCGCGCACCGTGCTCGCGCTGGGACTGGACACCATCGACGACGAGGTCATCGCCGCGACGCTGGGTGTGATTCTCAAACACCAGTCCGATCAAGTGAAGGCCGCCGGGGAGCTGAGGCTCAACTGATGGCCCCGCGTCGTACGCGTCCGCCGCAACCGCTTGCCCCGCATGGGATTCCGGGGCACCTGGTCGAGTTCGTCGAGGCGCTGCGCGGCGCGGGCATCGCGGTGGGCCCCTCGGAGACCGTCGACGCCGGACGGGTGATGACCGTGCTCGGGATGGCCGACCGGCCGGCGCTGCGGGAAGGCATCGCATGTGCGGTGCTGCGCCGCCCCGACCACCGCGACACCTACGACGCGCTGTTCGATCTGTACTTCCCGGCCGCGCTGGGCTCACGCACTGTGCTCGCCGACGAGTCGGCGGAGGGCCAGAGCGTGCCGCCCGACGACGCCGAGGCGATGCGGCAGGCCCTGCTCGACCTGCTCTCCGACAACGAGGACGCGGGTCAGCTCGACGACCGGCTCGCGGCGATGATCGCCCAGATCGTCGAAGCCTACGGCCGCTACAACTCCAGCAGGGGTCCGTCGTACTCGTCGTATCAGGCGCTCAAGGCGATGAGCCTGGACAGCCTCGAGGGCCGGTTGTTGGCCGGCCTGCTGGCACCCTACGGCGAGGAACCGACACCCACGCAGGAGCAGATCGCCAAAGCTCTTGCCGCGCAACGTATCGCGCAGCTGCGAAAGATGGTGGAGGCCGAGACCAAACGGCGGACTGCCGAACAGCTCGGTCGTGAGCACGTGCAGACCTACGGCGTGCCGCAACTGTCCGAGAACGTCGAGTTCCTGCGTGCGTCGGGGGAGCAGCTGCGTCAGATGCGCCGGGTGGTCGCGCCGCTGGCGCGCACCTTGGCCAGCAGGCTCGCGGCCCGGCGGCGACGCTCCCGCGCCGGCGAGATCGATCTGCGCAAGACGCTGCGCAAGTCGATGTCCACCGGCGGTGTGCCGATCGATGTGGTGCTCAAGAAGCCGCATCCGGCCCGGCCCGAGCTCGTGGTGCTGTGTGACGTGTCGGGGTCGGTCGCCGGCTTCAGCCATTTCACGCTGCTGCTCGTCCACGCTCTGCGCCAACAGTTCTCACGTGTTCGGGTGTTCGCCTTCATCGACACCACTGACGAGGTGACCGAAATGTTCGGTCCCGACGCCGATTTGGCAGTGGCCGTGCAGCGCATCACCCGGGAAGCGGGCGTGTACACCCGCGACGGGCACTCCGATTACGGCCACGCGTTCGTGTCGTTCATGGACAAGTTCCCGAATGTGCTCTCGCCGCGCAGCTCGCTGCTGGTGCTCGGCGATGCCCGCAACAACTACCGCAATCCCGAAGCCGACCTGCTCGCCCACATGGTGAACGCCAGCCGCCACGCGCACTGGCTCAATCCCGAGCCGAAGCATCTGTGGGGCAGCGGCGACTCCGCGGTGCCGCGCTACACCGATGTGATCGCGATGCACGAGTGCAGGTCGGCCAAGCAGCTGGCCTCGGTGATCGACTCGCTACTCCCGGTCTAGGCCCGCGAGTGTGCGGTTTCATCCGCGACTTGCCGTGACAAGCGGATGAGGATGCACTTTCGGCGCGACGGGCTGTGGATAACCGAGCTTTGAGCCTCAGTTGTGTCGGCGGCGGCGCACACGCTGACCCGCATGACCGAGATCGACTGGCCGTTCATCGCATCGGAAGCGCTTGCCGCGGGTGAGCTGACGCTGCGTCAACTGCGCCGTCATCACGAGGCGGTGTACCCCGGCGTCTGGATTCCGCGAGGCGCCGAGCTCGACGCGGTCGTCCGCGCCCGGGCGGCATGGCTGTGGTCGGGGCGCCGTGGCGTGCTGGCGGAGACGTCGGCGGCCGCGGTGTTGGGCGCCAAGTGGGTCGAGGGCGAACGACCGGCGGTAGTGGTGCACGACAACCGCAGACCGCCGCGCGGCATCGTCGTGCACACCGACACGCTGGATCCGGCGGAGATCACCCAGGTGTATGGGCTGCCGATCACGACACCCGCCCGCACGGCGTTCGATCTGGCCAGGCGGTTGCCGCAGACCGAGGCCGTCCAGCGTATCGATGCGCTGATGAACGCCGTCGACGTCAAGCCTGCCGACGTCATGGACGTCGCGCGTCTGCACCCCGGTGCGCGGGGGCAGCGTCGGCTACGTCGGGTGCTGCCGCTGGTCGACGGCGGCGCGGAGTCGCCCTACGAGACGCTGACGCGACTGGCATTGCTGCGCAATGGCTTTCCTGCACCGCAGACGCAGATCGAGGTCCGCGACGTCTACGGCCGGGTGTTCGCGCGATTGGACATGGGCTGGCCTCTGTGGCAGGTCGCTGTCGAGTACGACGGAGCGCAGCACTGGGCCGACGCGGGGCAGCGGGCGTGGGACATCGAGCGGTGGGCAGCGCTCGAGGCCGCCGAATGGTCGGTGATCCGCGTCAGCTCCGCGATGCTGCGCCGGCCTGCCGTCTTCCTCGAGCGGGCCCGGGCGGCATTGCGGGCGCGTGGCTGCCCGGCGATGTCGTGAGTGTGCATCCTGATACGCCCTTGTGCGCGTGCCGCGGATGAAACCGCACACTCGCGGTCAGGCGAAGGAGACCGTGACCTCGCCGCCCTTGGGGTCCGCCCCGGCGACGAGCGACCACGGCGCCCGGTACACCCGCCCCGGCGCCGCAGGCCACAGCGTGCGGGCGGTGCCGACGACGCGGCCGTCCTGCACCGCACGCAGCGCGGGTAGCCGGCGGTACTCGTCGGTCCACAGCAGGAGATCGTCTCGCGGGGCGCTGCCGCCGGCTGTCGAGACACGTTGCGGCGCAACCCAGGCCAGCGGAGCCTCGGCCCGGATGTGAGCCGCGCTGTGGACGGGCTCGGCCGTGCCGCCGGTGCGCAGCCAGTCCCGCACGGCCGCGGCGACGTGGCGGCCGTCCAGTGCGGCGCCGTCGGCGGTGTCCACCGGATGCAGCAGGTTGCCGACCGCGAACACGCCTGGCCGGCTGGTCCGCAACGCGGCGTCGACGGCCGGGCCGCGGGTACCCGGGTCCATCTCGACCCCACCCGTGCGTGCCAGCTCGTGATCGGGGATCCAGTCGCCGGTGAAAACCACGGTGTCGCAGGCGATATCGTGGCGTGTGCCGTCGCGTTCGACGGTGACCGACGAAACCCTGCCCTTCCCGTTGACGGCGACCACCCTGCTGTTCGTCAGCACCGGACCGGCCAGCAGCGCGCGGCCGGGCGCGCGGAAGGCCGCGTAGGCCTCGGCGCGCGGATGACGACTGACCATGGCGACCGTCGCGCAGCCTGCTTCACGCAGCGTCAGCACTGCCGACCAGCTGACCAGTTCCGCGCCCACGATGACGGCCCGGGTGCCCACCCGTCCGTGGTGCAGGTGCACGAGGTTCTGCAGCTGCCCGGTGGTGTACACGCCGTCGGGCCGGTCACCGGGGACCAGGCGCGCGGGGCGGGGCCGTTCCCGGGCTCCCGTTGCGAGGATCACCGCGTCGGCAGCGACGGTTCGCACGCCGCGTGGAGACGTGATCGCGAGGGTGCGCTCACCCGCCCAGCCGGTGACCATCGCTTCGGTCTCCAGCGTCGCGCCTGCCTCGGCGGCCATCGCCGTCAGTCGCCGCGCATAGGTCGGCCCGGAGACGAATCGGTGGAGATCCCGCAGGCCGTAGCCCAGATGGTCACTGTGGCGGGGGATTCCGCCGGTGTGGCTCTCCCGTTCCAGCACCAGCACCTCACCGTCCACGGTGGGCGCCAGCGCCGCGGCAGCGGTCAGCCCCGACGGGCCGCCGCCGATGATCGCGACCGCGACCCGGCTCATCGCGCCACCCCGTCGGCGAGCAGCTCCGCCGTGCGCGCGCCGCAGTAGAAGCCCTGGCACCGCCCGTTCATCACCCGGGTGCGGCGCCGTAGACCGTCGAGATCCGCAGGGGGGATGGGGGAGTCGAACGCATCGCGGATCTCACCGACACTCACGCGCTCGCAGAAGCAGACCAGCCGGCCGTAGTCGGGATCGGCGGCGATGCGCTGCTCGTCCTGATAGGGCCGCACCCCGATCTCGCCGATGTTCGGCATCTGCGGCGGGGGCGGCAAACCGTCCCGCTCGGCGACGTCGACACCCGCCTCGGAGAGCAGTTCGGTCACGTACTCGGCCACCGCCATGCCCGAGGTCAGCCCCGTGGAGCGGATGCCGCCGACCAGGACGTAGCGCGCGGCGGCGTCGAGGTCGATCACGTAATCGTCGTGGTTGCTCGCCGCGCGCAACCCGGCGTAGGTCGCGGTGACCTCCTCGTCGAACAAGGCGGGCATCAATGCCCGGCCCTTCGACACCAGGAAGTCGAGGCCCTTCTCCGAGGTTCCGGTCGCCGTCCGGTCGGTCAGGTTCTCCGAGGTCGGGCCGACCATCACGTTGCCGTAGATGGTCGGGCTGACGAGCACACCCTTGCCCCGCGAGGACGGCACGGCCAGCACGATCACCGGCACCATCGGACGCGCGAGCTTGTCGAACACCAGCAATTCGCCGCGCCGCGGGGTGACGGTCAGTCGCCCGTATCCGAACTGCGCGTCGAGGTGATCGGCGCCGAGCCCGGCGGCGTTGATCACCCAGCGGGCTCGCATCTCGCCGGCGCTGGTGTGCAGGGTGGTGTAGTCGGCGCCGGGCGTCACCGCGGTCACCCGCGCGCCCCGCACGAGCGTCGCGCCACGGGCCACCGCGTCGGTGGCCAGCGCGAGATTCGTGGTCCACGTGCAGATGATCGACTCGCCGGGAACGCTCAGCCCCGCCATCGCCCCGGGTCCGAGGGCCGGTACCCGGCGGTAGACCTCGTCGGCACTGAGTAGCTCGCTGTCGCGATAGCCGTTGCCTTCGGCCTTGACCATCAGGCCTGGCAGCGCGTCGACTTCCTCCGTGGTCCAGGCGACGAGCATGGCTCCGGTGCGTTCGACCGGGATGCCGGTCTGTTCGGCATAGTCGCCGAGCAGGTCGTAGCCTCGGGCGACGAGCCGGGACTCCACGGTGCCGGGGGTGGCGTCGAACCCGGTGTGCAGCAGTGCGGTGTTGGCCTTGCTGGTGCCGTCGCCGACGTCGTCGCGGGCCTCCACGAGCGTGACGGACAGCCGGGTGCCGGCGAGCGCCCGGGCGATCGCCGCGCCGACGATCCCGGCGCCGATGACTGCGACGTCGGTGACGTCGGAGACGGGCTCGGAAGTCATGCAGCGGTCATTTCATGGTCTCCTCAACGATGCGGCGCCAGCGCGCCAGGAAGTCGGCGGCGCGCTCGGCCGGCCAGTGCGGATCGTAGGTGCGTTGCGGCGTCCAGGCGCCGACGGCGTCGCCGACGGCCAGGCTGGGGTCGATGGCGAGGCGGGCACATGCGGCTGCGCCGAGTGCGGTGGCGTGCGCTGACGGGTAGACCTCGACCGGGAGCTGCGCAAGATCGGCCTGGGCCTGCATGAGCACCTCGGACCGGGTCAGGCCCCCGTCGACGCGCAGCCGGGTCAGTGGTCGGCCGATGTCGGCCGACACGAGTCCGGTCAGTGCGGTCACCTGTGCGGCCACGCCCTCGAGCAATGCCCGGACCAGGTGCCCGCGGGTGCTCGACAGCATCATGCCGGTGAAGCTGGCGGTGGCCGCCGAGTTCCACCAGGGCGCCGCGAGTCCGGCCAGCGCAGGCACGCAGATGACACCGTCGCTCGTGTCGGCGGCCACGGTGTCGAGTTGGTCGGCGGCGGGCACCAGACCCAGATCGACGGCCCACCGCACCGCCGACGCCGCGGTGTACACCTGGCCGTCGACGCAGAACGCGGTCTCGTCACGCAGCCGCCAGGCCACCGACGTCGTCAACCCCCACTGGGACCGGACCGGTTCGGTGCCCAGCTGGGCGAGAAGGAACGCGCCGGTTCCGTACGTGCACTTCGCCGAGCCGGGCTGCAGGCAGCTCTCGGCGAGCAGGGCGGCCTGCTGGTCGACGATCAACCCGCCGACCGGCAGCGTCGGCCCGAACACGTCGGTGTGTCCGACGATCTGATCGCAGGCCACGATCTCCGGCATCGGCTCGCCGGCGAGCCCGAACACGGCGACGAGCTCGTCGTCCCATCCTGGCTCGTCCAGCGATGTCAACAAGGACCGGCTCGCCGTCGCCGCGTCGGTGACGAATGCGCCGCACAACCGGTGAACCAGCCACGTGTCGGTGGTGGTGACGACGCCGTCTCGGGTCAGGTTCTCCCGAATCCACGCCATCTTGGGCGCCGAGAAGTACGGGTCGAGGACGAGGCCGGTGCGTTCGGCGATCCGTGTCCCGTGCTCGACGAGCGTTCCGCACAGCGCCTCGGCGCGCCGGTCCTGCCAGACGACGGCTGGGGTGAGGGGAGTGCCGGTGGCGCGGTCCCATGCCAGCACGGTCTCGCCCTGGTTGGCCAGCGCGACCGCCGCGACAGGCACGCCCGCCTCGGCGAGTGCTTGGCGGCCCGCGGTGACGACGCTGTCGAACAGCGCCTCGGGGTCCTGTTCGACGCCGCCGGCGGGCAGGTAGTCGGGCCGCAGCGGCACCTCGGCGGTCGCGCACACTGCACCGCGGCCGTCGACGACGACGGCCTTGGTGCCCGAGGTGCCCTGGTCGATCGCCAGGATCGCTTTGTTCACTCCCGCAGCTCGGCGTCGATGGAAGCCATGTCGGGCATCGTCAACCCCGCCCGGCCGTGCCGGACCAGCAGGTAGATCAGGTAGGCCGCGCCGATGGCGACCATGGCCAGCACGTAAGCCCACGCCTGCTTGAACGAGGCGTCACGGAACAGGGCCAGCTCGAAGGCCAGCCAGACGACTGCCACCACGAGGATCGGGATCTCCCACTTTCCGAGGTCGAACTTGCCGTTCACGGGAAGCGACGAGCGCTTGACCAAGTACAGCACCACTGTCGAGGCGTACATCACGGCAGGCAGGAGTGTCGCGGCGCTGAAGAGTGTGAACAGGGCGGTCTCGGAGTGCGCGAAGATCGCCAGGATCAGCTGCGCCAGCGCGAAGTACAGCAGGGTCGCCTTGAACGGGGTGTGGAAGCGCGGCGAGATCTGGTTCCACTGCTGCCACCCGGGGAAGCGCCGATCGCGAGACATCGCCCAGGTCAACCGCACGCCGGTGATCATGATGACCAGACCGCACGCGAAGATCGCGAGCACGACCATGAGCAGAAGCAGCGTGGCGACCACCGAGCCGAGCGTGGTCTTGATGACATCGGCGATCGGGGTGCCGGATTCGGCCAGTGCGACGGGATCGCCGGCGGCGAGCGTGACCGCGATGAGGAACACGAAGCCGAGTACGCCGGAGGCCAGCACCGCGTTGCACATGGCCCGCGGCACGACGCGCTCGGGGTCGTGGGTCTCCTCGGCCAGGTTGGCGGCCGACTCGAACCCGACGATCGTGAACGCGCCCAGCAGGAAGCCCAGCATCCACGGGCCCGCCGAGGTCCAGTCGCCGAAGCTCCAGAAGCCCTCGGATGCGACCGCGCCCTTGCTGAACAGGTTGCTCACGTCCATGTCGCCGCGCACCGCGGCGACGACGAGCAGCAGCACCGTCAGCAGCGCCATCCCGATCAGTTCCAGCGTCACCAGGCCGTTGTTCACCCGCTCGGCCCACGGGGTGGACAGCGCCACCAGCGCGGCCTGCAGGACCAGCACCCCGGCGGTCATGACCCACGCGATCGTCGCGGTGCTCTCGTAGTTGAGCAGGACCGGCAGGATCGTCGACGCGATCGTGTAGTCGACCGCGACCACGACGATCGCCAGGAACGTGAACGAGATCCAGCCGATGATCCAGCCGAGGATGGGGTTCGCCAGCCGTGACATCCACTGGTAGTGGTAGCCCGTGACCGGGATGCGGGAGGCGAGCGCGCCCAGCACGAACGCCACCGCCAGCTGTCCGATGACGGCGATCGGCCAGGTCCAGATGCCGACGGGACCGGAGCTGTTCAGCACCGCTCCATAGGTGGTGAAGATGCCCGTGGCGATCGAGACGAACGCGAACGCGACGGCGAAGGATGCGAAGCGGCCGGTCCGCCGCTCGAGCGACTGGGTGTAGCCGAATTGGGCGAGCTCAGCCGAGTCGCTGGAGTCGGGGCGGGTCACGGGGGCCTCCTGGCCGTCGGTGGGGTACAACGGTGACTTGGTATAGACCATGTGGTTGAACCAAAGTATCAGCGTTGATGTGACGCCCGTCAATCCGGAAACTGACTTTTTACCCGGCCGTCACACGCGTCGAAGCGCAGCTCGCGGCGCTAATCTGGCGGGATGGCTTCGGGCACGCCGCTGTACATGTCGATCGCCGCGGATGTGCGCGACCGGATCGCCACCGAGCAGTTGGGTCCACACACCCTGTTGCCATCCGAGCGGGAACTGGCCGAACAGCACGGCGTCAGCCGGATGACCGCCCGCCAGGCCTTGTCGCTGCTGGAGAGCGAAGGAGCGGTGTACCGCAAGCCACCGCGCGGCACCTTCGTGGCCGAGCCCCGCGTCCGGTTCCACGTCGGCAGCTTCTCGGAGGAAGTGGCGCGGATGGGACGACGCCCGGCCGCCAAGCTGCTGTGGGCCGAACACCAGACCGCCAAGCCTGCGGTCCGGCGCGCGCTGGACCTGCCCGAGGGCGCCGCGGTGCACGTGTTCTATCGCCTGCGCAGCGTGGATGACGTGCCGTTCGCCCTGGAGACCACCTACCTGCCGGCCGACCTGACACCGGGAATCCTGGAGGAACCCGACGGCGGTTCGCTGTGGGCGCTGCTGCGCTCCCGCTACGGGCTCGACCTCGCGCGGTCCACCGCGGTGCTGGAATCGATCGTGCTCGACGACGCGTCCAGCGTGCAGCTCGGGGTGCGGGCCGGGTCGGCGGGAACGCTGCTGACCCGCAGCACCCGCGACACCGCGGGCCGGTGCGTCGAGTACGCCCGCGACGTCTACCGTGCCGACCGTGCGGCCTTCGAGGTGTCCGAGGAACTGGGCGCCCATCGACTCTCGTCCGTCTGACCGCCGCTTTTCGGTCCCGTAAGCTCGCTAGTCGTGCAAGCGCGACGGCGGCTCGGGGTGATGGGCGGAACATTCGACCCCATCCACCACGGGCACCTCGTCGCGGCCAGCGAGGTGGCCAACCTGTTCGATCTCGACGAGGTGGTGTTCGTCCCCACCGGACAGCCGTGGCAGAAGCGCAGCCGAGCCGTCACCCCCGCCGAGGACCGCTACCTGATGACCGTCGTGGCCACCGCATCGAACCCGATGTTCTCGGTGAGCCGGGTCGACATCGACCGCGGCGGACCCACCTACACCAAGGACACTCTGCGGGACCTGCGTGCGCTCAACCCCGACGCCGACCTGTACTTCATCACCGGCGCCGACGCGCTGGCGTCGATCCTGTCGTGGCAGAACTGGGAAGAGATGTTCTCGATCGCGCGTTTCGTCGGTGTGAGCAGGCCGGGATACGAGCTGGACGGGAAACACATCTCGGCGGCCATGGCCGAATTGCCCGACGATGCTCTGCATCTGGTCGAGGTGCCGGCGCTGGCCATCTCGTCGACCGACTGCCGCGAGCGCGCCGAAGCCTCGCGGCCGATCTGGTACCTGGTACCCGACGGTGTCGTGCAGTACGTCGCCAAACGACATCTCTATCAACCGCATTCGAAGGAGACCGCTCCTGACCGCCACACCTGAAGCCATCCACATGGCCGAGATCGCCGCGCGTGCGGCCGCGGCCAAGCTCGCCGACGACGTCGTCGTCATCGACGTGTCCGAGCAACTCGTCATCACCGACTGCTTCGTCATCGCCTCCGCGTCCAACGAACGTCAGGTCAACGCGATCGTCGACGAGGTCGAGGAGAAGATGCGTCAGGCCGGCTACAAGCCTGCGCGCCGCGAAGGCACCCGCGAAGGTCGCTGGACCCTGCTCGACTACGTCGACGTGGTGGTGCACATCCAGCACCAGGACGAGCGGAACTTCTACGCCCTGGACCGCCTGTGGCGCGACTGCCCGCTGGTGCCGGTGGAGCTGTCCGGAGACGACGCGTGACGGTGCGCAAGCTGGTCATGCTGCGGCACGGACAGACCGAGTACAACGCCGGCAGCCGCATGCAGGGTCAGCTCGACACCGACCTGTCGGACCTGGGCCGCGAACAGGCCGTCGTCGCGGCCGAGGCGCTCGCCAAACGCCAACCGCTGCTGATCGTCTCGTCGGATCTGCGCCGCGCGCTCGACACCGCGGTCGCGCTCGGCGACCGGAGCGGCCAGCAGGTGTCGGTCGACGCCCGGCTGCGGGAGACCCACCTGGGCGACTGGCAGGGGATGACCCACCTCGAGGTCGACGAGGTGGCCCCCGGTGCCCGGCTGGCGTGGCGCGACGACGCGCGCTGGGCCCCGCACGGCGGGGAGAGTCGCGTCGACGTCGCCGACCGCAGTCTTCCGCTGGTGCGTGAACTCGTGGCCGACCAGCCGGAGTGGGGTGCCGACGGTGCGGACCGGCCGGTGGTGCTGGTGGCGCACGGCGGGCTGATCGCCGCGCTCACCGCGGCGCTGCTGGACCTGCCCGTCGACACCTGGCCCGTGCTCGGCGGGCTGGGCAATGCCAGCTGGGTGCAGTTGGCCGGTCACACCCGCCGCGACGGCGATCCGGCGAGCCTGGCCGACATCCGCTGGCGTCTCGACGTGTGGAACGCTTCGGCGCAGGTCGCCAGCGATGTCCTCTGAGTCGCACGCCGGGCGTACCACCCTGCTCGTCTTCTGCGACTCGTTGTCGTACTACGGCCCGACCGGCGGGCTGCCCGCCGACGACCCCAGAATCTGGCCCAATCTGGTTGCCGCCCAACTCGACTGGGACGTCGAGGTCATCGGGCGAATCGGGTGGACCAGCCGTGACGTGTGGTGGGCGGCGACACAGGATCCGCGGTCGTGGGCGGCGCTGCCCCGCGCCGGCGCGGTCGTCTTCGCGACGTCCGGCATGGACTCGCTGCCGTCGGTGCTGCCCACCGCGCTACGGGAACTCATCCGCTATGCCCGACCCCCACAGCTGAGGCGCTGGGTGCGCGACGGGTACAGCTGGCTGCAGCCGCGGCTCTCGCCGATCGCGCGGTCGGCACTACCTCCGCATCTGACCGTCGAATACCTCGAGATGACGCGCGCCGCCATCGATTTCAACCGCCCTGGCATACCGGTGGTGGCGTCGCTGCCCTCGGTGCACATCGCGGAGTCCTACGGCAACGCCCACCACGGCCGACCCGGTACCGTTGCCGCGCTCACCCGCTGGGCCGACGAGCACGGGGTCCCGCTGGTCGACCTCAAAGCCGCCGTCGCAGAGGAGATCTACAGCGGTCGCGGCAATCCTGACGGAATCCACTGGAACTTCGAGGCGCACCGGGCGGTCGCCGACCTGATGCTCAAAGGACTTGCCGAAGCCGGTGTCCCGATCCCGGATTCGCGCAGCCGTCCATGACGGTGGTGGTGGTCAGCGACTCCTCGGCGCGCCTGGGAGACGCGGCAGGGCGGTGGGGCATCCGCGAGGTGCCGCTGCACGTGCTCGTCGACGGTGCCGATCTCCGCGACGGCGTCGACGACGTCCCGCATGACGTGCACGATCGACCCAAGGTCACGACGGCCGGCGCCGCGCCGGCCGAATTGGCCGAGCACTATCGCCGCGCACTGGCCGACAGCGACGGCGCCGGTGTGCTCGCCGTGCACCTTTCGGCGGCACTGTCGAGCACCTACAGCGCCGCAGTGACGGCGGCTCGTGAGTTCGGTTCGGCTGTGCGCGTGGTCAATTCGCGCTCGGCCGCGATGGGTACCGGGTTCATCGCCCGCGAGGCGGCGCGGTGCGCCGCCGGCGGCGCTGATCTCGACACGGTCGCCGACGCGGCTCGAGCGGCGCGGGAACGCACCCAGGTGTTCCTCGTCGTGCACCGGTTGGACAACCTGCGCCGCAGCGGTCGCATCGGCACCGCGTCGTCGTGGCTGGGCACCGCGCTGTCGCTCAAGCCGCTGCTGAAACTGGATGTGGACGGCAGGCTCGTGCTCGACCAGCGCATCCGCACCGTGAGCAAAGCGCATGCGGCACTGGTGGATCGCGTTGCCGACATCGTCGGCACGAAACCGGCCGATGTCGTGGTCCACCACGTCGACAATCACGACGGCGCAGACCAACTCGGCGCAGCGCTCACCCAGCGGCTACCCCAGCTGTCGTCATTGACCGTCGAGGACATGGGTCCGGTGCTGTCGGTCCACGTCGGTGGGGGAGCGGTCGGGGTGGCCGTGCAGGTCTGCGAGGTCAGCCCGCGAACCGGCCCGTGATCGGCGGCAGGTCGGCCAGCGTCACGATGCCCGGCGGCGCCGCCACCACCGCCGGCACCGCATTGGTCACCGGCAGAGCGGTGTAGATCATGCCCAGGCCCATGAATCCGGGCTCGGTCCAGTCTTTCGGCGGCAGGCAGTGCACCACGGTGCGCATGTTGGGCACCCCGAACACCTGCACGACGTGGCCGTGCTCGAGGGGTTTGGGCGGGGTGACGTGGCTGCCCATGATCCAGTTGAACCCGACGCTGACCACGTTGCGCTCACCCACCCAGCCGCGGTGGTAGCCGTGGACGCCGGCGACGGTGCCGGCGGGGATCTGCATGAACCCCAGGTCGCTGTCGCCGGTGGCGGCGGTGAAGGTGACGTCGAACGTGATGCGATCCAGCGTTGCCCCGATCGCGTCGGCCATCATCGCCGCGGATTCGGCGAACACCTCGCTCTCGCGGCGCATACTCTCGGCCAGGCCGGGAGTGTCAGGATCTTGTGAGAAGCCCATCGCGGTCTGCGTGCCGGCCGACTCGTAGGTCGAGCAGTCCACCGACTCGGTGATGCGGATCTCGTCGACCCGCTCGCAGGCGCCGCTGAGCACCATGCCCACCAGATTCGACATCCCCGGATGGGCGCCGCTGCCGAAGATCGTGGAATTGCCCGTCGCGCAGGCCTTTCGGATACGGTCGAGATCTTCCGGCGACTGCTTGCCGCCGGTGATCCATGCCGCCGACGAGCACACGTTGATGCCGGACTCGAGCAGCCGGACCAGCTCGTCGATGCTCGGCCACAGCGGGTTGTAGCAGCAGGCGTCGGGGCGCAGAGCGACGAGTTGCTCTATGTCGTCGGTCGCGGTGACCCCGGTGGCCTCCGGCCAGCCGGCCAGCTCGGCGGCGTCGACGCCGACCTTGTCCGCACCGTGGGCGTACACACCGACCAGTTCCATGTCGTCGCGCCCGATGATCGCGTGCAGCGACCGGCGGCCGATGTTCCCGGTGGTCCACTGGATGACCCGCAGGGGATCGTCGGTCGGCATGGCGTCAACCTACCGCCTCTAAGGTGGCCGCATGGGTGAGTCGACGATGCCGGTGGCCGTGGTGACAGGCGCCAGCCGGGGAGCCGGGCGCGGCATCGCCTCGGCTCTGGCGAGTCACGGGTGGCGGGTGTACGGGACCGGCCGCGGCATCGACGCGGCGCCGGACTGGGGTGTCGGGGTGCAGGTGGATCACCGGGACGACGACGCGGTGGGTGAGTTCTTCGACCGGCTGACGCGCGACGAGGGGCGGCTGGATCTGCTGGTCAACAATGCCGCGGCGATCTCCGACGATCTCGTGGGGCCGGAACCGTTCTGGCGCAGGCCCCGTGCCCTGGCCGATGTCCTCGACGTCGGATTGCGGTCCTCCTACGTCGCGGCCTGGTATGCCGCCCCGCTGCTCGTCGAACAGGACCGCGGCCTCATCGCGTTCACGTCCTCGCCCGGGTCGGTGTGCTACATGCACGGGCCTGCCTACGGTGCGCAGAAGGCGGGGACCGACAAGATGGCCGCCGACATGGCGGTCGACTTCGGCGGCACCGGGGTGGCGACGGTGTCCATCTGGATGGGAATTCTGCTCACCGAACGCATGCGCCACGCCTTCGACGGGGCTCCCGACGCACTCGCGTCTTTTGCCGCGCACGCCGAAACACCGGAGTTCACCGGTCATCTCATCGACGCAATGTTCCGTGACCCCGATCTCCGCGCACGCAGCGGGCGCACCGTGATCGCGGCCGAACTGGCGCGCGAGTACGGGATCACCGACGACGGCGGCCGTGTGCCACCGTCGCATCGGGACATGCTGGGCGCTCCCCGCGAACCCAGCACGGTGGTCGTCAGGGGCTGATCAGCGACCAGAGACCCTGCGGGGCGGCGTGTATCGCCATGTCGGTGAGCCGGTCGTCCCAATGCCTGGTCGAGCCGAACTCCGAACGCCACGCCAATGCTGCCCGGGTGACGTGGTGCAGGCGGTGTTCGACGGTGGTGCCGATCGCACCGTGCACCTGATGGGCATTGCGCACGACCACCGAGGTCGCATGGCCCACGCACGACCGAGCCGCGGCGACGAGGAATTCCAGATGTGGCGCCGTCCAGTCGGTGGCCGTGGCCGTCGACAGGGCCGCTTCGGTGGCCGACCGGGCCAGCGCGGCCTCGCACGCGATGTCGGACACCAGGTGCTGGACGGCCTGGAATTTGGCCAGCGGCCGGCCGAACTGGTGGCGCGTCGTCGTGTGCTCGACGCAGGACTCGAGCGCGTGGTCCAGCGCCGCGCAGATCTGCACGGCGCGCACGAGCGCACCTTTGAGGCGCAGTGTGTCGACGAGTCCATCGGGGATCGCGACGCCGGAGAGCGCGGAGATGGCGGCCTCGACGGTGTCGCGGGGCTCGCCGATCATGTTGGCGCCGCCTGTGATCGACACATCCGCGGGGTCGACGTCAGCCACCCGGTAGCCGCCGTCCTGCTGCCAGACCAGCACGATCCGGCGTGCGCTCGACGCCCACGGCACGCCGGTGCCCCGGCCCTGGTCATCGAGCAGTGCAACGGTGCGTTGCCGAGCGTCGGCGGAAAACCCTGCGGCCTCGAGAAGCCAGCAGGCCAGAAGGTCGTGCTCGGCCAACGGGATTCGGGCGCCGTGGCGCACCGCGGCCGACATCAGCTCGGCGGCCTCCGGCCATCCCGCACCGCTACCGCCGGAGTCTTCGGCGCCGGTGAGCCGGATTAGGCCCAAGGCGTCGAGACGGTCCCACAGATCACCGTCGCTGCCGTGTTCGGCGAACACGGCAGCCATCATGTCGGTCAGTGCGGGGTCGACATCGAATGTGGTCATCGCAGCCCCAATCCGCGTGCGATCACACCGCGCAGCACCTCGTTGGTGCCCCCGCGGATGGTGAAGCCCGGCCGTTGGTCCACCGCGGTATCGGCCAACGCGGCGAATCGCGCGCCGTGTTCGGTTGCCAGATGGCCGAATTCGGCGATGTCGCCTTCGGTGGTGGTGCCCAGCACCTTCATGACGGCGGCGGGCACGTCCGGCGATTCCCCGCGTTGCAGGGCGCCGGCCACGGCGGACGACATCTGGTGGAGGCCGGCGACGCGGCCCACCAACCGGCCCAGATTCGTGTCGCGCGGGATCTCGTTGTCGCTCATCGCCTGAGCCATCGCGTCGAGCAGTACGAACGTCGAGAGCACCCGTTCGGGTCCGCTGCGCTCGAAGGCCAGTTCGGAGGTGACCTGCTGCCATCCCGCGCCGATCTCGCCGAACACCATGTCGTCGGGCACGAAGGTGCCATCGAGGATCACCTCGTTGAAATGGTGGGCGCCGTTCATCGACGTGATCGGTCGGATCTGCACATCCGCGCCGCGCAGATCCACGATGAACTGGCTCAATCCGGCGTGCCGGTGGGCGGGATCGACCGGCGCGGTGCGGACCAGCGCGATGAACGCGTGGGCCAGGTGGGCGCCCGAGGTCCACACCTTCGTCCCGGTGAGGCGCCACCCGCCCTCGACCCTCTCGGCGCGGGTCCGGACACTGGCCAGGTCCGAGCCGGAATCGGGTTCACTCATCCCGATGCCGAAAAAGCATTCGCCGGCAACGATTTTCGGGAGAAAGAGCGCCCTCTGCTTCTCGGTGCCGTACTTGAGCAGCGATGGCACGATCTGCCTGTCGGCGATCCAGTGGGCGGCCACCGGAGCGCCCGCGGCGAGTAGTTCCTCGGTCACGACGAAGCGCTCGAGGAACGAGCGTCCTGGCCCGCCGTACTCGATGGGCACCGTCATGCCGAGCCAACCGCGGGCGGCCAGCGCCGCGGTGAACGCCTCGTCCCAGCCCGAGAGCCACACGTCGACCGACGGGCGGAAGGTGCCGGCGCTTCGCTGCTCGGCGAGGAAGCGGCGAACCTCGGCCCGCAGCGCCTCGGTGCTCGTGTCGTCGAGGCTCGACTGCGGTACCAGGCGGGGGAGCGCCATCAGTCTCCTACGGGTTCGTGGGCGTGTTCGGGGCTGTCGTCTTTCGTGTCGTCTGTGTCCGGTGTCTGTTCGGTGTCGCCACGGGCGGTAGCGACGCCTGCGGTGTCCGGAGCGGCCAGGGCGAATCCGAGGCCGGCGACGAAGACCACCGACAGCAGGCCGCCGACATAGTGGTTCATCGGGCCGCCGGGGGAGATGAAGCTGCCGGGAGGTCCGATGACGGTGATGGTTTCGATCAGCTGTTCCACCGTGAACACGGCGGCGAGCACGCCGAGCCACCGCGGCAGCCGGCCCTCGTTGGCGTGCAGCAGGATCGGTGTCGCCACCAGGATGTTGGCGATGGTGGCCACGGGTAGCCACATCGCCCCGACATCCTCGATCGCGCGTGCGGTGGCGACCGCGGTCTGGCCCGGGCGCAGCGAGAGACCGCCGGCGAACCAGACGGCGACGCACAGATGGGCCACCAGCAGCGTCGACCCGAGCGTGAACAGATGGGCGGGTGGTCCGCTGAGCCGGTCGCGCGCGAAGGCCAGCACGACAGCGAGCGCCAGCGCCGCGAAGGTCAGCAGCAGCGCCTGCACGCGGGTGACGCCGGGATCGGCGCCGGGCAGGGCATGGAGGGCGATGACGGCCGTGGCGTACAGCACCGCGAACGCTGCGCCGGCGATCATCGGGGCTCGACCGTTCATTGGCGGTCATGCTATCCCGCTGTCCCCAGAGCCGAGTTCATCCACAGGCCGGGCTGGCTGACGCGGCGCATCGCCGTGTGCGTCGGCCGGGATGCCTACGGTCGCGGTATGTCGACAGAACTGCCCGCTGAGCGGCTCCGGCGGCGCCTGGGTTCCGGCGTCATGCAGGACGACGAGGAGCTCGACGACGACGGCGCTGACGCCGCGCTGTCGCGTTGGCTGCCGGAGCAGAGCGCGGACCGGGGACCGGCCTGGCTGGCCCGGGTGCGTGCCGACCCGGGGCGCGCGGGTGTCGTCGCACTCGGTGTCGTCGGCCTGATCGCCGTGCTCGTCACCGTGGTCAGCCTGCTGCGTGACCAACCACCCGCCGTGGTGTCGGCCAAGCTCCCGCCTGTCGAGATGGCAGCGTCCGGGGTTCCCGCCCCGGCGCTGAGCAGCTCGGCGCCCGGTCCCGTCGTGGTCAGTGTCGTCGGATTGGTGCAACGACCCGGTCTCGTGACCCTCACCCCGGGCGCCCGCATCGCCGATGCGCTCGAGGCTTCCGGCGGTGCACTCGACGGTGCCGACGTCCTCGGGCTGAACATGGCGCGCAAGGTCGCCGACGGTGAACAGATCGTCGTGGGCATCGGGGCAGCGCCCGGTCAGCCGGCCGAGATGGGCAGCTCCGTGGTGTCGGACACGACCGCGCAACCGGGGTCACCGGGGTCACCGGGCGCGTCCCCATCGGCCGGCGCGCCATCAGGTCAGGGCGGTGCGCAGGCGCCGGTCGATCTGAACGCCGCGAGTGCCGAGCAACTCGACGCCCTGCCGGGCGTCGGTCCGGTGACGGCCGCGGCGATCGTCGCGTGGCGCGACGCGCACGGCCGCTTCGGCAGTGTCGATCAGCTCGCAGACGTGGACGGGATCGGTCCGGCGCGGTTGGACAAGCTTCGCCCGCTCGTCACAGTCAGATGACCGATCTCCGGCTCATCCCCGCCGCGCTGACCGCGTGGGCGGTGACCGCCGCCGGGATCGGCTGGGGGTATGCGGCCGCGGGTGCTGCCGTGCTGGTCGGGGTTGCCGCGACGGTCGGGGCGGGTTGGTGGGCGAGCCGCGCGCGGGTCCCAGCCGGGCGGCGTCCGATCCTGGTCGCCGCGGCCGCGGTGGCGCTGGTGGGCGGCGGCTTCGCGATCGCGGTGTGCCTGCGTGTCGATGCCGTGCGACATCATCCGGCGACGACGCACGTCGGATCGGTCGTCGAGGTCGTGGTCACGCCCGACGAGACGCCCCGCGTACTCGAGGGTGGCCGCACGATGTTCCGGGCGACGCTGGCCCGCCTCGACGGGGTCCGGTCCTCCGGTGCGGTGCTCGTGTTCGCATCCGGCGCCGACTACGCCGCGCTGCAGGCAGGCCGGCCCGCGGGCTTCCGCGCCCGGGTGAGCCGCCCGAGCCGCAGCGACCTGTCGGTCGCCGTGCTGTCGGCAACCGGGCGGCCGCGCCTCGGCGTCGCAGCGCCGGTGTATCGGCTTGCCCACAGGATTCGTGCGGGGTTCGCCGACGCGGTGCGTCTCGTGCTGCCGGCAGAGCAGGCGGCGTTGTTGCCGGCGTTGGTGCTAGGGGACACCTCGGCGGTGCCGGCGCAGACCGCGAAGGTTTTCCGGACCGCCGGGCTGACCCATCTGATGGCGGTGTCGGGCGCGAACATCACGATCGTCTGCGGCGCGATGCTGCTGAGCGCTGCGCTCGTGGGGCCGAGGATCGCGGTCGTGCTGGCCGGGTTGACGCTGGCCGGTTTCGTCGTGGTGGTGCAGCCGTCGGCGAGCGTGCTGCGGGCCGCGGTCATGGGTGCGATCACGCTGCTGGCAGTGCTCACCCACCGACGGCGACAGGCGCTACCTGCGTTGGCCGCCGCGATCATCGTGCTGATGATCGCCACTCCACAGCTCGCGGTGGACGTCGGTTTCGCGCTGTCGGTGTCGGCCACCGCGGGCCTGATCCTGGTCGCGCCGGTGTGGTCGCAGCGGCTGCAAGGCCGCGGGTGGCCCCGCCCGCTGGCCGACGCGGTCAGCGTGGCAATGGCGGCCCAACTGGTCACCGCGCCGCTCGTGGCGGGGGTGTCGGGATCGGTCAGTTTCGTCGCCGTGATCGCCAATCTGATTGTCGCGCCGGTCATTCCGCCGATCACGCTGATCGGGACGGCGGCCGCGGCGCTGTGTCCGCTGTGGCCGGCGGGTGCGCAGCTGCTCATCCGGTTCACCGGCCCGGAGGTGTGGTGGCTGGCCAGTGTGGCCCGCTGGGCGGCGGCGGTGCCAGTGGCGGCAGTGCCCGTACCGTCGGGGCTCGCGGGGGTGGCTCTGGTCGCGGCGGGCTCTTGCATCGTCGCGGCGGTGTGGCATTGGGGGCTGTCGGGCCGGCGTGACACCATCGTCCGGTGAGCACCGGTCTGCACCTCATCCTCGGTGACGAGGAGCTGCTCGTCGAACGCGCTGTCGCGACGGTCCTGGCCCAGGCGCGCAAATCAGCGGGCACCACCGATGTGCCGGTCGACCGCCTGCGGGCCGGGGAGGTCAGCGTCAGCGAGATCGCCGAGCTGCTCAGCCCGTCGCTGTTCGCCGACGAGCGCGTCGTCGTCCTGGAATCGGCCGCCGAGGCGGGCAAGGACGCGGTGGCCCTCATCGAGGGGGCGGCGGCTGACCTCCCCGAGGGCACACTGCTGGTCGTCGTCCATTCCGGCGGCGGGCGGGCCAAGGCCCTCGCCGATCGGCTGAAGAAGCTCGGCGCCGAGGTGCATCCGTGCGCTCGTATCACCAAGGCCACCGAGCGCGCGGACTTCGTCCGTAAGGAGTTCCGCGCCCTGCGCACCAAGGTGAGCGATGACACAGTGACCGCGGTGATCGACGCGATCGGCTCGGATCTGCGGGAGTTGGCTTCGGCGTGCTCGCAGTTGGTCGCCGACACCGGCGGGGTGGTCGACGCCGCAGCGGTACGGCGTTACCACTCCGGAAAAGCTGAGGTCAAGGGCTTCGACATCGCGGACAAGGCCGTGGTCGGCGATGTGGCCGGGGCGGCAGAAGCCCTGCGCTGGGCGATGATGGCGGGCGAACCGCACGTCGTGCTGGCCGACGCGCTCGCCGAGGCGGTGCACACGATCGCCCGGGTGGCGCCGCTGTCAGGAGATCCGTACCGGCTGGCCGGAGAGCTGGGCATGCCGCCCTGGCGCGTGCAGAAGGCGCAGAAGCAGGCGCGACGGTGGTCGCGGGATTCCGTGGCCGAGGCGCTGCGCCTGGTGGCGGCGCTCAATGCCGACGTCAAAGGCGCGGCGGCGGACGCCGACTACGCGCTGGAGAACGCGGTGCGCTCAGTCGCCTCACTGGTGGGCGACTGAGCTCGGCGCGTCAGATCTTGTTGAGCGCCTTGGCCAGCGCCGACTTGCGGTTGGCGGCCTGGTTCTTGTGGATGACGCCCTTGCTGGCGGCCTTGTCGAGCTTGCGGCTGGTCGCGACCAGCAGCTCGCCGGCCTTGTCCTTGTCGCCGGCCTCGACGGCCTGCCGGAATCCGCGGACCGCCGTGTGAAGCGACGACTTCACCGACTTGTTGCGCAGTCTGCGGCGCTCGTTGGTGCGGTTCCGCTTTTCCTGCGACTTGATGTTGGCCACGCGTGTAATTCCTTCGGCGATCTCGACGGGTTGGGTTGAGTCTGTGGGGCGCCCGCGGGGGGCAGCGACTGTTCAGGTTAGCAGCGAGCGAGTACATCACCCAAAACGGAAGCCACTGGCCTGCCGAAACGACGGAAATGCTGCAGCATGGCAAGGTGCGTGTCTGGAGCGCATGCATGGTGCACGTCCGCGTACGGGAGGAGCAGGAGAGCTTTGCCGACAGAAACTGCACGGACCACACGTACGACCAAGCCGGCCCGACGGCACGAGGGCATTTTCGGCGGATACAACCGGCTCGGTACGTACGCCCAGGCGTTCGACGAGATGTTCGACGCCAACGGCAACGTGCGCGGCCCCTACAAGGGCATCCACAAGGAGCTGGGCCCTGCCGACGTTTCTGACCTCGAGGCCCGCTCCGACGCATTGGGCCGCGCCTTCATCGACCAGGGCATCACGTTCTCGCTGTCGGGGCAGGAGCGACCCTTTCCGCTCGATCTCGTCCCGCGGGTCATCTCGGCGGCCGAGTGGACCCGGCTCGAGCGCGGCATCCGTCAGCGCGTGCAGGCCTTGGAGATGTATCTCTCCGACATCTACGGCGAGCAGGAGATCCTGCGTGACGGGGTGATCCCGCGCCGGCTCGTCACCTCGTGCGAGCACTTCCACCGCGAGGCCGTCGGTATCACCCCGCCCAACGGGGTGCGCATCCACGTCGCCGGCATCGACCTGATCCGTGACGCGCAGGGGACCTGGCGGGTGCTGGAGGACAACCTGCGCTCCCCGTCCGGGGTCTCCTACGTGATGGAGAACCGCCGCACGATGGCCCGGGTGTTCCCGAACCTCTTTGCCACGCACCGGGTGCGCGCCGTGGGCGACTACTCGTCGCATCTACTGCGCGCGCTGCGCAACGCCGCGGCCAGCAACGTCGCAGATCCCACCGTCGTCGTGCTCACTCCCGGCGTGTACAACTCGGCATACTTCGAGCATTCGCTGCTCGCCCGGCAGATGGGCGTCGAGCTCGTCGAGGGCCGCGACCTGTTCTGCCGCGACAACACCGTGTACATGCGCACCACCGAGGGCGAGCGCCAGGTCGATGTGATCTACCGCCGCATCGACGACGATTACCTCGATCCGATGCAGTTCCAGCCCGATTCGGTGCTGGGGGTGGCGGGCATCCTCAACGCGGCCCGCGCCGGCAACGTGGTGATCTCCAGCGCCGTCGGCAACGGCGTCGGGGACGACAAGCTCGTCTACACCTACGTTCCGACGATCATCGAGTACTACCTCGGCGAGAAACCTCTGCTGGCCAACGTGGACACGTTCCGCTGCTGGCTCGACGAGGAACGTGAAGAGGTGCTCGACCGGGTCGACGAGCTGGTCATCAAACCCGTCGAGGGCTCTGGCGGCTACGGGATCGTGTTCGGCCCCAACGCCTCCCCGAAGGAGCTGGCGACAATCAGCCGGAAGATCAACGCCGATCCCCGCGGCTGGATCGCCCAGCCGGTGATGCAGCTCTCGACGGTGCCGACGCAGATCGACGACGAGCTCGCCCCCCGCCACGTCGACCTGCGCCCGTTCGCCGTCAACGACGGAGACGACGTGTATGTGCTGCCCGGCGGGCTGACCCGGGTGGCGCTGCCCGAAGGATCGCTGGTGGTGAACTCCAGTCAGGGCGGTGGCTCGAAGGACACCTGGGTGCTGGCGTCGCGGACGTCGGTCGCCGACCGCGAACTGGGCGCCGCTGAAGTGGTGCGCTCCCTGCCCAAAGCGGCGAGCGCTGCCAAGAACGGCAGCCGCAACGGCAAGGCGGAATCCAGTACCGATCAGCAACAGCAGCAACAGCAACAGCAACAGCAGCAGTAGAGGAGAGTGACGATGCTGGCCAGAAACGCCGAATCTCTCTACTGGATCGGGCGCTACGTCGAACGCGCCGACGACACCGCGCGCATCCTCGATGTCACGGTGCATCAGCTGCTGGAGGATTCCAGCGTCGATCCCGACCAGGCTTCGCGCACCCTGCTGCGCGTGCTGGGCATCGACCCGCCCGACGAGGTCCTCGACGTGTGGTCGCTGACCGACCTCGTGGCGTTCAGCCGCGAGACCTACGGCGGCTGCTCGATCGTCGAGGCAATCTCGGCGGCCCGCGAAAATGCCCGTGGCGCACGCGAAGTCACCTCGACCGAGATCTGGGAGTGCTTGAACACCACCTACAACGCACTCGCCGAGCGGGAGCGCGCCGCCAAACGGCTCGGTCCGCACGAGTTCCTGTCCTACGTGGAGGGGCGCGCCGCGATGTTCGCAGGGCTGGCCGACTCCACACTGTCGCGCGACGACGGCTACCGCTTCATGCTGCTGGGTCGTGCCCTGGAACGGGTGGACATGACGGTCCGGCTGCTGCTGTCCCGGGTCGGGGACAGTGCGTCGTCGCCGGCGTGGGTCACCCTGCTGCGATCCGCGGGTGCTCATGACACCTACCTGCGGACTTACCGCGGTGCCCTCGACGCCGGCCGGGTCGTGGAATTCATGTTGCTGGACCGGCTCTTTCCGCGGTCGATCTTCTACTCGCTGCGGCTGGCCGAACACAGCCTCGACGAGCTGATGAACCGGCCGCACGGGCGCCTCGGTGCGACCGCCGAGGCGCAGCTACTGCTGGGTCGCGCGCGCAGCGAACTGGAGTTCCTGCGGCCCGGGGTTCTGCTCGAATCGCTCGAGCAGCGGCTGGCTTCGCTGCAGACGACCGTCTTCGATGTCGGAGAATCGTTGGCGCTGCAGTACTTCCACTCTGCGCCGTGGGTGGCGTGGACGGATGCGGGACGCAACGCACTGGTGATCGAAGAAGGGGAGATTTAGGCATGTGGCGGATGCGCGTGGTCCATTCGACGGGCTATGCCTACAAGTCCCCGGTCACCGCGTCGTTCAACGAGGCGCGGCTCACACCGCGGTCGGACTCGCGGCAGAACGTGATCCTCAACCGCGTCGAGACGGTTCCGGCGACCCGGTCCTACCGCTATGTCGACTACTGGGGAACCGCGGTGACTGCGTTCGACCTGCACGCCCCGCACACCGAGCTCGAGGTGACCGCGTCATCGGTGGTGGAGACGGACCGACCCGAGGCGCCGGCAGAGAAGGTGGCCTGGGCCGACCTCGCCGGTGAGGCGGTCATCGACCGCTACGACGAGGTGCTGGCGCCCACCCACTACGTGCCGGCCAGTAAGCGGATCGAGCGCGTGGGCCGGCGTATCGCCAAGTACCACGATCCCGCCGAGGCAGTGATCGAGGCGGCGCGCTGGGTGCAGGGCGAACTGCAGTACGTCCCCGGCACCACCGGCGTGCACACCTCAGGTGTCGACGCGCTGCGCGAAGGCAAGGGGGTGTGCCAGGATTTCGCACACCTGACCTTGATGTTGTTGCGGGGCATGGGTATTCCGTCGCGCTACGTGTCGGGGTATCTGCACCCGCAGCGCGAGGCGAAGATCGGCGAGACGATCGACGGGCAGAGCCATGCGTGGATTCAGGCGTGGACGGGCGAGTGGTGGCACTACGACCCCACCAACGACACCGAGATCACCGAGCAGTACATCAGTGTCGGTGTGGGCCGCGACTATTCGGACGTGACCCCGCTCAAGGGCATCTACTCGGGTGAAGGGTCCACCGATCTGGACGTGATCGTGGAGATCACCCGGTTGGCTTGACGCAGACGCCCGGGTGCACTTCGACCCGGTGCAGATCGTCGCCGAGTTCGATCTGGCGATCGAACGCCGTCGCCGCCAGTGCCCGCCACTCGTCCTCCTGGCCGGGTACCAGCGCCGGCACGTAGTGCGTCAGGATCAGGATGCCGACCCCGGCGCGAGCCGCGGTCTCGGCCGCCTGCTGCACCGAGGAGTGGTAGTCGCAGATGTCCCGGATGCGTTGCATCGGCATCGCGTCGATCAGATCTTTGCGGATCACCGTGTGCACCAGTGCGCCTGCGCCAGAGGCCAACTCGTCGAGACCCCGGCAAGGCACCGTGTCCCCGGCCAGCACCACCGAGGCGCCGTCGTGCTCGACGCGGAACCCGATCGTCGGGGCGACCGGGCGATGATCGGTGGGCCCCACGACGATCCGTACTCCGTCCCGGCCCCACACCACCCCGCCGGTCACCTCCTCGACCTCCACCGGCGGCGGCGCGGTCAGGTCGGCGTGGTGGGCGATGCGGTAACCGATGTCGAACTGCAACGCCTCCAGCGTCTTCTGTACGACCTCGGCCGTGCCGGGCGGGCCGATGATCGGCAACGGCGTCAGGTCCGGGGCGAAATTGCCCACCCAGCGGCTGATGAGGACGTCGCCCAAGTCGGTGATGTGATCGCTGTGCAGATGGGTGAGCAGCAGCGCGGTCAGGTTGCTCGCGCTGACCCCGACGGCCGCGGCCCGCTGCAGAACGCCACGGCCGCAGTCGACGAGGAAGGTCTGGCCGCCGGCGCGGACCAGAGTCGAGGGCCCCGCACGGCGCGGGTCGGGGATGGGGCTACCGGTGCCGAGCAAGGTCACTTCGATCATGGAGCAGGTATACCGCCAGGACCGCTCTGGCGCGGCGCAATCACGCGTCGCGGCTCGACCGTACCGCCGCGGTGTCGCCGTACCGATTGCCGGTTACGGCGTCTCCTGCGCGCCCGAGCGCACTGACCTGCTCCGGGGTCAGCTGGACCGACAGCGAGGCCAGGTTCTCGTCGATGCGCGCCGCACGCCGGGTCCCGGGGATCGGCACGCTCGCCACACCGAGGTCGTCGGCCCGGTGACGGAGCCAGGCGAGTGCCACCTGGGCCGCGGTGGCGCCGACCTCGCCGGCCACCTGCTCGACGGCGTCCACGACGCGCTGATTGGCCGTCAGCGCGGCGTCGGCAAAGCGCGGCATCGTGCGTCGGAAGTCATTGGTCCCGATGTCGGCGGCCGAACGGACCGAGCCGGTCAGGAAGCCCCGCCCCAGCGGGGAGAACGGGACCAGTCCGACGCCCAGTTCGGCGGCCGCCGGTGCGATCGCGGCCTCGACGTCGCGGGTCCAGATCGACCATTCGCTCTGCAGCGCCGCGATCGGATGGACGGCGTGAGCCGCGCGCAGTTCCTCCGCCGATACCTCGGAGAGCCCGAGATGGCGGACCTTTCCGGCGCGCACCAGCTCGGCCATCGCGCCGACGGTCTCTTCGATCGGCACGGCCGGATCCCGCCGGTGCAGGTAGTACAGGTCCACGACGTCGGTCTGCAGGCGGTGCAGGCTCTCGTCGATGCACTGCTGCACGTACGCGGCGTCGCCGCGCACGCCGATGCGACCCTGGGTGCCGGCCGGATTGGCGACGATGCCGAACTTCGTCGCGAGGGTGACCTCGTCGCGGCGGTCCGCGAGCAGCCGGGCGATCAATCGTTCGTTGTCGCCCGAGCCGTAGATGTTGGCGGTGTCGATGAACGTGACGCCGACGTCGACGGCGTGGTGCAGCGTGGCCAGCGACTCGGTGTCGTCGACTGCGCCGCCGTACACGGGTGTCAGCGCCATCCCGCCGAATCCCAGAGCGCTGACGGTTAGGTGGTCGCCCAGCATGGTCGTGCGTGACATGGCGTTCCTCTCGGTCGGGTGTGCGTCTTGGAGTAGGCAACCGGTCCGGCAAGGCATTCTGTTCCGCAGCTTCCTGGGGGTACGCTGATGTGAGCTCCATCACAAGGAGGTGGTGATGCGGATTTCCGATGTGCTGCGCGTCAAGGGCGCATCCGTTGCGACGATCACTCCCGAGACGTCGGTGGCCGGTCTGCTCACTGAGCTGGCGGTGCACAACATCGGCGCCATGGTGGTGGTATCGGCCGACGGGCTGCAGGGGATCGTCTCGGAGCGCGACGTGGTGCGCGGTCTACACGAGGTCGGCGCCGATCTGCTGCGGCGGCCCGTGGCCGACATCATGACCACCGTGGTGGCCACCTGTGCGCCGGACGATTCGGTCGACAGCCTGAGTGCGTTGATGACGACCAATCGCGTGCGCCACGTTCCTGTCGTCGTCGACGGTCGGCTGCGCGGGATCGTCAGCATCGGCGACGTGGTCAAGACGCGCATGGAGGAGCTCGAGCGCGAGCAGCAGCGTCTGCAGGACTACATCACCCAGGGATAGCAGGGTCCAGCAGCGAGTTGTCGGCGAAGGCCCCCCGGTACGCGGCGGCGGGATGGCTGTCGGGCAGCCGGTCGCCCCGCCCGAACAGCTTGTGCCGCAGCGTGCCCGCCTTGTCGGTCGCGATCAGCCCGCGTTCGCGCAGCGTCGGGAACAGCCGATCCGCGGTTTCCTGGAACGAACCCGGCACCGTCGCGTGGTAGACGTTGATGCCGTTGACGCCGGCTTCGCGCCATTCTTCGAGCTGGTCGGCGATCTCCTCGGCTGTGCCGACGACCCGGTTGGCTCCCTCCAGAACCCAGGCCAGGTCGCGAATCGTCGGCTCGGAGTTGCCCGATGCTTCGGCGGCCCACCGTGCGAAGCCCTGCACCCCGGTGAATTGGCCGAGCTCGCTGATCGGCGTATCCAGCGGAAGGTGTCCCGCGTCCACGCCGGCATCGCCGAGCGCGTGCAGCGCAACACCCTCCAGATCCAGATACCGCTTGATCTCGTCGTGGCGCCGTACCGCGTCACGGTGAGTGTCACCGACGACGAACGAAAGCCCCTGGGCGAAGGCGATGTCGTCGGGGTCGCGGCCATGTTGAGCGGCCAGGGCGCGGGTCTCGGACGTCAGTGCATGTGCGGCAGCCGGATTCGGGCTGCTGATGTACACCCCCTCGGCGTTACGGGCAGAGAAGAGCTGACCCGCCGGTGACGCACCGGCCTGGAACAGCACGGGTGTGCGTTGCGGCGACGGGGACGAGAAGTGGGGTCCCTCGACCGAATAGCGCTTGCCGACATGGTTGATTCGGTGGATACCGGCCGGATCGGAATGGACACCGCGCGCCTTGTCGGCCACGAGTGCGTCGTCGTCCCAGGACCCCTCCCACAACTTGTACGTGACGTCGACGTACTCGTAGGCCCAGTCGTAGCGTTCGTCGTGCTCGAGCGTGCCCTCGTGGCCGAAGCTACGAAACATGTTGGCGTTGAAGCTCGTCACGACGTTCCAGCCGAGCCTGCCGTCGGTGTAGTGGTCCAGCGAGGACATCTTGCGAGCGAAATTGAAGGGATGATCCTGCACGATCGAGCTGGTGAACACGATGCCGAGATTCTCGGTGACCACCGCGAGCGCCGACGCCAACGCCGACGGATCGTTGACCGGCACCTGGATGCCGCCCTCAGCAGCCTTGCGCCAGTTGCCGTTCCATGGTGCGCGCAGGCCGAACACGTCGGCGAAGAACAGCAGGTCGTAGCCGGCGTTCTCGACGGCCGACGCCAACGACGTCCAGTGCCGGAGCTTGTTGAACTCGTGATTGCGCGCCTCGGGAGCCCGCCACAGTCCGTGCAGAACGTGCGAGGCGGTGTTCATCACGAACGCTGAATAGAACAGCGGCCGTTTGTCGGTCACGAGATCGGCCCCAAAGTGTCGCGGATGAGCTTGTTGTCGGTGGTCTGCAGGAACTGCGCGATGCGCGGGTCTTTGAAGGTGTCGATCAGCTTGACCACGTTGGGGTCGTCGATGTGCTTGTTGCTGACCACCAGGCCGCCTTCGCTGCCTTTCGGTGCGGGTTCGCGGGCGAGGATCTGCTGCTCTGTCAGACCGGCGGCGTACACATCGGAGATGTGGACCACGACGGCGTCGACGTCGGCGAGGCTTCGCGCCAGCTGACCGATCGGCACTTGAACGAATTGATAGTTCTTCGGGTTGGACGCGACGTCGTCGAGCTGAGGCAGACCCGCGAGTGTGTCCTTGCCGGGCTTGAGTGTGATCTGTTTGTCGTATGCGAGGTCCAGTAACGCGATGGCCTGTCCGGCCGGATCGTCGCGCAGCGCGATCTTGGCGCCGTCGGGGACCTGGTCCCAATTGCGGTACTTGTCCGAGTAGGTGGCCTGGTCCCAGGTAAATGTCGGCGCGGCAAGAGTCAGCTGAAAACCGTTGGCGGCGATGGCGTCGTTCAGGAACGGCTGATGCTCGAAGAAGTTGCCGGCGACCGTTCCGGCATCGACGGCGCGGTTGATCTCGATGAGGTTGTCGATCTTGACGGGTTCGATCGTGATCCCGTGGTCGGGTGCGATGTCGGTGGCGATGTAGCTCAGCAGGTTCTCGGCAGCGATGTCGGTGCTCCATGTTGCCACCGGCAGCGTGGTGCCGAACGGCTTGTCCTTGTTGGAGAACTGGGCGTACGAGACGCCGCCGGCGACGGCGAGCACGACGATGGCCGCGGCGGCGATCCACGGCCAGCGCTTCTTCTTCTTGATGTCGATGTCGAGTCCCGCGCCCGAGGGCGGGCTGATCTGGTCGGTCATGGCGAGTCCTTTCAGCGGGTGAGGGCTTTGACCACGCGGTCGCCGATGAATTGGACGGCGGCGATGGTGATGATCAACGAGATGGCGGTGGCGATCATGATGTTGTCGTCGAAGCGGTTGTAGCCGTATGTGATTGCGAGATTTCCTATTCCGCCCGCGCCGATCGAACCCGCGATCGCGGAGTAGTCGATCATCGCGATCGTGTTGACGGTGAGGGCGCCGGCGATGGCGGGCAGCGCCTCGGAGAGCTGCACGGTGCGAATCACCTGCAGCGTCGATCCGCCGGAGACCTGCCCCATGTCGGTGACGTCGGAGCGGACTTCACGCAGCGCGTTCTGTACCAGTCGGGCGAAGAACGGAACACCGGCCACGGTCATCGGCACGATCGCCGCCGGGATACCGATCGTGGTGCCCACCAGGAACCGCGTCACCGGGATGATCGCTGCCATCAGGATCAGGAAGGGTAGTGACCGGCCGATGTTGACCACGGTGTTGAGGACGGCGAACACGCGGGGGTCCGGGTACAGGCCGAGGTCCGAGGTGTTGTGCAGGATCACCCCGACGGGAATGCCGACCAGCACGACGAGTGCCATCGTGATGCCGACCATCAACCACGTCTCGCCGTAGGCGGGCAACAGTAGCTCGGGAACCTTGTGCCAGGGCGTGCTGAAGTCCTCCTGGGCCAACAGCGTCACGCCGCGACCTCCGCCGAGGGTGACGCGCTGACGTGCAGGCCCCGCTCCCTGAGATATCGTGCGAAACCGGCTGGCGCAGCAGGGGAGATGGCCAGCACGGCACGGCCGACAGCGATCCCGCGGATGGCTTCGACGCTCGCGCTGAGCACGCTGACCCGTGCGCCGGACAGGCCCGGCGCATCCTGGATCGTCGTCAGCCAGTCCAGCGGTACGTCGCGAGAGGCGTAGGACACCTCCCACACGTCTGCGTCCCCGCGCGGCGGCACGCTCGGCCGGTCCGGCAGCAGCTCGTGAGCCAGCAGCGACTCGGGATTCAGGATGATGTCCTCGACCGACCCGCTCTCGATGATGCGTCCGTCGGCGATCCGAGCCACCGAGTCCGCGATTTCCCGGACGACCTCCATCTCGTGGGTGATCAGGATGATCGAGAGTCCGTATTCGTCGCGAAGATGACTGAGCAGAGCCAGAATCGATTTGGTCGTCGTCGGGTCGAGTCCCGAGGTGGCCTCGTCGGAGAGCACCAGCGACGGTCCGAGCGCGAGAGCGCGGGCAATTCCGACCCGCTGCTTCTGCCCGCCCGAGAGTTGTGCGGGGTAGGAGGCGCCGCGGTCGGACAGGCCCACCCGGTCGAGTAGTTCTCCGACGCGCCGGTCGATCGATTCGTCTGTGGCGCCCAGATATTCGAGAGGCAGCGCCACGTTCTGGGCAACGGTGCGGCGGCGCAACAGCGGTGCGGACTGGAAGATGACCCCGATCTTGCGGCGCGCGGCCACCAGCTCGTCGGGAGACAGGGTGGCGAAGTCCTTCCCGTCCACGCGAACGATCCCGCTCGTGGGGCGTTCGAGAAAGCTGACGCAGCGGCTCAGCGTGCTCTTACCGGCGCCGCTGGGCCCGACGACCGCCAGGATCTCACCGTCGGCCACCGACAGGCTGATGTCATCGAGCACGGTTCGATCACCGAACCGCTTGGTCAGGTTCTCGATTTCGATCACGACGGGGAAACCTACGCACACTGCCAGCTGGTTGACAGCATAGAGCTCGTGATGATCCTAAGTACCGCAGCATGATTGGAGCCTTGGGATCACGGTGGACGAAACTCTGGACAGTGGGGCGCGGATCGGATGACCCTGACCGGATGGCTGACGGCCCGACGCTGCACTGGTACCTGCCCACCCATGGCGACACCGCCACCATCGCCGACAATCAGGCCGCCGACGGATCTCGGGTGCCGTCGTATCTGGAACCGTCGCTGGACAACCTGACCGTGTTGGCCCGCACGGCCGAGAATCTCGGCTTCGAGGCTGTGCTGACGCCGACCGGTTCCCACTGTGAGGATTCGTGGTTGGCCACGGCAGCTCTGGCTCAGCACACCCACGCGCTGAAGTACCTCGTCGCCTTCCGGCCCGGGGTGCTCTCCCCGACACTGGCGGCCCAGCAGGTGAGCACGTATCAGCGCTTCACCGGAAATCGGCTGGCGCTCAACGTGGTCACCGGCGGTGACGATGCGGAGATGCGCCGCTTCGGCGACGCCGTCGACAAGACGGCGCGGTACCGGCGTACCGGTGAGTTCCTCACCATCGTGGCTGGCATCCTCTCCGGCGCCGAGTTCTCGTTCGATGGCGAGTTCTACGCCGTCGAACGTGCCAGGGCCGCCTACCCGGTGACCGTCCGGCCGACCATCTACTTCGGCGGCTCGTCCCCGGAAGCGATCGCGGTGGCCGCCGAGCACGCCGATGTGTACCTCACCTGGGGTGAGACACCGGAGCAGGTCGCCGAGAAGTTCGAGCGTGTGCGAACTGCCGCCGCAGAACGCGGCCGCACGCTGCGTTTCGGGGTGCGGCTGCACACCGTGGCCCGGCCCACCGCGGCGCAGGCGTGGCAGCGTGCCGAGGAACTGCTGGCCGACCTCACACCGGACCAGGTCGCGCGGGCACACGCCCGCTATTCGACGAGCGTGTCCGAGGGGCAGCGGCGGATGGCGGCGCTGACGGACGGGGTGCTTCGAGACGCCCGCAGCCTGGAGATCGAACCGGGCCTGTGGGCGGGACCGAGCCTGGTTCGCGACGGCGCGGGCACTGCTGCGGTCGGCAGCTACGCCGAGGTGGCCGGAGTGCTCGACCGGTATGTGCAGGCCGGAGCGCAGGAGTTCATCCTGTCGGGTTACCCGCAGATCGACGAGATCCGCCACGTCGGTGCCGGGGTCGCACCGCTTCTACGGATAGGCGCCGCCGCGTAGCATTTCCTCGGTGCGCATCGACGTCACCGCGGCTCGCCGGGCAGAGGTCACTGCACTGTCGAAAGTGCTCGGACGGGCGTTCTTCGACGACCCGGTGATGCAGTGGATGATGCCCGACGACGCGCGTCGAGCGAAGGCTTTGCCCCGGATCTTCGCCGCGATGACCCGCCATCACTTCCTCGCCGGCGACGCGGTCGAACTCGCCAGGCGTGACGGCGGTCTCGGTGCTGCCGCGCTGTGGGACCCGCCGGGTCGCTGGAAGACCACGACCCGCGAGGACCTGGCGATGATGCCGACCTTTCTGCTGGCCATGCGCGGTGAGTCCAAGCGCGGCATGGAGGTCTCGGAGCTGATGAAGCGCCATCACCCCGAGGAGCCGCACTGGTATCTCGCCGTGATCGGCAGTGATCCCGACGTGCGGGGAGCGGGCTTCGGCCAGGCGCTGATGGCATCGCGGCTCGACCGCTGCGACGCCGAGGGCGCGCCGGCGTACCTGGAGTCGACCAAGGAGTCGAACGTGCCCTACTACCTGCGCTTCGGCTTCGAGGTCACCGGTGAGCTCGTCGTCCCCGGCGGCGGCCCGACGATGTGGCAGATGTGGCGCGCGCCCCGCTGATTTCCCCCGCGAGCAGTCACAAACTCGACCACATTCGCGGCGTGTCAGCTCGAGTTCGCGTCTGCTCGCCGGGTCAACTCCAGCTGTATTCGGCGCGCAGGCGGGCCGCCACCGCCTCGAACGTCGCGCGTTCGAGGATCGCGCCCTCGCGCCGGATGCCTTCCTCGGGCACGTCGAGAACCCGGTCGAGCCGCACCCAGCTGGCCCGGCCCTCGTAGTCCCATGTTCCGCTGCCGATGCCGACCCAGTTTGGGTCGCCCCGGTGGTGATCCTGGCTCGACAGCATCAGGCCCAGCAGGGTGCTGCGATCCCGGCCGACCACCAGCACCGGACGGTCCTTGCCGCGGGTCGGGTCGTCCTCGTAGACCACCCAGGTCCACACGATCTCGCCCGGATCGGCGCGACCGTCGAGGTCCGGGGCGTAGATGACCCGGCGGGCGCGGTGCGCGGTCGGGACGAACGTGTTCGACACCGGCCGGCCCGCGGGGAGCGCAGGGGTCGGCGACGGCTGGGTCCCGGCGATGACCTCCAGCCCCAGGCGCAGGCCCTGCTGGAGCCCGTACTGAATACCCTGCTGGATTCCGCGCTGCAGCGAGTCCGACCGCTGGATGTGCCGAACCAGCTTGGGAGCTTCGGAGAACACCAGCCTCTGGAACGTCTTGAAGGGCGAGGACGATGACGCCATGACCCCCACTGTAGGCGGTCGCCGCGACGCTCGATTGTGTCGCGCGGGCCGGTGCTCGTTACTCTGGACTGGCCGTTTCCGGCACCCGTATCGCGCTCACCAGGAGAAATTCCATTAGCAGTTTCGCCGACAAGACCTTCACCGCGCCGGCGCAGATTCGGAACTTCTGCATCATCGCTCACATCGACCACGGCAAGTCGACGCTGGCCGACCGGATGCTGCAGCTCACCGGCGTGGTTTCCGACCGCGACATGCGGGCGCAGTACCTCGACCGGATGGACATCGAGCGGGAACGCGGCATCACGATCAAGGCGCAGAACGTGCGTCTGCCCTGGAAAGTCGGTGATTCCGAGCACGTCCTGCACCTGATCGACACGCCCGGCCACGTCGACTTCACCTACGAGGTGTCCCGCGCGCTGGAGGCCTGCGAAGGCGCCGTGCTGCTGGTCGACGCCGCGCAGGGCATCGAAGCGCAGACCCTGGCCAACCTCTACCTGGCCCTCGACAGGGACCTGACGGTCATCCCCGTCCTCAACAAGATCGACCTGCCCGCCGCCGACCCGGACCGCTACGCCGGCGAGCTCGCCCACATCATCGGCTGCGAACCCTCCGACGTGCTACGCGTGTCCGGCAAGACGGGCGAGGGGGTGGCCGAGCTGCTCGACGAGGTCGTCCGTCAGGTGCCGGCGCCCACCGGCGACCCCGACGCGCCTGCCCGCGCGATGATCTTCGACTCGGTGTACGACATCTACCGCGGCGTCGTCACCTACGTCCGGGTCGTCGACGGCAAGATCACCCCCCGCGAGCGCATCAAGATGATGTCGACCGGCGCGACCCACGAACTTCTCGAGGTCGGCATCGTCTCGCCCGAGCCCAAGGCCTCCGACGGGTTGGGTGTCGGGGAGGTCGGTTATCTCATCACCGGCGTCAAAGACGTCCGCCAGTCCAAGGTCGGTGACACGGTGACCTCGGCGCGAGGCGGTGCCACCGAGCCGCTCACCGGCTACCGCGAACCCCGGCCCATGGTCTATTCCGGCCTCTATCCGGTCGACGGCTCGGATTACCCGGTGCTGCGAGAGGCGCTCGACAAGCTGCAACTCAACGACGCGGCGCTGACGTACGAGCCGGAGACGTCGGTGGCGCTGGGCTTCGGGTTCCGCTGCGGGTTCCTCGGGCTGCTGCACATGGAGATCACCCGCGAGCGACTCGAGCGCGAGTTCAACCTCGACCTGATCTCCACCTCGCCCAACGTGGTGTACCGCGTGGTCAAGGACGACGGCACGGAGATGGTCGTCACCAACCCGTCGGACTGGCCGGAGGGCAAGGTCCGCGAGGTGTACGAGCCGATCGTCAAGACCACGATCATCGCGCCCAGCGAGTTCATCGGCACGATCATGGAGCTGTGCCAGTCCCGGCGCGGCGAGCTCGGGGGGATGGACTACCTGTCGCCCGAGCGCGTGGAGCTGCGGTACACGATGCCGCTGGGTGAGATCATCTTCGACTTCTTCGACTCGCTGAAGTCACGCACCCGCGGCTACGCGAGCCTGGACTACGAGGAGGCCGGCGAGCAGGAGGCCGCGCTGGTCAAGGTCGACATCCTGCTGCAGGGCGAGGCTGTCGACGCATTCTCGGCGATCGTCCACAAGGACGGGGCGAGTGCGTACGGCAACAAGATGACCACCAAGCTCAAAGAACTCATCCCGCGTCAGCAGTTCGAAGTGCCGGTGCAGGCCGCGATCGGCTCGAAAATCATTGCGCGCGAGAATATCCGGGCCATCCGCAAGGACGTGCTCTCCAAGTGCTACGGCGGTGACATCACCCGTAAGCGCAAGCTGCTGGAGAAGCAGAAGGAAGGCAAGAAGCGGATGAAGACCATCGGCCGGGTCGAGGTCCCGCAGGAAGCGTTCGTGGCGGCGCTGTCCACTGAAGCGACCGCGGACAAGGCGAAGAAGTAGGCCGGCACGATGCGACGCTGGCTGGTTGTCGCGCTGGCTGTCGTCGCGACCGGGTGTGGCGGGGGCGTTGCGGGCACCGCGGTGCCCGCCCCGGCCGGTGGACTGGACTCAGTGCTGCTCGGCGATGTGGAACTCGATGAACTGTTACACACCAGCGGTTTTCACAGCGATCCGGACGGTAAAGAATTCACCGACGAGCTTGCGAAGGGCGCCAGGCCGCCGGGGTGTGTGCACACCGTCAACGTCGCCGATCGCAACATCTACAGCGACGCCGGCCCGACCGCGGTGGTGACCCGGTCGTCCAGCTCGCCTGCCGGCACCGTGGACCAGAGCGTTGTGGTCGTCCGCTCGGCCAAGGACGCGCAGCGGCTCTTCGACACGTCGAAGCTGTCGTGGGATGTCTGCGTGGGTGTCCCGGTCACGACCGGCGGGAGCGCGCCGGCCACCTGGCAGCGTGAGCCGGTGGAGGTCGCCGACGGCATCGCCACCCAGCGCACCACACGCTCGGACCGCGTGGGGGAGCAGTGCCAACATGCGATGGGGGTCGCGGTCGCCACCGTGGTCGAGGCGATGGTGTGCGGCCCGGGTGTGACGAACGAGGCGTTCACGGTGGTGGCGAAGATGGTCAGGAACGCCGACCGGACCTGAGCGGCTCGCACGGGGGGTAGAGGGTATTCGCGCAGCGCGATCGAAAGTCGCCAAATGTCAATGTGACTGTCCTGCAATATTTTTCTGTGTGACTAGCGACGCGCGAGGACGGCGCTGAAACTCCGTTCGCCTGCTTTTGTCTATCGTCGCCCCGGTGGAGGAACCGACGACACCGTGGCTGATCGCTGAGGCGTCCGTATCCGCGGGGATGTCGGTGACGTGGGCGTGGCTGACGCTGCTGCTCGGCGCACTTGTGGTGCTCTCCGGCGGCATCCTGATCGCCGCGACGTGACGTACCTGGATCAGCCCATGACCACGCCATTGGCCGTCCTCGACCTCGTGCCCATCTCGTCGGGTTCGACCGCTGCCGATGCAGTGCGTAACAGCATCGATCTCGCACAGCACGCGGAGCGGTGGGGTTACACCCGTTACTGGTTCGCCGAACATCACCTCAACCCCGGCATCGCCGGCACCTCGCCTGTCGTGCTGCTGGCGATGACCGCCGCCCACACGTCGTCGATCCGGCTCGGATCGGCTGCGCTGCAGATGGGGCACCGCACCGCACTATCCGCAGTCGAGGAATTCGGCCTCCTCGACGCCGCGCATCCCGGACGCTTCGATCTCGGCCTGGGCAGATCGGCCAGCAGGCCCCCGGCCGCGGCCGCCAAGCAGGCGTCGGCTGTCCCTGACGTGACCCGCACGGCGCCGCGTCGCTCAGACGGGCTCGTGATCCCGGCCCCGTTCAATCCCGAGGCGATGCTCAGATCACCGCGCTTCGCCATGCAGAAGGCGCTCCTGCAGCAGCCCGGTGCCCAACCGCAGGACTACGGCGAACTGGTCGGCGACGTCCTCGCTTTCCTGTCCGGCACCTATCACTCAGCCGACGGTGAACGGGCTCACGTGGTCCCCGGGGAGGGGGCGCGACTGCAGGTCTGGATCCTCGGCAGCAGCGGTGGTGAGAGCGCGAAGGTGGCCGGCCGCAACGGACTTCGGTTCGCGGCCAACTACCACGTGGCGCCGGCCGGGGTCCTCGACGCGGTGGAGGGGTACCGCGCAGCGTTCACGCCGTCGGCGGAGGTGAACCGGCCGTACGTCAGCGTGTCCGCCGATGTCGTCGTCGCCGACGACGAGGCAACGGCTCGTGAACTCGCGACCGGATACGGACTGTGGGTACGAAGCATCCGCACTGCCGAAGGGGCCATACCGTTCCCGACGCCGGACGAGGCCCGGCGGCACACGTGGAGCGAATCAGATCGCGCCCTCGTCGCGGATCGGCTCGCCACGCAATTCGTCGGAACAGCCGGGCAGGTCGCCGACGGGCTGGAGCGGCTGCGCGACGCGACATCGGCGGATGAACTGGTGATCACCACGATCACGCACCGGCATCGTGATCGGCTCCGGTCCTATGAGTTGCTCGCCGCGGAGTGGGGTCGTCGCTGATGGGCTGACGTGAGCCCGAGGTGATCACGCAGGGTGGTGCCCTGGTAGTCCGCCCGGAACACACCCCGCTCCTGCAGCAGCGGGACGACGGTGTCGACGAATGCGTCCAGTCCGCCGGGAGTGACGTGCGGAACGAGGATGAAACCGTCACTGGCGTCGGATTGCACCAGATGATCGATCGACGCTGCGATGGTCTGGGCAGAGCCGATGAAGTTCTGGCGTCCCGTCACGTCGATGATCAATTCGCGAGTGGTGAGGTTGCCGGCCTCGGCTCTGGCGCGCCACTCGTTGGCTGTGGCGATCGGATCGCGATACATCCGCACACTGGCCCGTCCGCGCGCGATGGTGTTCTCGCCGACCACCGGGTCCACCGAGGGCAGCGGTCCGTCGGGGTCGTGGTCGGACAAGTCACGATTCCACAGCTGTTCGAGGAATTTGATCGCGGTCGCGGGTGAGACCTGCGCCAGGCGTACCTCGTGGGCGATGTCGGCTGCATCGGCGTCGGTGTCACCGAGGACGAAGGTCGCGGCAGGGAGGATGAGCAGCTCGTGGTCCTGACGGTGGTATTTCGCCAACCGCCCCTTGACGTCTGCGAAGAACCTCTGCCCCTCGGCGAGGGTGCCGTGCCGGGAGAAAATGGCGTCGGCGCTCGACGCGGCGAACTCGCGGCCCTGGTCCGAATCGCCGGCCTGGAAGATGACCGGTCTGCCCTGCGGGCTTCTGGGAACGTTGAACCGGCCGGCGATGTCGAAATGACGGTCTCGATAGGCGAAGTCGCCCGCCGCAGGATTCGTCACAAAGCTTCCGCGTTCCCGGTCGGCGACGATCTCGTCGCCGCGCCACGAATCGAAGAGCGTTGTCGCGGCAGCCAGGAAACTCTCCGCACGTGCGTAGCGCTGGTCTTCTGCGAGGAAGCCGCCACGCCGAAAGTTCTCGCCGGTGAACGCATCCCACGACGTGACGACATTCCAGCCTGCTCTGCCGTCCGACAGGTGGTCCAGGGACGCGAACTGTCGGGCGACCTCGTAGGGCTCGTTGAAGGTCGAGTTGATCGTGCCGGTCAGGCCCAGACGCTCGGTGACCGCTGCCAGTGCAGCCAGCACAGTGAAGGTGTCAGGGCGGCCGACGACGTCGAGGTCGTAGATCTCGCCGCCCTGTTCCCGTAGCCGTAACCCCTCGGCGAGGAAGAGGAAGTCGAATTTTCCCCGCTCCGCCGTCTGCGCGAAGTGGACGAAGGAGTCGAATTCGATGTGGCTGCCGGACGCGGGATCGCTCCACACGGTGGTGTTGTTCACCCCGGGGAAATGAGCCGCGAGGTGAATCTGCTTGATCGGCTTGCTCATCGGAGCATCACTCGTGTCATACGGACGAGTACCGATTGGCCGGCCGGGCGAACCCGAGGGTGTCGCGGAGGGTGGTGGCTCCCGGCGCGGGCCGGAACACGCCACGGCGACGCAGCTCCGGCACCAGCCCGTCGACGATCTGTCCGAGATCGTGCGGGATCGTCGCCGGTCGCAACCGGAACCCCGCCAGTCCGGCGGCGTGCCACTCCTCGATGAAGTCGGCCAATTGCAGTGGAGTCCCGGCGAACACCGCGGCGTCGGTCACGAACGGGGTGCCGGCGCGTTCGTCGAGACGATCCCGCCGCTCGTGGGCGGTGCGCTCGCTGCGGTCGAGGAACACCGCGAGATCGGCGAAGACGGAGACCGACCGGCCTTCGAGCGCTGCCCGCGAGGAGATGGCATCCACGGTCGCGGTCACCTCGGCTGCATTGCCGGGAGTGATGAAAGCGATGTCGACGCTGCCGGCGACCAGTGCGTGGGTGGCCTCGCCGTGGCTCAGTGCAGCGACGATGGGCTGTCCCTGGGGAGGTCGAGGGGTGATCGACGGGCCTCTGACCGAGAAGGTGGCGCCCTCGAAGTCGATGTAGTGCACCTTCGCCCGGTCGATGAAGCGCCCGGTCGCCGCATCCCGGATCTCGGCGTCGTCCTCCCAGCTGTCCCAGAGTCGACGAAGAACCTCGACGTAGTCGGCGGCCTCGCCGATCAGATCCGTCACGGGCCGTCGCCCGACGTGCCGGGCCGCTTCGGGACTGGTGCTGACCTGCACCCGCACCCCGGCCCGGCCCCTGCTCACGTAATCCAGCGTCGCAATGGCTTTGGACACGTGGAAGGGTTCGGTGTGGGTGACGATGACGGTGGGCACCAGGCCGATGCGGCGGGTCAGCGGCGCCACCCGTGCCGCGATCAGAACAGCGTCGAGCCGTCCGCGGACTCGGTCGACCCGGTCGTCGGCCGTCGATGGATCGTCGTACTGCGGGATGAAGGCGTCCTCGACGGTGACGAAGTCGATCAGGCCGCGTTCGGCTTCGGCGACGACGTCGACCCAGTAGCGAGCGAGCAGCAGGTCCAGCGGCCGCGCGTCGGGCTCCCGCCACGAGGCCGGATGCCACCCGGTGCCGTCGAGCGCGACGGCGAGGTGGATCGAGTGCACGTCATCCGACACCGGCGGTCCTCTCTTTCGGCTGACCGCGTCCAGTGTGCGGGCCGCGACGAGATCGGCACAGAGATGGACGCACGCTGATTCCTCGCCCGACCGGGTTCGGCGAAGCTGGGAAAACACTCACGGCGAGCGCATCTCTGGGCTCGGCGCCGCGACGTCGGCGACCATCCGACGATGACCGCGGCACTACCGATCGACCCACCCGACGGAGACGAGTACTGGAGTTGGCAGTTCCAGGGCAGGTGCCTGGACTTTCCTTCGGATCTGTTCTTTCCCGAGAGTGAGCGGCGCTCCGAGCGCAGGCGGCGGGAAGAGGAAGCCAAGCGCATCTGCCGGACCTGCCCGGTCCTGATGCGCTGCCGCGAGCACGCTCTGAGCGTTCCCGAACGTTACGGCGTCTGGGGCGCGACGACCCCGCGGGAACGCGGCATCGCACCGGCGCATCGCAAGGTCAGGGGGAGTGTGCGATGACTCAGACAGCACCGGTCTCTGCGGCTGCCGACGAACTGCACCGAGGTATCGCCGACGGCACGCTGACCGAGATCGAGGTGGCCTGGAGCGATGCTTTCGGGCACTCCGCCGGCAAACGCATCCCCGCCGGGCAGTTCCTCGACCGCGCCACCGGCAAAGGTTTCGCCTTCTGCGAGGCCGCGCTGGCCTGGAACACCGACGGCACGGTCATCGACTCGCTGGCATTGACCAACTGGTCCGCCGGCTATCCGGATGTGTATGCGGTCCCCGACTTCTCGACGTTCACCCGGCTGCCGTGGCGGCCCGGTGTCGGGCACGTCATCTCCGACATCGTGACCCATCCCCGCACGACGTCGCTGCTGGATCCTCGTGGCGTCCTCAAGCGGGTGCTCTCGAGGTTGGAGGGGCTCGGCTACACCGCGAAGATCGGTGTCGAATTCGAGTTCTATCTGCTGGAGACCGACGGGTCGCCGCTCATCGAGGCGATTCAGGCCTACTCGTTGGAGAACGCCAATGCACTCGACCCGTTGATCGCCGACCTCTACGAGACCCTCGGCGCCTTCACCCGACTCGAGGGCATTCAGACCGAGTACGGTCCGGGCCAGGTGGAGACCAACCTCGTATACACCGATGCGCTGGCCGCCGCCGACGACAGCGCTCGGCTGAAGTACGCGGCCAAAGAGGTGGCGCGACGGCACGGCAAGCTGGCGAGCTTCATGCCGAAACCGTTCTCCGAGCATTCCGGTTCGTCAGCGCACCTGCACATCTCGCTGTGGGAGGGCGACCGCCCGGCGTTCGCGGCGGTGGACGGTGCGGAGAGTCAGATCGCCCGGTACGCCATAGCGGGACTGTTCGAGCATCTCCCGTCGATCACGTTGTTCGGGGCGCATTCGGTCAACGCCTACCGCCGGTTCGCGCCCGACACGTTCGCGCCCGACACCGTGAACTGGAGCCGGGACAACCGCAGCGCGGCGATCCGCTCGCTCGTAGAGGACACACCCGAGGCGTCCCGTATCGAATTACGCTCCGGAGCCTCGGATTCCAATCCCTACTGGCTCATAGCCTCGGCGTTGGCGGCGGTCGTCGCCGGCCTGGAAGCCCGCCGCGAGCCGCCGCAACCGGCCACCGGGAACCTGTACGGAAAGGGCGCGCCGTTGCCCGACTCACTGCGCACGGCGGTGGCGTTGGCTATCCAGGACGACACCGTCCTCGAGATCCTCGGTGAACAGTCCGTGCTCGACTTCGCGGTGCTGGCCCGCAGCGAGTGGGATGCCTACGTCGGTCACGTCAGCGACTGGGAGCGCCAGCGCTACCTCACCCGGTCATGAGGCCCGGTCATGAGGCAGCCTCGAGGGCACGCCGGGCGTAGGCCCGGACGTCGGCATCGCCGTCGTCGAGCGCACCGGCCAGCGCTGCGCGCGCCGCTTCCTCGGACGGCGCCCAGCGAGTCAGGCTGAGCACCGCGGCTTTACGGACATCGAGGTGGGGATCGGCCAGGGCGCGCGACAGCGGCGGGACGGCGGCCGACGGCGACGGAGCGCCGGCCAGCGCCCGTGCCGCCCCCTGTCTGATCTGCCAGGCCGAGGAGCCCAGCGCCCGCTCGACGGTCGCCCCGTCAGCGTCGTGCCAGCCGATGTCGCCGATCGCGGCCAGCGCTGCGGCGCGGACCAGCGGGTCGGGATCGTCGAGAAGCAGTCGTACTGTCGCAGCGCCCGCTCGCAGCGTGCCCAGCCCTCCGGCGACCGCGATCCGCACCTCTCGGTTGGCGTCGGTGTGTGCACCGGCGACTCCGTCCACATCATCGACGGAGACCAACGCGCGGACGGCTTCGATGCGCACCCGATGATCGGGATCGGTGACGTGGTGCCGATATGCCTCGACATCGCCGACCCGGCGCGCACTCAGCACATAGATCGCGGCGCCGCGAACGCCGGCGTCCGCTGAATCCAGGTGGTGAGCAACAGCTTCCGGGTTCGGCAGGACCTCGACCAGCTCGCGGATGCCGTCGGCGGCCACCCTGCGGACCCCGGCGTCGGAGTCTGACAGCGCGGCGACGAGCGGCGCGGAATAGCCCTCACACAGATGTTCGGTGAGCACGTCGACCGCGGTGCGCCGGACGCCGGGGTCCGCGTCCGCCAGGAACGGCGTGAGATCGTCGACGGACGGTTCGTCGAGGGCGAGCACGGCGGCGATCCGCGGCGACGGCGCCGGGCCGGAGCTGTCGATCACGCGCGAGGTCTCCGACGCGGGCGCCCGGCCACCGACCAGGGCAGGCTCGGCGACCACGACGGGTTCGTCTGTCTCGCCGGGGATGCCGTCGAGTCCCGGGACAGGAACGAAGTACGGTGCGACCGGGCGTTTGAGGAACTCGATCTCGCCGTCAGGTGTCTTGCGGAGGTTGAGGTGGTACCGCCACGCGTCGTCGTCGCGGTCCGGCAGATCGCTGCGGTCGTGGTAGAGGCCCCACCGGGATTCGGTCCGCGTGAGCGAAGACCGAGCGGCCATCTCGGCGCAGTCGCGGATGAACGACACCTCCACGGCGCGCATCAGCTCGTGTGGCGTGGTGGCGCCGATGCCCGCGACCTCGGTGCGCATGCGCTCGAATGTCTCGACCGCCAACGACAGCTTCGCAGCCGTCTTCGGTGGCGCCACATAGTCATTGACGAAGCGTCGCAGCTTGTACTCGACCTGCGGCTGCGGCGGTCCGTCGGGCTGACGCAGCGGCCGGTAGATCAGCTCGTGCGCTGCGGTGATCTGATCCTCCGGAAGTATCTGTGGCGCAGACACATCAGCTGCGGTGGACGCGGCGTCGGCACCGGCCAACTCGCCGTACACGAAGGCGCCGATCATGTAGTTGTGCGGCACACACGCCAGGTCACCGGCCGCGTACAGGCCGGGGACGGTGGTCCGTGCGTTCTCGTCGACCCAGACTCCAGACGCAGAATGTCCACTGCACAATCCGATCTCGGAGATGTGCATCTCGATGTCATGGGTGCGATAGTCGTGACCGCGGTTGGCGTGGAACGTGCCACGGGTGGGTCGCTCGGTCGAGTGCAGAATTCCTTCCAACGTCGACAGAGTCTCGTCGGGCAGATGGCTGACCTTCAGGTAGATCGGTCCACGAGCAGACTCGATCTCACTCTTCACCTCGGCCATCATCTGACCGGACCAGTAGTCGGAGTCGACGAAGCGCTCTCCGAGCGCGTTCACCTGGTACCCGCCGAACGGGTTGGCCACGTACGCGCACGCCGGCCCGTTGTAGTCCTTGATCAGCGGATTGATCTGGAAGCATTCGATCCCGGACAGCTCCGCGCCCGCGTGCAGAGCCATCGAATAGCCGTCACCGGCGTTGGTCGGATTCTCGTAGGTGCCGTACAGGTAGCCCGACGCCGGCAGCCCGAGCCGCCCGCACGCCCCCGTCGCGAGGATCACGGATTTGGCTCCCACGACGACGAATTCGCCGGTGCGACTGTTGAGCGCTGCCGCACCGACCGCCCCGCCTTCGTGAGTGAGTACCCGCACCGGGACCAGCCGGTTCTCGATGCGGATCTTCTCGCGCATCGAACGCTGCCGCAGCACCCGGTAGAGGGCCTTCTTGACGTCCTTGCCCTCGGGCATCGGCAACACGTAGGAGCCCGACCGGTGCACGCGGCGCACCGCGTACTCACCGTGCTCGTCCTTTTCGAACTTCACGCCGTAGCGTTCCAGCCGCTGGACCAACGCGAATCCGCGGGTGGCGGTCTGATAGATGGTGCGCTGGTTGACGATTCCGTCGTTGGCTCGGGTGATCTCGGCGACGTAGTCCTCGGGGGTCGCCTTGCCGGGGATCACGGCGTTGTTCACACCGTCCATACCCATGGCGAGGGCGCCGGAGTGGCGGACGTGGGCTTTCTCCAACAGGAGCACAGAGGCTCCGCGTTCGGCGGCGGTGAGTGCAGCCATCGTGCCGGCAGTGCCGCCTCCGATGACCAGGACGTCGCAGTCGAGCCGGATGGCGTCGGAGAGAGAAGGGATCTGCATCAGGGTCACGAACTCCTGGCCGGGGCGAGCGAAGCAACGGGAAATGAACTGTCGAGCGCGGCGATCACGTCCGCCCGGAGGGCGATGCGGTCGGCGCGCGGGTCGCGCGGGGAGGGGACGTCGAGGACGGCACGCACCGGCTGGCCGGCTCTGCCGAGCACGACGATGCGGTCGCCGAGCAGCAGCGCCTCGTCGACGTCGTGGGTGACGAAGACGACGGTCGTCGGATGGGCACGCCATGTATCGATGAGGAGGCGCTGCATGGTGGCGCGGGTCTGCGCATCGAGTGCGCCGAATGGCTCGTCCATCATGACTGCTCGCGGGGCACCGGCCAGTCCGCGCGCGAGCTGGACACGCTGCCGCATGCCACCGGACAGGCTCTTCGGCAGATAGTTCTCGAAGCCGGTGAGACCGACGTCGGCGATCCACGTGAGCGCTTCGGCCCGGCGGACCCGCCGCGGCCGGCCCGCGAGACCGAGTGCGAGTTCGACATTCGATTGCACCGTGCGCCAGGGCAGTAACGCGTTGTCCTGGAACACCATCGCGCGGTCTCGCGAGGTGGTGGTGACCCGGTCTTCGTCGGCGAGAACCTCGCCGCCATCCGGTGTCAGCAGACCCGCCAGCGCGCGTAGCACCGTGGATTTGCCGCAGCCGGACGGCCCCGTCAGCACCAGGATCTCGCCGGGGCTGACAGCGAGGTCGAGGTGTGCGATCACCGGTGCACCGCCATAGCTCAACGTCAGGTCGCGCAACCTGAGACCCATGCCGCTTATCGGTTGTCCTCCTCGCCGCGGGGCAGCCACCTCGTCACGCGGCGACCCACCAGCTCGACCGCCGCGGAGGTGGCGAAGCCGAGAACGCCGATCGTGATGATGCCGACGAACACATCCGGGTACGCCAGCACGGTGTAGGCCTGCCAGGTTCGATAGCCGACGCCCAGCCGGCCGGAGATCATCTCCGCCGAGATCACGCAGATCCAAGCCACGCCGATCCCGACCGACAGCCCGCCGAACACACCGGGCAGGATGCCCGGCAGCACGACGCGGGTGATGACGTCCGATCGGCTACCGCCCAGCGTGCGCACCGAGTCCTCCCACAGTGTGGGGAGTGCCCGCACTGCGTGCCGGGTGCTGACCATGATCGGGAAATACGCTGCGAGGAACGTGATGAACACGATCCCGGCTTCGTCGGTGGGGAACAGCAGGATCGCGACGGGCACGATCGCAATCGCCGGGATCGGCCGGGCCAGTTCGGTCAGCGGGCCGAAAATGTCGGCGAACGCGGCCGATCGGCCGAGCATGATGCCCGTGATGACGCCGGCCACCGCGGCGATCGCGAAGCCGGTCAGGATGCGGATCAACGACTGGCCGAGATCGAGCCAGTAATCTTCGGTGGCGAGCCGGTTCCCGAAGGCGGTGACGATGTCGCCGACGGTGGGCAGCGTGTCGAAACGCAACCAGAGTCGGACATCGTTGGCGGTCAACACCTGCCACAGGACGATCGCAGCGGCAACCGAGGCGAAGCGCACGGTCAGCGAGGACCAGGAGCGCCGCCGGGGGGCCTTCGGCGTCGGGGGCGGGGCGAGGTCGGGTTCGGCCGCGGCCGGCACCATAGGGGCCGTGGTCACACCGCACCCGCCAGGGCCTGCTGGTAGTCGACCGTGACCGCGCCGGGGTGCGTAGCGGTGTAGCGGCCGGCCCCTGCCGCGGTGTCGAACGGCAGGTGACGATCTCCGTCGCGAACCCAGAACGACTTGTCGGCGAACCACCGGGTACCGAACTCGGAGTCGGGAACGTAAGCGGCACGCACATCCTCACCGTCAGCGGTCGCTTTCCTGACGGCTCGGAGAAGGCAGTCGGGATTGGCCGCCGGTTGTGTCGCGTCCTTCCCGTCCACCCACAGCTCGCCGGCGAGCGCAGAATCGGTGACCGCCACATTGCAGACCGGGTCGCGTCCCTGTAGCGCTGAGGGGTTCGCGGTGCGACCCAGAGCGGCGTCGTAATCCTGGCCCCGATCGGTGAACGCCTTCTTCAGTGGATCGGCATTGACGAAACCGGGCACGTCGAGCGGGGCGAACTCGCCGATCGACCGCAGGTACGGAACATCGCCGGCAAGTGCCTGCACCAGTGACGGTTTCAGTGTGGCGTCGAAGCTGGTGCCGCCGGGACCGTTGTACAGGTAGACCACCTCGGGCGGGAGTCCACTGCCCTCGGCGACCAGATTGGCCGACTCGAGTGGGTGTTGGTTGAGGTAGTCGGTCGCATCGAGCTGAGCCTGGAGGAACGCGTCGAGCACTTCGGGGTGGCTGCCCGCGTAGTCGCGGCGCACCACCACCCCGTGGAAGGTCGGATAGTTCCCCTCCGCGCCGTCATAGACCAGTGTCGCCTTGCCCTGAAAAGCGAGCAGCCCGGGCCACGCCACGAACTGCGACAGTGCCTGCACCTGTCCGGATTCCAGCGCCGATGCCCCGACCTGCGGTTGCTGGTTGAGCACTTCGACCCCGTTCTTGGGGTCGATACCGGCGTTGTCGAGTGCACGGACGAGCGTGCCGTGACCCGCGGAACCGACACTCGCCGAGATCTTCTGGCCTTGTAGGTCGGCGATCGTGCGGGCCGGTGAGTCGGGCGGGACGACCACCATGTTCAACGATCCTGTCGGGCTGTAACCGGTGACCGACACCAGCTCCGTGCGCGATCGTTCGTTGGCCTGAGTCTTGGACCCGTTGATCAGCAGTGGATAGTCGCCCATGGAGCCGATGTCGATCTTCTCGGCGACCATCTGCGCGGTGATCGGTGCGCCGGTGTCGTAGTCCTGCCATTCGACCCGGTAGCTCACACCGGAGGACTTTCCGATGTCCGACAGCCGCTTCTCCAGGAACCCCTTGGCGCGCAACAGGGTCCCTGCCGTGACGGTGTTGATGGTCTTGGACTGGTAGCCCACCACGACGTGGACGGTGTCCGCCGATGAGGATTGCCCGTCGAGGGAACATGCGGCCAGCGATGCGGTGGTGACAGCGGTGAGCGCAAGGGCGAGTGCACGTTTCATCTCGAGGGCTTTCATCGCAGGAGATAGGGCATGTTGACGGTGACGGCCCCGGTGGGGCAGCGGGCGGCGCAGGGCCCGCAGTACCAGCATTCGTCGACGTGCATGAATGCCTTGCCGTTCTCCGGGTTGATGGCCAGGGAGTCCAGCGGGCAGATCTCCACGCAGAGCGTGCACCCCTCGATGCACAACGATTCGTCGATGGTGACCGGAACATCGACGCGCTGGGTGACCTGGGCCATCATTCTCCTCTGATCAGATTGCTGCGCAGCGTGATTCGATCGCCACGGAGCCGGATGTACTCGAGATCGACGGGACGTCCGTCATCGAGGTGGGCGAGCCGCTCGAGAAGGAGCAGCGACGCGGTCTGCGGTACCTGCAGAATGGCCGCGGAGTGTGGATCGGCGGATACCGCTTCCACTGCGACGTCGGCGCCGCCGAGCCGCCGGCCGGTGACGAGCTCTATCAGCGCGAAGACATCGTTGTGTTCGAGGGAGTGCTCGAGAACGGCGTCGCCGATGTCGCGTGCGAGGTAGGTCATGTCGAGGCTCAGCGGCAGTTCGCCGAGGAAACGGAGACGTTCGATGAACACGACGGAGTCACCGGGGGAGACCGCGAGCCGGGCCGCGACCGACGGCGGCGCATTGACCGTCATGGCGGCACGGACCTCGTTGCGGATGTCACCGTAGTCGCGGAACGTCTCTTTCAGCCCGACGAGGTGGTTGAGTCCGTGGTCGTACTTGCGCACGGCGACGCGGGTGCCGACCTTGGGCTCCCGGTCGATCAGACCTTCGGCCTTGAGTACCGCGAGGGCTTCGCGCACCGCGTTGCGCGACACGAGGAACTCGGCGGCCAGGTCGGCTTCGGAGGGCAGGCCGTCGGGGTAACCGCCGGCATGGATCTGGTGGCGCACGACGTCGGCCACCAGACGGGCCTGGTCGGCGCGCGGCCTGCGCAGCGGAGTCGGAGCGGACTCGGTCATCGTTCACCTCCTGCCGGGAATTGCGTTGCTGCGACGCTAAAGGGGCTGGCCGCGCGGCTCGTCGCGGTCGCGGCCAGCGCTGACGACCACGCTGACATTGCGCCACCCGACATCCGCGGGGACCTGCGCGGACAGGGCCGGCCGACTGCTATGCGCCACCTCCCCGGCTGCGGGCGCCTTTGCGATCCTGCTGAGCAGAAGTCCACGGCGACGCCCGCTTCTGGGCGAACCGGTCGCGCGGGGACGCCGGCCGTGCTATCGAAGGGGGGTGTCCACCAAACTCGCGGCAGTTGCCGGCGCCTGCCTCGTTCTGGCCGGCTGCGCCGGCGCGCCGGTGGACGACAGACCCGTGGTGCGCATCGCCGAGGCGGCTGCGCCGAGCCCGGCGATCGCGCTCGGTGGGTTCCTCCCGACGACGCCGGAGTTGGCGGCGCACCTCGGCACCCCGCCCATCGGCTTCGCCGGCCACCTCGTCGAGGGTGGGGCGGACATGCTGCTGCGCAGTGTCGGCGTCGGTGAAGCGTCGCCGGGGGACTGCCTGGGTGCGGCGTACCGGCTGCAACAGGCGGTGTACGACGGCAGCCCCGTGCAGTCGGTGGCCACCAACTCGTGGGCGGGCGGCAGCTTCGACGGGCCACCGGTGAGCGCGTTCTTCGGTGTGGTGCAGATGACGAACCCGCCGGCCGCGCAGATGTTCTTCGCGGCCACCAGCCAGCAGTGGCGGCGGTGCAACGGCGAAACGGTCGCCCGCGATCAGGGTGGTGCCGGCGAGCTCAGCCGCATCGCCGACGTCGCGTTCGGCGAGGATGTGGTGTCCGCCAGCGTGCTGCACACGTCGGCGGGCACCGCGTCGCCGACTGCTCAGCGGGCGGTCGCACTGGCCGGGGACTGCATCGTCGAGGTGGAGGTCACCGACCCCCGCCCGGGCGGACAGGGGCAGCCCGCGGTGGACGTGGCCGAACTGATCGCGAACAAGATCACCGCGCACCGCTGACGGTGCGAGAATGGCGCGGTGAAACCTGCGCCGAAGTGGTGGGTGAGCAGCCTCCTGGTGGCCGCGTCAACAGTGCTGGCCGGCTGCGTCAGCACGGTCGAGGGTGCCGCCGTCCGCGCCAGTGGCCCGGGAGGTGACCTACCCGCGCTCGACGACGCCGCGCTGGGCCGGCTTCTTCTCAACATCGGTGAGATCAACGGGATCATGGGCAGCACCGGGATGCAGGTCGCCGGCGATGTCGACGAGATGACCGACCACTCCGACAGCGTGTCCGACGTCGACTGCCTCGGTGCGGTGTACGCGGCGGAAAAACCCGTCTACGCCGACACGGGCTGGACCGCGGTGCGTGACCGGGTGGCCCGCGAACCGGGCGACGACAACCAGCACTGGGTCGAAGAGACCGCCGTGCTGTACCCGGCGGCCCACGATGCGCAGGCGTTCTTCGACTCGTCGTCGCAGACCTGGCAGGGCTGCGCGAACCAGTCGATCGGCACCAACGACGGTGACTACAGCTGGGCGCTGGGCGACGTCGACGTCGACGTGACCGACGGTGGCGCACCTCTGCTCACTCAGGCCGCCGAGCAGGACGACTCCGGGGGCTGGCAGTGCCAGCACGCACTGTCCGTGGTGTCCAACGCGATGGTCGAAGCGTGGGCCTGCGGCTATCGCATCGATGGTGAAGCGGCCGAGATCGCGGCAGCGATGGTCGCCAAGGCCGGACCGTGATTTCTCCGACAGCCCTGTGGCGCAGGACTATTCGGTTATCTCGAGGGTGACATTCGGGCGCCTCGCCGCGATCGCCGCGCCCGCGGCGAACACCACGACGAGCAGCACCACGACGCCGATCGCGATCGGCGTCGAGCCGCCGACCAGGGTCGGCAGGTTCTGGAACACCAGTAGCAGGACGGCGACGAGCCCCACGAGACCGATTCCCGGCGCGACGAAGGCCCGCCAGGCGGACACATCCGACTCACCGCTGCGTCGGCGCCGGGCGAAGAAGGCCAACACCGCGACGCTGGTCGCGATCAGCAGGATGATGATGCCCACCGTCGAGATGCCCGCGAGCCATGTGTAGAACTGGGTCACCGGATCGAGTCCGAGGGCGATACCGGCGATCAGGAACACCAGCACGGCAACGCTGTCGATACCGGATGCGAGATGCGGCGACGCATGGCGAGGGTGCGCTTCGCCGAGCGCGCCCGGGAACACCTTGCGGTTGGACAGCGTGAACACATAGCGCGCAACCACATTGTGGAACGAGAGGATGCAGGCGAACAGGCTGGTCACGAACAGCACCTGCACGATGTGCAGTCCCGCAGTGCCGAGGTACTCCTCGGTCGCCCCCGGGAGCAGACCCGACGGATCTGCGACCGCCTGCTCGACCACGCGGCTGTCGCCCCATGCGGTGATCAACGCCCACGTCGACACCGTGTAGAACACCCCGATCAGCAGCAGCGCGACGAACGTGGCACGGGGGATGGTGCGCAGGGGGTCGCGAGCCTCGTCGCGGAACACCGCGGTGGCCTCGAACCCGATGAAACTCAAGAATGCGAACAACAGCGCGATTCCCGGTGCGCCCGAGGTGATCTCCGACGGCGAAAGGAAACCGGTGGACAGCCCTTCATGGCCTCCGGTGACGGCGACGACAGCGTCCAGGGCGAGGACGATGGCGACCTCGGCGATCAACAGGACGCCCAGGACGTTACGGGACAGATCGATGTTGCGATGGCCCAACACCGTCACGATCAGCAGGGTGACCAACGCCCAGACACCCCAATGGATGTCGGGTGCACCGTAGGACGAGAACAGCGCCTGGGCTCCCTGGCCGATCAGGCCGTAGACACCGATCTCGAGGGCGAGGTAGGAGATCAGGGCGACGAAGGCGAAGCCGAATCCGGTGACCCGGCCCAAGCCCTTGCCGATGTAGGAGTAGAACGCGCCGGCGTTGGGCACATACGGGGTCAGCGCAGTGAAACCCACCGCGAACAGCAGCACCAGAACGGTGCTGACGATGAAGATCGCCGGGAAGCCGATTCCGTTGCCGCTGGCGATGCCGAGCGGTACCGGGCCGCCGATGACACCCAGCGGAGAGGCTGCGGCAACGACGACGAAGACGATGCCCCAGACCCCGAGCGTGCCGCGTAATCGGCGGTGGGAGAGGGGGGTTCCCGCGTCGGTGGCGATGTGCGCATCGCCGGCTTCGTCAATCCGATTCGCCATGGTGTGTCCTCGAGGCCGGTGGAACAGTGGACGGACAGTAACGTCTCCTGTGCCCGGGTCTGGAGAGTTCGGATCAACGGGATTGCAGGCCGGTTCTGGCCGGAGCACCGATCAGCACACGGTGGAGTCCGCCCAGTCTTCTCGGTCCGGTTGCCGAAAGTGTCGAGGACAGAATGGAACTCGTCGCGAGCGGCCAGGCCGTCGCTGAAGAGGTGATGGCGCTCAGCTGACGGCGCTCAGCGGCCGCCGCTCCCGCAAGACCACGTCACCCCATGCAGCGAATGCCTCGGCGTGCTGGGCCGTCGACGAGCCGGTGGCCACCGCGACCAATCCGGCCGCGGCACTTCCCAATCCGATGCCGGTTTCGCGGACCACGCGAACCAGCTCGTCGAACGCCTCCGTTCGGGAATAGCCTCGTACACCGATCAAGATGCCCACGGCGATGTCGATGAGCTGACGCGACGTGTCGTCTGAGCGCACATTCATGCCTCGATGGTCAGCCCTCACATGGTCCCGCGCACAGCATTGCGCGCAGGCAGACGCAAAATCGCGACCCTCTTGTTACACGGGCCCGTTCGCCGGCTGGAAGACCCCGGAGCTGTCGGCTTCCTCTTCGGCGCGGATCACGTGCACGACCGCGTTGATCAGTGCCAGGTGGGTGAACGCCTGCGGGAAGTTCCCGAGGTGGCGACCGGTGCGCGGCTCGATCTCCTCGGCGTAGAGGTGCAGCGGGCTGGCGAACGACAGCAGGCGCTCGCACAAATGCCGGGCCTGGTGGATCTCACCGATCTCCACGAGCGCAGACACCAGCCAGAACGAACAGATCGTGAAGGTGCCCTCTTCGCCGGCCAGGCCGTCGTCGGTCTCCTCGACGCGGTAGCGCAGGACCAGGCCGTCCTCGGTCAACTCCTCGGCAATGGCCAGCACGGTGGCCCGAATCCGCGGATCCTCCGGCGGCAGGAACCGGGTCAGCACCGCGAGCAACAGGGAGGCGTCGAGTGCGTCGTCCCCGTAACGCTGGGTCAGCACGCCCCGGGAGTCGACGCCGTGAGCGAGGATGTCGTCCTTGATCTCCTCGGCGATGGCCCGCCACTGCTGGGCATAGGACTTCTCGCCTTCCAGCTCAGCCAGTTTCGATCCGCGGTCCAATGCCACCCAGCACATGATCTTGCTGGAGGTGAAGTGCTGCGGCTCGCCGCGCACCTCCCAGATGCCGCGGTCGGGCTCCCGCCAGTGCTTGATCGCCTCCTCGACCTGTTCTTTGAGTACCGGCCACAGCGTTTCGGGGATCTGCTCGCGGGACTTGGTGTGCAGGTACACCGAATCGAGCATGGTGCCCCAGATGTCGTGCTGCATCTGGTCGAAGGCGCCGTTGCCGATGCGCACCGGCCGGGCGTTGTCGTATCCGGAGAGGTGGTTGAGTTCTTCTTCGACGAGGCTGCGCTCACCGCCCACGCCGTACATCACCTGCAGCGGATGCCGCTGGCCGTTGTTGGCACCCGACACGTCGGCGATGAACGCGAAGAAGTCGTCGGCTTCGCGATCCAGACCCAGTGTGTACAGACCCCAGAGGGCGAACGTCGAATCGCGCACCCACGCGTAGCGATAGTCCCAGTTACGTTCTCCCTGAGGGGTTTCCGGCAGTGAGGTGGTGGGCGCGGCAAGTAGCGCGCCGGTGGGGGAGTAGGTGAGGCCCTTCAACGTGAGCGCGCTGCGCTGCAGATACGACCGCCACGGATGATCGGGGAAATCGCCGACGTTGATCCACTGCCGCCAACACTCACTGGTCTGCCACATCTTGTCGGCGGCCTCGTCGAACGTCTGCGGCGCCGGATGGCCAGACCAGCTCAGGGCGACGAACACCTTGTCGCCCTCCTTGAGCCGGGTCCGAGCGCGCGCCTCCCTGCCCTCCAAGCCGATCCGCAGATTCGTGGTCAACCGCAGCGTCGGATGAGAGTCGGGGTTCTTCGTTGCCCGGGCGATCGCCTCCCCGTAGGCCTGCGCGGAGTACTCCCAGCTGGCACTCGTGCGGTGGTAGTCGAACGACGGCTCGCAGTTCATCACGAGCTCGACGGTGCCGCTCACGCAGCGCACCGTGCGCAACAGGATGTGCTCGGCGTCCCAGTCCATCGGGGTGCGGCGGTGTGTGCGCGATCGCCGTTCGAGATCGTGCCAGGGGCCCATCACCAGCGCATCGCGCACGATCAACCAGCCGGTGTGGGTCTGCCAGGTGGTCTCGAGGATCAGGCTGCCCGGCAGATAGCGACGAGCGGCGGGGACCGACACCCCGTAGGGGCCCAGCCGGAAGTGGCCCGCCCCGCGATCGAGGAGTGCGCCGAAGACGCTCGGAGAGTCCGGGCGCGGGACACACAACCACTCCACGGACCCTGCCGACGAGATGAGGCACGTGTTCTCGCAGTCGGACAGGAAGGCGTAGTCCGCGATCGGCGGGAACGGATTGCGCAGCGGAGCGGAGCTGGCGTACGACGGCGCGGTGGCCAGGGCGAACGCTGACGACTCTCCATCGACGCTGACAGTGTCGGTCAAGGAGTCGGATACGGCCTCGCTGGGCTGGGACATTCGCTCATCATCGACTGCGCGGCGCCCTGTCGTCTACTCAAAGCCCGCTACTGGAACCGATGCGCCTAGTCTGGGCCGGTGGGCGGATTCCTCGGCTGGTGGGACGGAGTCGAACTCTGGCTGACCGGGTTGCCGTTCGTGCTGCAGACCGTGGTGGTGATGCCGGTCGTGCTGATGCTGGCCTACGGGGCGGCAGCCGCGCTCGATGCCGTGGTCGACGGCGGCACCAAACTGCGGGACCACCTGCGCCCCCCGCCGACAGAATCGACGACCGAGGGTGAGGAGGGCCGGTGAGCGGTATGCCGCGGTCGCGGGTGACGTTGGCGCTGATCGCGCTCGTCGTGCTGGTGATCCTGATGTGGCTTCTCACCCGCTGACCACAGACTGACACGCCGGCGGTGTTATTCTTCGCGCCATGCAGACGGCGGACGGCGTCAACGGGGGTCACATCGTGGCCCTCATCGCCGTCGGGTTCTTTGCCGTCGCTGACGTTTGTTGTTGTTGCTGACTCCTCACCCCGTTCGGCGGTCAGGTGTTCGGCAACCATGTCTCGTGCCGTTCGTGCACGGTTTGCCCCCCACCTTCCGCGTGACCGGACTCATCCCTCCAGTTCGTTCAAGTCCCGGAAAGGCCTCCAATGAAGATCACCACCCGGTGGCGCGCGGTAGCAGCGCTGGCTCTGAGCACCTCGCTCGTCGCGGCGTGCGGCGGCGGTGGGTCCAGCGATGTCGCCGGCGACAGCGGTGGGTCGAACGCGGAGACGACGCTCACGCTGGTTGGGTACGCGGTGCCCGAGCCCGGGTGGAGCAAGATCATCCCCGCGTTCGCGGCCACTCCCGAAGGCAAGGGCGTCGCGGTGACGACGTCCTATGGCGCCTCCGGCGACCAGTCCCGTGCCGTCGTCGACGGCAAGCCCGCCGACATCGTGAACTTCTCGGTCGAGCCCGACGTCACTCGCCTGGTCAAGGCCGACAAGGTGGCCAAGGACTGGAACGCCGGCGCCACCAAGGGCATCCCGTTCGGCTCGGTGGTCTCGCTGGTGGTGCGCAAGGGCAATCCCAAGAACATCCGGGACTGGGACGATCTGCTGCAGCCCGGTGTCGAGGTCGTCACGCCCAGCCCGCTGAGTTCCGGCTCGGCCAAGTGGAACCTGCTCGCGCCGTACGCGGCCAAGAGCGACGGCGGCAAGAATGCCCAGGCCGGCCTCGATTTCGTGAACAAGCTGGTCACCGAGCACGTCAAGACCCGGCCCGGCTCGGGTCGGGAAGCCACCGACGTGTTCCTGCAGGGCACCGGCGACGTCCTGATCTCCTATGAGAACGAGGCCATCAACGTCGAGCGGCAGGGCAAGCCCGTCGAGCACGTCAACCCGCCGCAGACGTTCAAGATCGAGAACCCGGTGGCCGTCACCACGACCTCGCAGCACCAGCAGCAGGCCAACGCTCTGAAGAACTTCATCTACACCCCTGAGGGCCAGAAGCTGTGGGCCGAGGCCGGCTTCCGTCCGGTCGACCCTGCGGTGGCTGCCCAGTTCGCCTCCGACTTCCCGACGCCGCAGAAGCTGTGGACGATCGCCGACCTCGGCGGCTGGGGCGACGTGGATCCGGCGCTGTTCGACAAGGACAACGGCTCGATCACCAAGATCTATAAGCAGGCCACGGGATGACCTCGATCGTCGCCGAGCCGGCGGCACCGAAAGCGCCCCGCCGGGGGCGTAACCGGCACGGCAGTACGTCGCTGCGCGTCGGCGCCGCGACACTGTGGTTGTCGGTGATCGTGCTGCTTCCGCTCGCGGCGATCGTGTGGCAGTCCGCGACGGGGGGATGGCACGCCTTCTGGCTGGCCGTCACCTCGAACGCGGCGATCGAGTCTTTCAAGGTGACGTTGACGATCTCGGTGGGCGTCACACTGATCAACGCGGTGTTCGGGCTGATCGTCGCGTGGGTGCTCACCCGCGACGATTTCCCGGGTAAGCGTCTGGTCGACGCGGTGATCGACCTGCCGTTCGCGCTGCCCACGATCGTGGCGAGCCTGGTGATGCTCGCGCTGTATGGGCCGAACAGCCCCGTCGGGCTACACCTGCAGCACACCAAGTGGGGTGTGGGTATCGCGCTGCTGTTCGTCACCCTGCCGTTCGTGGTGCGGTCGGTACAGCCAGTGCTCCTCGAGCTGGACCGTGAGGTGGAGGAGGCGGCCGCGTCGTTGGGCGCCGACAACCGCGTGATCTTCACCAAGGTCGTCCTGCCGGCGCTGCTGCCCTCGCTGCTGTCCGGTGCGGGCCTGGCGTTCTCCCGGGCGATCGGTGAGTTCGGTTCCGTCGTGCTCATCGGCGGAGCGGTCCCCGGCGAGACCGAGGTGTCCTCGCAGTGGATTCGCACCCTCATCGAGAACGACGACAAAGTCGGTGCCGCGGCGATCTCGATCGTGCTGCTGGTGATCTCGTTCGCCGTGTTGTTCGTGTTGCGGGCACTCGGGGCGCGGGCCGCAAAACGGGAGGAGCTCGCACCGTGATCCTGTCCCCGGCGGTCAAGCTCCTGCTGCGGTGGGTGGCGATCCTCTACATCGCGATCCTCGTCCTGGTGCCGGTCGGCCTGATCCTGTGGCGCACCTTCTCCCCAGGGATCGGCGAATTCTTCGCCTCGGTCGGCACGCCGGCGGCGATCTCGGCGCTGCAGCTGTCTCTGCTGGTGGTCGCCATCGTGGTGCCGCTCAACGTGCTGTTCGGGGTTCCCACCGCACTGGTGCTGGCGCGCAACCGCTTTCGCGGCAAGAGCATCCTGCAGGCCATCATCGACCTGCCGTTCGCGGTGTCGCCGGTGGTGGTCGGCGTCGCGCTCATCCTGCTCTGGGGATCGGCGGGGCTGTTCGGCTTCGTCGAGAACGACTTCGGGCTGAAGATCATCTTCAGCTTCCCCGGCATCGTGCTGGCCAGCGTCTTCGTCACCGTGCCGTTCGTCATCCGCGAGGTCGAACCGGTGCTGCACGAACTCGGCACCGACCAGGAGGAGGCCTCGGCGACGCTGGGAGCGCAATGGTGGCAGACGTTCTGGCGCATCACGCTGCCGTCGATCCGCTGGGGTCTGACCTACGGGATCGTGCTGACCGTCGCCCGCACCCTGGGTGAATTCGGCGCGGTGATCATGGTGTCGTCGAATCTTCCTGGTCAATCGCAGACGCTGACGCTGCTGGTCGCCGACCGCTACAACCGTGGCGCCGAATACGGCGCCTATGCGATCGCCACGCTGTTGATGAGCGTCGCCGTCCTCGTGCTCATCGCCCAGGTCATCCTCGACGCCCGCCGGGCCAAGGCCGCACAATGAACATCGACCACGACCCGGGAGTCACACCCTCATGACCCACGCGATCACCGTCTCCGGCGCCAACAAGCGCTACGGCGATTTCGCCGCCCTCGACAACATCGACTTCGTCGTGCCCGCCGGGTCGCTGACCGCACTGCTCGGGCCCAGCGGATCGGGCAAGTCGACACTGCTGCGCGCCATCGCCGGCCTCGACGAACCGGACACGGGCACCATCACGATCCACGGCCGCGATGTCACCGACGTGCCGCCGCAGAAGCGCGGCATCGGTTTCGTCTTCCAGCACTACGCGGCCTTCAAGCACCTGACGGTGCGGGAGAACGTCGCCTTCGGGCTCAAGATCCGCAAGCGGCCGAAGGCCGAGATCGCCAGCAAGGTCGACAACCTGCTCGAGGTGGTCGGGCTCGCCGGGTTTCAGACCCGCTACCCCAATCAGCTCTCCGGCGGGCAGCGCCAGCGCATGGCGCTGGCTCGCGCGCTCGCCGTCGACCCGCAGGTGCTGCTGCTCGACGAGCCGTTCGGCGCGCTCGACGCCAAGGTGCGCGAAGATCTTCGCGCCTGGCTGCGCCGCCTGCACGACGAGGTGCACGTGACGACGGTGCTGGTCACCCACGACCAGCAGGAGGCGCTCGACGTCGCCGACCGGATCGCTGTGCTCAACAAGGGCCGTATCGAGCAGGTCGGGTCGCCCACCGATGTCTACGACCGGCCGGCCAACGCGTTCGTGATGGGTTTCCTCGGTGCGGTGTCCACGCTCAACGGAGCGCTGGTGCGCCCTCACGACATCCGCGTGGGCCGCAATTCGGACATGGCGATCGCCAGTTCTGACGATTCCGTGCAATCCGCCGGTGTCACCAAGGCCGTCATCGACCGCATCGTGATGCTCGGCTTCGAGGTGCGGGTCGAGCTCACCAACTCCGCCACGCACACGCCGTTCACCGCACAGATCACCCGCGGCGACGCCGAGGCGTTGGGCCTGAAGCCGGGCGACACCGTCTTCGTCCGCGCCACCCGCGTGCCGCAGCTGCCGGAGGAGTCGGCGACGAACAATGCAGTCGCCGAGGTTGCGCAGATCTCGTAGTCAGGCCTTCTCGTCAGGCCAACGCGAGGAACAGCTTCTCGAGCTCGTCGACACCCATTTTGCGTGTGCCGCCGTCGGATGCCGTGCCCTCGGTGACGCATTCGCGCAGACCCGTCGCGACGATCTTGAACCCGGCGCGATCGAGTGCACGTGACACCGCGGCGAGCTGCGTCACCACGTCCTTGCACTCCCGGCCCTGCTCGATCATCGAGATTACACCGGCCAGCTGGCCCTGCGCGCGGCGGAGCCTGTTCAAGACAGCGCCGATGGCTTCTTCGTCACCGACCATGGTGATTCCTTTCCGCACGGTGTTCGCGAGTGTCCGCGATCTTACCCACGGGGGTATAACGCGCGGAGTGGGCAGAAGTATCCCAGTCGGCAGGACGCGTAGAGGATGCCCGACAGCGCCGTGAGCGTCGCGGTCAGTGCACCGACGAGCGGGTGGATTTCCTGGGCGAGAATGACCGATGCCATCGCGAGGACGAACCAGCCGAAGCCGATGCGCAGGGCCGCGACGCTGAACCGCTCGGTGAGCCGTGCCCCCGCGAGGCCACCCACCACCGCCGCGCCGGTGACCGCCGCGGCGAGCCGCCAGTCGATCGTGGCGGCGGACAGGTGACCTGCCAGCCCCGCGAACGAGTTCATCGCGATCACCATCAATGAGGTGCCGCGGTCGCCATCGGCAGGCCGGCGAGCAGGGCCAGCGCCGGCACCACCAGGAATCCGCCGCCGGCACCGACCAGTCCGGTGACGAGGCCGACGGCCGCCCCCTGCAACACCAGGGTGACCGGCCGGCCGGTGGGGGACTGCGCCGAACCGACGGCCTCTGCCGTGCGGCCGCGCAGCATCGCGATGGCCGCGGTGATCATCACCGCGGCCAAGCCGACAAGCAGCAGGGAGCCGGGCAGGAACTGGCTGATCCAGCCGCCGGCATAGGCGCCGACCATGCCGGCCGCGCCGAACATCAATCCTGTCCGCCACTGCACGTGTCCGGCGCGCGCGTGGGACACCGCGCCGACGACGCTGGTGACGCCGACCACGAGCAGTGACGTGGCGATCGCGTGTGCGGCGTCGAGGCCGGCCACGTAGGCCAGCAGCGGCACCATCAGGATCGAGCCGCCGCCGCCCAGCAGGCCCAGCGACAGCCCGACACCGAGGGCGAGCACGACGGTCAGCGCGATCACGGGTCAGGCGTTCTGAGTGATCTCGACCCAGGCGCCGAAGCCGCCCAGGATGTCGCTGACATCGATGAAACCGTTGCGGCGCAACATGCTTGCCGCGACCGACGAGCGGTATCCGCCCGCGCAGTACACCACCGTCGGGGCGTGCGAATCCAATTCGGCCAGCCGGTCCGGCAACTGACCGACGGGAATGTTGACTGCGCCGGGAATCATGCCCGCCTCGGCCTCACCGGGATTGCGGACGTCGACGATCTGCAGACCGGGGACGGTGGCTGCGCGTTGATCGAAGTCCCTGGCGGACAACCGTGATGCGATCTGCACCTGGTCGGGGTGAGACAGCATCGCCTGCTCGGGATTCTCCAGATGACCGATCACACGGTCGAACCCGATGCGGGCCAGTCGATTCTTGCCTTCGCGCTCGTAGCCCGGATCGGTGATCAAGACGATGTCGTTGTCGGGTGTGACCACCGAGCCCGCGAATTCGGCATAGCGGCCCTCGAGTCCGATGTTGATCGCCGCGCGAAAGTGGCCCTGCGCGAACTCGATCGGACTCCGGCCGTCGACCAACACCGCGCCGGCGGCCAGTCTGTCCATCACCTGCGGGTAGCTCAACGCCGGGGGCATCTCGTCCTCGTCGAGCAGCGCGCGGTTCTTGCGGTTGAGGGTCGCGTCGTAGGCGAAGTAGCCCGGCGCGGGAGGTTGGCCTTCGGTCACCAGGGCGATGAACGTCTCCCGGTCGGGTGCGTTCAACGCGTAGTTCCACCGCTTCTGATCACCGATCGTCGACGACAGCTCCGTGGAGAGGTTCTTGCCGCAGGCCGAGCCGGCGCCGTGAGCCGGGTAGACGCGGGTCTCATCCGGCAGCGTCATCAGCTGGTGCAGCGAGTCGTACAGCATCGCGGCGAGTTCCTCGCGCGAGTGGCCGATCGATGCCAGCAGGTCGGGTCGGCCGACGTCGCCGATGAACAGGGTGTCGCCGGTCAGCGCGCCGTAGGGCGTCGCATCGTCGGGGTGTTCGTAGATCACGATGCTCATCGACTCTGGGGTGTGGCCGGGCGTGTGCCGGAACTCGAGTGTGACCCCGGCGGGGTCGAGGGAGTACCGCTGCCCGTCCTCGACGCCGAGGTAATCGAACTCGGGCGTGGCCACCGACGAGTACACGACCGTGGCTCCGGTGGCATCGGCGAGCTCGAGATGGCCGGACAGGAAGTCGGCGTGGAAATGGGTCTCGATCACCAGGTCGATGTGCAGGCCCAGTTCGGCTGCGTCGGCGAGGTATTCCGACACGTCGCGCTGGGGGTCGACGACGACTGCGCGGCCCGAGTTCTCGTCGCCGATCAGGTACGACGCGTGGGACAGGCAGTCGAGGTAGTACTGGATGAACTTCATCGTTCGTCTCCTTTATACCCTAGGGGGTATCTATCCGATACCGCGACGGTATACCCCCATAGGTATTGGGTCAAGGAGGGGGTGTGTGAGCTACGCCGCGTCGATGGCCAGCAGCCGGTGCATCACGTCGGTCAGCGTCAACACCTCGACGCCGCCATTTCCGGTCACCACGGCGAGGTGCGTGCGCGTGCTCTTCATCAGCTGCAATGCCTCGTAGATCGGCATGTCCGCGGACAGTGTCACGGCGGGGCGCATGAGATCGCGGGCGCGCGCCGTCGAGGCGAGACCGTCGCGGACATGCACGACGCCGAGCACGGTGCCGCTGCCGGCATCGCCCACCAGCAGGCGCAGGTGACCGGATTCTCGTGCAGCAGAACGGATCTGCGCGGTGTCGGCCTCGGGGGAGACCCAGCCGCTCGGCGATGCCGGACGAGCCAGCTGTTCGACCCGCAGACCGTTCAAGTCCAGAGCGCTCGACAGGTTGGCGTGATAGACGGCGTCGAGCGTGCCTGCGGCGGCGGAGTGCTCCACCAGCTGACGCAACGTCTGCGGATCCTGGCTGTCGGCGAGTTCGTCGACCGGGACGACGCCGACGCGGCGAAGGCACCAGTTCGCCGCCTGGTTCAGCGCGTGCAGCAGGGGGCGGGTGACGAACATGAACCCGCGCATCGGTCCGGCCAGCAGCGCGGCGGACCGCTCGGGGTGGGCGATCGCCCAGGACTTGGGCGCCATCTCGCCGATCACGAGGTGCAGGAACGTGACGATGACCAGGGCCAACATGAAGCCGCCGGCGTCGGCGAGCCAGGAGGGCGCGCCGATGTCCCTCAACCATGGCGAAAGGGCATAGTGCACAGCCGGTTTGGTGACTGCGCCGAGCAGCAGGGTGCAGGCGGTGATCCCGAGCTGTGCTCCGGCCAGCACCACCGACAGCTCCGCCGCGCTACGCAGCGCCGCCCGGGCGCCACGGCTGTCGGCGGCCGCGTCCTCCAGCCGGCTCCGCCGCACGGCGATCAGCGAGAACTCGACAGCGACGAAGAAGGCGCTCAGCGCGATCAGCACCACCGTGATCGCGACGATGGACCAGGGATCAGACATCGTTCTCCACCCGTGACGTCGGTTCGGCGACGGTCACGCTCAACTGGACGCGCGCCGGGACGCGCCGCCGGACGGCGCGGATCTCGGCGTCGAGGGCCCGCTCAGCGGGCGGTTGTGCGCTCAGGAAATCGGACGGTGCGGCGGGCAGCGGCACCGACACGCGGTCTCCGACGGCCGGCAACCCGTCAGCGTGCGCGATCACCATGCCCGCGACCGTTTCGTAGTCACCGGTCGGCAGGGTCACGCCCAGCAATCGCTCCGCCTCGTCGACGGGCAGATCACCGGCCACCAGCCAGCCGTCCCCGACCTCGGTGACGGCCTCGTGCTGCTGTGCGCCGTCGTGCTCGTCGTCGATCTCGCCGACCAGTTCTTCGGCCAGATCCTCCATCGTGACGATCCCGGCGAATCCGCCGAACTCATCGATGACGACGGCCATCTCTTCTCGCGAATCAGCAAGCGAACGAACGACATTCGGTAGCGGCAGGGTCTCGGGCACGACCACGGCCTGCCGGCAGTGGTCCGCTGCCGTTCCCGATGCCCCGTCGAGTGAGAGCAGGTCGTGCAGGTGGATGACGCCGACCACCTCGTCGTGGTCGGCTGCGACCACCGGATAGCGCGTGTGCGCGGACGCCATGCGCGCCAACACGTCGGCGACCGGCTCGGTGTCGAGCACCGTGTCGACGCGGGCCCGCGGGATCATCGCGTGCCGGGCTGTCGACGTGGGGAAGTCGAGGATGCGGTCCAGCAGAGTCGAGAGTTCCGCCGGAATCTCGCCCGCGGCACGGGATGTCGCGACGATGTACTCCATGTCGCGCGGGGTGGCGGAATGCTCGACGTCATGCACCGGTTCGATGCGCAGCGCGCGCAACAGCAGGTTCGACGATTGATCGAACAACCAGATCAGCCAGCCGAACAGCGTCAGGTAGGCGGTGGTGGACCAGGCCAGACGTCGCGCCAGCGCCTCGGGCTTGGCGAGCGCGAGGTTCTTGGGGAACAGCTCTCCGAACAGCATCTGAATCACCGTCGAGACGCCGATCGCGGCCACGCCGCCGATCGCCACGGCGATCGCCATCGGCAGCCCCGAACCGCCCAGCAGGGTCTCGAGGCTGCGGCCGATCAGCGGTTCGGCCGCGTAACCGACGAGCAGCCCGGTGACGGTGATGCCCAACTGGGCGCCCGAGAGCATGAACGACGTTCGTCGGGTTACCGTCAGCGCACGTTCGGCGGCGCGGTCACCGGCGTCGGCGCGGGCCTTCAGGCGGGAGCGGTCCACCGCCATGTAGGCGAACTCCTGAGCGACGAAGTATCCCGTCGCCACGGTGATCGCGAAAACCACGACAAGGCCCAGCAGAATTGCAGCAACGGCGGTCAACATGTGACCGCCTCGGGTCTATGGGGGTGCATCGAGTCCTTGCTCGTAAGCCGTCAGGGTGGCCCCGAGCATACCTGGGTTCGGGATCTACGCTGGTCAGGCCGCTGCCCGCGCGCAGCGAGCGGTGTCGAAGCGGTCCAACACCGTTGCTGCCACCTGGCGGTGGGCGCCCAGCGGGGCCGACATCGGGATGCCCTCGTCGCGCGCGTACGCCGCAACGCGGTCGGTGATGCGGCCCGGCGCCAGGAACCACGGGGCGATCACCAGACGCGTCGCCCCGCGGCTGCGAAGCTCGGCGACCGCCTCGGCGGGAGACGGCGAGGGACCGGTCGCGAACGCCGTGGTGGCCGTCCACCGGGTCGTCAGCACCAGGTCGCGCGCCACCGCACCGGTGCGGGAGTTGGCCTGCGCATGCGACGATCCGACCGCGGTGACGATCACACCGACGTCAGGATCGAGGCGCGATACGCCTGCGTGCTCGAGGCGCTGCCGCAGCACCGAGATCAGTCGGTCGTCCTCGCCGAGGACCTCGGCCTGACGTGCCTGCGATCCGGACTCGGCGATCATCGCCGGAATGTCCACGCGCGCGTGGTAGGCATCGGCCAGCAGCAGGGGCACCACCACGGCACGACCCCGCGGTAGAGCTGTCAGGACGTCGACGAGATTCGGCGCGTTCTGCTCACAGAACGCGACCCGGGCGTCGAGCCCGGGACGTAGCCGGCTGATGCTGTCGACGATCGCCTGCGCCGTGGCCGCCGAACGGGGATCGGCGCTGCCGTGCGCCGTCAGCACCAGCGCGTCCGCCAGTCCAGTCACGAGGCGTGCAGCCCGCACTCCGTCTTGGACTGCCCGGCCCACCGCCCGCTGCGCGGATCGGCGCCCGCGATCGGCTTGGCCGTGCACGGTGCGCAACCGATCGACGGATAGCCCTCGTCGACCAGCGGATTCACCAAGATGCCGTGCGTGTCGATGTAGTCCTGCATCTCGTCGTCGGTCCACGCCGCCAACGGGTTGACCTTCACCAGGCCGAACGCCTTGTCCCAACTGATCAACGGGGCATTGGCCCGCGTCGGCGCCTCGACCCGGCGGATACCGGTGACCCACGCGGAGTAGCCGGCCAACGCCTTCGACAACGGCTCGACCTTGCGCATCCGGCAGCACTCGTTGGCGCTGCGCTCGAACAGGTTCTTGCCGAACAACGCATCCTGCTCGGAGACGGTCTTCTCCGGCCGCACGTTCACGACGTTCACGTCGTAGACCGCCTCGACCGCGTCGCGTGTGCCGATCGTCTCGACGAAGTGGTACCCGGTGTCGAGGAACAGCACGTCGACCCCCGGGCGCACCGCGGCGGCCATCTCGACCAGAACCCCGTCTTGCATGTTCGACGCCACGATGTAGTCACCCGCGAAGTTCTCGTCGGTCCATCGCAGCAGGTCCACGGCCGATGCGTGCGGGCCCAACTCCGCCGCGCCACGCTCGGCCAATTGCTGCAGGTCCGTCTCGGTCATCACGTCGGTCACGTCACATCACCTCAAGTCCGCATCGTCTGCTCGTAGTGCCCACGTAGCGAAACGCTCGCCCTGCTCTCGTTGTTTCACGAAATTGCGAACGACCCGCTCGATGTAGTCACCGAGCTCCGTGGCGACCACCTTGTGCTGGCGCAGCTTGCGGCCGAAGCCACTGTCCAAACCCAGACTTCCCCCCAGGTGAACCTGGAAACCCTCCTCGGGACCGTCACCGTCGTCCACCATCTGGCCCTTGAACCCGATGTCGGCGACCTGGATGCGGGCGCACGAGTTCGGGCAGCCGTTGATGTTGATCGTGATCGGCACGTCGAGCTGGCTGTTGATGTCCTCGAGCCGCTTCTCCAGCTCCGGCACCAGCACCTGCGAGCGGCTGCGGGTCTCGGCGAAGCTCAGCTTGCAGAACTCGATGCCGGTGCAGGCCATCAGGTTGCGCCGCCAATGCGACGGGGTGGACGGAAGATTCAGCGCATCGAGGCCGGCCCGCAGCTCGTCGAGCTTGTCATCAGGGACGTCGAGGATGATCAGCTTCTGGTACGGCGTGAACCGGATGCGGTCACTGCCCGCCGCCTCGGCCAGGTCGGCGACCTTGGTCAGGATCGTGCCCGACACCCGGCCGGCGATCGGGGCGACGCCCACGGCGTTGAGACCGTTCTTGAGCTTCTGCACCCCGACGTGGTCGATGGGACGGGTCACCGGGTCGGGAGCCGGACCGTCGAGCAACGGCCGCTTCAGGTACTCCGTCTCGAGAACTTCCCTGAACTTCTCGACACCCCAGTCCTTGATCAGGAACTTCAGGCGAGCCTTCGCGCGTAGACGGCGGTAGCCGTAGTCACGGAAAACACTGACCACGCCCTCCCACACGTCGGGCACCTCGTCGAGCGGCACCCAGGTGCCGACCCGCTGCCCCAGCATCGGATTGGTCGACAGGCCGCCGCCGACCCACAGGTCGAACCCGGGTCCGTGCTCGGGATGCTCGACGCCGATGAACGCGACGTCGTTGACCTCGTGCACTACATCCTGCAGGCCCGAGATCGCGGTCTTGAACTTGCGCGGCAGGTTGGAGTACTCGGGCTTGCCGATGTAGCGCTTGACGATCTCGTTGACCGCGGGCGTGCCGTCGATGACCTCGTCGAGCGATTCACCGGCCAGCGGCGAACCGAGCACCACGCGCGGGCAGTCGCCGCATGCCTCGGTGGTCTGCAGTCCGACCTCGTCGAGCCGGCGCCAGATCTCCGGCATGTCCTCGACGCGGATCCAGTGGTACTGGACGTTCTGGCGGTCGGAGATGTCGGCGGTGTCCCTGGCGAATTCGGTGGAGATCCCGCCGAGGGTGCGCAGTGCGGCCGCGGTCAGTGCGCCGCCGTCGCTGCGGACCCGCAACATGAAGTACTCGTCTTCGAGCATGTCGGTGTTCTCGTCACCGGTCCATGTGCCGTCGTAGCCGGGCTTGCGCTGGGTGTAGAGCCCCCACCAGCGGAAACGGCCGCGCAGGTCGCCCTTGTCGATCGACTCGAAGCCGCCCTTGGCGTAGATGTTCTCGATCCGCTCCCGAACGTTGAGCGGGTTGTCGTCCTTCTTGGCCTGCTCATTGGCGTTGAGCGGCTCGCGATACCCGAGCGCCCACTGGCCTTCGCCGCGGGGCCGCTTGGCGGGCTTGGGTGTTGCTGCGGGTGTTGCTGATGTCATCTTGGCTCCTGGATCGGAGCCGGCCTTCGTCACTGCGCGAAATCACCGGGGCTGTCCGGCGACGCAGATCCGGCGGCCAGCTGAAAAGTGCAGGTGGGCAGGTCTACGAAGTCACAGGGGACAACAACAGCTGCTGCACACACGCTTGAAGTCGACGTGACGACGAATCACCAGCGTTACGCGGGTGGGCACGATGCCGGCGTCGATCACCCGGCCATTGTGCCATGAAGGGGCCCACCGGTCCCAACCGGCACAGATTTACGCTCACTGCGAGCAAAAGTCCGCCTCGCCCCACCTGGGACACTGGTCGCATGCCCGTTGCGCCCACCCCGGTATCCTCGATGCCCGCCCAGCTGCCGGAGCTGGTGCTCCCCCCGGGCGCACCGTTCGGGCTCTACATTCACGTGCCGTTCTGCGCCACCCGCTGCGGATACTGCGACTTCAACACCTACACGCCCGCCGAGCTGGGCGGTGCTGCCTCGGGTGCCACCCCGACCGGCTGGCTGGCCGGTCTGCGAACCGAGCTCGCGCTCGCCGCGACGCGGCTCGGGACCGCCCCGCCGGTATCGACGATCTTCGTCGGCGGTGGGACTCCGTCACTGCTGGGCGCCGCCGGCCTCGCCGAGGTGCTCGATGCGATCCGCGAACACTTCACCCTCGCGGGCGACGCGGAGGTGACCACCGAAGCCAACCCGGAATCGACGTCGCCGTCGTTCTTCGACGGGCTGCGCTCGGCCGGGTACACGCGCGTCTCGCTGGGCATGCAGTCCACGGCGCCCCACGTGCTGGCGACACTGGATCGGGTGCACTCACCGGGCCGTCCGCTGGAGGCGGCGCGGGAGGCCCGTCGGGCGGGCTTCGAGCACGTCAACATCGACCTGATCTACGGCACGCCGGGCGAGAGCGACGACGACCTGCTGCGCTCCGTCGACGCCGCGATCGAGGCGGGCGTCGACCACGTGTCGGCCTACGCGTTGATCGTCGAAGACGGCACCGCGCTGGCCCGCAAGGTGCGCCGCCACGAGCTGCCCGCCCCCGACGACGATGTGCTGGCCCGCCGCTACGAGCTGCTCGACCAGCGGCTCGACGCGGCCGGGCTGCGGTGGTACGAGGTGTCGAACTGGAGCAGACCCGGCGGGGAATGCCGACACAACCTGGGGTACTGGGCGGGCGGTCAGTGGTGGGGTGCAGGCCCCGGCGCCCACGGCTATGTGGGCGGCACCCGGTGGTGGAACGTCAAACACCCCAGCGCCTACGCGGCCGTCCTGACAGACCGGCGCCTGCCGGTGGCCGACTTCGAGACCCTCGACCGCGACACCTCGCACGTCGAGGACGTGATGCTGCGGGTGCGGCTTCGCGCCGGTCTGCCAACCGCGCTGCTGGGCGACGACGAGCGTGCCCGCGCGGCCCGCATCGTCGACGACGGCCTGCTGCGTGCCGACGGTGATCGGCTGGTGCTCACCGACCGGGGACGGCTGCTGGCCGACGCAGTGGTGCGGGACCTGCTGGTCTGATCAGGCCGATGCTCAGGAAAGGGCAGCTGCCAAACGGCGCCACTGCTCCCGGGGGAACTCGCGGGCGTCGGCCGTCAGCACCTGCACGCAGACATGGTCGGCCCCGGCGTCGAGGTGTTCGTTGACCCGCCGCAGCACGGTCTCCTCGTCACCCCACGCGATCAGAGCGTCGAACAGCCGGTCGCTGACCGTGCTGATGTCCTCTTCGGTGAAGCCGCTGCGCAGGATGTTGTTCGCATAGTTCGGCAGCCCCAGGTACGAGCGCAGCCAGTCGGTGCCGACCGCGCGCGCGTCGTCTCTGTTGTCGACGAGCAGCACGCTCTGCTCTGGTAGCAGCATCGGTGCCTCACCCAGCAGTTCCCGCGCCGAGCGGGTGTGATCGGGCGTGCTCAGGTACGGATGTGCGCCGGCGGCCCGGGTCGCCGACAGCTCGAGCATCTTCGGACCCAGTGCCGCGAGCACCCGATTGCCGGTGGGCACCGGGGTGGGCGATGCGTCGATGCCGTCGAGGAACGCCTTGGTGGCGGCGAGCGGTTTGCGGTAGCGCCCTGGCTCCTGCGAGTCGATCAGCGGGGCATGGCTGACACCGATGCCGAGCAGGAAGCGCTCACCATGCGTTTCGGTGAGTGTGGCGTACCGCGCGGCCACCTCGGTCGGCTCGTGCATCCACAGGTTCAGGATGCCGGTGGCGATGACTGTCTTCGATGTCGCGGACAACAGGTTGTCGACAGCGTCGAGCACCGGCCCGCCGACGTCGGGGATCCACAGCGCCGGGAAACCGAGCTCGTCGAGCTCGGCGGCCGCCTCGGCAGCCTCCCCGGCATTGCCGTACCGCAACTGCGAACTCCACAACCCGACACCTGTCAATTTCATAGCTCTACTCATACCGTGCGCGCACTCGGCTCCGCCAGCACCGGGCGTGTGCTTCGATAACCGCGACCGGGAGGGGATGCCGCTGTGGCCGATGCGGGTGAGCGGGGACGGCTGGAAAGCCTTGCCGACGGAATCCTGTCCGCGCTCGACGGCGTCGCCGAGAGCCTGCGCGGTGAGCCCGTCGTCGACGACGCGATCGCCCGCGCCATGGCGGCCGTCGCCGCCGTCGGGGACGAGTTCGTGCGGCGCTACCACCGACTCGACATCGACTCGACGATCGAGACGCCCACCGACCCCGTGCTGTTCGTCGCCAACCACGGCTTCGGCGGCGTCGTCGACCTCAACGTCTTCGCCGTCCGGGCGGCCCTCGATGAGCTGCACCTCGATCGCCCGCTGACGATCCTCACCCATCAGCTCGCCTGGACGCTCGGGGTCGGACGCCTCTTCGAACCTCTCGGAGCGCGTCCGGCCAGCCGGGACAGCGCCGTCGAGGCCTTCGAGGCGGGCCACCACGTCCTGGTGTTCCCCGGCGGCGACAAGGACGCGGCGAAGACGTTCGACGAACGCAACCTGGTGAAGTTCGACGGGCGCACCGGCTTCGCGAAACTCGCCCTCGAGCAGAAGGTGCCCATCGTTCCGGTCGTCACCGCCGGCGCGGGGGAGTCACTACTCGTGCTGTCCAGCGGTGAGCGGTTGGCGCGGGCGCTGCGTCTGGACAAGATCCTGCGGGTCAAGGCACTGCCGGTGAGCGTGTCGGTGCCGTGGGGCCTCAACGTCGGGGCGGTGGGCATGCTGCCCTATCTGCCGCTGCCGACGAAGCTCGTGACCCGCGTGCTCGCCCCGATGATCCCCGCCGACGACGAGACCGCCGAGCAGTTCGCGGGCCGGGTCGAGTCCGCGATGCAGGACGCGATGACCGAGCTGACCCGCGACAGGAAGCCGCTGCTGGGGTGAGCGGTCAGCCCGGCTGCGGCGCGGGCATGTCCATGTCGAACACCCGCGCATGCAACACCGTGCGATTACGCAGCGCCGCCCGCACCGCCCGGTGCAGCCCGTCCTCGAGGTAGACGTTGCCGCGCCACCGCACCGCATGCGGGAACAGGTCGCCGTAGAAGGTCGAGTCCTCGGAGAGGAGCCGGTCGAGCGCCAGCACCGTCGTGGTCATCACCAGTTCGTCGAGGCGGATCTGGCGGGGAGGAATCTGGGCCCACTGCCGATGGGACAGTCCGTGATCGGGATACGGCCTGCCGTCGCGGACACCCTTGAAGATCATCGACGCGCCTTTGCTTGCCTACCATCGCTTTTGCTTAGCCCCGCAAGGTTAACCCGGGGCCGGGAGGTGCGCCGGACCGCTCGCACGAGATCGCTGCTGATGATGACCGTAAAATGAGCCGGCAGGTCCTGTGCGAGATGAAGTGGGGTGAGCAATGGGCAGCGCCGACGACCGTCGATTCGAAGTGCTCCGTGCGATCGTCGCCGATTTCGTCGCGACGAAGGAGCCCATCGGCTCCAAGACCCTGGTCGAGCGGCACAACCTCGGGGTGTCCAGCGCGACCGTGCGCAACGACATGGCCGTGCTGGAGGCCGAGGGTTACATCACCCAGCCGCACACCAGCTCCGGCCGCGTGCCCACCGAGAAGGGCTATCGCGAATTCGTCGACCGCCTCGACGACGTCAAGCCGATGTCGGGTGCGGAGCGACGCGCGATCCTGTCCTTCCTCGAATCCGGGGTCGACCTCGACGACGTGCTGCGGCGTGCGGTCCGGCTGCTGGCGCAGCTGACCCGTCAGGTCGCGGTCGTGCAGTACCCGACGCTGTCGACGTCGTCGGTGCGCCGCCTCGAAGTGGTCGCGCTGACCCCGGCCCGGCTGCTGCTGGTCGTGATCACCGACTCCGGGCGCGTGGACCAGCGCATCGTCGAGCTCGGCGACGGCATCGACGATGCCCAACTGTCGCAGTTGCGGGATCTGCTGGGTCAGGCGCTGGAAGGCAAGCCGCTGGCGGCCGCCTCGATCGCGGTGTCCGATCTCGCGTCGCACATCACCGGCCAGGGCGGACTCGCCAATGCCGTCGGCCGGGCGGCGACCGTGCTCGTCGAGACGCTCGTCGAGCACACCGAGGAGCGGTTGTTGCTCGGGGGCACGGCCAACCTGACCCGCAACACCGCCGACTTCGGTGGTTCGCTGCGCTCGGTCCTCGAAGCGCTCGAGGAACAGGTCGTCGTGTTGCGGTTGCTGGCCAAGCAGCAGGAGGCCGGCAAGGTGACGGTGCGGATCGGGCACGAGACCGAGGCCGAGCAGATGGCGGGCACCTCGGTGGTCAGCACGGCCTACGGTAGTTCCGGCAAGGTGTTCGGCGGCATGGGTGTGTTGGGTCCCACACGGATGGACTATCCGGGAACCATCGCCAACGTCGCCGCAGTTGCTCTCTATATTGGCGAAGTCTTAGGTAGCCGCTGATTCGTGCTGTCCTGGGTATTCAGCACGAATCGACGGGTGGGAGAGGTTGAGCGTGGCACGCGACTATTACGGCTTGCTGGGAGTGAGCAAGGGCGCCGGCGATACGGAGATCAAGCGCGCCTATCGCAAGCTGGCCCGTGAGCTGCACCCCGACGTGAACCCCGACGAAGAGGCGCAGGCGCGCTTCAAAGAGGTCAGCGCCGCCTACGAGGTGCTCAGCGATCCGGAGAAGCGCCGGATCGTCGACATGGGCGGGGATCCGCTGGAGTCGGCCGGCGCCGGGGGCGGGTTCTCGGGCTTCGGCGGTCTCGGTGATGTCTTCGAGGCGTTCTTCGGCGGCGGCACGACGTCCCGCGGTCCGATCGGCCGGGTCCGGCCGGGGTCGGATTCGCTGCTGCGGATGCGCCTGGATCTCGAAGAATGCGCGACCGGGGTGACCAAGCAGGTCACGGTCGACACGGCAGTGCTGTGCGATCTGTGCCACGGCAAGGGCACCCACGGCAACTCGACGCCGGTCGTGTGCGACACCTGTCACGGCCGCGGCGAGGTGCAGACCGTGCAGCGTTCGCTGCTCGGCCAGGTGATGACGTCGCGGCCCTGCCCGGTGTGCGGCGGTGTCGGCGAAGTGATCCCCGATCCGTGCAACCGGTGCGCCGGTGACGGCCGGGTGCGGGCGCGCCGGGAGATCAGCGTCAAGATCCCCGCCGGCGTCGGCGAAGGCATGCGGGTGCGGCTGGCCGCCCAGGGCGAGGTCGGCCCCGGCGGCGGGCCCGCCGGTGACCTCTACGTGGAGGTGCACGAGAAGCCGCACGACGTGTTCGTCCGCGACGGCGACGACCTGCACTGCACGATCTCGGTGCCGATGGTCGACGCCGCGCTGGGCACCTCGGTGTCGGTGGACGCGATCCTCGACGGTCCGACCGAGATCACGATCGGTGCGGGCACGCAGCCCGGGTCGGTGACCACGCTGCGCGGCCACGGGATGCCGCACCTGCGGTCCGGCGTGCGCGGCGATCTGCACGCCCACATCGACGTCGTGGTGCCGTCGCGCCTGGACCACGACGACATCGAACTGCTACGCACCTTCAAGGAGCGCAGTCGCGACACTGCGCAGGTGCGCACCTCGCAGTCCACCGCGAACACCAACGGTGGCGGTCTGTTCTCCCGGTTGCGCGAGACGTTCACCGGTCGCTGACGTCTGCCGTGCGGGCCCTCTTCTACGTCGACGCGGTTCCCCCGGTCGGTGACCTGGCCGTCGTCGACGGCGACGAGGGACACCATGCGGCGACGGTCTGCCGGACCAGGGCGGGGGAGCACCTCGACCTGTCCGACGGCGCCGGCGTGGTCGCGCACTGCATTGTCGATGACGTGACGAAGGGACGCCTGACGGCCCGCGTCCAGGACCGCCGAGTCATCGAATCGCCGGTGCCGACAGTGACCGTCGTGCAGGCGCTGCCGAAATCGGAGCGTTCCGAGCTCGCGATCGAACTCGCGACCGAGGCGGGTGCAGATGCGTTCGTGCCGTGGCAGGCCGCACGGTGTGTCGCCCGCTGGGAGGGTGCGGCGAAGGTCGACAAGGGTCTGCGCCGGTGGGCCGCAGTGTCGCGTTCGGCAGCCCGCCAGTCGCGGCGGCCCCACATTCCCGCCGTGCACGCCGTGGTGTCCACGGCGGGGTTGGCCGACCTCGTGCGCGACGCGGCTCCCGGACCCGTCCTGGTGTTGCACGAATCGGCTGACCGACCGCTGACCGAGGTTCCACTCGCGGACTCCGCCGCGGTGACGCTGGTCGTCGGCCCCGAGGGCGGCATCACCGACGCCGAACTGGACGCGCTGACCGCAGCGGGTGCACTCACCGTGCGCCTGGGCCCGTCGGTGCTGCGCACGTCGACGGCGGCGGCCGTCGCACTCGGAGCACTCGGGGTGCTGACCCACCGCTGGGCCTGACGCTAAACTGATCAGCATCCATCAGCACAGGAAGCAGGCAGAAAACCCCACGTGACGCCCCGCGAGACGAACGCAGGCTCGGACAGTTCGCAGGTCCGCAGCAGCATCACCGTTCCGCCCGACCTCGTGGTGGGCCTGCTCGGCCGCTCCGACGAGAACCTTCGGGCGCTGGAATCCCTGCTCACCGCCGACATCCACGCCCGCGGCAACGCGCTGACGGTAGCGGGTGAACCGGCCGACGTGGCACTGGCCGAGCGGGTGATCTCCGAACTCCTCGAGATCCTCGGCAGTGGTCAGCGCCTCACGCCCGACGCGGTCCGGCACAGCGTTGCGATGCTGACCGGGGCCGGCGACGAATCGCCGGCCGATGTGCTGACGCTGGACATCCTGAGCCGCCGCGGCAAGACCATTCGCCCCAAGACGCTCAACCAGAAGCGCTACGTCGACGCGATCGATCACCACACCATCGTCTTCGGCATCGGCCCCGCGGGCACCGGGAAGACCTACCTCGCGATGGCCAAGGCGGTCAGTGCGCTGCAGTCCAAGCAGGTCAGTCGCATCATCCTGACCCGCCCCGCGGTGGAGGCCGGCGAACGTCTGGGCTTCCTGCCCGGCACGCTGAGCGAGAAGATCGATCCCTATCTGCGCCCGCTGTACGACGCGCTGCACGACATGATGGATCCCGAGCTCATCCCGAAACTGATGAGTGCCGGCGTCATCGAGGTCGCCCCGCTGGCCTACATGCGCGGCCGCACGATCTCCGATGCGTTCATCATCCTCGACGAGGCGCAGAACACCACCGCCGAACAGATGAAGATGTTCCTGACCCGGCTGGGCTTCAACTCGAAAATCGTTGTCACAGGCGATATCACGCAGGTCGATCTGCCCGGTGGGGCGCCATCGGGGCTCAATGCGGCGATGCGGATCCTCGACGGCATCGACGACATCCACTTCTCCGAACTCACCAGCGCCGACGTGGTGCGGCACCGCTTGGTCTCCGAGATCGTGGACGCCTACGCGAAGTTCGAGGAGCCGACCCTGATGAATCGCGCCCAGCGCCGCTCGGGCACCGGACGGCCGAGGCGGTAACGACACCCATGACCATCGAGGTGTCCAACGAATCGGGCATCGACGTGTCCGAGTCCGAACTCGTCAGCGTCGCACGCTTCGTGATCCGCAAGATGGACGTCAACCCTGCCGCGGAACTGTCGATGGTGCTGCTGGATTCGGCAGCCATGGCCGATCTGCACATGCGCTGGATGGATCTGCCCGGCCCCACCGACGTGATGAGCTTCCCGATGGACGAGCTCGAGCCGGGCGGGCGTCCCGACGCTCCTGAGCCGGGCCCGGAGATGCTCGGTGACATCGTGCTGTGCCCCGAGTTCGCCGCCACGCAGGCGGCCGACGCCGGCCACACCCTCGGACAGGAGCTCGCCCTGCTCACCGTGCACGGCGTGCTGCACCTGCTGGGCTACGACCACGCCGAGCCCGACGAAGAAAAAGAGATGTTCGCCCTGCAGCGTCAGCTGCTCGAGGAGTGGGTGGCCGAGCAGGTCGAGGCCTACCACCAGGATCGGCAGAGCGAGAAGGACCGCCGGCTGCTCGACGAGTCGCGGTACTTCCACGAACCTCCCTTCGGCGACACTCCGTGACCGGCCTCGGCCAGCTCGTCGGGGCGATCCTGCTGATCGCCTCCGCGGGCCTCTTCGCCGCGATCGACGCCGCCGTCAGCACGGTGTCGATGGCCCGTGTCGAAGAACTGGTGCGCGACGAGCGCCCCGGCTCGGTCCGGCTCCTGCAGCTCATGCGGGATCGGCCCCGGTACATCAATCTCATTGTGCTGCTGCGCATTGCCTGCGAGGTGAGTGCGACCGTGCTGCTGGCCGCCTACCTCGACGACTATCTCGGCGTGAGCGGCGGCCTGATGACGGCCGCAGCCATCATGACGGTGATCAGCTTCGTCGCGATCGGTGTGGGACCGCGCACCGTCGGCCGGCAGAACGCCTACACGATCTCGTTGATCGCGGCGCTGCCGCTACAGGCCATCTCGGTGGTGCTCACCCCGGTGAGCCGGCTGCTGGTGCTGCTGGGTAACGCGCTCACCCCCGGCCGCGGCTTCCGCAACGGACCGTTCTCTTCCGAGATCGAGCTGCGCGAGGTGGTCGACCTCGCCCAGCAGCGCGGGGTGGTGGCCGACGACGAACGTCGGATGATCCAGTCGGTGTTCGAACTCGGCGACACCCCGGCGCGCGAGGTGATGGTGCCCCGCACCGAGATGGTGTGGATCGAATCGGACAAAACAGCCGGTCAAGCCACATCTCTGGCGGTGCGCAGCGGGCATTCCCGAATCCCGGTCATCGGCGAGAACGTCGATGACATCGTCGGCGTGGTCTACCTCAAAGATCTTGTGCAGCGCACCTATTCGTCGCGTAACGGCGGCCGCGACACCACGGTGGCCGAGGTGATGCGGAAACCGGCGTTCGTACCGGATTCCAAACCGCTGGACGCGCTGCTGCGCGAGATGCAGCTCGATCGCGTGCACATGGTGCTGCTGGTCGACGAGTACGGCGCGATCGCCGGCCTGGTCACGATCGAAGACGTGCTGGAGGAGATCGTCGGTGAGATCGCCGACGAGTACGACGTCGACGAGGTCGCACCCGTCGAGGATCTGGGCGACGGACGGCACCGGGTGTCGTCGCGGCTGCCCATCGAGGACCTCGCGGAGCTCTACGATCTGGAGCTCTCCGAAGACCTCGACGTGGACACCGTCGGTGGACTGCTGGCGCTCGAGCTGGGCCGGGTTCCCCTGCCCGACGCCGAGATCGCCTGGGACGGGCTGCTGCTGCGTGCCGAGGGCGGTCCTGACCCCCGGGGCCGGGTGCGGGTCGGCACCGTGCTCGTCAGTCCCATCGAGCCGGAACCCGAGGACACGGAGGACAGCGCGCATGAGTGAACTCGATGCTGAAGACGCCAAGTTGGTGGTGCTCGCCCGCGGTGCCATGGCTCGTGCCGAGGCCGCCAGTGGCGCGGCCGTGCGCGACGCCGACGGCCGCACGTACGCCGGCGCCCCCGTGACGTTGACGGCTCTGGAGTTGACGGCACTTCAAGCCGCCGTCGCGGCCGCGGTGTCCAGCGGCGCGACCGGTCTCGAAGCCGCGGTGCTGGTGGGCGGCGGCGCCGACGATCCGGGCGTCGCCGCAGTGCGGGAACTGAGCGCCGATGCCGCGGTCATCGTCACCGACCGGTCCGGCACTCCGCGATGACCGACGAATTCCGCTCGGGCTTCGCATGTTTCGTCGGCAGGCCGAACACGGGCAAGTCCACGTTGACCAACGCGCTGGTCGGCGCCAAGGTCGCCATCACGTCGAACCGTCCGCAGACCACCCGGCACACGATCCGCGGGATCGTGCACCGCGACAGCTTTCAGATCGTGCTCGTCGACACCCCGGGCCTTCACCGGCCCCGCACCCTGCTGGGGCAGCGGCTCAACGATCTGGTGAAAGACACCTACTCCGAGGTCGACGTCATCGGGCTCTGCATCCCCGCCGACGAGAAGATCGGGCCGGGTGACCGCTTCATCTACGAGCAGATCCGCGCGGTGGCGCCCAGGACCACGCTGGTCGCGATCGTCACGAAGATCGACAAGGTCAGCAGAGACGCTGTGGCACAACAGCTGATGGCGGTCAGTGAGCTCGTCGGTCCCGACGCCGACATCGTGCCCGTCTCAGCGACCAAAGCCGAGCAACTCGACGTGCTGACCGACGTCATCGTCTCGCATCTGCCGCCCGGCCCTGCGTTCTATCCGGACGGGGAGCTCACCGACGAGCCCGAAGAAGTGTTGATGGCCGAGCTGATCCGCGAGGCCGCGCTCGAGGGCGTCCGAGACGAGCTGCCGCATTCGCTGGCCGTGGTCATCGACGAGATCGAGGAACGGGAGAGCCGCGACGATCAGCCGCCGTTGATCGCAGTGCACGCGATTCTCTATGTCGAACGGGATTCGCAGAAGGGCATCGTGATCGGCAAGGGCGGTGCCCGGCTACGCGAGGTCGGCACCGCGGCGCGCACGCAGATCGAGAAGCTGCTCGGCACCAAGGTCTATCTCGATCTGCGGGTCAAGATCGCGAAGAACTGGCAGCGCGACCCGAAACAGCTCGGGCGGTTGGGGTTCTGATCGGGTGACCCGCTCGTGCTGTGTCAGAGTGGTTCGGTGAAGTACGGGCAGGAGTGGCAACCGCCGGCGGTGGACTGGTCCTCGACCCGTGGTCGCATTCTGCTGGCGGCGTCGGTGTTGTTCGCCCAGCGGGGGTTCTTCGGCACGTCGACCCGTGACATCGCCGAGGCCGTGAACATCCGGCAGCCGTCGCTGTTCCACCACTTCGAGGCCAAGCACGAGATCTTCCGTACGCTCGTCGAACTCGATCTCGGCCCGTCGATCACACGGATGGATCGGCGCCTGAGGGAGACGTCGAGTTGGGCCGAGAAGCTCCACCTGGCCATCGCCTGCGACGTGCGAGAGATTCTCGCGCAGCCGTTCGACGCGCGCGGGCTCTACCAGGACGCGGTGCTGGCACTCGACGAATTCGAAGCGGAGCGCCACGGCATCGAAATCTTCCACCGCCAGATCGAGCGCGTGGTCACCGGCGGCAGGCGCGCGGGCGAGTTCGCATCGTTCGAACCGTCGTTCGTGGTGCGTGCCACCAACGGTGTGCTGTTCGAGACGCTGCGGGAACAGGGTGGCCCCGCGGGCCCGGTGCATCGGCAGCGCCCGATCCAGGCTGCCGACTTCGTGGTCCGCTCCTTGTTGACCGACCAGGCCCGCCTCGACGACATCCGTGCCGTGACCCGGCGCCGTCTGAAGGAATTGGCTTCCTCACGCGCCAGCTGAGCGCCCGGGTTCTCGAAACGGTCTCTGTGACATCCAGGTAAAAGATCTCGCCGATCCGTCGCCTATCGATCGATAGTGTCCTATCGTCCGATAGGTAGATCGGGTGGCGTGGTCCACCCGGCACGATGTCTGGGAGGACCCGATGGCACGCTGGAAACGCTCACTCGTCGCCGTACTGGCCGCTTCGCTGAGCGTTGGGCTGGGCGCCTGCTCGTCGGATGATTCGTCGACCGCCGAGCCCACCGGACCGGCGAAAGTCCAGCCGCCCGCCATCCTGCAGGCCGGCACATTGAAGATCTGTGCCCCCAACGACGGGACACCCCCGAACGTCTACCACGACGAATCCGGGGAGTTGGTCGGCAGCGAGGTGGACCTGGGCAAGGCGCTCGCCGCACAGATGGGACTCAAGCCCCAATTCGTCGAATCCTCCTTCGCCGCAGTCATTCCGACGTTGCAGGCCAAGCAGTGCGACGTGATCATGGCACAGCTCTACATCAAGCCCGAACGTGAGGCTGTCGTCGACTTCGTGCCCTATGTCTATTCGGGCACGGGTATCGCGGTGGCCAAGGAGAAGCCTGCCGACGTCACCGGACTCGATGACAGCCTGTGCGGCAAAAAGGTCATGGTCGCCGTCGCGACCACGGCGGAGTCCCTGGCGATGGAGCAGTCCGACAAGTGCACGGCCGCAGGCAAGCCGGCCGTCGACGTCAACCGCAGTAATCAGGCCGACGTGTCGCTGCAGCAGCTGCAGAACGGACAGGTCGACGCGTTCATGGACACGGCCGAGACGCTCGGCTACTACCAGACGAAGACCGGTGCGAAGATCCAGACGGTCGGCGCACCGTTCGGCACGATCAAGATCGGCGCTGCCACGCTGAAGGGCAACACGGCGCTCCACGACGCAATCGCCGCGGCGCTCGGCGAACTGGAGAGCAACGGCACCTACGGCAAGATACTCGACGAGTGGGGCATGTCCGACCTCAGCATCCAGAAGTAGGCGCCGATGCAATTCGACTGGCAGTTCTTCTGGAAATCGCTGTTCACCCCGAGCGATGCGTTCCTGGAGGGGTTGACGCTGACGATCGTGGTGTCGGTCATCGCGATGGTGCTCGCCACCGTCGTCGGACTGGCCATCGCCCTGATGCGGCGATCCCCGTACGCGGTCATCCGATGGTGCGCCAGCATCTACATCTGGGTCATCCGCGGCACGCCCCTCCTGGTGCAACTGGTGATCATCTACACCGGGCTGGCCGCGGTGGGGCTCTACCAGTTCCACGACGTCTCGCTGCTGGGCCTGTCGGTCAAGGCCGCGGTGCAGGCTGCCATCGTCGGGTTGACGATCAACGAGAGCGCCCACATCGCCGAGATCATCAGGGCCGGACTCGATTCGGTGGCGAAAGGGCAGTTCGAGGCGGCCGCCTCCCTGGGTATGACGACGACGAAGTTGATGCGCTGGATCATCGTGCCGCAGGCGTTGCGGGTCATGGTGCCGCCGCTGGGCAACTCCTTCAACGGTCTGATGAAGACCACGTCGGTGCTGTCGGTGATCGGCGTGAGCGAGATGTTCCTCGTCACCCAGTCGATCAGCTCCGCCACCTTCCACACGTTCGAGATCTTCATCGTCGCGGCGATCTACTACCTCGCGCTGACCACGGTGTGGACCTACATCCAGGCGTGGATCGAGAACCGGCTGTCCCGCCAGCTCGGTATCGAGGCGCGGGTCAGCCTGACACAGCGGCTCCTGGGTGCCCGCAGGCCGGGGGCGCCGGTGGCCGAGCCACTCGAGCTCAAGGAGGCGCGATGACGCAGTCGGCGGTTCCGGTGGTATCGGTGCGCGGGGCGTGCTGTTCTCTGGGCGGACGCCGCGTCCTCGACGACGTGAACCTCGATGTGCAGCGCGGTGAGGTGGTGGTGCTCATCGGCCCGTCAGGTGCGGGCAAGACGACACTGCTGCGATCGCTGAATCATCTCGAGACGCTGGAGCGCGGTGAGGTTCTGATCGGCGGCGAGTCGATCGCGCACGGCACGGGCGGACGTCGGATCGGCAAGGCCGAGTTGGCCCGACGGCGGCGCGAGATCGGCTTCGTCTTCCAGCATTTCAATCTCTTCCCGCACATGAGCGCACTGGAGAACGTATGGAATGGGCCGGTGCGCGTGCTCGGTCAGCCCAAGGCCACAGCGGCAGAGGACGCGCGCGCCCTACTCGAACGTGTCGGTCTGGCCGACAAGGCGCAGGCGCGACCCAGCCAGCTGTCGGGCGGTCAGCAACAGCGGGTCGCGATCGCGCGGGCACTGGCGATGCGGCCGAAGGTCATGCTGTTCGACGAGCCGACCAGCGCGCTCGACGTCGAGATGGTCGGCGAAGTGCTGCAGGTGATGCGCGAGCTTGCCGCAGAGCAGATGACCATGGTCATCGTCACCCACGAGATGCGTTTCGCCCGTGATGTCGCCGACCGCATCGTGGTGATGGACTCGGGCAGGATCATCGAAGACGCCGCGCCCGCCGAGTTGTTCGCCAACCCGCGCAGCGAACGCACGCGCACGTTCCTGTCCACGATTCACTAGGAGTCCTCCGTGCCTACGCCCAGCGGTCCGACATCGTCGACCGGCGCCGTCGCCACACCGCACCGGCTGGCCACCGACGCTGCCGCCGAGGTGTACCGCGACGGCGGAACCGCCATCGACGCGGCGATCGCCGCCGCTGCGGTTCTCACCGTCGTCTATCCACACAACGTCGCGCTCGGCGGGGATCTCATCGCGCTGGTGCGCACCCCCGACGGCGCCATCTCGTGTGTCAACGCCTCGGGGTGGGCCGGTGCCGCGGCGGACCCGGTCGCGATGCGCGCCGTCCACGGGGACCGGTTGCCCGACCGTGGTGTGGACACGGTGACGGTGCCGGGCGGGGTGCGCGGGTGGGAAACGTTGCGGCGCTTCGGTAGTCGTCTGCGCTGGAGCAGGTTGCTCGAACCGGCCGAACGAGTCGCCCGCAGCGGGGCGCCGGTGGCCCCGTCGGTCGCCGCCCACCTCGACGATGCCGAGAACGCCGATCTGGCGGGCATCGTCGACTTCGACAGAGTGTTCCGCCCCGGCGGTCGGTCGCTGAGAGAAGGCGAGATCTTCCGCCAGCAGGCGCTGGCCGACACGTTCGCGGCGTTGCGGTTCGGCGGACCCGACGAGTTCTACAGCGGAACGCTGGGCCAGCGCACGGTGGCGTACCTGCGCTCCCGCGGGTCGGTGCTGCAGGACGCCGATTTCGCCGACTTCGCCGCCGAGGTCACCGAGCCGTTGTCCGTGCAGTTCCGCGGCGTGACGGTGTGCACCAGCCCGCCCAACACGCACGGCTTCGTGATGCTGCGGGCGCTGCGGGCTCTCGAGACGCTCGGCGTGCGTGCACCGCTCGGCGACGACCTGCCGACGCTGATGCAGATCTTCGGTCACGCCAACCTGCTGCGGAGCGCGCATCTGGCGGACCCCCTGCAGGCCGATGTGGACGTCGCCGCCCTCGTGCACGGCGACGTGGGCGCGCGTGCGACGCTCGCAGGCGCTCGCGACATGACGGGTTCGGTGCCCGCGGGCGACACGGTCGGTGTGGCGGCCGCCGACGGGCAGGGCTTCGCCGTGTCGCTGATCCAGAGCGTGTACCACGCTTTCGGCTCGGGACTGATCGATCCGCAGACCGGCATCCTGTTCCACGACCGCGGAACGAGTTTCGACCTCACCCCCGGGTCCCCGAACGTGTTGGCACCGCGCAAGCGGCCCCGCCACACGCTGATGCCCGCGCTCACCACCGAGGGCGGTAAGCTCCGGCACGTGCTGGCCACGATGGGCGGGCAGGGCCAACCGCAGATCCTCGCCGAGATCCTGCTGCGGATGCTCGACGGCGCCGCCCCAGCCGATGCGGTGGCGGCCCCGCGGGCGATCGTCGGTCGCCAGACCCATCTCGCCGGTGCCGACACGGTTTCGATCGAGGACGGCTTCGACGCATCCGCCCGGGCGGCGATGGCGCAGTCGGGTCTCGACGTGATGCAGCTGCCGGCCCACAGTGAGTCCTGCGGTCAGGCGAATGTCGTTGCCGCTCATGCAGATGGATCATTGGTGGCGGCGAGCGACCCGCGCTCGGACGGCTCTGCCGCCGTCGTGCACCACGTGCGTCTTCCGGCTCGCCCGTGATCCGTCATCTGCGGGTCGGCCTGATGCTGGCACTGACCGCGGTGACGGGCGCGCTCGATGCGGTGGGCTACCTGAGCCTGGACCGGGTGTTCACCGGGAACATGACCGGCAACGTGGTGATCCTCGGGATGGGCATCGCGTCGGAGGAGGGTCTTCCCGTCGCGGGCCCGCTGATCGCACTGGGCGGCTTCACCCTCGGCGCGATGGTGGCCGGCCTGCTCACGCGCGGTCGAGCAGCCGGCTGGAATCGCGTCGTCACCCTGACCCTGTGGACCAACGTCGTCGTCCTCGCCGCGGTCGCGACGGTGTTGACGATCGCCGCGCCGGCCGGGGGATCGGTGGGCGGAATCGCCTGTGCGACAACGCTTGCTGTCGTGATGGGAATGCAGGCCGCGATTGCGCGATTCCTCGCTGTGCCGGACATGACCACCGTCGTCGTCACCTCGACCATCACGTCTTTCGCCGGAGAGACGCTGCTGGCGGGCGGCCTGGGGTGGGTCGCCCACCGGCGACTGTGGGCCGTGGTGCTGATTTTCGCCGGCGCGCTCGTGGGCGCGTTGCTGACCAGGGCGGGTGTCGGCGTGCCGGTCTATGTGGCCGCGGCGGTGGTACTCGTCTGCGCGGTGGTGGGGCACCGATACTGGAATCGCGTGCCCCACTGACGCGTCATCCGACCCCGACGGCCACGGAGTCCGGAGCCGACGATCTCGCCGACGGTTCGGCGGGCAGTCGGGTGTCCCACCAGTTGTCGGGTTGAGCGGTGGCCCACCCGTTGATCGCCTCGAGTGCGGCGGCCAACGACACCAGCAACGGTTCGCTGTTCGCCGGGCCCATCAACTGCACGCCGATCGGCAACCCGTCGGAGGTGAACCCCGCCGGCACGTTGATCGACGGCCAGCCCAAGAGGTTCCACGGCCAGGTGGCCGGGCACGCCCGGATCATCGCACGGTCGGTGGCCAGCCCGCTCAGGCCGTCGAACGCATCGATCCGCGGCGGGGGAAGCGCGGTGGTCGGGGCGAGCACCACGTCGGCGATGTTGAAGATCCAGCCGACCCGCTGCCGGGTGACGGCCTCGTGGGCGCGGGCCTTGCGCAGGATGTGCTCGGAGAGCACCCGGCCGGTCCGCGCGTTGGCCCGCGTGCGCGAATCCCAACGGGGGCCCGGCCCCAGCCGGTCCATCCACTGCGGGATCCCCGCGGTGGAGCGCGCCAGGAAGTTCCACGACATGCGCAGGTCGTAGTCGGGGTCCGCGGCGATGACCGCGTGGCCGAGTTCGGTGAGTTGCCGCGCGACCGACTCCATCGCCGCCCGGATCTCGGGGTGCAGGTTGGCCCGGAAGACCGTGTACGGGAACTTGGTCGACATCGCCACGCGCAGCGGCCCGGGTGCACGCGACACGTGGTCGGACACCGTCACCGGCGGCGGGGTGTGCAGGTCGCCGGGGGCGTTGCCCGAAGCCGCGTCCAGCACCAGCGCGGCGTCGCCGACAGTGCGGGCCAGCACGCCGTTGACGGTGATGCCGTTGAACGCCTCGGCCAGCGGGGAGGTGGAGATCCGCCCGCGCTGGGGTTTGATGCCGACCAGATGTGTCCATGCGGCGGGGATGCGGACACTTCCCGCCCCGTCCGAGCCGATCGCGGCCGCGACCAGGCCGGCCGCGACGGCCGCTGCGCTGCCGCCAGACGAACCGCCCGGGGTGTGGTCTCGGGACCACGGATTGCGGGTGTGTCCGAACGCGGGCCCGCTGGTGAACGGCCACTGGCCCAGTTCGCAGGTGTTCGTCTTGCCGACGATCACCGCGCCGGCTGCGCGCAGCCGGCGGACCACCTCCGCGTCGGCGGTGGCCTCGGGGACGTCGCCGTCCGCGCCGAACCGGGTCGGCACGCCGGCGACGTCCACGTCGTCCTTGACGGCGATCGGGATACCGAGCAGGGGGAGGGTCGAATGATCCTGTCCCGCAGCACGTTTGCGATCGGCGACGGCAGCTTCGGCGAGCGCGGACTCGCGTAGCACCACACGGAAGGCGTTCAGGGTCGGTTGGCTGGCCTCGATCGCATCGAGGGAGCGCCGTACCAGCTCGACCGACGTCACGCTGCCGCTGGCGAGCGCGAAGAGCTGATTGCCCAGCGTGGGGA
>NZ_QJUA01000089.1 GCF_003254575.1 Mycobacterium kyogaense | reverse complement strand
GGTTCACAGCAGCTCCTCGGTGGGGATCGGGGCGGGGGAGGGATGGCGGACGGGTCGCGATTCGTCGAGGATCTGCGCGGCGAGGTGCAGGACGGTGTCGTCGCTGAGCGCCGCTCCGAGAAGCATGGCGCTGCAGGGTCTTCCGTCTTCGGTGAGACCGATCGGGATCGCCGTACCGCACAGATCGAGCAGATTGCCGAAGTGCGTGTAATGGCCGAGCACCGTGTTCGTGCGGATCGGGTCCGCCTGGACCTCGTCGACGGTGAACGTGGTACCGATCGTGGGTAGCACGAGGACGTCTACGCCTTGCCACAGTCGGCTCACGTGCGCTTTGAGTTCCTGCAGGCGCTGTAGTGCGGCGAACGCGTCGACTGCCGTGTAGCGGTGTCCGCCGGCGAAGATCTCGCGCACCACGGGGTGGATCGATTCGGGGTGCTCGGCGAGGAAGTCGCCGAACTCGACGAGGCGTTCGGCCACCCAGGGCCCCTGGTAAAGCAGGGATCCGGCCGCCAGGAAGGGTTCGAGGGGGACGTCGACGATCGTGTGCTGGCGGGCGAGCTGCTCCCGGAAGGCCAGGTGGGCCGTGCGCATCGCGGCATCGCCGAAGAATTCGAGTTCCTCAGCGGGCGGCAGCCCGACGCGCACGGGGGAATTGCTCACGCGGGGACCGCGGTCACGCGACCAGGGGTCGCCGTCGTCGCGGGCGATCATGATGTCGAGTACGCGGTCGGCGTCGTCGATGCAGCCGGCCATGACGGTGAGGCAGTCGAGAGACTTGCACGCCGGTACCAGTCCGACGGTACTGATCAGCCCGCGCGACGGTTTGACGCCGACGACGCCGTTGAGCGCGGCGGGCACCCGACCGGATCCGGCGGTATCGGTGGCGACGGCGAAGGGCACCTGACCGAGGGCCACCGCCAATGCCGAGCCGGAGCTGGAGCCGCCCGAGATGATGCCGCGGCCGTACACGCTGCGGGGGATGGTGTGCGGCGTCCGCGTGCCGTTGAGACCTGTGGCGAACTGGTCGAGGTTGGTTTTGCCCACGTACAGCGCCCCGGCGTCGAGGAGGCGTTGCACCGCGGGTGCTGTCGCGTCGGCGACGTAGGCGAAGTCAGGGCACGACAGCGTGGTCGGCACTCCAGCGACGTCGATGCTGTCCTTCACCCCGAAGGGCACGCCGTAGAGCGGTAGCGTCCGGGCACCGGGTCGGCGTTCGATGGCCTCGGCAGCAGCGATCAGCTCATCGCGGGGGACGGTCGACAGCCAGGTGCCGTCGTCTCCGCGGGCCTCGATCGCGTCGGCGACGCGGGCTGCGGTCTTGACAGGCGATCCGGTTCCGCCGGCATGGGAGGCCAGGATCTCGGCCACGGACGGCCCGATCGACGGCCCACGGTGTTCTTCCATATCTGTCGATTGTCGACAGAATCATGGCGACCGCGGGTCGGGAATGTGTCGTTTGTGTAAGCGCTTACGGGCCGGTGTCCGCTTCGAGACCCAGATAGTCGAGATGGCCGTGCTCGCGTAGCGCCGCCACCACGATGTCGGCCCGATTGGACTCCAACGCTTCGAGGATCGCCCGATGCCGCTGCCTGCCGTCCGCGGCGTCGCGCTGGTGAGCCTCTTCGCGCAGGTTCTTCGCCATCGGTAGCTGCAGCTTGAGCAGGATCGGCGCGAGTGCGATGTCCAGTTGGCGGTTGTCGGCCAACGTGACCACGGCCGCATGGAAGTCGCGGTGCGCGTCGTCGCGGTCGAGTGCGTTCTCGGCGTTGTCCATCCGGTCCAGTGCAGCGCGGATCGGCTCGAGCTGGCGGTCTGGATCGCCTAGGGGGAGCGCGGTTTCGATGGCGTGCCGCTCGAGGACGTGCCGGAGCTCGAACAGCTGCAGGATGTCGCTGGGCGACCACTCGGTCACCCGCGAGCCGCGCCGCGGGAGATGTTCGACGAGCCCCTGCTGGGCGAGGAGGCGCAGGGCCTCGCGCAAGGGCGCCCGGCTGATGCCGAGATCGGCGCACAGCTGTTCCTCGACGATCTTCTGGCCGGGCACGAGCTGTCCGGACAGAATCGCATCGCGCAGCCGGTGGCCGGCCACTTCGACGAGTGTCGCGGGCAGCACCGGCCGCGACGGAACTCCGTTGGGCGCTGCCATGGCACACAATGGTAGGAACAATTGGCGCCACGTGCAGCGATAGCCCCCGTGCTACGACGAGAAGCATTGTCCGCCAGCACTTATGGATCATCGTCGCCTTCGGGCAGGAGGTGGCGTTCGGGCTGGTGGTAGCCGTTCACGCGGCGTCGGCCGGTGTCGAGGTCGGGTGGGGGTAGCCATTCGGCTTGGCCGCGGTTGTTGACTGTGGTGGTCCAGCCGGTCTGTTCGATCATGCGGTTGTCCGGCCCACAGGCGAGGGTGAGGTTGGTGATGTCGGTGGCCCCGCCGCTGTTCCAGTCGTCGATGTGGTGGACCTGGGTCCAGTAACCGGGCACGGTGCAGCCGGGCCGGGTGCAGCCGCGGGCGGAGGAGTGCAGCACAATTCTTTGTGCCGCCGACGCCAGCCGTTTCGTGCGGCCCAGATACAGCGGTTGATTGGTGTGCTGATCGAACACCGCGAGGTAGTGGTGCGCGTGGCTGGCCATCCGGATGAGGTCGGCCATCGGCAACAGGGAGCCGCCGCCGGTGACCGCCACCCCTGCCGACTTCTCTAGTTCCTGCAAGGTTGTGGAGACGATCACGGTGACCGGTAAACCGTTGTGCGAGCCCAACTCACCCGAGGAGAGCGCCATCCGCCCGACAGCCAGCCACGCGTCGTGATTGCGCTGTGCCACGCTGCGCGTGTCGCGACGCTTCTGCTCGGGATCGGGTTCTGCGTCGACACAGGGTGTCTCGTCGTCGGGGTTGCACATCCCCGGTGCCGCGAGCTTGGCCTGGATGGCTTCGTACGTGGCCCGTGCTTCCGGGGTGATCCAGCCCGAGAGGCGGCTCATCCCGTCGGCCTGCTGCTCACCCAGTGTGATCCCGCGCTTGCGGGCGCGGTCGGCGTCGGTGGGTTCGGGACCGTCTTGGTCGATCATCGCCGCCAACCGATCCGCCGCCTTGCGCAGATCCTCCGGCGTCAATCCGGCGCCCAGCGACGCCAACTGTCGATCGGCGGCGGCGCGGGTGTCGACATCGACCCACATCGGCAGGTCCTGGTGGAACGTCGCGATCACCGCGACATGCTCGCCGTCCAGGGTGCCGGCGGCTTGTGCGGCGGCGGTGGCCTCCCAGACCGGCGGCAACGGCTCCCCGGTCAGGGATTGGCGCGGGCCCAGGTGCGCGGCATCAGCAAGTCGGCGTTTTGACTCTTTATCCGACACCCGCAGCGCGGTGGTCAGAACTTTCTTCCAGGACGCTTCACCGAGTCGGCGCGGCTCCGTCTCTGTCGTGAGCCGAGCCAAAACCTGATGCTCCAGCGCCGGAACCGATCGCACCACCGTGGTCACCTCAGCCAACAGAGCCACCAACTCCGGGTGGGTCAGCGTGTCGCAGGCGCCCTGCAGGATCGCCAGCTGAGCCCGCAACCCCTCCACCGCACCCGCGACGACATCCATACATCGAACACTAGTTCGAACCTCCGACAGAATAGCGGCTCGCGTTGACTCATCAGAAATGCGCGCGAATGGGCGGGTCGTTGCCTCATCAGGAATGCGCGCGTAGGCCCAGTGGATGGGGTTGACGTTGACCGAGCGCCGAGCAATCACCGAGGCGGCTGCGAAGC
>NZ_QJUA01000088.1 GCF_003254575.1 Mycobacterium kyogaense | reverse complement strand
GCCAGAACCAAACGGGTCTTCTCCTCGGCGCTGACCTTCGCCTTTCGCGATCTGGCCATCTGACACTCCTTCTGGACGTGTCACCATCATTCTCCGGCGACCCTGACAGAAAGTTTGAGTCAGTGGAGTTGTCGGTGGTCGAATGTATGTTCGAACTATGGTGGAGGTGCAGCAGGCGGTCGCGGGGTTACGCGCTGCGGTCGATGCTGTGCTGGCCTGCAGCCTCGATCGGTCCACTGCTGCCGAGGTGGTGGAGCTGCTCGACGAGCTCGAAAGCGCGGGGTGCCGGCTTCCGGCGGCCCAGCATCGGGCGTTGGCTCGACTGCAGGTGGAGACGTCTGCGATGCAGATGGGGGCGAAGAACTGGAAAGACGTCCTGGCGATCCGCTACCGGATCAGCGGGTCGGAAGCGAACCGGCGGCTGAGTGAGGCGGCGCTACTTGCCCCGCGTCAGTCGATGACCGGAGAACCCCTACCCCCGGTGCTGCCCGCGACCGCGGCCGCCCAGGCCGAGGGGCGGATTACCCCCGAACATGTGGAGGTGATCCGTAAAGCGGTCGACGACCTCCCCAGGTTTGTCGACGCCACTACCCGGGAGCAGTTCGAGGCTGAGGTGGTGCGCATCGCCACCGGTGCCGGTCCGAAAGCCACCCGCGACGCCGCGGAACTGGAGCTGTTTCTGCTCGATCAGGACGGGCCCGAACCCGACGACGCCGAACGCGTCCGCAAGCGGGGGTTGAACAAGAGCCCGCAACGTCGCGACGGCATGACCGAGTGGCGAGCCAACCTGACTCCGGAGGCGGCGGCGGTGTGGGAGGCGATCTTCGCGAAGTACGCCGCCCCGGGCATGTGCAACCCGGATGACCCCGAGCCGTGTACATCCGGGACGCCGACCCAAGAGCAGATCGACAACGATCACCGCAGCCTCGCCCAACGCCAGCACGACGCGTTGGTCGCGGTGGGACGGATCGCCCTGATGAGCGGCGAGTTGGGGCAGCTCAATGGATTACCGGTGACCGTCATCGTGCGCACCACCCTCCAAGACCTCGAATCCCGAGCCGGCATCGGGACAACGGGCGGCGGCACCCGGCTGCCGATCAAAGACGTGATTCGCATGGGTTCCCACGCGAGCCACTACCTGGCGGTGTTCGACCGCGCCACCGGCTCCGCACTGGACCTGTTCCGCACGAGGCGGGTGGCCTCGGCCGCGCAAAGAATCATGTTGATCGCCCGCGAGGGTGGCTGCACCAAACCCGGCTGCCCCGTCGGCGCCTACGGCTGCCAGGTCCACCACGTCACCGCCGACTGGGCCGAGGGCGGGCTGACCAACATCGACGACCTCGGCCTGGCCTGCCCACCCGACAACCGCGCCGTGGGACCCGGCGGCTGGAGTACCGCCATGAATGCCCGCCACGACGTCGAATGGACCCCACCACCGAACCTCGACACCGGCCAAACCCGCATCAACACCCACCACACCCCCGAACGCCTCCTCCGCCCCGAGGACGAGTCAGAAAGTGGCGCTGACGCGCCGACCGATCCAGTCGGCGAGACCGAGGGGCAGTCGCCCTCGACCGGCGACCCGTCAGAACCCGGCGGACCCGCACCACCGGACAACGAAGCCGCCTGAGGGCGGGTGGTGACGACGCGATCTGTGGCGCGAGGCGACACAGGTCGATCAGAAATGCCCGACAGCGTCTTCGATTTCGGCGGCGCCGATTGAGTGGGGCACAGTGTTTTCCGTTGGCGTACAGCCACTTCTGTTGCGACCGCCCCAGCATGGCCTTCAGTCCCCCCGTGGGTGGTGACTTCCTTCCCTTTCAGTGGCCATGCCGCGGATCGACACTGATACCGCGGACCGCACATGTCCGAGGACCGTCATCCCGACGGTCCCGAGTGAAGGGCAGGTCATGATGAAACGCGAAGTGTGCAAGTTCTTTTCCGGATCGTTCGCCGCGCTGGCGTACGCGCACGCCGCCTACGCGGTGGCGACGTCTCGGGGCATGATCGACGAACCCGTCTTCCTCGGGAGGCAATGGGGTGTCGGCTACATGTGGACCGAAGCCGTCGTCTATTCCGCAGTCAGTGTGGCGCTGGGGTACGCCGGCTGGGGTAACCGACCCACACGGCGACAGGATGAGTCACCTTCATCCCCGGCCGCCGAGCAGCCGTCAACAGCAGAACCTCAGCTCGCCACCAGATGACGGAGCCGTCTCGTTCGGGTGGCGAAGTGGTGTCACGGAGTTTCTGACTGGTCGCTGTGCTGACATCATCTGACGAGTGGCGCCGTACACCGTGAAGACGACGGACAGCAGACTGGCAGTTCGCCTTGCGGCGTTGGCGTCGCTGGGTGCGGCGGTCGTTCATGTCGCAGTCGTCCCGACCCATTGGCAGCAGTGGGCCCCTTCAGGCGTGTTCTTCTTGTCCCTCGCGCTCTTTCAGCTGGTGTGGGCGCGCACCGCTCTCGTGCACACAACCATCCCGGTGCTGACCGCCGGCGTCCTGGTCAACGCCGGCGCGCTTGCTCTGTGGGCGATTTCCCGCACCGCGGGTGCGCCATTCGGCCCCGACGCCGGACACGTCGAGCTGATCGCGGGCGCCGACGTCTGCGCGATGCTGCTCCAGATGTACGTGGTGATGGGCGCCGGCTGGGTCTGGTACCGGGGTATGCGAGGGGCGCCCGTGCCCGCGTTCGCCAGTGCGGCGATCTTCGTCGGCGCCGTGGGTGTCGTCGCCATGGCGTCGACCGTGGGAGTGGCTTCCGGTCTACAGCACGGCGACCATCACACGGGGGGTCATGGTCAGGCCGACGACCATCACGCCGAGGTCCCCGAAGCGGCAACTACGCCACCGGCGCTAGGCCCTGCGCCTACCCCCGCGGCCGAACCCCTGACCAGTCACGAGATCCACGATCACGCGCACTGAGCACACGGAAGGCGGCTCACGACGCTAGGCGCCCACTGCGCTTCGCGGAAATACGGTTCGACCGTCCCGCTGAGCTTCACGACCATCGGATTCCCGCGACGGTCCCTGGCCGTGGGCACCTCCACACGCACCCACCCCTCGTCCACGTCGTACTCGTGGACATTGGTCCTCTCGACGCCGTTGAAGCGGATGCCGACGTCGCGGGTGAGCACCTCTTCGTCATAGAACGGACTGCGCGGATCGATGGAGAGGTGATTCGGCGGGACGTCTGGGGTCTGATCGTCGGGCATGGCCCATGAACCTACCGCCGGCCATCAGTGGTCAGCAGGCGGGGAGGTCAGCAGCCGAGGGATCAGGCCACTGCGAGCGGCGGGACACCAGAAAACCTCGATGGTGAACGTCGTGGTCGATGCCAGGTTCCGCTGATACGTCACTCCCGCGCCGCCGCACGTTCTTTCCAGGCCGGTGATGACTTGGCGCACGCATCCGCCGAGATTGTCCTGGGAGATGTCGCCGGCGGTGAATCGCGGGGCGTCCGGCGCGAACGCCACCTCGTTGGCGCCGCCGCCCGCGCCCACTCCATCGCGGTGCGCGGACTGGGTAGCTGCAAAAGCCCGGGCGAAGGTGTCGAACAGCTTCCGATGGTCCTCACCGACCTCGAGCCGGGCCGGATCACCGATTCCGTTGTGCCAGTGCGAGTTCGCCTGACAGCTGGCGCCGGTCGAGCCTGCCCAGTACCGAGCGATGAGTGAGAGCCCATCATCACAGAACGACGACAGCAACGGATGTGCGGTCTGCAGCCCTACCAGGACCCCACGGGTGCCGTCGGCTACCCGTCGAGCTGCTGGTGTGCTGTTGACCGGCTTGGTCAGCCTTAATCGCTGTGTCCGTCTTGACCTTTGGCGCCGCTGGCGCCGGACTTGCCCGTCGCACCGGATACGCCAGGTGCACCCGTCGCACCCTTGGCGCCCGCGCCGGCTGCGCCGGTGGCACCTGTGCCGCCGTTGAGTCCGGTGGCGCCCGTGGCGCCGCGGGTGCCCAGCAGCCCGCCGTGACCGCCCGATCCGCCCGCTCCGCCAGCCCCACCGGTTCCGCCAGTCCCGCCGGCTCCCGCGGCGCCAGCCAATCCGCCTGCACCACCGGCACCGGCCGTACCGCCCGCGCCGCCAAGGCCGCCGGCACCGCCGATACCCCCGCGACCGGGTGACGAACCCTTCACACCGGTGCTGGTAACGGTGCCACTGTTACCGCCGTTGCCGCCCGGCCCGCCCGCAGCGCCGGTGCCGCCCATGCCGCCGTCGCCGCCGGTACCACCGGTACCACCGGTACCTCCGTCGCCACCGCGGCCCCTGGCCCTTCTACACATCTCCCAACCCACTACACCGTACTAGACCACGTCTGCCTTCCTCTTCTTCAAAAAAAAA
>NZ_QJUA01000087.1 GCF_003254575.1 Mycobacterium kyogaense | reverse complement strand
CCCGCCGACCCCAACGCGCCCACCCCGACGCTCGGGGAGCAGGTGTCCCGCTCGACGATGACGGACGTCACCCCCGCCAAACTCGCCGACACACGGATCAAGGTCCTCAACGCGAGCGGTCAGGGCGGTCAGGCGGCCGAAGTGGCCGGCGCCCTGCGTGATCTCGGCTTCACCGAACCCGAGGCCGCCAACGACCCCGTCTACGCCAACGGCCGCCTGCAGTGCCAGGGCCAGATCCGGTTCGGCCCCGCCGGCCGTGCCGCCGCGGCGTCGGTGTGGCTGGTCGCGCCGTGCACTGAGCTGTTCCAGGATCAGCGCCAGGACGACACCGTCGATCTGGCGATCGGAACCGACTTCACCGAACTCGCCCACAGCGACGACATCGACGCGGTGCTGGCCAGCCTCATGCCCGACGCGACCGCTCCCGCGGATCCGTCGCTGCTGACCAAGATCCACACGCAGACCTGCTGACCTCAGCGGTCCCCGTCGCTGTCGAGGTCCACTCCACAGCGGCGCAGGACGTCGTCGAACTCACCGGCCACCCCGGGTGCGGCCGCCACCATCAGTCCGGCACCCACCCCCGTCGGCGCCCGCACCACCGCGCCCGCCTCCGCGGCGATCAATGCCCCGGCCGCCCAATCCCACAGGTGCACGCCGTCTTCGAAGTAGGCGTCGAGCCGGCCCGCGGCCACCATGCACAGGTCCAGGGCGCAGGAGCCGATCCGCCGCAGGTCCCGGATCTCCGGCAGCAGCGCGGCCACCACGGCACCTTGGCGCCGGCGATCCTCGGGCTGATACGAGAACCCGGTGCCCACCAACGCCATCGGCAACGACGACACCCCACTGCAGTGCAGCCGCGTGGTCTGCCCCGCCCGCACCACCCACGCTCCGTGGCCCGCCGCGGCGGCGTAGACGGCGCCGTGCGCGACGTCGGCGACTGCTCCGGCGACTGACACCCCACCGCGTTGCACGCCGATCGACACCGCGAATGCCTCGATGCCGTAGACGAAGTTCACCGTGCCGTCGATCGGGTCGAGCACCCACGTCAGGCGATCATCGTGTCTGCCGTCGGGTCCCCCCTCTTCCTCTCCCAGGATCGGCTCACCCGGGCGCAGCTGCGCAAGCCGCTCCCGCAGCAGACGCTCGGTCTCGGTGTCGACGATGGTGACCGGGTCGGTGGGCGTGCTCTTGGACCGGATCGCGGCATCTGCGTCGGCCTGACTGGCCTGGTCGAACACCTCGGCGCGGCGCCGCAGGACGAACGCCGCGGCTTCTTCGGCGAGCCGCTGGGCGACTGCTGCGACGGCCAGTGGCTCGGTGTCGATTTCGCTCACACCGACCATCGCAGCACACCGGCGCGCGCGACGGCGGCTCGGGATGGGCGAGTGCCGCCCACCGCGATTGGCCAGCCGATAGGGTGGGCAGCACCGTGGCCGCCCACCTGCGCAGAGGAGCTTGCATGACTGCCACCGACTCACCTGCCGTCGCATCCGAAAGCGGCTCGCAGCGCCGCGGATTGGGCATCGATGTCGGCGGAAGCGGCGTCAAGGGCGGCATCGTCGACCTCGAGACCGGGACCCTGATCGGTGAGCGCTTCAAGCTGCTCACCCCGCAGCCGGCCACCCCCGACGCCGTCGCCGCCACCATCGCCGAGGTGGTCAAGCACTTCAACTGGGAGGGGTCGCTGGGCGTCACCTATCCCGGCGTGGTGTCCGACGGGATCGTGCGGACCGCGGCCAACGTCGACAAGTCCTGGATCGGCGCGAATGCGCGCGAGGTGATCAGCGGGGCGCTGGGCGGTCAGCCGGTGACCGTGCTCAACGACGCCGATGCCGCCGGGCTCGCCGAGGAGAAGTTCGGGGCCGGTCGCGGCCACACCGGGGTGATCGTGCTGCTGACGTTCGGCACCGGCATCGGTTCAGCGGTGATCCACAACGGCGCGCTGCTGCCGAACACCGAGTTCGGCCATCTGGAAGTGGGCGGCAAGGAAGCCGAACACCGCGCCGCGAGCTCGGTCAAAGAGCGCAAGGACTGGAGCTACGAACGCTGGACCAAGGAGGTCACCACGGTGTTGGTGGCCATCGAGAACGCGATCTGGCCGGACCTCTTCATCGCCGGCGGCGGCATCAGCCGCAAGGCGGACAAATGGATCCCGCTGTTGGAGAACCGCACCCCGGTCGTCGCCGCGGCGCTGCAGAACAGCGCAGGAATCGTCGGCGCCGCGATGGCTGCCGAGGTCGACGTCACGGCTACTCACAAGTAACCAGCGCGGCGCGCGCGTCAAATTTGCCGCTCGGCACGGTGCGCACCCACACTGTCGTTACAATGGTCGACGGCGGCCGCCTACACCGAGAGCGGCGGAGCATCCTCACTAGAGATCGTCGCCGACATTCGACATAGCCGACACTTTTCGGTTGCGCATCCGCGCGCGCCGAAACCCGCACGATTGGAAGGGTGTACGTGGCAGCGATCAAGGCAAGCCCGGCAACCGATGAGCCGGTGAAGCGCACCGCCGCCAAGACTCCCGCGAAGAAGGCGCCCGCGAAGAAAGCGGTCAAGAGCACGCCGGCCAAGGCCGCCAAGCGCACGGCCAAGGCCGCCGACGCTCCCGCCGGACGCGGTCGAGCCAAGAAGGCGGGCGACGCCGCCGACACGGATCTGAACGCCGAGGAGCTGGACTCCAACGACGACCTCGACGCCGAGCCCGGCGAGGACATCGACGTCGAGGACGGCGATCTCGAACTCGACGACATCGACGTCGACGAGGACAGCGCCGGCGACGACGCCGAGGACAGCGATGACGAGGGCGAGACCCCCGCGGCTGCCACCGAGGCCCCAGCGGCAGCCGGCAAGGCCGCCGCTGCAGGCAAGGACGGCGCCGACGACGACATCGCCGAGCCGTCGGAGAAGGACAAGGCGTCCGGCGACTTCGTCTGGGACGAAGAAGAATCCGAGGCGCTTCGGCAGGCCCGCAAGGACGCCGAGCTCACCGCCTCCGCCGACTCGGTGCGCGCCTACCTCAAGCAGATCGGCAAAGTGGCGCTGCTCAACGCCGAGGAAGAGGTCGAGCTGGCCAAGCGCATCGAGGCCGGCCTGTACGCCACGCAGCTCATGGCGGAGCTGACCGAGAAGGGCGAGAAGCTTCCCGCCGCGCAGCGCCGCGACATGATGTGGATCTGCCGCGACGGCGATCGGGCGAAGAATCACCTGCTGGAAGCCAACCTGCGTCTCGTCGTGTCGCTGGCCAAGCGCTACACCGGCCGCGGCATGGCGTTCCTCGACCTGATCCAGGAGGGCAACCTCGGCCTGATCCGCGCGGTCGAGAAGTTCGACTACACCAAGGGTTACAAGTTCTCGACCTACGCCACCTGGTGGATCCGGCAGGCGATCACGCGCGCGATGGCCGATCAGGCACGCACCATCCGCATCCCCGTGCACATGGTCGAGGTCATCAACAAGCTCGGCCGCATCCAGCGCGAGTTGCTGCAGGACCTGGGTCGTGAGCCCACTCCTGAAGAGCTCGCCAAGGAAATGGACATCACGCCGGAGAAGGTGCTGGAGATCCAGCAGTACGCGCGTGAGCCCATTTCGCTCGATCAGACCATCGGCGACGAGGGCGACAGCCAGCTCGGCGACTTCATCGAAGACAGCGAGGCTGTCGTGGCCGTGGACGCCGTGTCGTTCACGCTGCTGCAGGACCAGCTCCAGTCGGTGCTCGAGACGCTCTCGGAGCGCGAGGCCGGTGTGGTGCGGTTGCGCTTCGGGCTCACCGACGGCCAGCCGCGCACTCTCGACGAGATCGGCCAGGTGTACGGGGTCACCCGCGAGCGCATCCGGCAGATCGAGAGCAAGACGATGTCGAAGTTGCGCCACCCCAGCCGTTCGCAGGTTCTGCGCGACTACCTGGACTAGTTCGCGCCAAGCGTCGTCCAAGGATTGTTCAAGGCGGTCCGCTTACGGTCTACGACCATGGGACGAACTCTTCCGCCGGTGGCGGTGATCCGGGCTGTCGATCGGGTGCGCGCGACGTTGGCGCAGTGGCACCGTCGCACCGCCCCGGGCAACGTGGCACTGCTCGAACTCGCCACGGGGGCGTGGACCACGCAGGTGCTCTACGTCGCGGCGAAGTTGGGTATCGCCGACGAATTGGCCGGCGGCCCCCGGCATTCCGCCGACGTCGCGAAGGCGGTGGGAGCCCATCCCGATGCCGTGCACCGGCTCATGCGCGCGCTGACCAGTCGCGGCGCACTGCGCGAGCGACGCGACGGACGCTTCGCGCTGACGGCGGTGGGTCAGGCGCTGCGCGCCGACACTCCCGCATCGATGCGCGACATGGTGCTCTTCATCGGACACCCCGCGCGATGGGCGGACTGGGGCAGCCTGGACTACTCGGTGCGCACCGGCGAGCCGGCCGCCGACATGCTGCGCGGGATGCCGTTCTTCGACTATCTCGACACCGATCCCGAGTTCGCCGAGGTGTTCAACAACGCCATGACCGCCGCCAGCGGATTGTCGAATGAGGTTGCGCTGCAAGCGTATGACTTCAGCGGCTGCCGGCTCGCCGTCGATGTCGGCGGGGGCCACGGGGCGGTACTGGCGACCATTCTGCAGAGTGCGCCGCAGGCGCGCGGAGTGCTGTTCGATCTCCCCGCAGTGGTCGAGGGGGCGGGGC
>NZ_QJUA01000086.1 GCF_003254575.1 Mycobacterium kyogaense | reverse complement strand
GGGCAGCCGCCATCCGGATATCCATCGCCGTCACCTTCTGGGCCATGAACCATGCTGGTCCAGCCCTACTCAGGTGTCAGCGATGTCCCGAGACATACAACTGTCAGCGATGTCCCCGAACAGAACACGTCGCTGACCGACGGTAACCACGCCGAAATCGCACGGGAGGGAACGTCGCGGGGCCCTGAGGCGTTGCACGTTCAATGCGTCTCTCTGTCCTCGACCTCGTCCCCGTCCGCTCCGACCAGACCACCTCGGATGCGCTGGCTGCGACGACGCGCCTGGCCCAGGCCGCCGATCGCCTCGGCTACACCCGGTACTGGGTGGCCGAGCACCACAACATGCCGTCGGTCGCGGCGACCAGCCCGCCGGTCCTGCTGGCCCACCTGGCCGCGCACACCACCGCTGTGCGCCTGGGCTCCGGCGGGGTCATGCTGCCCAACCACGCGCCGCTGGCGGTCGCTGAGCAGTTCGCGCTGCTCGAGGCCGCCCATCCCGGCCGCATCGACCTGGGCATCGGCCGCGCGCCCGGGTCCGACCCGGTCACGTCGATGGCGCTGCGTGGCGCGGCCGGCCGTGATGACCGGGACATCGAGGCGTTCCCCGAGTATCTCGACGACGTCGTCGCCCTGATGGGCCGCACCGGAGTCCGCGTCGCGCTGCCGCGCGACCTGATGCGGGACAACTACATCCTCAAGGCCACGCCGGCCGCCGCGTCCGAGCCCAGGCTGTGGCTGCTCGGCTCCTCGATGTACTCCGCGCATCTGGCGGCGGCCAAGGGCCTGCCGTATGTGTTCGCGCACCACTTCTCGAGCCAGGGCACGGCGGAGGCGCTGGAGACCTATCGCGCCGAGTTCCGGCCCAGTGAGCTGACGCCCGAGCCGGTCACGTTCCTGACCGTCAACGCGGTGGTGGCCGAAACCCGCGACGAGGCACTGCGATTGGTGCTCCCGAACCTGCAGATGATGGCGCGGTTGCGTACCGGTGCGCCGCTGGCGGCCGTCGATCTGGTGGAGGACGCCGAGGCGTTGGACATGGGCCCGCGGGCTCAGTCGGTCATCGACCACGGTCTGCGGCAGGCCGTGGTGGGCAGCCCCTCGGAGGCGGCCGAGCAGGTGCGCGAACTGGCAGCGGAGTTCGACGTCGACGAAGTGATGGTCCATCCGGTCGCGTCGGCGCACCGCGGTGTGGACCCGGCGACCTCGCCTGCACGCGAAGCCACGCTCGAACTGCTGGCCAAAGAGCTGTTCTAACCTTTGGGGGTGAGTCTCACCAGCGGGATCTTGCGGCTGGTGCGACGCTGGTAGCCGTTGTAGCGGTCGCTGTTGTCGCGGTTGACGAGCTCCCACAACCGCGGATAGTCGGGATCGTCGGCGAGCACCGGCGTCGCCGTCACCGCCAGTCGCTTGGGTCCGAGGTTGATCTCGATGTCCGGGTTCGCTTTCAGGTTGTGATACCACCCGGGCGCCCGCGGATCGCCGCCCTTGGAGGCCACGACGTAGTAGTGGCCGCCGTCGGGAAAGTACGACAGCGTGTTGGTTCGGTGCTTACCGGTCTTTGCGCCGACGGTGTGCAGCAGCAGGCTCGGTGGGACACCGGGCAGCGGAATGCGGTGGCCGATACGACCATTCGTGCGCTTGTAGAGAGAGTCATGCAGCATCAGCAGGCGCACACCGACGTTCTGTTCGACCCACAGGGCGATGTTCATCTGGTCAATCCAACTCTGCGGTGTCGATCTGCGCCAGTGCCTCCCTCAGCAGGCGTCCGGTCTGCTCCCGATCGCCGTCGCGACGCATCAGCATCCCCTTGGCGAACGAGAGCTTGTCGCCGTCGCGTCGCGGCACCACGTGCAGGTGGATGTGGAACACCGTCTGGAAAGCGGCCTTGCCGTCGTTGATCGCGATGTTGTTGCCGTCGGCGTGCAGGCCTGAGGCCCGTGCTGCCTTGGCGATGCGCTGGCCCAGCATCATCATCGACGCCAGGGTGGCGGGCGGGGTGTCGGTGAGGTCGACGGTGTGCTTCTTCGGGATGACGAGCGTGTGGCCCCGCGTGAACGGGCGGATGTCGAGGATCGCCAGGTGATCGTCGTCCTCGTGGATCGTGATGGCCGGGGCCTCGCCGGCGACGATGGCGCAGAAGACGCAGGACATCCCGTCACGGTAACCGGACGTCAGTTCGCGTTCTGCGCCGCCCATTCACCCAGCCGGCGATCCCGCTCCTCGGCGGAGACGTCCTCGACGCGCGTCATCACCGTCCATCGCACGCCGAATGGATCACGCAGCGAGGCGAACCGGTCGCCGGTGGCGAAATCCTGCGGCTCCTCGCGGATCGTCGCGCCGGCCTGCCGCGCCCGCTCGACCACGCCGTCGACGTCGCCGCAGTACACCGCCACCGAGTAGGCGACGACGTCGTCGCCGGTCGGCGGCGCAGCGAGGTGGTACGCCTCGGCCGGGTCGCCCAATTGCAGTCGACCGATCCCGAAGTCGAGTTCGGCGTGCGCGATGGTCCCGTCGGGTCCGTCCATCTTCTCGACCAGGGTGGCGCCGAAGACGCTGCCGTAGAACTCGATCGCCGCTGCGGCACCGTCGACGCACAGAAACGGGGTCAGAGAGGTGTATCCGGGTGCGATGGGGGATGTGGACATGTGCGTCAGTTTCGTAGCCTCGACTGCGTGGGGGCTTGGAAAAAGGCGACAGTGCAGCAGCCGATGCGTGGCGTGCTCGGGCGGCCTGCGAGCTCGTCGGCATTCGACCTGCAGCGCTGGGCGCCGAGCAGCGAGGCGGGCCGGTTCGTAGAGCACTTCTGGTCGGTCACGTGGGACCTGCACGGCCGACCGTCGTTCGACAGCGCGGTCCTGACGTTTCCGTCGATGCATCTGACTCGCGAGTGGGGCAGCGATAGGGAGCGCCACGGGGTGGCGCTGCCGAACACCCTGGTGCACGGAGTGGTCGAGCGCGTGTTCCGTACGACGCTGCGCGGTCGAGGCGCGGTCGTCGGTGCGCGGTTCACGCCGGGCGGGTTCGTGGCACGCTTCGGCGGCGACGCATCCTCGTTCACCGGTCGGGTCGTCGTCGCTGAGATGATCGTCGGCGCAGGCGATCTCGCCGACGATGTGGGTGTTGCAGCCGAGCAGCTGGACCGACTGATCGGCGCCACCTCGGTGGACGATACCGTGCTGTCGCCGCTGTCGGCCCTGCTGGACCGCATGCGCGAGGACCCGGAACTGCAACGGGTCGAGCAGGTGATGGCGCACTCGCCGTGGAGTGTGCGAACCACTCAGCGTGTGTTCCGTCGCTACGTCGGTGTGCCGGTGAAGTGGGTGCTGTGCCGATACCGGTTGCAGAACGCCGCGTGGGAGATCGAGACTCGCGCCGACGTCGACCTCGCGGATCTCGCGGTTCGACTGGGCTGGTATGACCAGGCGCACTTCAGCAACGACTTTCGCGTGATGCTCGGCACGACGCCGGGTGAGTACGCAGCGCAGCACGGTCCCCTCAGTCGATGATCTGGCGCCACGCGGTCAATTTCGTCGCGAACGGTGCGGTGTGCGCGGGGCTGGTGGACGGCAGCAGCACGGTGGGCGGGGAATGCGCCGTGCGGACGAGGCGCCGATAGTTCTTCGCCGCGGCGGCGCCGTTGAAATACACGCGTTCGATGCTCGGGTGTGCGGCGAAGAGCGCGTCGAAGTCGTTGGCCACCATGCTGGCCGGTTCGACTGCGGCGTCGAGACTGCCGACCCGGCGACACGACGCGAGCACATCCCAGACGGCCACGCCCGCGTCGGTGAGCCTGCACACGCGCTCCTCGTAGGGTGCGTGCGCGTCGAAACCGAAGAGCTCGGCGGTGATTCGCCAGAACGCGTTGCGTGGATGGGCGTAGTACCGATGCTGCTCCAGCGACATGACGCCGGGCATGTTCCCGAGGATCAACACCTGGGGACGGTCAGCGACGAGCGGTGGGAAGCTGTGCACGGTCGGAGACGCCATGCCTCCTGTGTAGCGCACGGTAGGTTGAGCGCGTGGCCGATGACGTCGACGTGGAGGCAAGCGGGCTGCTCGACGGGCTCGAGGGCGATGCGCGTGCCGAGCGCGCGGAGCTGATCCCGTGGCTGTTGGAACGCGGGGTGAGCATCGAGCAGATACGGGCCAGTTCGTCGCCGATGCTGCTTGCGTCGCGGCGGGTCATCGGCGACGACGGTGTCTACGTCTCGGCGCGGGAGGCGGCCGAGAAGTACGACGTCGATCTCGAACTGTTCGAGCGGATTCAGCGGGCAATGGGGTTGCCGCGCATCGAAGATCCGGACGCTGCGGTGCTGCTGCGTGCCGACGCCGAAGCGGCGAAGTTCACTCGTGACTTCCTGGCCGCGGGCATCAGCGCCGACGAGCTGGTGCAGATCACCCGGCTCCTCGGGGACGGGGTGGCGCGTGCGGCCGAGGCGATGCGATATGCGGCCCTGGCGGCTGTGATCCGGCCGGCGGCAACGGAAGTGCAGATCGCGCAGGCATCGGAAAAGCTGGTTTCCGAATTGGCGCCGATGCTGGGACCGCTGATCCAGGACGTGTTGCTGCTGCAGCTGCGGCATGCGATCGAGACGCAGGCGGTCACTGCGACCGAGCGTGCGGAGGGCCAACATCTGCCGGGGGCGCGGGAGGTCACGATCGCGTTCGCCGATCTGGTCGGGTTCACCAAACTGGGGGAGGCGCTGCCGCCCGAGGACCTCGAGCGGTTGGCGCAACGGCTGGCCGACATGACGCGTGAGGTCGCGGTGGCCCCGGTGCGCTTCATCAAGACCATCGGCGACGAGGTGATGCTGGTCAGCCCGGAGCCGGTGCCGCTGCTGGAGGCGGTACTGCGCCTGGTCGACGCGACCGACGACGACGGGGATTTCCCGCGTCTGCGCGTCGGGCTGGCCACCGGGATGGCGGTGAGCCGCGAAGGGGACTGGTTCGGCAGCTCGGTGAATCTCGCCGCTCGCGTCACCGGTGCGGCTCGGCCGGGTTCGGTCCTCGTGGCCGAGAGTGCCCGTGACGCCATCGGCGACGACGAGAGATTCGCCTGGTCGTTCGCTGGAGCCCGACACCTGAAGGGCTTCAAGGCCGACGTGAAGCTGTTCCGCGCGCGCAGGGCGGAGCCGGCCGAAGAGTAGTCCCGGCGCGAGTGTCATCTCTCAGGACATCGGTGACAGTTCTGCATCAGGACATCGGTGACACTTCGGGTGGTTCTGGTGGTGACACTTCCGCCCCGAGGCTGCGGGGGTGGCTGTCAATGAACCCATCGATCCTCGCGTC
>NZ_QJUA01000085.1 GCF_003254575.1 Mycobacterium kyogaense | reverse complement strand
TTTTTTGTTGTGTCCGCATTTTCCCGTTTGGGGGCGCAACGTTTTTTTGCCAGATGTTTCTGGTGTTTGTGATCGGATTTTTCTGATTCGGATTCTGCCCGGTCTTGTATCGGGAGTTTTTGTTTGGAGAGTTTGATCCTGGCTCAGGACGAACGCTGGCGGCGTGCTTAACACATGCAAGTCGAACGGAAAGGCCCTTCGGGGTACTCGAGTGGCGAACGGGTGAGTAACACGTGGGTGATCTGCCCTGCACTTTGGGATAAGCCTGGGAAACTGGGTCTAATACCGGATAGGACCACGGCATTCATGTGCTGTGGTGGAAAGCTTTTGCGGTGTGGGATGGGCCCGCGGCCTATCAGCTTGTTGGTGGGGTAATGGCCTACCAAGGCGACGACGGGTAGCCGGCCTGAGAGGGTGACCGGCCACACTGGGACTGAGATACGGCCCAGACTCCTACGGGAGGCAGCAGTGGGGAATATTGCACAATGGGCGCAAGCCTGATGCAGCGACGCCGCGTGAGGGATGACGGCCTTCGGGTTGTAAACCTCTTTCGCCAGGGACGAAGCGCAAGTGACGGTACCTGGAGAAGAAGGACCGGCCAACTACGTGCCAGCAGCCGCGGTAATACGTAGGGTCCGAGCGTTGTCCGGAATTACTGGGCGTAAAGAGCTCGTAGGTGGTTTGTCGCGTTGTTCGTGAAAACTCACAACTCAATTGTGGGCGTGCGGGCGATACGGGCAGACTGGAGTACTGCAGGGGAGACTGGAATTCCTGGTGTAGCGGTGGAATGCGCAGATATCAGGAGGAACACCGGTGGCGAAGGCGGGTCTCTGGGCAGTAACTGACGCTGAGGAGCGAAAGCGTGGGGAGCGAACAGGATTAGATACCCTGGTAGTCCACGCCGTAAACGGTGGGTACTAGGTGTGGGTTTCCTTCCTTGGGATCCGTGCCGTAGCTAACGCATTAAGTACCCCGCCTGGGGAGTACGGCCGCAAGGCTAAAACTCAAAGGAATTGACGGGGGCCCGCACAAGCGGCGGAGCATGTGGATTAATTCGATGCAACGCGAAGAACCTTACCTGGGTTTGACATGCACAGGACGCTGGTAGAGATATCAGTTCCCTTGTGGCCTGTGTGCAGGTGGTGCATGGCTGTCGTCAGCTCGTGTCGTGAGATGTTGGGTTAAGTCCCGCAACGAGCGCAACCCTTGTCTCATGTTGCCAGCACGTAATGGTGGGGACTCGTGAGAGACTGCCGGGGTCAACTCGGAGGAAGGTGGGGATGACGTCAAGTCATCATGCCCCTTATGTCCAGGGCTTCACACATGCTACAATGGCCGGTACAAAGGGCTGCGATGCCGTGAGGTGGAGCGAATCCTTTCAAAGCCGGTCTCAGTTCGGATCGGGGTCTGCAACTCGACCCCGTGAAGTCGGAGTCGCTAGTAATCGCAGATCAGCAACGCTGCGGTGAATACGTTCCCGGGCCTTGTACACACCGCCCGTCACGTCATGAAAGTCGGTAACACCCGAAGCCGGTGGCCTAACCCCTTGTGGGAGGGAGCCGTCGAAGGTGGGATCGGCGATTGGGACGAAGTCGTAACAAGGTAGCCGTACCGGAAGGTGCGGCTGGATCACCTCCTTTCTAAGGAGCACCACGAGAGCTCGGCCCGCCCACATCGTGTGGGGGTTCGGTGACCGTAGCCGATTCGTGAAGATGGCCTCACACCTGTAGTGGGTGGGGGTCTGGTGCAATTCAACAAACTTGGCTTGCTGCGTGGGAATGCGTGGCGAGGAAAATCATCGGACACACTATTGGGCTTTGAGACAACAGCCCGTTGGTTCTCTGGCCACTGTGTGTGGTGAGAGGTGCTGTTGTTGCCCTGCTTTGGTGGTGGGGTGTGGTGTTTGATTTGTGGATAGTGGTTGCGAGCATCTGAGCATGCATGACTTTTGTGGGTTGTGTGTGGTCAGCATGTAATGCAAATTTTTCTGATACCCGCATGCGGTTGCGGTGCTCTTCGGGGTGCTGGGGTTGTGTGTGGGTGATGACTCATTTTTTTGGTTTTGTGTTGTAAGTGTTTAAGGGCGCATGGTGGATGCCTTGGCACTGAGAGCCGATGAAGGACGTGGGAGGCTGCGATATGCCTCGGGGAGCTGCCAACCGAGCGTGGATCCGAGGATGTCCGAATGGGGAAACCCAGCACGAGTGATGTCGTGTTACCCAGCGCTGAATATATAGGCGTTGGGGGGGAACGCGGGGAAGTGAAACATCTCAGTACCCGTAGGAAGAGAAAACAAAAGTGATTCCGTGAGTAGTGGCGAGCGAAAGCGGAGGATGGCTAAACCGTGTGCATGTGATACCCGGCGGGGGTTGTGTGTGCGGTGTTGTGGGGCGTTTCTTCTTCTCTCCGCCGAGAGGAGCGAAAGTGAACAACCGTTGGGTTAGGTGAAGTGGTCTGGGATGGCCTGCCGGAGAGGGTGAGAGCCCCGTATCTGAAAATCTGACGGCTTTCGTGAAATGTTTTCCCCGAGTAGCAGCGGGCCCGTGGAATCTGCTGTGAATCTGCCGGGACCACCCGGTAAGCCTGAATACTTCTCAGTGACCGATAGCGGATTAGTACCGTGAGGGAATGGTGAAAAGTACCCCGGGAGGGGAGTGAAATAGTACCTGAAACCGTGCGCTTACAATCCGTCAGAGCCCTCGACTTTGTTGTGGGGTGATGGCGTGCCTTTTGAAGAATGAGCCTGCGAGTCAGGGACATGTCGCGAGGTTAACCCGGGTGGGGTAGCCGTAGCGAAAGCGAGTCTGAATAGGGCGTATCCACACAACAGTGTGTGGTGTAGTGGTGTGTTCTGGACCCGAAGCGGAGTGATCTACCCATGGCCAGGGTGAAGCGCGGGTAAGACCGCGTGGAGGCCCGAACCCACTTAGGTTGAAGACTGAGGGGATGAGTTGTGGGTAGGGGTGAAAGGCCAATCAAACTCCGTGATAGCTGGTTCTCCCCGAAATGCATTTAGGTGCAGCGTCGCAGTGTTCGTGTCGGAGGTAGAGCTACTGGATGGCCGATGGGCCTCACAAGGTTACTGACGTCAGCCAAACTCCGAATGCCGACACGGTGTAATGCGGCAGTGAGACGGCGGGGGATAAGCTCCGTGCGTCGAGAGGGAAACAGCCCAGATCGCCGGCTAAGGCCCCTAAGCGTGTGCTAAGTGGAAAAGGATGTGCAGTCGCGAAGACAACCAGGAGGTTGGCTTAGAAGCAGCCACCCTTGAAAGAGTGCGTAATAGCTCACTGGTCAAGTGATTGTGCGCCGATAATGTAGCGGGGCTCAAGCACACCGCCGAAGCCGCGGCAGCACACCTTGTGTGTGCTGGGTAGGGGAGCGTCCTGCATCCGGTGAAGCCGCCGAGTGATCGAGTGGTGGAGGGTGTGGGAGTGAGAATGCAGGCATGAGTAGCGATAAGGCAGGTGAGAACCTTGCCCGCCGAAAGACCAAGGGTTCCTGGGCCAGGCCAGTCCTCCCAGGGTGAGTCGGGACCTAAGGCGAGGCCGACAGGCGTAGTCGATGGACAACGGGTTGATATTCCCGTACCCGTGTATGAGCGTCCCTGATGAATCACCGGTACTAACCGCCCAAAAGGTGGTCCACCAATTCCTTCGGGAAGCGGGGATCACCGGCTGCGCGGGACCTTCGGTGGTAGTAGTCAAGCGATGGGGTGACGCAGGAAGGTAGCCGTACCAGTCAGTGGTAATACTGGGGCAAACCTGTAGGGAGAGATCTAGGCAAATCCGGATCTCACATATCCTGAGAGGTGATGCATAGCCGAGTGAGGCGAATTCGGTGATCCTATGCTGTCGAGAAAAGCCTCTAGCGAGCGCATACACGGCCCGTACCCCAAACCAACACAGGTGGTCAGGTAGAGAATACCAAGGCGTACGAGTGAACTATGGTTAAGGAACTCGGCAAAATGCCCCCGTAACTTCGGGAGAAGGGGGACCCACATGGCGTGTAAGCCTTTACGGCCTAAGCGTGAGTGGGTGGCACAAACCAGTGAGAAGCGACTGTTTACTAAAAACACAGGTCCGTGCGAAGTCGCAAGACGATGTATACGGACTGACGCCTGCCCGGTGCTGGAAGGTTAAGAGGACCTGTTAACTCGTAAGGGTGAAGCGGAGAATTTAAGCCCCAGTAAACGGCGGTGGTAACTATAACCATCCTAAGGTAGCGAAATTCCTTGTCGGGTAAGTTCCGACCTGCACGAATGGCGTAACGACTTCTCAACTGTCTCAACCATAGACTCGGCGAAATTGCATTACGAGTAAAGATGCTCGTTACGCGCGGCAGGACGAAAAGACCCCGGGACCTTCACTACAACTTGGTATTGGTGCTCGATACGGTTTGTGTAGGATAGGTGGGAGACTGTGAAGCAGTCACGCCAGTGATTGTGGAGTCGTTGTTGAAATACCACTCTGATCGTATTGGGCCTCTAACCTCGAACCGTATATCCGGTTCAGGGACAGTGCCTGGTGGGTAGTTTAACTGGGGCGGTTGCCTCCTAAAATGTAACGGAGGCGCCCAAAGGTTCCCTCAACCTGGACGGCAATCAGGTGTTGAGTGTAAGTGCACAAGGGAGCTTGACTGCGAGACGTACATGTCAAGCAGGGACGAAAGTCGGGACTAGTGATCCGGCACCTCTGAGTGGAAGGGGTGTCGCTCAACGGATAAAAGGTACCCCGGGGATAACAGGCTGATCTTCCCCAAGAGTCCATATCGACGGGATGGTTTGGCACCTCGATGTCGGCTCGTCGCATCCTGGGGCTGGAGCAGGTCCCAAGGGTTGGGCTGTTCGCCCATTAAAGCGGCACGCGAGCTGGGTTTAGAACGTCGTGAGACAGTTCGGTCTCTATCCGCCGCGCGCGTCAGAAGCTTGAGGAAATCTGTCCCTAGTACGAGAGGACCGGGACGGACGAACCTCTGGTCCACCAGTTGTCCCACCAGGGGCACCGCTGGATAGCCACGTTCGGACAGGATAACCGCTGAAAGCATCTAAGCGGGAAACCCCCTCCAAGACCAGGCTTCTCACCCATTCAGTGGGATAAGGCCCCCCGCAGACCACGGGATCGATAGACCAGACCTAGAAGACTAGTAATAGTCGCAGGGAACTGGCACTAACCGGCCGAAAACTTACAACACCAACAAAACCTCGCAACCACACCACAAACACACACCACCCCCACCACCAAAAAACAGGGGCTATAAACTTCCCCACAAAAAGGGGATCACTCAAAAACGAGTGAATACAGTTACGGCGGCCATAGCGGCAGGGAAACGCCCGGACCCATCCCGAACCCGGAAGCTAAGCCTACCAGCGCCGATGATACTACCCACACGGGTGGAAAAGTAGGACACCGCCGAACACACATT
>NZ_QJUA01000084.1 GCF_003254575.1 Mycobacterium kyogaense | reverse complement strand
GGTCTTACACTCTGCTTAGCGTCGGCATGGTCAGTTGTGTATAAGGGCCAGACCCCTCTGCGCGAGCAGACGCGAACTCGCGCGTGTCACGCGGCGTGTCGCGCGAGTTCATGTCTGCTCGCCGGAGAAACTCAGCAGCCTTTGAGGCGGACGGCCAGGTAGTCCGACACCTCGGACAGCGCCACCCGTTCCTGCGTCATGGCGTCCCGCTCACGGATCGTCACAGCGTGGTCTTCCAGCGAGTCGAAGTCGACGGTCACGCAGTACGGGGTACCGATCTCGTCCTGGCGGCGATAGCGGCGGCCGATCGCGCCCGCGTCGTCGAATTCGACGTTCCACGAACGCCGCAACTCGGCGGCCAGATCCTTCGCCTTGGGCGAGAGATCCGCGTGCCGCGACAGCGGCAACACCGCCACCTTGACCGGCGCCAACCGCGGGTCCAGCCGCAGCACCGTGCGCTTGTCGACACCGCCCTTGGCGTTGGGCGCCTCGTCCTCGGTGTAGGCGTCGACGAGGAACGCCATCAGCGAGCGGGTCAGACCGGCTGCCGGCTCGATGACGTACGGCGTGTACCGGGTGTCACTGGCCTGGTCGTAGAAGCTCAGATCAGCCCCGGAATGCTTTGCGTGCGTGGACAAGTCGAAATCGGTCCGATTCGCCACGCCTTCGAGCTCGCCCCACGGGTTGCCCGAGAACCCGAACTTGTACTCGATGTCGACGGTCCGGTCGGAGTAGTGCGACAACTTCTCCTTGGGGTGCTCGTAGAGCCGGAGGTTGTCGCGGTCGATACCGAGGTCGATGTACCACTGCAGCCGGGTGTCGATCCAGTACTGGTGCCACTCGACCGCCGTCGACGGCTCGACGAAGAACTCCATCTCCATCTGCTCGAACTCGCGGGTGCGGAAGATGAAGTTGCCCGGGGTGATCTCGTTGCGAAAGCTCTTGCCGATCTGGCCGATACCGAACGGCGGCTTCTTGCGTGCGGTGGTGACCACATTGGCGAAGTTGACGAAGATGCCCTGCGCAGTCTCCGGCCGCAGATAGTGCAGACCCTCTTCGGACTCGATCGGGCCGAGATAGGTCTTGAGCATCATGTTGAAGTCGCGGGGCTCGGTCCAGCGGCCCTTGGTCCCGCAGTCCGGGCAGACGATCTCGCTCATCGGGACGGCTTCTGGATCGTCGAGGCCCTTCTTGGCCGCGTATGCCTCCTGCAGGTGGTCCTGCCGGTGCCGCTTGTGGCAGTTCATGCACTCCACCAGCGGGTCGTTGAACACCTCGACGTGGCCGGAGGCCACCCACACCTGGCGCGGCAGGATGATCGCGGAGTCCAGACCGACGACGTCGTCGCGGCCGGTGACCACGGACTTCCACCACTGCCGCTTGATGTTCTCCTTGAGCTCGACGCCGAGCGGGCCGTAGTCCCACGCCGACTTGGTCCCGCCGTAGATCTCACCGGACTGGAAGACCAGACCGCGCCGCTTGGCCAGGTTTGCAACAGTGTCGATGATCGAAGTCGGAGCCACGGGTTCACAGCGTAGCGAGGTCGGGACCCCGCCTTGCGCGACGGGATCCGATTGACATGCACGGGTCTGCATGTATCGTGGGCCCTAATGAAAACCGTTTCCAGTATCGATGGCGAGCAGCACGACCACACCGGCACCCCGCCTTCCGACCTGCCGTCGCGGGCGGTCCTCGACACGGCCGGGGATCTGCTGCGGGCGCTGGCCGCTCCGGTCCGTATCGCGATCGTGCTGCAACTGCACCGCGAAGCTCGATGCGTGCACGAGCTGGTCGACGCGCTCGATGTGCCGCAGCCGTTGGTGAGCCAGCACTTACGCATCCTGAAGTCTGCCGGCGTGGTCGCCGGCGAACGATCCGGCCGCGAGGTGCTCTACCGCCTCGTCGACGACCATCTTGCCGAGATCGTCGTCGCCGCCGTCACGCACGCGGCCGAAGACGAGGAGCAGGCGCCGTGACCGGCGCCGTTCGCTCGACGCGCCAGCGCGCCGCCTTGGCCGCCCTGCTGGAGAACCTCGATGACTTCCGATCGGCGCAGGAGCTGCACGACGAACTCCGCAAACGGGGCGAGGGCGTCGGCTTGACCACGGTCTACCGCACGCTGCAGCAGATGGCCGCCGCAGGCGCGGTCGACACGCTGCGCACCGACACCGGCGAATCCGTCTACCGCTTGTGCTCGCAACACCACCACCATCACCTCGTGTGCCGGGAGTGCGGTTCCACCGTGGAGATCTCCGCGGGCGAGGTCGAGACGTGGGCGGCCGAGATCGCGCGCAACCACGGCTTCTCCGATGTCACCCACACGATCGAGATCTTTGGGGTGTGCGACCGCTGCCGGGCGACTGGCAACTGACTGACTAGCGGCCCCTGCGCCACGCGAGGACCGCGACAGCGATTCCGACGATCGCGATGATCGGGCCGAGCACCGACCACGTCGTGGTGTTGCTCATCGGGCTGCCGCCGACCACGCCGACACCCTGCAGGGTGAACAGAGTGCCGAACAGCGCGACGACGATACCGGCGAAGATCAGGGCGATGCGCACCTAGCCGACCCTAGCTCGGACTGGAACTCGTCGGTGTCTCGTGACCCTCAACACATGACTCAACCGACCGGTTGGTTGCGTGTAATGATCTTGATCGCTCAGTGCCGAGTTCGGTCGGTTCGGATGAGCGTCGACTACATCAACGAGAGGCGTCACGTGCGTTCTTACTGGCAGCGTCGGTTGATCCGATGGCGCACAGACCCTCCGGTCCGGACGGCGGCCGGCGTTTCCGCGGTGTGCGCGACGGTCGTGGTCGCCCTGGTGATGATGCAGTTCAAGGGCGCCTTCACTCCGGCCGTATCCGTCGGACTCATCACGAATCGCTCGGGCTTGGCGATGGACCGGGGAGCGCGGGTCACCTACAACGGCGTCACGGTGGGGCGGGTGAGGGATGTTGCCCACATCGACGACGGAGGCGTTCCGGCTGCTCGGCTGACGCTCGACATCGATCCCGCCTACGTCGGCCTGATTGCCGCCAACGCTGACGTCGGGATCGTCTCCAGCACGATCTTCGGCAACAAGTACGTGTCCATCAGCGCCCCCCGGCAGCCTGTCGCGGCCCGACTAGGCGATGTCGGAGAAACCCGGGTCACGGCGGTGACAACTGAATTCAACACGCTATTCGAGACCACCACCGCGATCGCTCAGCAGATCGATCCCGTGAAGCTCAATGCGACGCTGACAGCTGCGGCCCGCGCGATCAACGGCTCGGGCGATCGAATCGGTGAATCCATCGTCGACGCGAATACCGTTCTTGCAGAAATCAATTCACAGATGGGTGCGCTTGACCAGGATATCGAGCTGTTAGCCGATCTTTCTGAACAGTACGTCCGGGCCGCGCCCGATCTTTTGACCGCGCTCGACAACGCAGTCACGACTGCGCGCACACTGACCGCACAGCGCGAGGATCTTGACCTCACACTCCTGGCTGCCGTGGGATTCGGCGCCAACGGCGGCGACGTCCTCGAACGTGGCGCTCCGTTCGTGCGGCGAACCTTGACCGATCTGATTCCGACCAGTGAAACGCTCGACAGGAACAGTCCGGCGTTGTTCTGCACCATTCGGAACTTTCACGACACCGCACCCAAATTCTCTCGATTCGGTGGCGGCGCCAACGGCTACAGCCTGAAGCTCCACGACATTCTCCTCGGGGCACCGAACCCGTACGTCTACCCCGACAATCTCCCGCGGGTCAATGCTCGAGGCGGCCCTGAGGGCCGGCCGGGGTGCTGGCAACCCATCACCCGAGACCTTTTCCCGGCGCCCTATCTCGTGATGGACACCGGCGCGTCCATCGCGCCCTACAACCACCTCGACGTGGGACGACCCTCTGCGAGTGAATACATCTGGGGCCGGCAACTGGGTGAACACACCATCAACCCCTGATCCGCTGCACCGCTAGGCCACGAGCGCGCGCCGCACGTCGGCGCCGGTGGCCAGCACCATCAGGATCAGCGTGCGCAGCGCGTCGTCGGTCAGCCCGGCCGCCGGGAAGTTGTAGCGCAGCAGCACGTCTCCGGTCTTGCGCGCGCCGCCCGCACCCTTCGCGCCGATCTTCTCGACCAGCGACACCGTGCCGAGCAGCGTGTCCTGGGCATGCTTGGCGACCTCGGCCCGCACCGCGGCGGTCAGCGGCAGATCCCAGGCCAGCACCTGCGTCAGGGACACCAGCTCCAGATCCTCGGCGATCGTCACCACCCGCAGCGATGCGAACGTCTGCTCGTGCGGCACGGTGACCGCGCCGTCGTCCTCGCGCTGCACCGGCAGGATGTCTGCCAACACCACCGGGAGCCGTTCGACGAGCTCCATCAGGCTCGCCCGAAGCGTCGGTTGCGGTGGACGTACTCCTCACACGCCGCCCACAGGTCGCGGCGGTCGTAGTCGGGCCACAGCTTCTCCTGGAACACGTACTCGGCGTAGGCGGCCTGCCAGAGCAGGAAGTTACTGGCCCGCTGCTCACCCGAGGTGCGGATGAACAGGTCGACGTCGGGGATGTCGGCCCGGTGCAGATGCTTGGCGAAGCCTGCCTCGGTGATCCGGCTCGGATTGATCTTGCCGTCCACCGCCTCCTGGGCCAGTTGACGAGCGGCTTCCACGATCTCGGTCCGCCCGCCGTAGTTGACGCAGTAGTTGATCGTGATGACGTCGTTGTCGACCGTCATCTCCTCGGCGATGTCGAACTCCTTGATCACGCTGCGCCACATCCGGGGCCGCGACCCCACCCAGCGCATGCGCACGCCCATGTCGTTGAGGTTCTCCCGGCGGCGCCTCACCACCTCGCGGTTGAAGCCCATCAGGAACCGGACCTCTTCGGTGCTGCGCTTCCAGTTCTCGGTGGAGAACGCGTACACCGTGAGGTGCTTGATGCCCAGCTCGATCGCGCCGCAGGTGATGTCGATCAGCACCGCTTCGCCCATCTTGTGGCCTTCGGTGCGGCCCAGTCCACGTTGGGTGGCCCACCGACCGTTGCCGTCCATCACGACCGCGACGTGCTGGGGTACCTGGTCGGCCGGGATCTGCGGGGCGGCCTCCTTGGACGTGTGTTGCGGAGGGCGGGCGAACTTGCCGTTGGTGCGGGGCGGCAATTCGGGGAAGACCACCGGCCAGGAGGACTTGTCCGGAAACGTCGGATAGTCCTCAGGCGCCGGGGGCAGCTGTGGGTAGCTGTTCTTGCCCCTCCGCCTCCCGCTCCGTTCCGTTGCCATGCGCCATATCCTGCCTGATGGTCTGCCCGGTCTTTCTGTCCACCCGCTCCACGAGGGGCAGTGTTCGCAACTGTCTCTCCAGATGCCACTGCAGGTGCGCGGCCACCAGTCCGCTGGCTTGGCTGCGGTGCGCCGCGGTGGAGGTCTGCGCGTGCTCCCAGTCGCCCTCGTAGAGGGCGGCCATCAGGTCCAGCACACCCTGGGGCGGTGTGACCGAACCCGACGGCCGGCAGTGCACGCACACGCTGCCGCCTGCACCGACGTGGAAGGCCCGGTGCGGACCCGGCGTGGCGCACCGGGCGCATTCGGTCAGTGCCGGCGCCCACCCGGCGACGCCCATCGCGCGCAGCAGATAGGCGTCGAGCACGAGTTCGCGCGGTCGGGCTCCGTCGGCGACCGCACGCAGGGCGGCGACGGTGAGACGATGCAGCGCGGGCACCGGCGCGTGCTCCTCACCGGCGATCCTCTCGGCCGTCTCGAGCATCGCGCATGCGCAGGTGTAGCGGCCGTAGTCGCTGACGATGTCGGAGGCGAACGCGTCGATCGCCTGCACCTGGGTGACGATGTCGAGATTGCGGCCGGGATAGAGCTGAACGTCGATGTGCGCGAACGGTTCCAATCGCGCCCCGAACTTGCTGCGGGTGCGCCGCACCCCCTTGGCCACCGCGCGTACCAGCCCGTGATCGCGCGTGAGCAGGCTCACGATGCGATCGGCTTCCCCGAGCTTGTGCTGACGGAGCACCACCGCTCGGTCCCGGTACAGACGCATCCGACCAGTCTTCCACTGTTCGGGATGGATATCGGGTTCGCAGCGCCGATACTCTGGTCACTGATGG
>NZ_QJUA01000083.1 GCF_003254575.1 Mycobacterium kyogaense | reverse complement strand
GCCTGGGGGCGGGCGGCCGCTCGTCGGTCACAGCAAGAACCTACTGCAACCAGGTCAGTCGACCGGCCAACAACGAGTAGCCGACGAACGCCACGGCGTCGATCAGCGTGTGCGCCACGATCAGCGGCCACAGCCGGCCGGTGCGTTGCCACGCGTATCCGAACACCAGGCCCATCGCCACATTGCCCAGCCCCGCGCCGAAACCCTGGTAGAGGTGGTAGATCCCGCGCAGCAGGCTCGACAGGGCCAGCGCGACCCAGGGGTTCACCTGGAGCTGGCGCAGCCGCGTCAGCAGGAAGCCGACGACGACCACCTCCTCGGCCCACCCGTTGCCGAACGAGAGCAGCAGGAGCACCGGGATGCGCCACCAGGTGTCGTTCAGCTCGGCGGGTTCGACCGAGGCGTTCACGCCGAGGACGCGGGCCAGCTGGTACAGCGCCAGCCCGGGTATCCCGATCACCAGGGCGAGCCCTATGCCGCCGAGAAAGTCTGTGCGCCAACGGAATCGGGCGAGGCCGATGCGGGCTGGACTGTCCCCGGCGCGCCACAGCAGGTACAGCGCGAGGCCGCCCCAGGCCAGCAACTGGAAGAGTCCGGCGAGATTCAGGCCGAGGTCGATCAGGCTGAACGGCGACCGGCGCGGATTGAGCGCCACGGTCTGCCCGGACAGGCCGAGCAGGACCGCTTCGATCAGGCGCAGCAGAGCCGTGTAGCCGCTGAGTCCGAAGGTGACGGCGAGGACCACCGCGATCTCGATGCGCAGGGCGCGACGCTGCGCATCGGTCGGCGGTTCGCTCACCGCAGCTACGGTAGCGGGGCGATCGCGCCGAGTCCTCAGACGCGGCGGGCGCGCAACCCGTTGAGGAACGGGCAACCCATCAGGATCCGGATGGCGCGGCTGAGTCCCGTCACATCGTCGACGGGATGCGGAAACGGCAGCCGGACGTCGTGGTCACCGTCGGCGGACTCCACGCGCAGCGCGACGCCGTAGCGATCGAGGCCGAGGGGGCGCACGCGGCCGTTACGCAGGGCTCCGGGTAGGCGGCTCGCCAGTCGATCGACGACATCGCGGTGCTCGGCGTCCAGATGTTGTAGCCAGGCGGATTCCATGGCGCAGAACGGATCGGGCAGTGCGCCCAGCAGGCCGGCGACCGAGATCGACTCCGCGCCGGTCGAATCCGCGGCGACCACGGATTCGATCTCCAGCCGCATCAGCACGTCCTGGCCCCGGGTGCTGTTCACCTCGAGAAGGGCCGGGTGGGGATTGGACGCGGCGATCAGATCGAGCAGCGCGGGGACCTCGCGGTCCGGCACGGTCCGCAGCGTGCCCCTGATCCACACCAGCGAGCGGACGGGTTCGCGCAGCGGCAGCGGCGCATAATCGGTCAGCTCGAGGACGGCCTGCACACCGGCCGCCTCGGTCGTGGCGGCAACCGCGGTCAGGGGGCTCGACGCGGGGACAGTGAGCGCGGCCGATCCGTCGCACAGCAGGTGCACCAGCGGGGTGGGGGTCGGGTCGAGTCCGTCGATGGCGACCACCGCCCCGGTGGCGCGCGCACATGTGCTCCGGATTCGCTCCGCCGTCGTCGGGGTTTGGGCCGGTGTCTGCGTCGGTGTCTGCCCTGTCATCACGCCTCCATTAGTAAGGTGAGGCTAACTTAACCATCCACGCGGAGCGGCGCAAGGCTTTCCGTCGCCCACCAGCGCAGCTGCGTTCACCCGATAGGCTGACCCCGTGTCCCGCATCGCTTACCTCGGCCCTGAGGGGACGTTCACCGAGGCGGCACTGAGGGCTCTCGAGGCCGACCACCGGATCCCCGTGCCAGGACCCGTCACCCAGGTTCCCACCGACAGCACGCCCGCGGCGGTGGCCGCCGTCCGCTCCGGAGAAGCGGACTTCGCGTGCGTGCCTATCGAGAACTCCATCGAGGGGTCCGTGCTGCCGACACTGGACAGTCTCGCCGACGGGCCGCCGGTGCAGATCTACGCCGAACTGACCCTCGACGTGTCGTTCACGATCGCGGTACTACCCGGTATCACGGCGGCCGCGGTGCGCACCGTCGCGGCCTTCCCGGTCGCCACCGCCCAGGTCAGGAAGTGGCTCGTCGCCAACCTGCCCGACGCGGCACTGCTGCCCGCGCTCTCCAACGCCGCGGCCGCCGCCGAAGTGGCCGCGGGCCGGGCCGACGCAGCGATCACCACGGCTCTCGCCACCGACCGCTACGGCCTGGACACGGTGGCCGCCGGTGTCGTCGACGAGCCGAACGCCAGGACGCGCTTCGTCCTCGTCGGAGCTCCGGCCGCACCGCCCCCGCGCACGGGGGCCGACCGCACGTCGGTGGTGCTGCGCCTGGAGAACGTGCCGGGCTCCCTCGCGATGGCGATGACCGAACTGGCCATCCGCGACATCGACCTGACCCGCATCGAGTCGCGGCCCACCAGAACCGAACTGGGCAGCTACATGTTCTTCCTCGACTTCGTCGGCCACATCGACGACGCCCCGGTCGCCGAGGCGCTGCGCGCACTGCACCGCCGCTGCGCCGACGTGCGCTACCTGGGCTCCTGGCCCACCGGTCACCCGGCGGGCGCACCGCCTCCGGTGACCGACGAGGCGACGACGTGGCTGACGCGGCTGCGAGAGGGCACCCCATGAGCGGGCGCCTGGTGCTGGTCCGGCACGGACAGACGCACAGCAACGTGGCCCGGCGGCTCGACACGAGGCCACCGGGCGCCGAGCTGACCCAGCTCGGCCGCGAACAGGCCCGAGGTTTCGCAGGCACGCTGAGCCGCCCGCCCGGTCTCATCGCCCACTCGATCGCCACCCGCGCGATACAGACCGCTCACGAGATAGACACCGCACTGTGCGCGCAGGGCCCCGTGGAGTTCGACGGCATCCACGAAGTCCAGGTCGGCGACCTGGAGGATCGGTCGGACGAGGCCGCGCACGACGAGTTCACCGCGATCTACCGGAGCTGGCACCAGGGCGAACTCGACCTCGCGCTGCCCGGCGGCGAGACCGGCCGTCAGGTCCTGGATCGCTACGTCCCCGTGCTCGACGACCTGCGCATGCGCTACCTCGACGACGACGCCTGGCGTGAGGACATCGTCGTGGTCAGCCACGGCGCGGCCATCCGGCTCGTGGCAGCCGTGCTCGCCGGGATCGACAGCCGCTTCGCGATCGAGAACCACCTGGCCAACACCGAATCGGTGGTGCTCGCGCCGGTCACCGACGGACGGTGGAGCTGTCTGCAGTGGGGCGCGCTGACGCCACCGTTCGACCCGGAGGCCAGTTCGGCCATCACAGTGACGGCCGGCGGCGACGCTGCCGACGCCTCAGCCGACCCGATGGGCTGACACCGCACCCACGTGTTCGCACTCGCAGCCGATCGCGCTGCAGTCCAGGTGCATGTCGTGCGCGGCGGGCGGGGAGAGGCAACCGTCCTCGGTGCATTCCTCCCGGCGGTAGGCGTGGTGGATCAGCGCACCGTGGCAGTGCTCGAGGCCTGCCGCGCAGTCGCGGCACCTAAGGCTCATGCTCCGTTCATAGCACCGATCGCCGACACGATCGGGTTGCCGCGCTCGAGCGACGTTCAGCCCCAGCCGAGTTCGTGCAGCCGCTCGTCGTCGATGCCGAAGTGGTGCGCGATCTCGTGGATCACGGTGATCGCCACCTCGTCGACCACCTCGGCGTCGGTGTGGCACATGTCGAGCAGCGCGTCGCGGTAGATCGTGATGGTGTCGGGCAGTGCGCCGGCGTACCAGGAGTCGCGCTCGGTGAGCGCTACGCCTTCGTAGAGCCCCAGCAGTTCGGGCTCGTCGGGGTTGCGGTCGGCCACCAGGATCACCACGTTGTCGATTGCCGCGGCGAGCTCGCCGGGCAGCAGGTCGAGCGCGTCGCCGACCAACTCGTCGAACCGCTGCGGACTCATCCGCACGGCCATCACGGAGCAGGTGGCGGGAACGGCGCGGCCGGGGGCGGCACCGGGTCGACCGGGGCCGGCGCGGCCGGGGGCGCCTGCTCGGCCGGCGGCAGCGCCACATCAGCCGGCGGCGCTGCCGGTGGGGGTGGCGGGCCACCCAGGAACGTATTGCCCTGCGCTGGTGCCTGATCAGGGGCCGGCGCCTGTTGGCTGGCCGTCGGTGCGGCCGTCGTCGCCAGCTGCGGCATGTGCTGGGTCTGCTGGCTGCTGTCGTCCGACTGGGTCGACTGAGAGCCCGAGCTAGAGCTCGAACCGGAACTGGAACCGGAACTGGAGCTGCTGGACGACGTGTCCGGCACCTGCGGTACCTCGATCGGCGGCAGGTTCAGCCGCTCCTCGGGGATGTCCGGCGGCGGAACCGGCGGCTGCCCGTTGATCATCAGCGGGCCCTTGGCGCTGTTGAGCAGTGTCGACCAACCGCCGTTGCCGAGGGTCGCACCGATGCTGCACGACACCTGACGGCTGCCGGCGGACCAGCTGGGCAGCGAGACCGTGCTGTAGATAAGCGTCAGCGTGGTGTTGCGCAGCTGGATCGGGGCCAGGTAGGCGTCGGTCATCTTGGTGCAGGTGTCCTTGATGAACGCGTCCTGCTCGGGCTCCGCCGGCAGCGCCCCCGGGAACCGCTCGGCCAGGTTCACCGAGCCGGTGACCTCCATCGCGTGCGGCGCGGCGCAGTCGACGGGAATGTCGGTCGGCTGGTTGGTGGTCGGGTCGATGCCCAGGCAGGTGCCGGCGACCCACACCTTGGACTGGTCGATGTCGGCGACCTTGCCGGTGAACGCCAGCTGCTGGTTGTTCGGGCCGGGCAGCTGCAGACCGCACAGCATGCGGCGCTCCCCGGACTGCTTCCAGGCCTTGTCCCCGGACCACAGCATGCTGATCGTGAACTTGCTGTTCGGATCGAACTTCGCGCCGAGATAGCGCCGGACCGCCGCCGTGCACTGCTCCTGGCTGATCTGCTGGATGCGGGCGGTCGAGGGCGGTGCGGCGTCGGGGCCGTACTCGCTGCCCGGGAAGGTGCGCATGTCCACCGACTCGGCCACCTCGAAGCGGTGCTCGGCCGTGCAGTCCACGACCTGTGCGGCGTCGGGCGTCCGCTCCGGCCAATTCAGGCAGTCGCCGCTCTTGGCGTGGTCGAACGTGTCGTTGCCGCGGGAACCCAGCGAGATCGAGTTGGCGGTCAACCCGCCGGCCGGATCGGCTTGCGGAAGCGCGGTGATGACACCGGCGATCAACAGGCCACCGAGCGCGGTCAACAGCAGGGCGCGGCGCGTGGACTCGGCCTGCAGGCTGTGCCACCAGCGCGTCGAGCGCCCCTCCGGGCCGGCGGGCGGTGCGTCGGGTGGCTGTGGCGGGTTGGACGACGAGAACATCGCCCACCATTGTGGCAGGCGTGTCAGGTGCTGTGACAAGTGATGCAGCTGTAACGTTATGCGGCTGACGCTGCGGCCCGTAGGGTTGCGCGATGTGATCGACCTGAAAGTGCTGCGAGAAAACCCCGACGCGGTGCGGGCATCCCAGCGGGCCCGCGGCGAAGATCCCGGCCTCGTCGACGCCCTGGCCGAAGCCGATGTCGCCCGTCGTGCCGCGATTTCTGAGGCCGACACTTTGCGCGCCGATCAGAAGACGGCCAGCAAGGCAGTGGGCAAGGCCTCGCCCGACGAGCGCCCGGCGCTGCTGGCCGCGGCCAAGGAGCTCGCCGAACGCGTGCGGGCCGCCGAGGCGGCACAGGCCGAGGCCGAGAAGGCCTTCACCGCAGCGCACATGGCGATCGCGAACGTCGTCATCGACGGTGTACCGGCAGGCGGCGAGGACGCCTTCGCGGTGCTCGACACGGTGGGTGAGCCGCCCGCGTTGGAGAACCCCAAGGACCACCTGGACCTGGGCGAATCACTCGGGCTGATCGACATGGATCGCGGCGCCAAGGTGTCGGGGTCGCGGTTCTACTTCCTCACCGGCTATGGCGCGCTTTTGCAGCTGGCGCTGTTCCAGCTCGCCGTCCGCACCGCCACGGAGAACGGCTTCACGCTGATGATCCCGCCGGTGCTGGTGCGCCCGGAGATCATGGCAGGCACCGGCTTCCTCGGTGCCCACGCCGACGAGGTCTATCACCTCGCCGATGACGACCTGTATCTCGTCGGCACGTCCGAGGTGCCGCTGGCCGGCTACCACTCCGACGAGATCCTCGACCTGTCGAACGGTCCGCGCCGCTATGCCGGCTGGTCCTCGTGCTTCCGGCGCGAGGCGGGCAGCTACGGCAAGGACACCCGCGGCATCATCCGGGTGCACCAGTTCGACAAGATCGAGGGCTTCGTCTACTGCAAGCCCGAGGACGCCGAGGCCGAGCACGAGCGTCTGCTGGGTTGGCAGCGTCAGATGCTCGCGCACATCGAGGTGCCCTACCGGGTCGTCGACATCGCCGCAGGCGATCTGGGCTCATCTGCGGCCCGAAAATTCGACTGCGAGGCGTGGGTGCCCACGCAGCAGACGTACCGGGAACTGACGTCGACCTCGAACTGCACCACGTTCCAGGCCCGTCGGCTGGCGGTGCGCTACCGCGACGACAACGGCAAGCCGCAGATCGCGGCGACGCTGAACGGAACGCTGGCGACCACGCGATGGCTGGTCGCCATCCTGGAGAACCATCAGCAGCCCGACGGCAGCGTCCGGGTGCCACAGGCGCTGGTGCCCTACCTCGGGGTCGAGGTGCTTACCCCGAGCTAGCTGGCTGTAGGTCGAGTCAAGGGGTGTGGAGGCCGTAGTGGGTCGACGCCTCGGGGCGGGGCGTGATTTCTGTGGTCGGTGGTGCTGCCGAGTTGAGGGCCGGGTGCCTGGCGCCCACGCTG
>NZ_QJUA01000082.1 GCF_003254575.1 Mycobacterium kyogaense | reverse complement strand
ACAGTTGCCTTCGGCTGGTATGCGGACGCCCGCCCGCCTGCCAGGTGATCGTGACATCCGAATCGGGCAGCTCGGCGCACCAATTCCGGGCGGGCGTCCGCATACCAGCCGAAGGCAACTGTTGGGTATCAATCTGTAACACGATGCAGGGAGTGAGTCCGTGATGAGCGACGATGGACCGATGCGTGTGCCCTCTTCCAGCGATGTCGACCCCGACGTCACGGGCACCGGATCACCCGCCGTTCATCACCCGCGCCGGGTCACCAGCTTCCGCGCGCGCCGGTCGAGCATCTCCGATCGCCAGCAGGCCGTCTGGGATGCGCGCTGGCCGGAGCTCGGCCTGCTGGCCCGCACCGGTGACGAACCCGCCACCCCGCTGGACACCGATGCCTGGTTCGGCAGGCAAGCCCCGCTGGTGCTGGAGATCGGCTGCGGCACCGGAACCTCCACGCTGGCGATGGCGCAGGACGAGCCACACCTCGACGTCATCGCCGTCGAGGTCTACAAGCGCGGACTGGCCCAGCTGCTGTCCGCGATCGACCGTGAGGGCGTGACCAACATCCGGCTGATCCGCGGCGACGGCGTCGACGTGCTCACCCACATGCTCACGCCCGGGTCGCTGACCGGCGTGCGCGTGTTCTTCCCCGATCCGTGGCCCAAGGCCCGCCACCACAAGCGCCGGCTGCTGCAACCCGACACCGTCGCGCTGATGGCCGACCGACTGCGCCCCGGCGGGATCCTCCACGCCGCCACCGACCACCAGGGTTACGCGGAGCAGATCGCCGAGGTCGGCGATGCCGAGCCACGGCTGCGGCGCGTCAGCCAGGACGCCCACCTCCCGATCTCGACCGCACGGCCCGAGACCAAATACGAACGCAAAGCGCTGGCCGGACCCCTCGTCACGGAGTTGCTGTGGGAGAGGTCATGAGCGTGACCCACGACGTCGCCGATCACATCGAGAGCGAGAACCGCGCCGACACCGTGCCCGCGCGGGTGCTGCTGGTGTGGGACGCCCCGAACCTCGACATGGGGCTCGGCGCGATCCTCGGCGGCCGGCCGACCGCCGCGCACCGGCCGCGTTTCGACGCGCTGGGCCGGTGGCTGCTGTCCCGCACCGCCGATCTGTCGGCGCAACACCCGACGGGGCCGCCGCTGGAGCCCGAAGCCACGGTGTTCACCAACATCGCCCCTGGTAGCGCGGACGTGGTGCGCCCGTGGGTGGAAGCGTTGCGCAACGTCGGGTTCGCTGTCTTCGCCAAGCCCAAGATCGACGAGGACAGCGACGTCGACTCCGACATGCTCGACCACATCGCGCTGCGCCGCGGTGAGGGATTGGCCGGACTGATCGTGGCGTCGGCGGACGGTCAGGCGTTCCGCCTGCCGCTGGAAGACATCGCCCGTGACGGGGTCGCCGTCCAGGTTCTCGGATTTCGCGAACATGCCAGTTGGGCGTTAGCGTCGGATACCTTGGAGTTCGTCGATCTGGAGGACATCCCTGGTGTCTTCCGGGAGCCGCTACCGAGAATCGGGCTTGATTCACTACCCGAGCAGGGCGCGTGGCTGCAGCCGTTCCGGCCGCTGTCCTCGCTGTTGGCGTCTCGTGTCTAGAACAGTGGGTAAGCCTGGTTGGGCCGGCTACGCGCCGACGGCCACACATTCGCAGATGATGAGGAGCTGAAGTGTTCGCCTGGTGGGGTCGAACGGTGTACCAGTACCGATACATCGTTATCGGTGTCATGGTCGCACTGTGCCTGGGCGGCGGTGTCTACGGCATGAGCCTGGGACAGCACGTCACCCAGAGCGGTTTCTTTGATGAGGGCAGCCAGTCGGTCAAGGCTTCGGTGCTCGGCGACGAGGTGTACGGGCGTGACCGCGTCAGCCACGTCGTAGCCATCCTGACGCCGCCGGACGGCGAGAAGGTCACTGATCCGGCGTGGCAGAATGAAGTCACCGGCGAGCTCAACAAGGTCGTCGATGAGCACAAGGACCAGATAGTCAGCTGGGTCGGTTGGCTGCGAGCACCCGACAGCACGTCCGAAACCGTGCAGCAGATGAAGACGGCAGATGGCTCGAAAACGTTCGTCAGCATCCCGCTTCAAGGCGACAACGATGACGCGATCCTGAAGAACTACCAGGCAGTCGAACCGGCGTTGCGTCAGATCAACGACGGCAATATTCAGCTGGCGGGCCTCAACCCCATCGCCAGTGAGCTGACCGGAACCATCGCCACCGACCAGAAGCGCGCCGAGCTCGCCATCGTGCCGCTGGTGGCCGTGGTGCTGTTCTTCGTCTTCGGTGGTGCCGTCGCGGCCGCCCTGCCCGCGATCATCGGCGGCCTGACGATCGCCGGCGCGCTCGGCATCTTGCGGTTCACCGCCAACTTCATGGACGTGCACTTCTTCGCCCAGCCGGTCGTGACGATGATGGGATTCGGCATCGCCATCGACTACGGCCTGTTCATAGTCAGTCGCTTCAGGGAGGAACTCGCCGAGGGCTACGACGTGGAGGCCTCGGTGCGGCGGGCGGTGATGACCTCGGGCCGCACTGTGGCGTTCTCTGCGGTGATCATCGTGGCCTCGTCGCTTCCCCTGCTGCTCATCCCGCTGGGCTTCCTCAAATCGATCACTTACGCGATCATCGCGTCGGTGCTGCTGGCGGCTTTCCTGTCGATCACCGTGCTGCCCGCGACACTCGGGATCCTGGGCGCCAACGTGGACGCGCTGGGAGTGCGGACGCTGCTGCGGGTGCCGTTCTTCCGCAACTGGAAGCCGATGCGTGTCTACCTCGAATGGCTGGCCGAGAAGACGCAGAAGACCAAGACCCGGGAAGAGGTCGAGAAGGGCTTCTGGGGCAGGCTGGTCAACGTCGTGATGAAGCGGCCCATCGCATTCGCGGCGCCGATCCTGATCGTGATGATCCTGCTGGTGATACCGCTAGGACAGCTCGCTCTCGGTGGGTACAGCGAGAAATACCTGCCACCGGACAATCCGGTGCGGATGGCGCAGGCTCAGTTCGACAAGGATTTCCCCACGTACCGCACCGAACCGCTGACGCTGGTGATCCAGAGCGACAACGGGCAGCCTGTCACCGATCAGCAGGTCGCCGATTTGCGGGCCAAGGCGGAGACAGTTCCCGGTTTCACTGACAGCGACGAGCCCTCGAAGATGTGGCAGGAGCGATCCGTCCAGGAGGGCGGGTCGAAGGATCCGTCGGTGCGGGTCCTGCAGAACGGCCTGGTCAACAGCGCTGACGCCCCCGCGAAGATCGACCAACTGCGCGCACTGGCCCCTCCGCGCGGCACGACGGTGTTGGTGGGCGGCACTCAAGCGCTGGCTCAGGACAGCATTCAAAGCCTGTTCGACAAGCTTCCGCTGATGGTCGTGGTGCTGATCCTGACCACCACGGTGCTGATGTTCCTGGCGTTCGGGTCGATCGTGCTGCCGATCAAGGCCGCGTTGATGAGTGCGCTGACGCTGGGCTCGACCATGGGCATCCTGACGTGGATGTTCGTCGAGGACGGCCATGGCTCCGGGCTGCTGAACTACACCCCGCAGCCACTGATGGCACCGATGATCGGCCTGATCATCGCGGTGATCTGGGGTCTGTCCACCGACTACGAGGTGTTCCTGGTGTCCCGCATGGTCGAGGCGCGGGCGCGTGGCATGTCGACCGCGGAGTCGATTCGCATCGGCACGGCCACCACCGGTCGATTGATCACCGGCGCCGCGCTGGTGCTCGCCGTCGTGGTGGGTGCCTTCGCATTCTCTGACCTGGTGATGATGAAGTACCTGGCGTTCGGCCTGCTGATCGCGCTGCTGTTGGACGCGACGATCATCCGGATGTTCCTGGTGCCCGCGATCATGAAGCTGCTCGGCGACGACTGCTGGTGGGCGCCGCGGTGGATGAAGCGGGTGCAGGAGAAGCTGGGCCTGGGCGAGACCGAACTGCCCGACGAGCGCAAACGCCCGACCGTGCGCGAGACCGCACCGGCCGAGGCACTCGTCGGCGCCGGCGCACCGGTCGCCGCCCCGCAGCGGGCACTGCCGCCGCACGATCCCGGCCACCCTGCGCCCGACCGCGCAGGCGTGACGACCCGCATCGCCACCGCGCAGCGACCGGGCGGACCGACAGGGTTCGCCGGTCCGTCAGGGGCCGGCACCTCGCGGCTGCCGGGGCCCGCTCCGCGTCCCCCGGTGCCGGATTCGGAGCCGCAGACCACCCGCCTGTCGGTGGCCAAGAACGCCGTCCGCAACGCCGTCAACAGCGCGGCGGATGCGGTCACCCAGCGCGGCCAGCGGCCCGACGCACCGTCGACCCCGCCTCAGCGTGACGACCGCGAGATCGAATCGTGGCTCGGTGACCTGCGGGGTACGGGCGGCTCGCCCGCCACACCGGCTCCGGTGCGGCCGTCCGGCGAGCCGACCCGGGCGATACCGGATCCCCGGTCCAACCGGGATGCGGCGGAACCGACGACGGCGATCCCGGCGCAGCGCGCCGAGGACGACACCGAGGACGACGCGACGCGGGCGATCCCGACCGCGCGTGCGTCTGACGCGGACACGGCCACCGAGAAGCTCAACACCCGGCCCGACAAAGACGCCCCACGGCGCGGCGGCAGCGGGTTGAGCGCGCAGGAACTACTGCGGCGCGAGGGCCGGCTGTAGCTAGCTCTGCTCCACGTCGTCCGGTTCGGCGCTGATCACCGGTCCGTCGTCGGCCTCGGCGGCGGCCTGCACCTCTGCAGGATCGTCGGCGACCAGAACGCGGATCGCGCTGTTGAGGAACGCCAGCACCGGCACCGCGAGTAGCGCACCGACGATGCCGGCGAGCACGCCGCCGCCGGCGATTGCGAGGACGACGGCCAGCGGGTGGATCGACACCGCGCGGCCCATGACCAGCGGCTGCAGCACATGGCCTTCCAGCTGCTGCACCGCCAGGATCAGGCCGAGCGTGATCAGCGCATAGATCATGCCCTTGGTCAGCAGCGCGACGATCACGGCCAGGAAGCCGGTGACCACGGCACCGACGAGCGGAATGAACGCGCCGAGGAACACCAGCGAGGCCAGCGGCAACGCCAGGGGAACACCCATGATCGCCAGGCCGACGCCGATGCCGAGCGCGTCGACGAGCGCCACCAGGAAGGTGGCCCGCACGTAGCCGATGAGCGAATGGAAGCCCGCTCGGCCCGCCTCGCGGACCCGCTTGCGGGTGTCGGAAGGAAAGATCCGGGTGACGAACTCGAAGATGTTGCGGCCGCCGTGCAGCAGGAAGATCAGCGTGAACAGCACCAGCAGGGCGCCGGTGAGGATCTCGGTGAGGGTGCCCGCGGTGGACAGCGCTCCGCTGGTGACCTTCTCCTGGTTGTCGCGTAGCGCCTGGATCGCCGAGTTACCGGCGTTGTCTATCTGCTCCCGGCTCAGGCCCAGCGGCCCGTCGATGAGCCAGCGGCGCAGCCCGTCGATGCTGCGGGTGACCTGCTCGACCAGCGCGGGGGTGCCCTCGATGAACTGGCTGACGACGAAGCTGAGCATGCCCCCGACCAGGGCCAATCCGCCGAGCAGGATCAGCGCCACCGCCCCACCGCGTGGGGCCCCGCGGCGGTCCAGGAAGTCCACCGCGGGCATCAGCAGCGCGGCGGCGAGCGTGGCCAGCGCGACGGGGACGACGATGACCTCGACCTGGATGACCACCCAGAGGGCCGCGAACAGGGCACCGAAGATGACGAGGAGTCGCCATGCCCACGCAGCACCCTTGCGGATCAGCGGGCTGACCGACTCGTCGGCGGACGGGTCCACAAACGGACGCGCAGACATTCCGGTAGCGTAACGGCACTTCTCGCCGCGGCTACGCTGTACCGGTTCGGGCGGGTCAACGCCTTACCCTGTAGGGCGTGTCACACGACGCTCCCCCGGCGCAGCCGCACGCGGCCGGCGCCGGTTCGGAGCGACCCGCCCGGGGCAAGTACTGGTGGCTGCGATGGGTGCTCATCGCCGTCGCGGTGATCGTGCTGGCCGTGGAACTGCTGCTGGTGCGCGATCAGCTGGCCAAAGCCTGGAAGAGCCTGTACTCGGCGGACTGGTGGTGGGTGCTGGTCGCGGCGCTCGCGGCGATGGCGTCGATGCACAGTTTCGCGCAGATCCAGCGCACGCTGCTGGCCTCGGCGGGCGTTCGCGTGCAGCAGTGGCGCAGCGAGGCCGCGTTCTACGCCGGCAACGCGCTCTCGACCACGATGCCGGGCGGCCCGGTGCTCTCGGCGACGTTCATCTACCGCCAGCAGCGGCTGTGGGGGGCGTCCCCGCTGGTGGCGTCCTGGCAGCTGGTCATGTCGGGTGTGCTGCAGGTGGTGGGGCTCGCGCTGCTCGGTCTCGGGGGCGCGTTCCTGCTCGGCGCGAGCAAGAACCCGTTGTCGCTGATCTTCTCGCTCGGCGGTTTCCTGGCATTGGTGCTGCTCGCCCAGGCCGTCGCCACACGTCCCGAGCTGATCGACGGCATCGGGGTGCGGGTGCTCAGCTGGTTCAACTCCTTCCGCGGCCGACCCACCGACACCGGGCTGGCGAAGTGGCGGGAGATCCTCGCGCAACTCGAGTCGGTGCAGTTGGGCCGCCGGGATCTGTCGGTGGCGTTCAGCTGGTCGCTGTTCAACTGGATCGCCGACGTCGGCTGTCTGCTCGCCGCCTGCTACGCCACAGGCGGTCACCCGTCGCTGGCCGGCGTGACCGTGGCCTACGCCGCGGCGCGCGCCGTCGGCTCCATCCCGCTGATGCCCGGCGGGCTGCTGGTGGTGGAGGCGGTGCTGGTACCGGGCCTGGTGTCGAGCGGAATGTCGTTGGCGTCGGCGATCTCGGCGATGTTGATCTACCGGCTGATCAGCTGGATCTTCATCGCCGCGATCGGCTGGGTGGTGTTCTTCTTCATGTTCCGCACCGAGAAAGACCTCGACAGCGACACCGCCATCGACATCGCGGCCCCCGCGGCGGCGCCGGCTGCCGTCGAGGAGATCTTCCCGCAGTTCAGCCCGGACCCGGAAGCCCCGCATCCGCCGCCGCCCGAGGAGACCCAACAGGCCTCATGACACTGCCCCGAACGACACCGTCCCGAACGACACTGCCCCGAACCTTCGCCGTACTCACGGTGGCCGCGCTGACTGTGTTCTCCTCGGCCTGCTCGCCAGCGCCCACCCCCGACACCGCCAGCTCGACGACGTCGGCACCGCCGTCGAGTGCCACGCCGACGTCGGCCGATGC
>NZ_QJUA01000081.1 GCF_003254575.1 Mycobacterium kyogaense | reverse complement strand
TGCCTACGCCGACGCCCGAACCCGAGCCGGCGGTCGACGAGACGCCCAGCCCCGAGGCCAAGCCGTCGCGTCCGAAGAAGGCGCGGCCCACGGTCCCCGCGTGGGAGGACGTACTACTAGGCGTACGTTCCAGCGGCGGCCAGCGCTAGCAACCCGAGCCAGGCAGCCGCGACACCGACGACGGCGCCGAGGACGAACCAGCGCCACACCGGCGCCTTGCGCCAACCCCACACTGTCGGGGCGAGCCCTCCCACGGCAACGAGATTCAAGCCGACCGCCAGCAGCGGGTTGACCCGCATCAGCCCGATGCCCAACACGATGAGTACCGCTGCGAGCACGGCGGCGACGAATGCCGCGACGGTCAGCCCGGTACCCCAGGGCGTCGGCTCGGGGTGCGTCACGGCGCGAGCCTATCCCGCTCGTAGAAGGCCAGCGCCGCCGCTGTCGCGACGTTGAGCGAGTCGGTGCCGCGCGACATCGGGATGCGAGCCCGCACATCACACGCGCGCATCGTGTGTTCGGCCAAACCCGGCCCCTCCGCCCCGACCAGGATGCCGACCTTGTCGCCGGCCAGCCCGGCAAAGGCGTCGGCCAACCGCTGCGCACCGGCGCCCGGAGTCATCGCGACCAAACGAAACCCTCTGTCGCGCAGCGTGTTCAAGTCCCCCGGCCAGCTCTGCGCCCGCGCGAACGGAACCAGCAGCGCGTGCCCCATCGAGACGCGCACCGCGCGTCGATACAGCGGATCGGCACAGCCCGCACCGAAGATCACCGCGCCCACCCCCAGACCCGCCGCGTTCCGGAAGATCGAGCCGAGATTCTCGTGATCGTTGACCCCCTCCAGCACCGCCACCGTCCGCACCCCGTCGAGCACATCGGACACCGCCGACTCCGGCGCGCGCGACGCCGACGCCAGCACGCCGCGGTTGAGGTGGAACCCGATCACCTCGGCCATCACCTCCGCGCTCGCCCGGTAGTACGGCGCGCTGAGCCCGTCGAGGTCGGCGCCGAGCTCGGTCAAACGCCGGTCGGTGCCCAGCAGTGCCCGCGGCTTGAACCGGGACGCCAGCATGCGCTGGACCACCAGGACGCCCTCGGCGATCACCAGACCCTTACCGCTGGGCAGATCGGGCCGCCGGTCGACGCTGTTGAGGTCTCGGAAATCGTCCAGTCGCGGGTCGGCGGGGTCGTCGACATCGACGACGAGGGCGGCGGGCACGGCGATCGACACTACCGACGCCTGATCGGTTACGTTGGGCCGCGATGACGACCACGCCCCCCGAACCGCCGCCGCTGCCGCGTGCGCTGACCTCCCCGTGGCCGGTGATCGTCGTGATCACCGGCGGGTGGCTGATCGCGACACTGCTCGCATTCACGGTCGAGGCATTGGCGCCGTGGCGACCCGTCAGCCTGGCCGGGCTGGGGGTGGGTGTTCTTGGCACGTCGATCTTTCTGTGGCAACGTCACGCCGTGCGCCGCGGATCGCGCGGGGCACAAAGCGGTCTGGACTGACTAGAGGAGAACACCGTCATGGCGGCGCCCATTCTGCAAGCGCAGATCGACATCAACGCACCGGTCTCGACCGTGTGGAAGCTGGTCTCCGATGTGGAGCGGATGCCACAGTGGAGCCCCCAGTGCCGCTGGACGAAGGCGATCGGCGGAGTGCGCCAGGGCGCCCGCATGGTCAACGTGAATCGTCGCGGAATGTTGGTCTGGCCCACGACCGCTCGCATCACCGAGCTCGTGCCCGAGAAGAAGCTGGCGTTCAGGGTCAGCGAGAACCACACGGTGTGGAGCTACGAACTCGAACCCACCGAGGCCGGCACAAGGCTGGTGGAGACCCGCAGAGCCGAGAACGGCACCACCACTGCGGTGTCGGCATTTGCGGTCGACAAGTTCATGGGCGGAGAGACCAGCTTCGAGCAGGAACTGATCGAGGGCATGAACGACTCGCTGGCGCGCATCAAGGCGGCCGCCGAGCGCTAGGAGCGCTCTTCGGTGCGCTCCACCAGGTCCAGCACGCCGTCGTCGAACGGGTCGAATTGCGGCGAGCCCGCACCCTTCGGCGCCGGCGTGTCGGAATGGGCCCCGCACCCGTATTCGGCGTCGACCACATGTCCGTCGGCCGCGTACTCGTTGGCGCACACCCCGAACACCACTCCCAGCGCCCCGCCCAGCGGAACGTAGAACCCGCAATCGCGACACGTCCGGCGGGTTGAGCGCGCCATCGCCGAGCCGGGACCGAACTCACCGTCGTGCCAGCGCTGCGCCGCGTCGGTGCGCCCCCACAGACTCAGGACCTGCCGTCGGCCGAATCCGACCTCGACCGCCACCTCGTCGATCTGCGGGTCGCCGGTGCCCATGAACCCCGGCACCAGGCGCGGATCATCCGCCGGCGGGGCCAGCAGATCGCCGGGACCGAGATCGCCGGCGCGCACCCGCTCCTCCCACGGCACCCACTCGGGCGCCAGCAGCGCCGACGGGCCCGGGACGAGGACGACCTCGCTGATCGTCGCGTGTGTGGCGCCGGGGCAGGCCGCGACGACGACCGCCCACTGCCACCCCCGGTAGCCGGGCAGTTCCGCGAGGAACCGGTGGGTCGCCGAGGACGGATCCTCGACCTCGGCGCCGAGGTAATCGCCGACGGTGTCGGCGCCGCTGAACTCGGCGATCGCCGAGCGGGCGTCGTCGACCGCGCCGAGCAGCATCGCCTCGAGCTCCGCGGACATCGGTTCAGGCTCGGCCGGTACCTCGGGCGCCGGTTCGGCGGCTTCAGCCGTCGGTTCGGCCTCGGCGGCCTCAGCCTCGGCTGTCGGTTCGACCGCCGGCTCGGCTGCCGCAACTGGCGGCTCGTCCGACGGCGAAGAGGGTTCGGTGACGCTGTCCATCGGTGTTCATCTTGCCCGACGGAGCCGGTCGGGAGCCACACCGGTTGGCTGCACGTCCGCTGTCGCCTCCATGGGGGAGAATCGAGCGCGTGACAGGAGCGCGGCGCGACCGGGATCCCCAGGAGGACCCCGCCGGTCCGACCGGCGGACGCTACTACCCGCCACGTCCCCCCGTCGGGGAGCACCCGGGGATGGCCAACTACCCCAGCGACCCGGTGGCCGCCGGCGGCAGGCGCGCGTCCTCGACGGCGAATTCGAGCGGAAACCGGTGGTTGCCGCCGCTCGATGAGCACGACCGTCGACGCACCTACGACCGGTTCGACGACGACCGGGCCGTCGGCGCCGAGAAGGTGACGGTCACTCGCGCGGCGGCACAGCGCAGCCGCGAGATGGGCTCGAAGATGTACGGGCTGGTCCACCGGGCGGCCACGGCCGACGGCGCCGACAAGTCCGGCCTGACCGCGCTGACGTGGCCGGTGGTGGCCAACTTCGCGCTCGACGCGGCGATGGCGGTCGCGCTGGCCAACACGCTGTTCTTCGCCGCCGCCACCGGCGAGAGCAAGAGCCGCGTGGCGCTCTACCTGCTCATCACGATCGCCCCGTTCGCGGTCATCGCACCGCTGATCGGACCCGCTCTGGACCGTCTGCAACACGGCCGCCGCGTCGCCCTGGCCGCATCGTTCGGGCTGCGCACCGTGCTGGCGGTGATCCTGATCGCGAATTTCGACAGCGCGACCGGCAGCTTCCCGTCCTGGGTGCTGTATCCGTGCGCCCTCGGCATGATGGTGCTCTCGAAATCGTTCTCGGTGCTGCGCAGCGCGGTGACGCCGCGCGTGTTGCCCCCGACCATCGACCTGGTGCGCGTGAACTCCCGGTTGACGATGTTCGGCCTACTCGGCGGGACGATGGCCGGCGGGGGCATCGCCGCTGCGGCGGAGTGGGGATTCCAGCTGTTCGCGATGCCCGGCGCGCTCTACGTGGTGGTCGCGGTGTCGATGGCCGGTGCGGTGCTGGCGATGCGGATACCCAAGTGGGTCGAGGTCACCGAGGGCGAGATCCCGGCGACGCTGAGCTATCACAGCCGCACCGACGGACAGTTCCGCGAGCCGTCCGCCTCGAAGAAGGCGCGACAACCGTTGGGCCGCAATATCATCGCCGCTCTCTGGGGCAACTGCACCGTCAAGGTGATGGTCGGCTTCCTGTTTCTCTACCCGGCGTTCGTCGCCAAGGCGCATGACGCCAGCGGCTGGGAGCAGCTGCGCATCCTGGGTCTGATCGGCGCCGCGGCCGCCGTCGGCAATTTCATCGGCAACTTCACCGCGGCGCGGCTCAAGCTCGGCCATCCCGCGCAGTTGGTGGTGCGGTGCGCCATCGCGGTGACCGCGATGTCGCTGGCCACCGCGCTCACCGGCAGCCTCCTCGTCGCCGCGGCCACGACACTGGTCACCTCCGGCGCGAGTGCCATCGCCAAGGCGTCACTGGACGCCTCACTGCAGGACGACCTGCCCGAGGAGTCGCGCGCATCGGCGTTCGGGCGCTCCGAGTCGCTGCTGCAGCTGGCCTGGGTGGTGGGCGGTGCGACGGGCGTACTGATCTACACCGAGCTGTACGCCGGGTTCACGACGATCACCGCGCTGCTGATCCTCGGCCTGGCGCAGACGATCTTCAGCTACCGCGGGGAGTCGCTGGTTCCCGGACTGGGTGGTAACCGTCCCGTGCACGCCGCCGCCGAGGGCGTGCGCGCCGAGCCGGCGGTGACGGGCGAATGAAACGCGTCCTCGCCGTCCTCGTCGCCGTTGCGCTGCTGGCTTCCGTCGGGACCGCCGTCCTGGTGTGGCGGTTGTCCCGCGATGCGGGCCACGACCTGCCCGAGATCTCCGCCTTCAGTGCGGGCCAGCTGACCCGGGTCGGCCCCTACAGGTTCTGCCAGGTCCTCAACCCCACCGACTGTGTGGTGCCCGCGGATCAGGGTGAGCTGCCCGTCTCGGGCCGCCACCCCGTGCAGCTGTCGCTGCCGAGCGAGATCGCGAAGGCGCCGTGGGTGCTGCTGCGTGCCTACGAGGACGGCGACGTGGTCGAGGAGTTCCGGCCCAACGCCCGGCTGGCGGTGACGATCCCGACCGTCGACGCCCAGCGCGGCCGGTTGACCGGATTCGCGGTGCAGCTGCCGACACTGGTCCGCGATCAGGACGGCAACGAGTTCCCCGTCCCGCACGCCGAGTGGTCGGTGCGCACGAGCTGGAGCTGATGGCCGCGAAAGTGCATTGACGGTAGCGGCGGGCGCGTTCCGACTACCGTGGCGGCACTTTCGCGACGTCAGCCAGCGGCGTGGGCCGCGGGCACTTCTTCTCCTTCGCGCGGCGGGCCCGGTGGAGTCCCGTCGCCGAAAGGCCTGCCGCCCAACGCTTCTCGACCGTGCGCGGTGAGCCAGTTGGCCAGATCCGGCCCCTTCGGCACGACCCCGGTGGGGTTGATGTCGCTGTGCACGATGTAGTAGTGCTGCTTGATCTGCACGAAGTCGATGGTGTCGCCGAAACCCGGCGTCTGGAACAGATCTCGGGCATAAGCCCACAGCACCGCCATCTCTGACAGCTTGGCGCGGTTGGTCTTGAAGTGTCCGTGATAGACGGGATCGAAGCGCGCCAGCGTGGTGAACAACCGGACATCGGCCTCGGTGATGGTGTCACCCACCAGATAGCGCTGATCTGCCAGCCGGTCGGTGAGCCAGTCGAGCGCGGTGAACAGCCGGTCGTAGGCCCGCTCATACGCCCGCTGCGAACCCGCGAACCCGCAGCGGTACACCCCGTTGTTGACCTCGGTGTAGATCCGCTGGGACACCTCGTCGATCTCGTCGCGCAGCGGCTCGGGATAGAGCTGCGGGGCGCCGTCGCGGTGATGCGCGGTCCATTCGGTGGACATGTCGATGGTGATCTGAGGGAAGTCGTTGGTCACGACCTCGCCGGTCGGCACGTCGACGATCGCGGGCACCGTGATGCCCTTCGGATAGTCCGGGATGCGCTTGTTGTAGGCGTCGCGCAGGAAGTGGATGCCCAGCACCGGGTCGACGCCATCGGGGTCCAGATCGAAAGTCCAGCTGCGCTCGTCGTGCGTGGGCCCGCAGAACCCGATCGACAGCGCGTCCTCGAGACCGAGGAGCCGACGGACGATGATCGTGCGGTTCGCCCACGGACAGGCGCGCGCCACCACCAGGCGGTAGCGCCCCGCCTCTACCGGGTAGCCGTCCCGGCCGTCCGCGGTGATGCGGGTGGAGATGTATTCGGTGTCCCGGTCGAAGTCGCCGCCGGAGCTCGACGGGTCGGCCACATAGCTCATGGCTTCTGTCTTACCCCGTCACGCGACGGACGACTCAGGCGTCGAGTTCGCGGGCGACGGCCTTGACGACCTCCGAGACGCGGCGGGCCACCTTGCGATCGGGATAGCGGCCCTTGCGCAGCTCGGGCTGCACGGCGCCCTCCAGCAGGGTGATCATGTCCTCGACCATGCCGTGCAGCTCGTCGGGGCTGTGCTTGTGCTCGACGGTGGTCGCCTCACGACGGGTCCGGGTCAGGCTCGGCGGCGGATCGATCAGCTTCAGACTCAGCGCCTGCGGGCCGCGGCGGCCGGCTGCGACGCCGAACTCGACGCGCTGGCCCGCTTTGAGGCCTTCGACACCGGCGGGCAACGCCGAGGAACGCACGTACACGTCCTCACCGTCTTCCTGGGAGAGGAATCCGAAGCCCTTCTCCGCGTCGTACCACTTCACCCGGCCGGTCGGCACTGGTCTCACCTGCTTGTCTGTCTGAGCCGATAGGTCCGCGCCCGCACGGGGTACAGACCGTTTACATAGAGGAAGCGCCCCGGCTGCGTCGGGACGCGTCGGGACGATCCTACTCGGACGTCACCGCAGCCAGCACCCCCTTAACTGGGTAGGCTTGCCGGACCGCGGGAGGAAGAAGATGCGCCTGATCCTGAACATCATCTGGTTGATCTTCGGCGGCCTGTGGCTGGCGCTCGGCTATCTGGTCGCCGCGCTGATCTGCTTCGTCCTGATCATCACGATTCCGTTCGGCTTCGCGGCTCTGCGCATCGCGGTGTACGCGCTGTGGCCGTTCGGCCGCACGATCGTCGACAAGCCCGGTGTCCGCCCCGGCGCCCTGGTCGGCAACATCATCTGGCTGCTCATCGCCGGGATCTGGTTGGCGATCGGGCACGTGCTCACCGCCATCGCGATGGCGATCACGATCGTGGGCATCCCGCTGGCGCTGGCCAATCTGAAGCTGATCCCGGTCTCGTTGATGCCACTGGGCAAGGAGATCGTTCCGGTCGACGGTCCGGGCGTGCCCACCGGGAGCGGGTTCCCGCGATGACCACGGTCGCACTCGGCGTGCCGTCGGTGCGGGGGCTGCCGCAAGGCGCACCCGCGCACGGACCGCTGGTCGACACCTTCGGCCGGGTGGCCACCGACCTGAGGGTGTCACTCACCGATCTGTGCAATCTGCGCTGCACCTACTGCATGCCCGCTGAGGGACTGGATTGGCTGCCGTCGGACCAGAAGCTGAGCGTCGACGAGCTCGTCCGGCTGCTCCGTCTCGCGGTGACCCGGCTCGGGGTCACCAGCGTGCGCTTCACCGGCGGCGAGCCGCTGGTGGTCCCGCACCTCGAGCAGGTGATCGCGGCGACGGCGGCGCTGCGTCCCAGGCCGGAGATCACGCTGACCACCAATGGGGTCGGCCTCGCCGGACGCGCGGCTGCGCTGGAGCAGGCCGGCCTCGACCGCATCAACGTGTCGCTGGACACCGTCGATCCGCAGCGCTTCGCCGCGATCACCCGGCGCGACCGACTGGACGCCGTGCTGGCCGGTCTGCAGGCGGCAAAGGCTGCCGGGCTGGCGCCGGTCAAGGTCAACGCTGTCCTCGATCCGGTCAACGGACGGGACGACGCGGTCGCGCTGCTCCGCTTCTGTCTCGCGCAGGGCTACCAGTTGCGCATCATCGAGCAGATGCCTCTCGACGCCGGCCATTCCTGGCGGCGCGAGGACGCGCTGACCGCCGACGAGATCCTGGCCGCGTTGCGCCGCGAGTTCGTGCTGACCCCGCATCCAGGGCCGCGGGGTTCGGCCCCCGCCGAGCTGTGGCAGGTACGCGACTCCGATGGCGCGGTAGTGGGCGATGTCGGCGTCATCGCATCGGTGTCGCATGCTTTCTGCGCCAGCTGTGACCGCACCCGGCTCACCGCCGACGGTCAGGTACGCAATTGCCTGTTCGCGCGGGACGAGACGGATCTGCGGGATCTGATGCGTTCCGGCGCCGATGACGACGCTGTGGAAGCTGCGTGGCGCGCCGCGATGTGGGGCAAGGCGGCCGGGCACGGCATCAACGATCCGGGGTTCGTCCAGCCGGACCGTCCGATGAGTGCGATCGGCGGCTGACCCGTGACGGTGACGGTGCGCTACTTCGCCGCTGCGCGCGCAGCGGCAGGCGTCGACGACGAAGCGGTTGACGTGGATGAGGCTGCGACGGTGGCCGACCTGGTGGAGGTGCTGCGCGCCCGGGGGCCGGAGCTGGCGCGCGTCCTGGCGCGGTGCTCGTATCTGCGGGACGGAATCGCCGTGCGTGACATCACGACTCCGCTGGCGCCTGCGCAGACGATCGACGTGTTGCCGCCGTTCGCTGGTGGGTAGATGACCGTTTCTCGCGGATGTATTCCGTGATTTACGTCACATCACGGAATGATCACGGGATGGCTACGGCGAGGTAGCGACGCCCGGCACCTGCAGGAACAACGCGCCCGCCAGGCATTTTAGAGAATTTTTAGTATTTGCCGAGGTAGGCGACACGGCGATGGCGACGAGGTGACGGGAAACTGGCGAGCCGTTACCGTTCTGGACCAGGCCGGTCGCCCCCACTGACCGGCTCGTCGCGAAACCAGTTGCGCCGAGCTCCATCCGCTGGTTCGCGGGACGATCGAGACCTTTTGGATGGAGGCGGGGGACCCACCGGTCCACCGACAGGACCTGGAGCCGAGTTCGGCTCCTTGGGGTGAAGCCGACGTCGTCTCGACGCCGCCGGCCGGGCGACCTCTCCAGCCCGAACCCGACAGCTGACCTCGCGGGCGCATACGAGAGGACCACGCGCACCTATGAGTGGACGGCACCGCAAGCCCACGACTTCTTCTGTCAGCGTCGCCAAGATCGCCGTCACCGGCGCGGTCATCGGAGGCGGCAGCCTGGCTCTGGCCGGTACCGCAGGCGCGGCCACCGACAGCGAATGGGACAGGGTCGCCAGCTGCGAATCCGGCGGCAACTGGGCGATCAACACCGGCAATGGCTACCAGGGCGGACTGCAGTTCTCCCCCGGCACCTGGTCCGGACACGGCGGTAGCGAGTTCGCTCCCGCAGCCCACCTGGCCACCAAGGACGAGCAGATCGCGGTTGCCGAGCGCGTGCTGGCGACTCAGGGCAAGGGCGCCTGGCCCGTATGCGGCGGGCCGCTCTCCGCCGCAACACCCCGCAACGTCGTCAACGAGGCAGCCAACGAGGCGCCCGCTCCGGCCGGACCCCTCGGTCTCCTGCCGCCCCCGCCGCCGGCCGATCCGATGGCCCCGCCGC
>NZ_QJUA01000080.1 GCF_003254575.1 Mycobacterium kyogaense | reverse complement strand
TGTGTGGATCGAGGGGGGCCTGGGCGGGATCGGGGTCGGCGTCGGGAACTGAGCACGATGAGATTGTCTGGGTACTCGGGTCTACGTGACTATGGATGCCATGGACCTGCCCGTGATGCCGCCGCTGGAGCCGATGCTGGCCAAGGCGCAGAAGGCGGTTCCTGCTGAGGCAGGCGTGTGGTCGTATGAGCCGAAGTGGGACGGGTTCCGGGCGTTGGTGTTCCGTGACGGCGACGAGGTGGTGCTGCTCTCGCGCAGCGGTAAAGACCTGGCCCGCTACTTCCCTGAGGTTCTCGACGCCGTGCGCGACGAGCTGGCGCCGCGCTGCGTGCTCGACGGAGAGATCGTGGTGCCGCGGAACGTCGGCGGCCGCGTGAGGCTGGACTGGGAGTCGCTGAGCCAGCGGATCCATCCCGCCGAATCGCGCGTCCGGATGCTGTCGGAGCAGACACCGGCGCATTTCATCGGCTTCGACGCCCTCGCCGTCGGCGACTCCTCCCTGCTGAAAGAGCCGTTCCGGACCCGCCGAGATGCCCTGATCGACGCGGTCGAGGAAAAGCAGTGGTGTCACGTCACCCGGACCACCGAGGACCCCGAGCTGGGTACCCGCTGGCTGGAGGACTTCGAGGGCGCCGGGCTGGACGGGGTGATCGCCAAGCGCCTCGACGGCGTCTACTTGCCGGGCAAGCGCGACATGGTGAAGGTCAAACATGCCCGCGATGCCGACTGCGTGGCGATCGGCTATCGAATTCACAAGAGCGGCGAAGGAATCGGCTCGATCCTGCTGGGCCTCTACCGCGATGACGGGGAACTGCAGATGGTGGGCGGCGCTGCGTCGTTCACCGCGAAGGCGCGGCTGTCGCTGCTGGCCGACCTCGAGCCACTGCGCATCGGTGACGACGTCCGGGACGGGGAGCCGAGCCGGTGGAACTCCGCGGCGGACAAGCGCTGGATCCCGGTGCGGCCCGAGCGGGTCTGCGAGGTCGCCTACGACCAGATGGAAGGCGACCGGTTCCGCCATGCCGTGACGTTCCGCCGCTGGCGGCCCGACCGCGACCCGGCCAGCTGCACGTTCGACCAACTCGACGTGCCGGCGACGTACGACCTCTACGACGTTCTGGAGTCCTCCGGGGCGAGCGAAGCGACGGGGGAGGGGAATTGATGTCGAGTCCTGCAACCGAAATCCACGTCGACGGGGTGAAGGTCCGGCTGACCAACCCGGACAAGCCGTACTTCCCGCAGCTGGGCGCCGACGGCACCAAGGGCAAGCTGGTCGAGTACTACCTGTCGGTGGCCGACCAAATGGTCGCGTTGCTGCGCGACCGCCCGGTGCACCTGCAGCGCTTCCCCGACGGTATCGACGGTGAGGAGATCTATCAGAAACGGGTGCCGCAGAAGCATCCCGACTACCTCGAGACCTGCACGGTCACCTTCCCGTCCGGCCGTACCGCCGATGCGCTGAAGATCACCCACCCGTCGGCGATCGCGTGGGCCGCGCAGATGGGTTCGGTGACGCTGCATCCATGGCAGGTGCGCTGTCCCGACACCGAACATCCCGACGAGCTGCGCATCGACCTGGATCCGCAGCCGGGCACCGGCTTCGCCGAGGCGCGCGCCGTGGCGGTCGATGTGCTCAAGCCGCTACTCGACGAGCTCGGATTGGTGGGCTACCCGAAAACCTCGGGCGGGCGCGGCGTGCACGTGTTCCTGCGGATCGCGACCGAGTGGGACTTCATCGCGGTGCGCCGGGCCGGGATCGCGCTGGCTCGCGAGGTGGAGCGGCGCGCGCCCGACGCCGTGACGACGTCGTGGTGGAAGGAGGAGAGGGGGAAGCGGCTGTTCATCGACTACAACCAGAACGCCCGCGACCGCACGTTCGCCTCGGCGTACTCGGTGCGCAAGACGCCGATCGCCACGGTGTCAACACCGCTGACGTGGGACGAGCTACGCACCGCCGATCCCGACGACTACACGATGCGCACCGTGCCCGATTTCGTTGCCGGCCGGCCTGATCCGTGGGCCGACATCGACACCGTGGCGCAGCGCATCGACACGCTGCTAAAGATGGTGGCCGCAGACGAGGAACGCGGCCTGGGTGATCTGCCCTACCCGCCGAGTTACCCGAAGATGCCGGGCGAGCCACCGCGGGTACAGCCGAGCAAGAAGGTCGCGGCGCATTGGGACGACAAGGGAAACCCGATAACGCGGGATTAGCGCCAGACGGGAAGCGGCTACTTGAAGGGGTTGAGATCGCGACCCAGGACGTAGTGAAGGCGTTGAGGCAACGGACGAACCACCGCAGCGGTGAGCTTGTTCACCGTTCCCGGGATGCACACCGGCTTGCCGGCCATCACTGCCTGGTATCCCTCGCGCACGACGTCTTCCGGGTTCTGCCAGAGCAGCCCGGGGAGCCGGTCGGCCGCGTCGCGCGCACCCATGACGTCGTGGAACTCGCTGTGTGTGAAGCCGGGGCAGAGTGCGGTGACGTGGATGCCGTGCGGCTTGAGTTCCATGTCGAGCGACTGGGACATGTGCAGCACGTAGGCCTTGATGCCGGTGTAGAGCAGACCTTCTCCGGGTGGTCCCATGGCCGCCAGGGAGGACAGGTTGACGATGCGGCCCCAGCGGCGCCGCTTCATGCTCGGGATTACCCGGTGGGCGAGTTCTGTTGTGGCGGTGACCATCAATTGGAGTTCAGCTGCGACCGACTCCCAAGGATTCTGCGAAAATTTCGTGCTCGCAGACAGTCCGGCATTGTTGATGAGCACGTCGATAGGGATGTCGATATCGCTCGCGTGCTCGATGATCGCCGATGGGGTGGCGGGGTCGTTGAGGTCGGCGGTGAGAACCTCGCAGCGCCGACCGGTCGTTCGGCGTAGATCGGCGGCGAGTTCTTCGAGGCGCTCGGCACGGCGCGCAACCAGCAGCACGTCGTATCCGTGGGCGGCGAGGTGGCGCGCGAACGCGGCGCCGATGCCGGCGGAAGCACCGGTGATCAGTGCGGCCCGTTGTGGGTCAGTCATGAACAGCCCCTTTCAGATTGGGTGATGTGGTGTCACGCGACGTGCGGGTCAGGTAGTTCTGCAGGTCGAAATTCTTCGTGCGGGCGCGGAATCGGAACGTGAAGGTCGGCCACATCGCTGAATTGCGGCCGTGGGAGTCCAGATACCAGCTCGAGCATCCCCCGGAATTCCACACGGTTCCCTGCAGTGCGTTGTCGATCCAATCGTTGTACGACGCTTGAGCGTCGGGGCGGACGTCGACCGACGCGAGACCCTCGCCGCGCATCGTGGCCAGGGCGGCGGCGAGGTAGGCGGATTGGGATTCGAGCATGTACACGATCGAGCTGTGCCCGAGGTTGGTGTTGGGCCCGTACATCAGGAACAAGTTCGGGAAGCCCGCAACTGTCATGCCCAGATGCGCATTCGGGCTGCCTGCCCAGCGCGCGGCCAGGGTGGCGCCGTCGGCACCGGTCAGCAGGTGCGCCACGGGCGGCTCGGTGGGGGTGAACCCGGTGGCGAAGATGATGGTGTCGACGTCGTGGTGCGTGCCGCTGCCATCGACGACACCGTTATCGGTGACCTTCGCCAGGGCAGTGGTGACCACCTCGACGTCGTCGCGAGAGAGCGTGGGTAGCCAGTCATTGGTGAGCAGGATCCGCTTGCATCCGATGCGGAAATTCGGCGTCAGCGCCGCGCGCAACTTCGGGTCGGGCACCTGGCGGCGCAGTTGAGCTTTCGCGACGAGTTCGACCAGGGGGAGCAGCCACGTCAGGTGCGCCAGCGCTGCGAGGTAGATCTCGCGATAGCCATAGACCAACCCGCGAACCAGCTTCTGCAGAAGTGGAACTCGGCGATACAGGGTCTTCTCGAGGCGGCCCAGCGTGCGGTCCAGCCGGGGCATGACCCACGCGGGGGTCCGTTGGAACACGGTCAAATGAGAGGTCCGGCCGGCGATTTCGGGTACGAACTGCACCGCGGAGGCTCCTGTGCCGATGACGGCGACTCGCTCTCCAGTGAGGTCGTGGTCGTGATTCCAGGTGGCGGAGTGAAACACCGTGCCACCGAAGTCGTTCAGCCCCGGTACGTCGGGCAGCTTCGGCGTGGACAAGGCGCCGGTCGCGGCGACCAGGACCGACGCAGTCAGATCGCCCAGGGAGGTGCGGACTTGCCAGCACTGCCGCTGCGCATCCCAGGATGCGCCGAGTAACTCGCATCCTGTGACGAGGTGACGCCGTAGTCCCGTCTGGTCGGCCACCGAAGTCAGGTAGCGGTGGATCTCGGGCTGGCGGGCGAAGGTGTGGCTCCACTTCGCGCTCGGCGCGAAGGAGAACGAGTACAGCGACGTCGGCACGTCACACGCGCATCCAGGATAGGTGTTGTCGCGCCACGTGCCGCCGACCTCGTCGGCTCGCTCGATGATCAACAGGTCGGCTCCGGGTTCGGCACGCAATACCGCTGTGGCGGCTGCCATTCCGGCGAACCCCGCGCCGACGACCAGGGTGTGCACGGATGCCGGAAGCGCCGGGGTCGTCGAGGACGATGCGCTCATCGGGTGCCACCGCCGACGTGTCGGTCCAAGAAGGTGATCTGATCGGCGACGATCTGTTCGAAGTGCGGATCCAGATAGGGCTCGAAGTGTGAGATGTCGTAGGACCTCACCTCCCCCTTCGGTATGCGGGCCACGATCTTGCGGGCCTTCGCGTAGGGCGTGACGTCGTCCTTCGTGGCGAGTTGCACCAACGTGGGTGCGGCGATCTCGGCGGCGTGTCGCCCGGGTGAATACAGCGGCACGCGCAGTGCGATGCGGGCGGCAACGCTGTTTTCGGCGACGAGTTGCTCGCGCATGTGCTCGGCGGCCTCGCCGCCGGCCATCTCCTCGACGAGTTCATACGCGCCGGGTGAGGTCATCATCGCGAAATCACCGGGCCTGCCGATGGACGTGACTCGGTGCGGTGGCCGTCCGAGCCATGCGCCAACCTGATCGCGCAGTCCTGCAGCGACGAGGCGTGCGACCAACAGGGGGGACTGAGAAAAGGCGGAGGCGGGTCCGGAGACATGGGGCACCTGGACGACGGCGGCTGCGAATTCGTTGTCGCGGGCAGCCAGCGTGAGAACATGGCCACCGCCGAACGAGGAGCCCCATCCCACGACCCGGGTGGTGTCGACGTTGTCCAGGCTCTTGGCGTAGGCGATGGCGGCGCGCCAGTCCGCCTGTTGCTTTGCGATGTCGAGGATGCGACGAGGCTGCCCGTCGCTGGCACCCCAGTGCCGGTAGTCGAAGACCAGGGCGGCGTAGCCGGCCTGGGCGAATCGCGCGGCGTAGGCGTCCAGGCGTAGTTCGCGGAAGGCGGCGAACCCGTGGGCCAGCACGACGATGGGCGGATTCTGGACGCCGGCGGGCCGGTAGAGCCATGCCGCACAGGTCGTGCCCTCGGACGTGAAGGTGACGTCGTGCCGGTCGTAGCGCAGTGGTGGGGTCATGAATATGCCCTCCGTCGAGTATCTTGAATGGCGTTCAACAGAACGTAGCACCGTGTTGAATGGCATTCAACACCGTGTGACGCAGATGGCATCCAGGAGGACGTGATGGCGCAGAAGCGCCCGCAGGCCGCCGAGGAGAAGCGTGCGGAGATCGTGGCAGCAGCCAGGCGCCTGTTCATCGACGCGGGATATGACGCCACCTCGATGAGCCGCCTGGCCAAAGAGGCCGGAGTCGCGCCGAACACCATCTACTGGTACTTCCGGGACAAAGACGAGGTGTTGATCGCGGTGCTCGACGCGGTCATGGGCGACGTGTGGCCGCAGTATGAGGCAATCGCGAGCCAGCCGATTGCGGCACGGCTGCTCTGGGTGGTCGGCCAGCTCACCGAGATGAGCCGCCTTGTCACAACGGTGCACGCCCGCGTCGATCACTCTGCGGCGATCGCCCAATGGCATGAGAACTTCCATGCAATCACCGGGAGCCTGCTTCAGTTCGAGCTGCAGAGCAGAGGAGTCCCTCCGTCGACAGTGGAAGCGGAGGTCATGATCGGCGTCTTCACGGTCGAAGGCCTCCTCATGCACAACCACGACGAAAGTCAGCAGCGAGCCATCATCGACGCTCTGGCCTCGCGCTGGACGACGAACCCGCCAGGACCGTCGCAGCCCGAACGCTGACGACTCGCCCCGGCGCGTTCGGCGGCACGCGAGGCGGTTGCGGAGGGAGTGTGACTCATGTCACTCGTTGCTCTGAGCTCGACTGATGTCGTTTTCAGGGTCGGTTAGTAGGCCAAAGTTGTTTCACTGCACCGTTTGCGGCAACTAACGCTCCCGCAACGATCGCCTCGGCAGATTCGCTGACTCGATCGTGACTAGAGAAGCCTGGTCTGCACTGTGAAAGCCCATTACCGGGATCGACCACGTCGTCTAGGAGAGAACATGAAGAAGCCACTCATTGTCGGAGCGACGGCCTTGACCCTGCTGTTCGGTGGCGCAGGTATTGCCAATGCTGAACCGACACACGCGCCGTCCGCCACGACCCTGGCTCAGAGCGCCCAGAATGGAGATGATGACAACGGCGACAACGGGCTTTGGGGTCTCGCGGGGCTGCTCGGATTGGTCGGCTTGGCCGGCCTGAAGCGACGTAAGGATGCCGACTACCCGGCCAATCGCGGCGGCGGCACGATCACGAACAACCCGCGCATCTGAACATCGGATGCGTGAGCCGGGTCCCCCGCCAGAGGTGTCTTCTGGCGGGGGACTCGTCACGAAACCGCAAGAGCGACAGTGAGTTCGGCGATCCACCGCGGATCCTGGAGGCGCTGCCCGTAGGCGTCTCGCAGCTGCCGCAGCCGATACCGGATCGTCGACGGCGAGACGAACAGGTCGGCTGCCACGTCGTCGCGGCGGCCGTGGTGCAGCAACCAGGACCGCAGCGTCTCGACGAGCCGGTCCCGAGTCCGATCGGGCAGCCCCGCCAACGGGGACAGCACTCGGTCACGCAGATCCGCGAGCGCGTCGGCGTCAGCACCGACGACCAATTCCGGGAGGAACTCGTCGGTATCGAGAACGTCGACGGCGTTCGGGCCGCGCAGCGCCGCGGCCCGCACCGCTCGCCGGACCGACGACCGCGCCGCCTGCCACGACAACGCAGGCCCGACAACGGCATTCGTGGCCGACAACGACGCGAGGAACGGTGGGCGGGCCGTGCCGCCGACATCGCAGACCAGGACGACGCGCTGCCCCGCGGCCACCTCGATGGCATCCTCGGGCACGTTCAGCGTGCGCGGATCGGCGACGATCGCGGTGTGCCGCTGGCTGGGCAGCACCACCGCCGTGAGCGTGCGGGGAGCGAGCCAATTAGCTTCGGCCGCAGCGCGTTCCAGCTCCTCGGTAGGCGCGCCGGTCAGTACGAGGCGTACCAAGCGCTCCCGCTGCCGCTCGCGGTCGAGCCCTGACTTGGCCTGCTCCTCGGCGTAACCGGCCACCCCGGCCGCCGAGATCTGGTCCAGGTAGGCGAAGAACATCTCGGCGAATGCGCTGATCTGGTCTCGGTCGATGCCGTCGCGGACGGCCAGAGAACTCCAGTCGCGCCACAGTTCGCGTGCCCCCACCCGGTAGGCCGCCAGTTGTACCTCGGTGGGTCGGCCGTTGCGGGCCTCACGCCGGCCGAAGCGGTAGGCGGTGTCCAACACCTCCTGCATCGGCACGGCCGTCAGCGGTTCCGTCGATGCGTGCAACTGGTCGAGTAGGGCGCCCAACAGCTGGTCGGCCGACGCATCGATGACGGGCCGCCAGGATTCCTCGGCGGCCGCGGCGAGCGCGGGGACCTCGGCGATCACCGCCAGCACCATGCGGTCGATGAGGTCCGGCAACCCCGCCCGCATGGCGTCCAGCGTGTGCGGCGGCAGTCCGACGATGCGCGTTCCCGGGGTCGGCAGCTCGGACATGCCGACGACTGTACGGAATTGCGCACGCTCGCGTTGACCGCGGCGGACAGTTTCGGCCCGAAAGACTGGCCGGATAGGGCGAGAAATAGCCCACAAAGGTGAAGAAGAATAGGTGCCATGACCATTTCGTCGACCATGCCCGGAAGTGGGACCAGCCGGGAGGACATCTCGCTGCGGCTGCTCAAGGGCTCGGCCAAGAAGTCCTACGAACCCGTCGTCGACATCGACTGGGACGCCCCGCTGGCCGAGGACAAATACTTCGTCCCGCCGCAGATGTCGTCGCTCTATGGCACGCCGCTGTGGGAGCAGATGTCCCAGCAGCAGCGGTTCGAATTGTCCCGGCAGGAGTTCGTCAACTACCTGTCGATGGGGATCTGGTTCGAGAACATGCTCAACCAGTCGTTGCTGCGCGGAATGATCCACTCCTCACCGACGGCGCACACCACGTTCTACGAGCTGACCGAACTGGGTGACGAAGCGCGCCACATGCTGATGTTCGGCAGGGCCATCGAGCGCGTGGGCGTTGAGCCCTTCTGGCCGACGGGGAATGCGGCGCGCCGGGTCAATGCGATGGCCTTCGTGTTCCGCGGCCCGATGCTGTGGATCGCAGCGCTGGTCGGCGAGGAGATCTTCGATGCGTTGCAGCGCAGGATCCTCGAGGACGGCGACGACGTGCAGCCCCTGGTGCAACGCGTGATGCGCATCCACGTCACCGAGGAGGCCCGGCACATCCAGTTCGCCCGCGACGGGATCCGCCGTGACGTCGGCTCGCTGTCGCCCCGTATGCGCTGGCTGCTGGCGAACCTGCACGGTCTCGGCGCCCGCCTCTACCTGCAGAACTTCACCCGGCGCGGCCTCTACCAGCGGGTGGGTCTCGACGGTGCAGAAGCGCAACGGCAAGCGCGCGCCAACCCGCACTTCCACGCCGTCCAGCGAACGGGTTTCGCATCGTTGGGTGACTTCCTCGACGATGTCGGGCTGATGGGGCCGATGGCCCGCCGGATGTGGAAGCGCAGTCACTTCCTGTGATCGATCGCGATGACGTGCAGGGTGGCAGGCCCGGCTACGCCGGACCGGCCAGCCTGGTGGTCGGCGACGTACGCCACGTCGTGCGCGTGCGGTTGACGGGCTCGATCAACCCGTTCGACGGGCACTACCACTGGCAGGGCACTGTGTACGACGCTCCGGCAGAGGTCCGGTCGGGGAGCGCGGCGGCCCGACTGTGCGTCGCCGACGTCGATGTGGCCGCCCGGCTCGTGGAACGCACGGCGGGCGGGCATCTGATGATCAGCGGCACTGGGCGGCCGCCCTTTCCGCTCTGACGACGAGGGCAATCGCGTCGCGCAGTGACCTCAGTCGCTACCCTGCCCAAGTGACCTTCCGCAAACTCCTCGCCGCGCTGGCGATCTTCGGGGTGCTGGCCAGCGGCGTCGGCATCGCGTCGCTGGTGCTGGTCGCCAGGTCCGACGAGCAGCAGGCCTCGGCGCCGCGTCGCACGCCGCCGGCGCCACCACCGCCGTCGGTGCCCACCGTCAAGGAGTTCCTCATCGGGGTCACCGTGACCAACCAGGCGTGTCAGCCGGACGGCCCGTGCGTGTACACCTACACGATCGAACCCAAATACGTTGGGCTGCATCCGTTCCCGGAAACACCGTTCAGCGTGGAGTACGAGGTCACCGGCGGTACCGCGCCGCAGCCGGGCAAGTTCACCGTGCAGGGCGAGAAAGCGGAGATCTTCAAGGACGTGCAGATCGAGGGTCCGCCGGGGGCGCGGCTGTCGGTGAACGTGCTGCGCGTCGTCGAGGAACCACCGCCTCCGCCGCCGCCCCCGGCGGACCCTAGATCTGCACGTCCTTGAAGATCTCCGCTTTCT
>NZ_QJUA01000007.1 GCF_003254575.1 Mycobacterium kyogaense | reverse complement strand
GCGGTGTAGGGCTGGGTCGGGCGGGCCAGAACCTCGGCAGTGCTGCCTGATTCGACGATGTGACCGGACTGCATCACGACGATGGTGTCGCTGATCTCCCGCACCACGCCGAGATTGTGGGAGATGAACACGTAGGTCAGACCGGTGTCGTGCCTGATCTCACGCAGCAGATCGAGCACCTGCGCCTGGACCGACACGTCGAGTGCGCTGGTCGCCTCGTCGCACACCAGCAGCTCGGGTTCGCTGGCCAGCGCACGGGCGATGCCGATGCGCTGACGTTGACCACCGGAGAACTCCGCCGGTTTACGGTGCAGCGCCGTGGACGGCAGACCCACCCGGTCGATCAGCGCGGCGGCGCGCGTCTCGCGCTCGCTCTTGCTGCGCACGCCGCGCAGACGCAGCGGCTCGGCGACGATGTCCACCGCGGACAGGTGGGGGTCCAGCGATCCGTAGGGGTCCTGGAACACCATCTGGATCCTGGATCGGTAGGGCTTGAGCTTCCGCTCCGACATCGTCGCGATGTCGACGTCGTCGATGCAGATCCGTCCCGAGGTGGGGCGGACCAAGCGCACGATCGACTTGGCCAATGTCGACTTGCCGCACCCGGATTCGCCGACGACGGCGAGGCAGGTGCCCCTGTCGACGGACAGGCTGATCGAGTCGAGGGCGCGGAAGACGCCCCCCGCGACCGGGTATTCGACGACCAGGTCGTCGATGCGCAGCAGTGGTTCGCTCATGCCGGAACCTCCAGTTCAGGGTGGCCGTCCAGGCGCGGAACGGCGTCGAGAAGGCGCTTGGTGTAGGGACTCTGCGCGTTACCCAGCAGCTCGTCGGCATTTCCGCCCTCGACGAATCGGCCCTGCTTCATGACGAAGATCCGGTCCGACATAAGCCGCGCTACGCCGAGATCGTGGGTGATCATCAACATCGCCACCCCGGTGCGTTCCTGCAGTTCCAGCAGCAGGTCCAAGATGCTGGCCTGGACGGTGACGTCGAGAGCGCTGGTGGGTTCATCGGCGACGATGAGTTCCGGGCCGGCGGCGAGGGCGGCCGCGATCAAGACGCGCTGCAGCATGCCGCCGGACAGTTGGTGCGGATACTTGCCGAGTTGTTCTGTGGCACGGGGAATGCGGACCTGCTCGAGCAGTTCGACCGCGCGGTCCCGTTGAGCCGTGCGCCCCGTGACCCCGCTGTGGCGGATGGCGTCGCGCAGCTGGGAGCCGATGGTGTGAACCGGGCTGAGCGCCGTCATCGGGTCCTGGGGGATGAGTGCGATGTGGCGACCGCGTATCTTCGCCAAAGCCGCGCTGTTGCCGAGGATGTCGCAGTCCTTGAAACTGGCGTGCCCGGAGAGCACGGCCAGATCCGTGGGCAGCAGGCCCAGGACGCCCATGGCGGTCGTGGATTTCCCGGAGCCGGACTCGCCGATGATGGTGACCGTTTCGCCGGCATCGATGCAGAACGAGACGCCGTCGACCGCGCGGACGACCCCGCGCGCGGTGATCAGTTCGATCTGGAGTTCGTCGACGCGTAACAGGTTGCCCATCTCACTTGTCCTTCCGCTGCAGCGCAAAGCGTTTGAGGGGACCCTTCGATCCGCCGGTGCGATCGCGCATGCCGTCGCCCAGCAGGTTGACCCCCACCACCAGCACGGCGATCACCAGGCCCGGCAGCGTGACCAGCCACCAGGAGGTGGTGACGTAGTCCTGCCCGTCGGAGATGATGCGGCCCCAGGTGGCGAAAGGCCGTTGCGGGCCGGCGCCCAGGTAGGACAGGGCACTCTCCAGCAGCACGGCCTGCGCGAGCAACAGCATGACCACCAGCGAGACCTGCTTGACGATGTTGGGCACGATGTGACGCAGCAGGATCGCGCCGTTGCCCAGGCCGAGTACGTGGGCCGCCGCGATGTACGGTTTCTCCCGTTCGACCAAGGTCAGAGACCTTGTCAGGCGGGCGATTTCGGGCCACTGCGCGATCGCGATGACGAATGTGATCACCGGGATCGATGCCCCGAACAGCGCGACGACGAGCAGCAGCATCATCAGCAGGGGAAGTGACAGCTGAGCTTCGAGCAGGCGGCTGACGATGGTGTCGGTCCACCCGCCGCGGTAGCCGGCGAGCGCGCCCAGTGTCAGCCCGATCAGGCCCGATACCAGCACCGCGAGAAGACCGATGAGCAGCGACACCTGGCCGCCGTAGAGCACGCGCGCGAGCAGATCGCGGCCGAGCTGGTCGGTGCCGAACAGGTGGCCGTCTGTCAGCGGCGGCAAGCGTCGCGCTGCCAGGTTCGTCGCGTCGGGGGACGGGAGCGGCAGGATGCGAGCCAAGGCCACGGGAGCAACGACGATCAGCACGGAGATGGTGCCGACCCAGATCTTGATGCGGCTGTCGCGGCTGCGCCGGGTGGCCCCGGCCCGGGCGATGTCGCGTTCGGTGACGGCAGAAGGACGGGGTTGACCGGGTGGTTCGATCACCATCGTCTGCGGAGGGGTTGATGCGCCGGTCATTTGCCGCGTCCCTTTCCGAGGCGGACCCGCGGGTCCAGGAGTGGATAACAGAGGTCGACCAGCAGCTGGACCAGGATGGCCAGGACGGCGGTGACCAGCACGGTGGCCTGGATGAGCGGGTAATCGCGTGTCTCGAGTGCGCGGACCACCAGTGAGCCGACGCCCGGCCATGCGAACACGACCTCCACGACGACGACGCCGTTGAGCATCGACGCGAAGCGGGTGCCGAGCGCGGTCAGCACGGGGATGGCCGAGTTGCGCAGCGCGTAGCGCCAGATCAGCTCGCGTTCGGACACCCCCCGTGCGCGGCCGACGGTGATGTAGGGGGAGAGGAACGCGCCGACCATCTCGCGGCGGACCATCCGGGAGATGAGGGCCACCTGCAGCACTGCGATCGTGACAGTGGGCAGGATCAGGCTCGACCAGGTGGTGAATCCGGCAGGGGGCAGGATCGGAAACACGACGGCGAACACCGTGATCAGCATCAGCCCGGTCCAGAAGTCGGGCATCGACTGACCGGCGATGGTCGCGGCGTTGGCGGCCAGCTCACGACGCGTGTCGGCATGGTGGGCCATCCAGACCCCGAGGGGGATGGCCACGACCGTCGTCAGGAGGATGGCGGCGACCGCCAGGGTGACCGTGTAGGGGAGTCGCGAGAACACGACGTCCAGCGCGGGTGCCTGGAATGAGTACGAGGTGCCCAGATCCAGATGCAGCAACCCTTGCAGGTACTTCAGATACTGGACGAAGACGGATTCGTCGAGACCCATCTCGGTGCGGATGCGGGCGAGGTCTTCGGTGCTCGCCAGCGGGCCCGCCAGGGCGTAGGCCGGATCGCCGGGGGCCATCCGGATGAGCACGAACACCGTTGTCAGGGTGAGGAACACCGTGAGGAGGCTCTGGCCGAGGCGACGTAATAGATAGCCCGGCATCGGCCCGAGCAGTGCGTCCATCGACCGGCGGCAAGCCATGCCGGCATGGGGAGCCGGTTTCGGTGGGGCCGCGAGTAGTTGATCGGCCATCTCAGTCACCGACCTCTCGATGCGCCTGTGCGGTCATCGTCGACCTTTCGATCCGCCGCGGCGATGTGGTCGCGGCCGTGAAGTGACGAGTTTGTCGTCCAGATCACAATGACACTGATGCGCACAACGCGCAAGTACGGATTTCAATATTGCGTGTTACGCGCAAAACGGTTACGTTGTTGTGGTCGCGATCACAACTCATGCGCATCTCGATGCGTCACCGCGACAACCCCGTCGAAGTTGGAGGGTCGATGATGACCGAATCGCTCGCCGATCGTCGCCTGTCGCGACGCTCGATGCTGAAATCGAGCCTGCTGTTCGGTGCCGGTCTGGCCATCGCTCCCGCGGTGGTGTCCTGCGCCACGCCGACGGGACGCCCGGGACCGACCACGATCAGCCTCGGTCTCAATCGGGCGCTGAACACGCTCGACAACAAGCTGCTGCAGTACGACGCCGCGCTGACCGTGCAGCGCGCGGTGCGACAGGCGCTGACCGAGATCGACGCCGATCTCAAGCCCCGACTGGTGCTCGCCGACCAGTTCCGGCTCGTGGACCCGACCACCTGGTACGTCCGGCTGCGGCCCGGTATCCGCTACTCGGACGGCGCACCGGTCGAGGTTCGTGACGTGGCCACGGCGCTGTCGATGTACTCGCAGGTCAACGGATCCTTCGTCGCGGGCTTCTTCCCCGAGTGGCCCACTGTCGAGCAGATCGACGACGCCAGCTTCACGTTGCGCACGACGCGACCCGTGCCGGTGCTCGACTACCTGATGAGCAACATCCTGATCACCCCGGCGGCGGCCAACAAACCCGAGGACCTCTCCGGTGGAGTCGGCACCGGACCCTATGTGGTGACGCAGTCGGATCGCGGACAGGGCACCTACACCTTGGCGCGCAACGAGAACTACTGGGGCCCAGCGCCGCACGTGGAATCGGTGCGGGTGCGGTTCATGCCCGACGAATCGAGCCGCGTCGTGGCCCTGCGCAGCGGTGAGATCGACGTCATCGACTCCATCACCCCCGATTCCACCGACCAGATCTCCGGGCTGGCCGGCGTGGCCGTTCAGCATGCGGACGGGGTGCGTCTGAACCAGCTCTTCTACAACTTCCGCAAGCCCCCGAGCTCTCCGATGGCAGATGCGCGGGTGCGCCGGGCGCTCACCTACGCCATCGACGGACAGTCTCTCATCGACAACGTCATGCAGGGCTCGGCCACCGCCTCCCGCGGCGTCATTCCGTTGAGCTTGGCCGGCGCCGTCGAAACCGGCAGCTACACCTACGATCCGGACCGCGCCAAGTCCGAGCTCCGAGCGCTGGGACTCGATGATCTGCGCGTCAAGATCATCTGGGAGAGCGGCGAATTCGCAGCAGACACCGACATCATGGAATCGGTGGTGCAGATGCTCTCAGCCGTGGGGGTCAACGCCGTGCTCCAGCAGTTCGAGCCCGGTGGCGACATTGCCCAGTGGCGGCAGGGTAAGGCCGGCGACTGGGACATCCTCGGCAACGGCTACCCCAGCCCCACCGGCTTGGCGCTGACGATCATGCAGGGGATGTATGCAGGCACCGCCGCCAAGGAGGCCACCCGGGACACCTACCACGGGTACGTGTTTCCCGACATCACGAAGACCATCACGGCTGCCTCCGAAGAAGTGGACCCTGTCCGCCGCGATGCTCTGCTCGCCGACGCGCAACGGCAGATCTGGGCGACCTGCCCGTGCCTCTGGTCCTTCGTCCCGAAGGCAGTCCTCGGACGCCGGACTCGGATCGACGGGATCAACCTGCGCCCCAACAACTCCTACGACCTCGCCGCTGTGACGCTGAACGGAAACGCATGAGCACCGCCACCGCCGACACCACCACCCTGCATCCCGACGGCGTGCTGCGGGATCACGCCGAAGAGGGCCGCCGCGAAACGTTGCTGCCGCCGCCGCACATCCAGAACCACGCCGCGAACCTCACGATGCTGCCCGACGGATCCCTGGCGTGCGTGTGGTTCTCGGGTACGCAGGAGGGTGTGGCAGACATCAGCGTGTGGTTCTCCCGACTGCCCGCCGGCGACACGGTCTGGACGCAGCCGGTGCAGATGTCCGACGACAGCACGCGGTCCGAGCAGAACCCCGTGCTGCACGTCCGCGATGGCGGTGAGGTGTGGCTGCTGTGGACGTCGCAGCACGCCGGCAACCAGGACACCGCGCGGGTGCAGCGACGCATCTCGAACGACGGCGGAAACACCTGGGGCCCGGTGCACACCATGGTCGCCGAAACCCCGCATGCGGGTGTGTTCATCCGCCAACCCCTGACCGTGCTGCCGAGCGGCCGACTGCTGCTGCCGATCTTCTACTGTGTGCGCACCCCGGGCGAGAAGTGGGTCGGCAACCACGATTACAGCGCTGTGCTGATCTCCGACGACGCCGGATCGACCTGGCGTGAGGTGGTGGTGCCCGAGAGCATCGGCTGCGTACACATGAACATCGGCCGTCTCTCCGACGGCACACTGGTCGCGCTGTTCCGGAGCCGCTGGGCCGATTCGATCTACCGCAGCGTGTCCACCGACGACGGCGAATCGTGGTCGGCGCCGCAGCCCACCGAACTGCCCAACAACAACTCCTCGATCCAGTTCGTCGTGCTGCCCGACGATCGACTTGCGTTGGTGTACAACCACTCGAGTGCAGCCGACGCCACGGCCCGACGTCTCTCGCTGTACGACGAGATCGACGACGACGGACTCGCCGAGGGCGCCCAGCAGCCTGTCACCCCTGAGCCGTCGGTGGTCGACGCCGACGCGCGCACCGCGTTCTGGGGCGCCCCGCGGGCCCCGATGACGCTCGCGATCTCCCGTGACGGCGGACTGACGTGGCCCGTCCGCCGCACCGTCGAAGACGGTGATGGTTACTGCCTGTCCAACAACTCCCGCGACGCGCTCAACCGCGAGCTGTCGTACCCGTCGATCTGCGCGGACGGTCAGACGCTGCACGTCGCGTTCACGCGCTTCCGCCAGGCGATCGAGTATGTCGGACTGGACAATTCGTGGGTGTACGGAAGCGCGACATGAGCGAGGTCGAACAAGCCGTCCAGCAAGCCGTCCAGCAAGCCGTCCAGCAAGCCAGCCAGCAAGCCGTTGTGACGGGGGTCAGCTCCGGCATCGGCGCGGCCATCGCCGAGCGGCTGCTCGCCGACGGCTGGGGCGTGCTGGGGCTCAGTCGCCGCAAGCCCGCCCTCGACGACGACCGTTTCGACTGGTGCGAAACCGATATGGCGGACTTCGACCAGATCCAGCGCCACCTCGCTGGGCTGCAGACCGTCGACGCGGTCATCCACGCGGCCGGTGTCCAGTTCGCGGCGCCGGTGGGTGAACTGGATCTCGGGCACAGTGCGCAGATGTGGCGCATTCACGTCGGTGCGGCCGAAGCGCTCGTCGACACCCTCGCTGCCAGGATCACCGAGGGTGGCCGCATCGTCCTGATCGGCAGCCGCACGATGAGTGGCAATCCCGGCAAGAGCCAGTACGCCGCCACCAAATCCGCACTCACGGGCATGGCTCGCTCGTGGGCAGCAGAACTCGTCACGCGCGGCATCACCGTCAACGTCGTCGCCCCGGGACCCACGGACACCCCGATGCTGTCCGACCCGAACCGGGCACGAACTGCCGCCACGGTGCCACCGATGGGGCGCCTCATCGATTCCGGTGAAGTCGCCGGCCTGGTCGCCTTCCTGCTGGGCGCCGATGCGCGCAGCATCACCGGCCAGGTCATCACCCAATGTGCAGGCCTGTCGCTATGAGCACTTGCGCCGACATCCTCGTTCTCGCCGATGACCTCTCCGGAGCCGCCGAGGCCGCCGCATCCTTCCTCGGCCGCATCCCCGAGGCGAGGCTCGTGCTGGACCCGGCGCACGCGGATCTTTCCGGCGTCACCGTTGTCGACCTGAACACGCGGGGAGCTGCGCCGGCACAGACGGATTCGGTGCTGACAGCCACCCTCGACCGCAGCCCCGCGGGCCGCCTCACGATCGTCAAGATCGACTCACTGTTGCGCGGGCACATCGGTTCGACCGTGGACGTCCTGGCCGATCGCGGCCCGGTCGTCGTCGCGGCCGGGCTCCCCGGTCTCGGCCGCACTGTGCGCGACGGTGTGCTCCATGTCGACGGCGTTCCCCTGCACCGCACCGACCTGTGGCACCTGGAGCCCGCACCACCGCCCGAGTCGATCACCGACGTCGTGCGACACCCCAGCCGCATCTGTTCGTCGCCGGGGGATATCGCCGCTGCGGTGGCCGACGGTGCGGTGGCGATCTGCGATGTGGCCTCAGACTCCGACCTCGATGCCGCGCTCGCCGCCGCTCGACAGGTACCGGGTGTCCAGTTGATCGGAACCGCAGCGCTGACGGCTGCGCTGGCGCGCACACTGGACGCGAGCTCTCCTGTACCAATCGCCGAGAGCAATTGTCCCTCAGTTGTTTTGACTGTCGTGGGCACCGGCGCCAGGAATGCGACGGCACAGGTCGCGGCGCTCGTCGACACCGGTGCGGTACCGATCACGGTCGAAGCCGGCGAGCTCCTCACGGGCACCGCCGAATCGTCCCGGCTGGCGGAGGCATTGGCCACGCACGCGCAGGTCGTCCTCACCATCGGCGGATCGGTTCCCGCACCGCAGCGCGCAGAACTGGCCACCCGGCTGGGCTCGTACGTGGCCGCCGGTGACCGCGCCGCGACGCGCCGCCCCGACTTCGTCCTGACCGGCGGGGAGACCGCCCGCGCGGTCATCGACGCGCTCGGATACGACGCGCTGCGGCCGGTCGACGTCGTGCACCACGGAGCCGTCGTCAGTGTGACCTCCGACGGTCGGCGAATCGTGACTCGCCCCGGAAGCTTCGGCGATCGCGACAGTTTCGTCGACATCACCGCGCACCTCAGTTTCGTTCGTGCGCAGAACGTTTCACCCACCCACCAGTTGAAGGGCACCACCATGACGCCGAACTCCGGCACCGCAGCACTTCCCGTCGTCGCCGTCACCATGGGGGATGGCGCCGGGATCGGCCCCGAGGTGATCGTCCCTGCACTCCTGGACGACGCCGTCGCGGGGTGGTGCGTCCCCGTTGTGATCGGAGATGCGAAGCGCCTGACCCAAGCCGCGGACATCCTGGGGATCACGTGCGACATCGTCGCGGTCGAGACGGTCGGCGACGCCCGTGTTGCGCCGGGCCGGATCAACGTCATCGACCTCGACCTGCTTCCGGCAGATCTGCCCTGGGGTGAGCTGTCGGCCGTCGCCGGCAACGCCGCCTACGAATACATCCGAGTGGCAAGCGAACTGGCGGTGCGCGGCGAAGTCCAGGCGATCTGCACCGCGCCGCTGAACAAGGAGGCGCTGCACGCCGCAGGACACATCTATCCGGGGCACACCGAGCTTCTCGCCCACCTGACCGGTACCGAGGAGGTGTCGATGATGTTGTCGTCGCCGAAGCTGAAGGTCATCCACGTCACCACCCACATCGGGCTGCTCGACGCCGTCGCCAAGATCGAACCGGGTCTGGTGGAACGTACGGTGCGCCGCGGGCATGACGCACTCGTGCGGTCCGGCAATCCGCATCCCAAGATCGGGCTCTGCGGTATCAACCCACACGCGGGGGAGAACGGGCTCTTCGGCTACGGCGAAGAAGACCAGAAGATCGTGCCGGCTGTCGAAGCGCTGGTGGCCGACGGGATCGACGCGCACGGACCACTGCCGGCCGACACCGCCTTCTTCCTCGCCGGCCGCGGCGACTACGACCTGATCGTGGCGATGTACCACGATCAGGGACATGGACCGGTCAAGGTGCTCGGCATCGAGGCGGGCGTCAACATCACGGTCGGGCTGCCGGTCATCCGGACGTCGGTCGATCACGGAACGGCCTTCGACATTGCGGGCAAAGGCATCGCGGAGGCGGGTAGCATGGTCGAAGCTCTGCGCCAGGCCGCCGAACTTGCCACCAGCACAACGGTTCTCAATTAGGAGTGGGTGATGCCACCACGTGGGTCGACGGGCCGCCGCGCTGAGATCATTCGGCTGGCCCGGTCCACAGGGCTGGCAAGCGTCGAAGAACTGTCGGCCCAGTTCGGCGTGACCGCGTCGACGATCCGCCGCGACCTGAGCCTGCTGACCGAACAGGGACTGATCGCGCGCACCTACGGCGGCGCGATCGCGCTCGGGCGGCAGCCGGAATCCTCGATCCGGCAGCGGGCGATGCAGGGGTTCGACGCCAAGCACGCCATCGCCAAGTGGGCCGCCGAGCAGGTGCAACCCGGCGAAACCATCCTGCTCGATGCGGGCACCACGGTAGGGGCGATGGGCGATTACCTGCGCACCGTCGCCGATCTCACGGTGGTGACCGCTGGTCTCACCGCTCTCGAAGCCCTTGCCGACGCTGACGCTGTCCGTGTCGAATGCATCGGCGGCACTCTGCGGCACCTCAGCCAGGGTTTCGTCGGCCCGTTGGCCGAGGCGACGCTGGAGCGGCTGACGTTCGATCGCGCTTTCCTGGGCGCAGACGCGGTCAACTCGGAACTGGGGATTTGCGAAGCGGAGCTGGAACAGACTCGGCTCAAGGAACTGATGATGCAGCGCGCGGAGACGGTCTACGTGCTGGCCCACGCAGAGAAGCTGGGGCGCAGGCCCTTTCACGCGTGGGCGCCGATTCCGGCCGGCGCCACGCTGGTGACCGACTCCGACGTCGCCGAGGACCAGATCCGTTCGTTCGAAAAGGCTTCGCTGACTGTCGCGGTGGCGCCGCGGCTTCTGGACCCGGCGGTCAGACCCGCGACGTGATCCGCGGACCGCGATGGCTCACGCGGCGTGCCCGCGGTCAGGCCCTGGCACTTCGATATCGAAGCACTACAGTCGGGCCATGGCCGACGCCCTGAACCCCGTCCAACTGCGGGCGTACTTCGCACTGATGGAGTCGGTCAGCTTGTTGCAGTACGCGGTACGTCAACAGCTGTTGGACGACGGGGGCTTGAGTTACGTGCAATTCGAGATTCTCGCTAAACTCTCGGACAACGATCGACCGCTCACGATGACCGATCTCGCCGACGGCGTCGTCTACAGCCGTTCCGGGTTGACGCACCAGGCCGGGCTGCTCGAGAAGCAAGGTCTGATCAGCCGCGCCGCGTCCTCGGAGGACCAGCGCGCCACCGTCGTCGAGATCACCGAGCGCGGCCGTGACCGGCTGGCCGCGGTGTTGCCGGGGCACATCGACGTCGTGCAGGAGTTGCTCTTCGACGCGCTGTCCGCCCGAGATGTACGCGCACTGGCAGACATGATGAGCGCGGCGCGCGACCACATGCGTGCTCGCCCGCCGCGCTCGGCCGCCCCCCGCAGACACCGCGCCGACGGACCGGCGTCAGTGTCGCGCGGGGACGAGCAGCGTCTTGCCGTGCAGGCGCCCCGCGTCAGAGGCGTCGTGCACCGCGGCGGCCTCGGCAAGAGGGCGGCGATCGGCGACCTCGATGCGCAGATGTCCGTGGTCGACGCGGTGCGCCAGTGCAGCCAACTGGGCGGCGTCGCTGCGGACGAACACGCGCTGGGTGCGGATTCCCCGCGGCGGGTTCTCGAGTCCGAACACCATGGTCCCGACGTGGAAACCGCCGTCTCCGATCAGGCTGATCAATGCCTCGGTCTGCGAGTCGGTGGTGGAGACCAGGTTGAGCACCACGTCGAACGGTGCCCCCTCGACGCGGATCGGTGATCGGTCGTAGTCGAGGTATCCCACCGTGCGATCAGCGCCGAGATCTAGCAGCCGCTGTGCGTCGCGGTCCCGCGCCGTGGCGGTGACGTGTGCGCCGGCCTGCTTGGCCAACTGCACGGCGTAGCCGCCGACGGCTCCGGAGGCGCCGTTGATCAATACACGTTGCCCGGCCGTGAGCCCGGCGATCTCGAACAGCGCCTGCCAGGCGGTCAGTGCGGGCTCGGGGAGTGCTGCGGCGTCGACGAGGGGCACCGACGTGGGGGCCGCCGCCAATGCGTCGGCGGGCACCAGGGCGTACTCGGCTGCCGCGCCGTCAGCGTCGAGGGGCAGGAACGCCACCACGGCGTCGCCGAGCGCCCATCCGGTCACGCCGTCGCCGAGCTCTGCGATCGTGCCGGCCACGTCCACACCCGGGATGTGGGGGAAGTCGACCTTGTAGACCTCTGCCAGGTAGCCGCCCCGGATGCCCGCGTCGACCGGGTTGAACGATGTGGCGGCGACCTCGACCAGCACCTGCTGCGGGCCGGGTGTCGGGCGCGGAGCGTCCTCGTAACGCAACACGTCACTGCCGCCGTACTCGTGGTACCGCACTGCCTTCATGGTGTCCTCCTCGATCACGTGCTTCGCATTCGAAGCATCTGTGGGGGGACAACTCGCTTCGACATCGAAACATTCCGGAGGTGGGCTGTGGGATCGGTGGGTCGGCCGAGCCGGCGCCGCAGTGGGTCAGCTGAAGCGGACGGCGAGGGTGGCCAACCCGAAGATCTTCTTTCCGGCCGACTTCGCGCCGATGATGAGGACACCCGACCGGGTCTCGGGATCCAGCGACTTCACCTTGCCGCTGAACTCGACGTCGGCACCCTCCTTGGCCGACACGATCGCCGGCGCCGACAGCCGGACGGCGAACCGCAGCGCCGCTCCCGGATCACCGGTCCACGACGACGCGAACCCGGCGCCCAGGCCCATCGTCAACATGCCGTGAGCGATCACGTCGGGCAGCCCGGCGAGTTTGGCGATGTCCTCGTCCCAGTGAATGGGGTTGGCATCACCGGCCACCCCGGCGTAGTTGACGAGATCACCCCGCGACAGGCGGGTGTGGTGCACCGGGATCTCCTGGCCGGCCGACACGTCGGTGAACGCGCGTGAACCCGGGGTGCGCGTCGAGCCGCCATCGGACACCGTGATGTCCCCGTCGGGACGCACCGTCTTCTCGTAGCTCGCCTCAGATCCCCCGATTTCGAGGATGTTCATGTCGTGCATCATCGCCTTCTGCACTGCAACCTTGACGTCAGCGCCGATGTCCTCGGCGGTCACCCCGACCACCGTCGTGTGCAGCGTGTGCACCCGCTCGCCGGCGGTATCGGTGAACGTGTTCGTCACCGTGATCAGGTCGCGCCCGGCGATGCGGCGCACCGACGTCAGCTCGACGTCGATCTTCAGCTCATCGCCCGCCACGATCGGACGGTGCTGCTCGAAGACCTCCTCGGTCTGCATGTAGGTGTCGTAGCCGACCACGACCTCTTCGAACATCCGGCGGTTGCACTGCATCCCCGGCGCCGAAGTGAAGGTCAGTGGCGCCACGAGATCGGGATAACCCAGTTCAGCGGCGGCGTCGACATCCCAGTGCGCGGGGTGATAGTCCTGCACCGCACGGGCGTACTCGCGGAGCTTCTCGCGGCCGACCAGGTACGTGCCGTCCATCTGGTAGTAGTGGCCCACCCGGGCTTCCAACGGCGACGTTTCTGCTGCGGCAGTCATGGATTGCACACTAATCGGCATGGCAGAACGGTCGGCGGGGGCGGCGGGCGACGGGCTCACCGCCTCCCAGCAGCGGGCGTGGATCAGCTACATGCGGGTGTACCACCGGATCGAGTACGAGATGAACCGGCACCTCCAGCGCGACTGCGGGATGTCGCTTGCGGACTACACAGTTCTCAATGCGCTGTACAACGCGCCGGACGGCAAGGCGCAACTGTCCAGCCTGGCCACCGTCATCGGATGGGAGCGCAGCCGGCTCTCACACCACCTGAAGCGCATGGCCACACGCGGGCTGATCGACCGGCTGCCGTCGGCTGACGACGGCCGGGCCACCGACATCACGTTGACCGCCGACGGGGTGCGCCAGTTCCGAGCCGCCGTTCCGATCCATGCGGCCTGGGTCCGAGAGACGGTTTTCTCCGACACCGACCGTGGCCAGGAGTCGGCGCTCGCCGACATCCTGGCCACGGTCCACGACTCACTGCTGCGTGCGGGCACCCTCCCGCCGCCGGAATTCGGCTCGCCGACCGAGTGATTCACACCTGTTCTGCACCGCCGTCGACGAACACTTCCGCACCCGTCATGAAGCTGCTCTGATCCGAGGCGAGGAACAACACCGCAGCGGCGATCTCCTCCGGCCGGCCGACCCGGCCCAACGGCACCGTCGCGGCTTGGGCGTCGAGGAGCTCCTGCTCGCTGCCCGGAGCCAAGCCGACCAGCCCTGGGGTTTCGACAGGCCCCGGCACGACGGTGTTGACCCGGATCCCGCTGCCCGCCAACTCCGCGGCCCAGGTGCGACCGAACGACCTGATCGCGGCCTTCGTCGCGGCGTACACGCTGAACGACGGTGTCCCATTGGATGCCGCGGTCGAGCCCGAGAGGACGATCGAAGCGCCGCGATTGAGCAGGGGCAGCACCTTCTGCACGGTGAACAGTGTGCCGCCGACATTGGTGGTGAACGTGGTGGTGAAGTGTTCGACAGTGATATCCGGCAGCGCGGCGAACTCCCCGCCGCCGGCGTTGGCGAAGACGACGTCCAATCCTTCACCGCGCGCCTCGATGGCCTCGACGACCGCGTCGAGTTCCTCGGGTTTCGACACGTCGCTGCGCACGCCGGTCGCTGCGTCGCCGATCGACGCAACGGCCGCGTCGAGAGCCTCCTGCCGGCGCCCGGTGATCACGACATGCGCACCCTCGGCTGCGAGTCGCTGAGCAGTGGCCAGTCCGATTCCGGATGTCCCGCCGGTGACCAGTGCGGTCTTGCCTTCCAGCTGTCCCATGATGTTTCCCTTCTTCGCGGTGGACGTGCCCTACAACATGGGTGACATGTCACCTATTCCGGCGGCGTCGCTACGGTGGTGTGGTGTTGTTCTTGCTGTTCGGCATCGGAACCAAGCGCAAACCCCTCGGCGCGGGAGGCGTGCGGACGTGCCCTCGATGCCACAACACCACGCAGTGGACGCGGATGCGCCAGTTCCGCCAGTTCAGCGTCTTCTTCGTTCCGCTGATGCGGTGGAAACGACAGGAGTTCGAGATGTGTGGAATCTGCGGCACCGCCGTCACCACGTGAGGCCCGCTCAGATTGGCGTCGGACGAGAAGCCTCGATACGTTCGTCGGCGTGACGTTTCCCGCGCTCAGTTCGCTCGCCCGGTGGATGGCCCCTGTCATCGCCGTGACCGCCGTGGCCACCGCCGGCGCCCTCGCAGGACCGGCGCCCGCCGATCTGCGTACCGACACCGTGCGCCTGGCCGCCGACGCCAACCCGCTGGCCGGCCTGCCGTTCTACGTCAACCCCGACTCCAAGGGCGTCCGGGCAGCGCGCAGTGCCGGCAACCCCGTGCTCGACCGGGTCGTCAACACGCCGACCGCGTACTGGATGGATCAGCTGTCCACACCCGCAGTGGACGCGAAGTACATCGCGACCGCTCAGGCGGCGGGCACCATGCCGATCCTCGCCCTCTACGGAATTCCGCACCGCGACTGCGGCAGCTTCGCCGCGGGCGGCTTCGGGTCCGCGGGCGCCTACCGCAACTGGATCGACGGTGTCGCGGGAGCCATCGGCGGCGGGCCGGCCACCGTGATCCTCGAACCCGACGCCCTCGCGATGGCCGACTGCCTCTCCGGCGATCAGCGGCAGGAGCGATTCGACCTGATCTCCTACGCCGTGGACACGCTGACGCGCAATCCCGGCACCGCCGTGTACGTCGACGCCGGCCACTCCCGCTGGGTCAGCGCCGAGGAGATGGCCAACCGGCTCAACCAGGTGGGCGTCGCCAAGGCGCGCGGCTTCAGCCTCAACACCGCGAACTTCTTCACCACCGACGAAGAGGTCGGCTACGGCTCGGCGATCTCCGGGATGACCGGTGGCAAGCCGTTCGTCATCGACACCTCGCGCAACGGTGCCGGACCGGTCGAGGGGGATCCGCTGTACTGGTGTAACCCGACCGGACGCGCGCTCGGCGTGGCACCCACCGCGAACACCGGCAACCCGCAGATCGACGCCTTCCTGTGGGTGAAGCGACCCGGCGAATCCGACGGCTCCTGTGGCCGGGGTGAGCCCGGCGCAGGCACATTCGTCAACCAATACGCCGTCGACCTGGCGCGCAACGCCGGCTGGTGAGACTGCTCGCCGCGTAGGATTTCTCCGCGAGAAACCCCAGGCGGAAGGACAGGCGGTGGCGAGCGGACCCGATACCGCGACGCTGGAACGGGTGCTGGAGGCGGCCGGCTGGGCGCCGTCGGCGCAGAACTCCCAACCCTGGTCGTGGCACGTCGAACCGAACGGCCTGCATCTGGACGCCGATTGGAGCCGCCGGCTCGGCGACTCACCCTTCGACCGACGCGATGTCCTGCTCGCCTGTGGAGCGGTGCTCGACCACTGCGCGATCGCGCTGGACGCCGCCGGCTGGGCCACCCGCATCCACCGCTTCCCGGGCGGCACCGTGCTCGATCCCAGGCTCGATCCCAGGCTCGATCCCGTGCGCTTGGCCACCTTCGAGATGATCGAATCCGCTCCGATGCCGGCCGCTCGTGAGCTCGCCGACGTCATCCACCGCCGCAGATCGGACCGTCGTCAATACGCATCCGCAGCCCTCCCCGAGACGACGGTCGAAACGCTGCTGGTGCGTGCCGCGCGCCGCGGTGTCGAGCTGGGGGTCGTCCCCGCCGCGCGATGGCACCGCGACGACACCGGGCAGGTGCGTCTGCACTACGGCGACCCCGCGGAGACGTCCGCGGCTCCCGCCGACGGTGTGCTGCTCGCCCTCGGCACCGAGGACGACGGCGACGCGGCCCGGCTGCGTGCCGGGGAAGCGGCCAGCCGCGTTCTCCTCTCGGCGACGGCGATGGGGCTGGCGTCCTGCGCGTTGACCGAGCCGCTGCGTCCGGCGCGGGACAGGGTTGCGTTGGCATGTGAGGTGTTCGACGGGCAGAGGCATGCGCAGATGCTGATCCGCATCGGCACGCAACCGGCCGATGCACCGGATGTCTCCGCCGTCGTCCGGCGGTCTGTGGCCGAGACGACGACGTGGGCGGTGGACGGCGGTCAGCGGCGAATACGCTGAATCGTCGTGCGGCTCGCCGGCCGGTGCCACCCCGCCTGTGCGGTCCAGATGACGTGCGCGAGGCCGTGGCCCAGTCGGTCGAGACGAGCGAGCGCCGACGACAGATCGGCGGCAAGCGGGAGCTCGCCGTCCGGATCGCAGATCGACAGCAGGCGGCGGACCGGGTCGCCGCCCACGATCGTCCAGTCCACATCGCTGCGTGTGCAGTGCACGCTGATGTAGTAGAGCGCGGTGAAGCCCGCCGAGCCGAAGAAGTCGACGGCACGCAAGTCGAGCACGAGCTGTTTCGAGATACGCGTGTGTCGTTGGACGTAGCGGCCGAATTCCCGACCGTTGACCGCGTCGATCTCGCCGATGACCGCGATGGCGACGCGGTTGGACGAACACTGGCGGGCCTCGAAAATGGCTGGGCCGCAACGCTGTTGCTCGTAATCGGGACTGTAGGTAAGGGAAAAGCTGCGGTGCTTTTCGACGGCGGTCATCGTGGGACACCTCGGATCGGTTGAACTCGTGGACAGTCCGCGGGCTGGAAGCTCAACCAAAGTCAAGATAATACGGATTTCGTGTGAGCGAAAGGTCTGCGTCCATTCTGAGAGCGTGCCCCCCAGCAGGGCATCTGTGTCTGTGCGGCGCCTGGATATTGACGCTCGAGCTGATACACGGGTCGACCGCAACGAAATCCGTCGTCGCGCCACCGCAGGCACAATGGATCGTGCCCTCACACGCGATCATCTCCGGTGCCGGTATCGGCGGCCCCGCTCTGGCCCATCAACTCAACGCGCGTGGATGGCGCACCACGATCCTCGAGCGCTATCCGCAGCGCCGTGACGAAGGACAGAACGTCGACATCCGCGGCGCCGCCCGCGACGTCATCCGCCGGATGGGTATCGACGCCGACGTGCGCGCCGCCAACACCACCGAGATCGGGACCCGGTTCGTCACCGCCGACGGCAGGGCTGTCGCGTCGTTCCCGGTCGGCAGCGGCGGCCACTCCGACGGACCCACCGCGGAACTGGAGATCCTGCGCGGCGAACTGTCCCGCATCCTCGTCGAGCACACGGCGGAGGCCACCGACTATCGATTCGAGACCCAGCTCGTCGACGTGACCGACCACGGCGACCGGGTGACGGCGGCGCTGAGCGACGGCTCCACACTGGACGCCGACGTCATCGTCATCGCCGAGGGTCTGTATTCGCGCTCGCGCCGATTCGTCACTCCCGTCGACGTGCACAGGCTCGGCATGTACTGCGCCTACGCCACGCTGCCTCGCGACGACAGCGATGACCGGTGGTGGAACTGGCAGCACGCCACCAAGTCCCGCAGCGTGCACCTACGACCGGACAACCTCGGCACCACTCGCGGGATGCTGTCCTTCCTCTCCGACGTGCGCGGGCTGGAGGAACTCGGCCGTCGCGACCTGGTCACAGTGCTGCGGCGCACGTTCGCCGATGTCGGCGGCGCCGCACCGCGCATCCTCGATGCGCTGGATGCCGATGTGCCGATGTACTTCTCCGCGGTCGGCCAGGTGCATCCGCCGGTGTGGAGCAAAGGCCGCATCGGGTTGCTCGGCGACAGCGCGTTCTGCAACGCGACGTTCGGCGGCGCGGGCACCAGCCTCGCCCTGATCGGTGGCTACCTTCTGGCCCGTGAGCTCGCCGACGCCGACGACCCGAGTGCCGCCCTGCACCGTTACCGCGACGCCATGCGGCCGTTCGTCGCGACGGCGCCCACCGTGCGAGAGAACTCGCTGCGCTTGGCCAACCCGCGATCGCGATTCGGGGTGCGCGCCGTACACACCGTTGCGCGCGCCGCTGCGGGCCCCCTCGGGAAAGCGGTCAGCACAGTTTCGGGGATGGCCGGCATCGGCGGTGACCAGCAGTCACTGGACTGAGTCCGGCAGCAGCGCATCGATCACCGTCATCTCGGCAACCGTCGCCCACGACGGATTCGACTGCACCGGAACGCGAAACACCTCCAGGGAGGCCAGATCCGGACTCGTGCGGAGGTGCGCAGCGGTCAGCGGCTCGGGGAGCAGCGGGATGTGCACCGGCACTCGGTGCTTGCCGTCGACGACCGCCACGTCGCCGGTGATCCGCCCGACGCCCCAGATACCGCGGTCGGGCCGCGTCGTCACCCACAGCAGCACCCGCTGCCCAGGCTGCATCAACCGCGTCCGGTAGTTGTCGGCCACGCACCACCGCGGCGCGGTGTGCCCGGCCGAGACCATCGGCTCCACGGGCGTGTGCCGCGGATTGCACTTGATCACCCAGGCGCCCAGCGTCTCGAGCGAAACACGCTCAGACGTCAGAACTCTCCCGCCACAGGTCGATGCCGGATTCGATGGCGTACTGGTCGATTTCGGCGAGCTCCTCATCGGTGAAAACCAGGTTCTTCAGCGCGCCGAGGTTCTCGTCGAGTTGGGCCACGCTCGACGCACCGATCAGCGTCGACGCCACGGTCGGCTCACGCAGCACCCACGCCAACGCCAGCTGGGCCAGCGACTGGCCGCGGCGCTCGGCGATGTCGGCGAGGCCGCGCAGCCGCTGGAGAACGTCATCGGTGACCTGCTCGTCGTCGAACGTCGGGCGCGCGGTGGCACGCTCCACACCGTCGGCCGGCTGCGTCAGATAACGGTCGGTGAGCAGACCCTGCGCCAGCGCGGTGAACGCGATCGCGCCCATGCCCGCGGTGTTCAACTCGGCGGTGAGACCGTCCTCGATCCACCGATTGAGGAGTGAGTACGACGGCTGGTGGATCACCAGCGGCGTGCCCAAACTCTTTGCGATAGCGGCGGCTTCGGCCGTTTTCGCCTGTGAGTACGACGAGATGCCGACGTAGCGTGCCTTGCCGGTGCGCACCGCGGTGTCCAGCGCGCCGATCGTCTCCTCCAGCGGAGTGCGAGGGTCGATGCGATGGGAGTAGAAGATGTCGACATAGTCCAGCCCCAGTCGGTCCAGGGATTCGTCGAGGCTGTTGAGGACATAGGTACGGCCGCCGAGCTGACCGTAGGGGCCGGGCCACATGTCCCAGCCGGCCTTCGTCGAGATCAGCAGTTCGTTGCGGTAGGGCTTGAAATCGCGGCGCAGCATGCGGCCGAAGTTCTCCTCCGCCGAACCGTACGGTGGGCCGTAGTTGTTGGCCAGGTCGAAGTGGGTGATGCCACGATCGAAGGCGTGCCGCAACACTTCTCGTTGGGTGTCGAACGGCCGGTTGTCGCCGAAGTTGTACCAGAGGCCCAGCGAGATCGCCGGCAGCAGAAGCCCCGACGAACCCACCCGCCGGTAGGGCATCTCGCTGTAGCGCTGCGCCGAGGCGACCCAGGGGTCGTGGGTGAAGGGGACGTCCGGGATCGCGAATTGCTCGGCCATCCGTCCATCGTAGGCGCGCGGCCCGCGGGTCCACGAGAGTCAGCGGCGCAGCGGAACCGCCGCCTCGAACTGGGCCGCCTTGCCGGCCGACTGCCACGAGAGCCAGCGTTCCCACCGGTGCAGGTTGGTGCGCTGCCACCATCGATCCAGGGGCGGGCAGACGCGGCGGCCGATCTCGAGCGCGGTGATGGCCGGTGCCCGCGCGAGCAGGAGCGCGACTCCGGGCAGCGCCGACGGGAGCCGATAGCGGCGGCGATTCCACGGCAGCATGTAGAGGCCGAGGTAGCCGGCTTGCACGCGATAGTGGTACTCGGCGCGGAGCCGGCCGAGCCCCCGATGCGCGGTGGTCGGCGCGAATGCGGGCACGAACGACTCGACCAATTCGGTGCCGCTGGAACCGCTGTCGTGACTGCGGGCCGAATCCGCCATCAGTAGGATGCGCCACGCGTCGGTGACGGTCTCGGGGAAGTAGCCGTCACACCGCACGCCGACGAGATGGCCGCAGTAGCGGTTGAAGTGCAGCACCGCGCGCATCTCGGCGGGGGAGGTCACGTGGCCGAGCAGGAACAGCCCGAGCGCGGGCGCGACACTGCCACCGAGCAGCGTGAGCAGCATCGCGGACTGGCTGATCGGCAAGCCCCACCGCGCGGTGTCCCACTCCGGGTGCTGGCGCACCCGCTCGCGGACGCTGACGTGCATGATGCGCACGTGCAGAGAGATCTGCCGACCGAGCGAGCCGGGGGTCAGCAGCGCGCCCGGGCGGCACACCTCGATCCACCAGCGTGACGTCTCCAGGTAGCGATGCAGCGCGCGCTGGCCCGCGTACCCGCCGGACAGCGACAGCGGGACCGCGAGCCAGCCTTCGGTGTAGGTGTCGGTGGTGCCGGCGTTGCCGAGCGCGCCCAGCGCATACGCCCACCGTCGCCACACCGCAGCGCCCTGCTCGACCAGTTCGGGGTCCAGCCAATCGGGCTGCTGCTCGAACTCCGCGAACAGCGCCTGCATCGACTCCGGTGCCTCGGGCAGGCTGTCGATGCCGTGGCGTTGCGCCTGCTCGACGAGATCGCGGGCCCGACGGGCGCCGAGCTCCCCGTGGTAGGTCTCGGCGACGAAGCGCTCGGCCACCGGATCGCCCTCGGTGAGGCCGGTCATGAACGCCCGGGCCACGGCGTGGGACGGGAACGGGTCGATGCCCGTCAGCCGACGGATGCCGCTGCGCAGCCGCGCGCGGCGGTCGCCCACCTCGGGGTAGCGGAACGCGGTCGGCGCCCCGGGTGGGCGGACGGTGTCGGCCATCTGTCTGTCTTAGCGCAGGGGGCCGCCCTTCCTACCCTTCCTGTGGATCTTCGTCGTCGAGCGCGCCTTCCGCCTCGCTGAATTCGACGCTGTAGGGGGCACGTGGCGGGGCGATCTCACCGAGTCGTTCGTTGATCGCCTGCGCGACGATGTCGTGCTGCAACGGAGGCAGCGCCAGGGCACCGTTGAGATAGGCGTCGAGTTCGAAACGGCTCGCGACACCGCCGTACGCGAAGTAGCGCAGCCACAGATCTGCGATCGTCAGACCAGTCGATTCGAAGGCCCGCCGAAACCGTTCCTGTACGTCACCCGGGGTGGCCACCGGTCCGCTCACCCCTCCGTCGCCGAAGCGACGACCCGCTCGGCTACCTGGGTCAGGACGCGGCGGCTGCCGTGGGACTCCACGACGAGGCGGCGAAACGCCTCGTCCTGACCGATCCGATTGCGCGCCATCAGGATCCCCCGTGCCATCGCCACGACGTCGCGATCACGCATTGTGTTCTTCAGCGTGTCGCTCATCTGCTCAGCGGCCTGCACCGTCAGCGCATTGCTGACGAAGATCGCTGCTTGACGTGCGAAGCGGCGCAAAAGGTCTGCATCCCTGTCGGAGTAGGCATCTACCGTCGTGGAGTACACCTTGATGGCTCCCAGGGGCCGCTCGCCGACCACGAGTGCAGCGCTGAGGAACGATTGCATCCCCAGCGCACGCGCCGCGCGGATCCACGACGGCCATCTCTGTTCATCTGTATCGGGCTCCGTCCGGACGACGCGGCTCTCGCGCCATGCAGTGAGACACGGCCCCTCGTCGAGTTGGTACTGCAGATCGTCGAGCTGTCCGACGATGGGGTCGGTGGCCGCCGAGGTGATGCGCCGGCCTTGCGCGTCCAGCACGGTGAGACCGGCTCCCGCGCTGCCGCCGATCGTGTCGGCGGCCACCGACGTCAGGGTGGCCAGGGCCGAGGCCACGGTGGTCTCGGTCAGCAGGACGCCGGCCAGGCTGGCGAAGATGCCGGCCAGTTCCATATCGGGCTGCGACTGGGGAGCGGTCATGATGGGCTCCTACCCGACACCACGTCCGTCATGCGCGGGCGTTTCACCTGTTTTGCGGCAGCGGGGGAGCGAAGATGGCGAAGTGGCCACCCTGGTATCGGTGAACGTGGGCATGCCCCGCGACGTGTCGTGGAACGATCGCACCGTCTACACCGGAGCGTGGAAAGATCCCGTCACCGGGCCGCGGCGGATTCGCCGGCTCAACATCGACGGTGACGGACAGGGCGATCTCGGCGGGCACGGCGGCGAGAACCGCGCCGTGCTCGTGTATCAAATGGATTCCTACCGGCATTGGGCACAGGAGTTCGGCCGTGACGACCTGGTGCCGGGACTGCTGGGCGAGAACCTCACCGTGGAGGGTCTGCCCGACGACGAGGTGTGCATCGGTGACCGCTACCGCGTGGGTGACGCGGTTCTCGAGGTCACCCAGCCCCGCGTCACCTGCTATCGGGCCGGGATGCGGATCGGGGAGCCGCGAATGGCCGCACTGCTGGTTGCGCACCGCCGACCCGGGTTCTACTGCCGGGTGATCACGGAGGGCGATGTCGAAGCCGGGCAGGAGATCGTCAAGATCGCCGACGGCCCCGAACAGATGACCGTCGCCGAGATCGACGCGCTGCTCTACCTTCCCGGCCATGCTCGCGACGGACTCGCCCGGGCGCTGCGCATCCCCGCCCTCAGCCCGGGCTGGCAGGGTTCGCTGCGCGCCCTGGCCGACCACGACGGGGCCGATACCGGCAACCCCGGTCTGGCCGCCGCTGGTCCGCCGCCCGCCTGGACCGGCTTCCGGTCACTGATCGTGCGCGACGTGGTCGAGGAAAGCCGGTCGGTCCGTTCGGTCGTGCTCGCCGATCCGGCGGACGCGCCGCTGCCGAGATGGCTTGCCGGCCAATCGGTCACGGTCCGGTTGCCGCGCAGCGGCCAAGCGCCCGCCCTGATCCGTACCTATTCGCTGTGCAACGCGCCGGGTAGTCCGGCCTACCGCATCGGTGTCAAGCGCGAACCGCACGGCGCGGCAAGCGAATACCTGCACACGCAGCTGCATCCAGGTGACTCACTCGACGTCGCCGCGCCGCGTGGCACGTTCTGGTTGGCCGACGACGAGTCGCCCGTGGTCCTCGTCTCCGCCGGAGTCGGGGTCACGCCGGTGCTGTCGATGCTCAACGCACTGGTCGCAGCTGCATCCACCCGCCCGGTGTGGTGGCTGCACGGCGCGCGCAACGGCGCCGACCACGCGTTCGCCACCGAAGCCCAAAATGCGCTGAAAGCACTGCCGCACGCGGTCTCTCACGTCGCCTACAGCCGGCCCGCACCGACAGACCGGGCAGGGGTCGACTTCAGCGAGCCCGGCCGGCTCTCGGCGGCGACACTCGAGGAGCTGGACATCCCTCGCGAGGCCGCCGCCTACGTGTGCGGACCGCAGCCCTTCATGGCCGGGATGGAGGCGGCACTGCTCTCCCACGGCCTGGACCCGTCGCGGGTGCACACCGAGATCTTCGGTGCTGGGCCGGCTCTCACCCCCGGAATCGCCGCGACGACCCTCACGCCGCACCCACCCGAGGGCGAGCCCGGACCGGGTCCTGAGGTGCAGTTCGTGCGCAGCGGGCTGGCCGCGCCGTGGGGACCGAACCGGGTGAGCCTGCTCGAACTCGCCGAGGCGTGCGACGTCCCGACCCGGTGGTCATGCCGCACAGGTGTCTGTCACAACTGCGAGACGGCCCTGCTGTCGGGATCGGTGCGCTACGACCCCGAACCGCTCGAGCCGCCCGCCGACGGAAATGTGCTCATCTGCTGCGCGTCACCCGTCGAGCCGCTGGCGCTGGATCTGTAGCGCCGACTGCCACCGGAACATCCCCGCGAGCTCGGGTGCGCTCACCCCGACGCCGTTCCCCTGTCGGGATCGGCCAAACCCGCATGCATAGTGACACCGCCGCGGGGTAACCGCGCCGGCATGGCAAAGATCGGTTACTTCCTGTCCTGCGAACAGTTCACCCCGCAAGGCCTGGTCGATCAGGCCAAACGAGCGGAAGACGCGGGCTTCGAGGCGCTGTGGATCTCCGATCACTTCCACCCGTGGAACGACGAGCAGGGCCAGAGCCCGTTTGTGTGGGGCATCATCGGCGCGCTGTCGCAAGTGACGTCGCTGCCGGTCAGCACGGCGGTGACGTGCCCGACGATGCGCATCCACCCGGCGATCATCGCCCAGGCCGCAGCGACAGCCGCGGTGCAACTCGACGGCCGGTTCGTGTTGGGCGTGGGGAGCGGCGAGCTGCTCAACGAGCACATTCTTGGTGACCCGTGGCCCTCGGTGGGCGTGCGGCTGGAGATGCTCGAGGAAGCGATCGACGTGATCCGGTTGCTGCACCGAGGCGAGGAGATCAGTCACCACGGTGAGCACTACGAGGTGCAGGAGGCCCGCATCTACACCTGTCCGGAGCAGCCGGTGCCGATCTATGTGTCCGGATTCGGCACGCAGGCAGCCGAATTGGCGGGCCGCATCGGTGACGGGTTCTGCACGACGATGCCCGACGCCGACCTGGTCAAGGCGTTCCGAGAGTCCGGGGGCGGCGACAAGCCGGTGCAGGCAGGGACGAAGGTGAGCTGGGATCGCGATGCCGACGCCGGTCTCGACGCCGCACACCGGTTGTGGGCCAACGAGGCGCTGCCCGGTCAGCTGGCGCAGACCCTGCCGCGGCCCCGCGACTTCATGGCGGCCTCGACTCTGGTGCCGCGCGACATGGTGGCCGAGTCGGTGACATGCGGTCCGGATGTCGATGCGCACGTCGCTCAGGTGCGTCAGTACGTCGACGCCGGGGTCGACGAGGTCTACGTGCAGCAGATCGGCCCGGATCTCGACGGGTTCTTCACGAGCTGGCAGCAGGACGTGTTACCGCAGTTCCGCTGACACGGCCTCGGCTGACGCCGAACCCCGCCCAAACCGAGGTTTGGGCGGGGAATTGCCGTGTTTTCGCGCCCAAACGTTGGTGTGGGCGTAGTCAGTTGGGTGGGCGTAGTCAGTTGGGTGGGTGGCGAAATGCCGCGGTGATCGCAGCGACCCGCGGATCGGCCTGCAGCTCCTCGAGGGTCTCGGGCAGCGGTAGCCGCCAGTTCGGGTACTCGTCCACGGTGCCGGGCAGATTGGGCTGGCGCACCTCACCGATGACGTCGTAGGGCGAGATCAGCTTGAGCCTGCTCGGTGTACGCGCGAGCAGCCGGTGCATCGCCACGACGACCGCGGTCTCATCAGAGTCCTCGGCCCCGAGCAGCCCCTCAGAACGCAACAGCGCCAACCATTCCGCGCGCTCGGCATCGGCATTCGCCTGCTCTGCCGGCACGTCGTCGAGCAGGCCCAGATCGGCGCGCGCCCGCACATGCTCGCCCTCCAGGAACCCGGCGGCGGTCGGAAGATCGTGCGTGGAGATGCTTGCCGCCGCCCGTTCGGGCCACCGCGCCGGCGGCAGCAACGGCTCGTTCGGCTCGTCGAGGTCGCGAGTGAACCACGCCACCGCGCAGCCCAGCATCTCGTTGTCCGCCAGTGCCTGTGTCACCTCCGGCTCGACGGTGCCCAGATCTTCGCCGACCACGGTCGCGTTGGCCCGGTGCGCCTCCAGCGCCAACACGGCCAGCATCGCCTCGGCGTCGTAGTGCACGTAGGTACCGCGGTCGGGCCCATCGCCCGGCGGTATCCACCACAGCCGCCACAGCCCGGCGACGTGGTCGATGCGCAGGCCGTCGGCATGGGAGAGCACGGCGCGCAGCATGTCGCGCAACGGCGCATAGCCGCTCGCCGCCAATCGATCCGGCCGCCACGGCGGCAACCCCCAGTCCTGACCGCGGGGCGTGAAATTGTCCGGCGGCGCGCCGATGCTCACTCCGGTGGCCAGCACGTCGGAAAGCGCCCAGGCGTCGGCACCGTCTGCGTCGACGCCCACGGCGAGGTCGTGGAGCACTCCCAGCGCCATCCCGGATGCCTTCGCCGTCTCCCGCACCGAGCCGAGTTGCGCTGCGCACTGCTGCTGAACCCACGCGTGAAAAGCCAACCGGGGAGCCAACTCTCGCCGGGCAGCTGCGACTGCGTCGCTGTTGACCTGGCGCAGTGCTTCTGGCCACCGGCTCCACCGACCACCGTGACGTTCGGCGAGCGCGCAGTACGTGGCCCAATCGCGCAGCCCGGCAGAGGCGTCGCCGGACAGGGGATCAGGTCGCCCGGCCGAGTGCCACAGCAGCTCCAGCGCCGAGCGCTTCGCCGCCCACACCAGGTCGTGGTCGATGCGCGGCGTGCTCGCGGACACACGCAGTGCGTCGACATCGGCGCGGGTGGCGGGGTCGAGTCCGGCGTAGGCCGGTAGGTCCTCGATCCGCAACGCCAACGGGTCGGCGAACCGCCGGCTCGACGGCGTGTAGGGGGAGGGCTGCACCGGATGGGTCGGGCCGGGTGCGTGCAGCGGGTTGAGAAGTACCGCGCCGCAACCGTGTTCGGCGGTGGTCCAGCGAATGAACTCGGTCAGGTCGCCGAGGTCGCCGATACCCCAGGAGCGTCCGGAGCGCAGCGCGTACAGCTGCAGCATCCAGCCCCAGGTGTCGGGCGCGGTCGGCACTGTCGGCGGCGCGGCGACCACCGTGACCTCCTGGCCGTCGCGCGTGTGCAGCTGATACCAGCCCGGCGCCAGGTCGGCCGGGATCTCGTCGTGCACGTCGATGCGCGAGCCGTCCTCGGCGATCAGCAGCATCGCCTGAGGGACAGGCTTCGGCTGTCCGGTCAAGCGCACCGCAATGGTGGGCGGCAGCACTCCGGCCCGCGCGCGTTCCTCGAGACGGGTGAGCTCGGCGCGGCGCTGGGCCTCGGTACCGGCCTCCACATCGAGAAGACCGAGCACACGGATCACGACGTCGGCATCGACATTCACCGGTTCGCGACGTTCGTTGCGATAGAAAGTCGCGACGCCGTGCGCATCGGCCAACCGGCGCAGGTCGTCAGGCACGGGTGCGGGGTCGGTGGTCACCGCCGGTCTATACCCCGCGCGGAGATCCTTACACTGCGGCGCCGACCAGGTGTCCGATTCCATAGGTGATCAGCAGTGCGAGGCCGCCGCCGATCACGTTGCGGGCCAAGGCGCGTTGCTTGGGCGCGCCGCCGAGTCCGGCCGACACCGCGCCGGTGAGAAGAAGTGCGGCGAGAACGGCCACCACGGTGACCGGCACTCGCAACGACGTGGGCGGCGCAAGGATCGCGATGATGGGGAGCAGTGCGCCGATGGTGAAGGACAGTGCCGAGGACAGGGCGGCCTGCCACGGATTGGTGAACTCCCCTGGCGTGATGCCCAATTCAGCCTCGGCATGCGCGGTGAACGCATCGTGAGAGGTGAGCTCCTCGGCGACGGTGCGTGCGGTGGCGGGGTTCAACCCCTTCGCCTCGTACAGGGCGGCGAGTTCGTCCAGTTCTGCGGCGGGATCATCGCGGAGCTCGCGCCTCTCCTTGTTCAGCAGCGCCTTCTCGGTGTCGCGCTGCGTGCTCACCGAGACGTATTCACCCAGCGCCATCGACACCGCGCCGGCGGCCAGTCCAGCGATGCCGGCGGTCAGGATCGGGCCCCGCTCGGCCGTCGCCGCAGCGACGCCGACCACGAGTCCCGCGGTCGACACGATCCCGTCGTTCGCCCCCAGGACACCGGCCCGCAACCAATTCAGCTTGGCCGCAACGGAACCGAGATGAGGTTCGTCGGCGTGGGTTTCAGTGCTCACCGCGTCACCGTAGCCAGAATCGGCAGGATCTACCAGCAAACCAAGCCTTCCCAAACGCCGGTCACGGCATAGGCTCGACGCATGAAGTTCGGTATCGCGACCTTTGTCAACGACGACGCCATCGACACGGTGTCGCTGGCCCGAGCGGTCGAGGAGCGCGGTTTCACGTCGCTGTCGGTGGCAGAGCACACCCACATTCCCGCCAGCCGAGAGACGCCTTACCCCGGCGGAGGTGATCTGCCATCGGTCTACTACCGGACGCTGGATCCGTTCGTCACGCTGGCCGCCGCAGCGGCAGTGACGTCGAGCATCGAACTGGTGACCGGGATCGCGCTACTCATCCAGCGTGATCCGATCATCACCGCAAAAGAGGCGGCCAGCATCGACCTCATCTCCGGCGGACGGTTCGTGTTCGGCGTGGGGGCGGGATGGAACCTCGAGGAGATGCGTGATCACGGCACCGATCCCGCCACCCGCGGTGCACTGCTCGACGAACGCATCGAGGCCATCATCGCGCTGTGGACCACCGAGCCCGCCGAGTATCACGGGAAATACGTCGATTTCCCACCGTCTCACGCGCGGCCCAAACCGGTGCGCTCACCGCATCCGCCAATGTTCATCGGCGGCAACTCGAAGGCCACGGTGACGCGCATCGCCCGCCACCGCGCGGGATGGCTGTCCAATCCGCTACCGGTCGACGTGCTTCGCTCGCGCATCGAACAACTCAACGACCGCGCCGAGCACACGGTGCCTTTGCGGTTGTTCGCGGCGCCCGACGATCCCGAGTACTTACGGGAGGTGGCCGATCTCGGCTTCGAGGAGGCTCAGCTGCTGCTGCCCACCAAGCCGCTGGACGAGTCGCTGCGCATTCTCGACCGGCTGGCCGAACGGGTTGCGCAGTTCGGCTGACTCAGTGTGCGGCGGCGATCCGCACGGGTGCGCCCGCGGGCTGCGACGGGACGGCAGCAGGCACGGCCGCACGACGTCGGCGGCGCTGATCGCGAACGATGCGCCGGGTCAGGTGGCGCTCGTCGCGATCGGTCAGCGATCGGAAGCGCTGGGACAGGGCATCGAGCTGTTGCCAACTGAGCCCGTCGAGATCACCGTCGGCGTCGTGGGTCGCCACGACGACGGCGCCTCGCAGCAGCGGCACGTTCTTGGCAGTGAAATTGGTTGTCGCCATGAGTAATTCGGTGGCGTGGCGGTTGACGCGGCGCTGGCAGCGTCCCGCCGACGAGCTGAACCAGAAGTCGAACTGATGGTCAGCGCTGCTCAGCGACTGCAGTCCGCGGTCGTGCACGAGACGGTCGATGTCGGCCCGGGTGTAGGCCCGTGTCTCATAAATCGAACCCTGGGTGCTGAAGTACAGGATTGTGTTCATGGCGATGATCCATTCGTCACTTTCTCGGCGGGGGTGTGACACGGGGTCCGCGTCGTTACTGGAGTTACCCATGTGACAAATGAGACAAACCTTGATAACGATTGAAACATTCCCATTGCGCGCTACGGTCGCGTGATGGACTTCGCGGACTACCGGACTTTCGATGCCGTCGGGCTGGCCGAGCTGATGGCTTCCGGCCAGGTGTCGGCCGATGAGTTGCTCACCGTCGCACGGGAACGGGCCCGCGCCGTCAACCCGCGGATCAACGCGATCGTGCGCGACGTGCCCGCACCAGAACCCTCCGACGGTCCGCTGCGCGGGGTGCCGTTCCTGATCAAGGACCTCGGCCAGGACTTCGCCGGACTGCCCACCGGTGCCGGATCGCGGGCACTGGCATCGCGACCCGCCGCCGAGCACGCCACGGTGGTGCAGCGCTGGCTCGATGCCGGCCTGGTGATCTTCGGCAAGACCAACACCCCCGAGTTCGGCGCCAAGGGGATCACCGAGCCCGTCGCGAACGGCGCGGCGCGGAACCCATGGAACCTCGCCCACAGCCCCGGCGGGTCGTCCGGCGGATCGGCAGCCGCGGTCGCCGCCGGCATCGTCCCGTGCGCGGGCGCCAGCGACGGCGGCGGTTCGATCCGCATCCCGGCGGGCTGCTGCGGCCTGTTCGGACTCAAGCCCGGCCGCGGCCTCGTCCCGTCAGGTCCGGGTGCCGGGGAACCCATGCACGGCGCCGCGGTCAACGGCGTCGTCTCCCGATCGGTGCGCGACACCGCCACGATGCTCGACGTACTGCGCGGCGGCGAACCCGGCGCCCCGTACTCGCCCGCGATTCCCGCAGAGCCGTTCACCTCGGTCCTCGACGCAGACCCCGCGCCCCTGCGGATCGGGTTCCGCGTGCCGTCCTCGATCACCCCGTCTCCGGACCCGGAGGCCTACGCCGCCGTCGAGAACGCCGCGCGGGTGTTGACCGGACTCGGCCACCAGGTGGAGGAGCTGCCGGAGGCGCCGTTCGACGACGCCGCCCTGGCCCGCGACTTCCTGCTGACCTGGCTCGTCTCTCTGGCCTACGAAGTCGACGAGACCAAGAGGTTGACCGGCGCGGGTGACGCATCCTTCGAACGGGACACGTTGATCATGGCGGCGCTGGGCCGGGCGACCAGCGCCGTCGACTACGTCGACGCCGTGGCCCGCCGCCACGAACACACCCGTCGGCTCACCGACTTCTTCACCACGCACGATCTGCTGTTGACGCCGACGCTGGCCAGCCCACCGCCGGTGATCGGCGCCTTCGACCTGCCGGCTGCGCTGGCGCGCGGCGCCGACGTGCTGCTCAAGACCCGGACCGCGAAGATGCTGCGATTCACCAAGATCGTCGACGACATGGTCGACGACAACCTGGGCTGGGTCCCGTACACCCAGCTGGCGAACCTGACCGGCCGCCCGGCCATGTCGGTGCCGCTTCACTGGACCGCAGGCGGGCTCCCGCTCGGCGTCCAGTTCGTGGCTCCGCTGGCCGGGGAGTCTCTTCTGCTCCGCCTCGCCGCCCAGCTGGAGCGGGCCGCGCCCTGGTTCGATCGGGTGGCCCCGGTCTAGCGTTCCTCACCCGCCGGCGACTCGGCCTCGCGGCGTTCCTCTTTCAGGCGATCCTTGCTGCGGATCAGGCGCAGCAGCGTGACCAGCGCCAGCCCGCCCACGATGTTGCCGACCACCGTGTAGCCGAACCACGACAGCCAGTCCAGGTAGCCGAACGACGTGCCTCCGGCGATCAGCGCCCCGAAGATCAGCAGCGAATCCAGGATCGAGTGGAACAGCTGCAGACCGGCCAGCAGGAACGCGCCGGCGACCGCCGCGGCGATCTTGGCCGGCATCGAATCGGTGCCGTGCTGCATGCGCGTCATCAGCGTGATCACCATGCCGCCCAGCAGCGCGAGCGCGATGCTCTCTGCGTTCAGCGGCGCCTCGACGAAGTGCTTCGCCGATTCGATCGTCTGCTCGTGCAGCTTCGGGAACGCCGCCATCACCAGCCACATGATCAGCCAGCCGCCGACGAGGTTGGCCGCCAGCGTGCCTGCCCACAGCTTCAGCAGCTGCGCGACGCTTGCCCGTTTGGCGACCACCGTGGTGACCGGCACGAGGAAGCCTTCGGTGAACAGCTCGCTGCGGCCCAGCAGCAACGCGAGGAAACCGACGGAGAATGCCAGGCCCGCCAGCAGGGGGTTTCCGGTGGCGAGCAACACCGACAGGTAGGCCAGCACGCCCATCGCGACCTCGGTGCCGCCGAAGAACCCGGTGACCAGCACTTCTCGCGGACTGCGGTGCAGACGCTGGGTGCCCTCGTCGACCATTCTGTTGAATGCCTGCTCGAGAGCGTCCTCGATCGGGCTGTCGGAATCGCCGAGTTCACGTTGCCGGGCAGTGGTGTCCATCGCGCGGGGATACCCAGTCCCGGCCCGCCGAGACGCTCCAGTGTCAGCCTCGTGGCGGGGCGAAATACAGCTCCTGTCGCACGGTGCACACCAGCGTGCCGTCACGGTTGAACATCGAGCCGCTGCCGAGCGCCAGCGCCTCGGTGCTGCTCGGCGAGCTCTGGTCGTAGAGCAGCCAGTCGGACAGGTCCGCCGGGGCGTGGAACCACACCGAGTGGTCGCGCTGCAGGGACGTGCCGATCCGGCCGCGGGCGCGATACACCGGCTCGGTCAGCGTCACCGCCGACAGATAGGCGACCAGCGCCGCCGTCCGCGCCGGGTCGTGCTCCGGCAGCTCGCCGTCGGGCCGCCACCAGATGAGGCTGCGCGCCGGCGGCACCGACTCCTCCTCGACGATGCGCCGCTCGAACCATCGCAGGCTGGCCCACTGCCCGGCCGTCGCCTCCGAAGACTCCGCGAGGTGCGGAGCGACCACCGGCAATGACTCCGGTGCGGGCGCCTGCGGGCAGGTGGGCTGATATCCACCGGCTTCCGCCCCCGGAACCAGCGCGGTGAACGACGACATCGCCTCGAGCAGGATCTGGTCGTCCTGGCGGGCCGTCACCCGGCGCGCCGAGAACGTGCGGCCCTCCTGGAGGTCGACGACGTCGAACCGGACCGGCCGGCGGGCGTCACCCGGCCGGAGGAAGTACGTGTGCACGCTGTGCGGAGCGCGGTCGGGTGCGGTCAGGCTCGCCGCCAACAGCGCCTGCGCGGAGATGTGCCCGCCGAGGATGTGATTGGCGGGCGCCGGAAGCTGCTCCCCGCTGAACGAGCGCGAATCGAGGCGCGTCAGGTCCAGCGAGGCGAGCACGTCGGCAAGGGAGGAGGGCACGCCGCAGATAATGCCCGACGGGTGCGTGGCCGCCGCGGCGCTGCAGGTTTACTCCGAGCCGATGGTGGTCAATATCACTGCCATGCCTGGGCTGGGTGATGCGTTGGAATGGGTCAAGCACGAAATCTCGGCGCGCGTACCCAAGGCCGACCTCGATCAGCGCGACGCCGACTACATCCTCGAGCAACTGCCGGGACTGTGGTTGCTGGCGTCGCTGTACTTCCGCGCCGACGTCCGCGGGTTGGATCGCATCCCCGCCAACGGCCCCGTGCTGATGGTCGGCAACCACAGCGGCGGCAATCTGCCCCCGGACACGTTCGTGTTCACGTTGGCGTTCTGCTCGTACTTCGGTGTCGAGCGACCGTTCTACCAACTGGCGCACAACCTGGTGGTCTCCATGCCCGGGCTGGGATCGCTGCGCAAGTTCGGCACCGTCGCCGCCAACCACGACAACGCGACGCTCGCCTTGGCATCGGGCGCGGCGCTGCTAGTGTACCCCGGCGGTGACTACGAGGTGTTCCGGCCGTCGTGGGAACGCCACGACGTCGACTTCGGCGGCCGCAAGGGCTACGTCAAACTCGCTCGTGAAGCAGGAGTGCCGATCGTCCCGATCGCCAGCGTCGGCGGCCAGGAGGCCGCGCTGTTCCTCGACCGCGGTCAGTGGCTGGCCAAGTTGCTGATGGTCGACAAGCTGGCCCGGCTCAAGAGCGTGCCGATCCTGTTCGCCCCGCCATGGGGGCTGACGGTCAGCGACTTCATCCCGCGGCTGCCGCTGCCGACCAAGGTCGTCATCGAGGTCCAGGAACCCATCGACGCCGCCGACATCGCCAACGCCGACGACGACGTCATCAACGACAAAGTGCTCGCCAGCCTGCAGGGTGCGGTGGACCGCCTCGGCGCCGAACGGCGCTTCCCGGTGATCGGATAGGGGGAGCCATGCGACTCTCGCGCAGCATCGTCGTCAACGTCGAACCCCACCTGGTGTGGAAACACATCAGTGACCCCGGGTGCTATCCCGAGTTCATGGCCAACCTGGAGCGCTGGGAGATCGTCACCGACACCCCCGCCGGGGTGGGCGCGCGCTACACCGTGCACTGGAAGGTCGGCTCGGTGCCCATCGGCGGCGTGATCGAGGTGTCCGAGTTCGACGAGCCGCGCGACCTCGCCTGGATCGGCATCACCGGGATCACGCTGCGGGGCCGCTTCCGGATGCGCGACGCCGGAGACGGCCGCACCAAGGTGAGCTTCCGACTCGCCTACGAGGCGCCCGGTGGGCTGCTCGGATTGATCGCCGACCGTGTCGCCGCGAGCCAGGTGAGTCGCACGATGGGCGAGACACTGCGCCGGCTCAAGGACTTGGTCGAGCCCTGACGTCGAGCACTGACTCTGCTGTACTCGCACCCGTGCCCGTCCGTGCGATCCCCCCGTGGTCGGTGCCGCTGTTCTTCGTCGTCGGTGCGGTGTCTCAGTACGTCGGCGCGGCGATCGGCGTCTGGCTGTTCGCGACGACGGAGCCGGCGACGGTGGCGTGGCTGCGCGCGATGGGCGCCGCGGTGGTGTTGCTCGCGTGGCGACGGCCCTGGAACAGGCGGGGGAGACGGCGCTGGACCCGGCGGGGTGTCGGCGCGGCTGCGGCGTTCGGCGCCGTCACGTTGGCGATGAACATCGCGTTTTACGAGTCGATCGCCCGGATTCCGCTGGGCACTGCCGTCGCGATCGAGTTCACCGGTCCGGTGGCGGTCGCGGTGCTCGGGTCGCGCCGGCCCCTCGACTACGCGGCTGTGGGACTGGTCGGTGCGGGGGTCTACCTGCTGGCCGGAGTGCAGGCCGACGTCGACGCCGTGGGCGTGGCGTTCGCGCTGCTCGCCGCCGCGCTGTGGGCGGGCTACATCGTGCTCGGCAAACGGGTCGCCGACGCGGGGACCGGGCTCGACTCACTGGCCGTGGGTATGGCGGTTGCCGCGGCGGTCAGTGCGCCGGTGCTGCTCGCGATGCAAGCCGCTGTCGACGCGTCCGTGCTCGCCGAACCGCGGACCTGGCTGTGGGGCGCGGGCATCGGGCTGCTCTCCAGTGCCATTCCCTACGCGCTGGATCAGCCGGTGCTCGCGACGATCGGCAGGGCGCGGTTCGCGCTGCTGCTGGCGTTGCTGCCCGCAACCGCCGCCGTCGTCGGCGCCGTGGCTCTCGCCCAGCGGCCCACCGTCGCCGAGGCCGCGGGCATCGGCGCGGTGATGGCGGCCCTGGCGGTCAGTGCCCGGGCCGCCCGCCGCGGCGGCGGTGACGACGGCACAATCGAGCCATGAGCTGTTGCCAGCACGAGGCGGGCCTCGACCCCGGATTCGACACCGCGTTCACCGTCGACGCCTCCCGCATCACGTTCGGTCGTGGCTGTATCGGCGAGGTGGGGGACCGGGCGGCTGCGCTGGGGATGCGTCGCGTCGCGCTGTTCACCGATCCGTCGGTCGCCCGGCTGGAGCTGTTCGACAACGCACAGCGCGCGCTGCGCGACGCCGGACTCGACGTCGTCACCTATGCCGAGGTCGCCGTCGAACCCACCGATGAATCCTTCCGTGCGGCAGCAGCTTTCGCCACCGACGCGCGCCCGGACGGTTATGTGTCGGTCGGCGGTGGATCGGTCATCGACACGGCCAAGGCCGCCAACCTCTACGCCACCCACCCCGCCGATTTCGCTGCCTACGTCAACGCGCCCGTCGGAGAGGGTCGACCGGTACCCGGACCGCTGGCGCCGCACATCGCCTGCCCGACGACATCAGGCACCGGCAGCGAGGTCACCGGTATCGCGATTTTCGATCTCCTCGAGCTGCACGCCAAGACAGGCATCGCCAGCCCGGCGCTGCGGCCGTCGGAGGCGCTCGTCGACCCCGACAGCACCGACACCCTGCCCGGCGAGGTCGTCGCCTGCAGTGGGTTGGACGTGCTCTCCCACGCGCTGGAGTCCTACACCGCAAGGCCGTTCACCCGGCGGGCGGCGCCGGCGCGGGTCAGCGCCCGACCGATGAGCCAGGGCGCCAACCCGTGGAGCGACCTGGGCAGCCGCGAAGCCCTCGCTCTGCTCGGCCGCTACCTGGTGCGTGCGGTGACAGACTCCTCGGACCGCGAGGCCCGCGAGCAGACGATGTGGGCGGCGACGCTGGCCGGCATCGCGTTCGGCAACGCCGGTGTGCACATTCCGCACGCGATGGCCTACGCCGTGGCGGGACAGGTTCGCGAATTCCGCCCCTCCGGATATCCCGACGACAAACCGCTTGTGCCACATGGCATGTCGGTGATCCTCAACGCGCCCGCTGCGTTCCGCGTCACCGCCGCGGCGGACCCGGAACGCCACCTCGCCGCCGCCGGGCACCTCGGTGCCGACGTCTCGAGCGCCGTCCATGCCGACGCGGGGGAAGTCCTCGCCGGCCATCTCGTCGGCATCATGGAGGCGGTCGGGATGCCGGCCGGGCTCGCCGACGTCGGCTACACCGACGCTGACGTGACTGCCCTTGCCGCCGGCGCGTTCCCGCAGCAGCGGCTGCTCGGCAATGCGCCGATCGACGTCGATGAAGCGTTGCTGGCCACCATCTTTCGCGGTGCGCTGAGCTATGCCTGATCGCGAGCCCGAGGTCATCGACGGCTACGGCTACGTCCTGCCCATCACCACCCGGTGGATGGACAACGACGTCTACGGCCACGTCAACAACGTCACCTACTACAGCTATTTCGACACCGTCGCCAATCACTTCCTGATCACCGAGGGTGGTCTCGACATCCACACCTCACCGGTCATCGCGCTGGTGGTGGAGTCATCGTGCACCTACCGTGCCCCAGCTGCCTACCCAGACCAGCTGCGCGCCGGCCTGCGTGTCGACGCGATGTCCCGGCGATCGGTGACCTGGGGCGTGGCGATCTTCGGCGCCGACGACTCAGCGGCGCTTGCCCACGGACGCTTCGTGCACGTGTTCGTCGACCGTGAAGAGCGCCGGGCGGTACCGATCCCCGAGCAGATCCGCGCCGCACTGGAAACCATTGCCGCACAGGTGTAGTCCGAGCCCGGGATGCGGAGGCGACCCGGAGGCGTTCGACGGGTCAGACGGAAGGAGATTTCATGGCCAAGCCCACCGCATATTCTTCGCAGGTCAGCGTTCCTCTGCCTGATGAAACCGAGCTGCGTGAAGCGCTCGGGGAGGGCTACGACTCCGACAGAGCGCTCAACGTCGTGAAGATGTTCGCCGGCACCGGTGACTTCCTGCCCGCGTTGATCGGAATGGTGCGCGCGATCTTCGGTGCAGACGACATCGACGCCCAGCACCGGGAAGTGATCATCTTGCGGGCGGCCGCCGTGCTCGACGTGCCTTACGAGTGGCAAGCCAACGAGCAGATGGCTCGCAACGCCGGGTTGACCGCGGAGGAGATCGAGCGGATCGCCGCTGACGGACCGGTGAGTGGACTGCGTGACGAGTGGCTGCTGCTGACCACCGCAACCGACGAGATGCTGACGCGCGCAACGTTGACCGATGCGACTCTGCAGCGGCTCCTGGATGGTTTCGGGCCGACGACCACGCGGCGCTACATCGCCACCATCGCGTGGTTCAGCTTGCTCAGTCTGTTCCTCAACGCGACTCGGGTCCCTTTCGAGGACACCGACAAGATCGGTTCGCGTACCAGCCCGTTGGAGTGAACGCCGGGTTGCCGGTCAGTTGACCAGGCCCATCCATGTGTCGGCCACCCGCGAGACCGTGGCATCCTCCACGTCGATCAACGGCGCGAGCTCGAGGAAGTGCCGTGCGATCGTGATGCCGAGGATGCTCGACACCAGCAGTGCTGCTCGAAGTTCGGTGTCTTCACCGGTCATCGCCCGGGCGAGATTAGTGGTGCGTTCCTGCAGATAGTCGCGCATCACGGCGGCCGCTTCCGGTGAGGTCAGCATCGAACGCACGAGTGCTTTTGTGGGAGCCGGTAACTCGCGCAGTCTGGTCTGCAGGACCTCGGCGAGATGGCCGGGGATGTCGTCACCGGTCAGGTCGGCGGCGGGTTGCACCGCCAGCGTGAACAGTGCCTGTTTCGATCCGTAGTGCTGCAGCACCAGTGAGGGGTCGACGCCTGCCCGCCGGGCGATGCCGCGGATCGTCGCGCCGTCTTCCCCGTGCGCACCGAACTCTTCTTGCGCTGCTGCCAGGATTTTCGCCGCGGTCGCGGCTTTGCGCTCCGCCCTCGTCCGCCCTTGCTGCACGCGTTCACTCTACATGCGTTGAGCCAGAGTGGTAGATTCGCTCAACATACGATGAGCGAAAAAAGGAGTAGACGATGAGAAGCGAGCAACACGTCAGCCCGAACCGCACCGTGCTGGTCATCGGGGCCTCGCGGGGTCTTGGAGAGGCGATCGTGGAGACCTACGTCGCTCGGGGTGCGCAGGTCGTCGCGACCGTGAGGACTGACAGCCCGTCAGAGTTGACCGCTTTCGCGCGGCGCCACAGCGATTCCGTCGCTGTCGAGTACCTCGACATCACAGACGAGGGGCAGATCGACGGGTTGGGCACGCGACTTGCCGGTCGGACGTTCGATCTGATGTTCGTCGTGGCCGGCATCTCGCTGGCCCCGCAGGACGCGATCGGTACGGCCATCGACACCGTCGACTTCCATCGCATGATGGACACCAACGTCCTGGGTGTCATGCGCACAGTGGAGCATCTGCAGGACCTCGTCGACCCGGCCGGGACGATCGCGATCATGTCGTCGGGCCAGGGCAGCGTCACCAACAACACCAGCGGCGGCTTCGAGGTCTACCGAGCGACAAAGGCGGCGCTCAACCAGATGTTCCGCAGCTACGCCGCCCGGCACGCCGACACCACCCGGACGCTGTTGCTCATGGCGCCCGGGTGGGTCAAGACCACGATGGGTGGCCCGGGTGCCAAGCTCGAGATCAGCGAGAGCATTCCCCCGTTGGTCGACACCGTGGACGCCCAGCGTGGGGTGCCAGGTCTGAGATATCTCGACCGATTTGGTGAGACTGTCCCCTGGTGATCGGAAGTCATTGCCGCACAGCAGCAATGAGGTCAGCGACCTGGTGTGCATCGCGCAGGGCGGACGCCTCGTCGGACGGCGCGTAGCGGTCGGCCGCTGCGTCGTAGCGTGCACCGGCGATGCTGCCATGATCGGCGTCGAGTTCCACCACCCGCACCGGCCACCCGGCCGACTCGAGTTCCCTCGCGAAGGTCCGGCTGATGTCGACGGGCACGACGTCGTCGGCGCGGCCGTGCAGCAGCATGAACGGGGCGCCGGGCCGCACCGTCGGCAGAGCGCCGGCCGGCGCTGCCCCGCTGATGGGGTCGGCCACCATGAATGCCCCTGCCAGACACACCGTGTGCGCCAGCGTCACCCCAGCTCGTCGGCACGCAGCGTCAGACCCGCGGCGGCCGCCCCTCCCAGCGACCAGCCGACCAGCGTGAGCCGATCCGGTGTGGCCGACCAGCCGCGCACGACGTCGAGTGAGGCCAGCAGGTCCGATCGGCCGTGGTCGCCGGCGTGGGAATCCCAGTCGGGCGCGACGACTCCGAAGCCCCGGTCGGCGAGCGCCGCGGCCAGCACCCCCACGGTGGCGCGGGCGTCGGTCTGCGTGCCGTGCCACAGCAGCAGTGGTGCATCGGCGGGCCCGCCATAGATGTCGGCGTGACGGCCGGGGGCGTACTCGATGGTGTCCATCCCGACCGGGTGCCCACCGCGGCCGATTCGACTCATCGCTGACAGGCCGGGCACCACCAGGTGCGCCGGCGTTCCGGATCTCCTCCCACCTCGGCGACCACCCGGACCGTCGTCCCGCATCGCAGGCACGGGCGTCCAGCCCGGCCGGCCACCCAGTGCTGCTCGCCCTTGCGGCGCACCCCAGTGGTCACCTGCATCGCCCCCGGTACGGTCGCCGAGTGGCGCAGCGCCCGCGCCCCCAACTCCAGCAGCGCGGCGGTGTCGACCTGCCCGACCGGTGTCCACGGATCATGCCCCCGCAAGAAGCACAGCTCATTGGCCCACAGATTTCCGAACCCGGCGACGCACCGCTGGTCGAGTAGTGCGGCGATCAACGGCCGCTTCGGATCCGCGGCCAGGCGCCGCGCCGCCTCGTTAAGATCCCAGTCCTCGCGCAGCGGGTCCGGACCGAGGTGGCCGACGCATTGCGCCTCGTCGGCCGTGCGCACCAGCTCGACCACGGGCAGCTTCACCCCGTAGGCGGCCGGCCCATCGGTTCGCAGCAGCACCCGGACGTCGGGCATCACCGAGCGCGGCAGCCATCGCCCAGCCGCCGATACCGTCCACGAACCCGACATGCGTAGATGAGTGTGCAGGGTGACGCCGCCGGACAACCGGGTCAGCAGGTGCTTGCCGTGGGTCACCTGGGCGGTCACGGTGCGCCCGGCGAGGTCATCGGTGGCATAGGCGGGCACGCGCAGTTCGCCGCGAAGCAGGGTGCGTCCCGTCAGGGCGTCGTCGAGCCGCCGGGCCAACGCATAGACGGTGTCACCCTCGGGCACGCGGGCTCCGACTCAGACGCTGCGGGACTCGCTCGCCGCCACGCGGCTGGGCCGGGTCGTGAGGTGTTCGAGAACACCGGTGATGTCGAGGAGCCGCTGCAGCTGCGCCGGCCGGTGGTCGAGGTGGAGCTGAATCCCTGCGGACGAGGTCTTGCGGTGGACGAGAAGCAGACCGGACAACCCGGCGGAATCGCAGAATGTCAGCCCCGCGAAGTCGAGGTGCAGGTCGGAGACCGCGGTGGTGGCGGCCAGCACGTCGGACGCGGCGGACACGAGGGCAGGGGTGCTCTCGTAGTCGAGGTCTCCGGTCACGGTCAGCCTGGTGGAGGTGCCGTCGATGTCGGTGCTCAGCGTGAGATTCATGCAGATGCTGCCTGGTCGATCGGGGCCCTGCCGAGGGCACGGTGTGCCGCGGCGAGGAGGCGCTGGGTACGGGGGAATTCGGACAGGTGGGCGGTCAGAGCGTCGAGTGCGGGATGCAACGACGCCGCGGGCACCCCACGGGCGGTCAGGATCTCGGCGGTCCAGGTGACGAAGTCGGTGAACAGCGCATCGTCGTCGGTGTAGAGGGCGACCGCCAGGAAGTCGACGATGTGCGCGATGTCTTCGATGGTGTGCTGACGCTGCTGGTCGCTGTAGTCGCGCATCGCGGGGAAGCGGCTCTCCAGCTCCGTCACCGTCGTCGCGACCAGGTTCCCCGCCGCCGTGCTGACCATCGTGTATTCCTGGTCGGCCAGGTGCGGCAGGTCGTCGATGGGTTGGTGCGGCGCGCACGGCGAGCGCCGCGGCACCCCGTCGGCCAGCAGCACGGCCGCTTCCCTGGCATTGGAGGTCCACGCGTCGGCGCCCAGCAACGAGGCGAAGCGGCCGTCCACCCCGAAGCCGGCGCCACCGGCGAGCACCGGAACCCCAGCCGCCTGGCACGCCGTGATCGCGGCGTGGGCGGTGGGCAGACGTGTCGGGATCATGCAGGACAGCGCCACCGCGTCAGGGCCCTGCTGGTGCAGGTGCGCAATCAGATGGGGTGTGGGCACCTGAGCGCCCAGGAAGTCGACCTGCCACCCGCGCAGGCGCAGCACCTCGGCGAGCAGCCGGGCGGGCAGCGCGTGCCACTCGCCGTCCACGCAGGCGACGGTGACCCGGCCCTGTGACGTCTCCGGCGGTCGGCATGCGCCGTGGTGGGCCAGAGCTGCGATCACGCGGTCGTTGATGGCGGTGGCGACGTGCTCCTGCACGACGGTGATCCGGTTGGCGGCCCACTCCGAACCCACCCGCTGCTGCACGGGCGCGATGACGTCGAGCAGCAGCTCCTCGCAGGGTGTCCCGGCGTCGGCAGCATCGAGAACCGCTGCGGCGGCGGTGTATTCGTCACCGTCGAGGAGCGCGGCCCAGAGCCTGTCGATGGTGGTGCTCATGCGGAGGCCGTATACCTCCCCGCGGTGTGCCCGTCGACCGCGCTGAGGTGGGTGCGCCGGGGGGAGGTGATCGCCACGACAGCGATGTCGTCGTGCGGTCGGCCCTTCACCCACTGCGAGGTGAGCATCATGATGCGTTCGACCACGGCCTCGGCCGGCATGCCCGAGCACTCCCGCAGCGCGGCGGTCAGCCGCGGCTCACCGAACATCTCCGCGCCGGTCGGCCCGCCGTGCGCCTCGGTCACTCCATCGGTGAACAGCAGACAGGTCTCGCCGGGCGCCAGCGTGGTCTCGAACGTGGACGACTTGATCTCGGGCAGCGCCCCGACCAGCGTGCCGCGGGTGTCGGCTTCCTCCACCCGCCCGTCGGCACGCACGATCAGCGGCGCGAGATGTCCGGCGCTGGTCAGACGCAGAGCCACCTGTCCGTCGCGACGGCACACCGAGGCCAGCACCAAGGTCGCGAACTTGGTGTGCTCGGCCGACAGCAACGCGCTGTTGAGCAGTCGCAGCACGCCGGCGTGGTCGTCGGCCAGCGGGGCGAGTGCCTGCAGGGTGTTGCGGATCTTACCGGTCACCAGCGCGGCCTCGAGGCCCTTGTCGCAGACGTCGCCGAGCACCACGAGGGTCTCGTCCTCGGGGTTCGCCGCCGGGTGGACGTCGTAGAAGTCGCCGCTGATGAGGTGGTCGTCCTCTGACGCGCGGTAGCCGCCGGCCAACTCGATGCCGTGGAAGCGGTGCAGCTGGGGCGGCAGCAGATCACGCATCAGCGTGCGGGTGATCGCGGCCTGCTCGCCGTACAGGCGGGCGGCGGACAGGGCCGTGCCAGCGCGGGCGGCGAAGAGCCGGGCGAAGACCTCCTCGCCGTCACTGAACGCCATCTGCGAGGTCTGGCGCAGCAGCACCAACGCACCAGCCGGCACGCCGTGGCCGGGCAGCGGGGTGATGACGATGGAGCCGACGGGACCGGAAAAGCCCTCCGGGACGAGCCATTCGGGGACCGTGGCCGGATCGATCCACCGTGACGGCACCGGTGGGAAACCGCGCAGCGCCTCGGCGAGACCGGGCACCATCTCGGGGCCGCCGTCGATGGTGCGCTGCACGACCATGCCGTCGGGACCGGCACACACCAGCGAGATCTGACGGCGCGTCGCAGGCGCCACGACGACCGCGGCGTCAGCGAGGTGGCGCGCCGCCATCCGAACCGTCGCTTCCATACAGCGCTCGACGTTCAACGAGGCCATCAACTCGGTGGAGGCTTCGTCGAGGAACGCGGCCCGGTCACGCTCGCGGCCCACCGCGTCCTGGGCGTGCAGCAGCGCCTGATCGGAATCGGCGAACAGCCACCAGGCCACCGCACCGGCCAGCAGCGTCGTCGGCCGCGCCTCGATCTCGTGCCCGGCGACGTCGCCGGCGGCCGAAGGTGAGCGTTCCAGATGGGCGGCGCTCAGCCAGGTGGGTGTGCAGTCGAGGAGAGCTGTGCCGGGGTGCGCAGCGGGGAAGATCGCCAGCGCCGCGGGACTGGTCGCGCACACCATGCCGTCGGCATCCACCACGATCACGGGATGCGGGATATCGTCCCAGCTGGGCTCAGCGACCACGGTTTCGGTGGCCGGCTCGGTGATGACGCCGACGGCCAGTTCGGGGGTAGCGTTCTTACGCACGTCAACCCCCGTTCAATGTCTTTGGTCACTGTACGCCGATTACGTGCGGGTTCAGTGATGAGGCGATTTGCCTTGGCTGCAGTGGTCGGACCACCCTGGAAGAAGTGAGCAAGGCCCCCAGCACCGCAACGGTTCCTTCGACGGTAACGCATCACCGGCCGCGATCGGGATTTGTGACGATTCTGTCCGCGGTCGCGATCATGTTCGTCGCGGCGAATCTGCGGCCTGCCGTGGTGGCGGTGGCGCCCCTGGTGGGCGACATCAAATCGGCGACCGGGTGGGGCAGTGGGATCACCGGTTTGCTCACCACCCTCCCCGTGTTGGTGTTCGGCCTCGTGGCACCGTTCGCGCCCCGGTGCGCGGCGCGGTTCGGCATCGAGCGCACGGTGTTCGGCGCAATGGTCGTTCTCGTCGTCGCGAGCGCGGTGCGTTTGATGCCCACCCCGGCGGCGCTGTTCGCCGGGTCCGCGCTCGCCGGCGTCGGGATCGGGGTCTGCAACGTCGTGCTGCCGTCGCTGATCAAACGCGATTTCGTGCACCACTCGGGGCTGATGACCGGCCTGTACTCGATGACACTCTCGGGCGGTGCCGCTGCCGCGGCGGCGCTGACGATCCCGATCGACGACGCGCTGGGGGGCGACTGGCGGCTCGCGCTCGCCAGCTGGGGTCTGTGCGCGGCCGCGGCGGTCCTGCTGTGGGTCCCGCAGCTCCGCCGCGTGCACCGGATCAGCGCCGGACGCCCCGCGGCGTCGCTGTGGCGCAATCCGATCGCGTGGGCGATCACCGCGTTCATGGCAGCTCAGTCGTTCATCTTCTACACGTTCACCGCGTGGCTGCCCGAATTCCTCGTGGACCGGGGCATGTCGGCCAGCAGCGCCGGGGCGGTCCTGGCTCTGGGCCAAGTCGCGGGGCTGGTGATGTCGCTGCTGGCACCGATCGTGGCGGGCCGGTTCGCCGACCAGCGGGTGGTCACCATGGCAGCGTTGGGGCTGACCGCTGCGGGTTTCGTCGGCCTGTTGACGACGACTACGGCGCCGACGCTGTGGACGATGCTCGTGATGGCAGGTCCGGGCGCGTCGATCAGCTTGGCGCTGCTGTTCATGGTGCTGCGCAGTACCTCCACCGATCAGACCAGCCAGGTGTCGGGCATGGCGCAGAGCGTCGGATACGTCGTCGCGGCGATCGGCCCGGTCGCGATCGGTGCGCTGCACGACGTGACGGGGTCGTGGACCGTCGCGATGGGCGTTCTCTCCCTTGTCCTGATCCCGCAGGCGGTGTCGGCGCTGTGGGCGGCCAGGGACGCGACGATGGACGAGCACCAAAAAAGCCGGTGACCAGTCGGTCACCGGCTCCAGGTGGGTGGGTCAGCTCTGGGCGGACTCGTACCGCTCGGCGACGGCCACCAGCTCGTCGCGAATCGACGAATCAGGCAGCGAGCGGATCCGCGCGTACAGACGGCGCCGATCCCTGGCGAGCTTGAGGTTGGCGCGGAACTGCGCGACAGACATGGTGCGTGTACTCCTTTTTCGGTTCCCCGGGGTGCCGGGGTGCTTTGGTGTGGCCTGCGGGGCGGGGATCGCCCTCCCAGCAGGCACAACGGGACATGCTTCCGTGTTAATTCCACGTAAATCAACTCGCTGACGTGTGAGTTTGCGGACAGTGAGCGCCGTCACCGGGGCGTAGTCGGGCGGTGATCGGGTACCGGCGGTGGCATGACAACCAACGCCGGAGACCCCGAGGACCTCGACGCCGTTCTGGCGCCCACCGAGGAGGCCCATCCCGATCGGCGCGAACATGCCAAGACGCCCAAACATCTCGACGACGACGAACTGGCCCGTCGCACCCAGCACGAGCGCGACGTTGTGGCTGACGACCGGGAGCAGCAGTGATGACCTCGCCCGACGATCCGAACGAATCCCTCCCCGATTCCGAGCCGGGCGTGCCGCCGGCCAACCCCGCCTACGCGACTCCGCCGCCGGAGGGACTGCCCGACGCAGATCGCGACTGAGCGGCGGTGCGGGGGCGTACCCCGACGAGCAGTGCGCCGCCGGCGAACAGAGCCGCGGCGAGCACCGGGAGGCGGCCGCCGGGCGCAAAGCCGTGTGCGGACAGCAGCGCGAGAGCAAGCGCGCATCCGGCTGTGCCCGTGTACAGCGTCGCCTCGGTGAGCGCCCCTGGCGCGGGGACGGCGACCGTGGGCAACGCGGCCGCGACGAACCGGCGTTGCCAATGCAGCAGCGTGAGCAGTGCTGCGGCGACCACCGCGAGCACGATTTCCCACTCGAGGCGGGCCAGCCACCATGCACCCGATCCCAGCGGTGGCTGCGGTAACAGCCCGGTGGGATAGCCGACCAGGGTCACGATGATCACGGGCAGCATGTGCCACAGGTACAGCGCCATCACGTTCTGGTTGGCCACGCGGAGCACCCGCGGCCAGACGCCGCGCGCCAGCGCCCGGTTCAGCACCGGAACCAGGGCGAACAGCACGCCGATCTGCAGCAGGGCCAGCGCCAGCAGTGCCGCGGACGGTGGTGCGCTGTTCTCCACGCGGTCGCCGGGCACGCCGATCATCGCGGTCGGGTACGGGCCCCAGGTCACCATCGCGGGCAGGGCCAGCGCGGCGATCGCCGCGGTGTCGAGCAGCACGCGCCGGCTCAGCCGGCCGTCGTAAAACGCGATGCCCAGCTGGTAGATCGCCGCCCAGCAGAAGAAGTAGTTCGCCATCCGGATCTCGGGGTGGTCGGTCGCGATGCCCACGATGTCGACGAGCACCAGGCCGACGCCCAGGACCAGCGGCACCCGCAGCCCCCACCGCCGGTGCGCCGCGACAGCCAGCGGTGTCAATGCGACCACCATCAGGTACACGGCCAGGAACCACAGGTGCATGGCGACGGCCCAGCCGCCCAGCTCGAGCACCGACCCACTGATGCCCGACACCATCAGGACCGCCATCACGATGACGATGGCACCGGCGTAGACCCCGGTGGGACCCAGCGTGCGGGCCACCCGGCGCCGAATCCAGTCCTGTCTGGCCGCGGTGCCCGCATCGGCGGGGAGCCGCTCCCACGACGCTGCGCTGGCATACCCGGCGACGGCGAAGAAGACGGGAACGACCTGGAAGAACCACGTGATCCACTGGGTGAACGGCATCAGCACCAGCGGGTTGTCCCGACCGAAGGAGCCGTCCCGGTAGGTCATCACCGAGAGCAGCCAGTGTCCGATGACGACGATCAGCACCGCGGCGGACCGGTACAGGTCGAGGGCGCCTTCGCGTGGCGGTGTGGGGCCCGCGGCGGTGGACTCGGTCATCGACCCTCCAGATGCGCATGTCTCGCATCCGCACGGTAGCCGAAGGGCATTACGTCACCGATGCGCGCGAAATGTAGACGGAGGCTGACGGCAGCGTCAGAATCTCACGTGTGAAGCACCTGCGGAGTCATCGCCGTGTTGGCGTGTTGGCCGGACTGGGCGCGACGTTGCTGAGCAGCATGGTCTGTGCACCCGCTGCGTCGGCCGACGTGTGCGGCAGCGTGGGCGGCCGGTTCGTCTCGGTGAGCGGTTGCGGCAATATCGCCGACGCGGTCGCGCCCTGGGTACCGCCTCCAGGGGCCTACGCGCCGCTGCCCGAGGATTACGCGGCACCACCGCCGCCTCCACCGAATGTCAATGTGTGCGCGAGCGTCGGCCGCCGGATCAGCGTGAGTGGCTGTGTCTAGGCTGCGGGCCGCCGCGGCGCTGTGCGCGCCGGCTGCCCTGATCGCCGGCGCGATGGGCGCCGCACCGCCGGCCGGCGCGGAGTGCGTGAGCTCCAACGGCACCACGGTCTGTTCGCAGGGCAGCGTGCGCGGCACGAACAACGGGCAGGGTCCCGGAACGCTCGACACCGGGCCGATGTGGCCCTACCCCTGCGAATACGACTGGTACTGCAACGACGGCGGCCTTTCGATCATCTTCACGCCCGGCCGTAACTGAATCCGACAGGAGCACCATGAGCACCTTCCTCACCCGTGCCGCGCTGACAGCGATCGCACCGGCAGCGGCGCTGCTGGCCGTCGCGGCCCCGGCGTCCGCGCAGCCTGCGCCGCCACCCCCGCCGCCGAACTGCACCGCTGCCGATCTGGCCGGTGTGATGGCCGGCGTCACCGCATCCACCTCGGCCTATCTGTTCACCCACCCGGACGTGAACGACTTCTTCACCGGTCTCCGAGGGAAGAATCGTGACGAGATGAAGACCGAGGTGGAGAGCTACATAGCCGCCCGCCCGGACGTCGGCGATGCGCTGCGCGCGATCCGGCAGCCCTCGGTCGACTTCCGCGCCCGCTGCGGTTAGTCGGAGCGCGGTGCCGAGGTCATCTGCCCCGGCCGGCACAACACCGAGACGATGACGCACAGCACGGCGGCGACCCCGAACGCGGCGTAAACGTTCAGCGCGTCGGCGGTGCCGCCCAGCACCGCCGCCGCGATCGGGCGCGACCCGAGAAACCCGACGAGCCACAGCGCCATGATCCGACCGCGCAGCTCCTCGGGGGCCTGCTCCTGCACAACCGTCCCGAGCCCGGTCATCGCCCACCCGAAGCCCAGTCCGGCCAGCGCGAACCCAGCTACGGCGACGGCCGTCACCGAGCCCATCGCCAGCACCGCACAACCGGCCGCCATGCCCCACAAGCCCAGTACGGACACGCGGTCGGCCACGATGCGGCCGCGCAGCCCGGCGAGCAGCGCCATCCCCGCCGCGGCGCCGATCCCGAAGATCGCCGACAGCATGCCGACCATGCGGGCGTCCCCGCCGAGCGCCGCGGCCACCGACGGGGTGAGGGTGATCGACGAGTCCGACGCGACACCGACCACCGCGACCGCGATCAGAGCCAGCAGGAGCCGGCGATCGCCCATCACGTAGCGGACCGCGACCCGCACCCTGTAGTCCGTGCCCGAGCTGCGAGCAGGTGGGACCGGGAAGCGCACCACGATCAGGAACGCCGCGAACACCAGATGCAGAGCCGCGCTCGCGGCGAAGGCGTACGCCGGTCCCAGGTGGGCGGCCAGGTATGCGCCCGCGGCCGGGCCGAGGATGCGGCCGATCGTCATCGGCATGCTGTTGAGCGCCATCGCGGTGGACAGTTCCCCGTCCCGAATCAAGCTGGGCACGATCGACTGCATCGCCGGGCCACCGACGGCGAACCCGAAGCCGACGAGCAGCGAGCCGAGTAGCACGGCGACCGCTGCCGCCGTGCCGTCCGCCGACGGCGCGGTGAACAGCCACCCGGCCACCACGCCGGAGCCCGTCGCGCAGAACACCCGGCCGAGCAGGATCTGGCGGACCGGGTTGCCGGTGTCTGCCCACTTGCCGCTGGTCGGGGTGAGCAGCAGCTGCGGCCCGAACTGGGCGACGCCCACCATGCCGACCATCAGCGCGGAGCGGGTGGCGTCGTAGATGACGATCGCCGCGACGATGCCATGCGTCCACACGGCGACGACAGAGAAGATCTTGCCCCAGAACAGCGCGCCGAAGACGCGGTCGAACATCAACCCCACGGCGCCGCGGGGGCGGTCGTCGATGGTGTCTTCGCGCGCGGGCGTCACCCGAACTGCATAGCACAGTACCGGCACGGGCATCGACCACCCGTCCTGTCCACTGAGCGAAATCGCCAGTGCGGCTTGATGTTCGGCGTAACAGCAGGTGCCCGCAGATCGATACACTGGGCGGCTGGCCGTGTCCTGCCCTGTCCCATGCCCCGGTTCTCCCGTCGAAGGATGATGCCTTGACTCGCCCGACCGCGCAGGTGAGCTCCGTCGCCCGCGGAGGCGCACTGCGCCGCCGCACCGCGCTCAAGGCACCCCTGCTCGCAGCTGCGGCGATGACGCTGACCCCGGTGCCACGAGCATCGGCCGACGACGGGCGCTGGTCGGCCGACCGTGCCGGGCGGTGGTATCAGCAGCAGGACTGGCTGGTGGGCGCCAACTACATCGCCGGCAATGCGGTCAACCAGTTGGAGATGTTCCAGCCCGGGACGTTCGACCCGCGGCGCATAGACGCCGAGCTGCGGCTGGCCAGCCTGGCCGGGCTGAACACCGTGCGGGTCTTCCTCCATGACCTGCTGTGGATCCAGGACCCGACGGGGTTCCTGCGTCGTGTCGGTCAGGTGGTCGACATCGCCTCACGCCACGGGATACGTCCGCTGTTCGTTCTGTTCGACTCCTGCTGGGATCCGCTGCCGGCGCTCGGCAAGCAGCCCGCACCGCGCCCGGGGGTGCACAACTCCCGCTGGGTGCAGAGCCCCGGCGCGGAGAATCTGGACGACCGGCGCTACAAGCGCGTGCTGCACGACTACGTCGTCGGCGTCCTCACCCGGTTCCGCGGCGACCGGCGCATCCTCGGATGGGATCTGTGGAACGAACCCGACAACCCCGCCAAGCAGTACCGGGACACCGAGCGCGCCGACAAGCTGGCGCTGGTGGCCGACCTCCTGCCGCAGGTGTTCCGCTGGGCGCGCTCCGTCGGCACCATCCATCCGCTGACGAGCGGTGTGTGGGACGGCGTGTGGGGCGATGCGCGGCTGCGCAGCGAGATCGCGGGCATCCAGCTCGACCAGTCCGACGTGATCTCGTTCCACAGCTACGACAACCCCGTCGGTTTCGACGCCCGCATCAGCGAGCTCGCGTTCACCGGCCGCCCGCTGCTGTGTACCGAGTACATGGCGCGTTCGCTGGACTGCACCGTCGAGAACATCCTGCCGATCACCAAGCGCCGCAACGTCGCAGCATATGCGTGGGGTCTGACGGCCGGAAAGACGCAGACGTACTTTCCGTGGGATTCGTGGGATCGGCCCTACACCACCGAACCGCAGCCGTGGTTCCACGACCTCCTCGGGAGGGACGGCGAACCCTACCGGCCGGCGGAGATCGCCACGATCCGCAGTCTGACCGGCCGACCCCGCCCGTCGTGATGCCCGTCTTGATGCCCGTCGTGACATGTCACCGCGCCTTCCACTGCGGGCGCCGCTTCTCCCGCCAGGCCGAAATCCCCTCGGCGACATCGGCTGTCGCGCCGACCACCTTGCGCATCACCTCGCCGAAGCGGACCGACTCGATCCACCCCATGTCGGCGGTGCGCCATGCCACTTCCTTGGTGGCCCGCTGAGCCAGCGGCGCCGCCTCGGTCAGCGTTCGCGCCCATTCCTGCGCCGCGGGCAGGAGCTCGTCGGGTTCGACCAGCCTCCAGACAAGTCCGACCTCCTTCGCCCGCTCGGCCGCCATCGGCTTACCCGTCAGCAGCAGTTCCATCGCATCGGCCCAGCGCAGTCGCCGCGGCAACCGGATCGCGCCGACGATCGTGGGCACGCCGATCGTCACCTCGGGGAAGGCGAACGTTGCTTCGGTGCTCGCAATCACGAAGTCGCAGAACAGAACTCCGGTGAGCCCGTAGCCCAGGCACGGCCCCTGCACGGCCGCGATGGTCGGCTTGAACAACTCCATGCCGCTTTCGAAGGAGTTGATCGTCGGCTTCTCCCAGAACGTGCCGCCGAACGTCCCGACCGCTCCCTCGCCGTCCTTCAGATCGGCGCCGGCGCAGAAGATCCGGCCGGTGGAGGCGAGGATGCCCACCCACGCATCTTCGTCGTCGCGGAACCGGTTCCACGCCGCGTTGAGTTCCTGTCGCAACGCACCGTTGATGGCGTTGCCCGCCTCGGGCCGGTTCAGCGTGATCGTGGCGACGTGATCGCGGAGCTCGTAGGTCACCAGGCTCATGCCGTCACTGTGTCAGTTGCTGCGCTTCTCCGCGTGCAGGAAGGCGGCCGTGTCGTAGTAGGTGCGGAACGCCGAGATCGACTCGTCGTCACCTTCGAGCACGCTGACCCCGTCGTAGCGGAAGTCGCTGCCGTCGCGCAGCGTCCCCGTCGAACTCCACTCCAGGTACGCGATGCCGTCCTCGGTGACGGTGTGCGAGAAGTCGGACGACAGGTCGTCGAAGACGTCACGGTACTGCGTCCAGAAGGTCCGTGCGCCGTCCTTGCCGTGCTGGCCGTGGGGTAGGCCGGCCTTGGTCAGCGTCGCTTCGTCGGCGAACAGCTCGACCAGCGGCTCCACGTCACGGCTTTCGTGGAGTCGGGTCAGCGCGTCGATGAAGTGCTTCGTCAGTTCATGCATGCGATCGGCCTACCCTCGGGCAGATGGCCTATGCGTCCGGTGGCATGGAGGTCACCAATTCGACATGCCTAGAGCCGGTCTGCGTAGGTGCCTCGTCGGACGGCTAGGGGTAGCGCGACCCAGAGCGCCGTCGACGCCGCCACGGTGGTCGTTCCCGCGATCACTCCGGCGGTGAACCCTGCCAGCACCTCGAACAGTAACGTGGCGACACCGGACACCGCCACGCCGAGCAAGAGCAGTCCGAGGACCGTGATCCGGTGCGATACGAGGACCAACCACGCCAGCATGTGCCGGCGAAATACGAAGCGGTGCAGGGCCACCGGTGCTGTCAACAGTGCGGTGGCAACGATCGAGCAGGACACAGTGGCCAGATACAGGTGATGCATGCCTGGGTCGAGCGACGCGAAGCGTTGCTGGAAAGGCAGCGTGAGGAGGAACCCGGTGAGTAGCTGCACCCCGGTCAACACGACGCGCAACTCGTGCAGGAGGCACAGCCAGTTGCGGTCGAGCCGTTGCGTCGGACTCTCTGACCGCTGCTCGCGATTCCAGCTGTCCGAGAGGGGTGGCGCCGTCATTGCGGGCAGTTAACCGCCGCGGGAGGGTTGAAACTTCGGGTCAGCCTCAGGTGTGTGCCGGGGTTTCGGCGAAACGATCGGTGATGGTCTGGCAGAAGGCCGGCAGATCGTCGGGTGAGCGGCTGGTGATCAGGTTGCCGTCGACGCAGACCTCTTGGTCGACGACCGTCGCACCCGCGTTGCGCAGATCGGTGCGCAGACTGGGGTAGGAGGTCAGCGTCCGGTCCGCGACGACGCCGGCTTCGAGAAGCACCCACGGCGCGTGGCAGATCGCGGCCACCGGTTTTCCGGATCGGACGAATTCGCCGACGAAGGCGACGGCCGTCTCGTCGAGGCGCAGCTTGTCGCCGTTGACGGTGCCGCCGGGGATGACGAGTGCGTCGTACTCGTCCACGCCGGCGTCACTGACCAGCCGGTCGACCTCGATGGTTCCCGCCGGTTCGAGGTCGTGGTTGCGCGCGTCGATGTCGCCGTCGCTGAGCGACAGCAACTCGACGCGACCACCGGCCTCGGTGACGGCATCGCGGGGCCGCTCGAGTTCGACCTTCTCCACTCCGTCGGTGGCGAGGAAAGCGATTCGGCGGCCGTTCAGCTCGTTGGGCATGGTGGCGTCCTTTCGTCGGCTGTGCGGGCGGTTACCCGCTGGCCGGGGATCGAATCCCGCCGATGCTCAGGCCGACTCCGGTCCGTCAGCATGCGGGGTCGGACTCTGCGCCGACTCCCACTTGGACTCCAGTGAGCGGGTGACCCGGGTCCCGGCGGCGAATCGTTGCTGAAACGTCTCACCGTCACCGTCGTCCTCGAGCGTCACGAGATAGCCCTCGTCGTCGGCAACGATGTGCACCACCTTGTACTGCCGCTCGCCGTCGCCGCGGTCGGCGGTGACGATGTCACCGGGCGCGACGTCGTCGATGGGGTCCGTGGACGTCGGATCGGAAAAGGGGTCGGCGTCAGACATGCGTCGACCGTAACCGACAGCGCCGTTTGCTCAGCAACGACGGGGGTACAGCTGAACTGGCGCCACTGACCGCGCGTCAGTCCCAGAGAGGAATCCTTGATGACACGTCGACAGTGGGCCCGAGCCGCCGCAACGTTGATCGCTGCTACCGCCGCCGTGTCGGGGGGCGCTGCCGCTGCTCCGACGGCAGCCGCCCAGGAATGTCCGGATGTCGAGGTGGTGTTCGCGCGCGGAACAAGTGAAGCGCCGGGTGTCGGCAATGTCGGACAGGCGTTCGTCGATGCCGTGCGTGCGCAGGCCGCGCCCCGCACGGTCGGCGTGTACGCGGTGAACTACGCGGCATCCAACAACTTCTCGGCCCGCACCGAAATCGCTCAGACCGTGATCGACGGCATCAACGACGAGGCCGGTCACGTCCAGGCCATGGCGGCGAACTGTCCGAACACCCGCATGGTGCTCGGTGGCTACTCGCAGGGTGCGCTGGTGTCGGGATTCACGACCTCCGATGTGGTCCCGGCCATGGTGCCGACCGCGATAGCGCCACGTCCAATGCCGCCGGCGGTCGCCGATCACGTGGCCGCGGTGGTGCTGTTCGGGACTCCGTCGGGGACGTTCCTGGAACGCTATGGCGCCCCGGCCATCACGATCGGTCCGCGGTACGAGGACAAGACGCTGCAGTTGTGCGCGCAGGGCGACACGATCTGCGACGGCGCCCCCGATGGCGGCCCGACCGTGGCGCACGCCCTGTACCCGGTCAACGGGATGGTCAACGAGGGAGCGGCGTACGCCGTCGGTCGGCTGTAGAGCATCACGCCCCGGCAGGCACCGGGTAACGGTCGTTGACGTCGGCGTTGGTGTCTTTGCGGGCGCAGTGCGCGCAACAGAAGATGCCCTCGTCGGTCTCGATGCCGTGGCCGAGAATCCGGCAACCGCAATGGCCGCACTCGAGCGCCACCTGCATGCTGGCGCACTCGATGCTGTCGAACGTCGCTGACCGGCCGTCCGGCCATGTCACGGTGAATGCCTTGTCGTAGTCGTTTCCGCACGTCGCGCAGATGGTCATGATGAGCCCTCTCTGTCGGTGGTTGTCACAGCCGCGCAGCGGATTCCCGCGCCATGTCACGACAAACAGAAGTTTGACCGGTTCAAGAGAGGGCATCAATTTGGGGCGATGCCGCCCCCGGTGTCGTCATCGTCGGCAAGGAGCGCACGTGACCACCGCATACACCGATCTCGGCACCACTGAGGCTGGAGTCTATCCGCCGCAGGAAGATTCGCATCTGCTGACCGACGTGATGATCGCCGCTGGGCTCGCCCCCGGCGCGAAGGTGGCCGATCTGTGTACCGGTAGCGGAGTGGTGGCTCTGGCCGCCGCGCAGGCCGATGCGGCCGAGGTGACCGCATTCGACATCTGCCCCACGGCCGTGGCCCATGCCCGGCGCAGCGCGACCGCCGCCGGTGCGAACCTGGCCGTGCATCGCGGGTCCTGGGCACGCGCAAGGGAATTCGGACCATTCGATCTGGTGCTGGCCAACCCGCCATACGTGCCCCAGGCGCCGGTCGACGACACCGACGAGATCCCGGCTGATGCCGGGCCGTCGCAGGCATGGAATGCCGGCGCCGACGGACGATTGGTGCTGGATCCGATGTGCACCGCCGCGCCGCACCTGCTCGCCGAGGGTGGCACGATGCTGATCGTGCACTCGGAGTGCTCGAATGCCGAGCAGACAGTGACGGCGTTGCGCCGCGAAGGCCTGGCCGCCGATATCGTTGCCCAGCAGATGATTCCGTTCGGCCCGGTGATGTCGGCGCGGGCCGACTGGTTGATGAGCGTGGGTCTGCTGCCGCAGGGTGCCACGATGGAACGCATCATCGTGATCCGGGCGGACGCACCGTGACAGAGCCATTGGCGCGCACCGTGCGCGTCGTGCCCGGCGGCCCGGTGATGGTGGAAGGTCCTGTGCGCGTGGAACTCCCGGACGGTTCGGTCGTGGAGTCGGACAGGTTCATGGTGGCCATCTGCGCATGCCGTCGCTCGAAGACCTATCCGCTCTGCGACACCAGCCATCGCCGCAGGCAACGCGCCGCGGCAGACGAGGACTCAGTCCAGAGCGCGGCGGAGTGAGCCGACTCCCGCGTTCCAGCTCTCCATGAGGTGATCGGCCAGCCGACCCTCGACGAGGTCGAACGCCCGGATACCGAACACCACGTCGGCGTCCAACTCGGGTTCGCGGGCGACCAGGTCACCCACCACATCTGTGCGCACCACCTGCTCGTGTACCGCGTCGGCTTCGACATGCTCGCGGTAGAAGGCGGCGCACTCGTCGGGCGCGCCCATGCGCTCCAGCGCGGCGACCATGCGCTTGGACCCGGGAGGAGACGTCACCTCGGTGGCCGCGAAATGCCCGACCGCGGCACCGCGTAACCGGCGGTGCAGACCGAACATCGACATCAGGTTCACCACGGCCAGGGACGGCGCCGGCACGTCGGGGAGATACCCGAGATAGGTGGTGTCCAGCCCGGCCGCGGCCATCAGATCGGCGAACAGTTGCTGGTGCAGCCGGGCGCCCTTGCCGCCCCCGAATTCATCGAATTCGACAGCGACGAACGATGCCTTGGCTTGCCCGGTGAGGCGCGGGATGGCCCACGCGTGCGGGTCGCCTTCCTTCAAGTGGTACAGCGAGCGGTGGGCGAAGTATTCGCGCATCTGCTCCCAGGTGCCGTTGTCGCGCAAGTAGTAGGACGGTCCAGTGCCGCCGACCGGCTCGACGCAGAGGGCGTCGAGCTCGTCAAGTGCGCTGGTTTCCGGCTCGATGTTCCCGACGCCGCGCCGCACGTCGTCGAGGAACAGATCCTCCAGGCGGCTGCGCAGATAGAGCAGCCCGGGGTTCCATTCCCAGCCGGCGTCCACGCCGGCGAAGCCGCGGTAGTGCAGCTCGTAGCAGAGGTAGAGCGCCAGCTGTAGATCGATGCCGGCGGGGTCGGCGTCGGCCAGCGACGTCTCGACTTTCGTCAGATACCGCAGCGGGGCTCGCTCGTTCAGCAGCTCGATCACTGACAGCGAGATCGGCCCGCGGGGTTCGGGCAACACGGGGTGGACCATCGTCGGCATCACGGCTGCGACATACCCCTCGGCGGTCGGGCCAAACGGGTCGTCCGCAGTACCCACAGGGCGTGCTTGATCACACGTGGATGCTGTCTATTTCACATTTCCGGGGTTGAGCTGTCGAGCCCCCCGGTCCGTGGGTAGCCCACTACCAGGCGCACACAAGTGCCAGTGACCGAAGCACAAGCCAACACCTGAAGGGGTGACGAGAACACATGGCCACCACGGCTACCACCGAGTCCACCGCCATCGAAGCCAAGAAGGCCACGCTGATCGCTCAGCTGCGCACGATCCTCGACCTGACCAACACAGAGATCCAGGTCGCGGAGACCCGCATCGCACAGGCCCGTACCGACGCCGTCCGGCGCGAGCTGACCCAGAACGCCGAGAACGGACGGGACCGCGCCGAGCAGATCGAGCAGGCGATCCGCGACCTCGGCGGTTTCCCAGACGTCATCGGTCCGTTCCTCGGCCGCGCCGCCGCCGCGGTCAAGGCCCTCACCGAGCAGGCTGCCCCGTTCGACGAGGCGCTGCTGGGCGACCTCGCGCTCGAAGATCAGCTGCTGGACCGCTCGCGCTACGTCAAAGCCCTCGCAGTCGCTGCCAAGGACAAGGACGTCGAGGCGCTCGCCGAGCGGCTCATCACGGCGCACTCGGCGACCGTCGCATGGTTGACCACCGTGCTCGCCGAGGATGCACTCGGCGGCCCCGCAGCACTGCGCCGCACCCCGCTGCAGGCTGCCGCGGGCCTGACGGTCAAGGTGCTGAACCTGCCGTTCACCTGGTCCGTGGAGCGCGCGGAGCGGGCCGTCGAAGCAGTGCGCTCGGTGCGTCCGGCCGTGGGTGACCTCGTCGACCGCGGCACCCGTAGCAGCGAGATCGCGGCGAAGGCGCTGGCCGGGGCACGCAACTCGGCTCTGGAAGCCGCCGAGCGGATCACCCGTGAGCAGGGCGCCGAGGAAGTGGCTGACGTGATCCACGCGGCGCGCGGCGCCGCCGGAGTGCTCGACAGCGACGAGCTGCCCATCGCCGATTACGACGAGCTGAACCAGGCCGATGCGGTGGCTGCGATCAAGGATCTGGCCGACGCCTCCGACATCCGCGTGATCGTGTCGTACGAGGAAGCGCACAAGAACCGCCAGCGCGTGGTCTCTGCGGCGCAGACCCGGTTGGCCGCCATCGCGCAGGAAGTCGTCGGCATCAGCTGATCACTGCCACACGTGTGCCGGCGCGGAATCCTTCGGGGTTCCGCGCCGGTGCCGTCTCAGCGGCCAGGGGCGCCTTCTGACAGAGGCTGCCTTGACGGCACGCGCACGTCTCGTTAGAGAATTGTTGGTGATGTTCCGACGGGTCGAGGGGATTCGCACGACATGACAGCCACAGCTGACCGACCGGCCGTCGTGGTGACAGCGTTGGCGGCGACGACCGCTCTCGCCGCCGACGTCGAGGAGTCGTGGGCCGCACTGCTCAACGGCAAAAGCGGGATCAGCCTCATCGAAGACCGGATGCTCGACCAGTTCCCGGTGCCGGTGACCATCGGCGGATTGGTCCGAGAGGACTTCGACTCCCAGCTCAGCCGTGTGGAAGTCCGGCGACTGTCGTACATGCAGAAGATGGCTCTGGTGTTGAACCGGCGGCTGTGGACGGCCGCGGGCGCCCCCGAGGTCGACACCCGCCGGCTACTCGTCTCGGTGAGCCACGCCTACGGATCCACGCAAGACCTCTGGACCGCCTGGGAGGAGTTCAAAGCTCGCGGCATGCGGGCGGTCTCCCCGCTGGCCGTCCAGATGCACATGCCCAACGCGCCCGCTGCCGCGGTCGGTTTGGACCGCCAGGCCAAAGCGGGTGTCATTGCGCCCACCAGCGGCGACGCCTCCGGCTCGGCAGCCATCGCCGAGGCGTGGCGGCTGATCACGCTCGGTGAGGCCGACGTCGCGATCTGTGGCGGCGTCGAGTCGCGGATCGAACCGGTGCCGATCGCTGCTTTCGACAACATGGGGCTGCTGTCCCACCGCAACGACGACCCGGTGGGCGCGAGCCGCCCGTTCGACAGGAATCGCGACGGCATGGTGTTCGGCGAGGGCGGCGCGTTGCTGCTGCTGGAAACCGAGGAGCATGCCAGGGCGCGCGGGGCGACGATTCTGGGCCGATTGCTCGGGGTGGGCACCACCTCGGACACCGCCGACTTGATCAAGCCGAATCCGGACGGACAGATGGCCGCCGCGGCGCTGAGCCGGGCGCTCGAGCTCGCCGCCGTGGAACCGCGTGATGTGGATGCTGTGATCGCCCACGCCGCCGGTACGCGCGCCGGCGATCTCGCCGAAGCCCGCGCTCTGCACGCTGTGCTGGGGACGCATCGGCCCGCCGTGACCGCCCCGAAGGCCGCGCTGGGCCATGCCATGGGCGCGTCGGGTGCCGTGGCCGCGGCGCTGACCGTGCAGTCGCTGCGCGACGGTGTGCTGGCGCCGACGCTCAACTACGACACCCCTGACCCCGACATCGACCTGGATGTGGTCGCCGGTGAACGCCGTCCCGGTGACTACCGCTACGCGGTCTCGAACACGCTGGGGTTCGGCGGTCACAACGTGTCCCTGGTCTTCGGGCGGTAGCCCTCACCTGATCAGGTACTCCTGGCCCGGCATGAACGGGCCGAGCAATTCGTCGCGGGCCCCATGGGAACGCACGGTCTCGGCGAACGGATCGCCTGCGTGCATCGCGAGCAGCAGCTGATCCGCGCCGAACCAGTCGCGCTGCACGACGTCGCGCTGGGCTGCGGGCGTGCTCTCGTTGAGCGCCCACATGGAGATGAAGAGATCGGCCGCGACGTCCATATCGGACATCAGGCCGATCGGCACCACATTGATCCTGCCTCGAGCCACGGTGACGGGGGCAGTCGTGTGCAGTTCAACGCGTTCCGCACCTATCGTGGCGCTCAGGTAGAGCCATTGCAGAGCGGAGAACACCGGCGTGTCCAGCAGGACCACTGTCGGTTCACCGCCGTGGCAGCGGATGAGCAGACGGGCCAGACTGCCGAAGCCCGCACCCCATTCGACGATGGTGTCGATGTCGCGCAAGGGCCGTCCGGTCGCTTCCTGGAAGCGCAGCAGGTGATGTAGCTGATGAACGGTGTTCGACGACGTCCGCACCGATCCACCCGGCACCTCCACCGTCGGCGGCATGCCCACCGGGTCTTCGGTCAGCAGTGAGACATCATCGAGATGTGCCAGCACGTAGGGCAATTCATGGTGCAACAGGCGGTCGCCGACGAACATCTGATAGCGGATGGCGGGGTGCCGCAGGAAGTCCCACGGCGGAACGGGCAGCAAGAAACTCGCCAGGTCCGCGTTGCGTTGCGCCCAGTCGGCCCGCACGTATCGAGTGGTCGTGCACTCCTGCACCGCGGCGAGCTTTTCGGCGAATTGCGCTGCGAGACGGTCGAACTGCGTCTGCTTTGCGACGGTCATCGCGGTGTCGCCGTGCTCGGGTGCTCGCCGTGGGTCAAGGGCGGCGTGTGCTCGATCAACCCGGCGAACGCGTGCGGGAACACCAGCCGACACAGCCGATTCAGTGCGTGCTGCCGGTCGGAGTCCGAGGCGGCGTCGATCTCGTGCGGCAATCGATCGAGTTCGGTGTGGTCGCGCTTCTGCCGGGTCAAGACACTCGTCATGGCCGGCCGACATACCCGCCATCTCCGGCCCCAACCGTCGCCGGCGCTAGTCTCGAGCGGTGACCCTGGTCTACGACGAGACGCTCCGCGAGCGTGTCAGGGACAACCTGTCCGCGCACGAGCGGCGCACCGTCTCCGATCCCGCCAAGCGGCGGGCTGCCGTGGCGGTGGTGCTGGTCGACTCCGTCGTCGGAGAGGACCGGGTCGATCCGGCCCCGGTGGACGATTGGATCGCCGGCCGACCGATGCCCGAGAACCTGGACGGGCGAATGGTCGATGTGTCTGGCGGTGCGTCGTTCCTGTTGTGTCGCAGAACGTCTCGGCTGTCCACCCACGCCGCACAGTGGGCGCTGCCCGGTGGCCGGCTGGACCCGGGGGAGAGCGCCGTCGATGCGGCGTTGCGCGAGCTCGACGAGGAGGTCGGCGTGGCGCTGCCCGAGACCGCGGTGCTCGGCCTGCTCGACGACTATCCGACCCGGTCCGGGTACGTCATCACCCCGGTCGTGGTGTGGGGTGGCGGCCGGCTGGATCTGCGGCCGTCACCCGACGAGGTGGTGGCGGTGTACCGGGTCGGACTGCACCAACTGCTCCGCGAGGACTCGCCGCGGTTCATCACGATCCCGGAGAGCCCGCGGCCCGTCGTGCAGATCCCGTTGGGCAACGATCTGATCCACGCGCCGACAGGGGCGGTGCTGTTGCAGTTGCGTTGGTTGGGGCTCGAGGGGCGTGCTGACCCGGTCGACGAGCTCGAGCAGCCGGTGTTCGCCTGGCGGTGAGCTGACGTCGGTGTTTCTGCCGACAACGGGCCGGGTAGCCACAGCCACGATGGCCACCACACACCTGCCCGGCAGGCACCGCCTCTCGACCGCACCGGCACACGCCGGACCGCGGTGGGGCTTGGCGTCGATGATCGTGGCCGCAGGTATGGGGGGATGGTTGCTCGCCGTCGCGGGACCCGACGGTCCCCGGGCGATGACGGTGACGACACCGCCGCCGGCTGCCGTCCCGGCTGTCCAGGACATCCAGCGGGCCGGTTGGGTGACCGAGGTGTCGCCGACGTCTCTGACCACTGCCGATGCCGCCGGACACACCACCACGTTCTCGATCACCTCCGAGACCGCACAGATCCACGGGCCGGGCTCCACGGCGTTCCGGCCCGCACAGCACGTCGTCGTGGTCGGTGTGGTGCGCGACGGGGCGCCGGTGGCGACGGCGATCGCCGATGGTGGCGCCGCGGCGGGCGACGGCCGGCCGATGGATTACCAGCTGCCGAACTGACTTCTCCCGCTTTCTTGCCATCCTCACATCTCTGTTGTTAGTTTTGTGATGTTCGGTGCGAAGTTGCGGTGCGCAAGGAGGAGCGGTGACGTCCACCCCGCCCATGCGTGTCAGCGCCAACACCGCTCGCCGCACCGAGATCGCGCAGTTCGTCCGCGCCAAGGGCACGGCCCGCATCGACGAACTGGCCCATGAATTCGGCGTCAGCACCATGACCATCCATCGCGATCTCGACCACCTCCACCAGGTGGGTCTGCTGCGAAAGGTGCGTTCCGGTGCCGAGGCACCGCCCACCGAGGCGTTCGAACGCAACATCGAACTGCGTCGTGTCCTCAACCTCGCCGAGAAGCAAGCTGTCGCCAGAGCCGGGGTGGCCTGGGCAAGCGACCGCATCGACATGACCGCGGTGGCCCTCGACGACAGCACCACCGCCCTGCACGTGGTGCCGCTGCTCTCCTCGCACCTGCCGCTCACGGTGATCACCAACTTTCTGCCCGCCATCAACGACCTCTCGACCGACGCGCGAGTGCGCCTGAACGCCATCGGTGGCGACTTCGTCCCGGAGTTCTCCTCGTTCCTGGGCCCGCAGGCCATCCGGGCACTCCGCGACGTGCACTACGACGTGCTGTTCATGTCGGTGCCGGCACTTTCGCGCGGCAGGTGCTTCCATCCCTCGAGTGCCGCAGCACAACTCAAGCGAGCCTTCATGGACAGTGCCGAGTTGCGGGTGTTGCTGATCGACCACAGCAAGGTCTCCCGGCGCGCGATACACCGCATCTGCGATGTGGCGGACTTCGACGTCGTCGTCGTCGATTCCGGAATAGACCCTGACGAGCACCGCCGTCTCGACGACGCCGGGGCGAACATCCTGGTGGCCGAATCGTGAGCACCGTGGCAGCACCTCTGGTCATCGCGGTCGACTGCTCGACAACCGCCGCCAAGGCGATCGTGGTCGACGCCGAAGGTCGCGTGGTGGGTTCCGGCAGCCAGGCACTGGACACCCGGAGCCCGGTCCCGCACTGGTTCGAGCAGGACGCCACCCAGTGGTGGACGGCCACCGACGCTGCCATCCGCGCTGCGCTGCAAGATATTTGCGGATCGCAGCACTGTCGCGGCGGTCTGCGTGACGCATCAACGGGAGAGCTTCGTCTGCCTCGACGGTGACGAAACGCCGATCCGGCCGGCGATCCTGTGGCTGGACGGTCGCGCCGAGGCCGAGGTTCGGACCTATGGCACCGAGCGCGTGGAGCTGCTGTCGGGCAAGCCCGCCGACATCACCCCCGGTCTCTACAAGCTGCTCTGGCTGCGCGACCACGAACCCGAGACGATGGCGCGCAGTAGTCGCGTCGCCGATGTCCACTCCTACCTGGTACACACGATGACCGGCAGGTGGGTGTCGAGCACTGCCTCGGTCGATCCGCTGGCCGTGATCGACCAGAGCACCGGCGATTACAGTGACGAGCTACTCGAGCTCGCCGGGCTGCGCCGTGACCAGCTGCCCGAACTCGTCCCGAGTGGAACCACGATCGCAACGCTGCGGCCACAGGTCGCCGAGGTGTGGGGCGTCAGTCACGACGTCGCGGTCATCGCCGGCACCGGCGACGGCCAGGCCGGCGGAATCGGCTTGGGCGTGACGGATCCGGGCGCGGCCTACCTGGTGCTCGGCACGGCCGTGGTGATCGGCAGCGAGACGAAGTCCTATGTTCCGGCACGCGCGTACCGATCGATGATCTCGGCCATGCCGGGCCAGTCCACCGTCGAGACGTTCAGCTCGTCGGGGACCTACCTGTCGACCTGGTTCCGGCGCGAATTCGGCGATCCCGGTCTGGCCGGCGCACCCGACCCGGCGCTGGAGTGCGCCGCCGCGGCCCTGCCCATCGGCAGCGAACGGCTGATGACGCTGCCGTACTGGAACGGAGCGCAGACCCCGCACTGGGACGGGCAGGCTTCCGGAGTGACGTTGGGCTGGCAGGGATGTCACACCCGCGCCCACTTCTACCGGTCCCTACTCGAGGGCATCGCGCTCGAGTTGCGCCTGCAGCTCGACGGACTCGAAGCCGCGCGCGGTGAGCCGGTCGAGGTGATGCGGGCGACCGGCGGCGGAGCCCGCAGCGCGCTGTGGACGCAGATCCTCGCCGACGTGTTCGACCGGCCGCTGGAGGTGTGCGCCACCGCCGAAGTGAGCGCGCTCGGCGCGGCCGCGATCGCGCTGACCGCAGTCGGCGCCTACGACACTTTGCCCGCCGCAGCGGCGGCGGTCAGCACCACCGACGCCGTGGTGACTCCGCGGCCCGATTCGGCCGCTGCCTACCGGCGGCTGCGCGCGCTCTACGAGCGCGTCTACGCGCAGACCCGCGACCTGCTCCACACCCTGCACGAAACACCACTGTCGAAGGAGATCTCACCGTGAGAGCCGCCATGTTCTACGGTCCCGGCGAACTGAAGCTGGAGGACATCGGCTCCACCGAGCCTGGACCGGGCGAGATCCTCGTCGAGGTGCGCGCCGCCGCGACGTGCGGCACCGACCTCAAGTCCTACCGACGCGGCCACCCCAAGCTGTTCCCCACGCTGCCGTCGCGATTCGGCCACGAGTTCGCCGGCGTGGTCACCGCCGTCGGCGACGGTGTCGAGACCTTCGCCGCCGGCGATCGGGTCACCGCGGCCAACACCGTGCCGTGCGGCTACTGCTGGGCGTGCATCCGCCATCGCGAAAGCCTCTGCGAGAATCTCGAATTCCTCAACGGCGCCTTCGCCGAGGAAGTGGTGATCCCCGCCGCGATCGTGGCCCGCAACACCTACACGCTGCCCGACGACCTCGACTTCGCCGACGCCGCACCACTCGAGCCGCTGGCCACGGTCGTGCACGGCATGGCCGAGACGGGCATCGAGCTCGGTGACACCGTCGTCGTGCACGGGGCCGGGCCGATCGGGCTGATGTTCGTCCGGCTCGCCACCCTGCGGGGCGCCAACGTGATCTCCGTCGACCAGTCACCGTGGCGGTTGCAGCAGGCCGTCCGCGCCGGCGCGGTCGACACGATCGACCTGTCCGAGGTCTCCGACTTCGAAGACCGTGTCGCGCTGATCAAACGGCACACCCCGCACGGCCGCGGCGCCGACGTCGGCATCGAGGCGGTCGGACTGCCGCAGGTGTGGGAGCAGACCGTCCGAACGCTGCGCCCCGGCGCGACGGCCGTGCTGTTCGGCGGAACACCCGCCGGCGCAGCGTTTTCCGTCGACTCCAGCGCGATGCACTACGAGGAGTACACCCTCAAGGGCGTGTTCCACCACACCCCCAACTACGTGCGCACCGCCGTCGAGTTGCTGTCCAGCCGCAAAGTGGACGGCTCGATGCTGGTGACCGAGCGCCGGCCGCTCTCCGAGCTGGTGCCCAGCCTGGAGGACATGGCCGCCGGCCGCGGATCGAAATACATTCTCGAACCATGAGACCGCGAACCATTCAATTCGAGGAGCAGCGGCAGCAGGTCGTCGACGCCTGCCGGTACCTGAGCCGCTCGGGCCTGGTCGTCGGCACGGCAGGCAATGTGTCGATCCGGGTCGACGACGTCCTCGTGATCTCGCCGAGTGGGGTGGACTACGAGGCGATGTCGGCGCGTGATGTCGGCATCCACGACCTGGACGGCAACGCCGTCGACGCGGTGCTGGCCCCGTCCAGCGAGCTGGCACTGCACCTGGCGGTGTACCGATCCTCGGAGCACACCGCCGTCGTGCACACCCATGCCCCGGCGTCGACCGCGCTGTCCACCGTCGTCGACGAAGTCCCTGCGTCGCACTACTATTCGGCGCTGTTCGGCGGCCCTGTCCGGGTCGCTCCCTACGCCACGTTCGGCACCCAGCAGCTGGCCGACAACGTCAGTGCTGCACTGCGGGGCCGCAACGCGGCACTGATGGGCAATCACGGCGCCGTGCTGGCCGGTGCGGCACTGCCCAAGGTGCTGAACCTGGTGCCCTATCTCGAGTACGTGTGCGACGTGCAGTTGCGGGCCATGGCCACCGGCGCGCCGGTGCGGGTCCTCGACGACGCCGAGATCGCCGAGGTCGGCAGGCTGCTGTCCGGCTACGGGCAACAGGCGTCCGGGAAGGACTGACGAAAGAGGGGCCGGCCGCAGTGCGACCGGCCCCACTTCGTGTGGTGCGTCAGGGCTGCTTCTGCCCCGGAATTCCCTCGTAGGCGATGTCACCGCTCTTGAGGTTCTGTGCGGTCAGCTCCGAGAGTCCGTCGAGGAACTTCTGCCGGTCGGTCACCACGTGCTCGATCGCGACGTCGACGTTGTCCTTGGTGATGGCGGGCATCACGTACACGGGCTTGGTGTTGACCTCTTCCTTCTTGGCCAGCGAGTTGGCCACCGCGAGCCCCGCGGAGAGCTCCACGGTGCCGTTCTGCAGTGAGGTGCCGATGAACTCGCCACTCTTCACCGCGTTGAGGCCGTCCTCGATGCCGTCGATGCCGACGATCGGGACGTCGCTGCGGCCGGACTCCTTGAGCGCCTGCAGCGCACCGAGACCCATGTCGTCGTTCTCGGAGACGACGGCGTTGATCTGCGGGCCGAAGCCGGAGATCCAGTTCTTCATCTTGTTGACGGCCTCGTCGCGCTTCCAGTTGGCCGTGTCCTTGGCCAGCACCTTGATGTCCGGGTACTTGGCCAGCACGTTGTTGATGCCCTTGGTGCGGTCCAGCTCACCGGACTGACCCAGCGGGCCCTGCAGGATCACGATGTTGCCCTTACCACCGAGGTGGTCGGCCATCATCTGCATTTCCTGCTCACCGGCTTTGACGTCGTCGGGCTGTACGCTGCCGGCGACATCGGGGTTGTTCAGCGCGGCGTTGACGGCCACCAGCGGGATGCCCTTGGCCTTGGCGCTGGCGACCTGCGGGCCCAGCGAATCCGCCTGGATGGGCACGACGATGATCGCGTCGACACCCTGATTCACCATCGAGTCGATCTGGCTGGCCTGCGTGGAGACGTCGAGATTGGCCGAGTTCCAGACCAATTCGATGTTGTTGTTCTTGGCGTAGGCCTCCATGCCCTCTTTGCCCGCGGTGATGAACGAGCTCATGTCGTACACCGTGACACCGATGCGCTTGGTGTCCGCGTTGGACGTGGTGTCTCCGGCGCCGCACGCGGTCAGCGCGGCACCGACGACACCGGCCGAGGCCATCGCCGCGAACTTGGTGATCAATCTCATGGGTTCTCTCTTCTTTCGATTTCGACAGTGAAACGTGGTGCAGAGATGGATGATTCGGTTCGCCTCAGGTACGCCTCCTGGAGGACCAGACGTCGACCGCGACCGCGGCGACGATCAGCACACCCTTGATGACGTCCTGCCAATAGGCCGGCACCACGAGGATGTCGAGACCGTTGTTCAGCGTCATGATCATGAACAGGCCCAGTGCGGTGCCCCAGATGCTGCCGCGTCCACCCATCAGGCTGGCGCCGCCGATCACGACGGCCGCGATGGCGTCGAGTTCGTAGCCTTGTCCCAGGTTCGGCGGACCGGAGATGACGCGCGAGGCGAGCATGACGCCCGAGAGTCCGGCCAGCAGACCGGAGATCGCGTAGACGCTGAACAACACGTTCTTGGCGTTGATGCCGGCGATCTCGGCCGCGTTGCGGTTGCCGCCCACCGCGTAGACCCGCATGCCGTAGGTGGTGCGCTTCATGATGATCGCCAGCGCGATGATGCCGATGATCATCAGCAGCACCGGAATCTGCAGACCGAGGATCTTGGTGTTGGCGATGGAGCCGAACTCGGCGGGCAGCCCGTTGATCGGCGCGCCACCGCCGATGACATATGCCAGACCGGAGCCTGCTGTCAGGGTGCCGAGCGTGGCGATGAACGGGGGAACGTTGATGCGCGAGACCAGGAATCCGTTGACGCACCCGACGGCCAGGCCGACCAGGACGGCCACCAGCACGGTCATCCACACCTGACCCGGATTGGCCTTGGCGGTCGCAGCGGCCGACATCGCCGACACCGCGATCACGCTGCCCACCGAGAGGTCGATACCGCCGGTCAGGATCACCAGCGTCTGACCGAGCGCGATCAGCGCGAACGGTGCCGCGGCGACCAGGATCGTGATCAGGTTGTCAGGGGTGGAGAAGCGCGCGCTCCGGTAGCTGAAGTAGGCGATGACCAGCAGCACCACGATCACCATGGAGTACCGCAGGAGCATGCCCGAAATCCATTGGCGAGAGAACAATTTCACCGGCTCGCCGGTGATCGGCGAGGTGACGGTCGGCGCAGCCGACGGGCCGGGAGGCTGCGCGCTGCTGTCGACGTCGGTACTCATGAAGCCTCCTGCTTCGGGGTGGTCGTTGATTTGCTGTCGAGTGCGGTGGCCAGGCGGAACACGGATTCCTGGACCTCGGGGTGGTCGAGTGCGTCGCGGTCGAGTTCGCCGACGAACGTGCCCTCGCGCATCACGAACGCGCGATGGGACAGCCCGACGATCTCAGGCATGTCCGACGAGGCCATCAGCACCGCCATCCCGTTGGCCGCGAACTCGGTGACGATGCGGTAGATCTCGCTGCGGGCGCCGACGTCGACACCGCGGGTCGGCTCGTCGAGCAGCAGTACGTTCACGTCGCCGGTGAGCCAGCGCGCCAGCACCACCTTCTGCTGATTACCGCCGGAGAGCGTGCCGACCTCCTGGCTGAGTCCGCGGGTCTTGAGGCGTACCGACGACATCACGTCGGACACCGCCTTGTTGCGCGCGCGGCCCCGCAGCCAACCGGCCAGCGAGAACGACGACAGCCGGGGCAGAGTCCCGTTGTCCAGCACGCTCATCGAGAGCACGACTCCGGAGAGCTTGCGATCCTCGGGCACCATCGCCATGCCCGCGGTGATCGCCGCGGCGGGCTGGTTGCGCTTGACGGTCTTGCCGCGCACGGTGATCTGACCGGCGCTGCTGGACCGGGCGCCGAAGATCGCCTCCAGCAGCTCGGTGCGGCCTGCGCCGACGAGACCGGCCAAACCCACGATCTCGCCGGCGTGCACTGTGAACGACACCGGGCCCGAGGCGCCGTCGACCTGCAGGTCGCGCACCTCCAGGACGGGGTCGGTGCCCGGTGTCGGGCGGTCGGGAAAAAGAGCGTCCAGTTCGCGGCCGATCATCGCGGTGACGATGTCGTCGTCGCTGACGTCGGCGATCTGCTTGTCGAGGATCAGCCCACCGTCGCGCAGCACCACGACGCGGTCGGCGATCGCGCGGATCTCGGCCATCTTGTGGGTCGTGTACACCATCGCGACGCCGTGCTCGCGCAGCCGGCGCACCACCTTGTAGAGACCTTCGACCTCACGTTCGGAGATCGCGGAGGTGGGCTCGTCGAGCATCACCACCTGTGCGCCGGTGCGGGCGGCCTTGACGATCTCGACGATCTGGCGCAGCCCGACAGGCAGGCTCCCCATCCGTGCCGACGGGTCGATCTCGACACCGAACACGCCCAGCGCATCGCGGGCCTGGTCGATCATCGCGCGCCGGTTCAGGAACGGTCCGACGGTGAGTTCGCGCCCCACGAAGAGGTTTTCGTAGACCGACATGTTCTCGATCGATGCGAGTTCCTGAGGCACGATCGCCACGCCGTGGCGCACCGCGTCCTTGGTGTTGCCCGGTGTCAGTGTCGCGTCGCCGACGGTGACGGTGCCGTGATCGGCGCTGTACTGACCGCTGATGATCTTCATCAGCGTGGACTTGCCCGCGCCGTTCTCGCCCGCGAGCGCGGTGACCGTGCCCGGCTGCAGATCCAGCGTGATGCCCTCGAGGACCGGCACGCCGCCGAAGCTCTTGCGAATGTCGTTGCAGCGCAACAGCGCTGCTGTCGGTGAGGTCATCGGGGCTCCACGATCGATTTCAGGCTGGCCGGATCGGAATCGCTGTCGAGCGCCTCGCCGACGTGCTCGAGGTCGTAACGGCCTGTCACCATCGCGTCGAGGTCGACGGCGCCGCTGGACACCAGGTGGATGGCTGCGGGCCAGGTGTCGGTGTAGCGGAAGATCCCGGTGAGGTTGATCTCGTTGTTGGCGATGTGGGCGACAGGCAGCGGGTATTCGTCGGCGCCCATGCCGACCAACACGACGTGCCCGGCCGGTCCGACCGCCTTGATCCCGCTGGCTACCGCCGCGGGCACGCCCGTGGCGTCGACGAATGCGTCCACGGGATCGATGGCGGCGACGTCGACGGCGGTGGGATCGAGCACCTCGGTTGCGCCGAACTGCAGGGCCTTCTCTCGGCGGGAGGCCACGAGGTCGGTGACGACGATGCGGGCGGCCCCGAAAGCGCGGGCAGTCTGTGCGCAGATGACGCCGATCGGTCCGGCACCGGCGATCAGGATCGACGTGCCGGGGGCCACGTGCGCCTTGCGCATGGTGGCGATGGCGACCGACAGGGGCTCGAGCAGCGCGGCGGCATCGTCGGACATCGAATCCGGCACCGGGTGGGCCATGTCGTCGTCGGTCAGCACGTAGCGGCAGAAGGCGCCGTCGATCGGCGGGGTGGCATAGAACTCGATGTGGGCGCACAGGTTGTAGCGGCCTGCCCGGCACTGCGTGCACCGCCGGCACGGATGCTGCGGTTCGACGGCGACGCGCTGGCCGACCCGGGTCGGGTCGACGCCGGCGCCGACCGCGGCGATACGCCCGGAGAGCTCGTGACCGAGGATCATCGGCTCTTCGACGACGAAATCGCCGATGCGGCCGTGCCGGTAGTAGTGCACGTCCGAGCCGCACACCCCGACCGCGGCGACCTCGACGAGGACCTGATGATCCCCCGGGGTCGGCACCGGTCGATCCTCGATCTGCAGGGCGCCGACGCCGGTCATAACACTGGCCCTCATGGTGGCGGGGGTCTTCACGACGTCAGAACTCACCACGGTCACATCGCACTCCCTCGCGCTCATCTGTTACGGGAACCGCTCATTTGATCCTTGTGATGTGGATCATTCTCTGGGCTATGCTCACATGTCAAGCAGGTGTGCTCATATGAGCAGGACTGTCGGTGCGATCGAGCGGAGGTGAGATGGGACCGGACGAGCTGTTCCAGCGCGCCGTCATCGCCCGCCGCTACTACCTGGAGGGCCGCACCCGCGTCGAGATCGCCGAGGAATTCGGCCTGTCTCGCTTCAAAGTCGCCCGCATGCTGGAAGAAGCACTCGAATCCGGAATGGTCGAGATCACGATCCACGACCCGGGCGCCATCGATGTCGAGCTGTCCACCGCGCTGCAGAAGCGCTACTCGCTCCAGCACGCCTACGCCGTCGTCGGTCAGTCGAAGAACACCGCCGACCGGGTCGAAGCCGTGGCCAAGGCGATGGCCGACCTGCTGCACTCGGTTCTGCGCAAAGGCGACGTGATCGGCATCGACTGTGGCCGCACGATGACCCGCATCGCGCCCTACCTCCACGATCTGCCGCGCTGCGACGTCGTCCAGCTCACCGGTCTGGCCGGCGGACTAACCTCCAACGGCGCCGACCTGACCCGGCGCATCACCGAGGTGACCGGCGGCGAATCGTGGCCGCTCTACGCGCCCTATGTCGTCGCCGACGCCCGCACGGCCCGGAGTCTGGCCAGCACCCCGCCGATCAAGGATGCGTTCGCCAATCACTCCCGGGTCACCTGCGCACTCGTGTCCGTCGGCGGCTGGACCGCCGAGGCCTCACAGGTGTACACGTCGGTGGACGAGGACGAGGCCGCCGCACTGTACGACGCGGGGGTGCGAGCCGAGACCTGTGGCCTGCTGCTCGACGAGAACGGCCGACGCATCGCCGGTCTCGACGAGCGCCGCATGGGCATCACCGAACAGGAGCTGCGCGCCATCCCCACCGTCATCGCGATCTGCGCCGGCGCCGAGAAGATCGTCGCCACCCGGGCCGTGCTGCGCTCCGGGCTGATCTCCGCATTGGTGACCGACACCGAGATCGCGGCCGCGGTCCTTGACTCGGACCTCGTTCCTGACAGCGAAAGGACTTCACCATGACCGAGCCGGTAGTCGACCTGAATTTCCCGCTCACCGGTAAGACCGCGATGGTGACCGGCGGCGCGTCGGGCATCGGTGCGGCCATCGCCGCAGCGTTCGCCACCAAGGGCGCCCGCGTCGCCGTCGTCGACCTGGACGCAACGGCGGCCCAGCAGCGCGCGGCTGAATTGGGTTCCGACAACAGGGGATTCGGCGCCGATGTCGCCGATCCGGCGTCGGTCACCGCGGCGGTCGACGGCGTGGTCGCCGCGTTCGGTCGCATCGACATCCTGGTCAACAGTGCGGGCATCGTGATGCTCGCGCCCGCCGAGGAACTGTCCCTCGACGCATGGACCAAGACGATCGCGGTCAACCTCACCGGGACCTTCCTCGTCAGCCAGGCGGTCGGGCAGCACATGATCGCGGCCGGCAGCGGGGCGATCGTCAACATGGCCTCCCAGGCTGCGACGGTGGCGCTCGATCAGCACGTCGCCTACTGCGCGTCGAAGTTCGGCGTCGTCGGCGTGTCGAAGGTGCTGGCCTCGGAGTGGGGGCCGCGGGGGGTGCGGGTGAACACGATCTCGCCGACCGTGGTGCTCACCGAGCTGGGGCGCAAGGCGTGGGACGGCCCCCGCGGTGACGAGCTGAAGAAGCAGATTCCCACCGGCCGCTTCGCCTATCCCGACGAAATCGCGGCTGCTGCAGTCTTTCTCGCCAGCGACGCGGCAGCGATGATCACCGGGGCCGACCTGCTGATCGACGGTGGCTACACGATCCGGTGAGCCGGGGGGCCGAAAACCCTTCCCGCGGAACTGCTAGCCGCGCTATGTTTGCCGGACGACAACAGGGGGAGTCGGCCAATGGCGGCAGAGAAAAACATCGGGCGGGTGGGCGCGCTGGCGGTTGCGCTGGGTATCGGGTCCGCCATCGCGGCGTGGCCGGCAGTCGCAGGGGCGGCACCCGACACGGGTGGTTCGGCCGGTGCGTCGGCCACTGCGGTTGGCACATCCCAGGCCTCCAGCCGGTCTCCGCACAAGCGCGCCCCCAAACGGGTTGCGGCAGCGTCAAAATCTGATTCCGATACCGGAACCACGACCGCCGAACGCCCCGGTAAAGCATCCGGTGACACCGCGGAGCAGGCCGCCGGAAGCTTGCGCGTGCATCGCCCGAAGGCCTCCTCGCCCACGGCCCCAGGGGTCGATGACACGCCCGAAGCCACCTCTGACCGCGACGATGCGACACCACTGCACTCTCCCCGTCGCTCCCCGTTCCGGAGTTTGCCGGAATCGGCTGATCCACCCGCCGTGGCGGATGTGACCGGCCCCGCGCCGGTGGCGACGGTGTTGCGGTCGCTGTTCGCCCCGCATGCCCCTGCGCAGCGTCCCGACACACCGGACGCGCCGGCCGCCGCGCCCGTGCTGTGGACGATGCTCGGCCAGGTTCGACGGCAGGTCGCCGAGGGCCGTGACCTCGGGACCACCGGCCCGCAGACCAGCACCTCCCAGACCGTGGCCGCCGCATCGGTGCCCATCCCGGGTCAACCGAAGGGCCCCGTCGTCGTCGGCGCAGACGGAACCCTCTATCAGGTCACCTCCGACGCGACGGGCACCCGCGTCAGCATTCTCGACAGCGACGGGAACGTCGTCACCACCACGGGGTATCTGCCCGGAGGGGCGGTGGGCTCGCGCGTCGACTCGATTGCGGCGCGGCCGGACGGCACGCTGCTCGTGTCCACGGTCAACGGCGGGCTGAGGAACCGGTCGACGATCTCCGCGATCGACAACCAGGGCGAGGTCACCACCGTCGCCCGTCTCACCGGCGGAGCGGGTGGTTTGACCGTCGGCGCGGACGGATCGGTCTACACCAGGACCACCATCACCGTGCCCTTCATCCCCTACGGGAGCTATGAGTACCGCTTCGTCCGCATCTCGCCTGACGACACCGTGCGGTCATTGCCGCCCCGCACCTCGTTGACGCTGGCCGACGACGGCACCGCCTACCTGTTGTCGAGCAGGTTCGGCGGCTCCACGCTGTACGCGTTCGACACCGCAGGGAAGTCGAAGACGATCCTTCTGCCCTACTCCGCCTCCGCCCTCGGCGAGCCGGTGCTCGGCCCGGACGGCACGCTGTATCTGCCTGCTTCCGTCTCATGGTTCGGCAGCCAGAGCACCCGGCTCTACACCGTCTACGGCACCTCGAACACCGTGCGCACCCTGCCGGGTCTGGCCGGGGTCACCGTGACGACCGACGACGGCGTCTACCTCGAGACGCACACCTATCCCGGAGCCAAGGACAACGGTGTCGACGGCACCACCTACATCTCCAAGCTCACCCGAACCGACATCGACACCCTGGCCGCCATCGACGGCCGCATCTCGGCGTTGACCGGCTTCCAGGTGACCCCGGCGGGCGCCGTGTACGCCCCGCTCGTCGACCCCACCGCGGGCACCACCGCGGTCGCAGTCTTCGACGCCGCGGGGAACCGCACGACCGTGGTCCTGCCCGGCACGATGCCCGCCGACCCCGGGTTCGTCCAGGCGATCGGCGAGGGTCCGCATGCCGACGAGTTCGGTTACGTCAGGTATTCCGCGGGCGGCTCAGACCATGTCGCTGTCCTGGCCGCCGACGGGACGGTAACGCGGACCGTCGACCTCCCGCAGGGCGCCACCGTCGACGGCCCGGTGTTCTTCGGTCCCGACGGCACGCCCTATGCGGTGGTGAGGTACCCCGCCGGCACTCTGCCCCCGGACACGTTGGCCACCCAGGTCCTGTCACTGGCGAACGACTCGCTGACCCCGACGGTGCCCAACGGGGGCACCCCGAACTTCGTCGACGTCCAGTTCGCGCCCGACGGGACGGGCTACCTCCTGACCAAGGCGAATTCCGCGAACTTCAGCGGGGTCAGGATCACCGGCTTCGACGCGTCCGGCGCGACGGGCGCGACCCTGACGGTCACCAACCCGATCCTGGTCGGCGGCACGAAGCCCCTGGTGTTCGCCCCCGACGGCACGGACTATGTCGTCGACTACGGTCCGAGCGGCGGCGCGGTGTACGCCCTCACGGCGTCGGGCGTCACCAAAGTGCTCGACATCCCCTACGCTGCGGGCACATACGCCGTGGGCGTTGTGATCGGCGCGGATGGCACGCCGTACCTGACCACAGGCTCGAATGCGGACAACAGCACCACCGTCACGCCCATCACGTCGGGCCTTTCGGTCTAGCCGGTCTTCTCGAACGCGCGGCCACGCCGGTCGGCGTCCGCGCTGCCGCTGAAGAGGCCCGAATCTGCTTGCGGTGCGCCGGGATAGCCGCCGTCGTAGGTGTCGGCGCGGTCGGTGGAGGTCTGGTGCTCGATGCGCCGGCACGGCAGAGCCCCCGGGTTGGTGCGCTGGAGCCACGCCACCATGCCTTCGCGCACATCGCACCGCAGGTCGAACAGCTGCGCCGCGTTGGACGCACTGACCAGCATCCGTACCCGCACGACACCCTCGACGGCGTCGGTGACCTGCAGGACACCCACACGTCCGTCCCACTTCTCGTTGGCCCGCAGCAGCCGGTCCAGTTCGGCGCGCATCGCGTCGAACGGCACGGTGAAATCGACGTCGAGTTCCGCGGTGCCCAGCAGCTGGGTGGCGTTGCGGGTCCAGTTCTGGAACGGCGTCGTGGTGAAGTACGTGCACGGCAGGACCAGCCGGCGCTCGTCCCACAGGTGCACGACGACGTACGTCAGCGTGATCTCCTCGATGCGGCCCCATTCCTCTTCGAGCACCACCACGTCTCCGACGCGAATCGCGTCGGAGAAGGCGATCTGGATGCCCGCGAACACCGAACCCAGCGAGGTCTGGGCCGCCAGGCCGGCGACCACGGTCAGCACGCCGGCAGAGGCGAACACCGTCTTGCCGATGTCGCTGAACGACGGAAACGTCATCAACGCCGCGGCCGCGCCGAGCACCGCCACGGCGAGCCGGCGCAGCGTGGTGACCTGGGTACGGATCTTGCGGCGGTGCCGGTCTGCATCGGTCAGCCCGGTGTCGCCGCCGGCGAACCGGTCGATCACCTGCCGTTCGGCCACCACCAGCAGACTCGCCACCAACCAGGTGACCGTACCGATCAGCGCGATCACCAGCGTGTGGTCCAGCCAGCCGCGCCAGCCGGCCTGCCCGTCGGACACACGCCGCACCGCAGCTGACGCCGCGATGACCACCAGGGTCGCCCGCAGGGGCCGCCGCGTCAGGTCGGCGACGTCATGCAGCACACGGCTGCGCCGACCCAGCCGCTGGAGCAGCCAGGACAACGACAGCCCGAGCGCATAGGCCAGCCCGGCAGCGCCGGCCACCCACGCTGCGGCAGTGGCCAGATGGGTCGCGGGCGCGAAAGTCACTTCGTCCACAGGAAATACAGCTCCTCGGGATGGGGGTTCGCGCCGAGGGAGGTGTCGTCATCGACAGAGTCGGCGCGTGATGTGCGTTCCCGGCTGCCGCGGCGGGCAAAACCGCATCGCCGAAACGAAGCGCCGAATGGGACTCAGCTCACACCGGTGCGTTTGGCCACCTGCCGCTTGATCTTGGCGGGCAGTGCATCCGCGACGGCGAGACGCGGGAGCAGGTCCGGCTCGCTCATCAGGGCGCGGAACACGACGCCGACCGTGACGTCGTGGTCGGGCCGCGAGACCACCTCGACCCCGTCCCCGGCGCGGACGGTTCCGGGAGCGATGACGCGGAAGTAGGCACCGGGCAATGCGGCGGTGGTGAACGTCTTCATCCATCCGCGGATGCCCATCCAGCTGGCGAACGTGCGGCACGGAGTCCGGGGGCTGGTCACCTCGAGCAGAAGCCCGTCCGAGCCGACCGCCCACCGCTCACCGACCAGGGCGCCGGTCACGTCGACGTCGGCCGTGGTCAGGTTCTCGCCGAACACCCCGTTGGTCAATTCGCGGCCCAGGTCACGCTCCCAACGGTCCAGATCCTCACGGGCGTAGGCGTACACCGCCTGATCGTCTCCGCCGTGGTAGCGCCGGTTGATGATGGAATCCCCGGCGACGCCGCTGCCCGGCCCCGCTTTCGCCGGCCCCGGTGCGCTGACCGCCAAGGGGTCGGCACTGGGCCGCTTGTCGATTCCGGTACGCAGTTCGCCCAGATCGATGGGTGCAGTCGCCGTGTTCACCGTCAACACCGAAGCCATGACCGACGCTAACCCGAGTTCGCGTCTAGAGCCCTGCCGGGTCGTCGGGGACGTCGACGGCGTAGGACGCCAGCACCTCCAGCGGAACGATGTCGAGGGTGCGTTCGTGCGTCGACGCCAGCACGACGGGGCAGGCCTGCCCGTCCTGGTGTGCCCGCAGCCAATTGCGCGCCGTCACGCACCAGCGGTCGCCCGGCACGAGGCCGGGAAACCGGTAGGCGGGCATCGGTGTGCTGAGGTCATTGCCGATCGACCGCTGATGGGCGAGGAACTCCGCCGTCACGACGGCGCAGATGGTGTGCAGACCGAGGTCCTGATCGCCGGTGCTGCAGCAGCCGTCGCGATAGAACCCGGTCAGCGGTTCGGTGCCGCAGGGGTCGAGTGGCTCGCCGAGCACGTTCAGTTCGGGTGACGGACGTTCTGGCACCAACCCAGCCTAGGTGTCAGATGCTGAGCCGGCGGTAGCGTTGCAGCCGCCGGATGTCCGGCGCCGCCGCGGTTCCGGTACTGGGTGCCAGCGCGGATGACACCGCGGCGCGCACGACGTCGGTGTCCAGGTGCATGCCGATCGCGACGAGGTTGTTCGCGTCGGCGTCCGCCTTGGCGGGTGCGACGTGGACCGACGCGCCGACGACGTTCACCACGTAGCGGCGCACCGCGCCGCGGAACCGGACGGCGATCGTGCCCTTCATCCGATACACCCCGGCCGGTGGTTCCTCGAGCAGGTCCAGCACCGCGCCGGGGTCCACACAGCCCTCGCTCAGCACGGTCACGGAATCCGCGTGAGTGTGCGCGTGCGGAGGTTCCTCCTGGTGCTCGCCGGCTTTCAGCAATTCCTGGAACGTCAGCTGCCCCACCTGTTCGTCGGCGGCCACGTCGAACAGCAGCGCGGGGTCGATCCGCCCGGCCGTGGCGCCCACGACCTGGGCATGGGGGTTGTTCTCGCGCACCCGCCCGGTCACGCGCTGCAGCGTCGCCTCCGCGTCGGCGACCTGGTCGAGCTTGTTGACCACCACCAGAGTGGCGGCGCCGTACCGCGCCGGCGGGGCGGCGTCCCGATCGACGGTGTCGAAGTGCGTCACCGCATCCAGCACGTCGACCACGCCGCCCGACCGGATACCGTCGACGCCGCTGAATCGGATGATGCGGGCGATCGCCACCGGCTCGGCCAGGCCGCTGGCCTCCACGATGATCGCGTCCAGCCGCAGACGGGGATCAGCCAGCCGGGCCAGCGCCACGTCGAGACCGCCCTCGTCGGGCAGGCAGCAGATGCATCCGCCGGCGATCGACGCGGGCTCGTCGACCTGGCCGGTGACCAGTCCTGCGTCGACATTGAGCTCACCGAAGTCGTTGATCACCACGCCGATTCGTGCGTCCGGGGCACGCAACACATGGTTGAGCAACGTCGTCTTCCCAGCGCCCAGATAACCGGTCAGGGCGATGACGGGTATCGGCTGCACAGCTGGGCAGGTTACCTGTGCGCGCAGGAAATGACGGTGCACAGGTTCCGCCGGTAGCATCAGCCTCCGCGCTATCAGCGCGAATGGTGGGGATAGACGGGTGCGCGGCACATGGACGGTGGCACGGCGGCAGAATTGCCGCTCTCCGGCGCCCCTGCTGACCTGCGCGTGCTCCAGTCGCTGCTGCGCATCGCCGAGGCGGTCGCACGGGCCGACGCGTTCGACGATGCCCTCGAGGTGATCGCCGAGCAGGCGCTCGCGGCACTGCATGCGTCATCGCTGTCGATCAGCCGCTGGGAGGCCGACCTCGCACAGCTGCGCACGATGATCAACGTCGGCGACATCGGCCCCGACGAGAGCCGATGGCCCACCGACGAGTTCTACCCGGTGTCCGCCGATCCGCACATCTCGGAGTTGCTGCTGCACGGCCGCCCGTACATCAACGCTCTCGACGAGCCCGACTGCCCTCCGTACTGCACCGAGTGGTTGCAGAAGATCGGCAAGGAGAGCGAGATCGCCGTGCCGATCATGAGCGGCGACGCCATGTGGGGTGAGATCTGGGCTTCGGGCGACGGCGGCCGACGGTTCGACCTCGGGGACGCGCAGCTGCTCTCGGCCATCGCCGCCTACATCACCGTGGCGATCAACCGGTCCGAGACGTTGAACACGGTGTGGGGATACGCGCTGCAGGATCCGCTCACCGGCATCGCCAACCGCCGCGCGGTCGACCAGCGATTCGCCGAATTGGATTGGGAGAGGTCGACTCCCGTCGCGATCCTGTGCGATCTGGACGGCTTCAAGCGCATCAACGACCGCGACGGCCACCCGGCGGGCGATCAGCTGCTGCGCGACGTCGCCGCCGTTCTGGGTGGGCTGGCCGAGACCGTCGATGGCGCCATCGCCGCGCGCCTGGGCGGCGACGAGTTCTGCATCGTGCTGCCCGACGCGACCCTGGCCTCGGCCCAGGTGTTCGCCACCGATGCCACCCGCGCGCTGCACGATGTCGTCGATCGCGAGGTCAGTCTGTGTTGGGGCGCGGCGGTGGCGGGGCCCGGCGTCCGCAGCGCCGGCGAGTTGCTGGCGGCCGCCGACGCCGCGCTGCTACACGCCAAGCGGCAGGGGCCGGCGCGCTACAGCACCGGTGCGCCGCTGGATGCACGCGACCTCGACGGGTGGGACCGCCGCTCCGGCCCGCGGCGCGCTGTCGACCGGTTGGCATCCGATCTGGTGCGCACGCTCGACGAGCAGCCCGCGCTGACGCTGGCCCAGGCCTTGGAGGCGCTGGCCGTCGCGCTCGCTCAGGCTGTGGATGCCGCGGCCTGGGCGATCTCGGAAACCGTTGGCGGCGGGTCGGCGCTGCGGATGGTGAACAACGTCTCCAGTGTGCGCAAGCGTGAGGCGGGACTGATCGTTCTCGTCGACTTCGGCCCGCCGAACTACTCCCTCGAGGAATACCCGGCCACGGCGCGCGCGATCGCCGACGGCACGACCTTCCTGGCCGCCGTCGGCATGGAGTCCGCCGATCCCGACGAGGTCGCGCTCCTTCGCGAGCTGGGCTACCAGGCAGTGCTCGGAGTCGGCATCCCCGCCGGCGAGACGAGCTACCTCATGGAGATCTACTCACACGACGGGCATGCCGACCTCGCCGAAGTCGCGCCGCTGGCACGGGTTCTCGCGGCGTACTGCGTGACCAGGGTCAGCGGAAACCAGCCGATCCACCGTCGGCCATGAGCGTCTGACCGGTGACGAACGCCGCGTCGTCACCGAGCAGGAAGCACACCACGGGGCCGATGTCGGTCGCCACGTCGCCGAGGCGGCCCAGCGGCACGGCGCGCACAGTGCGCTCGTAGGTCTGCGGGTCCATGTCCCGCCACGCCCTGATGCTCTCGGTTTCGGCATAGGGACACACCACGTTCACCCGGATGCGGTGCCGGCCCCACTCCAGCGCCGCGACTTTCGACATGCCGCGGATGGCTTCCTTCGCCGCCCCATAGGCGCCGAACCGGGAGAGACCCTGGGTGCCCGACCCCGAGCCGAGGTTGACGATGCTGCCTCCGCCGTTGCCGACGAACACCGGGTACACCGCCTGCATCAGGGCGAACGTGGCACGTGGTCCCACGTCGAACACGAGGTCGTAGTCCTCCCGGGTGATCTCGTGGAAAGCCTTGGGCTCGTTGGTCGCGATCGCGTTGTTGACCAGGCCGTGCACCGAGCCGAAAGCGTCGACGGCCGCCGCCACGATGCGCTCGGCGGCGTCATCCTCGCGGAGGTCCATGGTCACCGAGGCGACCTGTCCGCCGCTCAGTTCCGCCGCCGTCGTGCTCAGCAGCTCCGCGTCGCGGTCGACGAGCAGCACGGAGGCGCCGCGCGCGGTGAGCGCCGTCGCGATGCCCTTGCCGACACCGCGAGCGGCGCCGGTCACGATGACGGCGCGCCCGGTCAGGTCCGTCATGCCGGCTGTCCCTTCACGATCGCGCCGTCCTTGATGATCACGGGCAGATTGGTTGCGGGATCGCCGAGCACGGACAGGTCAACAGTCGGATCGCCGTCGACCAACAGCACGTCGGCCCATGCGCCGGCGGTGATCTCACCGACGCGGGCCGACCGGTAGGGATCGCGATCGCCGGCCAGCCGCAGAAGTGCGGCGTTGCCCGACGTGACCAGTTTGAGCGCGTCAACGGCGCTGATGTACTCGCCGAGTCGCACCACCATCGCGCTCTGCAGATCGGCGTGCTCGGGCTCGAACAGGAGGTCCGTACCCCAGGCCAGCCGCACACCGTGTGTGGCGGCCCAGCCGAAGAGCCGGTCGGTGCCCGCGCAGATCTCGCGGTTCTTCTCTGCGCTGGCCGGGTTCGCGAACGTGTGGTCGTGTTCGGCGAACGGCTGCGTGGACAGCCACACCTCGCGCTCGGCGAGCATCGCGATGGTCGGTTCATCGGCGAGGTGGCCGTGCTCGATGGACTTCACCCCGGCCTCGACGGCCCGTCGGATGCCGGGGACGTTGTAGACGTGCGTGGCGACGTAGGTGCCGTAGTCCTCGGCGGCCTGCACGGCGGCGCGCAGTTCGGCCGGGGTGAACTGGACGGTGTAGAGCGGGTCGTAGAGCGACGCCGCGCCGCCCCCGACCATCAGTTTGATCTGGCTGGCGCCGAGCTTCAGTTGTTCGCGCACCGCGGCCAGGACGCGTTCGGGCCCGTCGGCGACGCGCATGAAACCGATCTGTTCCCCGCGGGACTCGTTGCCGCCCAGTGCGGTCGGACGTTCGTAGACGAAACTGAAGTCGCCGTGACCGCCGGTCTGCGAGACCGCGGCCTGGCTGGGGTAGATGCGCGGGCCCAGTTCCGGTCGGGCATCGGTCACCGTCTTGATGCCCGCGGTGTCGCCGGCCATGTCGCGCACTGTGGTGAAGCCGCGCAGCAGAGTGTCCCGGGCGCCGACCAATGTCTTGGCGGCCAGCAGGGTCTGCGAGCCCATCGCGAGGTCCAGTAGCGAGTTGGCCATCCCGACGAGGTGGGCGTGCGCGTCGATCATGCCGGGCATCAGGGTGCGCCCCGCACCGTCGATCACGGTCGTGCCGTCGGTCTCGGCGATGGGTGACCGTTCGACCGCGGTGATCGTGCGGCCCTCGATGAGTACGTGCCCGTCGCTGGTCTGGTCGGACAGTCCGTCGAAAATCCGCACGTTCTTGATCACCAGGCGCATGCCGGCCACGCTAGCCGCTGGACAGGCACCGAAAAGCCGGACCCGCGTTACGGGTCCGGCCTTGTTCGGTGGTCAGTTGTTGGTCCAGTGTCAGCCGACGGGGATCGAGGCGCAGCCCACTCCGGGGATGCAACCCGAGACTCCGCCGGGTCCGGCAGAGCCGCCGACTCCGCCGGGGTTGGTCGAGCCGCTGGCGCCACCGGGTCCGGCGACACCCGAGGGACCGCCGGGGATCGCGCCGCTGGCGCCGTCAGGACCGGCCGCACCGGCCACGCCGCCGGGGTTGGTCGCCCCGCTGACCCCACCGGGTCCGGCCTCGCCGCCGGGCCCGCCCGGGATCGCGCCGCTGGCGCCGCCCGGCCCGGCCTCGCCGCCCGGCCCACCCGGGATCGCGCCGCTCGCGCCGCCCGGGCCTGCCGTGCCGATCGACGCGCACGGGGTGCCGTCCGGGTTGAAGCACGGCGGCGGTGCCGGCTGGGCGAAAGTCAGGGGCGCAGTTGCGATTGCAGTCGCCGCCGCGCCCGCGAAGATCAAGGAACCTAGATTCAGTGTCTTGTGTCGCATGTCTAACTAGTTGCCCGATCGCTGCAGAATCGAAACCACGAGTTGGTGGCATTCTGGCGGGATGGGTCTGATCTTCCGGTTGCTCGAGCTGCTGGTGGTGCTCGTGCCGCTGGTCGGTGTGGGCTACGCGACGTACCGCGGCATCGTCGCCACGCGACGTCAGCGCGACGCGGAATTGCCCGCGCCGGCCGCGGCGCGACCCGCCACGGCGGCTCAGCGGCGCACGGTCCTGCGAACCGTCGAACAGCACGATCGCACCGACACCCGGTGGCTGGAGTACGAACTCGATGCGGCCACGCTGCTGGACTTTCCGTTGATGACCGACCTGAGCGATCCCCTCACCGAACGTTTCCACCGGGCGAAGCTGCGCGCCGATTTCCTGCGGCCCGCCGACATCGGCGATCTGCTCGAAGACCGCGATTCGCTGAGGGCCTACATCGAGGCGGTCGGCGAATACGCGACGGCATTCGACATCGCCGAAGCCGAAGCGCGGCGCCGCAAACGTGCCGCGTTCACCGCCGACGAGCAGGACCGACTGCTGCGCGCGCAACGGCTGCTCCGGGTCGCTGCCGATGCTGCCGCCACGCCGCAGGAGCGCGAGCGGGCCTACCGGTTGGCGCAGCGGGAACTGGACGGGCTGCTGGTGTTACCCGAGCGTGCCCGCCATGCACTGGAACGCGGAATCAGCGGCGAGCTGGGGGATTAGCCCAGCGCGGCGTCATCCGAGAGAAGCGTCGGCGACGTCGAGAGCCTTGTCCAGCAGTGCCACGCCTTCGCGTGCCAGGTCGTCGCTGATGATGCACGGCGGGACGACGTGGATGCGGTTGTAGTTGGCGAACGGCAGCAGCCCGAGCTTCTTGCATTCGGCGATCACCGAATTCATTGCAGCGCTGGAACTTCCGTACGGGGCCAAGGGTTCGCGGGTGGTTTGGTCGGCGACGAGCTCGACGGCCCAGAACACGCCCGCGCCACGCACCTCACCGACGCTGGGGTGCCGCGCTGCGACGTCGCGCAGCGCCGGTCCGAGCACCTCGGTGCCGATGCGGGCCGCGTTCTCGACGATGCCTTCGTCGGCCATCGCGGTGATGGTCGCGACCGCGGCGGCCGTCGCGAGCGGATGCCCGGAGTAGGTGAGCCCACCGGGGTAGGCGCGGTGGGCGAACGTCTCGGCGATGTGCGGGCTGATCGCCACCCCGCCGAGCGGCACGTAGCCGGAGTTGACGCCCTTGGCGAACGTCAGCAGATCGGGCACGACGTCGAAATGGTCGATGGCGAACCACTTTCCGCTACGGCCGAAGCCCGACATCACCTCGTCGGCGATGTAGACGATGCCGTACTCGTCGCACAGGGCCCGCACGCCGGCGAGGTAGCCGGGCGGCGGCACCATGATGCCCGCGGTGCCGGGGATCGACTCCAGGATGATCGCGGCGATCGTGGACGGGCCTTCCATCCGGATGATGTCGCGCAGATGCGCGAGCGCGCGCTCGGACTCCTCCTCCTCGGTGGTGGCGTGGAACTGCGAGCGGTACAGGAAGGGCCCGAAGAAGTGCACGATCCCAGCGTTGCCGTGGTCGTTGGGCCAGCGGCGCGGGTCGCCGGTCAGGTTGATCGCGGTCTCGGTGCCGCCGTGGTACGAGCGGTAGCGCGAGAGCACCTTGTAGCGACCGGTGTGCAGACGGGCCATGCGGACCGCGTGCTCGACGGCGTCGGCGCCGCCGTTGGTGAAGAAGATCTTGTTCAGCTCACCCGGGGTGCGCTCGGCGACCAACCGCGCGGCTTCGGAGCGTGCGGCGTTGGCGTGCTGGGGTGCGACGGTGCACAGCTTGGCGGCCTGTTCGGCGATCGCGGCGACGACCTTGGGGTGCTGGTGGCCGATGTTGGTGTTGACCAGCATCGAGGAGAAGTCGAGCAGCCGGTTGCCCTGGCCGTCCCAGACGTGGCAGCCCTCCGACGCGGTGATCGTCATGGGGGCGATCTCGGCCTGAGCCGACCACGAATGGAACACGTGGGCGCGGTCGAGCTCGTAGGCGCGGGCGGCTTCGGCACGGGCCTCGTCGGCGGTCAGGCCGTTGGGCAACGTGGATTCATGCAAGGTCGGATTGGCCACAGGTAAACCGTAGTCGCTGTCGCCGAAATTGTCGGTGGTCGAATGTACGTTCGAAGTATGGTGGAGGTGCAGCAGGCGGTCGCGGGGTTACGCGCCGCGGTCGATGCTGTGCTGGCCTGCAGCCTGGACCGATCCACTGCTGCCGAGGTGGTGGAGCTGCTCGACGAGCTCGAAACCGCGGGGTGCCGGCTGCCCGCGGCCCAGCATCGGGCGTTGGCCCGGCTGCAAGTCGAGACGTCTGCGGTGCAGATGGGCGCGAAGAACTGGAAAGACGTGCTGGCGATCCGCTACCGGATCAGCGGGTCGGAGGCCAATCGGCGGTTGAGCGAGGCGGCGCTGCTGGCGCCGCGGCAGTCGATGACCGGTGCGCCGCTGCCGCCGGTGCTGCCCGCGACCGCCGAAGCGCAGGCCGAGGGGCGGATCACCCCGGAGCATGTCGACGTCATTCGCAAGGAGGTCGATAAACTGCCGAGCTTTGTCGACGCCGCGACGCGGGAGCAGTTCGAGGCTGAGGTGGTGCGCATCGCCGCCGGTGCGGGCCCGAAGGCCACCCGCGACGCCGCGGAGTTGGAGCTGTTCCTGCTCGATCAGGACGGGCCCGAACCCGACGACGCCGAACGCGTCCGCAAGCGGGGGTTGACCAAGAGCCCGCAACGTCGCGACGGGATGACGCAATGGCGGGCCGATCTGACTCCGGAAGCGGCGGCGGTGTGGGAGGCGATCTTCGCCAAATACGCCGCCCCGGGCATGTGCAACCCGGATGACCCCGAGCCGTGTACATCCGGGACGCCGACCCAGGCGCAGATCGACAACGATCACCGCAGCCTCGCCCAACGCCAGCACGATGCGCTGGTCGCGGTCGGGCGGATCGCGTTGATGAGTGGGGAGTTGGGTCAGCTCAACGGGTTACCGGTCACCGTCATCGTGCGCACCACCCTCCAAGACCTCGAATCCCGAGCCGGCATCGGGACGACGGGTGGCGGTACCCGGTTGCCGATCAACGACGTGATCCGCATGGGTTCCCACGCCAGCCATTATCTGGCGGTGTTCGACCGCGCCACCGGCTCCGCCCTCGACCTGTTCCGCACCCGCAGGGTGGCCTCGGCCGCGCAAAGGGTCATGTTGATCGCCCGCGAGGGCGGCTGCACCAAACCCGGTTGCCCCGTCGGCGCCTACGGCTGCCAGGTCCACCACGTCACCCAGGACTGGGCCGACGGTGGACACACGAACATCGACGACCTCGGTCTGGCCTGCCCACCCGACAACCGCAGCGTCAAAGACGGGGGTTGGAGCACGTCGATGAGCCCCCGCCACGAAGTCGAATGGGCCCCACCACCGAACCTCGACACCGGCCAAACCCGGATCAACACCCACCACACCCCCGAACGCCTCCTGCGTCCACCCGACGAGGAGGAGCCGACTCGGGATTCGGCCGACCCGTCAGAACCCGGCGGACCCGCACCACCCGACAACGAAGCCGCCTGAGAGCGGCGCGTCGCCAAATGGGCGGCGAGCCCGGATCGTGTTCGGCGCGAACCGGATTAGAAGAGCGCCCGCTGAACGCAAGCCCCTGCCGGAGCCGGGATTTCACTTTCGCCGATGGCCGTATTCGCGCTCGTTGCCCGCCTGGCCTATCGCGTGCGCCGGCTAGCTGCCTGGGCAGTACAGCTAGTCCTCGGAGGCCTTCTCGAGCTCGGCCAGCGCCTCGCCGCTGTAGACGGCCAGGCGCTGCAGGTGCGGGAGCCGGTCGCGGCAGCCGACGAACCCGATGTTCAGGGTGTCGGCGTAGCTCTGCAGCGTGATGTTCAACGCCATGCCGTGGATCGGGATGGACACCGGGTAGGTGGCTTCCAGTCGAGAACCGTTGAACCACAACGGTTCCCGCGGGCCCGGTACGTTGGAGACGCACAGGTTGAACGTGTAGGGCCACGGCGCCTGGACACCGGTCAGCGCGCCGGCGATCTGGGTGCCCGCCGGTGCGAGCAGCGCCGCACTGTAGGCGATGATCGCTGCCGGCGACATGTTCTGCAGCTGCGCCTTGGCCGCCCCCGTCGCGGCGGTGATGACGTTCAGCCGCTCGATCGGATCGGCGATGTGGGTGCCCATCGGGGCGAGGATCGCGCCGACGGCGTTGCCGCCGCCCTCGTCACCCTTGGGGCGGACGTTGACGGGGAGGAATGCGATCAGCGAGCGGTCGGGCAGCTCGTCGATCTCGGACAGGAACTTGCGCAGGCCGCCGCCGAGGATGGCCAGAGACACATCGTTGATCGTCGCGCCGTGCTGTGAACTCAGCTTCTTGAGGCGGTCGAAGTCGTACTGCTGCGTCGCGAAGCGCCGATTGCGGCTGATCCGTGCGTTGAGGATGCTGTGCGGCGCCGAGGCCGACCCCGGGATCTGGGCGTAGTCACCGTCACGGCGGATCTGGGTGTTGACCACCGCCGTCGCCAGGTCCACCGCCGAACTCACACCGCCGGTCACCGTCGAGGAGATCCCGCCCAGTGCCCGCAACGTCGCGGCGATCGGGTTCACGGTTTCGGTGCTGGCCAGCGGCCGCGTGCGTTCGGGCAGCGGCACGTTGAAGAACATCCGGGTGTCGCGCGACTCGGGGTCGGTGGACATGCTGCGGGCGAGCATGCGCATCGCGCTGTACCCGTCGACCAGCGCGTGGTGGATCTTCATGTACAGCGCGAAGCGGCCGCCTTCGAGGCCCTCGATCACGTGCAGCTCCCACGGCGGCCGGGTCAGGTCGAGGTGGTTGCTGTGCAGCCGGGAGACCAGGACGCCGAGCTCGCGTTCGTCACCGGGGCTGGCCAACGCCGATCGGCGCACGTGGTAGTCGAAGTCGAATTCCTTATCCTCGACCCAGCTGTGCAGCGGGCTGTACTGCAGCCGCGGGTGGGCGAGCTTGAGGTTCCACGGCCGCATCACCTCCTGGCGGCGGGCCTCGGCGATCATCTCCCGGAGGTACTCGACCGTCGCGTTCGGCGGCGGCGTGAACGGCAGCAGGCCGGCCACATGCATCTTCGAACTGGGTGTTTCCCCGTAGATGAACAGCAGGTCCTGCAGACCGAGCCTCTTACTAGTCGCGCTCACGCCGCCACGGTACGCGGTGTGATCAGGTCCCACAGAATGTTCGGAACGTGGCGGAGAACTCCTGCCTGCCCGGCTCCGCGTAGCGCTCGAGACCCGGTCTCTGCGCGTACGGCGCGCGCACCGCATCGAGCAATGATTCCGCCGGACCCAGGTCGCCGTCGGTGGCGGCGGCCAGCGCCTCTTCCACCAGATGGTTGCGCGGGATGTAGACCGGGTTGACCGCGTCCATGGCCGCCGGATCGGGGCCGAGTTCGCGCCAGCGGGCGAGCCACGCGTCGAAGGCAGCGAGGTCGATGAACTCGCCGCGCACCGGTTCGGCGTCCCCGCGGGCCGCCTCGGCCAGCCGTCGGTAGAACGACGTGTGGTCGACGCCGCTGTTCTGCATCTGGACGAGCAGCTCCTGGCTCAGTGCATCGGCCGCCTCAGCCGGGGCGTCGGAGAGCCCGAGCTTGGCGCGCATGCCCGCATCCCACCGGCTCTGGTACCGGTCTCGGAACAGGCCCAGCGACTGCTCGGCCTGGCTCACCGCGGTGTCGACATCGTCGTCGAGCAGCGGCAGCAGGGCCTCCGCGAAGCGCGCGAGGTTCCACAGGGCGATGCCCGGCTGATTGCCGTAGGCGTAGCGGCCGCCGTGGTCGATGGAGCTGAACACCGTCTGCGGATCGAACGCCTCCATGAACGCGCACGGGCCGTAGTCGATCGTCTCGCCCGAGATCGTCATGTTGTCGGTGTTCATCACGCCGTGGATGAAGCCGACCAGCATCCAGCGCGCCACCAGGTCCGCCTGCACGTCGATGACCGCCTCGAGCAGCGCCCGGTAGGGCTGCGCCGCATCCGCGCAGGCCGGGTGATGGCGCCCGATCGCGTAGTCGGCGAGCCGGCGCAGCACACCGATGTCCTTGGTCTGGCGGGCGACCAGCGACGCGTACTCGAAGCTGCCGACACGCAGGTGACTCGCCGCCACGCGGGCCAAGACGGCGCCGGGCAGCTCGGTCTCGCGGTACACCGGCCGGCCGGTCGCCACCACCGACAGCGACCGCGTGGTCGGAATGCCGAGCCCGTGCATCGCCTCACTGATGACGAACTCGCGCATCATCGGTCCGACCGCGGCCAGGCCATCGCCCCCGCGTGCGAACGGGGTGCGTCCCGACCCCTTCAGATGGAGGTCGCGCGTCTTTCCGGCGGCGTCGACGAGTTCGCCGAGGAGTAGCGCCCGGCCGTCACCCAGACGCGGGACGAATCCGCCGAACTGGTGACCCGCGTAGGCCTGTGCCACCGGGGTCGCGTCGGCCGGAACCGCGGTGCCTGCGAGCAGACGCACCCCTTCGGCACTGCGCAGCCACGCCGCGTCCAGACCCAGTTCAGCGGCGAGCGGCTCGTTGAGCACCAGCAGTGTCGGGTTCGGCGCGTCCTCGGCCTGCCATCGCACCGCGAGTTCGGGGAGGTCACGGACGAACGTGTCCCGCAGCGCGATGGTCATCCTTCCCAGACTACGGAGACGGCTGGATGAGAGCGATGGCGTCGACGTTGTCCTTGACGGGAATCCGGCGGGAGCTCTCCTCGACCACCAGCGCGCCGGCGGGGTCGTCGTATCCGTCGCTGTGCGGCAGGATCAGCGCCCGCTGCGCCGGGGCCAACTCGGTGGTCTGCAACGCCGATGTCGGTGGGGCGACCTGGGCGATGTGGTCGCCGGTCAGTTGCCACACGACCGGGGGTGCGGCTTGCGGTTGACCGCAGCGCCACGTCGTGAGGCTCAGCTTCGGCGGGCCCTGCTGCGGCCACCACAGCTTGGTGATGCGGAAGCCGGCCGCCGGATCGGTGGCGGCGACGTCGAACGTCTGCTGGTTGCCGTCCGCGTCGGACTGCACGACGGCCGCGGTCCCGCACGCGTCGTTGGTGGCCCGGTAGAGCGCGTAGGCCAGCGAGCCGCCGTCGGGGGAGAGGCGGGCGACGGTGACCGGGCTGTTGGCGTCGACCTGTCCGAGCGACGTCGGTGCGCCGGGCCCGCGTACCGCGTAGAGCGTGTCCGGGCCGCCGAACGGGGATGGCGGCGCTTCGACGCGGGCCAGCACGGCGGTTCCGCCGCGGGCCACGATCAGCCGCGGGTCGCCCGCGCCCGGCGCCGCCGGGAGGTCGACGGTCTGCATCGGCCGCGGCGTCGCATCCGGTGCCGCGAGGTCGAGGCTCATGAGCCGGTTCGGCTGCTCCCACCAGACGATCGTGCTGCCGCCCGCAGTGCCCAGCGTGGGGCCCACCGGGATCTGGCGGATGCCACCCCGCCGGTTCGCCACATCGAGGACCCCGACGTGGTTGTCGACGGTGCGGGAGAACACGAACCGGCCGTCCTCGGTGGTGATGAGGTCGTTGCTGGGCGCAAACGGCCCGGCCACCGTGGCGATCTTGGTGGTGCCGTCGACGACGCCGATCTCATCGGCGGCGCGGTAGGCCAGCATGGGGCCGGCGGGCGCCGACGGAGTCGTCGTCGGGTCGAACGGGGACGTGACTTTCGGGGAGGTGGAATCCGCGCTCGATGACGGAGAGGCGGGCGGTGACTGCAGACCACTGCACGCTGCGACCAGGATGGCGAGCAGCGCGAACAGCGTGACGGTGACGCAACGGCGAATCAGAATTCTCATAGGGGATCGCTCTCCATGAAAGCCGAAGAGTGCGTGACGGTGGTCGCGGGGTGGGTGCGCGACGCGCCCGGCACGGCCCCGCTCGGTATGGTGATTGCTCGCCGGTGACGGGGGAATCGTGGGCTGACGAGCATCGTCGGCCGGGCAGCCGGGCTGTGAGAACTCAGATGTGGAGCAACGTTGTGAGCCTGAACACCATCGCTTTGGAGCTGGTGCCGCCGAACGTCGACCGGGGACGCGAGCAGGCTCTCTCCGACGCCGAGAAGGTGCTGCGCTGTTCGGCCGAGGCGGGCATCGGCGGGCGCGTCCGGCACGTGATGATCCCGGGCATGATCGAGGAGGACGACGACCGTCCTCTGGAGATGAAGCCCAAGCTCGACGTCCTCGAGTTCTGGTCGATGATCAACCCCGAACTGCCTGATGTGCGCGGGTTGTGCACTCAGGTCACCGCGTTCATGGACGAGCCCACCCTGCGCGGCCGGTTGGCCGAGCTCAGCGACAGCGGGTTCGACGGGATCGCGTTCGTGGGTGTGCCGCGCACGCTGAGCGACGGCGAGGGCTCCGGGGTGGCGCCCACGGATGCGTTGACGATCTTCGACGAGGTCGTCGACAACCGCGGCGTCATCCTCATCCCGACCCGCGAGGGTGAGCAGGGCCGGTTCACGTTCAAGTGCGACCGCGGCGCCACCTACGGCATGACGCAGCTGCTGTACTCCGACACGATCGTCGACTTCCTCACCGAGTTCGCCAAGACCAACGAACACCGTCCCGAGATCCTGCTGTCTTTCGGGTTCGTGCCGGCGGTGGAGACCAAGGTCGGCTTGATCAACTGGCTGATCCAGGATCCCGGCAATGCCGCCGTTGCCGCCGAGCAGGAGTTCGTCAAGCAGCTGGCCGGTTCGGAGCCGGTGCAGCGGCGCAAGCTGATGGTCGACCTCTACAAGCGCGTCATCGACGGAGTGGGCGAGCTGGGCTTCCCGCTCAGCGTGCACTTCGAGGCCACCTACGGCATCAACACCCCGGCGTTCGAGACGTTCGCCGAGATGCTCGCCCACTGGGCGCCCGACACGGCCTAAGGCAGCGGCCGGCCGTAGATCGGCTCGTGCGGATTCCCGGGCTCCTCGATCGCGGGCAGCGGGTACACGGGCAGGTCGTCCGGTAGCGCAGACTCGGGCGGCGCAACGGTTGACGGCGGCGTTCCCGACGGGCTCTCCGCGGTCGGCATGGCCGCCACACCGGCGCCGGCCGAGACCCCCGGGGTCGGGGTGCCCGGCGGTTCCAGACCGGCGGAGATGCCGTAGCGGCTGTTCGAGGTCACCAGCGGTCCCTCGTCCTGGGGTGCGTTGCCTCGGCTGCTTCCCGGCAGTCCCTCGGCCTGTGACGGCGTGTCGACTGTGGCCGCGATCCGTACCCCGCGTGAGTCCGTCAGCGGCGGCGTCTCGACCGCGATGACGTTGTACGGGTAGTCGAAGCTGCCCGGTTCGACGTCGGGTGCCAGCGGCACCCACGGCGGTGGGTCGGGCAGGTCCGGCTGGGCGGCTGCGATGGGAGCAGCTGCCATCGCGGTGGCGAGCGTCATCGCCGCCAGCAGCGAGACCGACGTCCGGCGCATCATCGTCACCTAGATCTTGATCGGGTCGCCGTAGACCGCGAACTGTGTGTGCGCGACGTCGGTCGAGACGCGCAGGTACGCATACGACCGTACGGTCACGTCGCCGCCGCACGCATCGGCCTTGATGTGGATGTTGTCGATGTCGATCATCGCCCGGCCGTCGGGGCTGAGCGTCATGTTCGACAGCGGGAGGTCGACGATCACGCCGGGTTGCAGAACCGTCTGCACGAATCCGGCGACGCCACCCGTGCCGCCGACGGAGACACCGGAGCCGCCGCCGACACCGACCGCGCCCTGCGGTGCGACGCCGGCGGTGCCGCCGTACTGCAGGCCGGCGGACACATCGGACTGGCAGCCCAGCTGGTAGCCCAGGATGAAGATGCTGTCGGTGATCGGGCTCGATCCGCCGACGGCCGTGGCGGTCGCCGACGCGGTGACGAAACCCTCGCGAGAGTCGTTGGCGTTGGCCAGGTTCGGCACCGAGTTGACCACCTCGTTGTCGATCCGGATGTTCAGGTGCCAGCCGTCGCGCGTCACTTTGTCGTAGAACTGCGGGCGCATCGCCACGGGTTCGGCATCGGCAACGGTGACACTCGCCGTCGTGAAGAACAACACCGTCGTGAAGAACACCACCGTCATCGCAGCAGCGAGCCTCCCCGCACCCCAGCGCACGCGTGTAGCTAAGCAGACCAGCGAACACCCCGCGCGCTCGCGCTGAGAATTCCCCGCTGCTGCGGTCTACTTCATCGATGAGAGTGCAGCTGCCGGCGTGTGCGGCTGCGGCGCTGGCCGTGGCCTCGGCGGTGCTGCACGGGGGTGCTGCGCTCGGCATGGGCAGTCCCTGGCTGGTGGCGCTGACGGGCGCGATGGTCGCGGGGTGCCTCTACTGCGGCTGGGAACTGATGACGCGCGACAGCGTGCGGGCCTGGCTGTTGGTCGCGTTGATGAACCTGGCGATGATCGCGATGCATCTTGGGCTGCCCGCCGGACACCACTCCGCCGGACAGCACGACGCCGCACACGGCCCGGTGGGACACGCGCTGCACCCGGCCACCGTCGTCGCGGCGGTCGAGGTGGTGCTCGCCGCGGCAGTGTTGTTCGTACGCAGCCGTACGCTCGCGCCGTCCGTCGCGTGCCAGAGTGGAGACCATGACTTCCGCGCAGACCCCCGCGCACCCCGCGGTCGGCACGCTGGGCTCGACGTCGATCGACTGCCCGGATCCGGCTGAGCTGGCGGACTTCTACGCCGCGCTGCTCGGCCATCCGTTCTGCCTGACGACGGTGACCGCTGCCTGAGATGTCCGATTCGAGCACCACCGCCGACGTGCGCGCGCTGCGCGCCCGGTTGGACGGCCTGACCCTGCGGGACGCGTCGCGGATCGGCCGCAAGCTGCGCCAGTTGCGGTCACCCGATCCCGCGCACCTGGAGCGGCTGACCCAGCAGATCGCGGCGGCCGAGGCGCTGATCGCCACCCGGGAAGCTGCCGTGCCGACGATCAGCTACCCGGATCTGCCGGTCAGCGAGCGGCGCGACGACATCGCCGCCGCGATCGCCGCGAACCAGGTCGTCATCGTGGCCGGCGAGACGGGCTCGGGAAAGACCACGCAGCTGCCGAAGATCTGCCTGGAGCTGGGCCGTGGCATCCGCGGCACCATCGGGCACACGCAGCCGCGCCGGCTGGCCGCGCGCACTGTCGCCCAGCGCATCGCCGACGAACTCGGCACCCCGCTGGGCGAGGCCGTCGGCTACACGGTCCGGTTCACCGACCAGGCCAGTGATCGCACGCTGGTGAAGCTGATGACCGACGGCATCCTGCTGGCCGACATCCAGCGTGACCGCCGCCTGCTCCGCTACGACACCCTGATCATCGACGAGGCGCACGAACGCAGCCTCAACATCGACTTCCTGCTCGGATACCTGCGCCAGCTCCTGCCGCGGCGACCCGACCTCAAGGTGATCGTCACATCGGCGACGATCGAGCCGGAGCGGTTCGCGCGGCACTTCGCCACCGACGGCACGCCGGCGCCGATCCTGGAGGTCAGTGGCCGCACCTATCCCGTCGAAATCCGTTACCGCCCCTTGGAAGTGCCGGTGGTCGCCGAGGGTGACGACCCGGATGACCCCGACCACGAAGTGGTGCGCACCGAGCTGCGCGACCCGACCGACGCCATCGTCGACGCCGTCGCCGAACTCGCGAGCGAGCCGCCCGGCGACGTGCTGGTGTTCCTGTCCGGTGAGCGCGAAATCCGCGACACCGCAGAGGCTTTGCGCGCTGATCTCGGCGACCGGGCCGAGATCCTGCCCCTCTACGCTCGCCTGCCCACCGCCGAGCAGCAGAAGGTGTTCAGCCCGAGCCGTGCCCGCCGACGGGTCGTGCTGGCCACCAACGTCGCCGAGACGTCGCTGACGGTGCCGGGCATCCGCTACGTCGTCGACCCCGGAACGGCACGGATCTCCCGGTACAGCCGGCGCACCAAGGTGCAGCGGCTGCCGATCGAGCCGATCTCGCAGGCCTCGGCCGCGCAGCGCGCCGGCCGATCCGGGCGTACCGCGCCGGGCGTGTGCATTCGCCTGTACTCGGAGCAGGACTTCGAATCCCGGCCCCGCTACACCGATCCCGAGATCCTGCGCACCAATCTGGCTGCGGTGATCCTGCAGATGGCCGCGCTCGGGTTCGGCGACATCGAGGGCTTCGGATTCCTGGACCCGCCCGATGCGCGCAGTATCCGCGACGGCATCGCGCTGCTGACCGAACTGGGCGCCTTCACCGACGGTGAGCTCACTCCGCTGGGCCGACGACTGGCGCAGATCCCGGTGGATCCGCGGCTGGGCCGGATGATCCTGCAGGCCGACGCCGAGGGATGTGTGCGAGAGATGCTGGTGCTCGCCGCGGCGCTGTCGATCCCGGATCCGCGGGAGCGGCCCACCGACCGGGAGGAGGCGGCGCGGCAGAAGCATGCGCGCTTCGCCGACGAACACTCGGACTTCGTGTCGTTCCTGAACCTGTGGCGCTACCTCGGCGAGCAACGAAAGGAGCGATCCGGCAGCTCTTTTCGACGGATGTGCCGCGAGGAGTTCCTGCACTACCTACGGATCCGGGAATGGCAGGACCTGGTCGGGCAGCTGCGCGGCATCTGTCGCGATCTCGGCATCACCGAATCCGACGAGCCGGCCGATGCAGCGCGGATACACGCGGCGCTCACCGCGGGTCTGCTGTCGCACATCGGGATGCGTGAGGGCGACGGCCGAGACTATCTGGGCGCGCGCAACGCGAAGTTCGTCCTGGCACCCGGATCGGTGCTGACCCGTCGGCCACCGCGCTGGGTCGTGGTGGCCGACCTGGTGGAGACGAGCCGGCTCTTCGGGCGTATCGCGGCCCGTGTCGATCCGGAGGCCGTGGAGCGGGTGGCGGGACATCTGGTGGTGCGCACATACAGTGAGCCGCACTGGGATGCCGAGCGCGGAGCCGTGATGGCGTTCGAGAAGGTGACGCTGTACGGGCTGCCGCTGGTGGCGCGGCGCCGGGTGAACTACGCGCAGATCGACCCGCCGGTGGCCCGCGAGCTGTTCATCCGGCACGCCCTGGTCGACCAGGAGTGGCGCACCAAACACCACTTCTTCGCCGACAACGCCCGGTTACGTGCAGAGCTCGCCGATCTCGAGGAGCGCGCCCGCCGCCGCGACCTGCTGGTCGGCCACGAGGAGATCTTCGCGTTCTACGACGCCAAGATTCCCGCGGAGGTTGTCTCGGCTCGGCACTTCGACGGGTGGTGGCGCAAGCAGCGCCACCGCACGCCGGACCTGCTGACGATGACGCGAGATGATCTGCTGCGCAACGAGTCCGGCGCGGACCAACCCGACTCCTGGCGGGCCGACGACGTGGCGCTGCCGCTGTCCTACCGATACGACCCGGGCGCCACCGACGACGGCGTCACCGTCCACGTTCCGGTCGACGTCCTGGCCCGGTTGGGCGGTGACGAGTTCGCCTGGCAGGTCCCCGCCCTGCGCGAGGAACTGCTGACCGCGCTGATCAAGTCGCTGCCCAAGGATCTGCGCCGTAACTTCGTGCCCGCCCCTGACACCGCCCGCGCGCTGTTGTCGTCGATCACACCGGAGGACGGCTCGCTGCTCGACGCGGTGCAACGCGAATTGCGGCGCCGTACCGGCATTCTCGTCCCGATCGATGCGTTCGACCTGGACAAGATCCCCGCCCACCTGCGGGTGACGTTCGCGGTGGAGGCCGCCGACGGCAAGGTCGTGGCCCGGAGTAAGGACCTCACGGAGCTGCAGCGCACGCTGGCCGCGCCGGCCCGTGACGCGGTGGCGGCTGCGGCCGGGGACCTGGAACGAGCGGGGCTGCGCGCGTGGCCCGACATCGACGAGCTGCCGCGCGTCGTGGAACGGCCGGGGCGGTCCGGCAACACCGTGCGTGGGTACCCCGCGCTCGTCGACGAGGGAACGTCGGTGGCGGTGCGCGTGTTCGCCAGCGCGGCCGAGCAGGCGATCGCCGCGCCGGCAGGTACCCGGCGACTGCTCCGGCTCACGGGGCCGTCGGTGGCCAAGCAGGTGGAGAAGGCGCTCGACATGCGGACCCGGCTGACCCTGGGCACCAATCCGGACGGTTCGCTCTCAGCGCTGATCGAGGATTGCGCCGACGCGGCGTTGCAGCTGCTGGTGCCCGAACCAATATGGACCAGAGCGGAATTCGAACAGGCGCGCAGCCGCGTGACCCGGGATCTGGTGCCCACGACCCTGGACGTGGTGCGGCGTGCGCAGAAGGTGGTCACCGCGCTGCACGATGTGTCGCTCGCGCTACCGGACACCCCGTCGGCGGCCCAGGCCGACGCGATCGCCGACATCCGCGCCCAACTCACGCGGCTGGTGCCCGCCGGCTTCGTGGCAGCCGCTGGTGCGCCGCGGCTGGCCGACCTCACCCGCTATCTGACCGCGATCAGCCGGCGACTCGAGCGGCTGCCGCAGGCGCCGGTCGCCGACCGCGAGCGGATGGACCGCGTGGCCGCGGTGCAGGACGCCTACGACGACGTGGTCGCGGCGCTGTCGCCGGCCCGGGCGGCCGCTGCCGACGTGCGCGACATCGCCTGGATGATCGAAGAACTACGCGTCAGCCTGTGGGCTCAGCAACTCGGCACCCCCCGCCCGGTCAGCGAGCAGCGGATCCACCGTGCGCTCGACGCGATCACGGCCTGACACTGCTCACCCCAGCGCGGCGATCCGGGCGACCGTCAGCGCCGACGTCAGCTGCAGCAGATCGGCAGGCCGCGACATCGCCAACCCCGTCAGTTCCTCCAGGCGGCGCATCCGCTGAGCAACGGTGTTGTGGTGCAGGTGAAGCCGCGCGGCGGCGGCGCGCCGGTCCAGTCCGGCGTCGATGACGACGCGGGCGGTGTCGAGCAGCGCCGTCGAGCGGGTGCGGTCGTAGTCCATGGCGCGGCCCAGCACGGATGTCGCGAACTCCGTCAGGCGCGCCGTGTCGCCCAGCTCGAGCAGCAGCTGGTCGACCGTCAGCTGGGTCAGGTCGATCACGGCCGGGGCCCCCGCGCCGGCGGCCAGGTCCAGGGCGCCACGGACGGCCCGGAATGCAGCGGGCAATCCCGCGGCGTCGACTGTTCTCGACACAGCGGCGATCACCCCCGTCATGGCGACGGTGTCGACCAGGCGACGGGTCGTCTCCACGGCGGCTCCGCTGGGCCAGAGCAGGATCACGTCACCGCGGTGCACGGCCGACAGGGGGCGCTGCGTCGCGTGCCGGAAGAAGCGGTCGGCGGCGGCCAGCAGTGCCTCGGTGTCGTTGCAGCGCAGGGCGATCAGCGTCTGCGTGCCGGCGAGATCCCAGCCCAGCCGGCGGGCCCGATCGACGATGGCGGGAAGCGAGCCGGGGTCGGAGCCGAGGACGTCGGCCACCAGCGAACCGCGCAGGCGCTGTTCGACTTCGGCCGCTGTGCGGGCACGCAACAGCTCGAGTGCGGTGACGACCGCGGCCTGTTCGACCGCGCGGACGTCGACGGCGGACAGGGGATCGTCCGTCGCGGCGACGCGAATGTGCGCCACCGGCGCGCCGTCGAGGATCACGTCGGTGACGGAGGCCCTGGGCTCTTCGCGTAGGCGCTCATCGCTGATGGACTCCGCGGTGGAGGCCGGGCCCGCGGCCGCCAGCTGCTCGGCGTAGACGTCGTCGATCGCCACTGACCGCCCGAGCAGTTCGGCCAGTGCTTCGGCGACGCCGGTGACACCTTCACCGCGCAGGGCCGTCTCGGTCAGCGATGTGTGGACTTCTGCGGCGCGCCGCAATTCGGAGATCGTCGCCTGTTCGGCGGCGCGCAGTTGCGCGGTCCCGAGTGCGACTGCGACCTGGGTCGCCAGCGTGCTGACCAGTCCGACCTCGGCGCGATCGAATCGGTGGGGGCCGGCCCGGTATCCGTTGAGCGCCCCGACGACGGTGCCGGACCGGCGTAGCGGAACCGAGATCAGCGCCCGGTAGCCCTGCTCGTGCGCCACCCCACTCCACGTGAAGTGCGGCTTGCGGTCGATGTCGTCGACCGTGACCACCTCACCGGTGCGGAAGGCGATGCTGGTCGGTGCCTCGTATTCGTCGCGCACGTCGAGCAGGATCGGCCGGTCGGCGTTGACCTGGGCGACATAGTCCGGCGAGAGCCCGTGTGAACCGACGATGGTGAGCGCACTGCGATCGGTGGTCGGCAGGAAGACAGCGCAGAAGTCGTATCCGAGCAGGGTGCATGCGGTCTCGGCCACCCGATCCAGCACGGCCTCCACGGGGGTGTCCCCACCGACGGCCTCTCCGATGTCGGCGAGCGCCCCCAGCCAGATTTCCAGCTGGCCGTCGCCGCCGTGTGTATCACCAGACACATCGATCAGCGTAAGTGTGTCTGTCAAGACATTGCCTCTGTCGACGCCACCCTCCACAGTGAGAGTCGTGACCGCGGTCACAGACCAAGGAGGTAACCGGTGACACTCTCGATTCGGACCTGGGCGCGCGCGGTGCTCGCCCTGGTCGTCAGCGCGGTGCTGCTGGCCGCCACCGGCTGCGCGGCCGGGCTGGGTGGGCCGGCGTCCTCACGTACGGCGCAGGACGGCGTCATCCGTTTCACGTTCGCCCCCGACCCGATCTGGGACTACATGAACGAGACCGGCGTGGTGGCGCAGTGGGAACGCGACACCGGCTACCGCATCGAGACCAGTGCGACGTGGGACGAGTTCGGGTTGTTCGCCGGCGGTCACGCCGACATCATCTCCACCGCGTCGTTCGAGGTGCCGGGCCTCGAGGAGCAGACCCGGCGCGAGACCGTCATCATCGGCCGCTACAACGCCGAACGCAGCCGGATCCTGGTGCGCGCGAACGACCCCGCGCAGACGCTCGCCGATCTCGAGGGCAAGCGGCTCGGTGTGTTCACCACGGTGTCGGGCACGCTGGTGTGGAGCGCCCTGGTCAAGCAGATGCACGATGCACAGCTGGTCGACGGGGACTACCAGATCATCGTCGCCGACATCCAGAACCTGTCGAACCTGTTGGCGCGCGGTGAGATCGACGCCTGCATCTGCTACCCGGATCTGTCGGCCCGCGAGCTGCGGGAGGGCTCGGTGCGTCCGCTCTACGACGGGAAGTCATCGGCCGATCTGTTCGCCGAACTGAACGCGCCGGGCCACGACGGTCCGATGGGCAACGTCTTCGTGGGCCGTAAGGACTGGGTGGATGCCCACCCGGGCGAGGTGTCGGCCTTCCTCGACCTGTGGGACCGCGGCCTGGCCGAATGGCGGGCGCACCGCGACGAGATGATCGAACGCTATCCCCAGCATTTCGCGGTCGCCACGCCCGAAGACATCGCCTTCATGAAAGCGTATGTCGCCGAGCACGACTGGGTGGTCGACGAGGTCCGGTTCGACCCGAAGTGGGCCGCCGACGAGAGCTCGGTCTTCGACCTGATGCGCGCCACCGGCGTCATCGGCGATGACGTCACCGATCCGAAGTTCCTGCCGACCGAAGGAGTTCAGCCGTGACCTCGACCGTCGCCCCGCCGGATGCGCCGTCCGTAACGGCGCCCGCCGATCGGCGCCCCCGCCGGCCGCGGCTCGGCCTGACCGCGAACCTGCGGTGGCTGGCCTCGGGCACCGCACTGGTCCTCGCGGTCGCGATCTGGGCTGCCGTTGCCGCATGGATCGACGACCCGATCGTCCCCCGGCCCGCCGGGGTCGCCGAGCAGGTGGGCGCGATCGTCGTCTCAGGCGAGGCGCTGTCCAACTTCTCGGTCAGCATCGCCAAGATCGCCGCCGGGTTCGTCATCGCGATGGCCGGTGGCCTGGTCATCGGATTCCTGATGGGCCGCAGCCGATTCATGACGTCGTACTTCTCACTGCCGCTGTTCGTGCTCGGCAACATGCCGGGACTGACCTACGCGGTGTTCGGACTGCTGATCTTCGGTGTCGGCGCGGGCGGGCCGATCGTGGTCTCCGCGCTGGTGGCGCTGCCGTTCATCGCCATCAACGTCGCCGAGGGGGTGCGCTCGGTGGACGGCAGGCTGCTGTCGATGTGCCATGCGTTCGGGCGCAGTCGCACCGACGTGGTGCGCCACCTCTACCTCCCGGCCGTGACGACATTCGTCTTCGCCGGCGTCCGATACGGCTTCGCGATGGCGTGGAAGGTGGAGGCGCTGACCGAGGTGTTCGGCGCGAGCAGCGGCGTCGGCTTCATGATCCGCAAGGCCTACCAGGAGTTCCGCGTCGACGACATGCTGGCGTGGACCACCCTTTTCATCGTCGCGATGGTGCTGATCGAGCGCGGTCTCGCCGCGCTGGAGAATCGCTTCTTCGCCTGGCGCAAGGAGATCGCATGACCACCATGACCCGCCGGATCTCGAGCGGATCACTCTCGGCCACAGCGGTTCTGGCCGCCGTGGCGAGCATCCTGGCCGCCTGGCAGCTGGCCGTCGTCCTCGGCAACCGCGTGCCATCACTGCCGGACGCGGTGACCCGGCTGGGTTCTGAAGCCGCCGCCGGCGAACTCTGGGGCAACCTGGCGATCAGCATGAATCGGTTCGTACTCGGGCTGGCTGCCGCGCTGGTGGTCGGTGCCGCGGTGGGCGTGCTGATGGGAATGTCCCGGTTGGCGGATCTGGCCTTCTCCGATCTGACCGCCGCCGGACTCGCCATTCCCGCGGTGATCTGGGCGCTGCTGACAACGATGTGGTTCGGTTTCGGCTGGCTCACCCCGGTGATGACGGTGTTCCTTTCCGGGCTGCCCTTCGTCGTGGTCAACATCGCCAAGGCCACGCGGGCCGTCCCCGCGGAGTTGGTGTTGATGGCACGGTCGTTCGGGGTGTCACGGGCGAAGGTGCTGCGCCAGATCGTCGCACCGGCCGTGGCCGGTTCCACCGTGGCCGCCGTGCGCTTCGCGATCATGAGCGCCTGGAACGGGTTGCTGCTGGCCGAATGGTTCGGTTCCACCTCGGGCGTCGGCTGGCGCGCCCGCTACTGGTACGACGCCAATCAACTCGACGGGTTCCTCGCCTGGGTGCTGGTGTTCATCGCCCTGCTGGTGGTCGCCGATCTGCTGATCCTGGGTCCCATCGAGCGCCGTACCACCCGCTGGCGCACCGTCTAGAAAGCGAGAAAGTCCATGGCTGCAATCGAAATCGAGAAACTGGTCAAGGAATTCACCGACCGCCGCGGAGCGGTCACCCGGGTCATCGACGAGGTCGACCTGACGATCTCGGGCGAGACGTTCGTCTCGGTGGTCGGCCCGTCGGGCAGCGGTAAGACCACGCTGCTCAACATCGTCTCCGGCATCGAACCGCACACCTCCGGCACGGTGTCGCTGCGGGCCGGCTCGCGCGACGCCCGGGTCGGCTATGTGTTCCAGGATCCGCGGCTGCTGCCGTGGCGGACCGTGATGGCCAACCTCGGCTTCGTCCAGCACGAGCGCGACGGGTGGCAGGACCGGGCGCGGCACTACCTCGACCTGGTCGGACTGAGCCACTGCGCCGACCGGTTCCCCGCGCAGCTCTCCGGCGGCCAGCAGCAGCGCATCGGCATCGCCCGCGCGTTCGCCGTCGAGCCCGACATCCTGTTGATGGACGAGCCGTTCAGCCACCTCGACGCGATGACATCGCGCACCCTGCGCGAGCATCTGGAACGGATCTGGCTGGAGTCGCGCCGCACGGTCATGTTCGTCACCCACGACGTCACCGAGGCGGTGCAGCTCTCGGACCGCATCGTCGTGCTCGCCCCCGGTGGTCGGGTGCACGAGATCATCGACGTGGACCTGCCGCGCCCGCGCCGCGCCTCCGATCCGGCGGTGGCCCTGCTGCAAGCTGAGGTACTCGCGCGCTTCGAGGCGCTCGAGGCGATGGGTTCGGCGGCATGACCCTGCGCTCCGGACCGATCGATGTCCACGCACACTGGTTGCCGCAGCACCTGTTCGGGCTCGCTCCCGGCTCCCCGCTGCCCCCGTTGCGCGACCACCACGGCGAACTGCACCTGGGCGAGCTGCCGTTGTCCATCGAGACCGAGGCGATGAGCGATGTGTCCCGGGTGCTGGCGGACACCGACGCCGCGGGCCTGGGTGCCCGGGTGCTGTCGGCCCCGCCGTTCGCCTTCCCGGTCGGCAGCACTGGCTCCGGAGGGAACGTCGACGAGTTCGTCGGCACCTACAACGACGATCTGGCCCAGGTCTGCCGCGACAGCGATGGCAGGCTGGTGGGTCTCGGGCTGGTGTCACTGCACGACCCCGAGGCTGCCGCCAAACAGATGTCGGGGCTCGCCGGCACCGACGGGATGTACGGGATCGCCATGCCACCGCTGCTCGGCACGGCATCGTTCGATGTGGACCCGATGCGGGAGATCGTCGGCGCCGCAGCTGATCTCGAACTCGCCGTCCTCGTGCACCCGATGCAGCTGCCCCGGCCGGAATGGGGGTCGCACTACCTGGCGAACCTGATCGGCAACCCCGTCGAATCCGCTACGGCAGCAGCCGCACTCACCCTCGGCGGCGTCCTCGACGAGTTCCCGACCTTGCGGATCTGCCTCGTCCACGGTGGTGGGTGCGCGCCCGCCCTGGTGGGGCGCTGGGCGCACGGCTGGCAGCAGCGCGCCGACGTGCGCGGTGCCGGCACCCGGCCACCGCGGGAGATGTTCTCCCAGTTGTGGTTCGACACGCTCACCCATGACGTGCCCACCCTGCAGTTGCTGCGCGCGCACGCCGATCCTGCACACCTGATGTGCGGCAGCGACTTCCCGTTCGACATGGGCACCTCCGCCCCTCTCGAACTCCCGCGCGCGGCCGGCATCGACGACGCGGCACTGGAGGCCAACGCCCGAGCGTTCCTCGGGCTCGACACAGGAGGACACGATGAGTGACGTGAGTTGGAGTGGTCACCGGGCGCTGGTGATCGGCGGATCGATCGGCGGGCTGACAGCCGCGCTGCTGCTGCGTCGCCTCGGCTTCGACGTCGACGTGTACGAGCGCACACCGACCGATCTCGACGGCCGTGGCGGCGGTATCGTGCTGCAGCCCGACACGCTGCGCTGGTTCACCGAGTGCAGCAGCCAGCACCCGGAGACCGTCAGCACCCGAACGCATTTCGTGCAGTACCTGGGCGCGGACAACACGGTGTTGCACCGCGAGAACGCGCCGTGGAGCTACACCTCATGGGGCACCTTCTACCGTGCCCTGCTCACCGACTTCACCGATGCGGCGGGCACGGGCCACTATCACCTCGGTGAGTACGCCGCCGGCTTCGACCAGGACGCCGACGCGGTGACGGTGCGGTTCGCCTCGGGACGGGTCGACACCGCCGAGCTCGTGGTGTTCGCCGACGGCATCGGCTCACCGAGCCGGCGCCGCATCGCACCCGACGCGCGGATGGAGTACTCCGGATACGTCGGCTGGCGTGGCACGGTGCCCGAGCGAGAGGTGTCACCCGAGACGTTCGAGCTGCTGCACGACTCGATCAGCTACAGCGTCGCGCCGCACACCCACATCAACGTCTATCCGATCCCCGCGCCCGGGGGCGGTCTGGCGGTGGGGGAGCGGTTGCTCAACTACGTCTGGTACCGCAACGTGCCCGAGGGTCATCAGCTCGACGAGCTGATGACCGACAAGCGCGGCTTCGTGGCCGGGGTGTCGCTGCATCCCGGTCAGGTGCAGGACCGGTTCGTCGACGAGATGCGTTCGGCGGCAACCGAACTGCTTGCGCCTGCCGCCGCCGAGGTGGTGCTGCGTACGGAGCAGCCCTACCTGCAGGCCGTCTACGACGTCGGCGTCTCCCAGATGGCACTGGGCAGGGTGGCGCTCGTCGGCGACGCCGCCAGCGCAGCCCGGCCGCACGCCGCGGCAGGCACCGCCAAGGCGGCCGCGAACGCATGGGCGCTGCATGACGCACTGTCCGACAGCGCCGACATCGCCGAGGCGCTGGCCAAATGGGAGCCCGGCCAACTCGAGCTGGGGCAGCGACTGCTGCGGCGCGTCAAGGAGATGGGCACCCGCTCGCAGGTGGACTGCACCTGGGTGCCCGGCGACCCCGACAACCGGTTCGGCCTGTACGGCCCGGGCCACTGACTCAAGGAGACACCATGACCAGTACCCGCGACTTCCTCACCGACGCCCCACTGGCGGGGACACTGGTGGGCACCGACTTCGAGGGCTGGAGCGACGACCTGCGCGCCGAGTTCGCCGAGCACGCACACGACGGGCATGTCGGGTCGCGGTTGCTCAGCGAGAACGACCGCGTCCGCGTCTGGGAGATCCGCCTCGCGCCGGGGCAGCGGTGGCACGCCCATCGCCACGTCCTGGACTACTTCTGGACGGCGGTCAACCCCGGCCGCAGCCGGCAGCACACCGCCGACGGCACCACCCGCGAGGTGTCCTACGGAGCGGGCGAGACGCGTCACTTCCATTTCGCCGCAGGCGAATTCCTGTTGCACGACATCGAGAACGTCGGCGAGACCGAGCTGGTGTTCACCACCGTCGAGCACCTCGACTCGGCGAATCCGGCGCTGCCCCTCTAGGGGGTGACGGCGGTGCTCGCCGGGTCGATGAGGATCTTGGCGTGCGTCTCGGGGTCGCCGAGGGCGTCGAAGGCGGCGGCGACCCCGTCGAGGCCCACGGTCCCGGTCACCAGCGCCGACGCGTCGAGCTTGCCGTCGGCCAGCATGTGCAGCGTGTCGCGGAATTCCAGCGGCGTGTAACCGAACGCGAACCGGATGTCGACTTCCTTGCCGATCGCCATCGCAGGCCGGATCTTGTCGTCGCCCATGCACACGCCGACCACGACGATCCGCGAGGCCAGCGGCGCGGCTCCGATGACGCCGTCGATCATGCCGGGCACCCCGACGCATTCGAAGATCACCGGCCGCTTGGGTGCCGTCCCGCCGAGGCGGTCGGCCAGCCGGTAGACGTGCGACCAGCCGGGGACCTTGCGCAGCTTCTCCATCGAGCCCATGCCGAACTCGTAGAGCGCCGGGAGTTCGGTCATGCCGCGCTGTTTGGCCGGCACCGCCTCGTAGGGCGAATCGACGGCCGGGTCGACGACGACGTCGGCGCCGCAGCGGGCCGCCAAGGCCCGCCGGCCGGGGGAGAAGTCGCTGGCGACGATCGTGCGGACCCCGAGGGTCTTGAGGTGACAGATCACCGCGAGCCCGACGGGACCGCAGCCCAGCACGATCGCGACGTCCTTGGTGGCGATCTCGCTGCGCCGCACCGCGTGGTAGGCCACCGCCATCGGCTCGGTCAGCGCCGCCGTCTCGGGGTCCAGCCCGTTGGGCACCGCGAACGTCATCGCGGCTTCGGCCAGCACGCGTTCGGCGTAGGCGCCCGGCGCCAACGGTGAGAGGCCGGTCAGGTGCACCGCGCCGTGGGCCCGCAGCAGCGGGAACGAGACCACCGTCGTGCCGGTCGCGAACTCCTTGCCCACCTTGCGGCCGCGTTCGGCGACCACGCCGCTGAACTCATGGCCCATCACCACCGGGGTGTCGCCGCGCATGAAGTCGGTGTAGCCGCCCTCGACCATCACCTCGCGGAGCTCGTCGGCGTGGTCCTTGGCGTGCAGATCCGATCCGCAGATGCCGCAGCGCAGCACCTCGAGCACCAGTTGGCCATCGGCGGGGACGGGATCGGGCGCCTCGATCACGTCGAGGGAACCGTTCAGACAGGAGACCGCTTTCATCGGCCCATCGTTGCACGGTAGAACAGCGGTATGACCAGACGGCAGAAGTGGGCGGGTGTCGCGCTGGCGGTGCTGGCCGTCGCCACTGTGGTGCCGGGCGCGCACGCGGAGCCCGACACAGCACCGGGGGTCGCGGCGGTGCCTGTCATCGAGCCCGTCGTGCTCGGGGAGATGCCGCACGATCCGATGGCGTTCACCGAGGGCTTCGAGATCGACGGCGGTGTGCTCTACGAAGGCACCGGTGAGGTCGGCACGTCGCAGCTGCGCGAACTCGACCCCGACACCGGCGCGGTCCGCAAGGCCGTCGACATGCCCGGCCGCTACTTCGGCGAAGGTGTCACGGTGGTCGGAGACCGCATCTGGCAGCTCACCTACACCGACGGCGTGGCCGTCGAATGGGACCGCGCGACGCTGACCCCGATCCGGGAGGTTCCACTGCGCCCGCAAGGCTGGGGACTCTGCCGCGACGGTGACCGGTTGGTCCGCAGCGACGGCACCAACCGGCTGACCTTTCAGAGCCCGGACGATCTGACCGAGACGGGCGGGGTCGACGTCACCAAGCACGGCCGGCCGGTCACCGGGCTCAACGAGCTCGAGTGTGTGGGCGACCGGGTGTGGGCGAACGTGTGGCCCACCGATCAGATCGTGCGGATCGACCCGGGCACCGGCGCAGTGGATCTCGTGGTCGACGCCAGCGGGCTGCGTGCCCGCGGCATCCCGCCCACCGCGCAGGTGCTCAACGGCATCGCGCACGTGGCCGGTGATGAGTTCCTGCTGACCGGTAAGTACTGGCCGACGACGTTCCGGGTCAGGTTGAGGTGACGCCGGTGACCCAGATGAGCAAGGCGCGCTCGCTGTCGATCGTGACACTGGCCTACGTGGTGGCCGTCGCCGTGGCCGCCGCGTGGCTGCTGTGGGGGCCCGCCACCGGGCGACTGTGGCTGGACGCGCTGATCGCCGACGTGTTGGCCACCCTGGTGGTGTTCGCGTTCAGCCGGGCGTACGGCAATTCCAGCTTCTACGACGCCTATTGGAGCGTGATCCCCCCGCTGCTGCTCTTCTACTGGTGGAGTCAGGGCGATGGCGACCCGCTGCGCTCGTGGCTGGTGGCCGTGCTGGTCGTGGTGTGGGCGGTGCGGCTGACCGGCAACTGGGTCTACGCGTTTCCCGGGCTGCACCACGAGGATTGGCGCTACCCGATGTTCCGCGACAAGGCGGGCCGGTGGGAGTTCCTGGTCGATCTGGTGGCCATTCATCTGATCCCGACGCTGCAGGTGTTCCTCGCGATGGTGCCCGTCTACGTGGCGGTGACGACTCCGGGGCGCGGCCTGGCCTGGCTCAGCGTGGTCGCTTTCGTGCTCGGGTTGGCCGCGGTGGCAATTGAATTGGTCGCCGATACGCAGATGCACCGGTTCGTGCGCGACCGTCGGCCCGGCCAGGTGATGGACCGCGGGCTGTGGGCGTGGTCGCGGCATCCGAACTACTTCGGGGAGTTCGGGTTCTGGTTCGCGGTGGCCCTATTCGGCGTGGCGGCCTGGCCGACGGCGTGGTGGCTGTTCGCGGGCGCGGCGGCGATGCTCGCGATGTTCCTGGGTGCGAGCATCCCGATGATGGAGGAGCGCAGTCTGGCGCGCCGGCCGGACTACCAGGCGGTCATCGAGCGGGTGTCGCGCTTCGTCCCTCGCCCGCCGGCAAAGGTGCGCGCGTGACGCGGGTGGTGATCGCGGGCCTCGGAGACACCGGAGTACTCACCGCGATCAAGCTGGCCCGCCACGCACAGGTCACCGGGATCTGCAGCAAGCCCGGCCTGGTCAGCGGGCAGGAGCTGGGCTGGCGCCTGGCCCGGCCGGACGAATGGGCGCGGCACAACTGGATCCCTTATGGCCGGTTCCGTGGGCTGGACCGGGTCACCACCGTGCACGGCACGCTCACCGGGGTTGATCTCGAATCACGCTGTGTCAGTGTGCAAGCCGCGGACGGGACGGCTCAGCAGGTGCCCTACGACGCGCTCGTGATCGCGACCGGGGTGCGTAACGGGTTCTGGCGCACACCTGTGCTGCAGGGTGCCGACGAGGTCGACGCGGATCTGCGCGCACCGCACGAGAAGCTGGCGGCGGCGCGGTCGGTGATGGTGGTCGGTGGTGGCGCGGCCGCGGTCAGCAGCGCCGCGCAGATCGCGACGACCTGGCCCGGGAAGCGCGTGGACCTGTACTACCCGGGCGAGCGTGCGCTCGTCGGACACCATCCGCGGACCTGGAAGACCGTGCAGCGCAGGCTGACTGATGCGGGAGTGACCCTGCACCCCGGCCACCGTGCCGACGTGGCTGACATCCCGGCCGAGCTGACCACAGAGCCGGTGCACTGGAGCACCGGTCAACCGGCCGCGACCGCCGACGCCGTGCTGTGGGCGATCGGCCGGGTCGTTCCGAACACGGGTTGGCTGCCCGCCGATCTCCTCGACGAGCAGGGCTTCGTGCGCGTCACCGAAACGCTGCAGGTGCCCGGGCACCCGGAGGTGTTCGCGATCGGCGACGTCGCCGCGACCGATCCGCTGCGCAGCTCCGCGCGCAACCGCGCCGATGGCCTGCTGGCCCGCAACATTCGGGCGTTCTTCGACGGCGGCGAGCTCGGTGAGTACACGCCGCCGACGCGGCGGTGGGGATCGGTGCTCGGTATCCAGCCCGACGGGCTGGAAGTGTTCGCGCCCAACGGGCGGGCGTTCCGCTTCCCGGCCTGGTCGTTCGAGCGGGTGCTGATGCCGTGGATCGTGGCGCGCGGAATCTACCGGGGGATCAGGACGCGCTGACCCCGCATCCCCGCCGCGGCGACGAATGTGTCGGAGTTATGAGTTCCCTATGCGTCGAGCGGCCGTGTCGGGAAACGCGCTTACTGTGGTGAGCAGTGGACGAAGACACAGGGAACGAAGAGACGCGATCGACCCCGGATCACGATCACCCGGCGTGGATGAACCGCAGGACGTTCGTGGGGACCACCGCTGTCGTCGGGGGCGTCTTCGTCGGCGGCTCGCTACTCGCCGGGTGCAGTGACGACGAGGGTGACGGGGAACCGGCCGCGGGTCCGGCCGGCACCACCGACGTCACGCTGACGATCAACGGTGAGGAACGCCGGATCGCGGTCGACAACCGCACGTCGCTGCTCGACATGCTGCGCGAGCGCGCAGGCCTGCCGGGCACGAAGAAGGGCTGCGATCAGGGTGCCTGCGGCGCGTGCACCATCCTCATCGACGGGCAGCGGGTCAACTCCTGCCTGACGCTGGCGGTGATGCACGAGGGAGCCGAGATCACCACCATCGAGGGCCTGGAAACAGACGGCCGGCTCCACCCCCTGCAGCAGGCCTTCATCGACCGCGACGCCTTCCAGTGCGGATTCTGCACCGCCGGACAGATCGTGTCGGGGGTGGCCTGCATCCGGGAAGGTCACACCGGCTCACCCGCCGAGATCCGAGAGTGGATGAGCGGCAACATCTGTCGTTGCGGCGCCTATACCAACATCGTGGCCGCCGTGACACAAGCGGCCGACAAGGCATAGCCGCCGTGTTTCCGTTCGCCTTCTCCAAGGCCGCCGACGAAGCCGGGGCGCTCGACGCGGGTGCCACCGGCGCCCGCTACGTCGCCGGTGGCACCACGCTGATCGACCTGATGCGTGAGACCGTCGAGCGACCGGACGCCGTCGTCGACATCAACGCCCTGCCCTACCGCGACATCTCACTGGACGGGTCACGGCTGCGTGTCGGTGCGCTCGTGCGGATGTCGGAGCTCGCCGCGCATGCCGATGTGCGGCAGCGGTTCCCCGTCATCACCCAGGCCTTGGAACTCAGCGCGTCGGCGCAACTACGCAACATGGCGTCGATCGGCGGCAATCTGATGCAGCGGCCGAGGTGCCTGTACTTCCGCGACGTGACCGCGGCATGCAACCGGCGCACCCCCGGCGCCGGGTGCGCGGCCATCGGCGGCCGCAACCGCCACCACGCCATCCTCGGCACCAGCGACGCGTGCGTCGCCACCCACCCGTCCGACCTGGCCGTTGCCCTGGTGGCTCTCGACGCCGCTGTGGTCGTTCGAAACCGAGACGGCGATCAGACGATCCGGCTGGCCGACTTCTTTCGCCAACCGGGCAGCCGGCCGGACCAGGAACACAACCTGCCGCCCGGTGCCCTCATCGTCGCGCTCGAGGTGCCGGTCACGGCAGCGGCCGCACGGTCGGGTTACCTGAAGGTGCGCGATCGGGAGTCCTACGAGTTCGCACTGACATCCGCTGCGGTGGCGATGGACCTCTCCGGCGGGGTGATCCGCAGTGCCCGCGTCGCCGTCGGCGGCGTCGGCACGGTGCCGTGGCGCCTGCCGTCGGTCGAAGCGGCGCTGGCGGGACAGCGTCCCAGCGCCCGGCTGTGGTCGGAGGCCGGCGCTCTGGCCGCCGACGGGGCAAAGCCGCTGTCGGAGAACGGGTTCAAGGTCGAACTGACCAAGCGGACCGTCGAACGTCAGCTCGCGACCGTGGCTGATATGCCATGAGTGGAGCGCGGCCCGTCGCCGGACAACCCATCACCCGGGTCGACGGACGCCTCAAGGTCACCGGCAAGGCCGCCTACGCGGCCGACCACCCGATTCCGGATGTGCTGTACGCCGCACTGGTCGGCGCCACCGTGGCGCGGGGCGGCGTCGGCCGCATCGACGCCGCCGAGGCGAAGGGCCAACCCGACGTGGTGGCTGTCCTGACCGACTTCGGCGGGGTGAAGCTGCCGTACGACCCCACTCAGGTGGCCTCGTTCGGCCAGCCGGTGGCGATCGTCGTCGCCGCCACGCTGGAAGCCGCCGCCCACGCCGCATCGCTGGTCACCGTCGACTACTCGCCGGGACCTTCGGTGACCGACATCGATGCGCCGCAAGCGGTTCCGCAACCGAGCACCCGCACAAGGGACTACAGCCGCGGTGATGCCGACGCCGCACTGCGGACCGCTGCGGTGGTGTCCGACCTGACCTACGCGATCGAGCGCAACAACCACAACTCGATGGAGATCCCCGCCACCATCGCCCGCTGGGACGGTGACGGGCTGACCGTGTGGGACAAGACCCAGGCGGTCGCGCGATCCCAGGAGGCCTACGCCGAGGCGTTCGGGCTGCCGGCCGAGCAGGTGCGGCTGATCTCGCCGTTCGTGGGCGGTGCCTTCGGCTCGGCGGGCCGGGTCTGGCCGCACCAGCTGCTGGCGGCGTTCGCGGCCAAGCAGGTGCGCCGCCCGGTCAAGCTGATGCTGACGCGCAAGCAGTTTTACACCACCGTCGGGTACCGGCCGACGAGCCGGCAGCGGCTGGCGATCGGCGCCGACCGCACCGGACGCATCTCGGTGATCGTCCACGAGGGGCGGGTCGAGACCTCGCGCGACATCGGTTACGAGGACGGCATCGTCGGTGCGCCGCGGATGCAGTACGCCGCCCCGAACATGCGCTCGACGTACCGGGTGGTGCCGCTGGACGTGAATTCGCCGACCTACATGCGCGGTCCGGGCGACACCACCGGCGCCTTCGCGCTGGAGTCCGGTGTGGATGATCTGGCGCACCGGCTCGGTATCGACCCCATCGAGCTTCGTCAGCGCAACGAGCCCGACCGCGATCAGGAGGAGGGGCGGCCGTTCTCCACTCGGCGGCTCACCGAGTGCTTCAGCCAGGGTGCCGCGACATTCGGGTGGTCGCGGCGCAGTCAGCAGCCGCGGACTGTGCGCGATGGCACCCAGTTGATCGGAATGGGCACGGCCGCAGCGATTTACCACACCAACCGCAACCGGTGCTCGGTGCACGCGAAGGTGAACGCGGACGGCACAGCCGAATTCGACACCGCCACCAGTGACATGGGGCCGGGCACCTACACCTCCATGACCCAGATGGCCGCCGATGCGCTGGCCCTGCCGATGAACCGGGTCCGCTTCGACCTCGGCGATTCGCGGATGCCGCCCGCTCCGATCCACGCAGGCTCGATGACGATGGCCAGCGTCGGGTCGGCAGTGAACCATGCCGGCGTCATGCTGCGAGACCGGCTGGTACGGACCGCGGTGGTGGATCCCGGCTCGCCGCTGAACGGACTGTCTCCTGAGGCCGTCACGGTCACGGATGGCCGGATGTCAGCCCGGACCGACCCTGGCCGCGGTGAGTCCTACCAGGATCTGTTGCGACGGCGGGACTGGCCCCAGCTCGAGGCGCGCTATGACTGGGCGCCGGACGACGCGAACACCCGCTTCTCGATGAACGCCTACGGCGCGGTCTTCGCCGAGGTCGCGGTCGACGAGCTGCTCGGGACTGTGCGGGTGCGCCGGATCTACGGGTGCTACGACGCCGGACGGGTGATCAACCCGATGCTGGCGCACAGCCAGGCCATCGGCGGCATGGTGGGCGGTATCGGGATGGCGCTGCTGGAGGCCACCCACCTCGACCACCGCGACGGCCGGATCGTCAACGCCGACATGGCCGATTACCTGGTACCCGTCAATGCCGATGTGCCCGAACTCGACGCCGCGTTCCTCACCGGGGAGGACATGATCGCCGACCCCATCGGTGTCAAAGGGCTGGGGGAGGTGGTCATCGTCGGCGTGCCTGCGGCGATCGCAAATGCAGTCTTCAACGCGACGGGCCGGCGGGTGACCGAGCTGCCGATCACGGTGGAGGCGCTGCTGTGAGCCCCTCTGGACCCGCCGGACGACGATCAAGCGGCGAGGTACGAGTCGCGTTGTGGGGGCACCTCCCGCTTGCGGGGGAGAGTCCGGTAATCAGATCCGAGCCATCTCGGCGTTGATCCGGTCCAGCAGCTGCGGGTAGCGCTTCGCCTCTTTGTGCCCACTCGGCTTACCGCTGCTCACTACCGCGACCGACAGTGCCCGCTGGGGATCGGCCCACACCGCGATGTCGGTCAGGCCGGTGTGGCCGAAGGCGCCCTGAGCGTTGCGGCCGAACGGCCCGAATCGCTTGGAGCCCAGCATGTATCCGGTACCCCACCGCATCGGCTGCAGTCCCGTCGCCAGATCCGGCCGTAAGCGGCGCGCCTCTCTGGTCGCCGCCTGCAGCGTCGCCGGTGACATCACTCGAACACCGTCGAGTTCGCCTCCGCGACAGAGGATCTCGGCGAACCGGGACAGCTCGTGGGCGTTGGACACAGTGCTCGACGACGGGATCACGCTGGTGAGGAACTCCGGTGTGTTGGAGAACGGGATGATCCGCTGCGGGGTGCCGCCGACAGCGATCTTGAACGCCTTCGCGATCGGCGGGGGCAGCGGCTTCCCGGTGACGTGGCTGGGCGCCACCAACGGAACATCTTCTGACGCAACACCGTAATTCGTCCACCGAAAGCCCAGCGGGGCCAGGATCTCGTCGTGCAGGATGTCGCGGATGTTGCGGCCCGCCGCCGCACCGATGATCTCGCGCATCAACGGACCCCAGGTGAGGCCGTGGTAGATGTGCACCAGACCGGGAGGATGGATCGGCTTGAGCTGGCCCAGCATCTCCCGGGCGTACTCGCTGTCGTTCATGCGGCGCAGGTCGGGGCGGGGCCCGGTGGCGAACGGCACGCCCGCGCTGTGCGTCATCACATGCCTGATGGTGGTGCGGTCCTTGCCGTGGCTGGTGTAGGTCGGCAGGTAGTCGCACACGCGGTCGTCGAGAGAGAACACACCGCGCTCGACGAGCATGTGCGCGACGGTCGTGGTGATCGCCTTGGCCGCGGAGTAGACGCAGAACGGGGTGTCGGTGCCGACGACGACCTTCTCGGCGTCAGGCGGGTCAGCGGGTCCGTTGCCTCGGGCGTGCCCTATCGCGCGGTCGAGCACGGTGCGGCCGTCGCGGCGGATGCACACCTGGATCGCCGGCTGCATGCCCGCCGCGTACCAGTGCCGCGCCGCCTGCCAGATCCGCTCGACGGAGGCGGCGTCGACGCCCGTGTGATCTTCGGCGCCGACCGACGTCACGGCGTCGAGGTCGGCGGGAACGGCGATCCGGCCGTCGAGGGTGCCCGCAGCTGGGCTCAGCGCGGGCCCCCGTTGAACATGCCGCTGCCGATGGCCTGGGTCAGGGCACCCAGCAGGTCGCCGGGCCCCGGCTGAGGCGGCATCGGGGCGTTGGTGAGCTGCCAGGTTTGGCAGTCGGTGGTGGTGAACGAAGTGTCGGTCGCATCGATCTGGACGAACGCCGGCTTCTTGGTCAGCGCGTTGTCGACCAGCTTGTCGCCGGCCGAACGCTTCCAATAACACGCGCCGTTGTCGACGGGGCCGGCGGAGGAGTACACCCCGGGGGCGATGTCCTTGCCCACCGCGTACGACCCATTGCCGTCGATGGTGGTCTTGGGACCGTCAGCCGCCGGTGCGGGTGCGGGAGCGGGCGGCGCGGGCTGAGCGTGGGCCAGCGGTGCTGCGACGCAGGAGCAGGTCAGCACCGCAGCGACGGTCGTACGCAGGAATCTCATGAGAAAACCAGCCTCATAGCAAGCCAGTCTAAGTGCTGCGGCGGCGGGCGTGAACCCGCCGCCGCAGCGCCTGACGGTCGAGGCGGCGTCAGCCCGCCATGAAGGTGTTGTAGGCCGACTGCAGATCGGCCGGCAGCACGGTGACGTTGCAGGTGCGCTGGGTGTCGCCGATCGGCGCCAGGATGCCCCGCAGGTCGTAGTACTCACCCGGGTTGGCGGTGAAGTAGCCGCGCAGGTTGGCCTCGGCCTCGGGGCGAGACTGATGCATCGCGGCCGTCACGACCTGGTTGGCGCCGGGATGGCTGTCGAGGTACTGGCGCGCCGCGGTGGTCGCCGAACCCACGGTGCCCGCGACCTGGCTGGCGCTGCAGCCGTCGCCGGGCTGGGCCGATGCGACAGGCGCGGCAACACCTGCGACAGCAAGCCCGCCGAAGACAGCCGCCGCCCCGATGCGGGCCACATTCTTGCGCACGCTGATAGCACTGGAATTCATGGTGATTCTGGTCCTTCTCAGATCTCGTTGGTGGTGCTTTTCCCCGCCCGCATTCCACGGTAACCGCGTTCTGAGGGGCTGAAACCGAGCATCAGTTCGCGCGGCGGAGACCCCGCCGGTGTTACAGGGTCGCGGCGTGAGATCGGCCTCAAAACAGCGGCGAAACCGCCTCTGACGTTGGGTCATCGCTGAGGCTTCTCAGAATTCGGGGCACCCTCTTAGGTGATCGTGATGTGCGTTGTGTCCGAATCGTTATGTCGCTACGGCTAATTTGGTTCCCGTGAAGCTGGATCTGCTGATGCCCGGGATCGAGGTGGGGCTCGTCACCACGAACCTCGAGGCGATGGTCGCGTTCTACGAGGGGTTCCTCGAACTCGAGCCGCAGGGCGAGATCGCGTTCGAGGGCGGCTCACAACGCCGCTACTCGCTCGGCAACAGCGTGCTCAAGCTCGTCACCTACGACACCCCGCCGGCACCGGCCGTGCCCGGTGGCGGCCGCGCCCAGGCGGGCCTGCGGTACTTCACGATCGGGGTCACCGGGCTCCGTGCCGTCGCGGCTGCCTTCGAGGCATCGCCGTACGAGATCGTCGAGGGACCGACCGAGTTCGCGCCGGTGCCCGGCATGGGCTTCATGTTCGTCGCAGACCCCGACGGCAACCACATCGAACTGTTCGGCACCCTGTGAACCAGCCCGGCTACCCGCCCCCGCCGCCGCCCGCGTACTGCTACCGGCATCCCGACAGGCCGACCTACGTCGGCTGCACTCGCTGCAACCGCCCCATCTGTGGCGAGTGCATGCACAGCGCCGCGGTCGGCCATCAGTGCGCCGAGTGCGTCGGCGCCGGGGCGCGCTCGGTGCGGCAGGCCACGACACCGTTCGGCGCGGTCGCACGCCGGTCGGCGACGCCGGTGGTCACCTACACGCTGATCGGTCTCAACGTCGCCATGTTCGTACTGCAGATGGCGGTGCCCGGCACGGAACGCGCGCTCGCGCTGTGGCCCGTCGCGGTCGCCGACGGCGAGTGGTACCGGCTGCTGACCTCGGCGTTCCTGCACTTCGGGGTGGCCCACATCGCGTTCAACATGCTGGCCCTCTACTTCGTCGGCCCGCCGCTGGAGATGGCGCTGGGCCGGCTGCGGTTCGGGGCGCTGTACCTGCTCAGCGCGCTCGGCGGCGCGGCGCTGGCCTACCTGCTTACGCTCAACGCGTTGACCGCGGGTGCCTCGGGGGCGGTGTTCGGGTTGTTCGGCGCGACGTTCGTCGTCGGCAAGAAACTGAACATGGACGTGCGCGGAGTCATCGCGGTGATCGTCCTCAACCTGGCGTTCACGTTCGTCTTCCCCTTGATCAGCGGCCAGAACATCAGCTGGCAGGGCCACATCGGTGGGCTGATCACCGGCGCCGCGGTGGCCGCGGCCTTCGCGTACGCGCCGCGGGCCCAGCGCACCGCGGTCCAGGCCGGGGCCTGCACCGCGGTGCTGGTGCTGATCGTCGCGATCGTGCTGTGGAGAACGGCAGACCTGCGGGCGATGTTCGGGCTGTGACCGGCTAGAGCCGATCGCCGAGCGTGGAGTTCAGCTGGGCATAGCGCTGCGGGGAGCGCGCCTTGATGACGTAGGCGCCGATGACGCCGATGGCCAGTGACGCGAACAGCATGGCGGTGAAGGTGATCTGCAGCCACCCTCCTCCGCCGAGTAGGACGTCCATGCCCGTGATCGCGTACCAGAGGAACGGCAGCAGCCCGGCGACGCCGAGAAGCGGCGCGATGAAGGTGTTCCAGGGTCGCTTGTCGACGGTCGAGCGGCGGAAGAACACGAAGATCGCGATGCTGGCGATGGTCTGCAACAGGATGATGCCGGCCGCGCCGACGCCCGTCCACCAGGTGAACAAGGTGGTGTACGGGTCGAGGCGCAGTATCGCGAAGACGGCGACCACCACGGCGACCATGGCGATCTGCACGTAGCAGGCCAGTGCCGGTGACTTGCGGGTCGGGTGCGTGGTGCCCAGCCGTTTCCAGATGACGCCCTGGCGGCCCAGCGAGTACAGATAGCGGGCGACGTTGTTGTGGAACGTCAGGATCGCGGCGAACAGGCTGGTGATGACGAGGAGTTGGAAGGCTTCGGTCCCCGCGCGGCCGAGAACGCTGTCGCTCACGGCGAACACGAGGTTGCCGCCTTCGCTTCCGGCCAGGTCGACGATGTTCCCGACGCCAACGGAGTTCACGATGAGGAACGCGGTGACGGCGTAGAACACGCCCATGAAGATCACCGAGGTGTAGGTCGCGCGAGGGACGGTGCGTTTGGGGTCTTTGGCTTCTTCGCCGTAGATGGCTGTGCCCTCGAAACCGATGAAGGAGGCGTGGGCGAACATCAGCGCGACACCGATCGCACCGGCGAACACCGCTGACGGAGCGAAGGGTTCGAACGAGTAGTCACTGACGGGATTCGGTGAGTTGACGAGGATGCCGATGTTGAGGACGAGGATCACGCCCGTCTCCAGCGTCAACAGCACGGCCAGCACACGAGCACCGGCGTGGATCTGCCGGACGCCGAGGAACAGTGACGCGCCCATCGCAAGCCCCGAGAAGACCCACCACGGCACGCCGACACCGGTGTGGCGAGAGGTGAATTCGGCTGCGTAGTAGCCGAAGCCACCGATGACCCCGAGCTGGATGGCGTTGTAGGCGAAGATCGCCAGGGAGGCGGATCCGAGCCCCATCGGTCTACCGAGCCCTCGGGTGATGAAGGCGTAGAACGCGCCCGCGTTGGTGATGTGTTTGCTCATGGCGACATAGCCGACCGCGAAGATGGTCAGCACTATCGCCACGGCGACGAAGGCGCCCGCGATTCCGACACCGTTGCCGGAGCCGATGATCACCGGGAACAGCGCGACGACGACAGTCAGCGGTGCGGCAGCGGCGACGACGAAGAACACGATGCCGAGTACGCCGATCTGGTTGCGCGCCAGACCTTCCGAGCCGTCAGGCGAGTCCTTCAGGGTGGCCAACGACTGGGGATCGTCCTGGTGCAGCATGGCAGTCCTTCGGGGGGTGGAGTGGTCGGTTAACGGGTGGTCTTGCTGCGGGCGGCGAACTTGACGACCTTGCGCAGCGCAGGGCTGCTCGCGACGGTGTAGCCGAGCTTCTTGCCGGTCTTGGTGTCCATCACGGTCTCCATGGCGCGGTCGATGACGCCGGCCTTGGGTGCCGGGCCGACGCGCTGCGCGGTCGGTGCGGGGGTTCCGTTGAGGTCCGCGATGACGACCTGGGCGGCGTTGTGGCCGTTGGCGCCCATCACTCCGCCGCCGGGGTGAGTGCCGGAGCCGCAGAGGTAGTAGTTGTCGACCGTGGTGCGGTAGTCGGCCAATTCGGGAGTGGGCCGGTTGTTGAACAACTGGTCGAAGAACATCGAGCCGTGGAAGATGTTGCCGCCGGTGAGCCCGTAGTCGCGTTCGAGGTCCTTCGGTGTGATGATCACCCGTTCCAGGATGTGACCCCGCAGGTTGGGGGCGTACCTGAAGAGGACTTCCAGAACTCGATCCGCCCACTCGTCGCGGATGGTGTCCCAGTCCGTGCCTGCGAGTTCGAACGGAAGTTGTTGCACGCCCAGGGTCATCGTGTGCTTGCCCTCGGGTGCCAGGGTCGAGTCGTGCGTGGACTGGATGACAGCCTCGATCACGAAGTCGTCGGGGATCTCACCGCGGCGCTCGGCCTCCCACGCGCGCTCGAAGTTCTCGATCGAGGCACCCATGATCGCCTGCGCCTGGTGCTGGGGCCCCTGCACGCCGGCGGGGAAGCCGATGTAGTCGGGTAGCTCGTCGATCAGCAGGTGGATGCGTGCCATCGAGCCGCGGGCGTCGTAGTCCTGCAGTTTGGCGGTGAGTTTCGCGTCGACGGCGCCGGCCGGTAGCAGGTGCAGCATGGAGCGTTGCGGATCGGCGTTGGAGATCACCGTGCGCGCCGAAATAATCTGTCCGTCCGCCAGTTTCACGCCCGTCGCTTGGCCTCGGCTGACCACGACCTGTTCGACCGGTGACGAGAGCCGGATCTCGGCGCCGTGCGCCTCGGCGCTGCGGGCCATCGCCTGGGTGATGCCGCCCATGCCTCCCTTGACGAAACCCCACTGGCCGAGGGTTCCTTTGAACTCTCCGACCGAGTGATGCCCATAGACATAGCCGGTGCCCGGGGTGGACGGACCGCCCCACACGGAGATCATGCCGAAGAAGGTGAACAGGCCCTTGATGTGTTCGTTCTCGAAGTACCGGTCCAGCAGATCCTTCGTCGACAGCAGCACCATCTCGTTGAAGAGATCCTCGGCGCCGGCGGCCTCGAAGGCGGCCAGCACCTGGGAGCGGCTGGGGGCCGGCGAGAGCAGGAACGGCGTGAGAATGGATGCGAATTTCTTCACGCGCAAGCCGAATTCGAGGAAGGCGGCGGCATCTCGCGCGGAGAACCTCTCGATCTCCTTGAGGGTCTTGTCCAAGTCCTTCCACACGAACAGATGGCTGCCGTCCGGGAAGATGCTGACCTCGCTGGCTGCGGTCTGATACATCTCCAAGCCGTAGCGCTCCAGCTCCAGATCGGCGATGATCTCCGGGCGGAGCAGGCTCGCGATGAACGCACACGACGACCAGGTGGCACCAGCGATGAGTTCTTCACTCGTACACGCGCCACCCACGACATCGCGGGCCTCCAGAACCAGGACCTTCTTACCCGCACGGGCGAGATATCCGGCGGTGATCAGACCGTTGTGGCCCGCGCCGATGACGATGGCGTCGTAGGAGGGGACGGTGGTCGAAGTCATTGGTGTTCTCCCGGAATGGCGTGAGTGAAGTAGGTGCGGACGGTGGCGGGGTCGACGAGTTCGTCGAAGCCCGCGATGACGGGTTTCATGCTCGGGTGGTGGTCGCGGAACTGCTCCCAATCCGCCCAGTCGGTGACCTCCATGACCTCCAGGATGTCGGCCGGAGCGCCGTCGGGTGCATCGTTGACGCGGAACGCCTCGAAGCGTTGAACCAGGTCACCGCGGGCCAGACACGTCGGGCGATCCACCTCGGTGGAGAAACGCTCGAACTCGGCCGGGTCGACACCGGGCAACATCGAGAACAGATTCACCGCCACTACCGTGCGGCCGGTAACAGTCATCGCAGGACCTCCGAAGGTGTTGTGCAGCAGACGATGTGGTCAGCTCGCCAGATTGATCATGATGTGCTTGATCTCGGTGTACTCCTCGACGGAGTAGATCGACATGTCGTTGCCGTGCCCGGATTGTTTGAACCCGCCGTGCGGCATCTCCGAGACGATCGGAAGATGGTCGTTGACCCACACCGTGCCGAATTGCAGCCTGCGGGCGGCGCGCATCGCCCGGCCGACGTCTCGGGTGAAGACCGATGCGGCCAGGCCGTACTCGACGTCGTTGGCCCAGGCGAAGGCCTGCTCTTCGCTGCTGAAGCGGGTGGTGGTGACGACCGGGCCGAAGACTTCCTTCTGGACGATCTCGGAGTCCTGAGCGGCGTCGACGACAAGGGAAGGCGTGTACCAGAATCCGGGTCCTGAGCCGATGCCGCCGACCGCCAGCGAGGCCGGGCCGGAGGCGACGGCGCGGTCGACGAAGCCGGCCACCCGGTCGCGCTGGCGTTCGGAGATGACCGGGCCCATCTCGGTGGACTCGTCGGAGGGTTCACCCATGGCCACCTTGCTCACGGCGCGGGTGAGTTCGGTGACGAACTCGTCGTAGATGCCGTCGGCGATGTACACGCGAGAGGCGGCCATGCAGTCCTGGCCGGAATTGCCGAATCCGCCTTCGCAGATCTTCGTGATGGCGAGTTCGGCGTCACAGTCGTCGAAGACGAGCACCGGCGCCTTGCCGCCCAATTCCAGATGGAGGCGTTTGAGGTTGTCGGCCCCGGCGCGGGCGACGACTTTTCCCGTGGCGGTATCGCCGGTCAGTGAACTCATCCGCACCCGCGGGTGACCGGTCAGCGCGGCCCCGACGGTGTCGCCGTGACCGGTGACGACGTTGAACACCCCGGCCGGGAACAGGTCGGCGGCCAGTTCGGCGAGGCGCAACGTGGTCAGCGGTGTCTGCTCACTGGGCTTGAGTACCAGCGTGTTTCCCGTCATCAGCGCCGGGCAGATCTTCCAGATCGCCATGACGAGGGGGAAGTTCCACGGCGCGACGCTGCCGACCACGCCGAGCGGATCGCGCCGGATGATGCTCGTGTGGGTGGGGGAGTACTCGCCCGCGGCGCGGCCCTCCAACACGCGGGCGGCGCCGGCGAAGAATCGCATGTTGTCCACACCGAAGGGGATCTCCTCGCGCGCAACGGAAATCGGCTTGCCGACGTTCTGCGACTCCAGTTGAGCGAACTCCTCGGCGTGAGCCTCCAGGCGGTCCGCCAGCTTCAGCAGGAGTTCGGCTCGCTTGCCCGGTGTGGTCGCCGCCCATCCGTCGAAAGCGCTCTCCGCCGCGCTGACCGCGCGATGGACGTCGGCGGCGTCGCCCAGCGGCACAGTGGCGATCTGGTCGCCGTTCGCCGGGTTGATGACCGCTTCCGTCGCGCCGCTGACGGCGGGGACGTGTTCTCCCGCGATGTACATGAGTGGGCCGTCCGCCATGAAAGTTCTTCTCCAAGTCACTGGAAGTGGGATGCCCGCCGAGCGGACGTGCTCAAGTGTTGAACAGTTGACATGGAGAACTTAAGCACAGCCGATAGGTGTCCGCAAGACGAGCGGTCAGAAAAGTCGTGGTGACGACACGGCCGTCGAATCGATGCTCGCGCAGCGTCGTCCGCGGTGACTGCCGGCGGGGATGCGGCTAGCCCGCCGTGCGGGCAGCGAGGATCTTGCGGACCTCGTCACGGTTCTCGGTGATGATCTCGGCGATCGTGTCGCGGGCCAGGTTCGGATCGCGCGAGGTGAAGGCGGTGACGATGCGCTGGTGTTCGTCTTCGAGCCCGGAGCCGGTCTCGTACTCGTGATGGTCCAGCGACAGGATCAGGAGGAAATAGCGCAGATCGCCGAGGAGTTCGGCGTAGAACTTGTCGAGCCGTGGGCTGTTCATCAGGCCGACGATGGCCCGGTGGATGTCGAGATCCTTCTCAACGATGACGCGTGGATCGTGAGTCGCCATGGCGTCTTTCAGCGCCTCCATCGCGGTGAGCAGGGGCGCCAGATCCGTATCGGGTCCCAGGGATGCGGCGGCCGCGGTCTCCAGATGCAGGCGGGCGCGGTAGATGTCGAGGACCTCCTCGTCGGAGGGATCCCAGACGACCAGGCCGCGGTTGAAGGTGTAGCGCACCAAACCGGTGCCCTGTAACAGGCGCACCGCTTCGCGCACGGTGTTGCGCGAGATGCCCAGGGCGTCGGCGACGACGGCCTCCCTGATGCGCTCACCGGGCTTGAGTTCGCCCTCCAGGATCATGTCCATCAAGCCGTCGGCGATCTGCTGCGCACTGCTGCGTCCGACGATCTGAATGCGCTCGGCGATGGACATGGCCTCAGCGTACAACTGTTGAACACCGGTTCGGAGCGCTGACGGCGCGGTCGCGGCGGGCTGACTGGACGCTTCGTGCTCTAATGTTCTACAGTTCATCGCTATCAGCGACAGTCGCGGTATCGCGGCGCAGTGAGATTCGATCGGGCGGCCGGGGTTGCGGGCCCCTCGGCGCGAGAACAGGATTGGCGATGACGGACGCTTTCCCCGACAGGGCCCTCGCCACCCCGCTGCGCTCCCGTGCACAGGATGGTGGCGTGTTCAGGGGCTCCGCTGCACTTCATCGCATTGCCCGAGAAAGCGCGCTCGACGAGTCGCCGGCAGAGCGCTTTCCCGAGCAGCAGGTGCGCGCCGAACTGCGGCGGCAGTACGACCTGGCCGGTGAGTTGAGCCGTATCCCGACCGAGAAGGATGATACGTTCCGCCTCGCCACGGACGTCGGTCGCTTCCTGGTCAAGATCGCACCGGCAACGGAGGCCGCCCAGATCGTCAACCTGCAGTCCGCGGTCATGCTGCACCTGGAGAAGAGCCGGCCCGCGATCCCCGTCCAGCGGTTGATCCGCGGGGTGCGCGGCCAGGTCGAGTCCACCGTGGTCGACCCCGGAGGCAATGCACGCCTCATGCGGGTCATGAGCTACCTCGACGGCGACCTTCTCGCGTCGATGGTCCCGACCACCACCCAGTTCCAGAAGGTCGGCGCCATGCTGGCGCGGCTCGACTCAGGGTTGGCCGGCTTCCGTCACCCCGGCGAATCTCGGTCACTGATCTGGGATCTGAAGAACTTCCTCCATGTGCGGCCCCTACTGGAGCTGGTGAACGATCACGACGACGTCACGATGGCGACGTGGATCTTCGACCAGTTCGAAGCTCTCGTCGCACCCCGAATCGGCACCCTCCCCACGCAGATGATCCACGGCGACTTCAGCCCGTTCAACGTCGTCGTCGACCCTGCCGCCGACGACTTCGTCACCGGCGTCATCGACTTCGGTGATGTCGTCCGCAGTCCCGTGCTGTTCGAACTGGCCGTTGCGGTGGCCAACCAGATCGGCCTCGACGATCGGCGACCGTGGGACAGCGCGGTGGAGATCGTGCGCGGCTACCGTGCGGTCCGGCCGGTGCCCGATCGTGATGTGGCGCTGTTGGCAATCGCAGGGCCAGCTCGACTCCTGTTGCGTGCCTTGATCTTCGGCTGGCGCGCGGCCATCCACCCCCACAGCCGGGATTACGGGTTGTCCCATTCGGCGCAGGATTGGACCAGGCTCCGGTGTGCACTGTCGGTGGCCTCACCCACCGTGCAGGCACTGCTGTCGGCTGCCGGTGCATCATTTCAGACAGGAGAGGACCGACGATGACCAAGGCGTTCACGCCAGGAGCGTCCGAGCCGATGGTGAACGGGTTCGACACGTCACGCATCGACGAGCTGCCCCCGCGCACCCGCGGCCAGGTCGAAGCCCGCGATCGTCTCCTGGGACCCGGCTACCGGTTGTTCTACGAAGACCCCGTCGAGATCGTCCGCGGCGCAGGGACGCTGCTCTTCGACGCCGATGGCAATGACTACCTCGACGTGTACAACAACGTGGCCAGCGTCGGGCACTGCCATCCCTACGTCGTCGACGCGATTCATCGGCAGCTGATGACGTTGAACACCAACACCCGTTACATCCAGCAGTCGATCCTGACGTACAGCGAGCAGTTCCTGGCCACCATGCCCGCCGAGATCGGTCATGTCATGTTCACCTGCACCGGTTCTGAAGCCAATGACCTCGCGATGCGGGTGGCCCGGTACCACACCGGGAACCAGGGCATAATCGTCACCGCCGGCGCCTACCACGGACTGACCTCCGACGTGTCGGCCTTCTCGCCGTCGCTGGGTGTGGGTGTCCCACTGGGGCCGCATGTGCGCACCATCAGCGCACCGGATCGCCTGCGCCACGGCGGCAACGACGCCGTCGTCGCGAACATGGCCCGCGAGATCCGCGGGGCCGTCGCCGATCTGGAGCGTCACGGATTCGGAGTCGCAGCCTTCATTGCCGACATGATCTTCTCCTCCGACGGCATCTACGCTGACCCCGCGGGCTTCCTGCAGCCTGTCATCGAGGAAGTCCACAACGCCGGCGGTCTGTTCATCGCCGATGAGGTCCAGCCGGGATTCGGACGTACCGGACGGAATTGGTGGGGATTCCAGCGGCACGACCTCGTCCCCGACATCGTGACGACCGGTAAACCCATGGGCAACGGCATTCCGATCGCCGCGGCCGCCTTCCGCCCCGAGCTCCTCGTCGAGTTCGGGCGCAACATCCGCTACTTCAACACCTTCGGCGGCAACTCGGTGTCCATCGCGGCGGCGCAGGCGGTACTGGACGTGATCAACGGTGACGGGTTGATGGCGAACGCTGACCGCGTTGGCCGCTACATCCAGGACGAAATCGAGTCAATGGCAGGAGGTTACGAGCAGGTCGCCGAAGTCCGCGGCGCGGGGTTGTTCGTGGGAGTGGACATCGTCACCGACCGAGAATCCGCCACTCCCGACGGAGATGCGGCGTTGCGCGTGGTCAACCACATGCGCCGGCGCCGCGTGCTGATCTCGGCGTCGGGGCCACGCGGCAGCGTGCTCAAAGTGCGCCCGCCGCTGCCGTTTTCGATCGCCGACGCCGATCGCCTGCTGGAGAATCTCGCGGTGGTGCTCGCCGAGGAGCTTCATTGACCCACGCCGTCACGTTCGTACAACGGCTGACCGCCGGCACCGTCGAGGTCGACACCAGCAGCCGGCGGTTGGCCGAGTACAGCTACGACGCCTCGAACTACCGGGTCGAGCCAGTGGCCGTCGCATTCCCTCGGAACGCGGAGGACGTGAGTCACATCGCCCGGCTCTGTGCGGAGTTCGGCGTTGCCCTCATCGCGCGGGGCGGCGGCACATCGATGGCGGGCAATGCCATCGGTAGCGGAGTCGTCCTGGACTTCTCGCGGCACATGGACCGCATCGTGTCCATCGACGCCGCCAGCCGGACTGCCGTCGTTGAGCCGGGTGTCGTCTTGGCGGATCTGGCCGAGGCCGTACAGCACAGCACCGCCGATCAGTTGACCTTCGCGCCGGATCCGTCCAGCAGGAACCGCGCCACCGTCGGAGGATCGATCGGCAATGACGCCTGCGGCAACCACTCGGTCAGGTACGGGCGCACCGGCGACCACGTGGTGTCGTTGGACCTGGTGCTCGCCGACGGCATCCGCCTGACGGCCACCCACAGCGGACTGTGTGCCACCGATCCGGCGGACATCGCCGCAACGGAGCGAGCCAGCGCACTGTCCGCTGACCTGAGAGCCTTGACCGCACGGTACATGGCCCCGTTTCGTCTGGAACTCGGTCGTATTCCTCGGCAAGTCTCGGGCTTTCAGCTCGCACACCTGTTGCCGGAGAACGGCTTCGACGTCGCACGCGCACTGGTGGGCACCGAGGGGTCCTGCGCCGTCGTCGTCGGCGCCACCGTCACCCTGGTCGACGTGCCGCCGTCGGCGCTGCTCCTGGTCGTCGCCTATGACGACATCGTCGACGCCGCCCGCGACGTCACCACGATCCTGGAGTACTCGCCCGCGGCGGTCGAAGGCATCGACGAACACATCGTCGCCACGATGAGAGCGCGCCGCGGCGAAGACTCCGTCGCCGCCTTGCCCGCCGGCCGCGCGTGGCTCTACATCGACCTCGACGGTGACGACGACGGCGCCGTCGCCGAGCACGCCCGCAGGCTCACTGCCGATCTGCAGGCCAACGGACGGGCCCGGCAGTTCCGGGAAGTCCGCGACCCGGGCGAACGTCGACAGCTGTGGCGCGTTCGGGAGGACGGGGCCGGATTGTCGTCGCGACTACACCTTGCCGACGGGTCCACCGTGACGTCGTGGCCGGGCTGGGAAGATTCGGCCGTAGCCCCGGAGAACCTCGCCGATTACCTCGCCGACTTCCGAAACCTGCTCCAGCGGTATGAGCTGATCGGTGTGATGTACGGCCACTTCGGTGCCGGTTGCATGCACATCCGCATCACCTTCGATCAACGCACACCCGAAGGGCGAGAGGTGATGTCGGCGTTCCTCACCGCCGCGGCCCGGCTCGTCGTCGCACACGGCGGAACGCTGTCGGGCGAACACGGCGACGGGCGCGCACGGTCGCAGCTGCTGCCCGAGATGTACTCAGCGACGATCATGGAGGCGTTCGCCACGTTCAAGGATCTGTTCGATCCGGGCAACACCCTCAATCCCGGCATGATCGTGGCGCCCGAACCGGTCACCGAGCAGCTGGCGCTCGCCGATGTCCCACCACTGCCGTGGCAGACCACGTTCACCCTCCACGAGTCCGCCGCGCCGGGGACCAGCCCATTCGCCGAAGCCGTGCAGCGCTGCATCGGCGTAGGCAGGTGCCGCTCACACAGCGGCGGAGTCATGTGCCCGAGCTATCGGGCCACCGGCGACGAGAAGGACTCCACGCGAGGCCGCGCCCGCGTTCTGCAGGACATGGTTCGCGGCGCTCGCACGATGGACCGGGGATGGGCATCTGAAGACGTTCGTGACGTCCTGGACCTGTGTCTGTCCTGCAAAGCGTGCTCCACCGACTGCCCGACCGGTGTCGACATGGCGACCTACAAGGCCGAGTTCCTCGACCACCATTACCGCCGACGTGTGCGTCCGATGTCGCATTACTCACTGGGGTGGTTACCGCGATGGTTGGCCGTGACATCTCGCACTGCGCCCGTGGTCAACCGTGTCCTGGCCAGCCCGCTGCGAGCGGTGGGCCTGCGTCTCGGCGGACTGACGACGCAGCGACCGCTACCCACCTTCGCCTCTCGCCGCGCGTTACGCGCCGAAGTCGGTGCGCAGGGTGGCGGCACCGGGGACGTGATCCTGCTGGTGGATTCCTTCACCAAGGGCTTTCGGCCCGAGGTCGCCGGCGCGGCGCGGCGGGTGATCGAGGATGGCGGCCACCGCGCAGAGGTCCGCACCGACGTGTGCTGTGGACTCACCTGGATCTCCACCGGGCAACTGCGCCAGGCCCGAAAACGGCTGGTGCGCACCGCTGCCGCCCTCGACGACGGAACCGATCGGCCGATCGTCGTCACCGAGCCGAGCTGCGCGGCGGCGCTGCGCAAGGATCTTCCTGAACTGGTCGGAAGCGACGCTGCCCGTCGGGTCGCGCGACGTGTCCGCAGTTTCGCCGAGCAGATCACTGCCCAGAGCGAGACCGGCTGGGCGCCGCGGGTGGCTCTGCCCGAGGCTGTCACCCTGCAGACCCACTGCCACGAATACGCCGTGTTCGGCGCGGCCACGCAGCGCCGCGCACTCGCCGCGGTCGGCATCGACCAGGTGCGTGAGGCGACGGGATGCTGCGGCGTTGCCGGCAATTTCGGTTTCGAGCGCCAGCACTACGACGTCAGCATGGCCGTCGCCGAACTGGCGCTGGCTCCGGCGCTGCGCGCCGACACGGAGGCGGTGGTGCTCACCGACGGCTTCAGCTGCCACATGCAAGCCAGACAGCTGGCTCCGACCGCCCGCGCCTCCCTGCACCTGGCACAGATTCTCGACCCCACATTGGAGAACGATCGATGACGTCAACAACGCTGCACGCTGGTCTCGCGGACATCCCGACCGGCCTGCTGATCGGCGGGCAATGGCGCGCCGCGAACGACGGAAACCTCTTCGAGGTGGAGAACCCCGCCACCGGAGAGCTGTTGGCCCGCGTGGCCGATGCCGGTTCGGGGGACGCTGACGCGGCCCTGGACGCCGCAGTCGCTGCGCAGCGCTCGTGGGCCCGCACCGCACCGCGCGAGCGTAGCGAAATCCTGCGACGCGCATACGATCTCGTGATGTCCAGGCAGGACTGGCTGGCTGAGGTGATGACCTCGGAGATGGGTAAGCCGCTGGCCGAGGCCAGGGGCGAGGTGGCCTACGCCGCGGAGTTCCTGCGGTGGTTCTCCGAAGAAGCGGTGCGGATCTCCGGTGATCACACCACCACCGGCGACGGCGCGAACCGCATCATCGTCACGCGGGAACCCGTCGGACCCTGTGTCCTCATCACGCCATGGAACTTCCCGTTGGCGATGGGAACCCGCAAGATCGCGCCGGCCGTGGCAGCCGGCTGCACGATGGTGCTCAAACCCGCCCCGCAGACACCGCTGACCTCGTTGGCTCTGGCGGCGATCCTGCAGGAGTGCGGCCTGCGCGAGGGGGTGCTCAACGTCGTCACCACCACCGATGCGGCGACGGTGGTGCAGCGGTGGATGACCAGCGGCAAGGCCCGCAAGATCAGCTTCACCGGCTCCACCGGCGTGGGCAAGGTGCTGCTGCGCCAGGCGGCCGACACGGTGATGAGATCGTCGATGGAGTTGGGCGGCAATGCGCCGTTCATCGTGTGCGCCGACGCCGACATCGACACCGCGGTCGACGGTGCCATGGCGGCGAAGATGCGCAACATGGGGGAGGCGTGCACGGCGGCGAACCGCATGTACGTGCACCGTTCTCTCGCAGGCGAATTCAGTGAGCGCCTGGCAGCGCGGATGGCGGAACTGACGGTGGGCAATGGCCTGGCCGAGGGTACCGACGTGGGACCGCTCATCGACGGCGCCGGCCGAGCCAAGGTCCAGCACCTGGTCGACGACGCGCTCGCCCGTGGTGCCACCGCCCTGACCGGGGGCCGGCTTCCCGACGGACCGGGTTACTTCTACCCACCCACCGTGCTCGCCGATGTGTCACCTGACTCTGAGCTGATGTCCACAGAAGTGTTCGGTCCGGTAGCGCCGGTCATCCCGTTCGATGACGAAGACGACGTGATCTCCCGTGCCAACGACACCGACTGGGGTCTGGTCGGATACGTCTTCACCCAGGACATCGACCGCGCGTTCGACATGAGCGAACGACTGGAGGTCGGCATGGTCGGCGTCAACACCGGGGTGGTGTCCAACCCCGCCGCACCCTTCGGGGGAGTCAAACAGTCCGGCCTGGGCCGTGAGGGTGGCAAGGTCGGAATCGACGAGTTCCTGGAGTACAAGTACCTGTCGGTGCCCCGGCGCCGCCGCTAGGCGGACAGGCCCGCCGCGTCGGCGACAGCCTCCAGTGCGTCGAGGTGCTCGTCGGCGGTCGTCAGGCCGGCGCCCATGGTGTTCACCGTCAGATGCGTGGCCCCGATCTGTCGCCACACCTCGATCGCGGCGAGGACCGCGTCGGAGTCGCCCTGCCAGCTGACGCGGCCTTCCATGCCGATGCTCGCCGGATCTCGTCCGGCGGCTCGGGCTGCCTCGTCGACCACGGCCCGCGCCTCGTCCAGACGCGGCCCCGGCCCGAACATCGGGAACCAGCCGTCGGCGAGCCGGCCCACGCGGGCGTACGCCCGCGGCGACGCGGCGCCGATCCAGAGCGGTATGGGCTGCTGCACCGGCAGGGGAGCCACGCCCGCACCCACCACGCGGTGGTGACGTCCCTCGAACGTCACCGAGCGTTCGGTCCACAGCCGGCGCAGCAACTCGATCTGCTCCTCGGAGCGCCTGCCCCGATCGCCGAAGTTCTCGCCGAGCGCCTCGTACTCCACCGCGTTCCAGCCCAGCCCCACCCCCAGCCGGAACCGCCCGCCCGTCAGCAGGTCCACCTCCGCGGCCTGCTTGGCCACCAGCGCGGTCTGGCGCTGCGGCAGGATGATCACCCCGGTGACCAGCTCCAGCGTCGTCGTCACGGCCGCGAGATAGCCGAACATGACCAGCGGCTCGTGGAACGTGGTGTCCACGTCGTACGGGCCCGCCCAGTCGCGGTGCACGGCCGGGTCGGCTCCGAGCACGTGGTCGTAGGCGAGAAGGTGGGTGAAGCCGAGCTCCTCGACGCGCTGACCCATGGCGCGCACCGCGCCGGGGTCGCCGCCGAGCTCGGTTTGCGGAAAAACCACGCCGATGCGCATACCGGCGCCAACCGCCACAGCGTGGAAATTAGTCCGTCTGGGTAGAAAGGGAGGGTGTTCGGACTACCGGAGGGCATCCGCGCGTGCCTGTTCGACCTCGACGGCGTGCTCACCGATACCGCCAGCGTGCACAAGCGGGCGTGGAAGAAGATGTTCGACGAGTTCCTCCGCGCACGCGACGGTGACGACTTCACCCCGTTCGACATCGGTGCCGACTACGACGACTACGTCGACGGCAAACCGCGCGAGGACGGCGTGCGGTCCTTCCTCGAGAGCCGCCACATCGACGTCGACGACGCATGCGTGCATCAGCTCGGCGATGAGAAGAACACGGCCTTCCAGCACACGTTGGAAAAGGACGGCGTCGAGGTGTTCGACGGGTCGCGCCGCTACCTGCAGGCGGTCGCCGAGGCCGGCCTGCGTCGCGCCGTCGTGTCGTCGAGCGCCAACACCAAGCAGGTCCTGGAGATCACCGGGCTGGCCGAGTACGTCGAAGTACGGGTCGACGGCGTGACACTGCAGGAGGAGCATCTGCGCGGCAAACCCGCACCGGACAGCTTCCTGCGAGCGGCCGAGCTGCTTGGCGTCGAACCAGCGGAGGCCGCGATCTTCGAAGACGCGCAGTCGGGAGTGGCCGCCGGTAAGGCCGGTCACTTCGGGGCCGTCGTCGGCGTCGACCGCGTCGGTCAGGCCGACGCGCTGCGTGAGCACGGCGCCGGCATCGTCGTCACCGACCTGGGGGAGCTGCTCGACCGATGATGATCTCCGACGAGGCCTTCCCGGTCGAACCGTGGCGGATCCGGGAAACCCAGCTCGTGTTCGACCTGCTGCCACAGACCGAGTCGATCTTCGCACTGTCCAACGGGCACATCGGATTACGCGGCAACCTGGACGAAGGGGAACCGTTCGGGCTGCCGGGCACCTACCTGAACGGGTTCTACGAGACGCGGCCTCTGCCCTACGCCGAGGCAGGCTTCGGCTATCCCGAGGACGGCCAGTCGATCGTCGACGTCACCAACGGCAAGCTGATCCGCCTGCTCGTCGAGGACGAGCCGTTCGACGTTCGCTACGGCGACCTGCTCTCCCACGAACGGGTGCTCGACATGCGGGCAGGTACCCTGACGCGCGAAGCCGAATGGAAATCGCCTGCGGGCAAGCACGTTCGGGTCACCTCGGTACGGCTGGTATCGCTGGCGCAGCGCGGTCTGGCCGCCATCGAGTACATCGTCGAGGCGGTCGACGATCCCGTGCGCGTCACCCTGCAGTCCGAGCTGGTGGCCAACGAGGACCAGCCGGAGCAATCCGACGATCCGCGGGTGGCGTCGGTCCTGAAGAACCCGCTCAAGGCGATCCAGCACGAGATCAGTGACAACGGCGCGGTGCTGATCCACCGCACGCGCAACAGCAAGCTGATGATGGCTGCGGCGATGGATCACGTCGTCGACGCGCCGGGGCGCGTCGACATCAGCGGCGACGCCGGTGGTGACTGGGCCCGCACCACCGTGGTATGTGCGTTGCAGCCGGGTGAAAAGCTGCGCCTGGTCAAGTATCTCGCCTACGGCTGGTCGAGCATCCGGTCCCGGCCCGCCCTGCGCGATCAGGTCGCCGCGGCGATCGCCGGTGCCCGCTACACCGGCTGGGACGGACTGCTCGACTCGCAGCGGGAGTATCTCGACGACTTCTGGGACAGCGCGGACGTCGAGGTCGACGGCGATGCCGACTGCCAGCAGGCGGTGCGGTTCGGCCTCTTCCACGTGATTCAGGCCGCGGCCCGCGCCGAACGCCGCGCGATCGCCGGGAAGGGGCTCACCGGTACCGGGTACGACGGCCACGCCTTCTGGGACACCGAGGGTTACGTGCTACCCGTGCTCACCTACACCGCACCGCATGCCGCCGCAGACGCGCTGCGGTGGCGATCCTCGACGCTGGACCTGGCCTGCGACCGCGCCAGAGAACTCGACCTCGAAGGCGCGAGCTTCCCGTGGCGCACGATCGCCGGAGAGGAGTGTTCGGCGTACTGGCCCGCAGGCACCGCCGCGTTCCACGTGAACGCCGACATCGCGATGGCGTTCGACCGCTACCGCGTGGTCACCGGTGATCACTCGCTCGAAAAAGACTGCGGGCTCGCGGTTCTCGTCGAGACGGCACGGCTGTGGATGTCTCTGGGCCACCACGACCGCAACGGGCTGTGGCGCATCGACGGTGTCACCGGCCCCGACGAGTACACCGCGGTGGTGCGCGACAACGTGTTCACCAACCTGATGGCTGCCAACAACCTGCATATCGCCGTGGACGCCTGCCACCGAAACCCCGACGCCGCAGGCGAACTCGGGGTGGACAACGAGGAGACCGCTGCGTGGCGCGATGCCGCCGACGCCGTGCACATTCCGTACGACGACGAGCTGGGTGTGCACCCGCAGTGCGACGGCTTCACCACGCTGCGGGAGTGGGATTTCTCGGCGAACACCGAATACCCTCTGCTGCTTCACGAACCGTACGTGCGGCTCTATCCGGCGCAGGTGGTCAAACAAGCTGACCTCGTGCTCGCCATGCAGTGGCAGAGCCACGCGTTCACCGCCGAGCAGAAGGCTCGCAACGTCGACTACTACGAGAAGCGCACCACCCGCGACTCGTCGTTGTCGGCGTGCACGCAGGCCGTGATGTGCGCCGAGGTGGGGCACCTGGAGCTCGCGCACGACTACGCCTACGAGGCCGCGCTGATCGATCTGCGCAATCTGCACCACAACACCGGTGACGGCCTGCACCTGGCGTCACTGGCGGGCAGCTGGACCGCGCTCGTCGGCGGTTTCGGCGGGCTGCGCGATGACGAAGGCATGCTGAGCCTCAACCCGCATCTGCCGTCGGGGATCAAGCGACTGTGTTTCCGGCTCCGGTGGCGCAACTTCCGCGTCACCGTCGAGGCCGACCACTCGTCGGTCACCTACACCCTGCGCGACGGACCGCACCACCGACTGACCATCCGTCATGCCGGTGAACCGCTGGAGATCAACACCGATGCGCCGACCACGGTCCCGGTGCACCCGATCAAGCCGCTGCTGCCGACGCCGACCCAGCCGCCCGGGCGGGAACCGATGCGCCGCCACCTGCAGTCCTCAGACCTCGAGACGTGAGCCGATCACTACGGTGCGGTCCAGCGGCAGCCCGAAGTAGGCCGCCGCGTCGGAGGTGATGTAGGACGTCGCGATGAACAAACGCTTGCGCCAGCGTGCCATCGACGGCCGATCCCCTTCACACAGTTCGAGTTTCGACAGGAAGTAGGTCGCGTTCGCCAGGTCGAGCGGGCCCTCGGTCTGCGCGGGGTCCAGCAGACCCAGCACCCTGGGCACGTTGACGTGCTCCATGTAGCCGAACCGGGCCACCACGTGCACGATGCCGTCGTCGCCCGGCCCGAGTCGGTCGACGCTGACGCGCTCGGAATCCGGGATGCGCGGCACCGGTTCGGTGGTCAGACTCATGATCACCACGTGCTCCGCCAGCACGTGGTTGTGTTCGACGTTGGTGCGCATGGACAGCGGCGCCGTGTCATCGCCCCTGTTCAAGAACACCGCCGTGCCCGGCAGCCGCACCAACGGCGGATCCATCGTGGTCAGCCCGTCGATGAAGTCCTGCATCGGACCCTCGACCTCGCGTCGTTCCTCGGTGACCAGGACCCGGCCCCGCTGCCACGTCGTCATCACCACGAACGCGACGACGGCGATCAGCAGCGGCAGCCACGCCCCGTGCACCAGCTTGGTCATGTTGGCCGCGAAGAACATCAGGTCGACGGTCAACAGCACCGCCCCACCGCCGAGCACCAACCACAGCGGCGCCCCGGCGCGGGTGCGGGCGATGTAGAGAAACAGCAGCGTGGTGATCGTGATCGTGCCCGTGACCGCCATCCCGAACGCGTACGCCAGCGCCGAGGAACTGCGGAACGCGAACACCAGGATCAGCACCGCGACCATCAGCATGCCGTTGATCCAGGGCACGTAGACCTGCCCCATCGCGGTGGCCGACGTGTAGTGGATTCGCAGCCTGGGCAGGTAGCCGAGCTTGGCGGCCTGCGATGCCACCGAGAACGCGCCGGTGATCACCGCCTGCGACGCGATCACCGTCGCCGCAGTGGCCAGCAGCACGATCGGGATGCGGCCCCACTCCGGAACGAGGAGGAAAAACGGTGCGGCGACGTTGCGTTCGTCGGAGAGCACCAGCGCGCCCTGCCCGAAGTAGTTGAGCGTGCAGGCGGGCAGCACCAGACCCAACCAACCGATGGTGATGGCCTTGCGACCGAAATGCCCCATGTCGGCGTACAGCGCCTCGGCGCCGGTGACGGCCAGCACGATCGCGGCGAGCGCGAAGAACGCCACGTGGAAACGGCCGGACAGGAATTCCAGCGCGTGGGTCGGTGACAGCGCCCAGAGGATGTCGGGATTGGTCACGATGCCGCGGATGCCGCACGCGCCGATCACGGCGAACCACAGGATCATCACCGGACCGAAGAACCGGCCCACCGTCTCGGTGCCACGGCGCTGCACGGAGAACAGGATCACGATGATCACCGCGGTCACCGGCACCACGAAGTCGGCGAACCCGGGATCGATCACCTTCACGCCCTCGACCGCCGAGAGCACCGAGATGGCCGGGGTGATCATGCTGTCGCCGAAGAACAGGGCCGCGCCGAACACGCCGAGTGCCGCCAGAACGGTCGACACCCGCCGCGTGGAGGGTTTCGAGAACTTCTTCACCAGCGTGATCAGGGCCATGATGCCGCCCTCGCCGTGGTTGTCTGCGCGCATCACCAGCGTCACGTAGGTGAACGTCACGATCATCATCACCGACCAGAAGATCAGCGACACCACGCCGTAGACGTGGTCGCGCGACACCGGCACCGGGTGCGGATCGTGGGGGTCGAAGACGGTGGCCAGCGTGTAGATCGGGCTGGTGCCGATGTCGCCGAACACCACGCCGAGTGCGCCGACCACGATGGCCGGGCGGAGTGGATGACGACCAGTGTTCTCGGTGATAGTGGACAGTGTGGCTGATGGGGTGGGCGATCCGGCGACCGACGCGGTGTCCGACGCACTCGATGCGTTGTACGCCGCGCGCCCGCAGGACTTCACCGCGCGGCGCACGGAGCTGGCCGCGGCGGCCAAGAAAGCCGGTGCCGGCGACGCCGCGAAGCAGATCGGCGCCAGCCGCAGGCCGACCGTCGCGGCGTGGGTGGTGAATCTGCTGGCGCTCAAAGGCACCGCGCGAACCCAACTCGCGGACCTGCGTACGCGGCTACGGGAGGCGCACGCGGCGATGGACGGCGACGCGATCCGCGCCCTGACCACCGAGCAGCGCCGACTGGTGGAGGAACTGAGCCGCGCCGGGTTCGTTGCGGCGGGGATCACCGATCCGTCAGCCGCGCTGCGCGACGACGTCGTCTCGACCCTGCAGGCGGCCGTCGCCGATCCCGAGGTGCTCGCCCGCCTGGGCCGGCTGACCAAGGCCGAACAGTGGTCCGGCTTCGGCGACTTCGGGGTCGCGACCGCGGTGTCGGCGAAGCGTTCCCCGGGCAGCGCGCCGGCCGCACCGGCCCCACCCGCCGAGAAGCGGGCCCGACGAGGTCCGTCCCCGGCCCTGCGAGACGCTCTCGCCCGGCAGGCCGACGCCGACGCGGCTCTTCCGGAGCTGCAGTCCGACCTGTCCGTGGCCCGGTTACGGGTCGAGGACGCACGCCGCCGGCTCGCCACCGCCGAAGAGGCGCTGCGCACCGCCGAAGAGGCGCGGCGCGCAGCCGAAGACGCCTATGCAGCCGGAAAGCAGGCGAGCCGGGATGCCGCGGGAGCCGTCACGGCGGCCAGAGCAGCGCGCTGATTCCCGCTACCCTGGGCACAGGCATCCACACAGGGGAGGCACGGGAGATGAAGCTTCGAGTGCTGCCGTATGTGACCGTCGAGGTCGACGATCGGCTCCGCCACCGGCTACGCCGCGCCGGGGAACGGTGGCGGCTGAACATGCGGGCCTACCTGCTCAGCGCGGCCGACGACGTCGACTCCGCGGTGGAAGGCGCAGGAGACCGGGTGCGGGGGCTGTGCGACCGTGCCGTCAACCGCATCGACTCCGTGGCGGCCACGGTCACCGACAAGATCGCACCCGAGACGTCGGCGCAGCCGGAACCGCAGGAGCGGCCCCGGCTGCGGGTGGTCAAGGACGAGCGCGCCAGCTAGAGACGGCGGTCAAAAAGGTCAGGCCCGCACCCGGCCGGTGCGACCACCGACGAAGAACGAACCGGCGATCACCAGAACGCCGACGACGGCCACGGGGATCGACCAGGAGCGCCGCGACGACAGCGCGGACTGGCACTCGGCGACGAAGTCCTTGTGCGGGATGATCTCGTTCAGCACCGGCAGGTTGGCCAGATTGTTGCCGTCGACGTCGCGCGCCTGGGACAGATCCGACGCGATCGCGTTGCCACACCCGATGTCACCCTGGGGTCCCGGCACCGATACCGGCACCAACAGTGCGATCACTCCGACGAGCAACACCACCGCGCCGGCGAGCATGAGCAATCTCCGCAGATTCATGGCGCAGGGAGTGCCCAGTTCCGCGCTGCTGAAACAAGATCGATCATCGGCGCCCGTCGTGCCGGGTGGGCAGCGGCACGGCAGGTGTGCTGTCCTTGTCGGGTGATCGGCCATGGCGTGACCGTGCTGCTGTCGTTGTTGGCGGCGGTGTTCCTGGCCATCGGCATCGTGGTGCGGCAGCGGGCCACCCTGGACGTGCCCGCCGAACACGGCGTCAGCGCCGTCATGGTGCTGACGCTGATCCGCAGGCCGCTGTGGTGGGCCGGAACCGCCGCGGCGGTGGCCGGGTTCGTGTTCCAGGCGCTGGCGCTGGCCAATGGATCTCTGCTCCTGGTGCAACCCATCCTGGTGTCGGCGCTGCTGTTCGCGCTGCCCCTGTCGGCCCGGCTGGCCCATCGCAGGGTCACTCGCGGGGAATGGGCCTGGGCGCTGCTGCTCACCGCCGCGCTGGCGGTGTTCGTGGTGCTGGCCAAACCGAGCCCCGGTGACTACGAGGCCTCGCTGGGGATGTCGGCGATCGTCGCGGTCGTGTGCACGGTGGCTGTGCTGGCGTGCGTCGTCGTCGCGTTGCGCAGCACCGATTGGCGCCGTGCGGTGCTGCTGGCGGTCGCGGTCGGCGTGCTGTTCGGAGTGGTCGCGGTGCTGACGAAGTTGTTCATGCACGTGCTCACCCACGAGGGCGCCGCCGCCGTCTTCGCCACGCCGGTGCCCTATCTGCTGGTCGTGCTCGGCGTGATCGCGGTGCTGCTGCAGCAGTCGGCGTTTCATGCCGGCTCCCTGCAGACGTCCGTGCCGACGATGCTGACCCTCGAGCCGGTGATCGCGGTCATCCTCGGCGCGGTCGTGCTCGGTGAACACCTGGACGTGAGCCGCCTCGATGCGGTGGCGCTGGCGATCTCGACCCTGGCGATGGCTGCCGGCACCATCGCGCTGGGCCGCGACGAAGGCGCCTACGAGGAGCGGCTGACGGCGCCGGCCGACACCGAGCCGGCGGAGCGTCAGGCCGCGTCAGGCACCGAATAGCCGATCGAGGCGGCCCGGTCCCGTAGCGCCAGTCGCAGCCGGGTCCGGCCGCGGTGGATGCGGGACATCACGGTGCCGATCGGCACCTCGAGCCGGGCGGCGATCTCGCGGACCGCGAGGCCTTCGATGTCGCTGTGGTACACCGCGGTGCGGTAGTGCTCGGGCAGGGAGCGCATCGCCGCCGCGATCGCCGGGTCGCCGATGAGCGCCAGCACCTGTTCTTCGGGAGACTGAGCGACACCGGTGCGCTGATGATGGTTCAGCAGCTGGCGTTCGGAGAACTGGTCGGTGAACTCCAGGGCCGGTCGCCGCTGCCCCTTGCGGTGTTCGCTGATGTGGGTGTTGACCATGATGCGATAGAGCCAGCCGGCCAGATTGGTGCCCTCGGTGAACCCGCCGAACGACGCGAACGCCTTGACCGCCGTCTCCTGCAGCAGATCCTCGGCGTTCAGCGGGTTGCGGGTCAGCCGCACCGCATGCCCGCGCAACTGACGCAGCACCGGCACTGCCTCGCGCTCGAATCGTTCGGTGAGCTGGCGTTGATCGGTCATCGGGGCTCCTCGGCACGCGTGGATGATGCCCTCGACTCTTCCGTCGGGCTCGCCCCGCGTCTGCCCGGCTGACCTCCAACCCCACGGCGGACAACCACCGCAGCCTCTACCGGCTAGCCCCCACCCCAGGATGCCCAGCGGTGGATCGCGATGCTGATCACGGGGCCGTCCAGCGCGACGCGGTCATACTGCGGGTACTTGGCCCGTAACTGCGCATAGCCCTCCGCCAGCGCGTCGCCCTCGTGATGGATCGTCGCCGTGCCGTCCGCCCGCACCCACCACAGCCGCGACCAGTCGTCGTCGTAGTGCTCGACCAGCAGGCTCACCTCGGGCCGGTGCGCGATGTTGTCCAGCCGGCGCAGCCGCCGGGTCGACTTGGGCTTCGCGTCGACGGCCGTGAACACCACATCATCGCGATCGGCGGCCATCGCGAACACCACGGGCACGACATGGGGGGAACCGTCGGGACGCACGGTCGCGAGCACCGCCACCGGAGCGCCGGCGAACTCGGTAACCGGTCCGGACATGCTCACCTGCTCAACCCTAGGCGCGAGCAGCGCCGCCAGGTTATGGTTCACCGCGATGACACGGCCAGGTAATCGCCGCGCCACTGCGCCGCCTCCTGCTCACCGGAAGGTCTCAACCATGCCCTCTGCCAACACCACTGGACGCCTGTCCCGGTTCCTCATCTGTGCCGCATCGGCCCTGCTGGTCGTCGGCGCCGCGGCGTGCGCCCCACCGGAGAAGAACGACTCCGGCTCCCAGACGCAGTCCGGCGGCAAGGCGTCAGAGGCCACCTCGGCGGCCGACTTCGGCGACATGGACGGTCTGGTCAAGGCAGCCAAGGACGAGGGCGAGCTCAATGTGATTGCACTGCCGCCGGATTGGGCCAACTACGGAGCGATCATCAAGGCCTTCTCCGACAAGTACGGCATCAAGGTGAACTCCGCGCAACCCGATGCGTCGAGCCAGGACGAGATCAACGCCGCCAACCAGCAGAAGGGCCGCAGCAGCGCGCCGGACGTGTTCGACCTGGGCCAGTCCGTCGCGCTGGCCAACACCGCGATGTTCGCGCCGTACAAGGTGGCGACCTTCGACGACATCCCGGCCGCCTTCAAAGATCCCAACGGGGCATGGGTGAACGACTACGGCGGCTACATGTCGATCGGCTTCGACTCCGCCAAGGTGCCCCCGGTGACGAACGTCAACGATCTGCTCAAGCCCGAGTACCAGGGCAAGGTCGCGCTCAACGGAGATCCCACCCAGGCCGGTGCGGCGTTCTCCGGCGTGCTGATGGTCGCGCTCTCGCAGGGCGGGTCCGCCGACGACATCGCCCCGGGCGTCGAGTTCTTCCGCAAGCTCAAGCAGGCGGGCAACTTCCTGCCGGTGGACCCGACGCCGGCGACCATCGAATCCGGGCAGACGCCGGTCGTCATCGACTGGAACTACACGAATTCGTCTGAGACGAAGAAGCTTCCGTCCTGGACGGTGTTCGTACCGCCGAACGCCGCGGTCGCCGGGTACTACTACCAGGCGATCAACAAGGAGGCGCCGCACCCGGCCGCGGCACGGCTGTGGCAGGAGTTCCTCTACAGCGACGAGGGGCAGAACCTCTACGCCCAGGGCGGCGTTCGCCCGGTGCGCGCCGACAACATGATCGCGAACAAGACGCTGGACGCCGAGGTCGCCAAGGCGCTCCCGGTGGTCGACGGGCCGGTCACGGTGCCGACCCCGCAGCAGACCGAGACCGCCTCGAAATACCTGTCGGAGAACTGGGCTGCCGCGGTTGGCTGACATGCGCCGTGTCCGTGACGGCCTGCCGCTGCTGCCGTTCCTGGCCGTCGTCCTGGTCTTCCTGATCATCCCGACGGTCACCGTCGTGGTGAGCTCGGTGTACCTCGACGGGGTGTTCTCCTTCAGCCGCATCGCGGCGCTGTTCACCGGGACGGCGCTGTCGGCGCTGCTGAACAGCGTGGTGCTCAGCGCCGCCACGGCGCTGCTCGGAGCGCTGCTCGGTGCGGTGATGGCGTGGCTGATCGTCAGCAGCCCGCCGACGTCGATGGTGCGCCGGGCCGTGCTGTCGCTGTGCAGCGTGCTGGCCCAATTCGGCGGCGTCGCATTGGCTTTCGCCTTCCTGGCCACCGTCGGCCTGAACGGCGTGCTGACGCTGTGGGTGCAGCAGGCGACCGGCTGGAATCTCGCCGGCTCGGGGTGGCTGTACGGCCTGGGCGGGCTGATCCTGGTCTACACGTACTTCCAGATCCCGCTGATGGTGATCGTGTTCGTGCCCGCGCTGGAAGGCTTGCGTGAGCAGTGGCGCGAGGCGGCGGTCAGTCTCGGGGCGTCCACGTGGGACTACTGGCGGGAAGTGGCGGTGCCGTTGTTGACCCCTGCGTTCCTCGGTTCGATGCTTCTGCTGTTCGCCAACGCCTTTGCCGCATATGCCACGGCCGCCGCGCTGGTCAGTCAGGGCAGCCCCATCCTGCCGCTGCTGATCCGGGCGTCTCTGGTCAGCGAGGTGGTGCTGGGGCAGGCCGGTTTCGCCTACGCGCTGGCGCTGGAGATGATCGTCGTGGTGGCCGTGGTGATGGTCGCCTACAACCTGCTGGTGCGGCGCAGCGCGCGGTGGCTGTCATGACGCGGGCGGTGCGCGGGCTGCTGTGGGTGGCGTTCGGTCTGTTCTTCTGCTTCCCGCTCTACGCGATGGCCGACTTCTCGACACGCGACCTGATCTCCGGCGGGCGCACCGGGCAGGCGTGGGCGAATCTGATCGCCGACGAGGCGCTGTACCGCGCGATCATCGTCTCCCTGTCGCTGGCGGTACTGACCGTGCTGGCGATGCTGATCCTGTTGGTGCCCACCATGATCTGGGTCCGGTTGCGCGCGCCCTGGGCCAAAGGGCTGATCGAATTCCTGTGCCTGTTGCCGCTGACGATCCCGGCCCTGGTGATCGTCGTCGGGCTGCGCAACGTGTACCTGTGGGTGACGTACTTCCTCGGGGAGTCGGCGCTGACGCTGACGTTCGTCTACGTCGTGGTGGTGCTGCCGTTCTCCTACCGCGCGCTGGACGCTGCACTGTCGAGCATCGACCTGCAGACCCTCTCCGAGGCGGCGCGGTCGCTGGGGGCCGGCTGGGCGACGACGATCCTGCGGGTCGTGGTGCCCAACATCTGGTCGGGCATCCTGTCGGCGGCCTTCATCTCGATCGCCGTGGTGCTCGGCGAGTTCACCATCGCGTCGCTGTCGGGATACGAGACGTTGCAGGTGCAGATCGTGACCATCGGCAAGAGCAACGGCCCGACCTCGGTGGCCGCATCACTGGCCACGCTGCTGTTCGGCTTCGCGCTGCTGCTGATCCTCTCGCTGGTCACCCGTGGCCGCCGCCACCAGACAGGAGTGACCACGTGACCGGAGTTGCCGTCGAACTCACCGAGCTGACCCGTCTCTACGGTGAGACCAGGGCGCTCGACGGGCTGACCCTGCACATCGAACCCGGCGAGATGGTGGCGCTGCTCGGCCCGTCGGGCTGCGGCAAGACCACCGCACTGCGCATCCTCGCCGGTCTCGACGAGGCGACGTCGGGAACCGTGACCGTCGGCGGCGTCGACGTCAGCACGGTGCCCGCCAACAAGCGGGACATGGGCATGGTGTTCCAGGCGTACAGCCTGTTCCCCCACCTGACCGTGCTCGACAACGTCGCGTTCGGTCTGAAGATGCGCGGAAAAGCCAAGGGCGAGAGGCTGTCCCGCGCGGCCGACATGCTCGATCTGGTGGGCCTGGGGGCGCTGGGCGGCCGCTACGCCAAGGAGTTGTCAGGTGGGCAGCAGCAGCGCGTCGCGCTGGCCCGCGCGCTGGCGATCCAGCCCCGGGTGCTGCTGCTCGACGAGCCGCTCTCGGCGCTCGACGCCAAGGTGCGCACCCAGCTTCGTGACGAGATCCGGCGCGTGCAGCTCGACGTCGGCACCACGACGCTGTTCGTCACCCACGACCAGGAGGAGGCGCTGGCCGTCGCGGACCGGGTCGGAGTGATGAACAAGGGCCGGCTCGAACAGCTCGCCGAACCCGCCGAGCTCTATGCCCACCCGGCTACGCCGTTCGTCGCCGACTTCGTCGGGCTCAACAACAAGGTGCCCGCGACGGTGTCCGGCGGCCGCGCGTCGCTGCTCGGCCTGTCGCTGCCCGCTGCCCAGGGCTCTGTCGACGGGCAGGGAGTGGCGATGGTGCGGCCCGAGTCGGTGAACGTGACCGCCGACCCGTCGGGCACCGCGACCGTGACGTCGGTGTCGTTCCTGGGGGCGATCTCGCGGGTGCACCTGAGCGCGGCCGACGGTGCGGTGCTGATGGCTCAGATGGCCAGCTCGGCGGCCCGCGACCTGCAGCCCGGCGAGCGCGTGGCCGTCGCGGTGGACAGCGACGCCGTGCTGGTCACCCCTGCGTGATTTCGGCGTGCTTATCGTCGGTCAGCGACGACAACCACGCCGAAATCACACGTCCTTGACGGGGTCGATGCCCAGGTCGCGGTAGCTCACCAGCGCCTGAAACGGTATGCCGCGCTTGGCGAACCGTGCGGCGGCGATGTCCCCGCGATCGACCATCGGGATCACGCCCGTCACGACCACGCCCAGGGGCTCGATGCGCTCGAGCGCCAGCTCGGTCGAGCCGCCGGTGCTGATCACGTCATCGACCAGCAGCACCCGGTCCCCGGCCTGCAACCGGGTGCCCTCGATCCACTGCTCACGGCCGCGCTGCTTCTGCTCCTTGCGCACCGAGAACCAGGCCTTGCCCGTCACCATCGCCACGCCGTGCGCGAGTGGATCGGCGCCCATTGTCAGACCGCCGACGGCGTCGAACTCGATGCCGTGGGCAGCGGCGAGATCGGCCACCGCGCGGCTCACCACCGACAGCCGTTCCCCGGTGTCGACGGCGAACTTGCCGTCGATGTAGTCATGGCTGAGCTGGCCGCTGGCCAACCGGAACGGCTCCTCGCGACGCTCGTGTCCGCGCGTGCGGATCAGCTCGAACGCGGCCTGCCAGGTCTCGGGACGCTGCATCTGCTCGGACATAGCGCGATCGTAGTGCCCGCCGGAGAATCACTGCCCGCGGGCCCGACGCGTCAACTCGACGGTGGCCGAACGCAATTCGTCGGCGGAATCCAGCGGCGAGGCGAAACCGATTCTGGTGTAGGCCATTCCGCGTTCGGTCAGCACCCGCAGATCCAGGCCGTAGCGGTCCACGCCGGTGCACGAGGCGGTCGTGGTGTCCGGGTAGCCACCAAATTCGCGCGCCATCGCGGCCAGCGCGTCGGCGTGGTCGGCGTTCAGATGGGCGATGGCGCCCGCAGCGTGGCGGCTGACCGGGTCCGGTTGCGCGGCGCCGTAGTCTGCTCCGCTCGTGGACTCCATGCGGCCGTAGCCGCCGACCCACCGCACGCGGGCCACCCGCAACACCCACAGCGTGAAGTCGGTGTAGTCGATGTAGTACTTGGCCGCGTCCACCGCCGCCAGGTGCGCCTCGCGCGCTGCCGTGTGCTCGTCACCTGTCGGACGTTCCACGTGACCCGCGACCGTGATGCGCGCGTTGGCCAGCGGATCGGACTCGGTGGCCGGCGCGACGATGGCCAGGCTCGCCCGCGGGTCGGCCGCCAGGTTGCGGCCGTGCTCGGCGAGGTTCGACACACACAGCACCGGCGCTCCGCCGAGCAGCCCGTAGGTCACGAACGACGCCCACGGATCGCCGTCGGCCGTCAGCGTCGCCAGCGTCGCGGAGTTCGTCGACGCCGCGATCGTGCGCGCCTCTTCGGCGGCTGAGGGCCGGGCAGGGTTGACGGGTTCGCGCAGCGGCGGCGGAATGGTCGGCGCATCGCCGGGATCGCCGTGGTCGCGGGGTCGGCTTCCGGACGTCACTACGGCACCATAACCGGCACAGCAACCCGCTGACGCGCGCGTAGATTTCCGGCTGCGCTCAGCAAACTCCGATCCGGCCTCGGGGTTGTGCTGATATGCGAGAATTGCCCGGGAGTCAACGACGGTCTTTCGGTACTGCGTCGGTTGAATGAGGGGACATCATGGGGCGGCCCGCATCGCGTGTCATCGCGGCTGCTGGTGCGCTGTCCCTGGTGCTGTTCCTGGGCGGTGTGAACCTCGGAGCTCCCGCCCTCGCGCAACCCTCGGACAGTGACGGTTCCTCGCAGACGGACTCCGGCGGCTCCGACAGCGGTTCCGAGGCACCCAAGGACACGTCGACGGACACGTCAGGAAGCACGTCCGGCGGATCTGCCTCGGTCGACACTCCCGACGACTCGTCGGTCACCGTCGACACCGACCCGGAAGAACCGTCGCGCAGCGGCGGCTCTCGCCAACCCTCCGAGCCGGACTCCCCGCTGGCACCCCGGGAATCCGGCAAGGTCGACTCCGGTCGGTCGCTGACCATCCCGATGCTGCGGCTGCCCGCCCCCGGCGAGATCCCGTCGGGCCAACTGCCGCTGCCCCGCAACTTCTACACCACGGTCGAGATCCCCGTGCCGACCTTGACGCAGTTCCTCTCGGCCCTGTCGATCGTGCCGCCGGCACCCCCGCCGGGTCCGGCGTTCCGTACCCAGGAGGAGGCGCCGGTCGTGGACGCGTCCACCGGTACCGCCGGCGCCGGAGGTGGCGGCGGAGGAGGTGCCGGCCACGATCCCGCCGGTCTGCGAGCACCACTCGTGGTGACCGTTCCGCGCGCCCTCACGGCCGCCGATGCCGCACCCCGGGGGGTCAGGGCACCCGACGCCGTCGGCGCCGAGCCGGGCGTGACCGCGCCAGGAGTCGCCGGAGCCAGCGCCCCGACGATCCGGGGCTCGATCGCCCCGACACCGGGCATCACCGCGCAGCCCCTGTCCACCGGTGCGGGGCCGCGAGCCGAGGCGATGCCGCGCTCCATGGTCAGCCCCACCGTCGCCCAGCTCGCGGCCGTCGCACTCCCCGGTCTCGCCGGCCTCATCCTGCTGACCTTCGGGGGCGGGATCGTCGGCTACCGGCAGGCCAACAGTTTGCGGTACGTGCGCACCGCCGGTGCGGAGCGATTCCTCGCCTGAGCGTGGTCGGCGACGCCGTAACGGGTACAGGGACACCGTGATGAGACTGCCCTTCGCTGACTGGATAGTGCGCCAGCGCTGGTACGCCGGGCGCACTCGCCAATTGACCCGCGCCTTACCGATCGCCGTCACCGCGCTGGACGCCGACCTCGACCACGTTCTGCTGGACATCGGGTACGCCGACGGCTCCACCGAGCGTTACCAGGTGCTGATCCGCTGGAGCGACACCCCGGTACCCGATTTCGGCGACATCGCCGCGATCGGATCGGATCAGGGTCGCTTCGCCTACGACGCGATGTTCGATCCCGCCGCGGCGGCCCGACTTCTGTCGCTGATCGACGAATCCGCCACGGTGGGCCCGCTGACGTTCGTCAAAGAGCCCGGCGCCACGCTGCCTCTCGGCGCGGCGCCCCGGGTCTCGGGTGCCGAGCAGAGCAACACGAGCGTGATCTTCGGCAGCGAGGCCATCCTCAAGGTGTTCCGGCGCGTGACAGCAGGCGTCAACCCCGACATCGAGTTGAACAGGGTGCTGGCGCGCGCGCAGAACCACCATGTGGCGACGCTGTTCGGTTCCTTCGAGACCGGCGGGGTGGCGGGGGACACGTCGGGTGACACCGAGCCGTCCGCGCTCGGCATGGTGACCGCGTTCGCAGCCGACAGCTGCGAAGGCTGGGACATGGCGACGGCCAGTACTCGTGAGGACTTCTCCGACTTCACCACCCAATCCCGCCGTCTCGGGGAGGCGGTGGCCTCGGTGCACGCGGCCCTGGCCGACGCGCTCGGCACGTCGACTGAGCCGTTCCCCGTCGATACGGTCCTCGCGCGGTTGCGCACCGCAGTCGAGGCGGCGCCCGCGCTGACCGATCACGTGCCGCTGATCGAAGCCCGCTACCGCGCGCTGGCCGACGAGGCGATGATCGTGCAGCGTGTCCACGGTGATCTGCATCTGGGGCAGGTGCTCAAGACCGAAGACGGCTGGGTGCTGATCGACTTCGAAGGTGAGCCGGGACAACCGTTGGACGAGCGGCGGCGGCCGGATTCGCCGCTGCGCGATGTGGCCGGCGTGTTGCGCTCGTTCGAATACGCGGCCTACCAGCTGGTGGTCGAGCGAAGCGACGGCGGCGACGAGCTGGCCGAACAGGCGCGGGAGTGGGTGGACGGCAACAGTGCCGCGTTCTGTGCCGGATATGCCGCCGGGGGCGGAGCGGATCCGGCTGCGGCGAAGCAGATCCTGGCCGCCTACGAACTGGACAAGGCGGTGTACGAAGCGGCCTATGAAGCGAGGTTCCGTCCGTCGTGGCTGCCGATCCCGATGCGGTCGATCGAGCGCATCTTGCACAGCTGACGCACAGAGAAAGCTGGCAACCGTGGCCACCCGGTAGGTCACCGCCGCTCTACGGCTCCTACTCCGGCCCGCCCGACCGGTGGCGAAACGTCAAGACGTCCGCCAACGAGCGGCCACGGCTGCAACAGCGCTCTCAAGCTAACACATCGGAGCGGTAAACACGCTGAACCCGGCGGGTAAGCGTGCTGCCGCGCAACGTCTTTCGTGTCAGCGTTTCACACATCCCGTCACTCGGTCGTGGCGCGCAGCACGATCGTCGCCCGCGCCGGCACCGTCAGCGTCGCCCCGGCGGGCTGTGGCTCGTCCTGCTGACCGTCAGGGGTGAGCTCGCCGGTGTTGATCTCCGTCACCCACGCAGCCCCGAATTCCTTGGGCGGCAACGTGAAGTCGATCGGCTCGTAGTGGGCGTTGAAGCACAGCAGGAACGAGTCGTCGACCACCCGCTGACCGCGGGCGTCCATGTCGGGGATGCCCTGGCCGTTCAGGAACACCGTCATCGACTTCGCGAAACCGGACTCCCAGTCCTCGCCGCTCATCTCCGTGCCGTCCGGGCCGAACCACGCGATGTCGGGCAGGCCCTCGGCACCGCGGCGACCGACGGGCTTACCGGAGAAGAACCGCCGCCGCCGGAACACGGGATGGTTGGCCCGCAACTCCGACACCGCCCGGGTGAAGTCCAGCAGGCCCTCGTCGACTTCTGCCCAATTGATCCAGGTGATCTCGTTGTCCTGGCAGTAACCGTTGTTGTTGCCGCCCTGGGTACGTCCGAGTTCGTCACCGTGGCACATCATCGGGACACCCTGCGACAGCAGCAGCGTGGTCATGAAGTTGCGTTCCTGCTGGGCGCGCAGCGCGTTGATCTCCGGATCGTCGGTCGGCCCCTCGACGCCGCAGTTCCACGACCGGTTGTGACTCTCGCCGTCGTTGTTGTCCTCGCCATTGGCCTCGTTGTGCTTCTCGTTGTACGACACGAGGTCGCGCAATGTGAACCCGTCATGGGCGATGACGAAGTTGATCGACGCGACAGGCCGGCGGGCGGTGTGCTCGTAGAGGTCCGACGAGCCGGTCAACCGGTAGGCGAACTCGTCGATGCTGGCGCCCTCACCGCGCCAGAAGTCCCGCACGGTGTCGCGGTACTTGCCGTTCCATTCCGTCCACTGCGGCGGGAAGTTGCCCACCTGGTAGCCACCGGGACCCACGTCCCACGGCTCGGCGATCAGCTTCACCTGGCTGACCGTCGGATCCTGCTGCACGAGTTCGAAGAACGTGGCCAGCCGGTCGACCTCGTAGAACTCGCGGGCCAGCGTCGAGGCCAGGTCGAAGCGGAACCCGTCGACGTGCATCTCGGTCACCCAGTACCGCAGCGAGTCCATCAGCAGCTGCAGCGTGTGCGGATGGCTGACGTTGAGGCTGTTGCCGGTGCCCGTGTAGTCCATGTAGAACCGCTTGTCGTCGTCGACGAGGTGGTAATACGCGGCGTTGTCGATGCCGCGCATCGACAATGTCGGACCCATGTGGTTGCCCTCGGCGGTGTGGTTGTAGACCACGTCGAGGATGACCTCGATGTTCGCCTCGTGCAGCGCCCGCACCATCGCCTTGAACTCCTGGACCTGTCCGCCAGGGTTCGGGTTGGAGCTGTACTTGAAGTCCGGCGCGAAGAAGCCGATGGTGTTGTAGCCCCAGTAGTTCGACAGCCCCTTGTCCACCAGCGTCGAGTCGTTGGCGAAGTGATGCACCGGCATCAGCTCGATCGCCGTGATGCTCAGCGACTTCAGGTGCTCGATGATCGCCGGGTGCGCGACCGCGGCGTAGGTGCCGCGGATCTGCTCGGGGACATCCGGGTGGGTCATGGTGAGGCCCTTGACGTGCGCCTCGTAGATGACCGAGTCGGCGTACTCGTGGTTGGGTGGGCGGTCCACCCCCCAGTCGAAGTACGGGTTGATGACCACGCACTTGGGCATGTTGGCGGCCGAGTCGTCGTCGTTGCGGCTGTCCGGGTCGCCGAAGTTGTAGGAGAACAGCGACTGGTCCCACTCGAAGGTGCCGTCGATGGCCTTCGCGTACGGGTCCAGAAGCAGCTTGTTCGGGTTGCAGCGCATGCCGTTGGCCGGATCGTAGGGGCCGTGCACCCGGTAGCCGTACCGCTGACCCGGCTCGATGCTCGGGATGAACCCGTGCCAGACGAAGCCGTCGACCTCGGGAAGGGTGATGCAGGCGGTCTGCTCGCCGTTCGCGTCGAACAGGCACAGCTCGACCTTCTCGGCGGCCTCGCTGAACAGTGCGAAGTTGGTGCCGTAGCCGTCGTAGGTGGCGCCGAGGGGGTAGGCCTTGCCGGGCCACACCTCGAGCGGAAACGAGGTGTCCGGCGAGGCGGCGGTCTGAGTCAAGGAGTTCTCCTGGTGTGCGATCGGCTGGTAGCGGTAGCGGATGCCCACAACGAGGGCACTGCAACCGTCCGTTATGTCACAAGGACGTCAATTGACGGTGACGCCGGCCGCGCGTAGTGCGCTGACGGCATCCTGGGTCGTCACCGGCGCGACGCCGGCGGTCAGATCGAGCAGGACACGGGTCGCGAGCCCGTGTGCGGCCGCGTCGGCGGCGGTCGCCTTGACGCAGTAGTCGGTGGCGATACCGACGACGTCGACGGTGTCGACGTCGCGTTGGCGCAGCCAGTCGGCCAGCGAGGTGCCGTCGTCGTCGACGCCCTCGAAGCCGCTGTACGCGGCCGAGTACCGGCCCTTGTGGAACACCGCCTCCACCGGTGTGACGTCGAGGTCGGGATGGAATTCCGCGCCGTCGGTGCCGACGACGCAGTGCCGCGGCCAGGACGTGACGAAGTCCGGATGGTCGGAGAAGTGCTCGCCCGGATCGATGTGGAAGTCCTTGGTCGCCACCACGTGGTCGTAGCCGTGCTCACCGGACAGCAGCTCAGTAGTGGCACGCGCGACGGCGGCCCCGCCCTCGACGGCCAGCGATCCGCCCTCGCAGAAGTCGTTCTGCACGTCGACGATGATGAGCGCTTTCCTCGCTGTCCGGGCTGTCATGGCTTCACGGTATCCGCGATGCCTCCCACCCGCTGGTGGGCGGTCAGGAGCAGGTGGTCGAACGTCTCGCGGGTGGGCAGCGTGTCCTGATAGTCGATCTGCCGGTAGTCGGCGAGCAGCTGTTCGGCGAGCGCCCGCAGTTTGACGTTCGACTCTTGAGAGCGCCAGCGCAACAGTTCGAACGCGGCGTCGCCGTCCACCCGGTAGATGAGCATCAGCATGCCCTTCACCTGTTCGATCACCGCGCGGTTCTCGGCGATCTCGCTCAAAGCGGCGGTGACCATCTCCTGGGTCATCGTCCTGGCGGGGGTGACGTCGATGTAGAAGCCGTGCGTCCCGATCACGTGCCCCTGTTCGTCGGTCATCCGGTCGCCCACCACGACGACGTCGTGGACGTCCCCGCCTGTGTCGATGATGCGGTGCCGGGTGGAGAACGGGCGATGGGCGCGGCGCATCTCGTGCAGCGTGGCGGCGACCGCCGGGCGATCGTCGGGGTGCTTGTGGGAGAGCACGAGTTCAGTGGTCGGAGTCACCGTGCCGGGCTCATAGCCGTGCATCATCTGCACCGCGTCTGACCATGCCCAGCGCTCGTCGTCGAAGTGGAACGTGAACCAGCCGACGTGCTGGATTTCCTCGTCGGGCACATCGAGAAGATTAGCGCCGGTGCCGTCGACGCGGCACCGGGTCAGCCACCGAACAGCAAATACAAACCCATGAAGGTGTACCCGACCATCACCAGCATCATCGCCAGCTGGCCGGTCACCTGGTGCGCCCGGGGCAGCAACGCCAAGGAGCGGTCATGGGCGGCGATCACTCCGGCGATGTGGCCGGCCACGACGAAGCCGACCTTCAACGTGGCGCCCACTGCGGGATGCATGGAGAGCACGTAGCTGACCTCGTTGTCGGCCAGGCCCAGCACGTTCCAGCCGTGTCCGAGAGGGTCTGCCAGCCCGATGATCGCCTCCTGTCCGCGTTCGACCAGGTAGGTGAGGTAGTGGGCGAACACGTAGCCGATGACGATCGGGATCAGCGAATGAGCCATCTTGCCGGGCAGCTCGCGCCGCAGCTGCGCGTCCACGCCCCCCGTGCATCGGGCCGCCAGCGTGAAGGACACCGCGACCACGCCGGCGAACAGCAGGAGACCCGCGGTGCGCAGCAGGCTCGCCGTCACCGCGGAGTCGGTGACCCGGTCGCTGAAATTGCGGAACGCCGGGGTGGCCGAGAAGCTGTCGAATGCGGTCGAGCCGAGCAGCACCGACAGCACGGCGACGATCCCGGGACGCACCGGCAGTGTCCCCAGGTGGTCGAACGGATTGCCGATCGCGATACGGCCGTCGGCGTTGCGGCGCATCGGGGACAGCCGGGACGCGACGACGCTGTAGACCTCGAACGGATCGGCGCGGGCACACCACCGGGTGCCGCACCACAGTGTGCCGACGAGGGTGATGGCCAGGTAGATGAGAAGCCAGGTGCGGATCGCCTGCAGCGAGCCGGGGTCGGGGCTGGCCAGCTCGAGCCAGACGAACGCGAACAGCCCCGCCGCAGCCGGCCAGTACCCCAACCGCTCGGGATAGTTGCGCCGCAGCGATGGTCGGCCGATGAGACGGTGTACGGCCCGCACCGGCGAGATCACCCGCCACACGGGGCCGAACAACAGTGACAGCGCGACGAGCCCGACCCACAGCAGCACGTAGAAGACGCCGGGCAGCGCATTGTCCGAGTTCTGTGGTCCGAAGAGGGCTGCCATCGCCACCCACGCGGTGAGCACCAGCGTCAGCGCCGTGAGGACCCAGCGGGTCGCCGTCGCGTCGACGACCCGCGTCACCGCCGCGGGCAGCGCCCGGCCCTGCCGCGCCGTATCGAATTTCGGCTTCCGCCATGCCAATGCGACAACGGCGAAGGTGAACGTCAACGCCCAGGCCGCACCGATCAGCGCATAGGTGAACGGGATCGGCAGATCGGTCGAGCCGCCCAACCCGTGGGCGAGCACGGTGGCGTTCACTGCACGGCGATGGTCGCGATGGTCTTGTTCAGCTCGTGCAGTTCCACGTCGACGCGGCCGGGCATGTCGACGGAGAACTGGAACGACTGGCCGGGACCGACGGCGATCGGGAACGAATGCTCGGGGGTGGAATGCACGTGCAACTCGTCGGCGGCATCACTGTCGACTTGAATCACGATCGGCTGCTTGACCTTTGCCTGGAGTTGCTCGTTGGTCGGAGTGACGGTGCCGCCCTTGATGGTCACCTTCAGCACCAATCGGTCCGGCGCCGTCTGGGCGTCGGTCAACTGCGTGGGTGCGGCCGCGCCAGGAGTGGAACTCCCGGTGCCGGCGTCTTCGCTCTTGTTGCCCCCGCAGCCGGCGATCAGCAGAGCCGCCGCGGCGGTCAGCGCGAGAAGTCTGGTCACGGTTCCCCTGTCTCGTCGGAGTTCCTGCGGTTCTTCCTGGCGATGTAGAACACCACGCCCGCCACCACGAACGCCGGAGCGAATGCGGGCAGCGCCAACCAGATCGAGTGATCCGCGAGGATCACCACCTCTGTCGCAGACGTCATGCCTGTGCAGACGGCTGCAGTTCGTTCTCGCTGCCGGTCGGCTCGTTGTTGTTGATGCGGCCACCGCCCCAGCTGATGCCCGCGATCATCGCCAGCGTGCAGACCAGCACGATGAGGCAGCCGATGATCCACAGCGACGCCGGGATGTCCGGGCTGCGCTCCCGCTGCAGGATGGTGATCTCCGAGACGAACGGGCGGGTGAACTGTGCCTCGGCCGGCACCTCCTTGGCGCCGATGCCGGGATCACCCGCCAGATAGATCGGTACCGCGGTCAGTGTCGTGCCGTCGTGGACACGCAGCAGCGTCTTCCACTGTCCCGAGACCGGCATGGGCTTGGTCGAGACGTAGTGGCCGGGGCCGACCTTGTCCAGGTGGTCGATGAACTGCCCGCGTTCGTTGGACAGTCCGCCCTGCCAGGCGAGGACCGACACCCAGTTGGGGTCGTCGCTGATCGCATCCGGCGGGGTGAAGCGGACGTCGGCGGTGACGAACCGGCCGGGTCCGGGGCCCTGGGTCTCGGTGAGCGCGAAGGTCGCCGTCTCGTTCTGCGGCACCGAGTAGCGCAGGCCGTTGGCCGTCGCGCCGCCGATCGCAAGCACTGTCAGCACGACCAGCCCCACGGAGATCGCCCGGCCGGGCAGCTTGCGACCGGTGAGGACCATGCCGATCATTCCGCCGCAGCCGCCCGCCAAGATCGCGACGGGGACGGCCATCGCCAGCGCCTCGGGCCAGATGCTGCTCGGCCAGGGGTACGGGTAGATCGTGTCGATCCACAGCGACTCCAGCCACAGCCCGACCGTCGCGATACCGAGGCCGCTGACCATTCCGAACAGCACGGGTTTCTTGAGCAGCGGGGTCAGCGCCACCAACTCGACGACCAGGGCCGGCCCCAGGTAGAGCGGGAACCAGTTGACCGGCGCGTCCAGCAGGGGCGCGACCATGAACGCGATGATCCCGCGCAGGCCGATGGCCACGACGGCGGCGATGATCGCCGCGCCGCGACCCAGGAAGATGCGAGCGGCGACAAGGGCGACCGACGCCGCAGCGGCGATCAGCATCGGCTGGAAGACCTGCCGGAACTGCGGCACGCCGAAGTCGAACTCGATCTGGTACACCGACAGGCCGATCAGGACGCCGGCGAAGGCCAGATACTGGATGAATTTCAAGCCGATGCCGTCGCGCGGGGCATCGGCGCCCACGGCTCGCTTGCCTTCGACTTCGAGGTAGGCCGCGGCGATCGTGGAGAAGCCGGCGCCGCCGATCATCATCAGGTGCGTGGGACCCCACAACGTGACGTCCTGACCGAAGATGCGGTGCCACACGTCGTCGAGCGGGAAGCCGATCAGCGCGTACATACCGCAGCCGGCCATCACGATTCCGCCGACGGGCGCGTACCACTTGTCGGTGATCCGCACCGCGGCCGGGCCCGGCTTGTCGAACGGCAGGACGATCGCGGTGCATCCCGCGATGAAGACGAAGAACAGGCCGATGATGATGAAGTAGTGCGCCGGGTTGGCCAGCGGACCGGGGTCGCGGCCTTTACCGATGTGCAGGCTGACATCCCAGATGAAGCCGAACAGCGCGCAGATGATCGCGCTGACGAAGATGGCGATCGGAAGCGCCACCCACGCCGGCCGGTGGAACTTGCGGCCCAGCCATTCGGCGAAATCGTTCAGCCAGGAGATCTTGTGTTGGCGGTGCAGGTATCCGATCCACAGCAGCACTGCGGTGACTGCGAGTGCCACTGCAGACAGGCCGAAAACCTGGCTGAGTTCCGCGCCGCCACCCTCGCTGCCCTGGGCGAGCACCGCGATGTCGGGTCGAGAATGCGTCATCGTCATTCCTGTTCACCGTGCCGATAAGGTTCCTACTGGGCGGTAATGTTGCCAGAAGCATCTCAGGTGAAACCAGGGGTATCGGGTTTTTTTGCGGACCGACACGTTTCTGTGTCCGGGGCGTCGCGGAGACCGTGCACAGTAGTCGACTAGGGGCTGATACAGGGCTCTATCGCGGCTTATGTGAGCTGCGGTCACCGTCGCGTCCCCGTCATCGGCTCAGCGTGTGAAGGCTCGACAGCTGCAGGCCGCCAGGTGATACCCCGTGTCCGGCGACCCGCCCGCAGCCTCCGCTAGCGGTTGCTAGCAATCGCTAGCGCAGGCGCCTACGCCTGGCGTCGCGTCACTTCTTCGGGGGCCGCAGCACCTTCATTGCAGCATTCATCACCGGCCCCGGCACCCGGTCCTTCATCGCCAACGCGGTGTTTCCGGCTTGCGTGCGCGCCGGCGTACCCCGGCCGAACATGCGATTCAGCGGGCCGCCGCTGGGCTCCAGGTCGACATGCAGTGGCGGCCTGCCGTCCCCTGCGCCGAGCGCGTTCGAGATGACGATGCGCTGGATCTCGCTGGTGCCCTCGAAGATCGTGTACAGCTTGGCGTCTCGGTACCACTTCTCCACCGGGTGGTCCTTGATGTAGCCCCAGCCGCCCATCGTCTGGATCGCCCGCTCGGTGGTGCGCACCGCCAGCTCACTGGCTGCCAGCTTCGACATGGAGCCTTCGCCGCGCTCGAAGGGCACGCCGGTGGCGGCCATCCACGATGCTCGCCACGTCAGCAGCCGGGCGGCATCCAGCCCGGTGGCCAGGTCGGCCAGCGGGAACGCGATGCCCTGGTTGTCGATGATGGGCGCGCCGAACGCTTCTCGCCGATTGGCGTACTCGGTCACGTATTCCAGTGCGGCCCTTGTGATTCCGAGCGCCTGCGCGGCGACCATCGGCCGGGTCTGCTCGAAGGTGCCCAACGTGGCGGAGCCCGAATGCTTGGCGCCTTCGACCGCTTCGCGCGCCCGCGCCAGCTTGTGCTCCAGCTTCTCCTGACCACCCAGCAGGTTCTCGGCCGGTACGCGCACGCTGTTGAGCTTCAGTTCGGCGGTGTGAGAGGCCCGGCAGCCGAGCTTGTCGAGCTTTCGGACCATCTCCAGGCCCGGGGTACCACCCGGGACGATGAACAGCGCCTGGCCCTTGTGGCCCAACTCCTGGTCGACTACTGCGTTGACGACGTGCACATTGGCGATGCCCCCGTTGCCGATCCACATCTTGTGGCCGTCGATGATCCAGTCGGCATCCGGGCTGTCCCCGTCGCGCCGGGCCGTGGTCCGCAGATTGCGCACATCGCTGCCACCCTCGGGTTCGGAGATGGCCAGCGCTGCGAGCTTGAGATCGCCGGGTGTGCCGAAGCATTCCGGCGCCCACTGGAGCATCTGCTCGGGGGAGGCGGCCTGTCCGATCGCCGACAGGGCCAGCGCGGGCATCACCACGGCCAGACCGATGCCGGCGCATCCCCAGAACAGCTCCTCCATGAACATCGGCAGGGACAGGCCGGTCGGGTCGCCGATCAGATCCCGGTAGAACAGCGGGCTGTAGAAACCCCTTTGCGCGGCTTCTTCGAGAACGGGCCAGGGGAACTCCTGGCGCTGGTCGTACTCGGCGGCGACAGGCCGAACCACCTCTTCGGCGAATTCGTGGGTGCGGCGCGCCAAGTCGTGTTGGGCCGCGGTCGGGGTGATGTCGAAACTCATGGCCGCACCCCCTCGTGCGTCGGCTCAGACCTCAGCTCGGTCCTCGACTTCTCGGTCAACCCGGACATGCGCACCACCGCCTTTTCCCAGCGCCTCGGCTGGGCGGGTACCCACGGCCGCGCCGAAATCCACCGGCTACCGATCCGCCCGTCACGCCGACATCGCCTGTGGCGGCCCGCCCGCCTCCACGATGCGGCGCTGCGCCTCGCCGACGGAGATGCGCAGGCGGCGGGCCAGCACCTGCGCCCACGAGGCGCCGGCGAACTCGGCCGGAGGCGGCGCGCTCACCAGCCGGCGGATGAGCCGGCGTTGGAAGGCGACGACATGTTTCTCCATCTCTTCCAACCGCACCACCAGCGCGCGCAGATCGGTGGGGCGGAGCTCGTGCAACGGCAGATCGTCCAGAGCGCGGTAGGCGGTATCGAGGGCGTCGAGGGCGGCGAACACATCATTCGAACTCATGTTCGACACGCTAGGCGAGGCCACCGACATGTCGAATACGCTCGGGTGATGGCCCGAAAGTATGCGACCGCCGAGGCTGTCGCCGCCGACGAACTGCACGACTTCATCCGCCCACGCCACCAGATGGTGCTCACCACGTTCCGCGCCGACGGGTCCCTGCAGACCTCCCCGGTGACGGGCGGCCTCGACGAGCGCGGGCGCATCGTGGTGGCCAGTTACCCGCAGCGGGCCAAAGCGGCGAACATCCGGCGGGATCCCCGCGCCAGCGTCCTCGTCCTCAGCGACGAGTTCAACGGCCCCTACGTGCAGGTGGATGGACCGGCTGAGGTGATCGAACTGCCTGAGGCGGTCGAGGCCCTGGTGGACTACTTCCGCGCGGTGGCCGGCGAACATCCCGACTGGGACGAGTATCGGCAGGCGATGGTGGACCAGGGGAAGTGCCTGATCCGGGTCACGCCGCAGCGGTGGGGTCCGGTGGCCACGGGCGGCTTCCCGTCGTCGTGATCGACAGGGCGCGCAGGACGGGCGGCGCCGATTGTGGTAGTCAGAGCTAGCAGACGCGTTGCATCAGCTAGCACGTCAAACTATAGTCTGGACACATGTCCAGGAGGGGTTCGGATTTCTTGCGCCACATGATTCGACCAGCTCGGAGCGGCTTCTCGCGCTGGACTCTCGTTCATATGCGTCCCGCAGGATAGGTGAGCTGACGATGCGTATCGCCTTGCTGTCCTACCGGAGCAAGACACATTGTGGCGGGCAGGGCGTCTATGTGCGCCACCTCAGCCGCGGACTGGTCGAGCTCGGTCACGACGTCGAGCTGTTCTCCGGCCAGCCGTATCCCGAGGGGCTGGATCCGCGGGTGCGCCTCACGAAGGTGCCCAGCCTCGATCTGTATCGCGAGCCGGATCCCTTCCGCGTGCCACGGCCGAGTGAGATCAAGACCAGCATCGACCTCGAGGAACTGCTGACCACCTGGACGGCGGGCTTCCCTGAGCCGAAGACGTTCAGCAAGCGGGCGGCGCGGCTGCTCGCCGACCGGCTCGACGATTTCGACGTCGTGCACGACAACCAATGTCTGGGGACGGGACTGCTGGACATCGCCGCCGCGGGCCTGCCGGTCGTCGCGACCGTCCACCACCCCATCACGCGCGACCGTGTCGTCGAGGTGGCCGCCGCGCCGTGGTGGCGTAAGCCGCTGGTTCGGCGCTGGTATGCCTTCGCCGAGATGCAGAAGGCCGTCGCCCGCCGCATCCCCGAACTCGTGACCGTGTCGTCGACGTCGGCGACGGACATCGCCGAGGACTTCGCGGTCGACCCACGCCAGTTGCACGTCGTGCCCCTCGGTGTCGACACCGAGCTGTTCGGTCCGGCCGAACACCGAGTGCGTAACCGGATCATCGCGATCGCCAGCGCCGACGTGCCCCTCAAGGGCGTCAGCCACCTTCTGCATGCGATCGCGAGGCTGCGCGTGGAGCGGGATCTCGAGCTGCAGCTGGTCGCGAAACTCGAACCCAACGGGCCCACCGAGAAGCTGATCGCCGAACTCGGTATCTCCGACATCGTGCACAGCTCGAGCGGGCTGTCCGACACCGAACTCGCCGACCTGCTCGCTTCGGCCGAGGTGGCGTGCATCCCCTCGCTGTACGAGGGCTTCTCGCTGCCGGCTGTCGAGGCGATGGCCAGCGGCACCCCGATCGTCGCCAGCCGGGCGGGCGCACTGCCCGAGGTGGTCGGCCCCGATGGCGAATGCGCACGGCTGGTGACCCCGGCCGATGTCGACGAGTTGACGTCCGTGCTCGGTGAGCTGCTCGATTCGCCGCTCGAACTGCGTCGGCTCGGCGCCAATGGCCGGCGTCGTGCCCTCGAGGTCTTCAGTTGGGAATCGGTTGCCGCACAGACGGTTGCGGTATACGAACAAGCTCGTGAGAGGGTCGCTGCATGCTGACCGTTGACTTCGACCGCCTCGGTGTGGGTGCGGGAACCAAGGTGATCGACGTCGGCTGTGGTGCCGGCCGACACACGTTCGAGGCCTTCCGCCGGGGCGCCGACGTCATCGGATTCGACCAGAACGCCGCCGACCTCAACGACGTCGACGAGATCCTGCAGGCGATGAAGGAGCAGGGCGAGGCCCCGGCGTCGGCCAGAGGTGAGGCCGTCAAGGGTGATGCGCTCGATCTGCCGTACCCGGATGCCACCTTCGACTGCGTGATCGCCTCGGAGATCCTCGAACACGTCCCCGAGGACGACCGCGCCATCGCTGAACTCGTCCGCGTGCTCAAACCCGGTGGGGCCCTGGCGATCACGGTTCCCCGATGGCTGCCCGAACGGGTCTGCTGGGCGCTGTCGGACTCCTACCATGCCAACGAGGGCGGTCACATCCGCATCTATCGGGCCGATGAACTGCGGGACAAGGTGCTCGCCCACGGTCTGACGTTGAAGCACACGCACCACGCTCACGCGCTGCACTCGCCCTACTGGTGGCTCAAGTGCGCTGTGGGCACAGAGCGTGACAATCATCCTGCGGTGAGCGCCTATCACAAGATGCTGGTGTGGGACATGATGAGTCGGCCGTGGCTGACCCGAACCGCGGAGGCGGTGCTCAATCCGGTCATCGGCAAGAGCGTCGCCCTCTATTTCACCAAGCCCATCTGATGGCCGACATCCCACACGTACCAGGCGTTTTCACTGCCGAGCAATGCCTGCAGACCGCGGAATCCATTGCCGCGACGCAGGAGTCCTCGGGTGCGATCCCCTGGTCGGTGGGTGGGCACACCGATCCGTGGGATCACATCGAGAACGCGATGGCGCTGACCGTGGCGGGGTTACTGGACAGCGCGCGCGCGGCGTTCGAATGGTCGCGGACGACGCAGCGCGCCGACGGTACGTGGCCGATCCAGCTGCGCGACGGCGTCGTCGAAGATGCCAACAGCGACAGCAACTTCTGCGCCTACATCGCCACCGGCGTCTGGCATCACGTGCTCGTCACCGGTGACCGGGTATTCGCCGAACAGATGTGGCCGGTGGTGGCCAAGGCCATCGACTTCGTCTTGAGCCTCCAGAAGAGCACCGGTGAGATCTGCTGGGCCGCGGGACCTTCCGGCGTTGCAGACGAGGCTCTGCTCACGGGGTGTTCGAGTATTCACCACAGCATCCGGTGTGCGCTGGCGTTGGCCGACTATCTCGGGGAGCCGCAGCCGGAGTGGGAAGTCGCGGTGGGGCGTCTGGGTCACGCCATCGCCGAGCATCCCGAGGGTTTCACCGTCAAGGACCGCTGGTCGATGGAGTGGTATTACCCCGTGCTGGGAGGCGCGGTGCGCGGACCTCGGGCGAGCGCTCGCATCCGCGCGCGCTGGCAGGACTTCGTCGTCCCCGGTCTCGGCATCCGATGTGTCGACGACCAGCCCTGGGTGACCGGCGCCGAGACGTGTGAGCTGGTGTTGGCTCTGGATGCGATAGGGGACCGGAGCCGGGCGTTCGAACAGTTCTCGGCGATGCACCACCTGCGTGAAGAGGACGGGTCCTACTGGACCGGCCTGGTGTACGCCGACGGAAAGCGCTGGCCCGTGGAGCGCACGACGTGGACGGGCGCCGCCGTCATCCTGGCCGCCGACGCCTTGTCGTCGACGACCCCCGGCTGTGGCATCTTCCGCGGGACCGACCTGCCCCGCGGCCTGGAGGGCGAGTACGACTGCGAGTGCGCGGCCAGCGAGCGCTAACGGGCGCCCAGTGTGCCGACCTCGCCGCTGACTCTTTCCAGCACCCGCATCGACCCCGTTGCGAGCTCCTCGCGGAAATCGCCACACTCCAGTGCTTTTCGATAGATGTGGAACGGCGCCTGGCCACCGTCGGCCGGATTCGGGAACACATCGTGGATCACCAGAGCGCCACCGACCTCCACCCATCGTGCCCAGCCGTCGAAGTCGCGCTGGGCCGCTTCCTCGGTGTGTCCGCCGTCGATGAACAACAGCCGCAATGGTGTTCGCCACCCACGCGCCACGACGGGGGAGCGGCCGACCACCGCGACGACGTGCTCGTCGAGATTCGCCGCGTCGAGCGTGTGACGCAGCGTGGGCAAGGTGTCGAACAATCCGGTGACGGGATCCACCAGCGACGAATCGTGGTACTCCCACCCGGCCTGGTGTTCCTCGGAGCCGTGGTGATGGTCGACCGTGAACAGAAGGCCTCCGGTCTGCTGTGCGGCAGCGCCGAGCATCACGGTGGACTTGCCGCAGTACGTGCCGATCTCGACGGCGACGCCGTCACCCAGATAGCGCAGAGCGGTGTCATAAAGCGTTCGGCCCTCGTCGACGGGCATGAAGCCGGTGACCCGTTCCGCGAGGTCGAACAGCGTTGTGGCAGCCGGCGGCATGGTCATGACCCCCAACTTACCGTTGCTGGCATCTGCCCGTTGTAGTAGCGTCCGGACATGTGTCCGATCCGGCCCGCGAGTCGACTCGTCGGCGTCTGACGGCCAAGCAGGCCGAGACCGTGGAGCGTCTCGGCCAGGCCGCGGTGAAGGTGCTGGGCCGGGAAGGTTTCGCCGGCCTGACCGTGCGGCGGGTGGCCGCCGAGGCGGGCGTCGGTGCCGCGACTGCATATACCTACTTCTCGTCCAAAGAGCATCTGGTGGCCGAGGTGTTCTGGCGCCGCCTCGCCGAATCTCCCTGCGTGGCGTATCAATCCGACGACCCGGCGGTGAGGGTGATCGAGGTGCTCGGGCACATCTCGCAGCCGGTCGCCGACGAGCCGGAATTCGCGGGGGCGGTCACCACTGCGCTGCTCGGGCGCGATCCGGATGTCGAGGTGCTGCGCCTTCGCATCGGCCGTGTCATCCGGGATCGGCTCGCCGAAGCGGTCGGCGCTGACGCCGATCCCGGCGTGGTGGACACCCTCGAGCTGTTGTACTCCGGAGCACTGGTGCGAGCGGGTATGGGATACGCCTCGTACGACGAAATCGCCCGCAGGTTGGAGACGGCGGCGCGTCTGCTGCTGGGCTAGCGTTCGTGCGTCCTCGCCACCAGTGCTGCGCACATGTCTCGCACCGACGCCGCTTCTGCCTGTTTGCGCTTGATGGTCCGACGAATATTGCGGCCCCGCTCGGCTTTTCGCGCCGCGGGGGTGAGCTTGCGCAGTTCGTTGCACCGCTCCACGATCTCGGTCTCGAGAGCCTGCCAGCGGGCGGTCAACATCGCCAGGTAGTAGTCGGCCTGGGCGTCGTTCGCGCTGTCTGACGGCGGCAGCACTAGCCGGATGTCGGAACGTGCGACGCGATGCGATCGGCGATCACGCTCGCCTGCCGCACGTCGGAGGACTGCGGCGCACAGGCCAGGACGTCGATGACCACGTTGGCGCGCGCCGAGAGGACGCGCTCGCAGGACGACGTGGCCGTCTCGGTCGCGCGGCTGACGGGTATGCGTAGGCGGTCCGACTCGGTGTCGAGATCACCACTGCGCCAACGGGGTAGACGTTGATCATTGAGCGTGATGTTGACCGTGTGGTTGGTGCACTTGGCCCATCGATCCGCCGACTGGGCGAAGAAGTCGCGTGCGCTCTCGGGTGTCGGGTACGAGGTCACCGACTGGACGACCGACGAGCGCCACTGGTCGTTTCCGGGAGCGCGCAGGAGCTGCCGTCGCACCGCACTCCAGGACCCCGGCGTGTCCGGGCTACCGTAGATTGCCGTCTCGCCGGGATGCCAGATGCCCAGGCAATTCAGGTTCGGCAACATGTTCCGGTTGTCGTCCATCGCGGAGTTCACAGGGTCGGCGATCAGCGGCGCGCCGTTCATGATTGCATCGATGTCGTTGCTGTTGAGCAGGATTGCGCTCAGTGCGGAGTCCGGAACGAGGTCCTGGGCGGTGGGCTGCGGTGCGGGTGACCTGCCGCAGCCTGCCGCGACGAGCGCCAGCGAGACGGACCCGGCGCACAACGCTGCAACGCGCCGTGGTCGGGCGAGGGTCATGCGTGAGTGCCTGCGGCGGCGCATGCTTGCTGCGCGGCGATGGCGTCATTGTTCATCTCGTCAGCGGTGCTGTTCAACGTGTCCCGCCCGCCGCGCAGACCCATCTTGATCAGCAGCTTGGTGGCGTCCACCGACCACTGCCGCATCGGCTCGGCCACAGCCGGCGCCAGGCCGGGCGTGTTGGCAGCGCTCATCGCAACTCCGGCGCCCTGCCGTAACGCAGTGCGGCCCACCACATTGCTGCTCTCGACAGCGGGGTCGGAGTAGTCGACGGCGGCGAAGGCCTCGAGGGAGTCTGCGAAATCGCCGTAGTAGGTGGCCGTCGAGTCCAGCACCTCGGCGAACTGCCCACATGCCGCGACCGCCGCGGGATCAGCGTTGTCGTTTCCCGGCGTGGCAACCTGAACCGGAGGAACCGCCGGATCGGCGACGGTGTCAGCCGGTTGCGCGGCTGAGGTAGGCGCCAGCAAAAAACTCACGCTGATTGTGACACATCCTGCAAGAAACGCTCGCGTGACGCAGAACCCAGTTGGCACGTTCGTTCTCCGATCGATTCTGAAGCGTGATGGTGGTGCGCGAAAATCGTTCATCGCAACGCATTTCGAGCTCACGAATGCGTACTCAATGCGTCGAAAGTGAACGAATGGCGACGTGGGAATGGCCGAGAGTGGTCTATTCATGGGTTCGCGGCCACCTCACAGTGAACCTCACAGTCGACTCACAGCAAAGGCCGGCACTCGATAGGAAACGGGCCTGAACGGGACACCGTGTGTTCACCCGGCGGACACCCGACCCATGGACGCTCTGCGGGTCAAAGGCGATACAACCCGTCCACATTCCACGAGAGGCGTCGTCAGACCCATGTTCAACCGCTATGTCTCGCTCGCCGCTGTCTGCCTGGCGGCGCCGGTCCTGGCCGCACCGATCGTCGCGGCGGAGCCGGCACCCCCCAATCCAGGTGTACAGCCCGTCGCGGATGCGGCGCCTGTCCCGCCGCCGCCCGACGGCGCGGTCCCGTCCGGCCCGGCCGGAATCCTGGACACGCCGGACGGCTGGCATCTGGAAGTCTCGGGAAGCAACGAAACTCAGTTGCCGGTAGCGCCGCTGACCACGGCCATCTCGTCGCGTGAGTACCTCGTGAGCGGCACCTTCACGGGCAAGATCACCGGCAAGGGCAAGACCACTCTGGCCGGCGGGTCGATGGAGGCCGGTGAGCAGATCGGCTGCGGCATCATCTCCGACGAGACGGAGATCAACCCCGGCGCGAGCATCACGCCCAGCATCGGCATCCCGTTCACCGGCAACCCGGCGTTCGGCGCCTCGCTCAGCCTGCAGGGCAAGGTCTACCTCAAGCCCGGCACGGTCACGACGGTGGCACTCGACAAGAAGTCTTTCAAGGGCACCTCGACCCGTATCACGCTGACCGGTGTGCGGGTCAAGACCGATCAGTGCGCGGGTCAGTCCTTCATCCGGTCCTATGCGACGCTGACCAGCTCGACTGACAACACCGACGACGTCGTCACCTACCTCGGCGTGACGAAGGCGGTGTAGGACCACCCGGACCCTCGTTCGTCATCACAGACTTTGCTGACCGAAAGACTCTGAGAGGCAATCGTATTCATGAAGAAGAAGCTCCTCGCGCTGGCCGTTGCCGGCCTCGCCCTCCCGGCCTTCGCGGTACCCACCGCATTCGCCCAGCCGGCCCCGCCGGCCCCACTGCCGCCGCCGATCGACGGTGCGCCGCCGCCGGACGCCGGACCGCCGCCGGACAACGGCATCGTGGCCTCCGCCCCGCCCGGAACAGTCATGTCTCCGGATGGGTGGCAGGTCAGCGTCGCCGCCACCGGTGAGACGCAGCTGCCCATCGCTCCGCTGACGACGGCCGTCTCGTCGCGCGAGTACCTCGTCGGCGGAACGTTCGTCGGCACGGTGACGGGCAACGGCAAGACGAAGCTCAACGGCGGTGTGTTGGAGGCCGGTTACCAGATCGGTTGCGGCATCGAGCTCGGGCAGGTCCGTCTGATCGGCTCGGTGGGTATCGGCACCTCGGGTTCGACGCTGACCGGTGGCCTCGTACCGACGGGTGTGAACTTCCCGATCTCGGGCACGCTCGAGATCCACCTGAAGCCCGGCACGGTGAACCAGGTGTCCGTGGACAAGAAGTCGTTCAAGGCTGCTCCGGCACGCGTGACGCTCAAGGACGTCCACATCAAGGTGGATGGCTGCGCGGGACAGTCGTTCCTGCGCTCCTACGCGACGCTGACCAGCTCGACGACCGACACCGACGACATCGTGGCGTACTACGGCGTCACGAAGTCCGTATGACAGGTGTGATCCGGCAGGCACCGGCGGCGTTCCTCGCCGCCGGTGCCGCTGTCGTCTTCGCGGCTGTGGCCCATGCCCAGCCGCCGGCGCCGCCGGAGCCACTGCCGCCCGCACCGGCGCCCGCGCCGCCGGGACCCACCATTCCGGTGATCGGCGCGCCCCTCGGTCCGGAGGGCTGGAACATGCTCGCTCAGACGGGACAACCCGCTGTCCCCGGAATGCTGGGTGCGCCAGCAATTCCCGGCATCGACCGTACGACGGCCCTGGGGCAGAACGCGGTGCCGTCGGCGCCGGGTGCAGGCCCGGGTGTCGTGCCCAATCTGCGTGCCTTCAACAACGCCTACGGTCTGCCGCAGAACGTGGTGCCGTCGGCGCCGGGTCAGGGTCAGCAGTTCGACGTCGCACCCGGGGATGAGAACGCCGACGTCAACGGGCGCACCTGGCTGGGCCGCTTCTACGACCTGGCCGCAGACGGGCGCCTGCACGGGGCTCTGCTCAACCAGTTGCCGCAGCAGCAGCTCGGCGAGCCGCTTCCGGGCACCGCTCCGCCTCCCGGCACAAACATCCCGCCGGGGCTCGTGCAGTTCCTGCCGGATCCGGCAGCACCGCCTCCACCGCCCTGACCGTCCTGCGAAAGTGCTCCCAGTGCAGTGAATTGACGTTCGCAGCCGCAGTGTGAGCACTTTCGCGACGCACCTCCCACAACGAAGATCGGCCCCCACCGGAGACGGTGGGGGCCGATCGCGTGTGAGGTCAGGCGGCGTCGGCTTCGGGCTTGCGGTGCTTTCCTCCGATCGACGGAGCAGCCTTCGAGTCAGGCTTGGTGCCGGCCTCAGTGTCAGATTTGGCGTCAGATTTGGCGTCAGACTTGACGTCAGACGTCGACTCAGATTTGTTGTCGGACTTGGACTCAGCCTTGGAGCCGGCTTCCGAGTCGGTCTTGGTGTCTGACTTCGTGTCCGAGGTGGTGTCCGGCGTCGAGGCTGCCTCGTGAACCGTCGGCTCCGACGACTCGACCTCGGGGGCACGGTGCTTGCCGCCGACGGTCTCGGGAGCCTCCGCGGTGTCGGACTCGGCCGGCTGGTCGGCGACGCTGTGCGCAGCGCTGAGCTGTGACAGGAACGGGTGCGGGCTGTCGAGAACGGTTGCCGCCGAATCGTCGCCGGCGAGCAGGTTCGGGGCGTGCCGACTCTGCAGGGCGAGCGACGCGGTGGAGCCGCCAAAGATCTGGTCGATGACGCTCTTGTTGTAGGCCAACTCGCTCTTGATGGCGGTGGAGATACCGGGGAGCGCACCCTTCAGATTCGCGCGGACAGTCTCGACGTACGCCGGGATCTCCGTGGTCCGGTTGGTCAGCACGTAGGTGAAGACCGAGAAGGGCAGAGAGGCCAGCTGCACCACGGCGTTGGCGGCGCTACCGACGGTCTTCGAGACACCGAGGAAGTTGTGGTACGGAATGGTCAACAGCTGTAGCAGCAGGGTGCCCTGGTCCACCGGATCTGCCTGCGCCGCAACGCTCTTGACAGACGTCGCCGACGACGTGACATTCGGCTGTGGGCCGAACACCTGGGAGATCAGGTCGAGGTCGTACTGGATTTCGGTCTTGATCGCGGTGGAGATTCCAGGAAGGGCGCCGTTGAGGTTCTTCTGCACGCTGGCGATGTAATCGGGGATTTCGCTGGTGCGATTGGTCAGTACGTAGGTGAAGACGCTGAAGGGCAGCGATGCCACCTGGAGGACCGCGTTGACGGCACTGCCGACGGCCTTCGAGACGCCGAGGACGTTGTGGTAAGGCGCGGTCAGCAGTTGGAGCAGCAGCGTGGCCCTGTCGACACCCGACAGCTCTGCCATGGTGTCGACGGCCTCGACCAGCTTGGCGTCAGAGGTTGGCGCGACAGGGGTGTTCAACGTCCGCAGCGATGGCGGAACCGGGTCGAACGTGGTCACCGCTGCGGACAGTTCGACGGGGATCGTCGCCGTGGCATGCACGGAATCGGAGGTGGTCATGGTCGTGGGCGTAGTCATGGCCGGGGCCGCCAGGCAGGCGGCCGAGACGAGCGCCACGAGAGGTTTGCCAATGGACGAGTGCATACCGTCGCCTTCATCAAGGGGTGTCAGGACGGACGGAAGGGTACGGGTTGCGCACATGGGAGTCCGGAACACGTTGTGGCGCTGCGGTTCTGAGCGGGTGAACGGGTGGTGACTTTCCTGGGAAGGCGTCAGCCGCCGACGAGCGCGGCCGCCGCCGCTGTTGCCGGCTCGGTGATCTCGGCGACGTCGCGGCCATCCTCGACGACGTAGGCGGTCAGTTCACGCAATCCGCCCAGGAGGATCAGCGCAGTGGTGGGCGCCAGCGGACGCATGCCTGCACGGTCGAACCCGGGGCTGGCCGTCAGCGTCGTCAACAACTCGGTGAGATCGTCCATCACCTGCCGGTGCAGTGGCTGCGCGACGGCGCCCAGCGCGGGTGCTTCCCGGATCCAGCACAGCGTGATCGCGGGGCGCGCACCGATATGGGTCACGTACGCGCCCACGGCCTGCCTGATCTGTGACTGCCAATCATCATCTGGCGCAACAGCGTCGCGGATACCGGCGATGAGGTCGGCGTTGTTGCGTCGCAGCAGTTCGATCAGGCACTGCTCTTTGCCCGCGAAATGCTCGTAGAAGGTGCGTTTCGAGGTGCGTGCGTGCCGGACGATGTCGGCGACGGTGGTGTCGCGGTAGCCCCGTTCCCCGATCGACTCGGTCAGTCCGTCGAGCAACCGGTCCGATGTCGGGACTGCGCTCTCGGTCATCTCCACCTCTTGCGGTCCGCTGGTACCAAGCGGTACCGTACCGGACATGACTGTGGTACACAGCAGTACCAAGACTGATCGTCTACCGCCGGGCCCCGGTATCCCGCACGCGCTGCAGGGACTCGGATTCTCATTCGCCCGCAAATGGACGATCCGTCAGGCCACCCGCCGGTGCGGTGAGGTGTTCACGCTGAGCCTCCCGGTGTTCGGTGAATCCGTGATCGTGGCCGATCCGGTGCTCGCCAAGCAGGTGTTCATGGCCAATCCCGATGACGTGGGCAACATCTCGCCCAACCTGTCCCGCGTGCTCGGTCCTGGTTCGGTGTTCGCTCTCGACGGCACCGATCACCGTCTGCGGCGCAAGCTGCTGACCCCGCCGCTGCACGGCAAGAGCATCAAGAACTACGAACGGATCTTCGAAGAGGAGACCCTGCGCGAGATCCAGACGTGGCCGGAGGGTTCGCCGTTCGAGACGCTCGAGCCGATGATGCGGATCACCCTCAACGTCATCCTGCGGGCCGTCTTCGGCGCCGACGGCGCGCACCTGGACGAGTTGCGACGCAGCATTCCGCCCTGGGTCACGCTCGGCTCGCGGCTGGCGGTGCTGCCGATGCCCTCCCACACCTACGGCCGGTTCACGCCGTGGGGCAGGCTGGCTGCCTACCGCAAGACGTACGACGAGATCATCGGGCGGCTGATCGATGCCGTGGCGGCCGATCCGGACCTCGACTCCCGCGATGACGTGCTGTCGCTGTTGTTGCGCAGTACCTACGACGACGGTTCGTCGATGTCGCGTGAGGATGTCGGTGACGAACTGCTCACGCTGCTGGCCGCCGGACACGAGACCACGGCGGCAACGCTCGGGTGGGCCTTCGAGAGGTTCAGCCGTCACCCCGAGGTCCTGGACAGGCTCGCCGCCGAAGTCGACAGCGACGACAACACCTACCGTCAGGCGGCGATCCTGGAAGTGCAGCGCACCCGCACGATCATCGACTTCGCCGGACGGCACGTCTATGCGCCGTCGTTCGAGCTCGGGGACTGGGTGATTCCGCACGGCTATTCGATCCTCGTGGCGATCGCCCAGATGCACCGCCGGGACGAGGATTTCCCGGAGCCTCTGCGGTTCGATCCGGAACGCTTCGTCGGTCAGCGGCCGTCCACATTCGCCCACATCCCGTTCGGCGGTGGCACCCGACGCTGTGTCGGGGCCACCTTCGCCAACGTGGAAATGGATATCGTGCTACGAACGGTGTTGCGCCACTTCACCATCGAACCGACGACGGAGCCTGCGGAGAAGCAGCACTTCCGCGGGGTCGCGCACACCCCGAAACTGGGCGGGCGCATCGTGGTGCACCGCCGCCAGGCGAATTAGACCACCGCCGCCAGGCGAATTAGACCAAGGCCGCTAGCTACACCTGGGTGCGCTTCGGCAGCTTCCAGCCCGGCCGCGGGAAGTGGCACGTGTAGCCGTTGGGGTAGTGCAGAAGGTAGCCCTGATGCTCTGGCTCGGCCTCCCAGAAGTCCGGTGCGGGGCTGACTTCGGTGACGACCTTGCCCGGCCACAGCCCGGAGGCGTCGACGTCGGCGATCGTGTCGAGCGCGACCTCGCGCTGTTCGTCGTCGACGTAGAAGATCTCCGAGCGGTAGCTGGAGCCGACGTCGTTGCCCTGCCGGTTCTTCGTCGTCGGATCGTGGATCTGGAAGAAGAACTCGAGCAGCGCCCGGTAGTCGGTCTCGGCCGGGTCGTAGACGATCTCGACGGCCTCGGCGTGCCCCGGGTGGTTGCGATAGGTGGGGTGGTCGTTCTGCCCGCCGGTGTAACCGACGCGGGTGGACACCACGCCCGGCTGGCGGCGAATCAGATCCTGCATGCCCCAGAAGCAGCCGCCGGCCAGCACGGCCCGCTTGTAGTCACTCATGCGCGCTCCTCGTCGGATTCGGTGACGGTGGATTCGGTGAACAGTTCACGGTACTGCCCATAGCCCTGAGCCTCGAGGTCGTCGAGGTGGACGAAGCGCAACGCCGCGGAGTTGATGCAGTACCGCAGGCCGCCCGCCTCGCGCGGTCCGTCGGTGAAGACGTGTCCGAGGTGGCTGTCACCGTGGGCGGAGCGGACCTCGGTGCGCATCATGAGATGGGAGAAGTCGCGCTTGCGGATGACGTTCTCGGCGTCGACCGGCCGGGTGAAGCTCGGCCATCCCGAGCCACTCTCGAACTTGTCGACCGACGCGAACAACGGCTCACCGGACACCACGTCGACGTAGAGACCGGGTTCGTGGTTGTCCCAGTACTCGCCGGTGAAGGGACGTTCGGTGCCGTTCTGCTGGGTGACGTGGTACTGCTCGGGCGACAGCGCGCCGATCGCGTCGGGATTCCTGTTGTAGGTCTGTGTCACGGAACCTCCTCGGGTTGGCACTTCTACAACATCGAGGATCCCTCGGTTAGTTCCCGTTGCGGACCTCGTCGACCAGCGTCACGATCTCGTCAGCAACGGCCTGCGGCTGGTACAGCATCTGGTTGTGTCCGGTACCCGGCACGACGACGTTGGCAGTGCCGAGCGCGGCCGCCAACATGTCGTTCGCCTGATGGACCTGGGCTTGGGTGTAGTTGTCCGGCTTGAGGTTCTTCGGCGCCGCGAACTTGTCGGCGCTCAGCACGATCGCGGGAACGCGTGGCAGCGGAGGTGCCGCCGCGATCGTCGCGAACGCGTCGTAGGGCAGGATCGCTTCCTCTCCCGGCGGCTTGGTGCGCCCGTCGGCGTCGAACGCGTCGTTCTGGTCGGGCCGACCGACGCTCATCAGGAATTCAAACGTCGGCTCGGAGAACAGCAGCCCGCTGACGAGTTCGGGATGCTGCCGTGCCAGCAGGTCGAGCACCAGGCCGCCGTAGGAGTGGGCGACGAACACCATCGGGGTCGGAAGCTGTGCTGCGGTGATGAGTGCGACGACGTCGTCGACGTCCTGTGCGACGGTGTGCGGCTGCGCGACAGGGGTCGACCGATCCGGGCCGTCGGGCCGGGTGTCGGGTCTGTCGTAGGAGCAGATGCGCGTCGTGCGCGCGACGATCGGCTGCGTCGCGAGGTCGGTGGGGTAGTCGATCACGGCCTCGTCGACGAGGTCGTAGGGCTGAAAGCGAATCGGGTCGTTCGGCGCGATCGACGCGTTCCATGCCTGGGCGTAGCTGCCCATGCCGGGAATGACGAAGACGGTGGGCGAGCCCGCAACGGCGCTGCCCTGGCAGTTCAGGTAGAGGCTGCGACCGTTGCCGATGTCGATCAGCCCGGCGAAGTCCTGCGCGAGGGCGGGTGGAGCGGTTGCGAGCGCGACGATGACCCCGGCGGTCGTCGCGAGCAACGTCTTCACGTCAAGGACGATACGACCGGTCGACAAGACCAGGTAGAACGTGTTCTAGTTCTGGGTGTGACGGGTAGCACTTTCAGTCGCGACGAGTTGGTCGAAGCGTTCGCGGTGTTCGAGCAGACGGTCGACCGTGCGGCGAGCACGCGCGACTGGGATCCCTGGGTCGCCCAGTACACCGATGACGTGCTCTACATCGAGCACGCGGCAGGCACGATGCGCGGCCGCGAGGAGGTACGGCCCTGGATCTGGAACACGATGGAGACGTTCCCCGGCAGCTACATGACGTCGTTTCCGGCGCTGTGGAAGGTGTTCGACGAGGACACCGGACGGGTGATCTGCGAGCTCGACAACCCGATGCGCGATCCCGGCGACGGCACGATCATCAGCGCGACGAACATCTCGATAGTCACCTACGCCGGTGACGGCATGTGGCGCCGACAGGAAGACATCTACAACCCGCTGCGCTTCGTCAAGGCGACCGTGAAGTGGTGCCGCAAGGCCCAGGAACTCGGCACCCTGCCCGACGAGGCCGCCGAGTGGATGGCGAAGGTGACCCGATGAGTGCGTTGGTGATCGGGGCCAACGGTTACCTGGGCAGCCATGTGACCCGGCAGCTGGTCGAGGCGGGCGAGGACGTGCGTGTGATGGTGCGGGAGGGGGCCAACACGAGAGGTATCGACGACCTCAAGGTGACCCGCTTCGTCGGCGACATCTTCGACGGCGAGGTGTTGCGCGAGGCCATGGCCGGATGCGACGTCGTCTACTACTGCGTCGTCGACACCCGCGGCTGGCTGCGCGATCCGGCCCCGCTGTTCCGCACCAACGTCGAGGGCACCCGTCACGTGCTCGATGTCGCGGTCGAACCGGCGATCGCCGCCGGTCTGAAGAAGTTCGTCTTCACCAGCACGTACGCAGCCGTCGCCCGACGGCGCGGTCACACGGCGACCGAGGACGACGTGATCACCGACGAGCGCTCCCTGACCCCGTATGTGCAATCGCGCGTACAGGCCGAGCGGCTCGTGCTGGAGTACGCGCGCACCCGCGGACTGCCTGCGGTGGCGATGTGCGTGTCCACCACCTACGGCGCGGCGGACTGGGGGCGCACCCCGCACGGCGCGATCATCGCCGGCGCCGCGTTCGGCAAGCTGCCGTTCGTGCTGGGCAGCATCGAGTTGGAGGCCGTGGGCATCGACGACGCCGCGGCCGCCCTGCTGCTGGCCGCCGAGAAGGGCCGGATCGGCGAGCGCTATCTGATCTCGGAGAAGATGATCTCCAACGCCGAGGTGGTGCGGATCGCCGCCGAGGCGGTCGGGGTCCCGGCGCCGAGCCGGACGATCCCGCTACCGCTGACCTACGCGATGGCGGCGGTGGGCAGCCTGAAGGCACGGCTCACCGGAACCGATGAGCGCCTCTCGCTCGATTCCGTGCGACTGATGCGCGCCGAAGCCCCCGTCGACTGCAGCAAGGCCAGGTGTGAGCTGGGGTGGCAGCCCCGACCCGTCGAGGAGTCGATTCGGGAGGCCGCGAAGTTCTGGGTCAGCCTGCGCTCCGCGAAGCGGTAGATCCTGCGAAAATCTCTCGGTGCTCAACGGTTACATCTCGCACTGGTACGACGGGCTGCCCACTCCACGGACGTTTCTGCCGGGTAGTCGCGACGCCGACGTCTGCATCGTCGGCGCCGGCTACACGGGCTTGTGGACGGCGTACTACCTGAAGAAGGCCGATCCGAGCCTGCGCATCGTGGTGCTGGAGGCCCGGTTCGCGGGATTCGGGGCATCCGGGCGCAACGGCGGCTGGCTGTCGGGTCTCGTGCCCGGCGATCGTGAGCGGATGGCGCGGCAGTACGGCCGCGACGGTGTGGTCGCCTGGCAGCGAGCTCTCAACGAGGCCGTCGACGAGGTCATCGACATCGCCGCGAAAGAGGGCATCGATGCGGGCATCGTCAAGGGTGGGACGCTGGAGATCGCGCGTAACCGGGCGCAGGCAGCGCGGCTGGCGGCCGCCGCGGCCGCAGAGCGACGCTGGCAGGTCGACGGTATCGAAGAGCTCTCCAGAGACGAAGCGCGGCAACGGATTCGGCTCAGCGATGTGGTGGCGGCCTACCACAACCCGCACTGCGCCCGGATTCAGCCGGCGCAGCTGGTGCGCGGATTGGCCGATACCGTCGCCGCGCTCGGCGTCGACATCTACGAGCGCTCGCCGGTGGTCGAGATCGCGGCCGGGCGCGCGGTCACCCCGCGCGGCACCGTCACCGCCCCGATCGTGTTGCGCGCCACCGAGGGCTTCACCGCGGGTCTGCCCGGACTGAAGCGCCGCTGGTTGCCGATGAACAGCTCGATGATCGCGACCGACCAGATTCCCGCGCACGTGTGGGACGCCATCGGTTGGCAGGGCAGGGAAACGCTCGGTGACACCGCGCACGGCTTCTTCTACGCGCAACGCACCGTCGACGACCGCATCGCGATCGGGGGGCGCAGCGTCCCATACCGCTTCGGCTCCCGCACCGATCGGGACGGCCGGGTGCCGGCGCGCACCATCACCGCATTGACCGCCGCGTTGCGCACGGTGCTGCCGCAGGTGTCCGACATCGGCATCGCGCACGGCTGGTGCGGCGTGCTCGCGGTGCCGCGCGACTGGGAGGCGACCGTCGATTTCGACCGGGCCAGCGGGTTGGGCTGGGC
>NZ_QJUA01000079.1 GCF_003254575.1 Mycobacterium kyogaense | reverse complement strand
CGACACCTCCGGGGCGTGTCAGGAGGTCCGCGCGCGTCAACACACGGACCCAAAGGAATCGGTTACAGATCCCTTCCTGACACCTCCGGAGGCATTTGAGAAGGACTAACTCGATCTATATCAGCGGATCGCCAGGCCCACCGCGACGATCGTCGTCGTCACCTCAACGGCGGCACCGAGCACGTCGCCGGTGATACCGCCGAAGCGGCGCACGCAGTGCGCCACCAGCGTCATCGCCGCGGCCACCGCGAGCACCACGACGAGCGGACCCTGCCAGAGGGTCCCGCAGATCGGCGCGGCGGCCGCGGCGGTGCAGGCCACCCAACCCCAGCCCACCCAGGCCGGTTGCGTTCCCGCGACCGCGCCGCCCAGCGAGCTACCCGGCGCCGCGGGCACGCCGCGCCGGCATGCCATCACCGCCGCGACCCGGCCGGCCACGACGGCGACCAGTACGCCGGCCCACCCCGCCTGCGTGAAACCCAGCGTCTGGATCAGCACCGTCGCCGCGACCGCCGCCACCCCGAAAGGACCGGCCGTACCTTCCCGCATCACGGCCAGCGCACGCTCCGGCGGGCCGTAACACCCGAGAGCGTCCGTGGTGTCGGCCAGGCCGTCGATGTGCAGGCCGCGGGTGGCCAGCAGCAGCGTCGCGACCGCCAGCGCGCCGGCGAGTGGAGCGCCCGGGCCGAACGCCCAGAATCCCGCCGCCAGCACCGCTGCGGCCACCCCGCCCAGCGCCACGCCGGCGACCGGCAGCGCGCTGACCACACCCCGACCCACGAGCGCAGTGCGCGACGCCGGCACCGGCAGTACCGTCGCGAACGCGAAAGCGCCTGCCAGTGAACGGATCACGGTCAGCCCCCGGAGATCCCGGCCTCTTCGAACGTGGCCATCGACGTGAGCGTGGCGACGGCGGCGCGCAGCACCGGCAGCGCGACCAGCGCTCCGGAGCCCTCGCCCAACCGCATCCCGAGATCGATGATCGGGGTCAACCCCAGCTCCGTGAGCGCCATCCCGTGCGCCGGCTCGGTGGACCGGTGCCCCGCCTGCCACCACAGCCGGGCGCCCGGCGCGAGCCGCTCGGCGGCCAGCGCCGCAGCGGTCACCACGACGCCGTCGAGCAGCACCGGGGTGCGTCGCAGCGCAGCCTGGGCGCAGAACCCCGTCATCGCCGCCAGATCGGCGCCGCCGCAGATGCGAAGCAGCGCAATCGGATCCGCTGACAAGCGTTTGGTGCGGTAGAGCGCGTCGCGGATCGCGGCGGTCTTGCGCTTCCAGCCCTCGTCGTCGATGCCGGTGCCTCGACCCACCACCGCAACCGGTTCGGCCCCGGTCAGGGCCGCCACCAGCGTGGTGGCCGGGGTGGTGTTGCCGATACCCATGTCGCCGGCGATCAGCAGGTCGGCGCCGGCGTCGACTTCCTCGTCGGCGATGCGGCGGCCCGCCTCGACGGCCGCGACCACCTCGTCAGGACCGAGCGCGTCTTCGACGGCGATGTTGCCGCTCGAGCGTCGCACCTTGTGGGCGCCGATGTCCGGCGACAGCGGCTCTTCGGTGTCGACGGCGATGTCGACGACGCGCACTCCCGCGTCCGCGAGCGAGGCCAGCACGTTGACCGCGGCGCCGCCGGCGGCGAAGTTGGCCATCATCGCCGCGGTGACCTCGGCAGGGTAGGCCGACACTCCCGCCGCCGTGACACCGTGGTCACCGGCGAACACGACCACCCGCGCACGCTCGAATTGCCGTGGGGGACATGCGCCTTGGCACGACGACACCCACACCGAGAGGTCTTCGAGGCGGCCCAGCGCGCCCGCGGGTTTGGTCAGCTGCGCCTGCCGGGCCCGCGCGGCGGCGGCGGCGTCGGGGTCGGGTGCGGCGATCTCAGGGAAGTAGGACACCGACGGCGTCAGTCGATTTTCGCGCCGCGCTCGACCTGCGGGCGCGGTGCGCGCATCCGCCGCAGCTGCGACGCACGGCTGGCGGCGTAGAAGCCGAGCTTCCATCCGGATTCGGTGTTGCCGGGGAACTTCTGGTCGACCCGCCGGTTCGCCCGACGCCCCAGGAAGAAGCCGTCGACGATCATGATCAAGACCAACACGAGCATCGCCGGGGAGATCAGCTGCTGCACCTGGACCGAGGGCACCGCCAGCATGACCAGGATCAGCCCCAGCGCCGACGGCATGAACAGCCCCAGCACGTTGCGCCGCGAATCGACCAGATCACGCACGTACCGGCGCACCGGGCCCTTGTCGCGCGGCAGCAGGTAAGCGTCGTCGCCGGCCATCATCTTCTCGCGGCGCTGCGACATCTCGGCGCGGCGCTCGAGCTTGTCGGCCTTGCGCTCCTCGCGGGAGAGCTTCGGTCCGCGTAGCTCCTTGCGGCGTCGACGCGCCTCGGCAGTGGTCATCGGTGCCGGCGCGACCGGTCCGCGGCGGCGGCTCGCCTCGCTGCGCTTCGGAGTGGGCCTGCCCTTGGGCGCCGTGGTCACCCGGGCGCCGGCCGTCGCGTCATGGATCGGCTCGTCGGTCGAGGTCGAACCGGGCCGATCGTCCCCGGAGTCTTCGTTCTTGCGGCCCAGCAGCTTCACATGTGCCAGGTTACTTCCCGGCTGTGGAAACGACGCAGCCCGCCGTGCGGCACCCCCGCGTGCGACTTAATCTTCCGAAGATGTCTACGGCGAAGAACCGGACCGTCCTCATCGCGCCGGACTCCTTCGGTGACAGCCTCACCGCCGTCGCAGCGGCCCGCGCCGTCGCGACCGGGTGGGGCAGCGCCCGGCCGCAGGATCGGCTGATCCTGGCGCCGCAATCCGACGGCGGCCCCGGCTTCGTCGACGTCCTGGCCAGCCGGCTGGGTGAGCGGCGCACAGAGCGGGTCAGTGGACCACTGGCCGTCGACGTCGACGCCGAATGGGTGTTCGACCCGGGCTCCCCGGCGACCGCCTACATCGAATGCGCGCAGGCCTGCGGGCTCGCGCTGCTCGGCGGCGCGACCACGGTGCGCACGGCCGTCGACGCCCACACGAGTGGGGTCGGGGCGCTGATCGCCGCCGCGCTGGACGCCGGCGCCCGCCGCATCGTCGTCGGACTCGGCGGCAGCGGCAGCACCGACGGCGGCCGCGGCATGGTCGAGGCGCTCGGGGGGCTTACCGCTGCCCGTGAGCTGCTGGCCGACGTCGAGCTGATCGCCGCCAGTGATGTCGAACACCCACTGCTCGGCCCGCGTGGCGCGGCGGCGGTGTTCGGGCCCCAGAAGGGCGCCGACCCCGCCACCGTCGACGCGCTCGAAGAGCGGCTGACGGCGTGGGCGCGGCACCTCGACGACACGGCGGGCCGATCGGTGCGCGACGAGCCGGGGGCCGGTGCTGCCGGTGGTCTGGGTGCGGCGCTGCTGGCTCTGGGGGCACGCCGCGAATCCGGGGCGGCGATCATCGCCGAGCACACCGGACTGGCCGCCGATCTGGCCGCCGCGGACCTCGTGATCACCGGCGAAGGGCGCTTCGACGATCAATCGCTGCACGGCAAGGTGGTCAGCGCGCTGGCCGCGGGGGCGGGTCGGCGGGGCGTACCGGTGCTGGTTCTGGCCGGTCAGGTGACCCTGTCGGAGCAGGAGCGGGCCACCGCGGGCATCGCGGCCGCCCACTCGATCGCCGACCACGCCGGCTCGGTGCGCCGGGCCATCGACGAGGCGGACGAGCAGCTCACCAGCCTGGCCGCCGAGGTCGCGGCGGCGTGGACGTGGGTGCAGGCGTAGACGGGAACGGGGTCGGACCGTGGGAATACCGTTCGAACGAGGTACCGTTGAACACGTGGGGTCACGGCGTTGTTGGCCCTACCCACGAACATCCACACAGGAGTATTCATGACTGTTCAGGACGAGTCGGCAGTGCAGGCAGGACAGGCCACCGACGCCCAACACGGCGTGATCCTGACGGAGGCCGCGGCGACCAAGGCGAAAGCGCTGCTCGATCAGGAGGGCCGGGACGATCTGGCGCTGCGGATCGCGGTCCAGCCCGGCGGCTGCGCGGGTCTGCGTTACAACTTGTTCTTCGACGATCGCACCCTCGACGGTGACCTGACCGTCGAATTCGGCGGGGTCAACCTGACGGTGGACCGGATGAGCGCCCCCTACGTGCAGGGTGCGTCCATCGATTTCGTCGACACCATCGAGAAGCAGGGGTTCACCATCGACAACCCCAACGCCACCGGCTCCTGCGCCTGCGGCGACTCCTTCAACTGAGCTAGTACTGGCCTGCCGTACGCGGCAGGTAGGAGCACACCAGCACGTCGTTGTCGACCGAGACCAGCTGAGCGATCGCCTGCTCCTCGGCATCGGCGGGCTGTGTGCGTGACGAACGGCTCTGCGGCGTCACTTTCATCGTGAACAGCACCTGGGCCTGTGTCGGCGACGACAACACCATCTTGTCGACCGAGGTGACCTGCGCGCTGCTGTACTGCTTGCGGAACGCATCGCTGGACAGGCTCGCCAACGCGAGGTCCGATCGGCGTTCCTTCACCGCGTCGAACAATCCGCACAGGCTGTGCCGCGCCACGGTCTCGGCGTCGCCGTTGGTCAGCGCGTCGAGGTAGTTCTGGATCGCGTTGCGCGCAGACGCCTCGGTCAGCGCACCGTTGCCCGAGCTGTCAGCCTCACCGCGGGTGAGGGCCACGGCCGTGATGATGCCGGCCACCGCGAGAACGGCGATGATCGCCACCGCGATAGCGATCCAGCGACGTCGCCGCGGCGGGTAGGGCACCGGCGGCGGCAGCGTGCCCGGATAGGCGGCGGTGAACCCGGAGTCGGGGAATGGCTGCCGGCCGGGGCCCTGCTGACCGTACGGCTGTTGCCCGTAATTTCCGGGATAGTCCTGCGGTCCGGCTGGTCCAGCTCCGTAGTGGGGCGGGTAGGGACCAGTCATACATGAGCTCCCGGGCAGGTCGGTGGATTCGGGTCCGTGGATTGCGATTGTCGATTGTGTTGCCTCTACAGTGGCCCAGTAGGGGCACTCATAGGCAGGTTAGCGCACGTGCGCAGGCTGCCCCGGCCGGCGAAGAGAGCGACGGCGGGGCCCGACTAGGGTGTCTGACGACTTCACGAAGGGTGTGACTGCGTGACCATTGCCGTGACCGGATCGATCGCCACCGATCATCTGATGCGCTTCCCCGGCCGCTTCTCCGAGCAATTGCTGGCCGACCACCTGCAGAAGGTGTCGCTGAGCTTTCTCGTCGACGATCTGGTGATGCACCGCGGCGGTGTCGCCGGCAACATGGCCTACGCGATGGGCGTGCTGGGCGGCCGCCCGACACTGATCGGCGCCGTCGGCGCCGACTTCGACGACTACCGTGAGTGGCTGACCGGGGCCGGCGTGAACTGCGACGCGGTTCTGGTGTCCGACTCCGCCTACACCGCGCGGTTCGTCTGCACCACCGACGAGGACATGGCGCAGATCGCGTCGTTCTATCCCGGAGCGATGTCGGAGTCTCGCAACATCAAGCTCGCTGACGTCGTGACGCGCACGGGCACACCGGATCTGGTGATCATCGGCGCCAACGATCCCGAGGCGATGTTCCTGTACACCGAGGAATGCCGGGCGCTGGGGCTGTCGTTCGCCGCGGACCCGAGCCAGCAGTTGGCGCGCCTGTCCGGCGACGAGATCCGGCGGTTGATCGACGGCGCCACCTACCTGTTCACCAACGACTACGAGTGGGACCTGCTGCTGCAGAAGTCCGGCTGGTCGGAGGCAGAGGTCATGCAGCAGATCCAGCTGCGCGTCACCACGCTGGGAGAGAAGGGCGTCGACCTGGTGGGCCGCGACGGGACGTTCGTCCACGTCGACGTCGTGCCGGAGCGGCGTCGCGAGGATCCGACCGGTATCGGCGACGCGTTCCGCGCGGGCTTCCTGACCGGCCGCGACGCGGGGCTGCCGCTGGAGCGGGCCGCGCAGCTGGCCTCGCTGGTGGCGACGCTGGTGCTCGAGGCGCCCGGTCCGCAGGAGTGGACGTGGGATCGGGACGACGCGATCACGCGGCTGACCGACGCCTACGGCGACGAGGCAGGCCGCGAGATCGCCCAGGCGCTCGCCTAGAGCTGGACCGGGTAGGTCGGCTCGCTGATCGTCGGCGTCACGCTGCCCTCGATGAAGATCGCGTGCCACAGCAGGAAGATCAGCACCGTCCACAGCCGGCGGCTGTGATCGGCGCCGCCCGCGCGGTGTTCGTCGAGCATCGTCCGCACTGCCACGAGATCGATCAGATCGCCGGCGCCTGAGGCCGCGATCGTCGCGTAGGCCCAGTCCAGCAACTCGCCCGCGCGCAGCCAGTGCCGGATCGGCACCGGGAAGCCCAGCTTCGGTCGGTGCAGGACATGCGGCGGGATGATCGGCTCCAGCGCCTTGCGCAGCGCGTACTTCGTCGTCGCCCGGGTGATCTTCTGGTCGTAGGGCAGCCGGGAGGCGACCGCGAACACCTCGGGGTCCAGGAACGGCACCCGCAGCTCCAGCGAGTTCGCCATCGTCATCTTGTCGGCCTTGACCAGGATGTCGCCGCGCAGCCACGTGAACAGGTCGATGTGCTGCATCCGCGCCACCGGATCCCAGCCGGCCGACTGCGCGTACACCGGCGCGGTGACGTCGGTGTGCGTCCACTCCGGGCGGAACCGCGCCAGCACCGCGCGCAGCTGCGCGTCGGAGAAGCTGCGGGCGTTGCCGTAATAACGCTCCTCCAGCGTCTGCGAGCCGCGGTGCAGCAGGCTCTTGCCCCGCATCCCCTCGGGCAGCGGCCCGGCCATCCGGCCGACCGACTTGCGCACGCCGCGGGGCAGATAGTCGAACGGCTTCAACGACAAGGGTTCCCGATAGATGGTGTAGCCGCCGAACAACTCGTCGGCGCCCTCACCCGAGAGCACCACCTTGACGTGCTTGCGCGCCTCGCGGGCGATGAAGAACAACGGCACCAGCGCCGGGTCGGCGACCGGCTCGTCGAGGTACCAGACGATCTCGGGCAGCGCCTCGACGAACTCGGCCTGGCTGACGACCTTGGTGACGTGCCGCGCGCCGATCGCCTCGGCCGAGGCGACCGCGACGTCGACCTCGGAGAAGCCGGCCCGCTCGAAACCCGTGGTGAACGTGATCAGGCGCGGGTTGTGCCGCATCGCCAGCGCCGCGATCGCCGTGGAGTCGATGCCGCCCGACAGGAACGACCCGACGGTGACGTCGGCGCGCATGTGCTTGGCCACCGAATCCTCGAGTACCGCGGTGATCTCGTCGTAGCGCGACTGCTCGCGTCCCGCCACGAAAGCCACGGGGGCGAACCGCGGGGTGAAATAACGCGTCACCTCGGGTGTGCCGCCGGGGCGCACACGCGCGTAGCTGCCCGACTCCAGCCGGCGAATGCCGTGCTGCAGCGTCTCGGGCTCGGGCACGTACTGCAGCACGGTGTAGTGCTGAACGGCGCGCTCGTCGATGCTCAGATCGATGCCCAACTGGCCGGCGAGGTCGAGCAGACACTTCTTCTCGCTGCCGACAGCGGTGCCACCCGGCCCGGTGGCCATGTAGAGCGGCTTGATGCCGAACGGGTCGCGGGCGCAGAACAGTTCCTCGGTGACGGTGTCCCACAGCGCGAACGCGAACATGCCCCGCAACCGGCCGAGAGCCTCGGCACCCCAGTAGTGATAGGCGGCGACGATCGCCTCGCCGTCGCCGTCCGTGTGGAAGACCGCTCCGTGCTCGGCGCGCAGCGCCTCCCGCAGCTCCAGATAGTTGTAGATCTCACCGTTGAACACCAGCGCGTAGCGCTCCGGCGCATCGGCCGGCCCCCACCGCAGCGGCTGGTGACTGTGGGCGATGTCGATGATCGAGAGGCGGTTGAACCCCAGGACCACGCGGTCGTCGTTCCAGGTGCCGGGCTCGTCAGGGCCCCGGTGACGCATCAGATGGCTGGCACCTGACACTGCGTCGACGAGGCTGGGGTAGACCTCATGGGCAGGATCGGTCACCAACGCCAGCAGTCCGCACACGGCGTCAGTATGTCTGATCTCCCGGCGTCTTCCCGAAAGCGGCGGGAGCAACTCCTGACATTGGCCCGGTCGCATGGAACTGCTCGGGAAGCGTGGTCTACGCTGCGTAGTATTCAATGCAGCCGTCTGACCGTCCGGCGGTCGATCGACTTGGTAGGAGGCGCCAACGTGCCCGCTCGCGGCCTGAAGTTGGTGGCATTGTCCCTGCTCCTGGGAGGGACGACGGTCCTGCTCAGCGGATGCAGCTGGTCTGATGCTCTCGCCCTGGGGTGGCCCAAGGGCATCACCCCGGAAGCTCACCTGAACCGTGAACTGTGGATCGGTTCGATGATCGCCGCGCTCGTCGTCGGCGCCATCGTCTACGTCATGCTGTTCTGGACCGTGGTGTTCCACCGGAAGAAGAAGGGCGAGCAGGAACTGCCCCGCCAGTTCGGCTACAACATGCCGCTCGAGCTGGCCCTGACGGTCACCCCGTTCCTCATCATCTCGGTGCTCTTCTACTTCACCGTCGTCGTGCAGGAACGGATGCTGCACAAGGACCCCAACCCCGAGGTCGTCGTCGACGTCACCGCGTTCCAGTGGAACTGGAAGTTCGGCTACCAGAAGATCAACTTCGGTGACGGGACGTTCAGCTACGACGGTGTCGACAACGCGCGCAAAGAGGCCATGACCTCCAAGCCGGAGGGCACCTACGAGAACGGCGAGGAGCGCGTCGGCGCGATCCGCGGCCTCAACCCCGAAGACCGCACCTACCTGAACTTCGACAAGGTCGAGACGCTCGGCTCGTCGGAAGAGATCCCGGTGCTGGTGGTGCCGGCCGGCAAGCGCATCGAGTTCCAGATCGCCTCGGCCGACGTGATCCACGGCTTCTGGGTGCCGGAGTTCCTGTTCAAGCGCGACGTGCTGCCGGACCCGAAGGCGAACAACTCCGACAACATCTTCCAGGTCAGCGAGATCAACCAGACCGGCGCCTTCGTGGGCCGCTGCACCGAGATGTGCGGCACCTACCACTCGATGATGAACTTCGAGCTGCGCGTCGTGGAGCCCAACGATTTCAAGGCCTACATGGATCAGCGCATCGCCGGCAAGACCAACGCCGAGGCGCTGCAGGCGATCAACCAGTCACCGGTCGCGACCACCACCAAGCCGTTCGACACGCGCCGCGGTGAGCAGGCGCCCCAGGCGAGCAGGTAGGACAGCAGATGCACATCGAAGCCCGGTTGTTCGAGTTCCTCACGGCGTTCTTCGCGCTGGCGACAGTGGTGTACGCGGTGCTCACCGCGCTGTTCGCCACCGGCGGGGTGGAGTGGGCCGGTACCACGGCGCTCGCCCTGACCACGGGTCTGACGCTGATCACCGGCACGTTCTTCCGCTTCGTCGCACGCCGGTTGGACACCCGACCCGAAGACTACGAGGACGCCGAGATCGCTGACGGCGCCGGCGAACTGGGCTTCTACAGCCCGCACAGCTGGTGGCCGGTCATGATCGCGCTGTCCGCGTCGGTCACCGCGGTCGGCATGGCGCTGTGGCTGCCGTGGCTGATCGTCGGCGGCGTCTGCTTCGTGCTCACCACGGTGTCCGGCCTGGTCTTCGAGTACCACACCGGGCCCGAGAAGCATTAGCCGCTGACGTCTGTCGGCGCCGCAGCCCGGGCAAGGTCACAATCCGGCATGAGTTGCCCGGCGACCGTCTTCCTGCCCCTGTTCTCGGCGCCGCGGTTGGGTAGTGTTGCCGGCGCACCGCGAGCCGCCATCGGCGGTGACCGGAGCCCGAGAAGCTGGCTGAGAAGGATTGACGCACATGAGCGGGCCTAGAGGCGACGAGCCGGGCGACCGGTCTCCAGCCGATGAACCGACACAGGACGTGTCGGGTCTCACCCCGGACAGCGACGCCGGTGCGCCAGGCATCGATGACACCGACCACTACTCGCGGGCGTACTCCGCGCCCGAGTCCGAGCAATTCGTCCCGCCCGCGTACGTCCCCGCGGAATCGTCGCCCTACGACTACGACAACTACGACGCAGCCGCCGAGGCGGGGGAGACCCCCGAGCCGCCACGCTGGCCCTGGGTGGTCGGCGTCGTCGCGATCGTCGCCGCGATCGCGCTGGTGGTGTCGGTGTCGGTCCTGGTGACCCGCACCGACACCGACAACCTCGCGACGCCGGAGACCACCACCAGCGCGCCGCCTCCCGTCCAGGACGAGATCACCACCACGACGCCGCCACCCCCGCCGCCTCCGCCGCCGACC
>NZ_QJUA01000078.1 GCF_003254575.1 Mycobacterium kyogaense | reverse complement strand
ACGCCGCTCAACCCTGCAGTCCCAGCAGCTGCGGTGGCCCCCGCGCCGCAGCTGCTGGGACTGCAGGGTTGAGCGGCGTCGTCCCCCGGGCGAAGCCTGGCGCCCGGGGGACGGCGGCCCGCCACCGAAGCCGTATCCTCGTGACTTGTGATGGTCGCCGCAGTGTTGTGCCTGGGCGTCGCGTTCGTGACCGCGGCGCTGGGAGTCTGGTCGCTGACGCGGCCCGCCCCCATCGGTGACTTCGTCCGTCAGGTGCTGCGCGGGGTCGCCCCGATTCAGTTGGCCGCAGCCGTGATGCTGGCGGCCGGCGGAGCGGTCGCGCTGTCTGCGACGGCGTCGACGGCATCGGTCGTGCTCGCAGTCTGCGTCATCGGCGCGGTGGCGACGCTGGCCGCGGGCTGCTGGCAGAGCGCCAAGGTTGTGGCCCGAGCCAACTCGCGGCAGAGCGCCGACGCCGGGTGTGCCGGGTCGTGCGCGGCCTGCACGCTGTCCTGCCGCTGAGGTCAGTTCCGGCTGAGGTCGATCGGGTGCGTCGCCAAAAGCGGTAGCGGCATCGGCTGACGACGCAGCACCCTGCCCCACAGATCAGTCCGCGGCTCGGCGAGGACATCCGACGGCAGCGCCGACAGGACGATCCAGTCGTCGCGCTCGATCTCCCCCTCGAGCTGGCCGATGGTCCAGCCCGAATAGCCGGCGAAGATGCGGACGCCTTCGACCATCGGAGCCACTGCGTCGGGATCCGCGTCGAGGTCGACCATCGCGATGCGCCCCTGGATGTGCCGCAACCCCGGCACCCCGGTGACGTCGACGCCCACCCGCAACGTGGCCAGACAGAGTGCGGCATCGCGCTTGACCGGACCGCCGACGAACATCGTCTTCGGCTTCGTGGCCAACTTCACCCATTGCGGCAGCACGTTGTAGACGGCCGTCTCGCTGGCCCGGTTCAGCACCACCCCGAGGGTGCCCCCGTCGTTGTGCTCGACGACGTAGATCACGCTGCGCCGGAACGTGGGCTCCAGCAGATCGGTGTTCGCCAACAGCAATGTGCCCGCGCGCACCCGGTGCGCCGCTGGGGCGACGAAATCCTCCGGGTCCTCTGGCTGCGCCACCGGTCCATTCTGTCATCACCACTGCCGCGCGGAGGCGAACAAGCCGGCCCCGGCGCAATATTTGTACTGTGGTGTCCGGTCGCGCCACTGCCGACCTTCGACGCGCCACCCACTCCTAGGACGTGACCTCCGTGCCCGACGATCGCGCATCCCGCGCAGGGTGGAGTTCGGTATGGCAGACGACGAAGTCCCTGCCCGGGTTCCGCCGCCTCCTGGAACTGCGGGCCGTCAGCCAGTTCGGTGACGGGCTGTTCCAGGCCGGTCTCGCCGGCGCGATCCTGTTCAACCCCGAGCGCGCGGCCGACCCGTGGGCGATCGCCGCGGCGTTCGCCGTGCTGTTCCTGCCGTACTCGGTGCTCGGACCCTTCGCCGGTGCGCTGCTGGACCGATGGGATCGGCGCGTGGTGCTCATCGGCGCCAACACCGGCCGTCTCGTGCTGGTCCTCGTCGTCGGCACGCTGCTCGCAGCGGGTCTGGGTGATCTGCCGATCCTGTTGGGCGCGCTGGTGGTCAACGGGATGACGCGGTTCGTCTCATCGGGGCTCTCGGCGGCGCTGCCGCACGTGGTGCCGCGTGAGCAGGTGGTGGCGATGAACTCGGTCGCGACGGCCACCGGCGCCGCGGCGGCGTTCTTCGGTGCGAACTTCATGCTGCTGCCGCGCTGGTTGTTCGGCTCCAGCGATTCCGGCGCGTCGATGATCATCTTCCTGGTGGCGGTCCCGGTCGCGCTGGCGCTGTGGCTGTCGGTGCGCTTCCCGCCGCGGGTGCTGGGTCCAGACGACAGTGCCCGGGCCGTGCACGGATCCGTTGCCTACGCCGTAGCGACGGGATGGCTGCACGGCGCCCGCACGGTGCTCGCCGTGCCCACCGTGACCGCGACCCTGGCGGGGCTCTCGGCGCACCGGATGGCGTTCGGCCTCAACACGTTGCTCGTGTTGGTGATCGTGCGGCACAGCGGCACGGCCGCGGTGGCGGGGCTGGGCACCGCGGTGCTGTTCGTGGCGGCGACGGGTATCGGTTCCTTCCTGGCGACGGCGGTGACGCCGATCCTCGTGAAGCGCTGGGGCCGCTACGCCACCCCGATCTGGGCACTGGCATTCGCCGCAGCCGTCCAGTTGTGCGGCGCGACGTTACGGCTGCCGGTGATGATCGCGTGCGGCTTCCTGCTCGGCGGAGCCGGTCAGGTGGTCAAGTTGTGCGCCGATACCGCGATGCAGATCGACGTCGACGACGCCCTGCGCGGACACGTCTTCACGGTGCAGGACGCGCTGTTCTGGATGGCGTTCATCCTCGCGATCGCCGCGGCGGCGTTCGTGATGCCGGCCGACGGGCATGCGCCCGCAGTCGCCATCGCCGGCACCGCGATCTACCTCGTGGGACTTGCCGTCTACGCGACCGTGGCGCGGCGGCGACGCCCCGCGGGCTAGGGTGACCGCCATGGCCGGAGCTGCCCCCATCGTCGCTGACCTGCGCGCCGAGAGCGACGATCTGGATGCGCTGGTCGCGGACCTCCCGGCAGCGCGCTGGGCAACCGACACACCCGCGCCCGGGTGGACGATCGCGCATCAGATCGCGCATCTGCTGTGGACTGATCGCACGTCCCTGATCGCCGTCACCGATGAGGACGCCTTTGGCTCTGACGTCGTCTCCGCCGCGGCGCAGAACCCCAGCGGCTTCGTCGACGCCGCCGCCGAAGAGTTGGCCGGCACCGCGCCCGAGGCATTGCTCGCTGATTGGCGGGCCACCCGCGCCGCGCTGCACGACGCCCTGGTGACTGTGCCCGAGGGTCGCAAGCTGCCCTGGTTCGGACCGCCGATGAGCGCCGCGTCCATGGCCACCGCCCGGCTGATGGAGACTTGGGCGCATGGTCTCGATGTCGCCGATGCCCTCGGCGTGACCCGCACACCGACGGCGCGGCTGCGGTCGATCGTGCACATCGGCGTGCGGACCCGCGATTTCGCCTACAGCGTGCACGGGCTGACGCCGCCGGCCGAACCGTTCCACGTGAAACTTTCTGCTCCCGACGGCAGCGAGTGGACCTGGGGGCCCGAGGATGCCGCGCAGCGGGTGCAGGGCTCCGCCGAGCACTTCTGCATGCTGGTGACGCAACGGCGCCCGCGGTCCGCGCTCGACATCGTCGCCGTCGGATCGGACGCCGAACAATGGCTCACGATCGCGCAGGCGTTCGCGGGCCCGCCCGGGGCCGGGCGGGGCTGAACCTCAGATAGGCGTGGCGCTGTCCGCGGCGCCATCGCCGTCGGCGTCGGCCAATCGGACGTCCCAGCGGCCGTCGGCGTCCGTGTCGACCCAGGCGGTGCCCGTCCCGAATGCCCGGTCGGCCAGCCCGTCACCATCAGAATCGACCAGCCGTTCGTCGGCCAGCCCGTCGCCGTCCAGATCCACCGTCGCGGTACCGGCCGGATGCTCGACGCCGTCGAGCCCGAGCCATCGCAACGCCGCCCCGGGGTCCAGGTGCACCGCCCACGTGCCTGTCCCGTCGTCGGTCACGGTCACCGCACCCGCTCCCCCGACACCGAGCACACCGTGTTCGGCGAGTCCGTCCGCATCGAGATCGGCGAGCGCGTCGTCGACCAGGCCGTCGTGATCCAGATCCAGCATCACCGCATCCAGCACACCGTCACCGTCGACGTCGGTCATCGGGTCGGCACTCCACATCGTCGCGCCGCCGTCGAGGTCGCCCAAGCAGTACTCCATGACTGTCAGACGCACGGCTACCGCTGCTCGTTCCACCACCTGAGCAATTCCTCGACCGCCTCGTCGTGGCTGAGCGGGCCGCGATCCAGACGCACCTCCTTGAGGTGGTTCCACGCCTGCCCGACCGCGGGGCCGGGCGGGATGCCGAGGAGCGTCATGATCTCGTTGCCGTCGATGTCCGGCCGAACGCGCGCCAGATCCTCCTTGGCCGCCAACTCCGCGATGCGGTGCTCGAGATCGTCGTAATTGGCCTGCAGCCGGGCCGCGCGGCGCTTGTTGCGCGTCGTGCAGTCGGCCCGCACGAGCTTGTGCAATCGGCTCAGCAGCGGTCCGGCGTCGGTCACGTAGCGGCGCACCGCCGAATCCGTCCACCGGCCTTCGCCGTAGCCGTGGAATCGCAGATGCAGGTAGACCAGCTGCGACACGTCGTCGACCATCTGCTTGGAGTACTTCAACGCGCGCATCCGCTTTCGGGTCATCTTCGCGCCGACCACCTCGTGGTGGTGGAAGCTGACGCCGCCGTCGGGCTCGTGGCGCCGGGTCGCGGGCTTGCCGATGTCGTGCAGCAGCGCCGCCCAGCGCAACACCAGATCCGGGCCGTCCGTTTCGAGATCAATGGCCTGCCGCAGCACGGTCAGCGAATGTTGGTACACGTCCTTGTGCTGGTGGTGCTCGTCGATGGCCATGCGCATCGCCCCGACCTCGGGCAGCACGATCTCGCCCAACCCGGTCTGCACCATCAGATCCACCCCCGCGACGGGGTCGGCGCCGAGAAGCATCTTGTCGAGCTCGGCCGCCACCCGCTCGACGCTGATCCGAGACAGCTGCGGCGCCATCTCGGTCAGCGCCTGCCGCACCCGCGGCGACACCGTGAAGCCGAGCTGGGACGCGAACCGCGCCGCCCGCAGCATCCGCAGCGGATCGTCGGTGAAACTCACCTCGGGTTCGGCCGGGGTGTCCAGCGTGCGGGCCTGCAGCGCGGCGAGCCCGCCGAGCGGATCCAGGAACTCCCCCAGCCCGCCGGGCAGCTCAGGGTCCAAGCGCACCGCCATCGCGTTGACGGTGAAGTCACGACGGACCAGATCGTCGGCGAGGTTGTCGCCGAAGCGCACCTCGGGATGGCGGGTGACGTGGTCGTAGGAGTCGGCACGGAACGTGGTGATCTCCAGGCGGTCGCCGTTCTTGCCGACGCCGAGGGTGCCGAACTCGATGCCGGTGTCCCAGAGCGCATCGGCCCAGCCGGCCAGCAGCGGCTTCATCTGCTCCGGGCGCGCGTCGGTGGTGAAGTCCAGATCGGTGTCGAGCCGGCCCAGCAGCGCGTCGCGCACACTGCCGCCCACCAGATAGATCGAATGCCCCGCATCGGTGAACACCCGGCCGAGCGCCTGCAGCACCTTGTGGTGCCGCCCCAGGGACACCTGCGCGGCAGCCAGCAGTTCGGCGACATCTTGTCCGGACGAGGGCTCAGGCACGTCCGATGAGCCTACTGGTCACAGCCATGTCACCGACCGGCGAGTGCGGCGTGGCCGATAGTTCATGGCAGCTACTATCGCTTGGGTGTCGGACGGCGAGCAGCCAAAACCTCGACGACGCCGCGGGCGGCGTCGGGGCCGACGCGCGGCAGGACCGCCCGAGGCAGGCACCCAACAGCCGGCCGGGCCGCGGGACGACAACCCCGCCGACGCCCCGTCTGCGACTCCCAAACCCCAACGCTCCGGGCCGCGACGGCCCGCCGAACGCCTGCGCACCGTGCACGAGACCTCCGCGGGCGGCCTGGTCATCGACGGCCTCGACGGGCCGAAGGAAAGCCAGGTCGCCGCTCTGATCGGCCGGACCGACCGCCGCGGGCGCATGCTGTGGTCCCTGCCCAAGGGCCACATCGAACGGGGCGAGACCGCCGAACAGACCGCGATCCGGGAGGTCGCCGAGGAGACCGGCATCCAGGGAAGCGTGCTGGCAGCGCTGGGCAGCATCGACTATTGGTTCGTCACCGAGGGCCGGCGGGTCCACAAGACCGTGCACCACTATCTGATGCGGTTCGCCGGTGGCGAGCTGTCCGATGAGGACGTCGAGGTCACCGAGGTCGCCTGGGTGCCGCTGCAGGAACTGCCAAAGCGGCTGGCCTACGCCGACGAACGCCGGCTCGCCGAGGTCGCCGACGAGTTGATCGACAAACTGCACAGCGACGGGCCCGCGGCGCTGCCTCCGCTGCCCCGCAGCACACCGCGGCGCCGGGGACAGACGCACTCGCGCACCCGCAACCACAGGACTGATCCGACGGCGCAACCCCAGCCGGGCCGACGGGCGAACGGCTACGGTCAGGGTCCGTGATCGGTCTGCCCGCGCGCCTGCTCGCCGCGGTCGTCGCCCTGCTGGCTGCCGTTCTGCCGATCGTCGCGCCCGCCGTCGCGGACGCCCAGCCGGCCACGCAGCCGTCCCCCCTGCCGTTCCTCACCGTTCAGATCGACAGCATCACCCCGGATGTGGTCACCACCACGAGCGACCCGATGGTCACGGTCACCGGCACCATCCGCAACGTCGGCGACCGCGCGGTGCGCGACGTGGTGGTGCGCCTGGAACGGGCCGGTCCGGTGGCGTCGTCGACCGCGCTGCGCACCGACCTCGCCGGCAACGTCGACCAGTTCCAGCCGGTCGCCGACTTCATCACGATCGCCCCGGAGATGGCCCGGGGCCAGAACGTCCCGTTCCGGCTGTCGTACCCGCTGCGCTCGGCGGATCATCCGTCCTTCGACGTCAGCGAGCCGGGTGTCTACCCGGTGATGGTGAACGTCAACGGCACGCCGGACTACGGGGCGCCGGCCCGCCTCGACGACTCCCGCTTCCTGCTGCCCGTCGTGGGCGTACCGCCTGATCAGCAGAACGACGCGGCCACCGACACGGTGACGTCCGCAGTACCCCCGGACACCACCAGGCCCGTCGGCCTGACGATGCTCTGGCCGCTGGCCGACCGGCCCTCACTCGCGGCAGGCGCCCCGGGCGGCACCACCCCGGTGCGGCTCATCGACGACGATCTGGCGACGTCCCTCGCACCGGGCGGCCGGCTCGACAGTTTGCTGACCGCAGCGGACTTCGCGACCAGCCCGCAGGTCGACCCGGGTGGTGAGGTCACCGGCGGGCTGTGCCTGGCCGTCGACCCCGACCTTCTGGTCACGGTGAACGCGATGACCAACGGCTACGTCGTCAACGACGCCGCGGACGCGGGCCCGCGCACCACGCCGACGCATCCGGGCACCGGGCAGCAGGCCGCCATCGGCTGGCTCGCCCGGCTCAAGGCGCTGGCCCAGCGGATGTGCGTGACCGCGACGCCGTATGCCCAAGCCGACCTCGACGCGCTGCACCGCGTCAACGATCCGGCGTTGGCTGCGGCCGCGACCGGCGGCGCCGCCGACGTGGTCGATCAGATCCTCGGCGTGGCCTCCACCCGCGGCGCCACCATCGTCGGCGACGGACCCCTCACCGCGGCCGCCGTCGATCTGATGTCCGCGCAGGGTCCGACCGTGGCGCTAGCGGCGGCCAACCTGACCGGTCCGGACGAGGCAGAGGGCGGGCAACCGCAGACCGCGGACACAGCGCCGGTGCGGTACACGCCGAACGTGGTGGCCGCAACCTTCGATCCCGCCGTCGGCGCCGCGCTGGCCGGCATGGGCACCGCGCCGGAATCCCCGTCCTATCTGGCTCCGTCGTTGAGCATCTCGGTGAAACAGGACTCGGCGATCGCACGTCGACAGGACGCGCTCGGTGCACTGCTCTGGCGGGGCCTGGATCCCGACGCCTCACCGCGGGGCCAGCTGATCGTGCCGCCGCTGATGTGGAACGCCACCGCCGAGGACGCAGAGGCCGTCCTGACCACCGTCGCCACCACGATCCGGTCGGGACTCGCCGCGCCGCGACCGCTGCGGGCGGTGCTCGACGAAGCCGCCACCGTCCACGGCAGCGCGCCACCCCCCGCCGACAACGTCGGCAACCCGCGCGGGCGCTTCGACGACGGCGTGGTGTCCGGGATCGCAGCGACCACCAACCGACTCCGCGGCCTCACCGACGCCTTGACCACCGACGACCGCACGGGGCTGACCGGACCGCAGTACACGGCGCCGCTGCGCGAGGACATGCTGCGGGCCCTGAGCCAGTCGGTACCGCCGGATGCGCGCAACGGGCTCGCCCAGCAGCGGCTGACCACTGTCGGCGGCACCGTGGAGGACTTGTTCAAGGCCGTGACGATCGTCAATCCCGGCGGCTCCTACACCCTGGCCACCGAGCGCAGCCCGCTGCCGCTGGCGCTACGCAACGATCTGCCCGTCCCGATTCGGGTGCGCCTGCAGATCGACGCCCCGCCCGGCATGACGGTGACCGACCCCGGCGAGATCGTGCTGCCGCCCGGCTTCCTTCCGCTCAAGGTGCCCATCGAGGTCCACTTCACCCAGCGGGTGGCCGTGGACGTGTCGCTGCGCACGGTCGACGGCTTGTCGCTCGGCGAGCCGGTGCGGCTGTCTGTGCACTCCAACGCATACGGCAAGGTGCTGTTCTTCATCACGCTGACCGGAGGTGCGGTGCTGGTGCTGCTCGTCGGGCGCCGACTGTGGCACAGGTTCCGCGGCCAGCCCGACCGCGCCGATCTCGAGGCCGATCCGCACCGCCCCGACCCGATCGAGGTGGCGCTGGCCTACTCGGACGACGAGCGGAGGCGCCGGTGAGTACGGCGCAACCACGGCGGGCCCCGGCCCGTGCCGAGCTCTCCGACGCCGCGGTGGTGTCGCGCTCGTGGGGGATGGCGCTGGCCACGCTGGTCAGCCGGCTCACCGGGTTCGCCCGGATCGTGCTGCTCGCCGCGATCCTCGGTGCAGCGCTGTCGAGTGCGTTCACGGTGGCCAACCAGCTGCCCAACATGATTGCCGCGCTGGTGCTGGAGGCGACGTTCACCGCGATCTTCGTGCCGGTGCTCGCCCGCGCCGAACGTGACGACCCCGACGGCGGATCCGCTTTCATCCGACGGCTTCTGACGCTGGCCACCACCCTGCTGATCGTGGTGACGATCATCTCGACCGCCGGCGCCCCGTTGCTGGTCGATCTGATGCTGGGGTCGGAACCCCTGGTGGACCGGCCGTTGACCACGGCGTTCGCCTACCTGCTGTTGCCGCAGATCATCTTCTACGGGCTGTCGTCGGTGTTCATGGCAATACTGAACACCCGCAACATCTTCGGGCCCCCGGCGTGGGCGCCCGTGGTCAACAACGTCGTCGCGATCCTCACCCTGGGCCTGTATCTCCTTGTGCCGGGCGAACTCTCACTGAACCCGGTGACGATGGGCGACGCCAAGCTCCTGGTCCTCGGCATCGGGACGACGCTGGGCGTCGTCGCACAGGCGGCAGTGCTGTTCGTGGCGATCCGTCGCGAGCGGGTCAGCCTGCGGCCGCTGTGGGGCATCGACGCGCGACTGAAGAAGTTCGGGATGATGGCGCTGGCGATGGTGCTCTACGTGCTCATCAGCCAGGTCGGGTTCATCGTCGGCAATCAGGTCGCCAGCGGTGCGGCAGCGTCGGGCCCGGCGATCTACAACTACACGTGGCTGATCCTGCAGCTGCCGTTCGGCATCGTCGGGGTGACGGTGCTGACCGTCGTGATGCCGCGCCTGTCCCGGAACGCGGCGGCCGGCGACGGACCTGCTGTGCTCGCCGATCTGTCGTTGGCGACCCGCTTGACGATGGTGACGCTGATCCCGGTGGTCGCGTTGATGACGGTCGGCGGTCCGGCGATCGGCAGCGCGCTGTTCTCTTACGGCAACTTCGGCGCCGTCGACGCCGGCTACCTCGGCATGGCGATCACGCTGTCGGCGTTCACGCTGATCCCGTACGCCCTGGTTCTGCTGCAGCTGCGGGTGTTCTATGCCCGCGAGGAGCCGTGGACGCCGATCCTGCTGATCGTGGTGATCACGGCCGTGAAGGTCGCCGGCTCGCTGGCGGCGCCGCACCTGACCACGAACCGGGAGCTGGTCGCCGGCTACCTCGGCCTGGCCAACGGTCTGGGCTTTCTGGCCGGTGCCACACTCGGCTATCTGCTGCTGCGTAATCGTCTGAATCCACCCGGCGGGCGGCTGTTCTCCACCGACGTCGTGCGCACCGTGCTGGTCACGATCACGGCGGCGCTCGCGGCCGGCCTGATCGCCCACGTGCTCGACCGGCTGGCAGGGCTGGGATCGCTGACCGACCATTTCGGGGCGGCCGGGTCCCTGCTGCGGCTGGCTGTGCTGGGCCTGGTCATGGGTCCGATCATCGCCGGAATCCTGCTCGCCGCGAAGGTTCCCGAGGCGGTTGCGGCGGCGGGCGCGGTGCGGACGCGCCTCGGTCGCCGCCACGCCGATGCCGGGGCCTCCGTCTCGACCCGGCCGGACGGGGGGCTCACGTACCCTGATCTCACCTCGACGCGACGGACGCGTCAGTTTCCCGGGACGACGCACCCGGGACAGGGAGGCATGGTTGGCGAACACAGGACCGGGAAAGGAGCTGCCGTGAGCGACACATCCGCCGGTGGTAATCCGAACCCCTGGCAAACGTCCGACCCGGCCGACCCTGCCAACCCTTCGAAGACCGCGCGCATCGATCGCCCGTCGGCTGACGACTTCCAGCCCGACGTGCCGGAGATCGACGAACCGGCCCCGGCCGAGCCTGTCGACCCCACCCCCGCCGACGGCAGGCATCGCCTCGGTCGGCGAGGCGGCGTCGGCGGGGGTGG
>NZ_QJUA01000077.1 GCF_003254575.1 Mycobacterium kyogaense | reverse complement strand
ACATCAGCCGTGGCAACGCACTGCTGCAAGCGGGGCCTGTGAAGCTGGCCGGGGTAGGGGGGTGGTTGGGCTGGGGCTTCATCCACATCGCCTTCCTGACCGGGGTGCGTAACCGGTTCAGCACCGTCGGCACCTGGATGGCGACGATCGCCCGGGCCAACCGCAGCGACCGCACGTTCATTTTGGGTGGGTCCGGGCATCCCGAAGAGCCCTACACCTGGGAATCGCCTGTGCACCAGAGCTACAACGCAGGCCCGGACAAGTCAGCGTAGAGGCGCGTCACGCAGACTCTCGCGGAGATCGACGAGGAGGTCCGCCGCTGCCTCGAAGTCCTGCCGCGGACCGTGGTCGCGCCACGACTCGACGATCGCGACCGCGACATCGCGCAGTTTCACGTTGCAGCTCTGCGACATGACCCGAAGGACGTCGAAGGCTGCGTCAGCATCGATGCGGAAGGTCTGCATCAACATTCCCTTGGCCTGTTCGATGACAGGTTGGCTAGCGAGTTTCTCCCGCAGCTGCGCGATCGTCTCGCACAGGTCGTCAACGTCGGCATCGTAAGTGCCCGACGTGGTGAGCGCGCCGGTCATCCTTCAGTTGTACGTCTGATGGATGCGCTAGGGCAACGATTGCGGTGTGCTTTTCGTTTTATGTCCCGCGCTGCTGCTTGCAGCCACGCTTCCGGCGCCCGAAGGTAGGCTCGGGCGGCATGGGCGAGCGCGTGACGATCGACCACGTCGAGTCGGTGATGCGGGCTTCTCGTGCGCTGGTGGGCATCACCGCCGCATCGATCATGACCGTCGACGACGTGGTGACCGTGCCCCAGGTCCGGGTGATGATGATGATCGCCACTCGGGGAGCCATGAACCTCGCCTCGGTCGCCGAGGGTCTGCAGGTCAACCCGTCGAACGCCAGCCGGATCGTGGACCGCCTGATCAAGATCGGCTTGCTCGATCGGCGGCAGGACTCCGTCGACCGTCGCAACATCTCGCTCACGCTGACCGGCGAGGGGCAGGCGCTGATCGGCAAGGTGATCCGCCACCGGCGCGCCGCGATCCGCCGAGCGTTGCGGGAGATGTCGCCGGAGCGGCGCGAACTCCTGGCCACCGTGCTCGAAGAGTTCGCCGCCGCGGCAGGAGAACCGGCGCAGGAGTATCGCCGCATGCTCGTCTAGTCGACGCCGGCTCGTCCGATCACGAGCGGACCGACGATCGGCGGCATCCCGCGCCAGGTCGCGTGCTCGACCTCCGGGGTGAGACCGCAGGCCGCCATCGCCCCGAGAGTGTCTCTGTTGCAGGCACATCCGCCCGCGAAGGCGCGCCACGGCCGCACCAACAGGTTCTGGCAGGCGGTCAACCACCGAGACCGCGCCCGAACGTGCTCGATGAACAACAGCTGCCCGCCGGGGGCGAGCACGCGGGCGATCTCGCGGAGCGCACGCTCGGGATCGGCGACGGTGCACAGCACCAGCGTCGAGACAACGGTGTCCACCGACGCATCGGGCAGCGGAAGGCGCTCGGCCGGTGCATCGATGATCTCGGCCACCCGGCCGAGACGCCGGGACCGACGAGCCAGCCTGCCCCGCATACCGGGCTCCGGCTCGGCCAGGATCAGCTCGTCGACCGTGGCGGGATAGAAAGGCAGATTCAGACCCGTTCCCGCGCCGATCTCGAGGATGCGGCCTGACGCCCGCGCCACCAGCTCACGTCGGCGTCGACGCATTCCCACGACCTCGCCGAGCCACAGGAACGGGTCGTAGAGCAGCGCCATCACCTGCAACCACGCCTGGTTCATGCGCCGAATGTAGGTGGGATCGGGGGAGTGCCGCATCGCCTGAATCGGCCATCGTGCTCGGATGGCCGAATTCGGTGATCTAGAGAAGGCCGCGGCGGGACGCCTCTGCGACGGCTGCGGTGCGCGACGGGCAGCCCAGTTTGTCGCGGATGTTCGCGACATGGCGGTGCACGGTGTGGGGGCTGATGGCCAGCTGTTCGGCGATCTCGCGGTCGCTGAGTCCGCGCGCCACGCAGCCCAGGACGTCCCGTTCGCGCGCCGACAGAAGTGTTGCCTGCGGCGGTGGCGTATCGCGCGTGGGAGCCGCAAGCCCGCCCCGGCAGGCTCGGACGACAGCGTCGACATCGCCGTGCCACGGAAAATGCGAATCACCCTGCAGTGGAACGAGAACAGCCCCGGGAATGGCTGCCGCCACCTCCCGACCCAGCCGGAACGGGACCGCGCGATCATCGCGGCGATGGACCACGGTCGTCGGCACCCGCACCCTCGGCAGGTGGGCGCTGACATCGAGCTCGTAGACCATGCCGAGCAGTGCTGCGGCCGTCTGCGCAGTGGCGGAATCCCGCTGCAGCCGCGTGAATCGCTCGTGCTCGGCGGTGTCGGCGCTGCCGAGGAAGATGTCGCTGAGCATGCGGGCACCCAGGCCCCAGTGCGCCTCGATCGCCGAGACGATGGCCTGGCCGACCTCGGGTGGGGTGAGCTGGTCGCCGCGCGCATAGGCCCCGTAGAGCACCAGCCGATCGACGCGCTCGGGATACATTGCGGCATAAGCGATTGCCGTCGCACTGCCTGAGGATCCGCCAAGAAGCGAGACCCGGTCGAGCTCTAGTTTGTCGCAGAGCGCCCGCAACGTGTCGACCTCGGCCTCGAGCGTCAGGTCGACGTCACGCACCTCCCGGTCGGACATCCCCACGCCCAGGCGGTCATAGCGGATCAGCGGGCGATCGTCGGCGACTCCCGTCCAGAACCGCTGCACATCGGGCTGCTGCCAGTCGAGCTCGAGATGGCTCACCCACCAGGCGGGAGCGATCAGCGGCGGCAGGGCACCGCGAAGCGGCCCGCGTACCTCGTACGCCAGCCGGCGGTCACCGACGCGCAGGAATTGCATCGCCTCGACGTGCCTGCCTCACGAGCTGAGAACGTACACCCGGAAATGGTCTACGTGACGGGGATTCCGACCTCGTCACCGATACCGACGATCCCGCCGGTGACGACGTCGGCGTAGAGACCCGCGCAAGGGAGGACTCCGAATTCGCCCGCCTGGACGCGGTTGTGTTCGAGCGTGTGACGAACGGCCTGTGCGGACCTGGGAAGCGAACCATGCTCGAGCGTGGGCACCGAGCATCGCGGCGTGGGAAGTGTCCCCCGCAGCTGAACCTCCCCACCGAGGCTGAACGTGACACCGACCCAGTCGTTCTCCACGAACGGCGGGCAGTCGGGCGGGGTCTCGATCACGATGTTCGGTCGATAGCGCACGGCGTCAGCACGGTCCATTCCGATGGCGTCGAGAGTGGCGGTGGTGATCAGGTGCACGGGGGAGTGGTCGACGAAGGCTCCTCCCGGTGTGCCCTGCGCGATCTCGAGGATCTCGGCCTCCATGTCGGCGTCGATGCCGTGGGTCAAGACGTCGACCGGATCGGAGCGCTCGACGGTGGCCCCAGCGCTGCGTTCGTCAGCCAGATACACGCGCCGTCTCACCACCTCCGACACCGCCTCGGCCGACTGCTCGACCGCCACGGCGCGGCCGTCGGGCAGGGTGAGCACGACACCGCTGTCCCCGGTGGCCGCCGAGCAGTGCAGCAGCCGACGCCACAGGCGAGGGTTCTTCGCCGTGGCCACCCGCCCCGTCTCGTCGTCGACGAATGCAAACCTGCGGTCGCCGGCGACACCCAGGGGGCCGAGCTCGAGGCGGGCACACTCCTCGCCGAGTACGGACTTCACGGGATAGCGGCGCAGGGCGGCCACCCGGCCGCTCGGAACGGTGGTCATCGTCTGCGCCAGCGTACGGGGCACGACGTGTCGTCAGCGGGCATGCGCGATGGCGAACAACCCGACGACGCCGACGACGTAGATGACGAGAACCGCCAGCGAGTCGACGCCCATGCGCGCGATGCGGCGTTGCGGGCGAAAGAGCAGACCGGTCGCGTAGCCCAGCGTCAGCACGATCGCCAGGGCGGTGAGGTAGATGTCGGTGCGCTGCGCCTGGGGTAGGACGGCGTCACCTGACAGCAATGTGGCCATCAGGAACAGCACGGGCAGAAAGGCGTTCCCGCCGAAGATGTCGGACACCGCAAGCTGGAAGTCGCCGTTGCGCACGGATGCCAGGCCCGTCGACAGCTCAGGCAACGACGTCGCGGCAGCCAGAATCGTCGCACCGAAGAGCACTCCGGACAGGCCGATACCGTCGGCGATCGCGTCGCCGCTGCGTTCGAGGACGACGCCGGCCACGAGAGTCACCACCGCGGCCAGGCCGAAGATCAGCGCCGATTTCGCCGTGCTGATGCCGCGTGTGGTCGCCTCGCGCTCATTGCTGGCCGTGCTGTGGCCGCGGGGTTTGTCCTGACCGTCGGGAGGTTGGCCCGATTCGTGCCACGGGAGTGACTGCCCGGCCCGACGCAGCAGCAGCAGCCCGCCCACCCAGACCACGAGGATGAGCAGTGCGGCCGGCGTCACGCGCCAGACGATTAACGTGCCCGGCAGTTGGGTTCCTGCGATGACGATCGCCAGGACAGCCACCACCAACGCGGCCTCGAGCACCAGCACCAGTGAGGCCGCGCGGTAGGTCAGAGGCCGCGGTCCCCTCACCCCGAACGCGTCCAGCGCGACCAGGACCACGGTCTGGATGGCGATACCACCGAGAATGTTGCCGACCGCGACCCCGAGATTGCCCGACAGCGAGGCGCTGGCGACGATCGCGATCTCGGGCAGATTGGTGGCGATGGCCAGCAGGATCAGGCCACCCAGCGCTGATCCGAGATGAAGCCGAGTGGACAGCACGTCCGTCTGGTTCGACAGCGAGATGCCGGCGACCCAGATCGCCCCGGCCGCCGCGGCGAAGGTCAACAGCAACGCCCACATCGGCCAACCGGACACAGGTGTTTCCTCTCGGGTTGCGGTGGTGGGGCAGGCGTACCCGGTCCGTCGGCGAGAAACCTGTCAAGTTCCTGAAAGCCCGGCGCCCGTGAGGATTCGGGCGAACGCCGGCGACGTCGCGGCCCGATGTTGTGCGGTACGGTCCCGTGTCGTACCGTCAACGAAGTTGATTAGTGATCCTAGCGATCTCCGGACGGTCCGCGCCTGGTCGCCGCTCCTGAAAGGCCAACGCATGCAGCGGGATTCGTTCGCTCGGCGGCTCGGGCGACGGTGGCCGTGGATCGTCGCGGTCGTCGTGGTCGCGGTGGCCGGTTTCACGGTGTACCGGCTGCACGGGATCTTCGCCTCGGGCGATGTCACGGCGACGCCCAGCGGATCGGACAGCCAGATCGTGCCGTTCAACCCCAAACACGTGGTCCTCGACGTCTTCGGTCCACCCGGAACCACCGCCACGGTCACCTACCTCGACGTGCACGCCCAGCCGCAGAAAGCGCTCGGCGTGGCCCTGCCCTGGTCCTACGACGCCATCACCACCGACCCCGCCGTCTTCGTCAACGTCGCCGCCCAAGGTGACAGCGACTCCATCGGCTGCCGCATCACGATCGACGGCGAGGTCAAAGACGAGAAGCAGGTGAACACGCTGAACGCCTACACCTTCTGCCTGGACAAGTCCGGATGAGCACTCCGATGTCCTGGCGGTCCGTCCCGGATCTGATCCGGCGCTTCTCGGTGCTGATCGCGCTGTTCTGGCTCGTGACGGCCGTCGTCACCAACGTGTTCGTCCCCCAGCTTGAGACGGTCGCCGAGGCCCACAACGTGTCGCTGAGCCCCAAGGATGCGCCGTCGCTGCAAGCCAGCAAGCGCATCGGCAAGGACTTCGGCGAATACGACTCCGACAGCTCCGCGATGATCGTGCTGGAAGGCGATCAACCCCTCGGTGCCGACGCGCACCGCTACTACGACGGGCTCGTCGCCAAGCTCCAGCAGGACACCGCCCACGTCCAGCACATCCAGAACTTCTGGGGCGACCCGCTCACCGCGGCGGGTTCGCAGAGCTCGGACGGCAAAGCCGCCCTCGTGCAGGTGTTCCTGGCCGGAAACCAAGGCGAGTCACTGGCCAACGAGTCCGTCGACTCGGTGCGCGACATCGTCGACAACACACCGGCCCCGCCCGGCGTCAAGGCGTATGTGACGGGCCCGGCACCACTGATCACCGATCAGTTCGAGGTCGGGCGCCAGGGCACGCTGAAGACCACGCTGATCACGATCGGCGTCATCGCGATCATGCTGATGGTCTACTTCCGGCGCCTCACCACGGTGTTCTTCGTCATCTTCACGGTGATGATCGAATTGACCGCGTCCCGCGGCGTGGTCGCCGTGCTGGCCAACGCCGGCATCATCGAGCTGTCCACCTACTCGACCAATCTGCTGACCCTGCTCGTGATCGCGGCCGGCACCGATTACGCGATCTTCATCCTCGGCCGCTTCCACGAGGCGCGCTACAGCGGGCAGGACCGCGTCGCGGCGTTCACGAGCATGTACCACGGCACCGCACACATCATCCTGGGCTCCGGCCTCACCATCGCCGGAGCGGTGCTGTGCCTGACCTTCACCCGGTTGCCGTACTTCCAGAGCCTCGGGGTGCCTGCGGGCATCGGCGTGCTCGTCGCCGTGGTGGCCGCGCTGACGTTGGCGCCCGCGCTGCTGTCGATCGGCCGGCATTTCGGACTCTTCGAACCCGCCCGGCCGATGAGCACGCAGGGTTGGCGGCGCATCGGGACCGCGATCGTGCGCTGGCCGGGTCCCATCCTGGTGGCCACTGTCGCGATCGCGCTGATCGGCCTGCTGGCGCTGCCCAATTACAAGACCAACTACGACAACCGCACCTACATGCCCGCCGACTCCCCGGCGAACGTCGGCTACGCGGCCGCCGAACGGCACTTCTCCCAGGCGCGCCTGGAGCCCGAACTGCTGATGGTCGAGGCCGACCACGACCTGCGCAACCCCACCGACATGATCCTGCTCGAGCGGGTGGCCAAGGCCGTGTTCCATACCGACGGCATCGCGCAGGTGCAGTCGATCACCCGCCCACTCGGCACCCCGCTGGACCACACGTCGATTCCGTTCCAGCTCAGCGCCAGCAGCGCCGCGCAGATCAACTCACTGCCGTTCCAGCAGGCCCGCACCGCCGATCTGCTCAAACAGGTCAGCGTGATCAACGACGGAATCAACACGTTGCGCCAGCAATACGCGCTGCAACAACAGTCGGCTGCGGTGACCGACGAGCAGACCCGAGCATTCGCGCAGACCGTCGCGACCGCACAGGATCTGCGGGACAAGATCGCCAACTTCGACGATTTCTTCCGGCCGATCCGCAACTACTTCTATTTCGAGCCGCACTGCTACGACATCCCGATCTGCTGGGCGCTGCGGTCGCTGTTCGACGCCCTGGACGGCATCAACGACCTGACCGACCAGCTCGCCAACGTCGCCGGGAGTATCGCGAAACTCGATGCGCTGCAACCGAAGTTGCTGGCCCTGATCCCTCCGCAGATCAGCAACCAGGAGACCAACCGCAATCTGACGATGACGAACTACGCGACGCAGTCCGGTCTGAACGACCAGAATTCGCGGGCCTTGGAGAACTCCACCGCGTTGGGCCAGGCCTACGATGCGTCCAAGACCGACGATTCGTTCTACCTGCCGCCGGAAGCGTTCACCAATCCCGAATTCCAGCGTGGGCTCAAGCTTTTCCTCTCACCCGATGGCAAAGCCGCCCGAATGATCATCACCCACGAGGGCGATCCCGCCACCACTGAGGGAATCTCGCACATCGACTCGATCCGGCATGCGGCAGTCGAAGCCGTCAAGGGCACCCCGCTGGCCGGCTCGCGGATCTTCATCGCCGGTACCGCGGCTACCTACAAAGACATCGCCGACGGCGCGAAGTACGACCTGATGATCGCGGGGATCGCGGCGATGTGTCTGATCCTGCTGGTGATGGTGTTCATCACGCGCAGCATTGTCGCGGCGTTCGTCATCGTCGGCACGGTGGCACTGTCCCTGGGCGCGTCGTTCGGCCTGTCGGTGCTGATCTGGCAGGACCTCCTGGGCATCCAGCTGTACTGGATCGTGTTGGCGCTGGCCATCATTCTGCTGCTGGCCGTCGGCTCCGACTACAACCTGCTGCTCATCTCGCGCTTCAAGGAGGAGATCGGGGCAGGACTGAACACAGGGATCATCCGCGCGATGGCGGGATCCGGGTCGGTGGTGACGGCGGCCGGGCTCGTCTTCGCGGCCACGATGGCGTCGTTCCTGTTCTCCGATCTGCGCATCCTGGGTCAGATCGGCACGACGATCGCGCTCGGGCTGCTGTTCGACACCCTCATCGTGAGGTCGTTCATGACGCCGGCGGTGGCGGCCCTGCTGGGCCGCTGGTTCTGGTGGCCGCTGCGGGTGCGGCCGCGGCCGGCGAGTGCGATGCTGCAGCCCTACGGGTCACGCGCGGCGGTGCGGCAACTGCTGCTGTGGGAGGACGACGACCCGGCGGTCAAGCACGCGAAGTAGCCGGGGTCAGACGTGGGCGGGTTCGCGCTGCTCGATCGGTTCGGTGTCGAGCACCTCGACGTCGCGCAGGTTTCCCTTGAGGGCGGCGACGCGGCGGAGCTGGTTGGCCATGTTCATCGACGTCAGCATCGGGATACCGCCGATGAACGTCCGGAACGACGGGTGCCCGCCGTCCAGATGCAGGACGAACAGACACCCGACGACGTAGAAGAAGCCGAGCGTGAACAGTGCGGCAGGAATCGCGTAGGCGAGCGGCGAACGGGCGTCTTGGATCAGCTCGGCCGCGTAGTCGGCTTCGTCACGTGTGAGGGGTTGCTTCTTGCGCAGCTTCGCCAGCACCTCTTTATGGGCACCGACGACATCGCCGAGGGGATGCGACGTCTGCCGTTCGAGCCGTCCGACGTACACGAAAACACAGGTGGCAAAAACGATTTCGGCGACAGCGGCAAGCACCGACAGATCGCCCCACAGACCCAGGTCCACGGTGGAACTCCTCACGCTCACCGAAAAGGTTACCCGGGCTAACTGATTCTGACGCACGCTCACAGCAATGACACAGGAAGCTTCGGACCGGGCCGTCTTCTGCAACATCGGTACCCTCGCGGGGGATTCCCCTCACGAAAGGCGACCCGTTGTCGACACAATCCGCGACAGCTGTGGATGGCATTGCCGGCTGGACGGTCGAGCTGATGGAGCGATGGGGCGGGCTCGGCGCGGGCATCGCGATCGCCGCCGAGAATCTCTTCCCCCCGGTACCGAGCGAGGTGATCCTGCCGATGGCAGGCTTCGCCGCCCGTCTCGGTGACCTCTCCCTGGCCGAGGCGATCGCGGGTGCCACGGCGGGCTCCCTGGTCGGCGCCTGGCTCCTCTACGCGCTCGGGGCGTGGCTCGGACATGACCGGATGCGGGCGCTGATCCTGCGGATCCCGCTGGTCGACGCCGAAGACGTCGACAAGACCACAGCGTGGTTCGGCAAGCATGGGGCCAAAGCGGTGCTGTTCGGCCGCATGATTCCGCTGTTCCGCAGCTTCATCTCGATCCCGGCGGGCGCGGAACGCATGAACTTCGCGTTGTTCACGGTGCTGACCCTGCTGGGCAGCCTCGTCTGGAACAGCGCCTTGATCGGCGCCGGCTACCTGCTCGGAGCCAACTGGCACGCCATCGACCCGTACACCGCCATCCTGCAGTATCTGGTGATCGGCGGGGTCCTGCTCTGGCTGGCGCGGTTCGTCATGACCCGCCGGGCTCGTCGTTCGCAGCCTTGAGGTGCGCGGCGGCCGCGATCTTCAGATGCGTGAGGTCAGAGGCCACCGACGCGAACGTGTAGCCCTCACCCAGCCGGCGCGACGCAGTCGCTCCGTCGGGGGTGTGGATGCCGGCGGCGATGCCTGCCGCGGCAGCGGCTTCGCGGACCCGCACGAGCGCTGCCTCGAACTCGTCGTCGACAGCAGGGTCCTGCGAATGCGCGCCGCCGACTGCGATCCGTAGGTCGGACGGGCCCACGTAGACGCCCGTGAGGCCCTCGGTCGCGCAGATCTCCTCGACGTTCGCCAGGCCCTGGGGTGTCTCGATCATGGCGAGGACGACGGTGTCGTTGTTCGCGACCGCCGGAGTGGGGCCGATGCGCAGCTGGGCACGCATGGGTCCGTAGGACCGAATGCCGGCCGGCGGATAGGTGGCCGCCGCGACGGCTGAGGCGGCTTCGGCCGCGGTGTTCACCAGCGGCACGATGACGCCTGCCGCACCCGCGTCGAGCGCTCGGCCGATGGGCGTGGGGTCGTTGGCTTCGACGCGAACCATACCGACGGGTCCTCGGGCAGCGTCGACGGCGGTGAGACCCGCCACCATGCCCGAATAGCCGATGAGGCCGTGCTGCAGATCGAGCGCGAGATAGTCGTAGCCGACGTAGGCCAGCCATTCGTGGGCCACCGGGCAGTCCAGCACCGACCAGTAGCCGATCAGGCGTTCGCGGCGGCGCATCCGAGATGCGAATTCGCTTGCGGTCATGGGTTCGTCCTCAGCGGTTGTAGTTCGGCATGGCTCCGCGCAACGCAGCGCCGACGTCGTCGCACTCCGCGACCAGGTCGGCGTCGAGTGGGCCGGCGGCGATCGCATCGATGTTGGCTTGGAGGTGTCCGACCTTGGAACCGCCCAACAGGATAGGTCCCGCCGCCGGCTTGCTCACCAGCCACCGCAGGGCCAGCTCGGTCATCGGCATGCCGGCCTTCTCGGCGAGCGTGGCGAGGTCGCCGATGGCGTCGAACACCGCGGCATTCCAGTACCTCTGCTTGTACATCGCGGCGAGCCGCGAATCGCCGAAGCGGCCCTCCGCTGGATCGGCGTCGAAAGTGTGCTTGCCCGTGAGCAGTCCGCCGCCCAACGGGTTGTACACCATGGTCACCAGGCCGGTCACGGCCGCGAACTCGGCGTATTCGTCTTCGATGCGGCGAGCGATGAGGTTGTAGACCTGCTGGGCCACGATCGGGCGCGGCGCGCCCACTTCGTCGGCGAGATGGTTGATCTCGGCGATCTGCCAGGCCGCGTAGTTGGACACACCGAGTGCGCGCACCTTGCCCTCGGCCACCAACTCGGCCACGGTGGCCAGAGTGTCGCGCAGCGGCACAGCCCGATCGGGCTGGTGGAGGTAGAACAGGTCGACGCGGTCGGTGCCGAGGCGGGCCAGGCTGCCGTCGAGGCTGGCGCGGAGCCCGGCGGGCGAGAGCGGCGAGTGGTCACCGGAATCCGGATGGAAGATACCCGCTTTGGTGGCCAAGGCGACGTCGTCGCGACGACCACGCAGCACCCGGGAGAGGATCCGTTCCGATTCGCCACCGGCATAACCGTTGGCGGTGTCGATGTGGGTGATCCCTGCCGCCAGAGCGGCATCGACCATGTCTGCGGCCACCCGCTCGTCGACGGTGTCCCCAAACGTCATGGTGCCCAGGACGGGCCGGGTGAGGTCGAGCTCGGTCATCAGGCAGCTCCTCGGGAGGTGGGGGTGGCGGTGCCGGTTGCACCGAGACGCGAGACCACGTTGCGCGGTTTCACACCGACCATCGTGGTGGGATCGAGCGCCGCGGCCCGCAGCGCGGCGGTGTAGGGCTGGGTCGGGCGGGCCAGAACC
>NZ_QJUA01000076.1 GCF_003254575.1 Mycobacterium kyogaense | reverse complement strand
GACGGAGAGCGCGGGTCCTGTCGGCAGGCGGTGGGCGCGCCTGCGGGCGGCGGGGTCCCAGCGGTGTGGTGCCGGGCGGCCACCGCGGTGGTGGCGGGCGACCCCGCCCGCGAGGTCCGCGGTGGCTACCGGGGGGCCGATGCGCTGCCCTCCCGGGGGGGCCGCATAGGGGCCGTCGCGCCGCGGGCCGGGGCCTGCCTGGCCCGAGGCGGCACGGCCCGTCTGAGGCCTCAGCGGAAGGTCAGCTGTTCGGCCGACCGGTAGCGATCGAGGACCTCGGGGGTGGGGTCTGCCTCGAACACGGTGGTGTCCGCCAGGGACCACGACGGCGGATTCTCGCCGCCCGCAAGCGCCCAGGCCGCCTGCCGCGCGGCGCCGAGCGCGACGTACTCGGCAGGCGCGGGGACGTGGACGGGCGCGCCGAGCACTGCCGGCGCCACCTGCCGGACCGCCGCGGAGCGGGCCCCGCCGCCGATCAGGATGATGCGGTCGACCGCGACGCCGTGCGCACGGATCTTGTCGATGCAGTAGGCCATCGACGCCAGCAGTCCCTCCACAGACGCCCGGGCGATGTTCGCGGAGTTCAGGTTTCGCGTGGTGATGCCGTGCAGAGCGCCGGCGGCATCAGGCAGGTTGGGCGAGCGCTCCCCGTCGAAGTACGGCACCAGCGTCACCCCGTCGGCGCCCACCGCAGCGCTGAGCGCGAGCCTGTCGAACTCGTCGAAGTCGACACCGAGCATGCGCGCCACAGCGGCGAGCACGGGTGCTCCGTTCAACGTGCAGACCAGGGGCAGCTGCCGTCCCGTCGCATCGGCGAACCCCGCGACGATGCCCTCGGGGTCACACGGAGCCGTCGCCCCGACCGCACTGACCACACCCGAGGTACCCAAGGAGACCACACAGTCGCCCGGTCCGGCACCCAGGCCGAGGGCCGCTGCCGCGTTGTCGCCCGCTCCGGCTCCCAGAAGCGCGCCGTGGGCGGTCTGCAACGCCGAACCGGCAGGATCGACGACGGTCGGCAGCGCCGGGCGGCGCCCTCGCAGCGCCAACTCGAGCAACTCGACGTCGTAGGAATCCGTTGCCGCCGAGAAGTATCCGGTGCCACTGGCATCGCTGCGATCCGTGGTCAGGTCGCCGATGTCGGCCGAGCCGGACAGCCGCCACGTCAACCAGTCGTGCGGTAGACAGACCGCAGCGGTCGCATCGGCATGCGCCGGTTCGTGATCGGCCAGCCACCGCAATTTCGTGGCGGTGATCGCTGCGACGGGCACGACGCCGGTGCGCCGCGCCCACCCGTCGGGACCGCCGAGTTCGTCGACGAGGTCAGCCGCCGCCGCGGCAGAGCGGGTGTCGTTCCACAGCAGTGCGTCCCGGACGACGTCACCGGATCGGTCCAGGCACACCATGCCGTGTTGCTGCGCACCGACCGACACGGCGGCGACGTCGTCGATGCCACCGAGCTCGTCGACCGCCGCCGTCAGGGCTTCCCACCAGTGCGCCGGCGCCACCTCTGTGCCGCCCGGGTGTGGACTCGCCGCCGAACGCACCTGTCGGCCGGTCTCGGCATCACAGATCAGCACCTTGCACGACTGGGTGGACGAGTCGATTCCCGCGACGAGTGGCACGCCTGAAAGCTACCCCGACGCGGCGACCCGTCGGGTTTGGTCGCCCAACCGCGTGGGAACATGACCCGCATGTTGATCCGTCGCGTCGCGCGCCCCATGCTGTCTGCCGTGTTCATCTCCCGCGGGATCGAAGCCCTGCGGAGCCCCAAACCCGCAGCTCAGTCCACCCAGAACACCCTCGACGGACTCAGCAAGTTGCCCGACCCCGTCAGCACCAATCTGCCGTCTGACGCCGAGACGGTCGCCCGCATCAACGCGGCCGTCCAGATCGGCGGCGGTCTCCTGCTCGCGACGGGCAAGCTGCCCCGCGTCGCATCGGCGGCGCTGGCCCTGACCGTGGTGCCGGGATCCCTGGGCGGCCACAACTTCTGGAACGAGACCGACCCGCAGCGCAAGGCCGACGAGCGGCGCGCGTTCGTCACCGACATCAGCCTCATCGGCGGCCTCATCATCGCCGCCGTGGACACCGAGGGGAAGCCCTCGCTGGGCTGGCGTGGCCGCCGCGCGGCACGCAAGGCCGCCGACGCGGTGTCGGCCGCACTCCCCGTCGGCGCAGCCGCTGGCGGCTCGCTGGCCGACAGCGAGTTGGCCGAGAAGGTGGGCCACGGTCTGCAGGCAGGCGCCGAGCGCGGTCGCGAGTTCGCGCACATCGCGCGGGAACGCGGGGGCGAGCTCGCCGAGGTCGCGCGGGAACGCGGGGGCGAGCTCGCCGAGGTCGCACGCGAGCGCGGCGGTGAACTCGCCGAGGTCGCACGCGAACGCGGCGGCGAGTGGGCTGTGTTGGCCCGCAAGCGTGGCGAGGAGTTCGCCGACGCGGCCCGGGATCGTGCGCCGGACCTCGCGGACGCCGCTCGCGAGCGCGCCCAGCGCTCGGCCGAGATCGCGCGCGAGCGAGCCGCTGAACTGGCCGACACCGCAGGCTCCGAGGTGAAGAAGCGCCGCAAGCAGCTCCGCTGATCTTGAAGCCGCCCGCCGGGGTGGTTTGATCGGTACGGTGAATCTCGCAGCCAGCCGCCGCGAGAAGGAGCACCGATGAGCAGCGACTATCCCCCGCAGTCCGGTCAGTACAGCTACCCCGGGTCCTATCCGCCACCCGGTGGGGGCGCCCAGCCCGGCGGCCTCGGCGTGCGATTCGCCGCCCGGTTCATCGACGGTCTGATCGTCGGCATCGTGGGCAGCATCATCGTGTTCGCGATCGGCGCGACATCGAACGTCTGGGTCACTGGTCTGTTCACCGGCGCGCTGAGCTTCATCTACTACGTCGCGTTCGAGGTGACGCAGGGCTGGACCCCGGGCAAGAAGCTGCTCGGGCTGCGCGTTCACGGCCCCGGCGGCGCACCGAAACCGACCGCTGCGCAGTCGGCGATCCGCAACTCCTGGACGCTACTGCCGATCATCCCGTTCATCGGCGGGCTGCTGGGTGTGGTGGCGATCGTCGTGATCGCGGTGACGATCAACAGCAGCCCGACCAAGCAGGGCAAGCACGACGAGCTCGCCGGCGGCACCCAGGTGCTCAAAGCCTGACGTCCGCCAGGGATCAGATGACGATCCCGAGCAGCAGCACCAGGATCAGACCCGTCACCGACAGGACGGTCTCCATGACCGACCAGCTCTTGATGGTCTGCCCGACGCTCATGCCGAAGAACTCCTTGATGAGCCAGAAGCCGGCGTCGTTGACGTGGGAGAAGAACAGCGAACCCGCGCCCACGGCGAGCACGACCAACGACACCTCGCCGGTGCTCATACCCTCGACCAGGCCGAGCATCAGCGACGATGCGGTGATGGTGGCCACGGTGGCCGAGCCTGTCGCGAGCCGGATGAGTACGGCCAGAGTCCACGCCAGCAGGATCACCGAGACGTTGGCGCCCTTGGCCCAGTCGGCCAGCAACGTTCCGATGCCGGTGTCGACGAGCAGCTGTTTGAAGCCGCCGCCCGCGGCGACGATGAGGATGATGCCGGCGACCGGCGGCAGCGACGATTCGACGCACTTCACGATCTGATCGCGGGTCATCCTGGCACCCCGGCCGAGCGTGAAGATTCCCACGATGACGGCGATCAGCAGCGCCATGAGCGGACGACCCAGGATGTCGAACGTCTGCCGGAGCACGTTGTTCTCGTCGTCGATGAAGATGTCGACCAGGGCCTTGCCCATCATCAACGCGACCGGCAGCAACACCGAGAAGATGGTGATGCCGAAGCTCGGGCGGGTGCGTTGTGTGACAGCCTGCGTGCCACCCCCATCGCCTCGGAGGTCGTCGGCGGTGAAGCGGTCCGGGATGTCGATGACGACCCAGCGGCCCGCCAGCTTCCCGAACAACGGGCCGGCGACGATGACCGTCGGAATCGCCACCGCCACACCCAGGGCCAGCGTCACGCCGAGATCGGCACCGAGCAGGTCGATCGCGGTGAGCGGACCCGGATGCGGCGGGACGAGCCCGTGCATGGCGGAAAGTCCTGCCAGAGCCGGGATTCCGATGGTGATCAGTGAGAGGCCCGAACGCTTGGCCACCAGATAGATGACCGGCATCAGCAGCACGACACCGATCTCGAAGAACATCGGAAGACCGATGATCGCGCCGACCACGGCCATCGCCCAGGGCAGCGCCCGCGGCGAGGCGCGGCCGACGATGGTGTCGACGATCTCGTCGGCTCCTCCGGAGTCGGCGAGCAGTTTGGCGAACATCGCGCCGAGCGCGATCAGGATGCCGACACCTGCTGCCGTGGTGCCGAATCCGTCGGAGAACGATTCGAGGACGTCGCCGACGTTCATGCCGGCGACGATCCCGACGGCCAGCGCGCCGACGATCAGCGACAGGAACGGGTGCAGCTTCGCCACGGTGATCAGCACCACGATCAGCGCGATACCGACCAGCGCCGCGAGCACCAGTTGCCAGCCCGACGCCACCGGTTCCGGTAGCTCGGTGTCCGCCGCGAGGACGGTGAGCACGGACGAATTCATCACTTCTCCTGTTCGATGGCGAGACCGGTTGTATCGCAATAGGTGTCGATGATCGAGTCGATGCTCTGATCGACGTCGATGGTGGTGCCCGGCTCGTCGGCGGCCAACGGTTCGAGGGTCGCGAACTGCGAGGCCAACAGAGACGCGGGCATGAAATGACCCGGCCGGCTCGCCTGCCTGCGGGCGATGACATCCGGCGTCCCTTCGAGGTGCAGGAACAGCACTCCCGCGCAGTGTCGCCGCAGCTGCTCCCGGTAGGTGCGCTTGAGGGCCGAGCAACTCATGACACCACCGGTGTCACAGCGCTGGGCCAACCAGTCGCCGATGGCCTCCAACCAGGGATAGCGGTCATCGTCATCCAGGGGGTGGCCGGCGGTCATCTTGGCGATGTTCGCGGCCGGATGGAAGTCGTCGGCATCGGCGAACGGCACCCGCAGCCGCTGTGCCAGTGCGGCACCGACCGTCGATTTCCCCGAGCCCGATACGCCCATGACCACCACGGGTGCTGCCACCTCGTCCTCCTCCTGCCGGGGCCGACCACCGCGTCCCGATTTCCCTGCTGTGCTTGCCGTCACACACCATGCCTCAATAGGCATACGATTGCAAGACGGTGACGATATTGCACCGTTTATTCGATGTTCGACCCGCATATGACAGGATCAATCGGTGACCGAGACGCCATCTGCCGCGCTCCACGGCAGCGTGCTGACCGCACTGGGCATGGCGATCGTGGCGGGCACTCACGCCGCCGGCGACGTGGTGACCCTCGACGGCGTCTGCGCCCGGTACCGGGTGTCGCGCAGCGTCGCCCGGGAAGCCATCCGCGTCCTCGAGTCCATGGGCATGGTGGCCTCCCGACGTCGCGTGGGCATCACGATCCAGCCGGCCACCGCCTGGAACGTCTTCGATCCGCGACTGATCCGATGGCGCCTCGACTCCTACGATCGCGCCAGGCAGCTGGCCTCACTGTCGGAACTGCGGCGCGGATTCGAGCCGGCGGCCGCCGCGCTGGCCGCGCACCGTGCCGATCCGCACCAGTGCCGCATCATGGCTGCGGCCGTCTCCGACATGGTGATGCACGGACGATCCGGCGATCTCGAGTCATACCTGTTGGCCGACAAAGTCTTTCACCGCACACTGCTGGAGGCCAGCGGCAACGAGATGTTCCGCGCCCTCTATGACGTGGTCGCCGAAGTGCTCGCCGGCCGCACCCATCACGGCATGATGCCCGCGACCCCCAACCCCGCGGCGATCGCACTCCACGACGAGGTGGCGCGTGCGGTCCGACTGGGCGACGCCGACGTTGCCGAGAAGGCGATGCGGGCGATCATCGACGAGGCCGCCTCAGCCGTCGCGCCGGAGGACTGACCTCACCGGCGCGGCGCGTAGGAGTAGTCGATCTTGGTGCCGTCCACCGCGGTCACCGTGAGAACGAGCTCGGCGCGCTCCGCGCCCGACACCACGGTGCAGTCGACGGTGTTGCCGACCCTGCCCTCCAGGTTGCCGGTGCACAGCGCGGAATCCGGTCGCCTGTTGACCCGGCCGGTGAGTTCATCGAGCAGCGACGCCTCCAGCTCCGCCTTCGTCAGCAGCGGCAACACATCGAAGGTCATCGTCAGCCCGCGCACACTCGTCACCGTCGCCGTCCGGCGCAGCGGGGGGCCGCCGGACGTCACATCGCACTGCGCCTCCGCACCGGTACGACCCGGGAGCCCCGCCAGGCACGCCACCACCTCCGGTGGACTCGACACCAGCCGCGCCACCGCACGTTCGAGTTGCGGGCGGGACAGCGCGGGAATCATCTCGTAGACGATGGATGCGCCGTCGATGTCGGTCACGGTGACGACCGGCTCGAAGCTGTTGGTGGGACCCATCGTCACGTCGCACCGCGCGGACTGCCCGACCTCACCGATCAACGGGTCCTTGCAGACCACCGACTGCGGCTTCTCACCGGCCGTGGCCAGCCGCGCGGCGATGTCGGCCTGCAGATCCTCCGGCGCCACCGCGGGAATCGCATCGGAACTCACCGGCGAGCTGCACGCCAGGAGGACGCTGCAGCCGACAGCCAGCTCGACGACCACCCCGATCAGCTTGGCCATGTGCTTGCCCGTCACCCCCGACCCACGGTGGTGGGGACGTTAGCAGACCTGCCCTCACCGGGTGGTTGACTGCGACGGTGGACAACCGCACTCGCCGCCCGATCACGCTGGCCCGCCGCTTCTTCGATCGGATCGAGCCCGTACACGCCGTCACCTACTTCGCGCCGGAGGCGCGTGCCGCCCTCGACGGCCTCGGCTATCGCGGGTTCTGGATGGGGTACTTCGCCGCCCGGTCGGCCCCGCTCGGCATCGTGCCTGCCGACGTGGTGACCGCGGCGTTCTACAACTTCGCGCCCAGCCGCGTCGCGAAGGCCCTGCCCGCGGCATGGGACGTCGCCCCACCCGCCGACGCGCTACGCGCCCGCGAACAGTCCGCGGTGGCAGCCCTGCGTCGGTGCGGTGTCACCGACGCCGATGCGCAGAACGCAGCCGAACTGGCGGCCCGCGCCGCCTCCGATGCCGATGTCAGTGGCCGGGTGCTGTACGCGGCGAACCGTGCGCTGAGCTGGCCGGGCGAACCGCTGCCGCGGCTGTGGCACGCAGCCACCCTGCTGCGCGAGCACCGCGGCGACGGCCACGTCGCCGTGCTCACCGCCGAGGGCCTGTCCGGGCGCGAATGCAACGTGCTGCACGCCGCTGCCGGACGCGTACCCGCGGACATGATCAAGCGCAGCCGCGACTACGACGACGAGCAGTGGGCGGCGCACGCCGAGGCGTTGCACCAGCGTGGACTGCTCGACCCCGACGGCGCCATCACCGACCGGGGCCGTTCGCTCAAGCAACACATCGAGGACAGGACCGATGCGCTCGCCCTGCCCGCCCTCGACGCGCTCGACGATGACGAGGTCGAGGCGTTGTTCCAGAGCCTGACACCGATCACCCGCGCCGTGATCGCGGCCGGTGACGTTCCGGCGGGGACACCGATGGGGCTGAGCCGCGACGACCTCGACGACGCGAGCGCCCATCTCGGGTGAGTGCTCAGCGCGGGCCGTACATGATCAGCGCCACGCCGAGCAGAGCGATCAGCGCACCGGCCACGTCCCACCGATCCGGCCGGAAGCCGTCCAGCGCCATCCCCCACAGCAGGGAGCCGGCGATGAACACGCCGCCGTAGGCGGCGAGCACCCTGCCGAAGTGCGCATCGGGCTGGAACGCAGCGACGAATCCGTAGGCACCCAGCGCGATCACGCCGGCTCCCACCCACAACCAGCCGCGGTGCTCGCGGACGCCCTGCCACACCAGCCAGGCTCCGCCGATCTCGAGAACCGCTGCCAGGACGAACAGTAGGGCGGACCTGACGACCACGGGACTCAGTGGTGGGCGCTGGTACTCGGCGTGTGGCACGCCTGGGGCGGCGTGTCGACGACGTCGAGTGCAGGGTTGCGGTCGAAGAACCCGAAGGGTTTGAGCCAGAACGACACGATGTCGGCCGGCATCACCGGCCAGTCCTCGGGCCGGGTGATGTGGTGGATGCCGAACACGTACCACAGCACCACGTCGGTGTTCTCGATGGGGCGATCGGCAGCCGTCCACTGTGTCAGACCCGTGTCACGCACCGACTGGTTGACGAATTCCCCTGCAGGCCAACGCTCGTCGGGTCGATTCGGGGTGACCCAGAGTGTATGGGCGATGACCCCGGCGCGCTGCAGCACCGGTGAGGCGGGGTCGAACATCGGCGGGATGGCACCGGAGGGCACCAGCTTGTACGCCGGATGGGCGCCGATTCCGGTGACCACGTTGGGGTTGACCACTTTCCAGGCCCGCTGGGTGCTGAAGTCGACGTCTTGGCGGGCTTCGCTCTCGGTGCGCAGCGGGGTGTTGCGCGTGACCAGCGACAAGCCGTAGGGGTTGTCCGGCCCGATCGGTTCGGCGGCGGATTCACTCATCACGACGGTGTTGTCCGTTCCGTCGACATCCATGTCGAGGCGCGCCACCAGAAAGTGTTGGTGGAACGGCGCATACGTGCGCTCGTCGACGATCGTGCCGTTCGGGCTGGGCGCGCCGGGGGGCAGCGGCGTGGTCACCATGATGCCGGTCGCACGGACCTCGCATTCGATGTTGCCGTCCTGGTAGAGCCGCCAGTACACGAGATACTCGTAGTTGGCGACCGTCACGTGGAACGACAGCGTCAACCGGCGCATGCGGCGCACCTCGGCGCCGATGTCGTGGTCGACGTGCTTCCACAGCACGGCGTTGTCCTCTTCGTGCAGGCAGATCGCATTCGTGATCCGGTACGGTTCGCCGGCGCTGTCGTGCAGCACGGCGTCCAGATAGCGGATCTCCCCCAGGCAGTCGCAGCCGAGCTCCAACGACGTCGTCATGAAGCCCAAGCCCCACTCCCCGATGTCGAAAGCGGTGCGCCGGTAGTGATCCGGTGACGGGTCGCGGTAGGGCACCACCATCTCCGCGAACGACATCCGGTGCGCGATCGACCGGTAGCGGTCCCCGTCCCGATACCGCACGGTGTGCAGTGTCATGCCCTCGCGGTAATTGAAACCCACACGCAGCGACCAGTTCTGCCACGTGACGAGGTTGCCGTCGACGGTGAACGACGGCCCCTCGGGCTGGGTGATGTGCAACGGTTTGAGTGGTTCCCGTTGGCCGCGTGCGAGCACCCGGTCCGGGATGTGACGCGGCACGTACTCCCCCATGACCTCCGGTGCCGTCGCACCGCCGGAGGGTGAGAACGGTCCGACGTCCTCGACGCGCAGGAGCTCCATCGCGTTGAGGTCGATCACGCAGTGCAGACCGCTGAGCAGTCGTGCGTAGGGGTTGGCACCGGGCCCAGCCTTGACCCAGCTGTCCGACCAGCCGATGCGCCGGTCGCGATACTCCTCCGGGGCCACCGCGTCGCCGTAGGTCCAGGTGTCGAAGAACACCAGGTCGACGTCGGTGACGCCGCGGGCTCGCAGCGCGGCGATGACATCGGGATGGCTGCGCAGGAGCCGGTCACACTCGGCGAACTCGTCGACGGTGAAGTTCGCCTGGACGCCGGGGATTTGCTCGAAGGATTCGACGCGGTCGTCGGTCAGCGAGACCACGCTCTTGTACGTGGCGTTCGCGCTGCGGTCGAAACACACCACGCACGCGCGCCGCGCGGGCCGCTGTCCGTCTGCATCGTAAGCGGCGAGCTCGGCTTTGGACGGTTCGATCAGCTCGATCGAGGCGAACCGCCAGCCCTTGTGTTCGCCTTCCGATGGCGTGGCCTGCACCCCGCGTTCGCGCCGCAATGCCGCGGCCACCGCGCGGAATTCGGCGTCGTCGAGCGGGTCGAGCGGATGGGCGGTGGATGTGGGCAGCGCATCAGACACCCGTCCACGCAACCACACCGCGCAGCCGTCAGCACGCTATTGCGCGAACTCGAACGTCTTCCACACTTCTCGGCGCTCCGCGTGCGGATCGTGCTCGACTCGGCGGCGCTTGTCGAGCACCATGACCGCACGCTCGTCGTTGTCGTAGAGTGGCCAGTCCTCGCCCGGAATCCCGTCGGCGGCGAAGGCCAGCCAGCGCTTCTGGACGTCGTCGCTGACCCTGCCCGCAGTCCGCGAGTCGATACCGGCGGCCAGCAGCTTGCCGTACCGGGACCGGTAGACGTCGAAGACGGCCAGCAGTTCCATCGCGTGAGTGGCGCCCAGCCCGGACAGGTGCAGTGCCCGCGTTGCGTAATCGAAGCGGTAGACGTAGGTCGGCGCGTGGCGGCCGTGGGCCTCGGCGATCTGCCACATCGCGGAGGCGAAGATGAAGTCGCCGCCGAGCCGCACGCATGCGGACGGCTTCGGATACCCCGGGTACGCGGCCAGAATGCGTTCGCGCACACCGGGTTCGGCCTGGGAGAACAGGCGCTCGATGGCCGGTTCGGTGGTCGGCAGCAGTTTGAGGAAGCGGGTGAACAACTTGCCCTCGTCGGCATTGGTCCCCACGATCAGCGGAACCCGGTGCGCTTCCCCGTCGGCCATCGCCTGCGCCGGATTCACCGGCAGATAGTCGGTGTCGTACGTCGGTCCGATCGCGAAGGCGCCCAGCATCTCCCGCTGCCCCTCGACGATCAGCTGCTCCAACGCCCTCACCAGATCCGCGGGCCGGGTGCGCATCAGCACCTCGGCGGCATCGGATTCGCCCGCGCCGAGGGTGCGGGCGAACCGCTGGGCGTACTGCTCGGCGATGTCGGCGCTGCGGGTCATGCCGCTGCTGGGGCTCTGCGCGATCGCGCGGGCGAACAATCCGGCCGCATCGGGGGTGGCGAGCAGCGTCGCCACTGCGTGCGCTCCGGCACTCTCCCCGAAGATCGTCACGTTGTCCGGGTCGCCACCGAACGCCGCGGCGTTCTCGCGCACCCAGCGCAGCGCCATCACCAGGTCGCGCAGAAACAGGTTGTCGTCGATCGGATGGTCAGGGGTGGACAGTGAGGAGAGCTCCAGACATCCCAGCGGCCCCAACCGGTAGTTCACCGACACGTACACGCACCCGCGCCGCGCCAGCGAGGCACCGTCGTAGATGGGCGTGGCCGAACTTCCCAGCAGATAGCCACCGCCGTGGATGAACACCATGACCGGGAGTGGCCCGCTGTCAGGTCCGGCGTGGGTTTCGGTGTCGGACCCGGCGGGAGCCACCACGTTGAGTGTCAGGCAGTCCTCGCTCGTCGGCTGGTATTTGCCGGGCGCCAGGAGCGTGTACATGCGCTGCTGCGGTGCGCAGGGGCCGAAGCCGTGACAGTGCCGCACCCCCGACCAAGGCTGGACAGGGACGGGCGCGCGGTAGCGCAGCGGGCCCACAGGGGCTTTCGCGTACGGGATCGATCGCCAGCGGTGGACGCCGTCGCGCGTGAACCCTTCGACGACCCCGGATGCGGTTCTGACCCGCACGGTGTGCTCGTGCATCTTTCCGACGGTAGCGGCTGAGCGGCGGGCCCGCCGCGCCGACCGCCTCGTGTCGGGCGGTTAGCCTGGCGGAATGCGCAAGGTCGGCCTGCTCGCGGTGGCGATCCTGGCGGCCGGCTGCGCGCAGTCGACCGACGGTCAGGCGGAGTCGGCATCCGCGGATGCCACTCGCCCCACGGCCACCACCAGCACCGCTGCCCCTCCCTCGACCACACGCCCTGCAGAGGCGCCGGGCGAGAACGCCACCATCGACGAGGTGATCGCGTTCATCGAGGAGGGCACTGCGGCAGACGTTGCCACTTTCCATGTGGCCTTCCGCGACGGGGTCACCACCCGGCTGGGTGACGACGTCGCCTTCACCGCACCCTCCGGAGCGTCGTCGGGCAACACCCAGTGCATGACCACGGCGGACGGGTTGACGTGTCTGCTCGAGCTGACCGCACCCGCGCCCCCGCCGGCGGACGCCGAGGGGGTGTGGAAGGCCGGCTGGACGGACTTCCCGGGAGCCGAGCTGCGCGTCGGGGCGCTGCGTGGAGATCCGGGGCCGTTCATCGCCGGCTCCGGGCCGGAGCTGCCCGACGGCCAGACGTTGAGCATCGGCGACACCCGCTGCCGCAGCGACGCCACGGGCCTGTACTGCGTGAACTACGCGCACCGCTCGGCCGTGCGAATCAGCGCCGACGGTGTCCGTCCGTTCGGGTGTCTGCAGCCTGTGGCGCCACCCGCGGGTGTCGGAACGGCGTACCGCTGCTGACCTGTCAGAGGTTCTGCTGCCGCGCTTTCTCGCGAGCTCTGCCGGGATACGCCTGGGTCATGCCCACCGCCCCGACGATCACCACGACCGGAATGACCGCCTTCGTCAGGTGCACCGTGGACGGGGCTGTCGCCGCCAGGTAACCGAGCACGGCGATCAACGCGAACACCAGCGCCCACATCAGGGTCAAGACCTGGTTGGTGCGGCGAAACGCCACCTGTTCCCACTCCTGCCGCTGCGCCGAGGCCGGCGCGTACTGAGCGGTGAACGGTTCGAAGGCCAACGATCCGAGTGCCATCGCGGCCAACACTCCGCCGGACAGCGTCGTCGCGTAGGTGTCCATCCAATCGCGATCCTCGGCCCCGATGATCAGACCCAGCACGGTCACTCCGGTGAAGAACACGACGGTGACGGCGTCGAGCAGGCGCACCCCGGCAAAGCCTGCCGACACGCCCAGGATCACCGTCGCCAGTACCGCACTGATCGCGCCGAACAGCCAGGTGCTCGGGCCGTCGGCCACCACCCAGTAGATGATCCACGGGACGAACCCGACGAACGGGCTGCGCTCGAACCATTCGTCCATCCCGCAAGCTGTATCAGATGAGACCGATCAGGCGACACCTTTGCGCTTCAAGATCGGCAGCACGCCCTCGGCGAACCAGTACGCCTCTTCGAGGTGCGGGTAGCCCGACAGGATGAACTCGTCGAAGCCCAGGGAATGGTATTCGAGAATCAGATTCGCCACTTCTTCGTGGGATCCGACCAGTGCCGTGCCCGCGCCCCCGCGCACCAGACCC
>NZ_QJUA01000075.1 GCF_003254575.1 Mycobacterium kyogaense | reverse complement strand
ATACGTCGGCAACGGTCGACCACGGGGCCCACGCCCCAAAACCGACAGACCGTCACCGAAGTCCTGACACATCAACTGTCACCGAAGTCCTGATGCAGAACTGTCACCGATGTCCTGAGACATCACAGTCGAGGGGTGTCACCCCATCCCGGTAATATCGAACACATGTTCGATGACGATCCGGTGGTGCTGATCGACACGATCGCTTCCGCTGGGCGTGCGGAGTCGGCGGCGATTGCTCGGCGGTTGGGTGCGATTGCGGGGCTGTATCGGCGGCGGTGCCGTGATTACGAGGACGCCCAGTTCTGGTACACCGATGTGGTCGAGGCGGTGGCTGCGGAGGTTTCGGCCGCCCAGAACATCAGCCGTGACCGGGCGATTCCTCAAGTGCGCCAAGCGGTGTCGCTGTATCAGCGGTTGCCGAAGGTGGCTGCGCTGTTCGCCCGGGGTGACATCGACTACCGGATGGTGCAGGTCGTCATCACGCGCACGGAGAACGTGCTGGACGAGGTGATCGCGGAGCTGGATCGTTCGTTGGCCGGTGTGGTGCACAAGTGGATGCGGTTGTCGAAGCCGAAGCTGCGGGATCGTATCGACATGTGGGTCGCCGAGCATGACCCTGCGGGGGTTCGGGTGCCGCCGCTGGTGGAGGACAGTCGCTATGTCGAGGTGGAGCCGCATCCGAACGCGGCGGGGATGGCGCTGATCGGTGGTGTGCTCGATGCCGCTGATGCTGAGGCGATCGATCAGCGGTTGAACCTGATCGCGGAATCGGTGTGCCCGAATGATCCGCGGTCGAAGCGGCAGCGGCGCGCGGATGCCACCGGTGCGCTGGGGCGCCTGGAAGCAACGTTGGCGTGCCGATGTGGATCGCCGGACTGCACCGCGGCCGCGGTGCGTGATTCTGCGGCGCAGGTGGTGATTCATGTGTTGGCGGAACAGGAGACCGTCGACGGCACCTGTGCGCGGCCGGGGTACCTGTCCGGGTTCGGGGTGCTGCCGGCGGAGTCGGTGCGCAGGATCGCGTCGACGGCGAAGATCCGCCCGGTCCGCCCGCCCGGCACAGATGCTGAAAAGGGTTATCGGCCGTCGGCGGCGTTGCGGGATTTCGTGCAGTGGCGTGATCTGACGTGTCGGTTCCCGGGGTGTGATCGTGCGGTGATGGGCTGCGATGTCGACCACACAACGCCGTGGCCGTTCGGGCTGACCCATCCCTCGGGGCTCAAGCTGTACTGCCGTACCCATCATTTGATCAAGACGTTCTACACCGGCCCCAACGGCTGGAAAGACCAGCAGCGGCCCGACGGCACGGTCGTGGTGTCCGCGCCGACCGGGCACGTTTACGTCACCGAGGCGTTCGGCGGTGTCCTGTTCCCCGGTCTGGCCGCCCCGACGGCGCCCATGACGACGACGACGCCGGTCGAGCCCGACAACCGCACCGCGATGATGCCGATGCGCACCACCACCCGCGAACAGGACCGCCGCACCCGCATCCGACAGGAACGACAACGACGCCTAGAACTCGACGCCGAACTCGAACGACAACACCAAGCCAGGCTGGCCGCCACCTACGAACCCCCGCCGTTCTGACGGGCCGGTCTGGCATGCTTGTGCCATGACTGAGCCGCAATTCGGTGGCAGCGAGGGCGGCAATCCCTACCCGCCGCCATATCAGCCACAGGGGTACCCGCCCCCGGGGCAGCAGTACGGGCCGCCGCCTGGGCAATTCCCGCCGCCGGTGGGGCAGTACCCACCCTCCTACACCGATCCCTCTGCACCGTACGGGCGGCACCCCATGACGGGTGAACCGCTGTCTGAGAAATCCAAAGTGGTTGCGGGCCTGCTTCAGCTGCTCGGACTCTTCGGACTTGTCGGCATCGGCCGCATCTACCTCGGCTACACCGGTCTTGGCATCGCACAGCTCGTCGTAGGCCTCATCACCTGCGGCATCGGGGCCGTCATCTGGGGCATCATCGACGCGGTTCTGATCCTCACCGACAAGGTGCGCGATCCGGACGGACGTCCGCTGCGCGATGGCACCTAGCTCGAGTCGAACCGGCAACAACCGCCTGCTCATCGGGCTCGGCACCGGGGCCGCCCTGGTGGGCAGCCTGGCCTACATCGGTCTCGGTGACCCGCACAGCCCGAGCTTCGTGTTTCCGCCGTGCCCGTTCAAGGCCCTCACCGGGTGGAACTGCCCGGCCTGCGGCGGCCTCAGAATGACCCACGACGTGTTGCATGGCGACCTTGCCGCGGCCTTCGTCGACAACGCGTTCGTCCTCATCGGCCTACCGCTGCTTCTTGCGTTCATCGTCGGCCAGCGCATCCGCCACAGACCGGTCCAGACCAAGTCCCTGCTCGTCGTCGTCGCGCTATCGGCGATCGCCTGGACCGTCGCCCGGAATCTGCCCGGTTTCCCCCTCGTCCCGACCGTTCTCAGCGGGTAGCCGCCCACCCACGCTGATACACTCGCTCGACGGGCCGCTGCAGTCCCTGACCACGAAAAATCAGGACTGCGAGGAGCATCGTCCATGCTGTTCTCGGCATTGCCCGAACCCCAGGGCCTATACCATCCCGACCGCGAAGCGGATTCGTGCGGTGTGGCCATGGTGACCGATATCCAGGGCCGTCGCTCCCACGGCATCGTCACCGACGGGCTGATCGCCCTCGAACACTTGGAACACCGCGGCGCAGCAGGCGCCGAGCCCAACAGCGGTGACGGCGCCGGCATCCTGATCCAGCTTCCGGTCGAGATGCTCGACGAAGTCACCAGTTTCGACCTTCCCGCGCCGAACCCCCACGGCGACAACACCTTCGCCGCCGGCATCTGCTACCTCCCGCAGGACCTGAGCGCCCGGGCCGAGGCGTGCGCCACCATCGAATCCATCGCCGCAGAGGAGGGGCTCGAGATCCTCGGGTGGCGCGATGTGCCCGTCGATCCGGACGGCGCCGAAATCGGTCAGACCGCGCTGGGCTGCATGCCCTACATGGCGCATCTCTTCGTCGCCGCCCCCGAGCACAACGGAGTGCGCCCCGGCGGCATCGACCTCGACCGTCGCGTGTACCCGCTGCGCAAGCGCGCCGAGCGCGGCGAGGTGTACTTCCCGTCACTGTCCAGCCGCACCATGGTCTACAAGGGCATGCTCACCACACTGCAACTGCCGCAGTACTTTCCGGACCTGCGCGACGAGCGCTGCACCAGTGCCATCGCAATCGTGCACAGCCGCTTCTCCACCAACACCTTCCCGTCCTGGCCCCTGGCGCATCCCTTCCGCTTCGTCGCCCACAACGGAGAGATCAACACGGTGCGCGGCAACCGCAACCGGATGCACGCCCGCGAAGCCATGCTGGCCAGCGCCATGATCCCCGGCGATCTCGCCCGTCTCTCCCCGGTGTGCACCGCCGACGCTTCAGACTCGGCATCGTTCGACGAGGTCCTCGAACTCCTGCATCTCGGCGGCCGCGCCCTGCCCCACGCCGTGCTGATGATGATCCCGGAGGCATGGGAGAACAGCACCACGATGGACGACGCCGAGCGCGCGTTCTGGCGATATCACGCCTCGCTCATGGAGCCCTGGGACGGCCCCGCCTGCGTGACCTTCACCGACGGCACCCTCGTCGGAGCGGTGCTGGACCGCAACGGGTTACGCCCGGGGCGGTGGTGGCGCACCATCGACGACCGGGTGATCCTGGCCAGTGAGAGCGGCGTGCTCGACGTGCCGTCCGCCCAGATCGTCGCGAAGGGCAGACTGCAGCCCGGCAAGATGTTCCTGATCGACACCGCCGCCGGCCGCATCGTCTCCGACGACGAGATCAAGCACGACCTCGCCACCGCCGAGCCCTACGGTGAGTGGCTGCATGCCGGTCTGCTCGACATCAAGACCCTGCCGGATCGCGTTCGCGTGCAACCCAATCACGATTCGGTGGTGCGCCGTCAGATCAGCTTCGGCTACACCGAGGAAGATTTGCGCATCCTGCTCACCCCGATGGCAGCCTCGGGCGCCGAACCGCTTGGGTCGATGGGTACCGACACTCCGGCCGCGGTGCTCTCCGAGCGGTCCAAATCTCTCTACGACTATTTCGTCGAGTTGTTCGCCCAGGTCACCAATCCGCCGCTGGACGCCATCCGCGAAGAGATCGTGACGTCCATGTCGCGGGTCATGGGCCCCGAGCAGAACCTGCTCGCGCCGTCGGCGGCGTCGTGTCGGCAGATCACGCTGGGCTGGCCGGTGCTCGACAACGACGAGCTCAACAAGATCGTGCACATCAACGACGACGGCGAGCATCCCGGCCTGCACACCGCTGTGCTCAAGGCTCTCTACCGCGTCGAACGCGGCGGTGAGGGGCTCGCCGACGCGCTCGAGGATCTTCGCATCCGCGCCTGCGACGCCATCGCCAAAGGCGCTCGGACACTGGTCATCTCCGACCGGGACTCCGATCACAAGAAGGCACCCATCCCGTCGCTGCTCGCAGTGTCGGCCGTACACCACCACCTGGTGCGCACCAAGCAGCGCACGGCCGTCGCGCTCGTCGTCGAAACCGGCGACGCCCGTGAGGTCCACCACATCGCGATGCTGATCGGTTTCGGCGCCGCCGCGGTCAACCCGTATCTGGCGTTCGAGTCCATCGAGGACCTCATCCGCGAAGGTGAGCTCACGGGCATCGAAACCGCCACGGCGGTACGCAATTACCTCAAGGCGCTCGGCAAGGGCGTCATGAAGGTGATGAGCAAGATGGGGATCTCGACGGTGGCCTCCTACACCGGCGCCCAGGCGTTCGAGGCGGTCGGCATCGACAAAGAGGTCATCGACGAATACTTCACCGGCACACCGACCCAGCTCGGCGGTATCGGTCTGGACGTCATCGCCGAAGAGGTCAAGCTGCGGCACCGCCGCGCCTATCCCGAGAACCCCACCGAGCGGGTGCACCGCCGCCTCGAGGTGGGCGGCGAATACGCGTTCCGCCGCGAGGGGGAGCTGCACCTGTTCACTCCCGAAGTGGTTTTCCTGCTGCAGCATTCGACCCGCACAGGCCGCTACGAGGTCTTCGAGAAGTACTCCGAGGAGGTCAATCGGCTCGCCCGCGAGGGCGGCGCGCTGCGCGGCCTGTTCGCCTTCAAGCAGGGCCTGCGCCCCCCGGTGCCGCTCGACGAGGTCGAACCCGCCAGTGAGATCGTCAAGCGCTTCAACACCGGCGCGATGAGCTACGGCTCGATCTCGGCCGAAGCGCACGAGACGATGGCCGTCGCTATGAACCGCCTCGGCGGCCGGTCCAACAGCGGCGAGGGCGGCGAGGACGTCGACAGGCTCTACGACCCGCTGCGCCGCAGCGCCGTCAAGCAGGTCGCCTCCGGACGGTTCGGCGTCACCAGTGACTATCTGGTGAACGCGACCGACATCCAGATCAAGATGGCTCAGGGCGCCAAACCCGGTGAGGGCGGCCAACTCCCGGGCTACAAGGTGTACCCCAACATCGCCAAGACCCGGCATTCCACGCCGGGGGTGGGCCTCATCTCCCCACCACCGCATCACGACATCTATTCGATCGAGGACCTGGCGCAGCTGATCCACGATCTGAAGAACGCCAACGCTGACGCCCGAATCCACGTCAAGCTGGTCAGTTCGGTCGGTGTCGGCACCGTGGCAGCGGGCGTGTCCAAGGCGCACGCCGACGTGGTGCTGATCTCGGGCTATGACGGCGGTACCGGAGCGGCGCCGCTGACCAGCCTCAAACATGCCGGGGCGCCGTGGGAGATCGGGCTGGCCGACACCCAGCAGACGCTCATGCTGAACGGCCTGCGGGACCGCATCACCGTGCAGTGCGACGGCGGGATGCGCACCGCGCGCGACGTGATGGTCGCGATGCTGCTGGGCGCCGAGGAGTTCGGCTTCGCCACCGCGCCGCTTGTGGTGTCGGGGTGCATCATGATGCGCGTCTGCCACCTCGACACCTGCCCCGTCGGCGTGGCGACGCAGAACCCGCAGTTGCGCGCCCGCTTCACCGGTAAGCCCGAGTTCGTCGAGACCTTCTTCGGCTTCATCGCCGAGGACATCCGTAAGCAGCTGGCCGAACTCGGCTTCCGCAGCGTCGACGAGGCTGTCGGCCACGCCGAGGTGCTCGACACCAATCTGGGTGTCGCGCACTGGAAGAGCAAGGGCCTGGACCTGACCCCGATCTTCGCGGTGCCGTCGACCGACGCCGGCCGCCGCCGGGTCCGCGACCAGGACCACGGATTGGAGCAGGCGCTCGACCGCACGCTGATTCAGCTGTGCGAGGGTGCGCTGGAGGACGCCCATCCGGTGCGTCTCGAGCTGCCGGTGCGCAACGTCAACCGGACCGTCGGCACGCTGCTCGGAAGTGAGGTCACCCGGCGCTACGGCGCAGAGGGCCTCCCTGACGACACCATCCATGTCACGCTGACCGGTTCGGCCGGCCAGAGCATTGGTGCGTTCCTGCCGCCCGGGGTCACCATCGACCTCATCGGTGACGCGAATGACTATGTCGGCAAGGGGCTCTCGGGTGGACGCATCGTCGTGCGGCCCGACGATGACGTGCTGTTCCTGCCCGAGGACAACGTGATCGCCGGCAACACCCTGCTCTACGGCGCCACCTCGGGGGAGGTGTTCCTGCGGGGTCGGGTCGGGGAGCGGTTCGCGGCGCGTAATTCCGGCGCTCTCGCCGTCACCGAGGGTGTCGGCGACCATGCTTGCGAGTACATGACCGGTGGTCGGGTGGTGGTTCTCGGCCCGATCGGGCGCAACATGGCCGCCGGCATGTCGGGCGGCATCGCCTACGTCCTGGGCCTCGATCCGCACCGCGTCAACACCGACATGGTCGAGTTGCAGAGCCCCGACGGTGTGGATCTGGCCTGGCTGCGTGAGGTCGTCGAGTGCCATGCCCGCCACACTGGCAGCACGGTCGCCACCTCACTGCTGTCGGACTGGCCCCGCCGCAGCGCGCAGTTCACCAAGATCATGCCGCGCGACTACCAGCGCGTGCTGCAGGCCACCCGGATGGCCAAGGCCGAGGGCAGAGACGTCGACGCAGCGATCATGGAGGCAAGTCGTGGCTGATCCGTACGGATTCCTGGACGTGTCGAAGGTGGAAGCGGCCAAGCGGCCCGTCGACGAACGCGTCGGCGACTGGCGTGAGGTCTACGAGCGACAGGACCCGCACGAGCGCGCGGGGGAGGTGTCCCAGCAGGCACGTCGCTGCATGGACTGCGGAATTCCGTTCTGCCACAGCGGGACCGCGGGCTGCCCGTTGGGCAATCTGATTCCCGAGTGGAACGATCTGGTACGCCGAGGGCGCTGGGACGCGGCCAGCGAGCGATTGCACGCCACCAACAATTTCCCGGAGTTCACGGGCCGGCTCTGCCCCGCCCCGTGCGAGGTCGCCTGCGTGTTGTCGATCGCCGAGGAGCAGACCGGTGGCAGCGTGACGATCAAGCGCATCGAGCAGACGATCGCCGATCAGGCGTGGATGGACGGCATCGTGGAGCCGCAGCCCGCGGCGATCGCGACCGGGAAGCGGGTCGCGGTGGTGGGGTCCGGGCCGGCCGGTTTGGCTGCGGCTCAACAGCTCACGCGGGCCGGCCATGACGTGACGGTCTACGAACGTGATGACCGCATCGGCGGTCTGATGCGCTACGGCATCCCCGAGTACAAGCTCGAGAAGGCCACGCTGAACCAGCGGCTGGCCCAGATGCGCGCCGAGGGAACGCGTTTCGTCACCGAATGTGAAGTCGGTGTCGACGTCACCATCGATGCGCTGCGTGCCCAGTACGACGCGGTGGTGCTCGCCGTCGGTGCGCTGCGGGCCCGCGACAACGACGTCGAGGGGCGGGACCTGGCCGGCGTGCACCTGGCGATGGAGCATCTGGTGCCGGCGAACAAGGAGTGCGAGGGTGACGGCCCGAGCTCCATCTCGGCCGAGGGGCGGCACGTGGTGATCATCGGCGGTGGTGACACCGGTGCGGACTGCCTGGGCACGGCGCATCGCCAGGGCGCGGCGTCGGTGACCCAGCTCGACTACAACCCCGAGCCGCCGGAGTACCGCGACGAGTCCAGCGCGCCGTGGCCGATGTGGCCGGTCGTGCTGCGCACCCGGCTGTCCCCGGCGCACGCCGAGGGCGGCGAACGCCGCTACCAGGTCGCCGTGCAGCGGTTCGTCGGCGACGACGACGGCAACCTGCGCGCACTGGAGATCGCTGAGGTGAAGGTCGAGCGCGACGAGACGGGCCGGCGCCGGATCACCCCGGTGGGCGACACCCTGGAGATCCCGTGCGACCTGGCGCTGCTGGCGATCGGTTTCGACGGCGTTGAGCACATGCCGCTGCTGGACGGCCTGGGGCTCACGCTCACTCCGCGGGGCACGCTGCGCTGCGGTCAGGACTGGCAGACGGACTCGCCCGGGGTGTTCGTCTGCGGGGACGCTCATCGCGGCGCGTCGCTGATCGTGTGGGCGATCGCAGAGGGGCGCAGTGCTGCGGCCGCGGTGGACACCTACCTGATGGGCGAGACGGACCTTCCCGCCCCGGTCAGGCCTGGTGCCCTACCGCTGGCCGTCATCTGAATCGATTAACGACTATGCTCGGCATCCGTGAATAGACGCGGAAAAATCGTCTGTACGTTGGGTCCGGCCACGGCCTCTGAGGATGCGGTCCGCAAGCTCGTCGAGGCGGGCATGGACGTCGCGCGGCTGAACTTCAGCCATGGCGACTACCCCGATCACGAGGCCAACTACAAGCGGGTCCGGATGGCATCGGATCGCACCGGGCACGCCGTTGGCATCCTCGCTGACCTGCAGGGACCCAAGATCCGTCTCGGTCGGTTCGCCGACGGTCCGACGGTCTGGGAGAACGGCGAGACGGTGCGTATCACCGTCGAGGACTTCGAGGGCACCCACGACCGGGTGTCGACGACCTACAAGCGCCTGGCCCAGGACGCGGCGCCGGGGAACCGGGTGCTCGTCGACGACGGCAACGTGGGCCTGGTGGTCGAGCACATCGACGGCAACGACGTGGTCTGCACGGTCACCGAGGGCGGCAAGGTCAGCAACAACAAGGGCATGTCGCTGCCGGGGATGAACGTCTCGGCGCCGCCCCTGTCGGAGAAGGACATCGAGGACCTCGAGTTCGCGCTGAGGTTGGGCGTCGACCTGGTCGCGCTGTCGTTCGTGCGGTCACCGGCCGACGTCGAACTGGTCCACGAGGTGATGGATCGGGTCGGGCGACGGGTCCCGGTGATCGCGAAGCTGGAGAAGCCCGAGGCCATCGATAACCTCGAAGCCATCGTGCTCGCGTTCGACGCGATCATGGTGGCCCGCGGCGATCTCGGCGTCGAGCTACCGCTCGAAGAGGTGCCGCTGGTGCAGAAGCGCGCCATCCAGATGGCGAGGGAGAACGCCAAACCCGTCATCGTGGCCACGCAGATGCTGGAGTCGATGATCGAGAACTCCCGGCCCACCCGGGCCGAGGCCTCCGACGTGGCCAACGCCGTACTCGACGGTGCCGACGCAGTGATGCTCTCGGGGGAGACGTCGGTCGGCAAGTTCCCGTTCGAGACGGTGCGCACCATGGCCCGCATCATCTCCGCGGTGGAGGAGAACTCGGTGGCCGCGCCGCCGCTGACCCACGTCCCGCGCACCAAGCGCGGAGTGATCTCGTATGCCGCCCGTGACATCGGGGAGCGTCTGGACGCCAAGGCGCTCGTCGCGTTCACCCAGTCCGGCGACACGGTCCGCCGGCTGGCCCGGCTGCACACCCCGCTGCCGGTGCTCGCGTTCACCGCGCTACCCGAGGTGCGCAGCCAATTGGCGCTGACCTGGGGTACCGAGACGTTCATCGTGCCGCACATCCAGACCACCGACGGCATGATCCGCCAGGTCGACAAGTCGATGCTGGAACTGGGCCGCTACAAGCGTGGTGATCTGGTGGTCATCGTCGCGGGTGCGCCTCCGGGCACAGTAGGGTCGACGAATCTCATCCACGTCCACCGCATCGGCGAGGACGACGTCTAGACCCTGGGGGTTGCGTGTCAGCAGACTTCGATGAACTGCTGGCAGTGCTCGACCTGAAGAGGGTCGACGACGACACCTTCCTGGGCGTCCACCCGAGCAAGAACCCGGTCCGGACGTTCGGTGGGCAGATGATGGCGCAGGCGTTCGTGGCGGCGAGCCGCACGCTGAGCCATCCTGTTCCGCCGAGCACGCTGTCGGTGCACTTCATCGCCGGCGGCGATCCCGAACGGGATCTCGAGTTCCACGTGGTGCGTCTGCGGGACGAGCGGCGCTTCGCCAACCGGCGGGTGGACGTCATGCAGGACGGGGTGCTGCTGACCACCGCGCTGGTGTCGTTCCTGGCCGGCGGCAAGGGACTCGAACACGGGGTGCCGCAGCCCGAGGTGGTCGAACCCCTCGACGTGCCACCGATCGATGAACTGCTGGGCGGCTACGAGGCGGTCGTGCCGCACTTCGCCAATGCGTTGCGGCCGATCGAGTGGCGCTACACCAACGACCCGGCGTGGATCATGCGGGACAAGGGCGACCGGCTGGCGCACAACCGCGTGTGGATGACGGCCCGCGGCGCGATGCCCGACGATCCTGTCCTGCATGCGGCGGCGCTGGTCTACTCGTCGGACACCACCGTGCTGGATTCGATCATCACCACCCACGGGTTGTCGTGGGGGCACGACCGGATCTTCGCGGTGACCACCAACCACTCGGTGTGGTTCCACCGGCCCGTGCACTTCGACGACTGGGTGCTGTACTCGACCACCTCGCCGGTGGCCGCGGAGTCGCGCGGTCTGGGCTCCGGGCACTTCTTCGACCGGTCAGGTCAGTTGCTGGCCACGGTCGTGCAGGAAGGGATCGTCAAGTACTTCCCGGCCCGGGCTACCGGGTCGGTGTCACCGTGACGGAGAACTGGTCTTCGACGCGCCGCTGGAAGTCCTCGGCGCACTGCTCGACGGCGGAGTTGTCGTTTCCGGCGCGGCTCAGGCAGTCCACGTAATCGGTGCCGCCCACCTGATCGAAGAGCCCGATGTAGATCGGGATGAACACCAGCGAGGCGATGATCGCGACGGCTCCGAGCGCGATGCCGGCGATCGCGACGCCGCCGTTGGTCGCCTCGCCGCGCTTGACCCTGCCGCGGGCGAGGAATCCGATGATGATCGCGCTCAGCCCGAGCACGATGCCTCCGGCGATGGACCAGCACAGCACGACGCCGATGATCGCGAGAATCAATGCGGCCGTGCCCAATCCGTTTTTCGGCGCCGACGGGGGCGGCGGCCCGCCCGGGTAGCCGCCGTAGCCCTGAGGGCCGCCGTAGCCCTGAGGGCCGCCGTAGCCGCCATAACCGCCTGGGCCGCCGTACTGCGGGGGTGAGCCGTACGGAGGAGGTCCATACGGCGGAGGTGGCGGCACGTCGCTCATGCCGGTGAGATTACCCGGACGTTCGACGATTCCGGCAGATGATGCGTGGCGACCACGACGGTCCGGTCGGCGCCGAACAGCCCTGACGGGGCGAGGATGTCGGACAGCAGCGTGTCGGCATCGGAGCGGTCGAGGTGCTCGGTCGGTTCGTCCAGCAGCACAGTCGGGGCTGTGCAGATCAATGCCCGCGCGAGCAGCAGTCGTCGCCGCTGGCCGGCCGACACCGCGGTCGCGCCTCCGACGAGCACTGTCGAGAGGCCGTCGGGCAGCTCGGCGAGCCAGTGGCCCAATCCGACGCGGGCGAGCGCATCGGTCAGCTCCTCGTCGCTCGCGTCGCCGCGGGCCACCAGCAGGTTGTCGCGCACCGTCGTGGCGAACAGGTGGGCGTCCTCGGCGAAGAACGTGCCGGCGGTATGCATCAGCAGGGTCGTCTTGCCGCAGCCGCTCGGTCCCACCACGGCCACCCGGTCTCCGCGCGCGAGGTGCAGGGGAGCGACGTCGGGGCGGCGGCGTGCGGCGGCGTCCGGTTCGGTGAGTTCCCTGAGGCGGCGGGCGGCGACGCGCGCCCTGGTCAGCGCGACCGCGGCGGCAGGCAGGGCTGCGCTTGCCTCGAAGGCCGACAGCGGGAGCAGCATCAGGACGGCCAGCGTCGTCGGTGCCGCGCTGTCGGCCAGGGTGATCCCGGCGAGCAGTGCGCCGAGCACGCTGATGCCGGTGGCAGCGGCGGGGGCGGCCGCGGCGACGGCTCCCGGTGCGGCCGCGCGGTCGATCGCGCGTCCCCAGCGGCGCTGCTGCTCTGCGGCGTGAGCGAGGACGCCGGGGAGACGGCCGGCCACCCGCAGTTCAGCCGCATGGTCGAGTGCCAGCAGGGCGGCCGTGTCACGCTCTGAATGATGCTGTGCCGCAGTGTCTTCAGCGCGGCGGGCGGCGCGCGCGGCGACGGCGGGAGCGGCCATCCCGGCGAGGAGAAGGCTCGCGGTGAGGACGGCGGCGGTGACCGGGGAGATCACCCCGACCGTCACGACGGCGGCGATCCCGAGGACGCCTGCCACGCACATCGGCACGACAGCACGCACCAGCACGTCGGCCACGTCGTCGACGCCGGCCCCGACACGGGCGACCAGATCGCCACGGTGCCTAAGGCTCACGTCGTCGGCCGGGGCGGCGGCCAACCGGGCGAAGAGGCGTTCTCGGGCCGAGCCGGCGGCCCGTAACGCGGTGTCGTGGGAGGCCAGCCGCTCGCAGTACCCGAACACCCCGCGGGAGATGCCGAACGCGCGCACGGCGACGACGGCGATCGTCAGGTCGAGCACGGGGGGCATCTGCCAGGCGCGGGTGATCAGCCACGCGGACACCCCGGCCAACGCGAGCGCGCTGCCGAGCGATGCCACACCGAACGAGATCGCCAGCAGCAGCCGCGACAGTCGCGGCCGCAGCAGCTCATACACCCACATGCGCGGGCACCCCCATGTCGACGACGGTGTCGGCGATGGCGAGCACCGCGTCGCGGTGCCCGACCACGATGACGGTCGCACCGCCGTCGGCCCGTCCCCGGATCGCGGCGAGCACCGCGCTTTCGGTGGCCCCGTCGAGATGGGCGGTCGGTTCGTCGAGCAGCAGCACCGACGCCTCTGAGCCCAGCACGCGCGCCAGCCCCAGCCGCTGGCGCTGTCCCAGTGACAGCCCCACCCCGCCCTGCCCGAGCACGGTGTCGA
>NZ_QJUA01000074.1 GCF_003254575.1 Mycobacterium kyogaense | reverse complement strand
GTACGACGGCGGGGGCGGCGGGTTGTAGGCCGGCGGGTAGTCGCTCGGGGCGCCGGACTCATGGCCCGTCGGAGTTCCCGACTGGTAGTCCGTCGGGGTGCCTGACTGCTCGATCGGCGGCGCCTCGTAACCCTCCGAGGTGGGCTCCGACCCGGCTGAGTCGGAACGGTCGATTCGGCGTGCGTCGTCGTCCTGACTTGTCATGGGAATCAACCTAGCCTAAGTGGATACCGGCGGTCGGGACCGTCGGAGCCGGGCACCTTTGCCCACTCCGGTGCGTTGATCGAGCGACGAGGTATACCTGATCGAACTTCCAGACCGGAGGAGTGCAAGGACATGACCAGCCCGTTTCAGTCAGGCCAGACCCCGGGCGCCCGGCCTGCGGGCCGTGGCCGCCCGGTCGGCCTGCCCACCCCGCCCAAGGGGTGGCCGATCGGTTCGTATCCGACCTATGCCGAAGCCCAGCGCGCCGTGGACTATCTGTCCGATCAGCAGTTCCCGGTCGAGCAGGTCACGATCGTCGGGGTGGACCTGATGCAGGTCGAGCGGGTCACCGGCCGGTTGTCCTGGCCCAAGGTCCTCGGCGGCGGTGTGATCAGCGGCGCCTGGCTGGGTCTGTTCATCGGCCTGATCCTCGGGTTCTTCAGCCCGAGCCCGTGGGGTTCGCTGATCACGGGTCTGATCGCCGGTGTGTTCTTCGGCCTGATCACCTCCGCGGTGCCGTACGCGATGGCGCGGGGCACGCGCGACTTCAGCTCCACGATGCAGTTGGTGGCCGGCCGCTATGACGTGCTGTGTGACCCGCAGGGTGCCGAGCAGGGCCGAGATCTTCTGGCCCGCCTGAAGATCTGACCGTGGTCGACGTCACCGCGGCGGTTCGCGCGCGGGTGCTCGAGCATTTCCGGAATTCCGGTGACCCCGCGGAGGCCTCGGTGACCTTCTTGGGCGCCGACCGGATCGTCGTGTTGCGCTTCGACGGTGACGGCCCGAACAGCGCTGCCCACTACGTGTCACTGGGGTGCTCGTCGCAGCCGATGGTGGATCCCGCCGAGATGATGGCCGATCCGCTCCGCGGGCCGCGCGCCGAAGTGGCGGTGGCGCTGCGCGGCCCGGCTCCCACGGGACTGGCGCGCTCGGTCGCGGTGGTGGCCGCCGCACCTGCGGTCGAGGGGCTGATCTTGGAGCCCGACGCGTTGATCGACTTGGAGACGCCGCTGTGGGACGGCGCGCCGTTCACGGCATTCCTGTTGGGACACAGCGACCTCGACGACGTCGAGCTGCCCGAGCCGGCGTCGCCGGTGGCGATTCTCGGTGCGGTTCCGATCTCGCCGACCGAGGCCGCATGGGTGCGGCTCAAGGGTGCCGGCGCGATGCGGGAGGCGTGGGAGCAGGACGGGGTGGACGTGACCGATCCGCGCCGCCGCGCGGCCAGCCCGGCCTGACGTCTAGAGCCAGTTGTTGCGCCGGAAGGTGCGATGCAATCCCAGGCACACCGTCAACATCAGCAGCAGCACCGCGGGATAGCCCCACACCCAATGCAATTCGGGCATGTGGTCGAAGTTCATGCCGTAGATGCCTGCCAACGCGGTGGGCACCGCGGCGATGGCGACCCACGCCGAGATCTTGCGCATGTCGACGTTCTGCTGCATCGCGACCTTGCCCAGTGCGGCTTGCACCAGAGAGCTGAGCAGTTCGTCGAAGCTGGCGATCCGGTCCGCGGCCTTGATGGTGTGGTCGAGCACGTCGCGCATGTAGCGACGGATCTCGACGTTGATCAGATCGTCGTGGTTGGTGCCGATGCGTTCCAGGTCGGTGGCCAATGGACTGACGGCCCGCCGCAACTCGACCACTTCCCGCTTGAGTAGGTAGATGGATTCGATGTCGGTCAGCGGCCGCGGGGAGAAGATGTCCTCCTCCATCGCATCGATGTCGGTTTCGATCAGGTCGGTGACGTCGAGGTAGTGGTCGACCACGCTGTCGGCGATCGCGTGCATCACCGAGTACGGGCCGAGCTTCAGCGACGCCGGTGACGCCTCGAGGCGTTTACGCACCCCGGCCAGGCCGCCGTGCTCGCCGTGGCGCACCGTCACGACGAAGTCCGGCCCGACGAAGATCATCACCTCGCCGGTCTCGACGATCTCGCGCGCGTTGGCGACCGACTCGTGGTCGACGTATTTCACGGTCTTGAGGACCAGGAACAAGGTGTCGTCGTACCGCTCGAGTTTCGGCCGCTGATGGGCGTGCACGGCGTCTTCGACGGCGAGTTCGTGCAAACCGAAGACATCCGCCACGGCCTGCATCTGGTGTTCGTCGGGTTCGTGCAGTCCGATCCACACGAACGCGGACCGGCCTTCGGCTTCGATCTCGTGCACCTTGTTCAGCGCTGCGGCGTGAGTGTATTTGCCGGGCAGGCGATTTCCCTCGCAGTAGACGCCGCAGTCGACCATCGCCCGCGCGACGGGGACGTGGATGCTGCGTGCGTCGGGATGGTCGGGGCGGGGGCGGCCGCCCTGGCGCATCAGCGACGGTGGTAGCGCGCGAAACGACGGCATCGGCCGACCTCCCTTCGACACCCGCCTGGCTCGGCTAGACGGATGGTACGCGCCGAACCTGTCCGAATCTGCGCGCGTTCTGCTCACCGATATCCAACCTGCTCCTGTGAGGGCCCCGGTGTCGGTTACCCTGACGCCCGTGGCGGACAGTGCGGTTTCCCCAGAACATGACGTCGCGACACGCACCCCGCAGGTGGTGGTCGACGACGCCGAGATCTTCGAGGCGCACGAGGGCGGCAAGCTCTCGGTGGCGCTGAGTTCGCCGCTGGACACCCAGCGCGCCCTGTCGATCGCCTACACGCCGGGTGTGGCGCAGGTGAGCCGCGCGATCGCCACCGATGTGACGCTGGCGGCCCGCTACACCTGGGCCAACCGCCTGGTCGCCGTGGTCAGTGACGGGAGCGCCGTCCTCGGGCTCGGCGACATCGGCCCGGCGGCCTCGCTGCCGGTGATGGAGGGCAAGAGCGCGCTGTTCAAGGCCTTCGGCGGGCTGGACTCGATCCCGATTGTTCTCGCCACCAAGGACCCCGACGAGATCGTCGAGACACTGATCCGACTGCGGCCCACGTTCGGCGCGGTGAACTTGGAGGACATCTCGGCGCCGCGCTGTTTCGAGATCGAGCAGCGGGTGATCGAGGCGCTGGACTGTCCTGTGATGCACGACGACCAGCACGGCACGGCGATCGTCGTGCTCGCCGCCCTGTACGGTGCGGCGAAGGTGCTCGACCGCGACATGCACACGTTGAAGGTCGTGATCTCCGGAGCCGGGGCCGCGGGCATCGCCTGCGCGAACATCCTGCTGGCCAGCGGCATCACCGACATCACGGTGCTCGACAGCAAAGGCATCGTCGCCACCGGCCGGGACGACCTCAACCCGTTCAAGGCCGACCTCGCCACCCGGACGAATCCGCGGGGCTTGAGCGGCGGGATGGCAGAGGCGCTGGCCGGCGCCGACGTGTTCATGGGCGTCTCTGCAGGGCTGGTGCCCGAGGAACTGATCGCCACGATGGCACCCGGCGGCATCGTGTTCGCGATGTCCAACCCGGACCCGGAGATCCACCCCGACGTGGCGCGCAAGTACGCCGCCGTGGTGGCGACCGGGCGCAGCGACTTCCCGAACCAGATCAACAACGTGCTGGCGTTCCCCGGTGTGTTCCGCGGCGCGCTCGACGCGGGCGCTCGCCGCATCACCGAGAAGATGAAGATGGCCGCGGCCCAGGCCATCTTCTCGGTCGTCGGGGACGACCTGGCCGTCGACCACATCGTGCCGAGCGCGCTGGATCCGCGGGTCGGTCCGGCTGTCGCGGCGGCGGTCGCCGCCGCATCCGAGGACTGAGTCTGCTGCGCTGGAGGCGGTTGGTCGCCGCACTGACCATGGTGTGGTGCGTCGCCGGCTGCGCGGGACGGCAAGCGCCGCCGCCCATTCCGGTGGCGACCACCGCGGGACCCGAGGCCGAGCTCGTCGCGCACCTCTACGCCTCGGCGCTCGGCTTCTACGGCAGCGCCGCGCAAGTCCGGGTCGTCGACGATCCGCTGGCCGGGCTGGATTCCGGCGAGGCCACGGTGGTGCCGGGGTGGACGGGCCGGCTCCTCGCGCGGTTCGATCCCGACGCGCCGGCTCGCTCGGACGTGCAGGTGTACCGGTCGCTGCTCTCCGCGCTGCCCGAGGGGGTGGCGGCCGGTGACTACACGACCGCGGCGGAGGACAAGCCCGCCTTGGCCATGACCGCCGCGGAGTCGCAGAAGCTCGGAGCCGACACCGCGACGCTGGCCCGCCGCTGCCCGGCCATCGCGGTCGGCGCGGTCAGCGGCACCACCTGGCCGACCTCGATCGGCACGTGCGCGCTGCCCACGGTGCGTCAATTCGACGATGCGGCAACGATGTTCGCCGCGCTTCGGTCAGGGCGGGTGGATGCTGCGTGGACGTCGACCGCCGCCGCTGGCGTGCCGTCGGAGGTGGTGGTGCAGTCGGACAAGACCTCGCTGATCCGGGCGGAGAACCTGGTGCCGCTGTACCGCCGCAACGTGCTGAGCGAGTCACAGGTGTTGGCGCTCAACGAGATCGCGGGCGTGCTGGACACCGGCTCGCTGGCCGACATGCGGCGCGAGATCGCCGAGGGTGCCGAGCCGGGTCAGGTGGCCGCGCAGTGGCTCGAGGCGCACCCGCTCGGCACCAGCAACTAGGCCCTGGTTCGGCGAGCGCGCGGGTCTGTACAGCAACACGCCGTAATTCCTGGCGCACAGCGTGCGCTCGCGCTGACTGAGCGCGCACCTTGACCGCCCTGTCACTTAGTGACACACTCGGTGGTGACACTAAGTGACAGGGGCTAGTGATGGTGACCACCTCGATCCTGGAAGAGGCGGGTGATGACAGGCAGGCTCGAGCCCGGCTCGAGGTGTCTCGGCATGCGTGCGCCCTGTTCTGGGAACGCGGAGTATCGGCCACCAGTGGTGACGACATCGCCGCTGCCGCAGGGCTTTCGACGCGGACGATCTGGCGGTACTTCCGCACCAAGGAGAGTTGTGTCGAGCCTGTGCTGGCGTTGTCCGCGCGGCGCTTCCTCGACCTGGCCCGCCGCTGGCCGCCCGAACTGTCGCTCGCCGACCACATGGCGGTCAACTATGCGGAGAACCCCCTGAGTCCAGAGGCCATCGCTGACGAGATCAGCGCTCTGCGGATCACCACCCTGTCGCTCACCGAACCGGCGTTACGAACGGCGCACCTGATGGTTCACGACGAGATGGAGCGCGCCTTCGCCCCGATCATCGCCCATCGCCTCGGCCTGGCCGACAACGACCTGACCGCCCGGCTCTTCGCTGCGGCAGTCACCGCGGCCTTTCGCGTCATCGACGAGGACGTCGGCTACCGGGCCATCGTCGAGAAGGAGAAGATCACCCAGCAGCAAGCCCTGGCGATGATCGACCGTGCGATCAGAGATGCCACCAACGGCCAGCTGGGTGGACCCGTGCCGCACTGATCCGTCAGATCCACAACCGTTCTGCCTCACCATCATCCATCCGTCGAGTGAGCGTCATCTCGACGGGGCGACCCCGTGCGCCCACAACCAGGAGGAGAAGCAATGCCCCTGCCCGATCTGATCCCCGTCGCCGACCTGTTGAGCCCGCCCACCCGCGCTGCCGCGTCGATCTCACCCGACGGCACCAGAATCGCATTCCTTGCGCCATGGAAGAACCGGCTGAACGTCTGGATCGAAGATCTCGACTCGGACTCCGCGAGCCCGCGGTGCGTCACCGCCGATGACAATCGCAGCGTCCTGCACTACGAGTGGACCGACGATCCCCGCTGGCTGATCTATCTGCAGGACAACGACGGTGACGAGAACTGGCACATTCACCGGGTCGATCTCGACCACCCTGACTCGCCCTCCGTCGACCTGACACCGTTCCCGGGCGTGATGGCTCTTCCGATCCGTGAGGTCAAGGGCGGCGCGACGACGGTCATGCTGAACAACCGCGACGCCACGCTGCTCGACGCCTACGAGCTCGACATCGCCACCGGACAACTCACCCTGCTCGCCGAGAACCCGGGGCACGTGAATGGCTGGCTGGGCAACGACCGCGGCGACCTGCTCGCCACCTCTTTGACTTCCGCGGGCGCACTGGAACTGTCGCGGTGGGATGGGAGCGCCCTGCGGCGCATCGCGACCTTTGACGGCAGCGACTATCCCGTCGGCATCCACCCGATGGCCATCACGCCCGACGGTGCTGGTGTGTGGATGGGTTCCAATCGCGACACCGACCGCACGCGCCTCGTCCGCATCGATCTCGCGACCGGAGCGGAGACCGAGGTCGACAGCCACCCCGAGTACGACCTCGATCCGCGGGCGGCGGTCAGTCCGATCCTGCCGGGGCCGCTCATCTGCGATCAGCGTACCGGCGAGCTGCTGGCCGTGCGGTATTACGCTGAGCGCCAGCTGATTCGGGCGCTCGATCCGCATTTCGCCGACGTCCTCGCCAATCTGGAGAAGCTCTCCGACGGCGACCTCGGACGCCTGTCGTCGGACGAGGACGGCCAGCGCTGGGTCGTCGGCTTCAATCACGACCGCGACCCGGGCGCCACCTATTTGTACGACCACCGCACGGGTCAGAGCAGGCTGCTGTTTCGTCCGCTGCCTCACCTGGACCCGGCGACGCTAGCCCCGATGCAGCCGGTCTCCCTCACTGCCCGCGACGGTCTGGAACTTCACGGCTACCTGACCGTGCCCGTCGGTGTCGAGCCGCGACAGCTGCCGCTGGTGCTGGCAGTCCACGGTGGGCCCTGGTATCGGGACTCCTGGGGCTTCGACGCCGGCGTGCAGCTGCTGGCCAATCGCGGATATGCAGTGCTGCAGCTCAATTTTCGCGGATCGACGGGATACGGCAAGGCGTTCCTGAAGGCCGCGGTCGGTGAGTTCGCCGGCAAGATGCACGACGATCTGGTCGACGGGGTGACCTGGGCCGTCGAGCAGGGGTACGCCGACCCGACGCGTGTCGCCATCTTCGGCGGCTCCTATGGCGGCTATGCCGCGCTCGTCGGAATCACCTTCACACCCGATGTTTTCGCCGCAGCCATCGATTACGTCGGCATCTCCGACCTCGCGAACTTCATGCGGACCCTGCCACCCATCGCCCGTCCGCACTTGGTCAACAACTGGCACGCCTACGTGGGGGACCCCGACGATCCCGCGCAGCTCGCCGACATGATGGCGCGCTCGCCGATCACCCGGGTGGATCACGTGCGCACGCCGCTGCTGGTGATCCAGGGCGCCAACGATGTTCGCGTAGTCCAGGCAGAGTCCGACAACTTGGTCGACGCGCTGCGCGCACGCGGCGTCGACGTCGACTACCTGCTCCAGTCCACCGAGGGGCATGGCGCCGTCAACCCGGAGAGCACGATCGAGATGTATTCCGAGATCGCCGACTTCTTGGCCAAGCACCTGGGTGGCCGGGCGTGAGTGCCCGGGAATCCGATGTGACGCCGACCCTGCTGGCCCGCATGGGCGGTTGGTCGGGGATGCTCTACGCGAGTCTGCCCACCGTTGTGTTCGCCGCGGTCGATGCCGCGGCGCCGCTTCACATCGCGGTCGTGCTCGGGGTGGGCGCGGCCGCGGGAGTCGCGGGACTGCGGCTGGCACGGCGTGAGCCGCTCGCCCCCGCGTTCTCCGGTCTGTTCGGGGTGGCGATCGGTGCTGTCATCGCTTTCTGGACCGGCGACGCGCGCGACTACTTCGTGGTCGGTATCTGGGCGAGCGCGATTCTCGCCGTGGTGTTCTCGGTCTCGATCATCGTTCGGAGACCCTTGGTGGGTGTGGTCTGGAGTGCCCTCACGGGCAGCGGACAGGAATGGCGCACCCGTCGGAGCGCACGCCTGCGGTACGACATCGCCACGGCCGCTCTGACCGCCGTGTTCACGGCCCGCTTCGTCGTGCAGCTCTGGCTGTACGGCGAGCAGTCGGTGGCCTGGCTGGCCGTCGCCCGCATCGCGATGGGCTATCCATTGACCGCGCTCGCCCTACTCATCGTCGTGTGGGCCATCCGCGGTTCCCGGCTGGCTACTTCGTCAGCCGCGACACCACGCGCGGGAACAGACCTTGGTAGCCCGCTCCGACGAACCGGATGACGTATTCGAACATGCGCGCGTCGTTGCCCACGAGGATGCGCGCCTTGTTCTTTCGCACGCCGTCGAGGATGATCTGCGCGGCCCGCTCAGGGGTCGTGTTGGCGAGCTTCTTGTCGAAGGTCTTGGCCAGTTGTTCGGCGTCGAGGCCTTCGGCGGCGGTGGCGTTGCGGGCGATCGCGGTCTTGATACCGCCGGGATGCACGCAGCTGACCTTCACCGGGTGGCCTGCCAGCGCCATCTCCTGCCGCAAGGCCTCGGTGAAGCCGCGCACCGCGAACTTCGCCGCGTTGTAGGCCGCTTGGCCGGGCACGGAGAACAGTCCGAACACACTCGAGACGTTGACGACATGCCCGTCGCCGGAGGCGATCAGGTGCGGCAGGAAAGCCTTGGTGCCGTTGACGACGCCCCAGTAGTCGACATCCATCACCCGTTCCATGTCTTTGAACTGGCTGATCTCGATGTCGCCGGTGAACGCGATGCCGGCGTTGTTGTAGATCTGGTTGACCTTGCCGAAGTGCTCGGCGACGCTGTCGGCGTAGAGCAGGAAGTTCTCGCGCTCGGTGACGTTGAGGCGGTCGGTCTTCACCGGTGCGCCGATGGCCTTGAGGCGTTCCTCGGTGGCGGCCAGGCCCTCGGTGTCGACGTCGCTGATCGCCACGCTGGCGCCGGAACGGCCCAGCTCGATGGCCAGCGCCTGACCGATGCCTGAGCCGGCGCCGGTCACGACGGCCACCTTTCCGGCGAAGCCCTGCATATCCACTCCCATCGCGTGCCTGGCGTGCAATTGCAGATCACCTTAGCGGTACCCGCGGTTCCGCATAGCTGGGGGACCAGCGGGCGCCTTGTCTTCCGCGCGCCCGCCGCCTGTGACCACCTTCGTAGCGCTGAGGCGTAATACCCGCGGCGTCCGCTGCGACAATCAGAGCGTGAAGCCTCGTCTTTCGTTCGCTGTCCTGGGCGCTGCCCTCGCCATCGCCGCGCCGGCCACCGCCACCGTGGCCGCCGCACCAGCCCAGGCAGATCCCGGCGTCGACGTGTTCCTGTCGGCGCTGGATCACTACCGACTGGGCGATATCGACCCGGCCACCGCGGTCCGCGTGGGCGAGCAGGTGTGCCCGATGCTCTCTGAGCCCGGTCAGAACATGGCGAACGTCGCGGCCAAGGTCGCCGACGAGCTGGGCCGCCCGCTGGGGCCGGCGACGATGTTCACCGGCCTGACGATTCAGCTCATGTGCCCGCGCGCCGTCAGTGCACTCACCGACGGGGTGCCGTTCTCGTTCATCCGATAAAGCTCAACGCGCCGCGAGCGCGCGCAGATGCACGCGGTTCGCGGCGCGTCGACGTACAAACCCTCCCCCGCAAGCGGGAGGTGCCCCCAGCGCTCGCCGAAACTAGCCGAACGCCTCGTCGATGATCTCCTGCTGCTCGACCGCGTGCACCTTCGACGAGCCCGAGGACGGAGCCGACATCGCTCGCCGCGAGATCCGCTTGATCCCGGCCAGGTGGTCGGGCAGCAGCTCGGGCAACGTCAGGCCCATCGTCGGCCACGCACCCTGGTTGGCCGGCTCCTCCTGCACCCAGAACTTCTCCTTGGCGTTCGGGTAGCGGTCCAGCGTCTCGGCCAACCGGCGTCTGGGCAGCGGCGCCAACTGCTCGACGCGCACGATCGCGACGTCCTCGCGCTTGTCCTTGGTCTTGCGGGCAGCGAGCTCGTAGTACAGCTTGCCGCTGGTCAGCAGGATGCGCGTGACCTTCGACCGGTCGCCGTCGCCTTCGTCGTAGGTGGGCTCCTCGAGCACCGAACGGAACTTTTGCTCGGTGAAGTCCTTCAGGTCGCTCACGGCAGCCTTGTTGCGCAGCATCGACTTCGGTGTCGCAACGATCAACGGGCGCTGGATGCCGTCGAGGCCGTGACGACGCAGCAGATGGAAGTAGTTCGCGGGCGTCGACGGCATCGCGATGGTCATCGAGCCCTCGGCCCACAGCAGCAGGAACCGCTCGATGCGGGCAGAGGTGTGGTCGGGGCCCTGACCCTCGTGCCCGTGCGGCAGCAGCAGCACGACGTCGGAGAGCTGCCCCCACTTGGCTTCGCCGGAGCTGATGAACTCGTCGATGATCGACTGTGCGCCGTTGACGAAGTCGCCGAACTGCGCCTCCCACAGCACCAGAGCGCCGGGGTTGCCCACCGAGTAGCCGTACTCGAAGCCGACGGCGGCGTACTCCGAGAGCGCCGAGTCGTAGACCATGAACCGGCCGCCGGTCGGGTTGCCGTCGGAGTCGACGGTCAGCAGGTCCAGCGGGGTGAACTCCTTGCCGGTCTTGCGGTCGATGATCACCGAGTGGCGCTGGGTGAAGGTGCCGCGCCGGGTGTCCTGACCCGTCAGCCGGATCGTCTTGCCCTCGGCGAGGAACGTGCCGAGCGCGAGCAGTTCCGCGAACGCCCAGTCCACCTTGCCCTCATAGGCCATCTCGCGGCGCTTCTCCAGCACCGGCTTGACGCGGGGGTGCACGTTGAAGTCCTCGCCGAACGCCAGATGTGCGTCACCGATGCGGGCCAGCAGCGACTTGTCCACCGCGGTGGTCATGCCCGCGGGCACCATTTGGTCGGATTCCACGGAGTGGCTGGGTTCCACGGCGTGCTTCTCGAGTTCTCGGACCTCGTTGAAGACCCGTTCGAGCTGGCCCTGGTAGTCGCGCAGCGCGTCCTCGGCCTCTTTCATCGAGATGTCGCCGCGGCCGATCAGCGCTTCGGTGTAGGTCTTGCGGACCCCGCGCTTGGTGTCGATGACGTCGTACATGTTGGGCTGCGTCATCGACGGGTCGTCGCCCTCGTTGTGCCCGCGGCGGCGGTAGCACAGCATGTCGATGACGACGTCCTTCTTGAACTTCTGGCGGAAGTCCATGGCCAACTTGGCCACCCACACCGCGGCTTCGGGATCGTCGCCGTTGACGTGGAAGATGGGCGCGCCGATCATCTTCGCCACGTCGGTGCAGTACTCCGATGAGCGGGAGTCGTACGGCGATGTCGTGAAGCCGATCTGGTTGTTGACGATGATGTGGATCGTGCCGCCGGTGCGGTACCCGCGCAGCAGCGCCAGGTTCAGCGTCTCGGCCACCACGCCCTGCCCGGCGAATGCGGCGTCGCCGTGCAGCATCATCGGCACGACGGTGAAGTCGTTGCTGCCGTTGGTCTCTTCGCCCGTGTCCAGCATGTCCTGCTTGGCGCGGACGATGCCTTCGAGTACCGGGTCGACCGCCTCGAGGTGGCTGGGGTTGGCGACCAGGGACACCGCGATGTCGTTGTCGCCGAACATCTGCAGGTAGGTGCCCGAGGCGCCGAGGTGGTACTTCACGTCGCCGGAACCGTGCGCCTGCGACGGGTTCAGGTTGCCCTCGAACTCGGTGAAGATCTGGCTGTAGGGCTTGCCGACGATGTTGGCCAGCACGTTGAGCCGGCCGCGGTGCGGCATGCCGATGACGACCTCGTGCAACCCGTGCTCGGCGGCCTGATCGATCGCAGCGTCCATCATCGGGATGACGGTCTCCGCGCCCTCCAGCGAAAAGCGCTTTTGGCCAACGTATTTGGTCTGCAGGAAGGTCTCGAAAGCCTCGGCCGCATTGAGCTTCGACAGAATGTACTTCTGCTCGGCGACCGTGGGCTTCTCGTGCTTGACCTCGATGCGCTCCTGCAGCCACTGCTGCTGCTCGGGCTCGAGGATGTGGGTGTACTCCACGCCGACGTGGCGGCAGTACGCATCACGGAGCAGACCGAGGATGTCGCGCAGCTTCTTGTGCGTCTTGCCGGCGAACCCGTTGACCTTGAACTCTCGGTCGAGGTCCCACAGGGTCAGGCCGTGAGTGTTGACGTCGAGATCGGGGTGGCTGCGGAAGCGGGTGTTGTCCAGCCGCAGCGGGTCGATGTCGGCCATCAGGTGACCGCGGTTGCGGTAGGCCGCGATCAGCTCGATGACACGAGCGTTCTTGTCCTCGATCGAGTCTGGATTGTCGATGCGCCAGCGCACCGGCTCGTACGGAATGCCGAGCTCGCGGAAGATCTCGTCGTAGAACTCGTCGTCGAGCAGCAGTTGGTGGATGGTGCGCAGGAAGTCGCCCGACTCCGCGCCCTGGATGATGCGGTGGTCATAGGTGGAGGTGAGCGTCATCAACTTGCCGATGCCGACCTCGTTGATGCGCTCTTCGCTGGCGCCCTGGAATTCCGCGGGGTACTCCATCGCGCCGGCGCCGATGATCGCGCCCTGGCCCTGCATCAGGCGCGGCACCGAGTGCACGGTGCCGATGGTGCCGGGGTTGGTCAGCGAAATGGTCACGCCCGCAAAGTCTTCGGCGGTCAGCTTCCCGTCGCGGGCGCGCCGGACGATGTCCTCGTAAGCGGCGATGAACTGCCCGAACCGCATGGTCTCGCAGTTCTTGATCGACGCGACGACGAGCTGGCGGTTTCCGTTCTTACCCTGCAGGTCGATGGCCAGGCCGAGGTTCGTGTGCGCGGGGGTGATGGCGTTGGGCTTGCCGTCGACCTCGGCGAAGTGCCGGTTCATGTTCGGGAACTTCTTGACCGCCTGCACGATTGCGTAGCCGAGCAGGTGGGTGAAGGAGATCTTGCCGCCGCGGGTGCGCTTGAGGTGGTTGTTGATGACGATCCGGTTGTCGATCATCGCCTTGGCCGGAATGGCCCGCACGCTGGTGGCGGTCGGCACGTCCAGCGAGGCGGACATGTTCTTGACCACGGCCGCGGCGGCGCCGCGCAGCACCTGCGTCTCGTCGCCGCCGTCGGAGTTCGGGGCGCTCTTCTCGGGGGCCTTCTTCTCGGGGGCTTTCTCTGGCGTCTTCACGTCCGTCTTCGCTGCCTGGGTCTTCTTCTCGGGAGCCTTCGCGGCGGGCTTCTCGGGAGCCTTCTCTGCCGGCGTGGCCTTCGCGGCGCCGCCGCGGCCGTGGTCAAGAACATGTCCGCCTCGCTGGAC
>NZ_QJUA01000073.1 GCF_003254575.1 Mycobacterium kyogaense | reverse complement strand
GCTCGCTTCCGCCGGTGGTCCGGCCGGCTGCGTCGACACCTACGGCGCGGCGCAGCCCGTGCCGTAGGTGTCGACGCAGCCGGCCGGACCACCGGCGGAAGCGAGCGGGGCGAACGCGAGTGCGGCAGCGGCGGCACACGCAGCGATCACAGGTTTTTGCAGCATGCCGACACCTCTACCCGACCGTCGATTTGTCAAACCCAGAGATCACGGCGTGTGCTCCTGGATGTAGCGGTCGGCGTCCTTGTCTTCAGTGTCGACGCCGGTGATGGATTGGCGTTCGGCGTAGAACTGCAGCCACTTCATACCGAGTTCGTTCCGCAGCTCGAGGGTCGCGCTCTTGATGAAGTCGGGCATCGCCTCACGCTCCTCTTCGTCGAGATGGGAGCCGTTCTCCTTACGGGCAGCGTTCACCGCTTCGAACCACTCGTCGCTACCCGGCTGGTGTTCCCGGGATCTCCGCACCGCCTCGCGGATCGCGTTGTGATCGGTGATCGCGTCCTCGGTCTCGTCTTCGGGATCCCCCTCAGGGTTGCCCGGATCGTCCCGTCCGCCGTGGGCCAGCAGAGCCGGGTAGAACACCGTTTCCTCGGCGTCGGCGTGCGCGTCCAGCCGGGTACCGAGGGAATCCCAGATCGCGGCCAGTTCCTCGGGCGAGCGCGCGTCGTCCAGGCGGAAGAACTGGCGGCGTAGCCAGTCGTGATCGGCGTAGATGAGATCGATGATGTCGGCCATGCGCCCAGACATACCCGGGTTTCCCCCGCTGGAACCGGGGTACGACGGTGCGGTGGAGCGAGACACCGAGCAGAGGTTCGATGTCGTCGTCGTCGGGGGCGGCAACTCCGGCATCAGCGCAGCGGCGCGCTTGCTGCGCAAGGGGTTTGAGCGTATCGCTGTCGTCGAGCCGCAGACCGTGCACACCTATCGGCCCCTGCTGTCCTACGTCGGGGGCGGACAGGCCTCTCTGCGCTCGGCGGAGCGGACCCAGCGCTCGGTGACGCCGTCGCGGTGCACCTGGATTCGCGACGCCGCGGTATCCGTCGACCCGGCGGACTCGACGGTCGAGTGCGCCACAGGCCGGCGGCTGCGGTACCGGGACCTGGTGATCGGAACCGGGTTGGTACCCGATGACGACGAATTACCAGGCGTCGCCGCGGCTCTGGAGACCCCGGCCGTCGCCAGCAACTACCTCGACCGCGCGGAGAAGACGTGGTCGCGCATCGACGCCATGCCGGCGGGCGGCAGCGCGGTGTTCACCGTGCCGCGTGCCCCGGTCAGCTGCACCGGAACCACGATCAAGCCGCTGTTCCTGGCGGCCGCGCACTGGCGCGACACCGGGCGTCTGCCGGGGGTGGAGATCACCCTGGTGATCGACCGGCCCCACCTGCTGGGTGTGCCCCAGATCGACGCCCGGCTGACAAAACGGTTGGCGGACTTCGGGGTTCGCGTCCTCTACGACACCGCGGTGTGCGAGCTGAAACCGGAGGCACAGTCGATCACCGTCCGGGGTGGGGAGCTACTGCACTACGACTTCCTGCATCTGGTCCCGCCGTTCCGGGCTCCGCGGTGGGTGGAGACGTCGGGGCTGACGGGGCAGCAGCCCCACGGTCTCGTCGACATCGACCCGACCACACTGCAGCACCGCACGCACCCCAACATCTGGGCGGCCGGTGATGGCGCCGCCATCGACACCGACCCTTCCGGCGGGGCGCTGCGAAAGCAGATCGCGATCCTCGTGCACAACGTGCGCGCTGCCCGCGAGGGAGCCGAGTTGAAGGAGTACGACGGGTACACCGTCGCGCCCATCACCACCGACCGGCACCGCCTGATCGCCGGCGAGTTCGATCGCCGCGGCCGGCTCTCTTCGTCACTGCCGTCGTTCCTCGATTCGACGAAACCCCGGCGCTCGGCGTGGGTGTTCGACCGCTACGCGCTTCCCCAGACTTACTGGCGCGGCATCCTCAGAGGGCGGTTGTGACGGCTCCTGGCTGACGCGTCGGCGTGATGCGGGCCTTGACCCCGTACACCGAGGCGCGGGCCAGCAGTTCGCGATAGAACTCGTCGGACACGACGGGTGTGCGGCTGAGCAGGAAACCCGACAGGCCCGTCGGATCGCTGACGATGGCCCACTGGTAGTCCGGGTCCAGGTCGACGATCCAGTAGTTGCCCGGTGGGTTGGCGTTCGGCTTGCCGAAGAACGTGACCTTCAGCTTGCTGTTGTTGGAGTCGACGGGCAGCGCGGTGCCCCGGATGGTCGACTCCGGGCCGTTGTCGAAGAAGTAGTTTCCCGAGTTCGCGACGCTGATCGAACCGTCCGAGTCGAGACCGTAGACCGCCTTGGTGTTCACCAGACCGATCGAGAAGAACTGCTTGACGCTGCCCACCTCGTACCAGGTGCCGAGGTAGGAGTTCACGTCGACGACGGGCGGAGGTGCCAACACGACGGCCGAGGTGTCGCCGAGCACGATGTACTGGTCTGGCGCTCCGTAGATGCCGCTGCCGTCGGCCGGACCGAGGCCCCGGTACAGGTCGTTGATCCACCCGGACGCCAGGGTGTACACCGCCGCGGTGTTGCCGGGCGCCGAGAACCGGGTGACCAGCTGCGCCAACAGATCGATCACCGGATTGGCGCCCAGCAACGAGTCGACGTGCGACCCGCCGGCCAGCGTCACCCCGACGAACTGCCCGGGCCGCGCGGCGACGAGTTCCTTGGTGGTGGCGCCGAAGAGGTTGCCGGCCTGCGGTGGCGCCGCGATCTGATAGACCGGGACGTCGCCGAGGCGGGTCAGCGCCTCGGGGACGACGTTGGTGAAGGCGAACCCGTCGAACATCACAACGCCGCGCAGGTTGCCGCCGTTGCCGGGATCGGCTTCGTAGTAGCCGCCCGCGGCGGCAGCCAGACCGCCGCCGGCCGAGTGCCCGGTGAGCACGAAGTCCTCGGGCAGATCGCCGGTGTACCCGGCAGCGAGCGCGCTCGTGAGGAGTTCGTTCTCGTCGCCGAGGAACAGGTCGGCCACCGCCTGCTGGGTCTGCGCGCCGTTGAGCCAGCAGCCCCCGCAGCGCAACGACGGGAACGACGGGATGTTGGGCACCACGACGATGCTGTTCGTCTGCTGCGACAGGTCTTTGGCCAGCGCCGAGTAGAAGAACTTGCGACCCATGAAGCCGTGCTGCAGGTAGATGACGCCGGTCGCATCGACCGAGCCGTCGGCCTGAGTGGGGAAGTACCAGTCCGCCCGGGTCTTGAGGTCCTTCTCGCCGACCGGGATGTCGAGCTTCGCTTTCCCGGTCCGCACCCCGGTGACGGTGTTCGCCGCCTCGACCTGCGCTGCCTGCGCGACGACCGGGGGTTCGTCTGCGACGCTCCGGTCGTCGGCGCCCCGCAGCGTGAACAGTCGCTGCCGCGTGGTGCGCGTGCTGGCTGACTCGTCGGCGTCGGCGGCGTCGCCGCGCAGCGTCGCGCGACCCCGGCGAGTGGTGGACGCGGGGACCGTCGCCGGATCGTCCTCGGCGGCGCGGGCCGCCCTGCGATCGGCGGCACGGGTGAACGTGCGGTCGGGCTTCTTCTCGGTTTTCTCGATTTTCTCGGTCGCGCCGGCCGGTGTGTCCCGTGTGGGACCCGGGTCCGAGGATCGGGTCGGCGCGCTGTCGCCGGTGTCGGAGTCGGCGGCGGCCACCCCGTGCCCAGCGCCCACTGCGATGCAGGCGCCCGCGCCTGCAGCAAAGAACCAGTAACCCCAGTGTCTTGACGTCACGGCCACGAACCTAGCCCGCCGCCGCCGTGTCGTGGAGGTATTTGTCGACGACGTCAGTGAGGCGTCACGTACAAAGGCGGGATGCCCGCACAACCCGAGGTGAAGATCTGCCCAGTGTGCGGCCGCCCATTCCACAACCGGAAGAAATGGGCCTCGCGCGGGCAGTGGGACCAGATCGTCTACTGCTCACGCCGCTGCCGCGGCGCCGCGGTCAGAAAACCCGGATCCAGTCGATGAGCATCTGCGCCGGATAGGTCCCACCTGCGGGTTCGCGCCCGCCGGAGCCGCCGACGGCGATGTTGAACACCGGCGCCAGCGTGTACCCGGGATCGTTGAAGGGCCAGTCGTCGATCGAGTTCGCGGGCACCGTGAAGAACGGCTCCATCCCGGGCTGGTAGTCCTTCCAGAAGTACATGCCCGTCGGCAGCCACGTCATCCGCCAGGTGTGCCAGCCGTTGTCGATCGGATGGCGGTCGGTGGCGAACGACGTGCCGTCCAACCGGGCGTGCACCGTAGTCCCGGAGGGCCAGTCGTTGTTGCCGTACCACTCGACGAGGTCCACTTCGCCGCCGCGCACCGGGTTGTCGTTGAGGAGCCAGAACGCCGGCCAGGCGCCGTCGGTGAGGCAGTCGAGCTTGATGCGCGCTTCCCAGGTCGTGCCGACGCCGCCGCGCCAGTTCCCGATGATCTTGGCGCTCGCGTACTTCTCCTGGATGGTCGTGCCGGGCCCGCGGGTGGCGCGGATGACCAGGTTGCCGTTGCCGTCCTGGAAGACGTGCTCCTGATCGGTGACGTAACGGCCCATGTTGTAGGGCTTGTCCCACTCGACGGGGTTCTTGATCGTCTCGCGCTCGGGGACGATGAACCACCATGCCGGATCGGGCGGTGCGCCCGCGGGACCGTTGAACTCCTCCTGGAACAGGAACACCGGCCCGGGGTCGACATTCGCGGCCGGGGCCGGCGGGGCTCCCGGCGGAGCGGGAACGGGCGGCACGTCGCCGGGCAGGGGCTGCGCGTTGGCGGTCCCGGTGGGCCCTGTGGTGGGCAAGGCGACGGCAGCCGCGCCCACACCGAACATGAACATCAGGTGACGACGATCCATTTCTGGCACCGAATGACCATAAATGATCACGGCTGGGGGTGATCGGCCTTCACACCCTCAAGATCCGGTCGTGTCGACGGTGGTTTGGCGTCGACGGCCACGGGCTACCGTTCGTCGTGTGATTCTCGACGACGCCGTGCGGTTGGCCGGCCGAACGGCTGCCCGGATCGTCACCCGCACACCCCGCTACGAGTTGGCCGGCCGCGTCGTGTTCATCACCGGCGCCGCCCGGGGATTGGGGGCCGAGACGGCCCGGCGCGCGCACGCCCGTGGAGCACGGGTGGCACTCGTGGGTCGCCGGCTGGCGCCGCTCCAGCAGCTGGCCGATGAGTTGGGTTCGGGCGCAGCGGCATTCGAGGCGGACGTGACCTCGGCGGAGCGGCTGCAGCAAGCGGCGGACGATGCGGTGGCCACGTTCGGTGGCATCGACGTCGTGATCGCGAACGCGGGTGTCGCACCGCCGTCGCACACCGTGGCCACCATCTCCCCGGATGCTTTCGAGCACACCGTCGACGTCGACCTGCTGGGCCAGTGGCGCACGGTGCGCGCCGCCCTGCCCGCCGTGCTCGAGCGTCGCGGGCACGTGCTGCTGGTCGGCTCGATCTACGCGTTCTTCAACGGCGTGCTGGCCGCGCCGTACGCCGTGAGCAAGGCCGGCGTCGAGCAGCTCGCCCGGACATTGCGGGTGGAGCTGGCTTCCCACGGCGCGACCGCGGGCATCGCCTATCTGGGGTTCATCGACACCGACCTGGCTGCCGATGCGTTCGCCGATGCTTCGGCCGCGGCCATCCGACAGGCCGTGCCCCGCGTCTTCACCAAGGAGATGACCGTCACCGAGGCCGCCGATGCTCTGCTCGACGGGATCGAGCGGCGTGCGTCGCGGGTCAGCGCACCGGCCTGGGTGCGCCCGCTGCTGGCGCTGCGGTCGGTGACCACCGCGGTGATGGACGACGTACTGCTGCACAACCGCAACGTGCAGGCCGCCATCACCACGGCCGAAGCGACGGCCGAAGCGACGGCCGAAGACACTGCGCGGCAACCCGATTCGTGATCAGGCTGCCAGCGTGCCCGATGCCGACTGGCCCGCGACCACGGTGAGCAGTTCCGGGATCGTCAACTCGCCCCAGCCGGCGTTCACCGGTCCGCGCGCGGTCCCCAGCCACGGCACCACACCCGGGTCGGGCACGACGTCGAGGTGGTAGGCCTGGATTCCCGGCAGGTGGTACTGGAAGAAGTTGCCGAAGAAGTCAGCGAGGAACACGAGATTTCTGATCGGGCCGGTGTGCCACAGGGTCACCGCGTTCAGCAGTGGTGTCATGGCCGCGGGATCCCCGATGAGCACGATGTTGCCGTAGTGCGGCTTGCTGCCCCCGCCCGGCACGTAGGGCGGCATGAACGGTTGCAAGCCCGGCACATCGGTCGCCATGAACCCGGCCGGGTCACCGTAGGTGATGATGTTGACGAACATCGAGTCCCGGCCGTTTCCTTCGACGGTCGTGTTCATGCCGGGTGCCTCGAAGCTGACGCCGGGAAGACCGAGCTGCTGGGCGACGTACTGCGCCTCCCAGCCGCCGAGTGAGTGCCCGGTGACGAAGATGTCGTCGGCGTCGTAGCCCTGCTTCTCCGCAGCGGCCTGCACCCGCTTGGCGAAGCGCAGGGCGTCGTAGAACGCGCGAGGAGTCTTCGAGGTGAAGATGATCTGCGTGTCGGTGAACAGTTGAGCGGGTGCGATGAGCGGATTGAACAGCAGGTTCGTCCCGCCGGTGGTGCCCTGGTAGGCGATGACGACCTGCCCCTCCGGCGTCACCCAGGCCCGGGCGGCCATACCGGACAGGATGTTCGCCGAAGCCAGCTGAAAGCCGTTGACGGTGAACGGAACCAGGCCTTCGGGCGTCGTGCCGAGCCCGTACGCCGACGCCGATGCGTTGAGGAATTGCGCCACCGTCGGCGTCGTCCCGGTCGGGGGTCCGTCGTAGGTCACCTCGGGAATGGCCGGTTGTGGCGGTGGGGTTCGATCCAGGCGCAGCCACTTCTCGCCCTCGCGGAAGATCGCGAACAGCAGATCGTTGATCGGCGGGATGATCTTGATGGGCGGCTGCGGGCCGCTGGTCGAGGACGTGATGTCCAGGACCTGCAGCACCGAGTTGACCAGGCGCGCGGGCAGTTGAATTAGCCTGCCCAGCGGTGAGAGCGGCTGTGGCGCCGGTGCGTCGGCGGTGGGGGGTTCGGTGACCGTGACAGTGACTGCAGCCGGTTCGGGGACGGTGTCCCGGGACGGCTGATCGGTGCGAACGAGTCTCAGGTGGCGCGCTGGCGGGGCGTCGCCTGTGGTGCCTGCGTCCGCCGCGGTCCGGACCGCGGTCTGGCTTTTGTTCTCGCTGCGGTCCGTGTCGTCGTCATCGGCCGCCAGCTGAGCCTCTCGGCGCGCCTCCCGGTCGGCTTTGCGCTGCTCCCGGTTCTCCTGCAGACGCTCGGTGAAGCGCTTCCACGAGGGACGTTCGGGACGATCCCTGTCGGAAGACGTGTCATCCGGCGCGTCGGCGCGGTCGACCGCCTGTGGCGCCTCGCTCTGGTGGCTCACGGAGGGCTCGGAGCCCGGGTCGGCCGGGTCCCCCCACGCGAGAGCCGGCGCCGGAGCCGTTATCAGGGCCGCGCAGAGCGCCGCGGCCGCGGCGATCGATCGAACGGTCGAGCGTCGGCATGCCCGCCGCGCTGCACCACGTGTACTCATCACCGCAAACCACCCGTCCTCGGAAGCGCGCCGGTGACAACATACGTTGTCGTGTGAGCGTAGTCACACCGCAGGTCCGAATGCCGCCTGCTCGGCCGTCGCGGCGCGTCATCGTCGATGGCTTTCGGGATTGCCCTGGGAATGTCGGCGACTGATGCGGATGGGCGAGTGGACCCCGGTGGTCTCACAACCCGGCGGCAGCCGTGATCGCACCGGTTCGGGTCCCGTCGGGAAAGGCTGGCGGTTACACTTCCGTCAATTGCCGGCCGCCGGGGAAAAGCGGTGTCGGGCAGGGTTGACTTCCCGGGGGTGATCTTGAAAATGACTGAACAGCACGATCTTTCAAACGTCGCAATGTCTCCGGTGGGTGAACCGCGCTCGCGGGCGGACGGCCGGCGATGGAGGACTGAGTTTGCGCGAGCCGAGATCGGCGCGTGCCGGCCCGGAGGCTCGCGCGGCTCCGCGTGGGTGGGGCGTGCCGGCGCGCTCGCCGTCGCGCTGGGGATCGGTGCAGCCGTGGTGTCCATGCCTTGCCTGGCATTTGCTGACACCGGCGGCTCCGATGGCGCCGGCTCGACGACACAGAGTGCATCGACGCCCACACGGTCGCGCACAGTGAACGCTGTCCATGACAGCGGAACGTCACGCGAGGAGGCCCGCTCTGCACGGCGAAAAGCCCTCACACCAGTGGCCCCCCGGCACATCGAGCACCGGGTGACCGCACGCGAGGCTCGCGATACCGACGTCGAGAAGGAGCCGCGATGGCGCGAGAGGACGGAAGGGATCACAGCGAGCGGGGTCACCGACGCGCCGGCGCCGCCCGCCGATTCGACACGACCGACCACCCGGGTACGGATGTGGTTGTCGGATCGACAGACAAGGGAACGGTCCCGGTCCGTGGGAGACGAGCCGGTCTCACCGGCGGTGGTCCCGCTGGTGTGGGGCGCCGGGCTGACCGCGCGTCGCGAGGCGTTGGCAGACAAGATCGGACTATTCGGCGCGAGTGTCCAGCGGATGAGCCTGCAGCTGCAGGCGGCGGTGAAGGGCGGTAAGACGAGTTCGTCGATCACCGTGGGCTTCCCTCAGGGCACGACGTACGTGACCGAGGGGAACGGCGGACCTCGGGTCCAGCTCGTGACAGTCCAGTTGTCTGGTGCGTCCAAGACCGCGGTGACCGTCCAGTACACCGTGTCCGGCTACACCGGGACCGGATATCGGGCGACGGTGGGCGAGGACTTCGTCGCCGCCTCGGGGTCTGTCGTGTTCGCGCCGGGACAGACGTCGGCGACGATCCCGATCACGGTCATCGGAGACACGAAGTACGAGCCGGACGAGATCGTCCGCGTCGAACTGACCAGCGCGGTCGGGGCGCTGATCGTCCGGACCGCGGGTCAACTGCTCGGTCAGAGCAACGTCGTCGTCGCCGACGACGATCCGGCGTCCGGCATCGGGATGACGCTGCACCTGCGCGGCGCCGATGCGGCGACCGTCAAGAAAGAGTTCGACCTGATGGCGGAGATGGGCGTGACATGGGTGCGCATCGACATCGATTGGTCGGCGGTCCAGTCGACGAAGCGCCGCCTGGATTGGGCGCAAACCGATCTCCTGGTCAACGAGGCGGTCGCGCATCAGATGAACGTCCTGGTGATGCTCGGCTTCACCCCGGCGTGGGCGCGGTCGTCGGCGACACAGTCGCTGGCGGAGCCGACCCATGCCCGGCCCACCGATCTGGCCGACTTCGCGAAGTTCGCTCAGCTGGCCGCGCAGCGGTACGCGCCGTTGGGGGTGAGTTCCTGGGAGGTCTGGAACGAACCGAACACCGCCAAGTTCTGGCCCACCATGCCCGACGCCGACGAATACGGCCGAGTTTTCAGGGCAGCGGCGAGCGCCATCCGTGGGGTCGACCCGCGCGCGACGCTTCTCATCGGCGGTCTCAGCCCCCAGTACGACGGGGCGGTCGGCGAGACTCCTCCCGTGACGTACCTGGAACAGCTGTACGCCAACGGGACCGCGCAGCTCGCCGATGCGATCGCCGTGCACCCGTACAGCTACCCGTACCTGCCGATGGATCCTGCCCAACCGCAGGAGGGCGGCTTCTACGACCTACCCGCGCTGCAGGCCGTCATGGCCAGTCACGGTGACGGCGACAAGCAGGTCTGGATCACCGAATACGGCGCGCCCACGGGCACGAGCGTCAACGCCGTCTCCGAGGAGCAGCAGGCAGCGATCCTGCTGCAGGCTCGGGATCAGGTCGCGCTGTGGAACTGGGCCGGGCCGCTGATGTACTACGAATTGGTCGACGGTGGAACCGATCCTGCCAACGGTGAGCAGAACTTCGGGGTGCTGCGCGCCGATCTCTCGCTCAAAGCTGCCGCCCGGGCACTGATGGACGCGGTGACGGTTCGGCTGTGAGCCAGGCGCCTCTGCGCATCACCGCACTCACCGACAGCTGCTCATCGAGCACCACCAGGTCGGCGGCTGATCCCGCGGCGAGTTCGGGGCTGGGTAGCCCGAGTGCGGCGGCTGGGGTCACCGACGTCTGCGCCACCGCCGCCTGCAGGGCTTCTCCGCGCGGCAGATCGCTGTGCAGAACAGCACAGCGGAGCACCTGGTCCATCGTCGCCGTACTCCCCGCGATGGTGTCGCTGCCCGCCACCCGCGCGACCCCGCCGACCACGTCGACCGCCAGCGGGCCGAGGTCGTAGCGGCCGTCCGCCATGCCGGTCGCCGCCATCGCATCGGTGATCAACGAGATACGTTCTGGCCCAACAGTTCGTGACACCAGTCGGTAGATGGCGGGCGCGAGGTGCACCCCGTCGGTGATCAGTTCCACCGTGACCCGCTCGTCTTCGAGCAGTGCCGCGACCGGACCCGGTTCCCGGCGATCGAGCGGCCGCATCGCGTTGAACAGATGAGTGGCGACCGTCGCCCCGGCGTCGATCGCGGCCCGGGTCTGCGCGTAGGTCGCTTCGGTGTGTCCGACCGCGGTGACCACTCCCGCTGCAGTGAGTCGTTCGATCGCGGCGATCGCCCCGGCGCGTTCCGGAGCGAGGGTGACCATCCGAATCGTGCCGTCGCCGGCCTCGAGGACGGCATCGATCTCGGCGGGCTCGGGATCCCGCATCAGCGCCGGCTGATGTGCTCCGCAGCGCTGCGGAGACAGCCACGGACCTTCCAGGTGTATCCCGTCGATCAGTCCGGACCGGACGTCGCGCGCCAACGCGGTCACCTGGCGGAGCAGATCATCGGGAGCGGCGGTCACCAGCGATGCGATCAGCGTGGTGGTGCCGCGGCGGCGATGTGTCGTGACTGCGGTGGCGGTCTGCCCGGAATCGGCGGCGGTGAAGTTCGCCCCGCCACCGCCGTGCAGGTGGGTGTCGACGAACCCCGGCACGACGCTCACCGCGCCGAGGTCACGGTCGACCGGCGCGGGCGAGTCGCCCTCGCCGAGCGCGCCGATCGAATCGCCGACGACCTCAATCCACCCTGGCTGCAACGACTTTCGCCCGGTGAGGACGGTATCGGCGCGCAGCAGCACCTCAGATGCCCTGCCAGTCGGGTTTGCTGCGATACGTCTCCCGGTAGTAGTCGACCAGCTGGAGCCGCCGCGCGGCCGCGTCGTCGAGCAGCACGGTGACGTGCGGATGGTGCTGCAACACGGTCGCAGGCCACATCGCACTCACGGGTCCTTCCACCAGGTGGTGCACGGCCTCGGCTTTACCTCGCCCCGTCGCGACCAGCACGATGTGGCGCGCTTCGGAGATGGTGCCCAAACCCTGCGTCAGACAGTGCGTGGGTACCGCGTCGACGTCGTCGTCGAAGAAGCGGGCGTTGTCGATGCGGGTCTGCCGGGTCAGTGTCTTGATCCTGGTGCGCGAGGCCAACGACGACCCGGGCTCATTGAACCCGATGTGCCCGTCGGTGCCGATCCCGAGGATCTGCAGGTCCACCCCGCCCGCGGCGCGGATCGCATCCTCGTAGGCCGCACACGCCGCCGGGATGTCAGCGGCCAGACCGTCTGGCCCCTGCACCGCACCATCGGCGAAATCGACCCGGGAGGCGAACACCGCGTCGATCACGGTGCGGTAGCGCTCGGGGTGATCGGCTGGTAGACCGACGTATTCATCGAGGGTGAAGCCTCTGGCCTGCCGGAACGACAGCTCGCCCGCCTCGTACCGGGACACCAGCTCGTCGTAGATGCTCAACGGGGAGGACCCGGTGGCCAATCCGAGAACCGCATCCGGTTTCCGGTTCAGCAGTGCGCTCACCGCGTCGGCAGCGATCCGGCCGATGTCGGTGCGATCCTGCAGGACAACGACTTCCATCAGCCACCGGCCGTGAAGAGGCCGTCACCCGAGGTGAGCACGGCGCCTTCGAGAACGGCCTCGTCCGGGGTGATGTTGCCGGGCTCACGCTCGTCCATCACCACCACCGGCACAATCGGATTCAAGCCCTTGGCGACGATCGCGGGCACGTCGTAGGTCGTCACCGTCTGTCCCGCGGTCACCTCGTCGCCCTGGCTGACATGGGTCGTGAAACCCTCACCGTCGAGCGCCACGGTATCCAGCCCGAGGTGCACCAGCACACCCACGTTGTCGGCCGTCATGATCACGTAGGCGTGCGGCATCAGCTTGAGCACCTTGCCGGCTACCGGAGCGACCGCCTCGATCACCTCGTGCGGCGGGTCCACCGCGGCGCCGTAGCCGACCATGCCCGCCGAGAACACCGGATCGGGGACATCGGCGAGCGGGACGGCGCGGCCCGCAACGGGGGCGAGGACGGATGTGGTGCTCACAGGCGCAACTCCTTTTGTCGATCGGATGAAAGCCGATCGCACCAAGAATAGGCTTGCAGAACTTGCGCACGGGCACGAAACCGGCGAGAAGGAAGGCTGACCTGTGACGGATCGATCTGCGAAACCACAAGAAGCGCAGAAGAAATCAGGTATGCGGATACCCGGATTCGCCCAGTTGCAGCGGCTGGGGAAGAGCCTCATGCTGCCCATCGCCGTGCTGCCCGCCGCGGGCATCCTGCTGCGGCTCGGGCAACCGGATCTGCTGGGACGGATCGAGGTCCCGGTCATCGGGGCCTTCTTCAAGGCGATGAGTGCGGCAGGCGACGCCCTGTTCACCAACTTGCCGCTGCTGTTCGCCGTCGGTGTCGCCATCGGTTTCGCGAAGAAGGCCGACGGTTCGACCGCGCTGTCTGCCGTCGTCGGCTACCTCGTGGTGCAGGCAGTCTTCAAGACCATGTCGCCGATCGTGCTGGCCGGCGAGGTCGACAAATCCGGTGAGCAGGCGTTGATCAACTACAGCGTGTTCGCCGGCATCGTGGTCGGGTTGCTGACGGCATGGCTGTTCGATCGCTACCACACGATCGAATTACCCTCGTATCTCGGCTTCTTCGGCGGCAGACGCTTCGTCCCCATCGTCGTCTCACTGGCGTGTCTGTTCCTCGCGTTCGCGATGAGCTACTTCTATCCCATCTTCGACGCGGGTCTGACCGGCCTCGGCGAATTCATCGGTGGGTCGGGAGCAATCGGCGCGTTCGTCTACGGCTTCGCCAACCGCATGCTGATTCCCCTGGGGCTGCACCACATTCCGAACTCCTACATCTGGTTCCTCTACGGCGACTATCAGACACCGGGCGGGGAGAACGTCACCGGTGAGCTCACCCGCTTCGCCGCAGGGGACCCGACCGCGGGCATTCTCACGTCCGGCTTCTACCCGATCCTGATGTTCGGGCTGCCCGCTGCGGCGCTGGCGATGATCCACGTCGCGAACAAGAAGCAGCGCAAGGTGGCGGTCGGCATCCTGTCGGCAGCCGCCCTGACCGCGTTCCTCACCGGTGTGACCGAACCGCTGGAATTCGCGTTCATGTTCGTCGCGTTCCCGCTCTACGTCATCCACGCCGTCCTGACCGGCCTGTCGTTGGCGATCGCCTACCTGCTCGACATCCACCTGGGGTTCTCGTTCTCCGCCGGACTGATCGACCTGCTGCTCTACGGCACGGCGCCGGCTGCCAAGAACATCCCGCTGCTGATCGGCATGGGTGTGGTGTTCTTCGTCGTCTACTACCTGCTGTTCCGGTTCGCGATCACGAAGTTCAACATGCGCACCCCGGGACGTGAGCCCGACGCCGAGTTCGAGGCCGAGGAGCAGGCGAACCTCGAGGCGGGTGCGGACGCAGCGCCTTCTTCTGCGGGCGCGACAGCGGTCGCTGCGCCGGCACAGACGAAGGCGGAGGAGCTGATCGCGGCGTTCGGTGGTCGCGAGAACCTGATCAACGTCGACGCGTGCATCACGCGGCTGCGGATGGAGGTCGCCGACAAGTCGAAGGTCGATCAGGCGCGTCTGAAAGCTCTCGGCGCGGCGGGCGTCATCGAGGTGGGCAACAACGTGCAGGCAGTGTTCGGCACGCAGTCCGAGGTGCTGAAGAACGACATCAGGGACGCCCTGTAGCCCTTCGATCCTGCGGGTCAGCCGACTTTCTGCAGCTGGAACGGGCTCTGGGTGACGATGCCGCCCGCGCATCCGAAGTTCGAGTCCGAGGAGACGACGCCCGCGAGAGTCACGGGGTCGATCGACATCGCCACGACGGCGGGTTCGTAGTGGCCGTCGTCGCAGGTGAGTCCGCCCGGCTTGGACACGGTGAAGTCCCAGTGACCGTTGGTGAACGTGGTGGGCGCGGTCCAGCCCTGGTTGCTGGACACCGTGCCGGTGCACCCGGCGGGGCTGCAACTGGTGGCGATGGTCCAGACGTTGTACGGATCGCCGTCGGTGGAGCCGTAGGTGCCGTTGAGTAGGGGCGGGTCGGCGGCAGCGTTGCCGGCGAGGGTCAGGGCGGCCACCGCCGGTGCGGCGACGAGGGCCATGATGCGGAAAGCCTTGCGGGCGGACTTTGCCATAGTCTTCGCAATGTACGGCCTGGTCAGGGTCGGAAGCGGTAGGCGGATTCGGTTGTGGCCGTTGTGTCGCCGAACCGAGATCTGATGCGGTGCCGAACCATCCCGGACGGGCGGTCCGGCACCGCTGGGGATCAGAGCGGAATCCAGAGTCCGAAGAACCAGAATCCCCAGGCGTGGAACCCGGGGTCGAAGACCGGTGTCACCCGGTGTCCCCAGTAATCGAAGGGCGCGGGCGGCGGTCCCCACGGCGGGGGCAGCGGGCCGTGCGGCCTGG
>NZ_QJUA01000072.1 GCF_003254575.1 Mycobacterium kyogaense | reverse complement strand
GAGGCTGGCCGAGGCGGGCGGCGGTCTTGATGGCGGGGGTCGACGCCCCGCCGCACGCCTCGGCCAGCCTCAACGCGGCAGCCCCCGATTCGGTGGTCCGTCGCCGATCGCCCGCGGCGTCGTGCAGCGGTGCGGCCTGTGCGGCCGCGTCGGCGGCCGACAGCATCAGGCCGGCCCGCTCGAAGTCGGCGCTGACGGCGTCCAACGCTGCGGCGTCACCGGCGGCGACGGCCGCGGCGTGGCGGGCGAACAACGGCACGACGGTCCCGTGCACGAGTTCGGCGAGTTCGGCGAGTCGATCGGCCGTGCTGCGATCCCCGAACCGGGTGGCGTGGTGCAGCGCCTCGGCCTCGAGCGCGAACTGGCCGGATCGCCGCGCGTTGTCGGCGGCGGCCCTGGCCAGTTCGACGGCATTGCGCTCCATGCCTTTGGCCGCGGCGTACCAGGAGCGCGAGATCAGCCGCTGCGGTTCGTGCAGCGCCATCGACGGGCCGGAGTGCTCGGCGGCGTCGGTGAGGACGCGCTCGGCCTCGCCGACGCGTCCGAGGGCGGCGTAGGCGCGGGCCAGCAGCAGCCGTCCGGGCAGCTGCCAGGGGAGTGGGCTCTCCGCCGACAGCGCCGCCAGCGCCTGCTCGATGGACGACACCACCTCTGGGAAGTCGCCGCGCGCGGTCGCGACGACACCGGCCATGATCTTGGCGATCGCCCAGGCGAGGAACTGGCCGACGGAGGAGAAGTCGGCGTAGCGCAGGGCGCGCTCGGCGGCGGTCTCGAAGTCACCCATGTGGGTCAGCGCCAGCACGTCGCAGTAGCGGACCATCACGCGGATCATGCCGTCGGTGGCCTTCTGGTCGGCGCGGCAGCGCGCGGCGATCGGTTCGAACTCGTCGCCGCGGCCCGCGACAGGCATCGCCAGCCCGGCGGCGAAGGCGGCGAACTCGACGGCCTGCTCGGGCGCCTGCGGGTCGGCCAGCACGGCCAACGCCTCGTCGATTCCGTCGGCGATCCTGTTCTCGTGCACCGCCATTGCCGCGGCGGTCGCGCGCAGGATCAGTTCCAGGAGTGGAATGCGCACGCGTTCACGCACGAGCGCGAGCACCTCGTGCGCCTTGGTCACCTCGCCCATCGACCAGAACAGCGTCGACACCCGCGGCACACCCCACTGCACCAGTTGCACCTCGTCGAGCTCGTCCGGGGTGAACTGGGCGAGAATCGCGTCGGCGTCGGCGGGCATGCCCTGCCAGAGCAGCGCCCGGGACAGCAGCGCGCCGGAGGCGAGGCTGCCGGTCCGTTCGAATGCGCTGCGGGCCAGCCGTTCTCCGAGGGGCAGGTTGGACAGGAAGATCGCGTCCTTGGCGGCCGCGGTGAGCAGGTCGATGTCGACGCTCTGATCGCTGTCGATCGACAGGTTCGCCATCCGGATGCGGCTCGCGGCGGTGGAGAGTTCGCGGCGCCGCAGGATCTGCACCACCTGGCCCTTGAGCCGACGTTCGGCGGCCCGGCCGATCTTGGTCCGCACGACGTCACCGACGAGCGGGTGGCTGAAGCGGGCGTTCAGAGTGGGGCCGTCCTCGGTGAAGCGGATCAGCCCTCGCATCTCGGCCTCGTCGACCGCGGCGTCGCCGACCAGTTGGGTGAGCGCGTCGGAGTCCAGCGGTTCGCACAGCGCGAGCAGCTTCAACGCGGTCATGACCTCGTCACCGGCGGTGTCCAGCCGCGTTTCCAGCAGCGCGACCAAACCCGACGGCACGGCCGTCGGGCCGCGCAGCTGCCACACGTCGCCCGTTCTGCGCAGCGTCCCCGCATCGATGGACCCTTCGACCAGATGGCGCAGGAACAGTGGATTGCCGCCCGAGGATTGCCACATCAGGTCGGCCGACAGCCCCTCGAGCCGTCCGCCGATCACCGATTCGACCAGCCTGATGCTCTGGGCCTTGGTGAACGGCTGCAGTTCGATGCGGCGCAGATAGCCGTCCTTCCACAGCGAGGTCACGGCGTCGGGCACCGGCTCCCCGCTGCGCACCGTGGCCAGGATTCGGCCGGACTGGTCGACGGCGAGCTGGTGCAGCAGCGTGGCCGAGAGCTCGTCGAGCAGATGCGCGTCGTCCACGCCGACGATGCTGTTGCCCTGTGCGACAAGCGATTCCCGGGCACAGGCGAGGAGCGCAGTGGCGTCGCGGGATGTACTGGAACCCACCAGGTGGGCGAAGACGCCGAGCGGAATGCTGCGCGACGACTTCGTCGACGCCACCCAATGCACTTCTGAGCGCACCGATTCCGTCACCATCCGGGCGAGCGTGGTCTTGCCGACGCCGGCGTCGCCGACGAGTACAGCACCGTACGAATCGGCTCCCGTCAGCGCGGACCGTACGGCGTCGAATTCCGCAGGACGGTCGAGCAGCTGCCAACCATGCGGCATGTTCGGTGAGTCTAATGGGCAGAGACCGCCAGTTCTCGCTAATGGTGCTCAGTTAGCCGGCGGGCGCGGCCCCCTCGAATGCCGACAGGTCGGTCGGTTCCGTGGGGGGAATGCCGTTCTTGGCGTGCCGGTATTCGCTCGAGGCCTCGTACACGCGCAGCTTCAAGCGGTTGATCGACCCCAGCGGGCGGTGTTCGGCGATGCCGCGCCACGAGTTGAATGCCAGTGCGTCGTCGGCGAATTCACGCAGGACCTCGTCGTATCCGGTTTGCTCGGGGAAGTGGATCGTCGCCACGGGCCGATACGGTGAGACGGCCTCGGGCCACTCCACCGTGGCATCTTCGAGCGGCATTCGGGTCTCGTCGGTGCACAGCTGCACCGCCACCTCGTACTCTGCTGGTTTGCTCGCGCAGTACGAGGCGACCGCCCGCGAGGCGGCGTCGTAGTGGCCGTCGTCGATCGTCGCCGGAACCGCGCCGGCAACGGTGGCCGGCGTCGGGGCCACCCGCAGCTTTGCCACGTGATCACCGAACCGCACCGGCGCGGCGGTGTAGAACGTCTGCCGCAACGGGTGGTGATTGGGTTCGGCGAACACGCGCAGCTTGGCGGGCAGGTCACGTCCCGCGCGCTGCGCGACGCGTCGCACCGCCCGCAGCACACGGTTGATCGCCAGCATCCCGGGGTCGGGCAGCGCGGTCAGGATTCGGGCGGTCCGCATGCCGGCCTTCGAGTAGTCGGCGGCGTCGCGGAACAGGAACGCCGGTTCGGTGACGAACACGAAGTCCTGGTTGTCGTCGGGGAAGCGGGCCTCGGCGCGCTCCCCGCTCGGGCCCCTCACCCCGAGGATCTTCAGCCCCAGGCCACGCACGCCGCGCACCTGGTCGGAGCGGATGGCCCCCGAGGTCTGGGAGATCCGGGCGATCACGTCGAACGTTGCTCCCGGTTCGGCGAACATGCCCTGGCGCAGGGTCGGGTCGAGGTCGGAGTGCACGGTCAGCTGCCCGGCCAGCACCGCGCAGCTCTTGGCGTGCGCGTCGCGGATGGCGTGCGGTCGGCCGTGCCTGCGGTACTTCGCGAAGCAGCGGCTCTTCAGGTACTGGAACTGGTTGTTGCGGTGCAGATCGGCCACCAGGGCCGAGATCAGCTGCTCCTCGCCCGGTGGAAACGCGGCCATGGTGGGCTCGTAGCGCAGAAAAGTGTGTGTTCCCCCGTCGGTCATGGGCCCAGTCTGAAGCCACCGGCCGATACCGGCACGAGTAATGCGCTACCTGCAATCAGCGGGCGGTCACGAGATGTTCACCGGACTGACCAGCGAACACGACCAGAATTGTCGTGCGATCTCCGGTGATCCGTGGTGGACTGTCGAGCGGAGGACGTATGGCGCAGCGCAGAAATGTTCGCGGCCACCGGCACCACGGGACCGCGACGAGTTCGACCGGGTCGATAGCGACTGCCCCTGCGCGCGCTCTGCACAGCCTCACCGCGGGGGCGGACGCTCTCACCCCGGTGACGCCGGAGCCGTCGATCTGGGGCCGCCGCCGGGTCCTGCTCCTCAACTCCACGTTCGAACCGTTGACCGCGCTGCCGATGCGGCGAGCCGTCGTCATGCTGATGTGCGGCAAGGCCGACGTGGTGCACGACGATCCGCTGGGGCCGGTCATCCATTCGGCGAGCCGCACGATCGTCGTGCCGTCGGTGATCCGTCTGCGCACCTACGTGCGGGTGCCGTACCGGGCGCGGGTGCCGATGACGCGGGCAGCGCTGATGCACCGCGACCGGTTCCGGTGCGCGTACTGCGGCGCCAAGGCGGACACCGTCGACCACGTGATTCCGCGCAGCCGCGGTGGCGGACACTCATGGGAGAACTGCGTGGCGGCGTGCTCGCCGTGCAATCACCGCAAAGCCGATCGGCTGCTGAGCGAGCTGGGCTGGACACTGCGCGCCACCCCGGTGCCGCCGAAGGGGCAGCACTGGCGATTACTCTCCAGCGTCAAAGAACTCGACCCGGCATGGGTGAGATACCTGGGTGAGGGCGCGGCCTGACCGGCGCGTGCGTTACGGTTTGCCCGTGAACAACACTGCTCTGTTGCACGCGAGCTTCCTGCTGATTCCGCTCGCTCTCGCCGGCATCCTGGCGTTGTTGATCTACCGCAAGAAGGGGCCGCACCCCGCGACGTACAACCTCGCGGAGACGTGGACTCACGAGCCCATCCTGTGGGCAGCGGACGAACCCGCGGATCACGGCCATGGGGGCCACGGTTCGCACGTGACGATCGGAGGCGGCGCAAGTGGCAACTGGTGAGATCACCCGGGCCGGAGCCCTCGACCTGGCGGAGCTTCCGTACGGCTCGGTCGTCACCGCGAGTGGGCGGATCTCCGGGGTCACCGAGCCCGGCGAGCTGTCCGTGCACTACCCGTTCCCGACGCGGGACCTGGTGGTTCTCGACAATGCGCTGAAGTTCGGGTCGCGGGCGGCGAAGGCCCGCTTCGCGGTCTACGTCGGCGACCTCGGCGCGGACACCGCCGCGACGGCGCGGGCGATCCTGGGCCGCGTGCCGACCCCCGACAATGCGGTGCTTCTCGCCGTGTCGCCCAACCAGCGGGCCATCGAGGTCGTCTACGGCGCGAAGGTCAAGGGCCGGGGCATCGAGGAGGCCGCCCCGCTGGGCGTGTCCGCGGCCGCCGCGTCGTTCCGCGAAGGCAACCTGATCGACGGCTTGATCAGCGGCGTTCGCGTGCTGTCGGCGGGCGTCTCGCCGCGCTGATTCTCACGAAAGTGCACTCACGGTAGCTGACCCGCGTCAGCGACTACCGGGAGTGCACTTTCGGCGTTTGCGGCCAGGAGGGTGGCGCGGATCGCCACGTAGCGCTCCAGGAACAGCCGCTCGTCGAGCCGCTTGCGGCGCAGCCAGCCGGTGACTTCGTCGTTGCACTTGCTGGCATTGCAGGGCCCGCACGCGGGGACCACGTTGTCCACGGTGTAGCGCCCGCCGCGCGAGATCGCCATCACGCAGTCCCGCTGCAGCGAGGCCGTCGTCGCGCCGCAGTAGGCGCACCCGTTCCAGGCCGCCTTGATCGCCGTCCACTGGGCGTCGGTGAGGTCGTTCACGACGGCAGCGACGCGGCGCTTGCGCCGACGCGCCGCCCTTTCCCTGCGACTGTTGACCGCCACCGCGTGAGCCTATGCGCGCTCGACCGCCGCGAGCGCGCGTGGACTGCCGTCCGCGAGCGGCGTGTCGCGTGCAAACACGCTCCCTCGCGGCGCTGGGCTACCCCGCGTCGAACTCGCGGGCGCGCAGCGACCGCTCGACCCCGGCTCGACCTTCGAGCACCAGCCGGCGCAGCGCCGGCGGCACCTCGGGGTCGGACAGGAACCGGTCGGCGGCCTCGAGCGCGTCGGCGCTGATGTCCCACGACGGGTACAGCCCGACCACGACGGTCTGCGCCACCTCGCTGGACCGCCGCTCCCACACTCCGGAGATCGCCTCGAAGTAGCGGTCCCGGAACGGAGCCAGAATCTCACCCTGCCCGAGGCCCGCGAAACCGCCGATGATCGCCCGCGCGGTGATGTTGGCCAGCGTGTCGTCCTCGACCACCTGCTGCCAGGCCGATTCCTTGACCGCTGCCTGCGGGCGCGCCGCCGCGGCGGCAGCGGCCTGGCGCCGGCCCGCTGCGGTCGGATCGTTGGCGGCTTCGGCGTCGATCATCGGGGTCTCGGTGCCATCGGCGTCGAGCACGCCGGCGCGCGCCAGCGCCGTCACCACCCGCCACCGCAGATCGGTGTCGACCACCAGACCCTCGAGGTTCACCGCGGCCGGCTCGTTGTCCAGCAGCGTCTCGAGCACCGCGACGTGGTTGGGGGCGAGCACCGACGAGCACAGCGCGTTGACGAACGCGAGCTGGTGATCCGAGCCGGGCGCCGATTCGCGGGCCAGGTCCAGCAGTGTGTCGCCGAAGGCGGGCCAGCCGTTCTCCGCGGCCCACTGCGGGTTCGCGTAGGACGCCAGTGCGGTCTGCGCCTGCAGCACAAGCCGTTGCGCCACACCGACTTCCGATTCGGCGTGCAGGCCGCTCATCACCAGTGCGACGAAGTCGCGGGCGCGCAGCTCGGCGTCGCGGGTCATCTCCCACGCTGCAGACCAGGCAAGCGTGCGGGGGAGTGGTTCGGCGATGTCGGCAATGCGGGCGAGCACCGTCTGCAGGGAGTCGGGGTCCAGGCGCAGTGAGCAGTAGGTGAAGTCGTCGTCGTTGACCAGGATCAGCTTGCCGCGCTTCACGCCGGTCAGGCCGGGCACTTCGGTCGTCGACCCGTCGACGTCGAGCTCTTCACGGTGCACCCGCACCAACTTGCCCGACGCGTCGTCGTCGTAGATGCCCACCGCGAGCCGGTGCACCCGGGTCTCCCCGGCGCCAGGTTTGGCGCCACCCTGTTCGATCGCGAACCGGGTGAACGCGCCGTCGGCGTCGACGTCGAAGTCGGGCCGCAGCGTGTTCAGGCCGGTTGTCTTGAGCCACTGCCGGCCCCAGCCGGACAGATCGCGGCCCGACGACTTCTCCAGCGCGCCCAGCAGATCACCGAAGGTCGCGTTGCCGAAAGCATGGTCGCGGAAGTAGTCCCGCAGGCCTGCGAGGAACGCCTCGAGCCCTACGTAGGCCACCAGCTGCTTGAGCACGCTGGCGCCCTTGGCGTAGGTGATGCCGTCGAAGTTCACCTCGACGGCGTGCAGGTCGGGGATGTCGGCGGCCACCGGATGCGTCGAGGGCAGCTGGTCCTGCCGGTACGCCCACGACTTCTCGACGTTGGCGAATGTCGTCCATGCCTGGTCGTACTCGGTGGCCTCGGCCTGGCACAGCACCGAGGCGAAGGTCGCGAAGGACTCGTTGAGCCACAGGTCATCCCACCACTGCATGGTGACGAGGTCGCCGAACCACATGTGCGCCATCTCGTGCAGCACGGTCTCGGCGCGGCGCTCGTAGGAGTAGCGGGTCACCTTGGACCGGAACACGTAGTCCTCGAGGAACGTCACCGCACCGGCGTTCTCCATCGCGCCCGCGTTGAACTCCGGGACGAACAGCTGGTCGTACTTGCCGAACGCGTACGGGGTGCCGAAGTTGTTGTGGTAGAAGCCAAACCCCTGCTTCGTCTCGGTGAACAGCCGGTCGGCGTCCATGTACTCGCCGAGTGACTTGCGGCAGAAGATGCCGAGCGGGATGTCGCCGTGGTCGTCGGTGTACACGTCGTCCCAGCGGGCGTAGGGCCCGGCGATCAACGCGACCAGGTAGGTGCTCATCCGCGGGGTGGCCTTGAACGTGTGCTTCTTGGCGCCGTTCTCGTCGGTGGTCTCGACGATTGCCCCGTTGGAGACCACCTCCCAGTGCGCGGGTGCGGTGACGGTGATGTCGAAGGCGGCCTTGAGGTCGGGCTGGTCGAAGCAGGCGAACATCCGCTTCGCGTCGGCGGTCTCGAATTGCGAGTACAGGTACACCTCGTCGTCGACGGGGTCGACGAAACGGTGCAGTCCCTCACCGGTGTTGGAGTAGCGGCAGTCCGCGTCGACGACGACGACGTTGTGCTCGGCGAGACCGGTGAGTGGGATTCCGGTCGACTCGTCGTAGCCGGACACGTCGATCTCGGTGCCGTTGAGCGTCGCGCTGCGGATCGAAGCCGCGGCCAGGTCGAGGTAGGTGTCGGCACCGGCGGTTGCATCGAATTCGACGGTCGTCACCGAGCGGAAGGTCGTCTCGCTGGGTGAGCCCTCGCCGTCGGTCAGGTCGAGGGCGACGCGGTAGCTGTCGACGGTGATCAGGGCGGCGCGTTCGGCAGCTTGGTCGCGCGTGAGATTAGGAAGGGCCACGCTCGTCAACACTAGTCTCAACCCGGGAAGACACGACGGGTCCAGATGGTTGACCCGGTCAACACCGACTCGAAGAGGAGACCTCATGGCCGAGAAGTCCCGCGCCGATTTCTGGTTCGACCCGCTGTGCCCCTGGTGTTGGATCACCTCGCGCTGGATTCTCGAAGTGGAGAAGGTCCGCGACATCGACGTCAACTTCCACGTGATGAGCCTCGCGGTGCTCAACGAAGGCAGAGACCTGCCCGAGGAGTACCAGGAGATGATGAAGAAGGCGTGGGGTCCGGTGCGCGTCGCGATCGCCGCCGAGCAGGCGCACGGTGCCGACGTGTTGGGGCCGCTGTACACAGCGATGGGTACGCGGATCCACAACCAGGACAACAAGGACTTCGCCGTGGTGATCGCGGAGTCCCTGGCCGAGGTGGGACTGCCGGCCGAACTCGCCGAGGCCGCCGACTCCGACGCCCATGACGAGGCGCTGCGCAAGAGCCACCACGAGGGTATGGACGCCGTCGGCGACGACGTCGGTACGCCCACCATCCACGTCAACGGGGTGGCGTTCTTCGGACCGGTGCTGTCGAAGATCCCGCGCGGGGAAGAGGCCGGAAAGCTGTGGGACGCCTCGGTGACGTTCGCGGCCTACCCCCACTTCTGGGAGCTCAAGCGCTCCCGCACCGAGGCGCCGACGTTCGACTGAGGGCTGTTTGTTTCCGGCAGGTTGCCTCCGGTTGCGCGGTGACGACGGCACCCTCACCGTAGATCGGTGACAGTCACCGAACGCAGCACCGATGGCTCCTACCGGGACCGTGTGGTCGCCGTCGAGCCGGGCGGCACCGAGTACATCTCCGAGGCCGACCGGCACGGGAAACCGAGCCAGCTGTTCTGGACGTGGACGTCGCCGAACCTGGAGTTCGCGACGATCTTCGTCGGCATGCTCGCGGTGCTCGCGTTCGGGATGACGTTCTGGCAGGCCGTGGCGGGCATCGTGCTCGGTACCGGCCTGGGTGCGATCGCCCACTACTTCCTGTCGGCGCGCGGTCCGTTGCACGGTGTGCCCCAGATGGTGTTGGGCCGCTTGGCGTTCGGCTTCAAGGGCAACGCGGTGCCTTCGGTGCTGATGTCGGTCACCGCGGGCGTGGGCTGGTTCGCCACCAACAGCGTGAGCGGCGCCTTCGCGCTGTCCACCCTGTTCGGTATCGGACCGCTGCTGGGCCTGGTGATCATCGTGGCCGCGCAGACGGCATTGGCGTTCTTCGGCCACAACCTGGTGCAGGCGTTCGAGCGGTACTCGTTCCCGGTGCTGGCGGTGGTGTTCCTCGCGGCCTCGGTGGCGATCTTCGCCCACGCCGACATCGGAAACGCCGCACCGGCCGCCGACGGGGTGGGCGGCCTGGGTGGCTTCCTGCTCACTGTCGGCACGTCGTTCGGTTACGCGGCCGGCTGGACCCCGTACGCCGCGGACTTCACGCGCTATCTGCCTGCGACGGTGTCCGGGCCGCGCACCGGATTCTTCGCTGCGGCTGGGCTTTTCACCGCATGCGCGGTTCTCGAAGTGGTGGGCGCGGCGTCGGTGACGACGGGGGAGGCCTCGCTGGCCGATCCGACCGGATCGTTCACCGCCGAGCTGGCGTCGCCCCTGGCCAAGGCCACGCTGTTGGCGATCGCCGTCGGCGCGATCGCGGCCAATGCGATCAACGTCTACTCCGGTGCGATGGCGTTCGTCTCGACCGGCATCACCCTTCCTGCCCACGTGGCCCGGGCACTGGTGACGGTGTTCTTCGGCGTCGCGGGATTCCTCGTCGCGTGGTGGGCGCTGCCCGACGCCGCGCACAGCTATGAGGCGTTCCTGCTGATCATCGCCTACTGGGTGGGGCCGTGGCTGGGTGTGGTGTTCGCCGACCAGTACCTTCGGCGCGGACGGCCCGTCGCGCACCTGCTCTACGACCGCTCGTACACGAACTGGGGCGGGCTCGCAGCGTTCCTGATCGGCCTGGTCGTCTCCGTGGTGCTGTTCGCCAATCAGGAGAAGCTGGTCGGTGTCGTGGCCGCGGCCGCGCCGCAACTGGGTGACATCACGTTCTTCGTCGGTTTCGTGCTCGCCGGGGCAGCATACTGGGTGCTGTGCCGACCAGCGATCACCAAGCAATGACATCAGCGCAGACGATGCTCGACACAGCCGTCGAGGAGGCGCGAAAAGGATTGGCGGAAGGCGGCATACCCATCGGTGCCGCCCTGTTCGCCGCCGACGGGACACTGCTGGGCAGCGGGCACAACCAGCGGGTGCAGCGCGACGATCCGTCGATCCATGCGGAGACCGACGCGTTCCGCAACGCGGGCCGTCAGCGCGGATACGCCTCGACCACGATGGTGACCACGCTGTCGCCGTGCTGGTACTGCAGCGGACTGGTACGGCAGTTCAACATCGGGGCGGTGGTGATCGGCGAGAGCACGACCTTCACCGGTGGGCACGACTGGCTGGCCGAGCACGGCGTGAAGGTCACCGTGCTCGACGACGAGAGGTGCGTGACGATGATGACGGACTTCATCGCGGCGCATCCCGAACTGTGGGCGGAGGACATCGGCGAGTGAGTGTGATTGCCAGCATCGATCTTTCACGATGGCGACAGGGAGGCGCGGACGCCGAGGCGGTGGCTGCCGAGGTGGACGAGGGCCTGCAGCGGGCCGGCTTCATCTTGGTGACCGGGCACGGCGTCGACGCCACGCTGGCAGCCGACGTACGGGCGGCGGCGCGGGAGTTCTTCGCGTTGCCCGCGGCGGTGAAGACTCGGTACGCGGTGCCGGTCGGCGGGCACGGATGGATAGGTCCGGGCGCGGAGGCCAACGGTTACGCGGAGGGCACCGAGACCCCGCCCGATCTGAAGGAGAGCTTCAGCCTGGGCGCGGAGACCGCCACCGGGGACCCCGAGGTCGATCGAATCTGGTTCGCGCCCAACGTGTGGCCCTCCGAGGTCCCCGCACTGCACCGTCTTGTCGACGAATACACCGCGCAGATGCGCCGTGTCGCCGACGATCTGCTGGCGCTGTTCGCACACGCACTTCGCCTGCCGCTCAACCCTTTTGCCGAGCTGGCGAGTATGCCGACGTGGACGATGAACATCAACCACTATCCGCCCGTCAGCGTGGTCGGGGATCCGGAGCCGGGGCAGTTCCGCATCGGCCCGCACACCGACTTCGGCACCGTGACGATCCTCGATCGCGAGCCGGGCGCCGGTGGCCTGCAGGTGTTCAGCGAGGAGGGCGGCTGGGAGGACGCGCCGTACGACCCGGCGGCGCTGACCGTCAACATCGGCGATCTGCTCGAATACTGGAGCGGTCGGCGCTGGCCGTCGGGCCGGCACCGGGTGCTGCCACCGCAGCCGCATGCTCCCGAAGAGGATCTGGTGTCGCTCATCTACTTCTACGAGGCCAACCACGATGCGCTCGTGACGCCGCTCGCACCGCCCGTCGGCCGGGTGGCGGGGCTGACCCCGGTGACGACGTCGGACTTCATCAAGGAACGCCTCGACGCCATCACCATCGGCTGAGCTACGGTATCGGCCATGCGTGTCTACCTCGGAGCCGATCATGCCGGATTTGAGCTCAAGCAGGCCGTCATCGAGCACCTGAGCGCGGCCGGGCACGAGCCCGTCGACTGCGGCGCCTTCACCTACGACGCCGAGGACGACTACCCGGCGTTCTGCATTGCTGCGGCCGAGAAGACGGTCGCCGACCCGGGAAGTCTCGGCATCGTGATCGGGGGCTCCGGCAACGGCGAGCAGATCGCCGCGAACAAGGTGCCCGGCGTCCGGTGCGCGCTGGCGTGGAGCACCGAGACGGCCCAGCTGGCCCGTGAGCACAACAACGCCCAGGTGATGGGCATCGGCGGTCGCATGCACACCACCGAGGACGCGCTCGCGATCATCGACGCATTTCTCGCGGCGAAGTGGTCGGAAGCGCCGCGTCACCAGCGCCGCATCGACATCCTCGCCGAGTACGAGAAGACTCACGTCTCGCCGCCCGTTCCCGGAGCCTGAGCCCCCGAGGATGTGACGAATCGGGCGCAAGCGCCGACGTCAGTCATTACGGCGCCCGGCCGGTTGCGCGCGCCGTAGGTACTGTGCCGCAGACTTGTCCGATGCCCGAAGGTCACACCATTCACCGCTTGGCGCGGCAGCACCAGCGGATGTTCAAGGGTCAGCGCGTAGCGGTCAGCAGTCCGCAGGGTCGGTTCATCGAGGGTGCCGATGCGGTCAACGGCAAGGTCTTCACCAAGGCCAGCGCCTACGGCAAGCATCTGTTCCACCACTACGACGGCGGCCGTATCGTGCACGTGCACCTCGGTCTGTACGGCAAGTTCGGTGTGTTCGATGCCACCGACGGTGTGCCCGATCCGGTCGGCCAGGTGCGGATGCGCATCATCGGCACCCAGAAAGGCACCGATCTGCGCGGCCCCACGGCCTGCGAGGTGGTCACCGAAGCCGAGGTCTCGGACATCCTCGCCCGGTTGGGTCCCGACCCGTTGCGCAAGGACGCCGACCCCGGCACGGCATTCACTCGAATCCACAAGTCCCGCAGGGTGATCGGGGCACTGCTGATGGACCAGTCGGTACTGGCAGGTGTCGGCAACGTGTACCGCAACGAACTGCTCTACCGGCACCGCATCGACCCGCACCGCCCGGGGACCAAGGTCGACGAAGCCGAATTCGACGATGCCTGGACCGACCTCGTCGAGTTGATGAACGTCGGGGTGCGCAAGGGCCGCATCATCACGATCCGCCCCGAAGACGATCACGGCCTGCCCTCGTACGGGCCACGGCGGCCGCGCACCTACGTGTATCGCCGCGCGGGCGACCCCTGCCGGATCTGCGACACCCCGATCCGCACCGAGGTGCTCGAAGGGCGCAACCTGTTCTGGTGCCCCACCTGCCAGACCTGATTCCGGCGGGCGCCCGGCCCGCCGACCCGGGAGAATCACCGGGTGGAATTGATCCTGGTCGTCGTCGGAGCCATCGTCGTCACCGCGGTGGCCCACCGCCGTGGGCTCGAACCCGCCCTGATCATCGTCGTCGTCGGCATCGCTGTGTCGTTCCTGCCCGGTTTCCGAGCGCCTGAACTCGACTCACACATCCTGCTGTCGGTGGTGTTGCCGCCGCTGCTGTATTCGGCCGCCCTGGACTTCTCGTTCCCGACGTTCCTGCGCAACATCAAGCCGATCCTCGGGCTCGGGGTCGGTCTGGTCGTCGTCACCGCGTTCACCGTCGCGCTGGTGTCGTCGTGGCTGGTCGTCGTGCCGTTGACGTTCGGCACGGCGCTGGTGCTCGGTGCCGTCGTCGCCCCGCCGGATGCGGTGACCGCTGTGGCGGTCGGACGCAAGCTCGGACTTCCCAAGCGGGTCATGTCGATCCTCACCGGGGAGAGCCTGATCAACGATGCGGCCGCGCTGGCCCTGTTCTCCGTGGCGGTCGCGCAGGTCGCAGGCAGCCACACCTTCATCGAGAACCCGGTGTTGCTGTTCGGCTACAGCGCGGTCCTCGGGCCGCTGGTCGGGGCGGCGCTCGGCTACATCACGCTGTGGATCCGGCGGCGCCTGGCCAACCCCGCCCTCGAGACGGTGCAGGGGTTGATGGTGCCGTTCGCGGCGTTCATCGTCGCCGAGGAGCTGCACGCCTCAGGAGTGCTCGCCGTGGTGGTGGCCGGGTTCGTGGTGGGTAGCGGCACCGTGGACGCCGGCTACCAGACCCGCCTGCAGGAGCGGTACGTGTGGAATTCGGTGGACGTGCTGCTCGAGGCGTTCGTGTTCGCCTACATCGGGCTGCATCTGCGCTTCGTGCTCGAGGATCTGCGCCAGGCCCACGAATCGCTGATCGAGGTCGCGGTCGCGTCGGCGATCGTGCTGCTGATCGTGCTGGTCATCCGGCCGCTGTCGGTGTTCGCGATGTTCAGCAGGGGAGTGCTGTCCCGGCAGGTCGAGAAGCGGCTCAGCGTGCCCGTTCCCGAGCAGGGTGGACGTGGCGCACTGGGCACCCGGCGGCGTGCCGCGGTCCCGCCGCGATGGCGTTCGCGCATCGACAACCGGGCGCTGAGCTGGCAGGAGAACGTCGTGGTGTCGTGGACCGGCATGCGCGGGGTGGTCACCCTTGCGGCGGCCGCGGCGATTCCGCTGACGACGGCGGCGGGTGAGCCGTTCCCGGAACGGGCCACCATCCAGGCCATCGCCTTCGTCGTCAGTGTCGGGACGCTTCTGCTGCAGGGGGCTACGCTGCCGTTGCTGATCCGCCGCCTCGAGCTGTCCGCCGACGCCGATCAGGCCTACACCGCGGCCGAGACCGAGAAGGCCGAGCAGGTGGTGCATGCTGCCGCAGCGTCGGTGCTCGGCGAATTCCGGGCCAACCCGCCCGCCGGTCTCGATCCGCGGATGCTCGCCGAGATCCGCGGAGTCGTCGCCAGGCACGCCCAGGACGCCGACGAGATGCCGGACCCGGATGCCCACACGCCGCGGGCCGAGGTGTTCGCCCAGCTCTACCGCGACGTGCTCTCCGCTCAGCGGCACGCGCTGATCGCCGAGCGCGACGAGGGGCGTATCGACGACGAGGCGGTGCGGGCGATGCTCGAACGCCTCGACCTGCAGGAGGCCGGGGTGTCGGCCCGTCTGGAGAGCCGGTTCTAGAAGTCGAACCCGCCGCCGCCGAAGTCGCCCCCACCGAAATCGCCGCCGCCCCAGTCT
>NZ_QJUA01000071.1 GCF_003254575.1 Mycobacterium kyogaense | reverse complement strand
GGGCAGCCGCCATCCGGATATCCATCGCCGTCACCTTCTGGGCCATGAACCATGCTGGTCCAGCCCTACTCAGGTGTCAGCGATGTCCCGAGACATACAACTGTCAGCGATGTCCCCGAACAGAACACGTCGCTCAGCGATCTCAAACACGCCGAAATCCGCTCTCGAGCGCACGCAGCAGCGTCAGCGTCGAGGCGAGGTCGTGCTCCTCCCCCGACGCCGCGAGGGCATCGCCGAGCAGCCTCGCCCAGATCGTACGAAGGCGCGCCAGGTTCTCCGCGGCGCGGCGGGTCGAGCGCAAGACGACCTGACGGCTGTCGGTCGGGTCAGCCGATCGGCTCACCAGCCCCTTGGCCTCGAGGTCGCGCAGCGCCCGACTCAGGTTGCTGCGTTGTAGGCCGGTTCCGGCAGCAACGGTGCCGGCGCTGACGTCGGGGTGATGGTCGATGTAGCGCAGCACCGTCACCTCGGTCGCCGACAGTTCGACGACATCGGGATCCGCCGCGGCCTGCGACCTGACCGCGCGCGCGACGGACATGACGACGTCGGCGAGATCCGCGAGTTGCTCGGCGCGGGGTTGGCGGGCTTGCACGAATCCACCATACCTGATAGTTATGTATTGATAATTATACTCTGATAACCACATCGGGAGATTCCATGACCTCCACCGTCGACGCGCCGGCACGCCGGACTGCGCCGCCGCAGATCACCGCCGGGCTGCTCGTCACGCTCGCGCTGCTGTCGGCCGTCGCTCCGTTCGCCACCGACCTCTACCTTCCCGCCTTCCCGCAGATGGTCGACGACCTGCACACGTCCCCGACGAATGTGCAACTGACACTCACCGCGTTCCTCCTCGGCCTGGCAGCAGGGCAGTTGGTGTTCGGGCCGCTCTCGGATCGCTACGGGCGGGTCAAGCCGCTGGTGTTCGGGGCCGCGGTGTGCGTGCTCGCCAGCGTGGTCGCCGTCGTCGCCCCCACGATCGAGGTGCTGGTCGCGGCCCGGCTCGCACAGGGGCTCACGGGTGCAGCGGGCATGGTGATCGGCCGGGCGATCATCTCGGACCTGGCCACCGGAAGAGCCGCGGCACGGGCGTTCAGCCTGATGATGATCGTCGGCGGCGTCGCCCCGATCGCCGCGCCGCTGGCAGGCGGCTTCCTGGTGCAACCGTTGGGCTGGCGCGGCGCGCTGGCAGTCATCCTGACCCTCGTCGTGGCCATGCTCGTCGCCGCGCTGGTCGTGATCCGCGAAACCCACACCGAGGAACGCCGCGCCACGCTGCGCGCGAACAGGGCCACCGAGGGCTCGCCGCTGCGGGATCTGGCCCGCCGCGAATACCTCGGCCATCTGGTCACATTCGGCTTCGCGTTCGCGGTGATGATGGGCTACATCTCGGCGTCGCCGTTCATCTACCAGACGATGATGGGCCTCAGCTCTGCGCAGTACGGGGCGATGTTCGGGGTCAACGCCTGCGGGCTGCTGCTGATGAGCGCGGTGAGTGCGCGGCTGGCCGCGCGCGTCGAGCCGCGCCGGTTGGCCGGCGTCGGCCTCGCGATCATCGTGACGGCCAGCATCGCGGTGCTGATGCTCGCTCTATCCGGCGTCCCCGCGGGCTGGCTCGCGTCGCCGCTCTTCTTCTCCGTCGCAGGCATGGGTCTGGTCTTCGGCAACACCACGGCGCTGGCGTTGTCCGCCGCGCCGAGGGCGGCAGGCACCGCGTCGGCGCTGCTCGGTGCCACACAGTTCGGGCTCGCCGCCGTGGTGTCGCCGCTCGTCGGCCTCGGCGGTGAGCACACCGCGACACCGCTGGGTATCGCGATGGTGTGCGCCGCAACGGTGGCCGTCCTGGGCTTCCTCAGCGCTTCTCCGGCGATTTCGGCGTGCTCATCGTCGCTGAGCGACGACGAACACGCCGAAATCGCGGGTGGATAACAACCCGGTCACCGCCCCGCGTGCCCCCGAGCTCTGCGCCCGCGTCGCGAATAGGTTCGCGCGCGTGATCTCTTTGGGCCAGCGGTTCCGGCGCATCGCCGTCGCGGCGCTGCTCGCCGCCACCGCACTGACCGTCACCCCGCAGGCGCACGCGTTCTCCCGCGAGGGCCTGCCCATCGAACAGCTCGATGTGCCGTCGCCGTCGATGGGCCGCACGATCCGCGTCGAATTCCAGGGCGGGGGCCCGCATTCGGTGCTGCTGCTCGACGGCCTACGCGCGCAGGACGACTTCAACGGCTGGGACATCAACACCGCCGCGTTCGAGTGGTTCCACGAGTCCGGGGTGTCGGTGATCATGCCGGTCGGCGGGCAGTCCAGCTTCTACGCCGACTGGTACCGCCCGGCCAAGAACCGCAACGGCGTCCTGACCTACAAGTGGGAGACATTCCTGACCAACGAGCTGCCGACGTGGCTCGCCGCCAACCGCGGGCAGGATCCGTTCGGCAATGCCGTTGTGGGCCTGTCGATGTCGGGCGGTGCGGCGTTGACGATGGCCGCCTATTACCCGCGTCAGTTCAAGTTCGCGGCTTCTCTGTCGGGCTATCTGGCGCCGTCGCAGAAGTTCTGGCCACCACTCATCGACATCGCGATGCAGGACGCGGGCGGTTTCGACTCCTTCGACATGTGGGGGCCGTCGGGCTCACCGGCCTGGAAGCGGGCCGATCCGATGCTCAACATCAACCGGCTCGTTGCCAACCGCACCGCGCTGTGGATCTACTGCGGCAACGGCGTCGCTTCCGACCTGGACACCGGCACGGATCTGGGCATCAACCTCAGTGCGGGCTCGTTGGAGACGATCACGATCGCGACGAACAAGGAGTTCCGCGATAAGTACATCGCCGCGGGCGGACGCAACGCGGTCTTCAACTTCCCGCCCAACGGCACCCACAGCTGGGGGTACTGGGGTGCGCAACTGCAGCAGATGAAACCCGACATCGTCCGGCTGCTGGCGCCACCGCCGCCTCCGCCGCCACCGGCTCCACTGCCTCTCCCCCCACAACCCCCGGCGGCACCGGCGCCGCGCTGATCACTTCAGGTGCGGGTCCAGCAGGGTCGACCACGCGTTGTCGAGCTGGTTCCATTCGTCGGCGCAGCCGTCGGCTCGGCCTTCCGGCAACTGGCCGGACGTCACGAGATCGGCACCGGCCTCAGGGTCCGCGCCGTAGATCCAGCACTGCAGGTTGAACATCCGCGTCTCGTCGAGTGAGTGCACATCCGCGAAGTCGGCAGCGCCGAGTTGCTCGCGTTCAGCGCCCGAGGCCTCGAAGGTGCTGGCGAAATCCTTGACAGCCTTGACGGATTCGGGATCGGGTTTGCCGTCGTCCCCTGGCTGCAGCAGGACGAACGCCGCGAGTTGATCGGCGACGTCTTCTTCCCGGCCGGTGATCGGCAGATCGTAGATGCTGATCGCCATGTGGCCGACCTCGTGGTAGAACGTCGCGTACTCGGAGTTGACGGCTGCCGCCGTCGGGTCGGGATCACCTAGCGCGGTGAACACCTTCTTGGCCGAATCCGCGTCCTCGTAACACAGCGTGATGCTTTCGGCTCTCGCGTCCCAGAACGCATTCGGCTCGTCACACTGGGCGCCGCGCAGGGTGATGTCGTGCGGCAGATACAGGGATTCGTTGATGTCGGCGGCGAGGTCGTCGAGCACCGTGTTGTCTTGGAGCAGCGCACGTCCGGCGGCCGCGTCGGGCGTCGTCGCGTCCTCGTAGGTGACGATCATCCGGCCGTCACCCGGTACGCCGTCTGTGCCGTCGGCATCCTCGTTCGTCTGCGGGTCCTGGGGCACACCCGAGGCTTTCGCAGCCGGAGGCGCCGATGACGGGGACGGGGACGGACTGCTGCTGCACCCCGCGACGAGTCCGACAGTCAACAACACGATCCCCCATACGCGCATGGTGCATACCGTCGCACACGGGCGCGCCCGCCGAGGCCGGTTACCGCAAACACCTCAGCCGGCGCGCACCAGTTCGAAGATCGGGATGATGCGGTCGGTCCGCTTCTCGTAGTCGCCGAATCCGGGCGCCTGCTCGACCACCCGTGGGTAGAGGCGGTCGCGTTCCTCGCGCGGTAGTTCACGGGCCCGCACCGGCCGCGGCGGATCGGAGCCGATCTCGACCTGTGCGTCCGGATGCGCCCGAATGTTGAACGCCCATGCGGGATCTGAGTCCCTTCCCGCCGCAGACCCGACGATGTAGATGGCATCGTCGAACTCGAAGTAGGCAACCGGGTTCACCCGTTGCTGACCACTCTTGGCGCCGGTCGAGGTCAACAGCAACAGCGGGAAGCCTTCGAACTGGCCGCCCACCTTGCCGCCGTTGGCCCGGAATTCGTCGATGTTGCGCTGATTGAAGTCGCGCTCTCCGCTCATCTCATCGGCCATGCCCCGATCTTATGGCGGCGCGCGCCGCGCCGGACGAGGATGGCGAGCATGGATCACGTCACTTTCATCCCGACCGCCGACCAGATGGCCTACACGTTCGGCGGCGCGGCGCCGGTCTTGAGGATCACGCCGCCGACGGTGCTGACGCTGTGGACCGAGGATGCCTACGGGGGCCGGATCACCAGCGCCGCGGATGTCGCGACCACCGCATTGGACACCGAGGATCTCAACCCGCAGACCGGGCCGTTCTGGATCGAGGGGGCCGAACCCGGTGACACTCTCGTCGTCCATCTCGTCGACCTGACGCCCGCGCGCACGTGGGGCGCGTCCACGCTGATTCCGTTCTTCGGCGGGCTGACCAGCGTTCCGGTCAGCCCGACGCTGCAGGACCCGCTGCCCGAACGCACCTACATCTACGAGTACGACTCCGCGGCCGACACTGTCGCATTCTCCGCGCACGGCAGCGACTTCGAGCTCGAGCTGCCGGCCAACCCGATGCTCGGCACGGTCGGAGTCGCACCCGCCCGCCGGGAGGTGCGGACGTCGCTGGTGCCCGACGTGTTCGGCGGCAACATGGACACCCCGGAGATGAGAGCGGGTGCGACCTGTTATCTGCGGGTCAACGTGCCCGGCGCCCTGTTCTCCCTCGGCGACGGCCATTACCGACAGGGCGAGGGCGAGTCGTGCGGCACCGCGGTCGAGGGTGCGATGAACGTGACCGCGATCGTCGGGCTGGTGAAAGGTGGTGGGCCGGCGTGGCCGCGGATCGAGTCCGACACGCATCTGATGTGTGTGGGCTCGGGTCGCCCGCTGGAGGAGGCGTGGCGGGCCGGCCAGGTGGAGATGATCACGTGGCTGGGTGAGCTGTACGGACTGGACCGTCTCGACGCCTACCAGCTGCTGACCCAGATCTCGCTCGCACCGATCGCCAACGTCGTCGACACGAACTACAGTTCGGTCACCAAGGTCGACAAGCGACTGCTGCCCGCTGCTGCCGCTTTCGGCGGCGTGCATCAGGAGATGCGTTCAGCGACAAGGGCATTCGGCACCATCACGTACTAGAGGAGGACGCGCATGGATCTCGGGCTGGCGGGAAAGCGCTTCGCGGTCACCGGCGGTACCCGCGGCATCGGCCGCGCGGTCGTGGAGGGTCTGCTCGCCGAGGGCGCCAGCGTCGCTTATTGCGCGCGGACACCGGAGGCTGTCGCCGACGCGCAGAAGGAACTGGGCTCGAACGCCAGAGGTTCCGCGGTCGACGTGGGCGATACGGCGGCGTTGACCGCGTGGGTGGATGCGACGGCCGAGGCGTTCGGTGGGCTCGACGGGGTGGTCGCGAATGTCAGCGCGCTGGCGATCCCGGAGTCACCGGAGAATTGGCGGACGACGTTCGAGGTCGACCTGATGGGCACGATCGGTCTCGTCGACGCGGCGCTGCCTCACCTGCTCGCCGGCGAATCCGGTTCCATCGTCACGATTTCCAGCGTGTCGGGTCGCGAGGTGGATTTCGCGGCCGGGCCGTACGGAACGATGAAGGCGGCGATCATCCACTACACCCAGGGCCTCGCCTACAAGCTGGCCGCCCAGGGCGTCCGCGCCAACACCGTCAGCCCGGGCAACACGTACTTCCCCGGCGGAGTGTGGCCGACGATCGAGACCGAGAACCCCGAATTGTTCGCCGAGGCGCTCGCGCTGAACCCGACCGGCCGGATGGCCACACCGCAGGAGGTGGCCAACGCGGTGGTGTTCCTGAGCAGCGCGGCAGCCAGCTTCATCACCGGCACCAATCTCGTGGTCGACGGAGCGCTGACGCGCGGCGTGCAGTTCTGAGCGCCCGTCACCCGAGTCCGCGCAACAGCACCGCCAGCCCGAACTCGAACGCGTCGTCGGCGCGCTGCGGTTTCGGCGAGCCGGTCTCCAGCGCGGCGGCCAGTTCCGGCCCGACTTCGGCGCGATGGCGCCACGGCTGGTCGGGGGCGGCGACATCGAGCGCGGAACCGAGCACGTAGGAGTCCACCAGCGTGATCGAGCGCAGGGTGTCGGCGGGATCGAAGCCGGCCCGGGTGAGCGTGGCCGCCAGCGCGTTGTACATCGTGATCGCCTGTGGGCTGTTCACCGCGTACTCGGTGAGCAGCGGGATCAGCTGGGGGTAGCGGGCGAAGCTGCGGCGGTAGGAGCGCGCGATGTCGGCGACCACGTCCCGCCACGGCCGCTCGGGATCGTCGACAGGCAGTTCGACATCCGACATCGCCCGTTCCCGTAGGAGTTCGACGACGTCGTCGCGGCCGCTGACATGGTTGTAGAGCGAGGACGGCTGCACCCTCAGCTTGCGTGCCAGGCCCGCGATGGTGAATCCGCCGGTGCTGACGACCAGCTCCAGGGCGGCCTCGGCGATGCGCTCGGTCGAGAGCAGAGGCGTCCGGGGTCGGCCCACGTTCGTGCTCCCCTCTTGCACGGTCGGGTGAGTCAGTTCACAATAAACGAACTTCATTCGTTTTAGGAGTCCGATGATCATTCTGGCAATCGCGTGAGCGCGACACTGTTCACCGGCGGCACGGTGTGGACGGGCGGCCATGCCCCCCAGGAGACCGACGCCGTCCTCGTCGTCGACGGCGCCGTCGCCGCCCTCGGCGACGACGCGCGAGCCCGCGCGGCCGAGGCGGAGACGGTCGATCTCGAGGGCGGCTTCCTGATGCCGTCCTTCGGCGACGGGCATGCCCATCCGCTCTACGGCGGCCTGGAAGCGGTCGGACCTGCCGTGCGGCCGTGCACCTCGGTCGACGAGATCGTGCTCGCCGTCAAGCAGTACGCCGAGGACAATCCCGACGAGGAGTGGATCGTCGGCGCCTCCTACGACGGCAGCCTCGCCCCCGGCGGGTTGTTCGATGCGCGGTGGCTCGACGCGGCCGTGCCCGATAGGCCAGTGGTGCTGCGCGCATGGGACTACCACACGGTGTGGTGCAACAGCGCCGCCCTGCAACGCGCGGGAATCACCGCCGACACCCCCGACCCGGCGCTCGGCGAGATCCCGCACCGCGAGGACGGATCCGTGCTCGGCACGCTGCGCGAGTGGGGCGCAACGGATCTCGTGATGAACGTGATGCCCGCCCGCGACGAGGAGCTCCGCATCGGGGCGCTCGGCACCGCTGCCGACTACTACCTCGCCCGCGGTGTGACGTGGGTGCAGGACGCCTGGGTCGAGCCGGCCGATGTCGCGACCTATGTCGAGGCGGCCCGCCGCGGCGCCCTGCGGATGCGGTTCAACCTGGCGCTCTACGGCGATCCTCGCCACTTCGACAGTCAGGTCGCCCAGTTCGCCGAGCAGCAGCGCATGGTGGCCGAGGCCGCGAACCCGTTGCTCACCGCCAACACCGTGAAGTTCTTCGCCGACGGAGTGGTGGAGAACGAGACGGGCGCTCTGCTACAGCCGTACTGCTCGGGCCTGCACTCCCACGAGAACCGCGGAATGCGGAACTGGGAGGGCGACTCGCTGGCCGAGGCCGCCCGCCGCGCCGACGAGCTCGGTCTGCAGATCCACATCCACGCGATCGGCGATGCGGCGGTGCGGCAGGCACTCGATGCCATCGAACACGTTGTGGCACAGAATGGTCCGCGTGATCGCCGGCCGGTGATCGCTCATTGCCAGCTCATCGACGATGCCGATCTGGCCCGGTTCGCCGCGCTCGGGGTGATTCCGAACATGCAGCCGCTGTGGGCACAGCTGGACGCGCTGATGACGGTCCTCACGGTGCCCCGGTTGGGCACCGAACGTGCGGACCGCCAGTACCCGATCCGCACGCTGGACACTTCCGGCGCACCGCTGGGTTTCGGCTCGGACTGGCCGGTGTCCTCCGGCGCGCCGCTGGACGGCATCGCCGTCGCCACATCGCGACGCACCTCCGGGGGTGAGCCGGAGGGCGGCTGGACGCCACACGAGATCCTGCCGGTGGAGCGGGCGCTGTCGGCGTATACCGCCGGCGTTGCGAATCAGGCGTTCGCCGATAACGATTGGGGCGTTATCGCCCCGGCGGCCAGCGCCGACCTGGTATGGCTGGATCGCGACCCACGGGCCGTGCCGCCGCTGGATCTCCCCGGTGTCGGTGTCCGCGCCACCTACCTGCGCGGCGCACCGGCCTACCGCGCCGAGAACGAAAGAGAGCTGACATGAGCACAGATTCGGGCGCGTTCCTCGCCGACCCCCATGAGGGTCATCTGAAACGGGCACTGGGCCTGCCGTCGCTGGTGCTGTTCGGTCTCGTGTACATGGTGCCGCTGACGGTGTTCACCACCTATGGAATCGTCACCGAGACCTCCGGCGGCCGGGTGCCGACGTCGTACGTGGTGACCACCATCGCGATGGTGTTCACGGCGCTGTCGTACGCCCGGATGGCCGGCGCGATCCCCGTCGCCGGTTCTGCCTACACGTACACGCAGCGCACCTTCGGCGCTCCTGTCGGCTTCCTCGCCGGTTGGTCGCTGCTGCTCGATTACCTGTTCCTGCCGATGCTGAACTACCTGGTGATCGGGCTGTATCTGAACGCCGCCGTCCCCGCGCTTCCCGCGTGGGTGATCGTGCTCGTCTCCATCGCGATCGTCACCGTGCTCAACATCGTCGGCATCGTGTCGGTGGCGCGGGCCAACTTCCTGATCATCGCGATCCAGGCGATTTTCATCGTGGTGTTCATCGCGCTGGCGCTGTCGAAGATCTCCGGCTACGGCACCGTCGATCTGATGGCACCCTTCACCGGCGACGGCAGCGCCGGCGGTATGAGCCCGGTCCTGGCCGGCGCCGCGATCCTGTGCCTGTCGTTCCTGGGCTTCGACGCCGTGTCGACACTGTCCGAGGAGGCGCGCGACGCCAAACGCACCGTGCCGCAAGCCATCATGATCGCCACAGTCGTCTCGGGCATCATCTTCATCGTGCTGTCGTACGTGTCGCAGCTGGTGTTCCCGTCCAACCAGTTCGCCGACGTCGACACCGGCTCGACCGACGTGATGCTCGCCGCGGGTGGGTCGTTCGCCAACATCTTCTTCACCGCCGCCTACGTCGCCGGTGCGCTCGGCTCGGCGCTGACCTCGCAGGCGTCGGTCGCGCGCATCCTGTTCGCGATGGGCCGCGACGGCATCCTGCCGCGCAAGGTGTTCGGACACGTGTCGGTGAAGTTCAGCACCCCGGTGTACGCGATCATCACGGTCAGCGTCATCTCACTGCTGGCGCTGGTGATCGATCTCGCGATCCTGGCGTCTGTGGTCAGCTTCGGCGCGCTGGTGGCGTTCTCGGTGGTCAACCTGTCGGTGATCAAGCACTACTTCGTCGATCAGCGCCAGCGCAACGTCGTGCTCAACGTGGTGCTGCCTGGCATCGGTTTCCTTCTGACGGTGTGGCTGTGGACGAGCCTGTCCGGCGAGGCCCTGACCATCGGGTTGATCTGGTTGGCCGTCGGCTTCGTCTGGCTGGCAGTGGTCACGCGTGGCTTCCGGCGGCCCACCCCGGTCCTCGATCTCGAGGAGACGGGCTCATTCGCCGAGAGCGACCGGGCGCACTGACTCCGCGCTGTACTGCGACCACGACCCCGGGAACAACGCGGCGTCCACTCCGGTCGAGGCGAGGGCGGCGACGACGACAGCCGCGGTGACCCCGGACCCGCAGTACACCGCGGGCCGTGCACCGACGGAGCCGAATTGTGAGGTCAGGTCGTGGCGTAGCGTCCCGTCCTCGGCGAGCAGGCTGGTGCTGGGGACGTTTCGCGCGCCCGGGATGTGACCGGCCACCGGGTCGACGGGTTCGGTGTCGCCGCGGAAGCGTTCGGGTGCGCGGGCATCGATCAGTACCGATGCCGCGGTCGCCTCGTCGGCCGTCACCGTCGGCAGCGCACCGGCGTACAGGTCGTCGTGGGCCACTATGACGTCCCCGGGCTCGACGGCCTCGGTGCCCGAACGCAGTTCACCACGCCAGGCGGCCAGACCGCCGTCGAGAATGCGGACGTCCGAGATGCCGGCCGCCGTCAGCACCCACCAGGCCCGCGCCGAGCCGGCCCGGTTCCAGTCGTCGTAGACCACCACCGGGACTCCGGTGCGCACCCCCCAGCGGCGCGCGGCCGCCTGCACCGAAGCACCTGACGGCAGCGGGTGCCTGCCCCGTCCGGTGACGCTGTGGTCGGACAGTTCCTCGTCGAGGGACACGTACACCGCGCCCGGCAGATGAGCGCGCTGATAGGCCGCGGTCCCATCCGGTTCGGGCAGCGACCACCGGACGTCGAGCAGCGTCACGGGTTCGGCGCGCTCGAGCATCCCGGCCAGTTCGTCGGCGGTGATGAAGACCTGGCTCATCGCTGCGCCGCCAGCGCCAGCACCTCGTCGGCCGACGGCGGGCTCGACGGGTGGAACGACAGGCACCACGGTTCGACGACGCGGTGGAACGACTCCCCCTCGGTGGCCACGTAGAAATTTCCTGCCCGCAGCCGGCTGATGTCGTCGACGAGTCCGCCCTTGGCCCTGGCCATTTCGCGGGCCGTCTCGATCTGCGCCGGCGCGTTGAGCAGTCCGTAGAACTGCGTGGCCGCGTTGCCGGGGATGTTCAGGTTGAGCCCCTTCGGCGCCTGCGTGGCGAACACCAGCCCCAGACCGTACTTGCGGGCCTGCGACGAGAGAGCCAGCGTGCTGCGCGTGCACGCGGTGAAACCCCGTGCGGGAGCGAAGTTCTGCGCCTCGTCCATGACGAGCAGACCGCCGAGTGGCCGGTCCCCGGCCGGGTTGCGTTTGATCCACGCGAACAGCGCCATCTGCAGTTGGTTGACGAAGCTCTGCCGCTGCTCGTCGGACGGCAGCCCGATCATGCTGATCACCGACACCCGCGCGCGGTAGCCGTCCGAGGGGGTCAGCAGGACCCCGGGGTCGACGGGGGTACCCGCGCCGCCGAACAACGGGTCGTTGACCATCGCGGCGCGCAGATTCTCGGAGAGGTTCGCGGCTATCTCGTGTGCGTCGGCCATGTTGCTGACGTCCTCGGGCAGGTCGGCCAGCAACCGGACGAACCCGGCCAGCGTCGGCTCGGCCTTCCTGCCGTAGTGCTGCAACGCTTCTCGCAGCACCGCTCGCGCGCGGGTGGCCTTCTGCGTCTTGCCGGTGATCAGTGCTTGAGGTTCCAGGGCCGAGCACGCCGCTTCGACGGCCTCGTAGAACTCGTCGTGGTCGTCGACGACACTGGCGAAGTCGGGCAGCGGTTGGAAGGACAGCGGGCGGCCGTTGGTGCGCCGCGGCGTCCAGACCGTGACCTCGGTGGAGCGCAGGTAGTCCTCGGCGCGGTCGTCGTCGGCGCGCTGCCAACCGTCGGGCTTCTGGGGCCATTCGGTCCCGAGCCGGGAGAGATCGTTGTTGGGGTCCAGCACGATCGAGGACACGCCGCGTAGCGCGCACTCCTCGACCAGCCGTCGGATCAGGACCGTCTTCCCCGAGCCCGATCCGGCGAAGACCGCGACGTGCTTGCGCAGCGCCGACATCGGGATCGTCACAGGTTCTCCGCTGTGCAGATCGCGACCGAGCGGCACCTCGTCGTCGGGGACGTCGACAGCGGGTGCCTCGTCCGCCGGCTCGGTCACAACATCACTGTCCGAAGCGAATTCGGGACCGTCTTCAGCCACACCGTCGCCGAGGGTCTCCGCGAGCAGCGTCATCCGGTGCGCAGGTCGGCGCGTCCGGAGCCACGCCGCCAGCCCGGGGTCGTCTTCGGTGAACAGGTCCCGCAGTGCGGCCATCGTGCGCACATCGTCCTCGGACACCGGCACGGTCGCGCCGCCCCATGCGTGGAACGCCGCGATCTCCTCGGCGGTCTTCTTCCCGGTGGGCCACGGCGTGTTACGGATCAGGTACAGCTGGCGCCGGCCCGCCCCCGGTCCGAAACCGGCTGCGGTGACGGCTTTTCGGACCCGACTGAGCGCGGCGCTGGCGTTGTCGGCCGCGACGGCGCGAAACGCCCAGTGCCGTTCGTCCTCGGTGGCGCTGTCCAGTGTCTCGCGCAGCCGAGCGTGCAGCGTGACATGCGTGCCGGGCGGCGGGTCGCAGGCGAAGGTCTGCTCGCCGTCGCGCTCGGCGATCCACGCCGTCAGCGCGGCGCCGAGCAGCTCGGGCATCGTGATGTCCTCACCGTCGGACGCGGTCGCCGCCGCGGGCACCGCGCGCCTGCGGTACTCGGCGAAGCGCCGATCGAGGACCGCGGACTCCTGACCGGAATCGTTGTCCGGCACCTGTTCCCACGTGACGTCATCACCCGCCAGGTGGTGCAGTTCGACGACGTCGCCGTGCTTGAGGCATTCGCGGACGTGGGTGTCGGCGCGGATCAGCAGCTGCCGCGGCGTGTAAGACGGCGCCTCGTCGAACGCCTCGGGCGCGATCGGCCAGCTGGGGTACGGCGGCGTGAACCCGACCGCGCGGTAGCTCGCGGTGAAGCGACGCTCGAGGATCGCGCGCCCGATGTCGGCGGTGGGCAGCGGCGTGAGCACGCCGGTGACCCGGAAGCGGTCGGCCACACTCGCTGTCGCGGTGTCCCGGATGTGTTCCCACACCGCGGGCAGGCACGCCACGACCGGCACGGTGCGCCGCATGGTCTGCCGCACCGCCATCAACCCGTGGGCGACCTGTTCGAGCACCCGATCGTCCCGGCGGTCGTCGGAGGCGGATTGACCTGTGGCAGCCAGTGATTGCGCGATCAGCGTGTCGATCTGGTCCACGGCCAGCACCGCCGGGCCCGCCAGCGCCACCAGCCGGGCGACGTCGCGCACACACTCCTGGGCCGAGCCCGGCGCCGCCCGCAGTCCCCAGGGTCCGCGCTCCTCAGCGGTGAATTCCTCACTGCCCTGCAGGAAGCCCTCGCCGATGTCGTGGGCCATGAAGTCGTTGGACGCCACCAGCACCAGCGCACGCAGCGCCTGATGGCATTGCCGCACCGTCTCTTTCGCCGACGGCTGCTTGGCCAGCGCCATCACGAAGCGGTACAGCGTCTCGGCGTCGAGGTCGTCGTCGCCGACCAGCGCGCGCCGGTCCGCGCGCGAGACATGCGCCAGCGATGCCAGCTCCCACAGCACGTCCTTGAGCTGGGTCTCCAGCCGATGTCCTGGCCTGCCGAGGCTCTCCAGCACGCCGCTGCGCACCGATTCCCAGAAGCTGGCCGCGTCGAGCAGTTCGACGACGAAGAAGAAACCGCCGTCAGCCTGCACGCGTTCCCGGATCTGGCCCAGCAGATGGGTCTTGCCGGAGCCGGCGGGCCCGCGGATCACGACGCCCAGCGGCGACGATTCGGGATCGGCACGGGCGTCGCCGAAGGCCGCCATCACGTCGTCGACCGCGGCGTCGTTGAGCCCGCTGACATGAGTGGCGGCCTGCGGGCGCCACAGGTCGTCGCTGGTCGGCGCCCAGGTGAGGCGCAGCGCGGTCAGCGCTTCCCGCTGCGAAACGTCCATCAGGCCTCGATCGCGATCAGGTGTTTGGGCCGGTCACCGATGAGAACGGCGGCGGCGCGGTCCTCGTCGGTCAGCTGTTTCTGGTTCTCCTCGGGGATCACGCTCACCCCGGGGGTGCGATGCAGCGTGGTCAGCGCGGCGTCGACGGCGTCGCGTGGCACGTCGAGCTCGGCGCGCAGCCGGCGCAGCGGCACCCAGCCACCCGGCCGTGGCGCCAACTCGGTATAGACCGCGCGGATACGGTCCTCGACGGTGGGCGCATCCGGGGGCGGGGCCGTCTCGCCGAACACGTCGGCCAGGCTCAGGTGCGCGGTCTCGAGGTAGCGTCCCAACCCCGCGAGGATCGTCTGCAGCGCCTTCGCCGGACCGGTGGCCCGCGCAGGTGGCGGCGCGTCGAGCAGTTCGCGGCACATGCGCCAGCCCCGGTCGGTCAGCTCGTGGACGTACCGGTTGCCGACGCGCGCGGAATCGATCAACGCCAACCGGTTCAGTTTTTCGCGGCCCGGTTTGTCCAGCGCGGGGCCCAGGGCCGCCAGCTCGGAGTTCGGCACGGGCCGGGCCCGCGCCATCAGTACCAGCAGCACTGCGCGTTCGGTGCCCGTCAGCTCCCCCGGCGTTGCAGTCACCCTGCCAACTTAACGGGCTACGGCAGGATGGCTCTCGGCATGGTTGACCCCGAAGGCACCCCGGAGACGTCGCGACGCCGCCACATCGTGCGGCTTGCGCTGTTCGTCGCGGTCTTGGGCGTGTTGTTCTACCTGACCGCGATACGCCAGGTCATCGACGTCGCCGAGGTGCGCACGTTCATCGAGTCGGCCGGCCCGCTGGCGCCGCTGGTCTACGTCGCGGTGTCTTCGGTCCTGGGCGCGGTGCTGGTGCCCGGGCCGCTGCTGGCCGGCGGCAGCGGTTTCCTGTTCGGACCGGTGCTGGGCACGTTCGTCACGTTGGGCGCCACTGTCGGCTCGGCGGTGTTGACGTCGGTGGCGGGGCGGCGCGCCGGCCGGGACAGTGCCCACGCGCTGCTGGGTCCGGAGCGCTCCGCGAGGGTGGACGCGCTGATCCGCCGTGGCGGGCTGTGGGCCGTGGTCGGGCAACGCTTCGTGCCGGGCATCAACGACGCGCTGGCGTCCTACACGTTCGGCGCCTTCGGGGTCCCGGTGTGGCAGATGGCGGCCGGCGCAGTGATCGGTTCGGCGCCCAAGGCGTTCGCCTACACGGCGCTGGGCTCGACGCTCGGCTCGTTCTCGGCGCCGCTGCTGATCGCGGCGATCGTGGTGTGGTGCCTGACGGCAGGCGCCGGAGCGTATGCCGCCCATCGTGGGTGGCGGGCGTGGCGGTCGAAGCCGCCCCCCACCCCCGCGGAATAGACGGTATGGGGAGGCTGGGGCCTCACCACATGTGAACGTGGGTTGCCGTCAGGAATTGGGTCCTGGCCGGTAGAGCCACAACTGTGGGAGGCCCCAGTGAAGATTCAGCGTACGAGT
>NZ_QJUA01000070.1 GCF_003254575.1 Mycobacterium kyogaense | reverse complement strand
GGGCGGACCGGGAGGTCCCTGCCAGCCGGGCCCGCCGGGCGGTGGAGGGGGCGGCGCAGGTGGCCCGTGCCAGCCGGGGCCAGGTCCCGGCCCACCCGGCTGCGCCATCGCCGGTGCGGCACCCAGGCCGAGGACGGCAGCGCCGATCCCTGCGGTCACCGCAGCGCACGTGATGAACGATCTCGCCTTCATCGACTGCTCCTTGTCTCGAGCTCCCCGACGCCTCCGCGAGGGTAGGGACGGAGTTTGGACGCGGACTGGGGGAACGCTGCGGACCGGCTGACGCCCAGGGGATGGCAGGCGACCGAGCTCCGTAGCGAGGCGTGTGACCAGCAAGGTGTGGAAGGCTTCGGAACGGAATCGACGGATTCTGGTGAGCGTGAGGGGTCGATCGATGTCATACGAGGTAGCCGATGATGCCTTGCGACTGAGGCAGCTCATCGATCGATTGCCGTCGATGGTCGCCTACTGGGACGCCAACCTGTGCAACGTGATCGCCAACAACGCCCATGCGCAGTTCTTCGCGAGGACTCCGGCGGAGATCCGTGGTCGCCACATCTTCGAGTTGTTGGTCGGCGATCTCGGTGAGACCAGCCGACCGTATGTCGAGGCCGCGATGGACGGCCGCGACCAGGTCTTCGAGAAGACGCTCACCGACGGGAACGGCCTCACCCGTCATGTTCAGGCGTCCTATCTGCCAGACCTCGTCGACGGTGCGGTGCAGGGCCTCTATGTCGAGGTCGCTGATGTCACGGCACGCGTCGAGGCCGAGCGAGCTCGTGACGAGGCGCAACGGCTGCTGCACATCAGTAGAGAGAACGCGCCTTTCGGCGAGGCGATGTTCACGACGGCAGGAGACGCGCTCTACGTCAATCCTTCACTGTGTCGGATGTTCGGACTCCCACGTGAGGAAGACACAGTGGCGCTGAACCATCTCGACGGCATCCATCCCGACGATCGCGATGCCGCAGAGCAGGAGTGGCGTCAGCTCGTCGAACGTTCTGCGCCTCAGATTTTCGCGGAGTTCCGATATGTGCGCCGGGACGGCGCCACGATCTGGGTCCAGTGCCACGCGGTACTCGTTGCCGCCGCCCACGGCGGTGCCGACGTCGTGCTGAGCCAGTACCAGGACGTCACCGACCGCAAGTTGGTCGACGCGGAGTTCGCCCGGCTTGCGGTGACCGACCAATTGACCGGCCTGCACAACAGACATTCGCTGGTGGCCCGGATCGCCGAATGCCGGGAAGCCGAGCCGCATGCGCCCGTCGGGATCGTCTTCGCCGACCTCGACGGGTTCAAACGCATCAACGACACTCACGGCCACGCTGCCGGCGACGCGGTGCTGCAGGCCGCGGCACGTCGACTCGCCGATGCGGTGGCGCCCCACTCGGCGTACCGCCTGGGTGGGGACGAGTTCGTGGTCCTGATGATCGACTCCGTCACCGACGAACTCGTTGCGCAGCTGGCCTCGCTTGTCGCTGCCTCGCTGAGCGGGAGTCATCAACTCGACAGCGGCGAGGTGAGTGTCACCGCATCGGTGGGGTGGACGTGCAATGTGCCCAGCGACATCACCGAACTGATCCGCGCAGCGGATCTCGACATGTATCGACACAAGGCGAGGCGCAGGACGCTTCCCGACGAGTTGTGAGACGCGAATTCTGCCGTGAGAGAGCCTGATCCGTGACTTCCAGAATCGACACCCGCGCTGCGGACCGCTGGTTTCTCGACCGGGGCCTGCCGTCGGTACTCACTCCGCGCGGGCGGTTCACTGCGGTGTGGCCCCGCTCAGCGCCGGCGCTGGCGGCCGTTGCGGTGCTGGCAGTGAGCAGGCTGGTGGTCTACTGGCTCACCGGCGATCGATACGTCTCCATCGACTCGATCGACGTGACCACGGTCGAGCGAGTGGTGCTCGTGGTGCTCGCGCTCGCGGTCCCGGTGGCGGCGATCGCAGGCTGGCGGACTGCTCGCCTGAACGCAGACCGGTCCCAGTCCATCGTCTCGGCCGTCGCGTCCGTCGTGGCCATCGTCTGCGACGTCCTGCAGCGTGACGTGCTGTCGCTGGTGTCGACCGGCGGCATCATCGTCGCGATCCTGGTGTTGACGGTCACCGGTGTCGGTTCGGTGCTCGGCTGGGCGACCCGCCTCACATGGGCGCAGCTGCGGGCTGTCGGCGCGCTGATGATCGGTGTGCTGCCGGTGGTTCTGCTGATCGTGCTCGTCTTCTTCAACACCTACGTGTGGATCATGTCGGCCACCATCACGCCGAAGCGGCTCTGGCTTCTGGTGGCGATCCTGGTGACGATCGCGGTGACGTTCGTGGTGTCGCGCACGATCGAGCGGGCGAGGCCGACGCTGGAGTCGGCCAGTGCGTCGGCGCGCCATCTGGAGCGATTGGCGGGGACGCCGTTCGAGCAGATGGCTGACCCGCCGCGCGCCGACCCGCTGACCCGGGGCGAGCGATGGAACGAGGTCTTCATTCTCGCGGCCAGTCAGATCGCGCAGATTCTGACGGTGTCGCTGGTGTCGTCCGGCGTGTTCTTCGTGATCGGGCTGGTGGTGCTCAGCCCCGAGTTGCTCGAGCGGTGGGCCCATGGCGGTCGGCCCGATGCGGAGATCTTCGGCATGCTCGTTCCCGTGCCGCAGGCCTTGCTGAACATGACGGTGTTCCTGGCTGCGCTGACGTTCATGTACATCTCGGCACGTGTGGTGAGCGACTCGGAGTACCGGGGAACCTTTCTCGAGCCGCTGATCGACGACCTGAAGCTGACGATGGTTGCTCGCAGTCGCTATCGATACAACTGCCCGGCGAGCGTGTCACACGAGTGAGAGGACCAGGCGTGCCTCGTCGTTGAATTCAGATTCAAAAGTGCTCTAGGGTGGTGTCCGCCGGAGACGCACCAGGTGTGTCGCGGCGGAAGGAGGCGCAGAGCCGTGAGTCGCCACGATCTCGTTGATGCCGACTACGTCGTCGTCGGTGCCGGGTCGGCCGGGTCGATCATCGCGTCACGCTTGGCGTCTGCGGGCGCGACCGTCGTGATCGTCGAAGCTGGAGGCACCGACCGACGCCCCGACGTCTATCTCCCGTTCGGGATGGCGTCCCTCTTCGCGACCGCGAACTGGAAGTATCCGACCGCGCCGGACCCGAGCAAGGGAGGGCACCGCACAGCGTTCGCCGCGGGTCGCGTCGTGGGCGGTAGCGGTTCCATCAATGCGATGGTGTTCAACCGCGGACGCGCAGCGGACTTCGACGGGTGGGCTGCTGCCGGGGCAACCGGCTGGTCCTACGCCGATGTGCTGCCGCACTTCCGGTCTCTCGAGCGCTGGGTGGGCGGTTCCGACGACTTTCGTGGCGCCTCCGGCCCCATCGGAGTGTCCTGGTGCGGGCACGACCACGAACTCGACGCGGCGTTCGTCGCCGCGGCAAATGAGGCCGGACACGAGCACAATCCGGATCAGAACGGCCGCAGCCAGATCGGCGTCGCCCGGTGCCAGGTCAATCAGTGGCGCGGCCTCCGGTTCTCCTCAGCGCGTGGATACCTCAGAGGACTCCCCGAGGTACAACGCCCCCGGGTGATGACACGGACACGAGCCACCCGCGTGGTGGTCGAGTCAGGCAGAGCAGTTGCGGTCGAGTGCGACCGCGGGACGGTGCGAGCTCGCGAGGCCGTGATACGCAGTGCCGGTGCGATAGGTACGCCGGCACTGCTGCTCAGATCGGGTATCGGGCCAGGCGGCGCAGTGCTCGATCTTCCCGGGGTCGGCGAGAACTTCCAGGATCACCTCGTGGTGAACCAGCATTGGGAAGCCAGGGTTCCCACCCTCAACACCCTCGGTCCGGTGGCCGCCGCGCGGGGGCTCGCTTCCCTCGCCCGACACGGCACCGGCCCGATGACGACGACTCCTTTCGAGGCGCAGTTGTTCACCGACGAGTTGCAGGTGGCGATCACCCCCGTCCGATACTTCCTCGTCCCCGTCCGCGGTCGGGCCGCCATCAAGCGGCGGGACGCGTTCAGCGTGTTCACGGTGTTGCTGCATCCCGAGGCTCGAGGACGTGTCAGCGTCAGAGGCGACACTCCCGTCGTCGAAATGGACCGGCTGGCAGAACAATCCGACGTGACGAAACTGATGGATGGTGCCGCGATGACCCGCGACCTCATCGAGAACCAGCCGGCGATGAAGGGTCTGGTGGGATCGCGCATGGAGGAGCCCGCCCCCAACGACCGCGACTGGCTGACCGAGACGGAGAGCAGCATCTGGCACGCCGTCGGAACGTGCCGCATGGGCCTCGACGAAAAGTCGGTCGTGGACCCCCAGCTGCGAGTGCACGGTATCGACGGGCTGCGCGTGGTGGATGCGTCGGTGATGCCGACCATCACGTCGGGGAACACGAACGCGCCGACGATGATGATCGCGCACCGCGCCGCAGGGTTGATGCTGCAGAGGTGATCTCGATGGCCTAGACGATGTTGATGTGGTCCAGCACGGTGGCGGCATGATCCTCGTCCCCGGAGACGTCGACCGTGCGGCCCCGCCACTCGCAGCGTTTCGTCGCCCACTCGGGAAATTCACTGACGGCAGCTGTGATTCGGGTGTCGGTGCGCTGAGAGTTCGCGATGCGCACTCCTTCGCGGCCGATCGTCCAGGCTCCACCGCCCGCGCCCCGCAGCTCCAGTGTGATCGGGCGTGTCAGCCACGACGGCTGCGCCGACATCAGCTGGTTGTGGAGCACCGCCAGCATCCATTCGACGACGACGCCCATGCGGTTGGCATCTGTGCCCGGATCGGGAAGGTCGAGTGCAGGCAGGATGTCGTGGCGCAGGTGCGTGTGGTGATCGAAAGTCATCGCCCCGCCCAGAAGAAGTGCGGCGGGAAAGCTCCCGAGCTCGGCGAGCGGCATGGGAGTGCGGGCAAGCGGCGTGCGGGAGATCGCCGCGGTCAGCGTCACCACCCGTGAGCTCCAGGTGCGGTGTTTGTTCAGGACATCTGCGGTGGGCCAGGACCGGCGCTGCGCGACGAAATCGTCATTGGTGGTCTCGATGTCCTTGCTGCGTAACACCTTCAGCGCCGACGGTGTGAAAATGGAATGGCAGCCGGAACCCATGTGCGCGACGACGTCACGAACGCTCCACCCGGGAGCCTTGCTCGCCGCCTGCCACTGCGACTCGTCGAGGCGTTCGCAGACCTCCAGAAGGGCGGCGCGCTCGGCGCGCAGCGCTGCAGCGCGGTCGAGCCGGTTCGACGCGAGACGTGGCCTGCTCATTCCTGGAATTCTGCCGGAGGTGCCGACATGAAGACATGCTCGGGTTGCGGCGGATCGCTCAGGAGTGCCGGCAGTACGAAGGTCCGCAGGTAGCGGCGCGTGGTCTGCGGATCGGTGGAATTCGGGACGATCCCCATGAGTAACGTGATCGCAGTGGTGACAAGGAATTGCGCGAGATCGTCGGGTCGCAAGCCGTCGCGTAGTCCGTCGCGATCGACGTCGAGCGAACTGACGAACACGGAGATCAGCTCGGTCAGCGAACGGTCGTTGGCGATCAACTGCGCAATGGTGCCGTCTTCGGTGTGCTCCGACAACGTCTGCAGCAGAGGGTCCTCGACGAGTTCCGTCGCGACGATGACGAGACTCTCGACCAGCATGTCGGCCAGGCCCGCACCCTCGGGGAGACGGGCCCCGATCTCCTGCTGATGCCCCCGCGTCTTGCGGGCCACCAGCTCTTCGAGCAGGCGCTGGCGATTCGGGAAATGGCGGTACATCGCGGCGCGGGAATAGCCGGCCTCGCGTGCGATGAGTTCCATGGTGGAGGCCTGGAACCCGCGCGCCAGGATCGAGCGCTCCGCAGCGTCCATCAACACGGTGCGGGCCTGGTCGGCGGAGTTGCCCCCTCCAACAGGACGTCCGCGTGCTCGGCGCGGCGGTGCCGCAGCGGCGGCGTCGGGGGATCTTCTCATTCTGGCGGTCCTCTGGACGACCCTATGCCGGACGCTCTTGCGGTGTCGAGGTCGCCGATCTATAAATAAACAACTCAATCCAGGTGTCTATTTAGGGGAATGGCTGTGAAGCGACGGACTACAACAGTGATGACGCTCGGTGTGCTGTCCGCACCGATGTCGGCCGCGTTGTTCCTGGGCGTGGGAATCGCAGCGGCGGAGCCGGATTCGGGCGACGGTCAGGCCGCGGTGAGTGCACCCACGGAACCGGGGCCGCGCGTCGAGGCTTTCCCACGCGTCCGCCGAGCCGAGCGCCCGGACACCGAGCAACGCCGTCCTCGATGGCTGACACCTCGCCATCCGCGCGCCGAAGACACGGACTCGGCCGAGACCCCGAAAGCCGCGCCGCGGCGCGCACCTCGCGAGGCGCGGCACACGTCGCCGCGCACCGGCGCACCGGCGAACGGGACCGCACCGAGCACGGTCGATGCTCCGCCCGAAGCTGCCGGCCGCCTGACCGTGCGGGACGGACTCGCCGACATCGTGACTCCTCGGGTGCCGTCGGCTGAGCGCGCCACAACCCGCGCGGTGACGCCGCAGCCGGCGGCGCCGCAGGCAGTACCGTCCGTCGCGACCCGGGTGCAGATCGATGACGACGGGCCGGTGCCGGCACCCGGGCGGCGCGCCGGACTGCTCAACGTCGTCGGATCGCTGGTGCTCAACACCCTCGTGGGGCTGATCCACGTCGCCGACGGGCCACCCGTTCTGCCACCGAACAGCACCGTCACCGTGCGGACGTCGAGCTTGACGCTGCCCATCGGCGCGGGCCGCTCGGTGCAGGCCGACTGGTACTTCCCCGAGGACGCCGACGCCTCGACACGGCTGATCTACTTCCAGCACGGATTCCTCGCCAGCGGACCGATCTACAGCTACACGATCGCGCGCCTCGCCGAGCGCACCGACAGCATCATCGTGGCGCCGTCACTGTCGTCGAACTTCTTCTCGCCGTCGGCGGAGTGGGTGGGCGGCTCGACCGTGCAGCGCGCTGTCGCTGAGCTGTTCGTCGGCGATCGCGCGGCACTCACTCAAAGTGCCTCCTTCGCAGCCGGATACGAGGTGGCCCTGCCGCAGAAGTTCCTGCTCGTCGGACACTCGGCAGGCGGCACACTTGTCACCAGTGTCGCCGGCTTCCTCGTCGACAACGGCGCGATCGCCGATCTCCAGGGCATTATCATGCTCGACGGTGTCGAACCCGCCGGATCTCCGTTCGTTAACAACGCCCTGTTCAAGCTCCGCGGAGAGAATTACCGGCCCATCTACCTGATCTCGTCGGACCGGTACTTCTGGAGCCGCAACGGAGACATGGCCGACAAACTGCAACTCGCGCGGCCTGACAACTTCAACGGGGTCCACCTCGTCGGCGGCCGGCATATCGATTACATGCTGGGCGGCAACAAGATCATCCAGTTCGCCGAGTACCTCACTGCCGGTTTCTCGAAGCCGCAGAACATCGCGGCCGCCGAAATCCTCGTGGCCGGGTGGGTGGACGACCTGTTCTCCGAGACGACGTCGCAGGGCATCTACGGCGTGCCCGGGCAGGACATCGCGATCCCGACGCCCGCGGGCACTGCCGACGCCGTCGTCCTGCCCTTGGGCTATCCGTCGCGCCCCGTGTGGAACCCACTACTGGAGGCGGTGCTGACCGCAATCTTCGACTTCGGCGGCCGCAATTGGTTCGTCTACGAGCCGCTGCCGGGGCACGAGGTACCGGTTGGCGGACAGAGTGCGGCAGGGCCTGTCGCGCACCGGGCGTACGGATCGTCGTGATGTCACAGTATTTCGAGCGGGTGCGGTCGGGTGGGCGGCGGGAACGCTGTGTCGAGGGCCTGCAGATCGTCGCCGGTCAGCCCGATGTCTCGGGCGGCGGCGTTGTGCTCGACGTGGGAAGGCGTTGCGGCGCGGGGGATCGCGTTGACGCCATCGTTGCGAAGCACCCAGGCGAGCGCGATCTGTGCGGGGGTGGCGTTGTGCCGCTGGGCGATCGGTCGCAACGCCGGGTGGTCGAGCAGCCGTCCCTGCTCAATCGGTGAGTAGGCCATGGCCGGGATGCCCTGTTGGGCGAGCCACGGCAGGAGCGCGTACTCGGGGCCTCGCCGGGTTAGGTTGTAGAGGATCTGATTCGTCTGGACCCCGTCGCCACCGGGAATGGTGGACAGTTCGATCATGTCGTCCATGTCGAAATTGCTGACGCCCCAATGCCGGATCATCCCGTCCCGCTTCAAGTCGGCGAAGCCTGTGATCGTTTCCGCCAGCGGGATGCTGCCGCGCCAATGCAGGAGGTAGAGATCGATGTGGTCGACACCGAGCCTGCCCAGGCTCGCCTCGCAGGCGCGGACGGTGCCCGCCCGGGTCGCATGGTGGGGGAGCACCTTGTCGACGAGGAACACTTCGTCGCGCCGTCCGGCGATTGCCTCGCCCACCAAGACTTCCGCCGCGCCGTTGCCGTACATCTCCGCGGTGTCGAGCACCGTCATCCCCAGGTCGAGACCCAGGTTGATCGAGGCGATTTCGTCGGCGCGCCTCGCCGAGACTTCGGCGAAATGCCACGTTCCCTGGCCCAGCGCGGCGATCTTCTCCCCGGAGCGCAGGGCGATGAAGGGAGCGGTGTTCATTCTCCGTCCGCCCTATAGAAGTCGTCGATCGACCACGCGGATGCCCCGTTCGTCGGTGAGCCGTCCAGCAATGAGCCCCACGTATCCCGTGCCACGGCCTGTGCCCGCTCCGGCAGGCGACTGAAATGGACAGTGCCCGTTGCGAGTGCTACGAGCGCTGAGGCCATGGTGAAGACCGGAACGACGTGAGTGTGCGCAGTACGGACCAGTTCTTGAAACGCCGCATCGGTGTCACATCGCCGTAGTCCGATGAGGATGCCCTGCGCGGTGTCGAGCACGCGGCGTCCCTGCGGTGCTCTTAACTGGCTGCCGAAAGCCCGCTCCTCGGTCGTCATTGATGTGCCTCCTGGCTGGCCGGGTCGCGTCGAGCGTTGAACGCGGACACGACCTCGAAGACGCCCAAGGCGACGAGGCACGCGCCCGTGACCATGGCAAGCGTGAGAATCGAGGAGTAGGGCAGGAGCAGCACGATGATGCCGGCCACTACGGAGACGGCTCCGAAGAAGATCTCCCAACCGCGCCCCGACGTTCTGGTGCCACTGATCGCCGCGACCGCGGTCGCTACCCCTCTGATCATGAAGCTGATGCCGATGTAGACGGCGAACAGCAGGATCGAGAACGGTTCGCCGAAGTACCGGAAGGTGAGTACCGCGAGAATCACCGATACCGCCCCGCTGATGAACAGCAGTGCTCGACCACCGCCCGAGATTTCCGACGCCATCGCAAAGAACAGTTGTGCACCGCCGGCGACGAGCAGAGCCACACCGAACAGCACGGTGGCGACGAGCACGGTCTTGCCCGGCCACACCAGCATCAGCAGGCCGAGGATGATCGCGAGCACTCCCGACCCCAGCAGAACTTTCCACCTGTGCGGCATGAGTTTCGCCGGGTCGAGGACCGGTGTTGCGGGCCGTCCTACTGCAGTGGTCATGACGTATCTCCTGGACGGGCTAGGCAGCCTCGACGAGGACTGTGCCGTCGTCGGAGATGGTGACGATCACGTCGAGATCGTCGGAATCATCGATGATCGTCAACAGCTCGATCACCGCAGTACGTAATTCGGGAGCGTCCATGTTCTGTACGGTCTCGCTGTTGTCCGGGTTGCCCCCGGGCGCAGCTCCGCCTGTGCGCTGGTTGTCGCTCGAGTTGCTCTGGTTTCCGGTGTCATCAGCCATGGAAGTACGGTATTAAGCCGTCCGGCGGGTGTGGATGACCCAGCAGGCTGATTCTCGAGCCCGGGCTTTGTCATGACGAGACGATGACAATCGGTGGTCACGTCTTTCGCAGTGGCAACGGGGTATGAATGGCTCCGCCGACGGGGACGTCAGAATTGGGTGCGCGTTCGTTGTCGACGGCATCGACCAGCCGGCACCTGCACGCCGAGGGCCTTGACGTAGGCGAACGCGGAAGTGCGAAAGCTATTGCTACTCAGGGCAGCCCGTATGCTTGCCGACCGGCAACAGCATGGTGTCACCACTCCATTCGCCGGCGGAAGCGGCGGCCGCAACGCCCGAACCCGCGTTCGTCCACGACCTCGACGCCAGAATCATCGATGCCGCCGGCAAGCTCTTGCAACATCGCAATGGAGCCGATGACGGGAATCGAACCCGCGTATTCAGCTTGGGAAGCTGATGTTCTGCCATTGAACTACATCGGCTGTGTTTCGAAGAGAAAGGCTAACACGGGTGAAACCTCGCCTGGTGTGCGCTCAGATCGTAGATCGCGCTCACAGCACGATCTACGTGCACACCAGGCGAGGTCACCGCGTCAGGTCAGAGCGGAGAGGCTGCGGGCAACGGCGTGATCGGGGCCTGCACCGAGACTGTCGTCGTCTCCCCGCTCGAATTGGTCGCAGTGATCAGGAACGTGTCCTCCGGCGGCGTGGTGCTGAAGCGTCCCGGTCCTGTCGAGTAGAAACTCTGCGGGAGACCCAACTGCTCGTCATACCAGTACGTGGTGACGACGATCGAGACCTGCTCTCCTGCGACCAGGTCCAGGCTCACTTCCGGGCAGAGGCCCGCACTGCCGCCGCAGCCGGTGACCGGGACGGCGTGTACGCGACTGTCGTCGTTGAGCACCACGGCGTTCGTCTCCGGTGAATTGGGATCGAACGTGCCGCGGTACACGATCATCACCGTGTCCACCGGCGCCTCCGCCTGCCCCAGTGTGTACGTCTGTGTTGCGGTGGCGGTGAAGAACGTGGCGACGTAGTTCCGCGTAGCGCCGCGTTGGCTGAGTTGCGTGATCCGCCCGAGCCCGCCTGGGACACTGTCGAACGTGCCCTGGGTGACCTGCGAGGGATCGGTCAGGTTGATCGTCCCCCCGGTCGTCCCGCCGCTGACCGCCGCTCGCGCGTCGTCCGTCGGGGTGTAGACGAATGCTCCCGTGTTCGGATCGATCGTCACCGTGCCGTAGGGCGTGGTCGTCGGCGCGCTGTAGGTGATGGTCCCACCGTCAGGGTCCGTCGCGGTGACCGAGCCCCGCACCTCCGCCGACGAAGGATCGGCAGCGCCGACGTTCACGCCGGTGATCACCGGGGCGTCATCGACACCGACAACGCTCACGCTCACTGTCGCCGAGCCGCTCGCGAAGGTGCCGTCCGTCGCCGTGTAGGTGAACGTGTCGACGCCGAAGAAGTTGGCGTTCGGCGTGTAGGTGAATGTGCCGTTCGCGTTGAGCACCAGCGTTCCGTTGGCGGGCTGGGTGAACGAGTCGACACTCAATGTCCCGCCCGAGGTGCTGACATCGTTGCCCAACAACGCTCCCGGAGTGAACGTCAACGGGTTGTCCTCCGTGGCGCTCAGCGAGTCGTTGGCAGCCACCGGTCCGTCGTCGACGGCCGCGACGTTGATCGTCACCGTCGCCAGAGCGCTGGTCGTGGTGCCGTCGGACACCGAATAGGTGAACGAATCCGTGCCGTTGAAGTCGGCGTTGGGCGTGTAAGTGTAGGTGCCGTCGGCGTTCTGTACGAGAGTGCCGTTGGTCGGCGCCGCTCCGATCACCACCGTCAACGTATCGCCTTCGACGTCAGTGTCGTTGCCCGACAAAGTCACCGGCGAGAATGTCAGCGGGGTGTCTTCTGTGGCCTCCAGCGTGTCGTCGGTGGCAACCGGTGCGTCGTTGACGGCGTTGACAGTGACGGTGACTGTGGCGGTAACGCTTTCGGTGCCATCGGTGACGGTGTAGGTGAACGTGTCGGTGCCGTAGAAGTCTGCATCGGGGTTGTAGCTGATGGTCCCGTCGCGGTTGATCCAGAGGGCGCCGTGCTCGGGCTGGGTGTAGCCCTCGACGGTGAGGTCGTCACCGTCGATGTCGGTGTCGTTGGCCAGCAGGTCGGCCGGGTTCACGATCAAGAGGCCGTCCTCGTCGACCGCGACGGTGTCGTCGACCGCGACCGGTGCGTCGTTGACCGCGTTGACGGTGACGGTGACTGTGGCCGTCGCGGTTTCGGTGCCATCGGTGGCGGTGTAGGTGAAGGTGTCGGTGCCGTTGAAGTCGTCGTCGGGGTTGTAGCTGATGGTCCCGTCGCGGTTGATCCAGAGGGCGCCGTGCTCGGGCTGGGTGTAGCCCTCGACGGTGAGGTCGTCACCGTCGATGTCGGTGTCGTTGGCCAGCAGGTCGGCCGGGTTCACGATCAAGAGGCCGTCTTCGTCGACCGCGACGGTGTCGCCGACCGCGACGGGGGCGTCGTTGACCGGGTTGACGGTCACGGTGACCGTGGCGGTCGCGGTCTTCGTCCCGTCGGTGACGGTGTAGGTGAAGGTGTCGGTGCCATTGAAGTCGTCGTCGGGGTCGTAGCTGATGGTGCCGTCGCGGTTGATCCACAGATCGCCGTGTTCGGGCTGGGTGTAACCCTCGACGGCGAGGTCGTCACCGTCGGCGTCGGAGTCGTTGGCCAGCAGGTCCGAGGGCTTGATGACCAGCAGGCCGTCCTCGTCGACCGTCACGCTGTCGTTGCCGGCCACCGGCGCCCGGTCCGTCGGCGCGACGACGACCGTCACGAACGCGAATTTCCCATGCCCGCTGAACAGGCCGTGGAGATGGAAGTCGTCGCTGTCGTAATCGGAAACCCTGACCAGGAACCTGTCTCGGCCGCCGGTGAGCGCGAACTCGTTGTCGGCGTCGTAGGTGAACGTTCCGGTGGCCTGATCGACCGTGACGGTGCCGTGCCTGGGTCCGAACCACTTGCCGCGCGCCACCCGGTACGTCAGGGGATCGTCGTCGGGGTCGGTTCCGCCGAACGAGATCGGAACACTGACGTCGTCGTACTCGTCCAACGTGACGTCGACCTGCTGGTTGTCCAGGACGGGCCGTCGGTTGAACAGTGTCCGGCGCGATTCCCGGCTCGCGGCGCTCAACAGCGTCCACATTCCGGTGCCGGCGGGCGCATCGGGCGTTGCAGGGGTAACGGGCGCGGCAGGTTGGTCCAGCTCGACGGTGGCTTTCGTGTCGTTCGCGGTCTTTATGTGGGGCGGGGTCACCACCGTCGTCGAGGTGACGACCTTTCGTGCCGCTCGCGATGTGCTGACGCGCGTCGGCGCGGCCGACGCTGCAGGCTTTTCGACGGCGGCGGGTGTGTCGGCCCGCTCGACGGTGGGCTCTTCGCCGGCGTCCTCTGTGGTCGAACGTGCCGGTGTATCCGCTTTCGGCGCCGTGGCGCGGCGGTGGCTGCGCGACGGCGCATCATCAGCGTCCGCGGCGTCTCCGGTCACCGCGGAGCTGTCCTTCTTGGTGGTCTTCTTCTTGCCGCGGGACGGAGAGGTGTCCGACGGCGCGGCATCCGGTCGCGACACCGACTGATTGTCCGAGGACGAACTGCCGGACGTGGAGTCCTTGTCGGCCCAGGCGACGCCGGTGGCGCCACTGGCCATCGCAAACCCAACTCCCAGTGCAACAGCTAACCCGCCGATGCGACCTACATGCGTTCCGTGTGCGAGCGCCGACGCCGCTGCACGTGGGCGCGGACAAGTTGATCGAGCATCCATCAGAATTTCCCCCAATTGTCAGCCCGGAGTTGGTATTTGAGGCACAACGGTGGAACGTTTCGACACGGTGGCAGCCCGGGCAGCAGCGCACCACGACGACACGTGGGATAAGAGAGAGACACCAGTCGTCGCGCACTGCGACCATCCCCGATAGCAAAACTGGTGACGATCAGCAAGCTAACACGCGTTCGCAACATCGCGGAGCACTCTGTGAGAAATATTGTTGCGGACGTAAGATTTGCTGTGGATTGCTCTCAACCGTTCACAACAGTGTTCGTGAGGCCCTGATCCCCCGGCCCGACGCCCCCGACGCGATACTCGCCGTTACGCTCGTCCCGTGCTGCTCTCCGACCGCGACATTCGGGCCGAGATCCACGCCGGAAGACTCGGTGTCGATCCGTTCGACGACAGTCTGATTCAGCCGTCCAGCGTCGACGTCCGGCTCGACACCTTGTTCCGGGTGTTCAACAACACCCGCTACACCCACATCGACCCCGCGCTGCGGCAGGACGACCTCACCACCCTCGTCGAGCCCAAAGAGGGGGAGCCCTTCGTGCTGCACCCTGGTGAGTTCGTCCTCGGCGCGACGCTCGAGCGCTGCACGCTGCCCGACGACCTCGCCGGCCGACTGGAAGGCAAGTCATCGCTCGGCCGCCTCGGCCTGCTCACGCACTCGACCGCCGGCTTCATCGACCCGGGGTTCTCCGGCCACATCACACTCGAGCTGTCGAATGTCGCGAATCTGCCGATCACTCTGTGGCCCGGCATGAAGATCGGCCAGCTCTGCCTCTTGCGGCTCACCAGCCCGGCCGAGCATCCGTACGGCAGTGACAAGGTCGGCTCCAAGTACCAGGGCCAGCGGGGCCCCACGCCGTCGCGGTCCTACCAGAACTTCCTCCGGTCCAACTGACCCGAGTCGAGGCCGGGCGGGAATCTCTGCACGGCTAGTAATGTCATAAGCACTGGCGTGCCGGCCACGTATCACCGTCGTACAGCTAACCGCGACGCGTGTAACGCCGTGGCTGGTCACGCCGATGAAGTACTAGTTGTCGGCGTTCAATCTGCAGGTGAGCCCGTGCAACGACCAGGCTGCAGCAAATATTTGGAGGGGTCGAGTGGACATCGTTCTTGGTGTGTCGATGACACCTACGACGGTCCGCATGGTGCTGGTGGAAGGCGAAAAGGCGGACGGCGTCACCGTTGATCACGACGTCTTCGACGTCACGTCCGCCGACGCCTCGGCAAATGTCGCCGAGCAAGTCGTCGCCGCCATCCAGGGCACCAAGGAAAGCGCGGAATCCGGCGGGCATCACCTCAAATCCATCGGCGTCACGTGGAGTGACCACACCGAGGCCTCCGCATTGCGCGACACACTCGCCGCGCACGGCATCGACGACGTCATGCTCATCGCTGAAAGTCATGCCGCCGCGTCTCTCGCGCAGGCGGTCGGGCGCGCGGTCGGATACGACACCACCGCCCTGCTCTTCGTCGACCGCGACACCGCGACGTTGTCGGTGGTCCGCACGGACGACGGCTCGGTGGTCAAGGTGCTCAGCCGCTCGCTGCACAGCGCCGACGCCATGGCGGTGCTGACCGAGATGGCCAACGCGGTCGCCGCGCAGGACGCCCCGCCGCAGGGCATGTTCGTCGTCGGCTCCGGCGTCGACGTCAGCTCGGTCAAGTCTCACCTCGAACACCTCGTCGCCCTCCCGGTCAGCGCACCCGACGACGCGGAACTGGCCCTGGCGCGGGGCGCCGCCCTCGCGTCGGCCGCCGCGCCCGCCTTCGAGGCGACGACCGTCGGGTTGGCCTACTCGCAAGATCCCGACGGCGACACCGCAGGTTCGGTCTATGCCGGGCTCGCCGCTGCGGAGACCCAGCTCGCGCCGGTCGGTGCCGAGGCGGTCGACGAGTTCGCGGCCACCGAGATGCGTGAGACCGAAGAGGGGCGCAAGCCCTTCCTCCTGGTCGGCAGCGCGTTGACGTCGGTGTTCGTCATCGGCGTGGTCGCACTGGTCATCTCCCTCGCGGTCAGCATCCGCCCGACGGTCGACTCGCGGCCCAGCCCCGCGCAGGCCGCCATCGTGCCGAGCAGCCAGGCACCCGCGCCCGCACCGATCGAACAGGCCGCCCAGGTGCCTGCCGATCCGCCGCCGTCGGCCGAGACCATCAAGCCGCCGGTGCCGGTCGCGGTGCAGCAGACGCCCCAGCAGGCGCCGCGCACCGTCTATCCCCACCAGGCCCCCCCCCCGCCCCCCCCCCCCCACGCACCCCACCCCCCCCCACCCCTCCCCGCCCCCGCGCACATCCCC
>NZ_QJUA01000006.1 GCF_003254575.1 Mycobacterium kyogaense | reverse complement strand
CCGATGGGCTATGCACCGCCTCCGCCGCCTCCCCCGGCCGGCTACGTCCCGCCGCCCGCTCCCGGGTACGTCGGTCCGGGTGGCGTGGCCGGCCCGGCCGGCGCAGCGGGTGCGATCCCCGGCGGTCCCGGCGGTGTCGCAGGACCCGGCGGCGCAGCGGGCACGATTCCCGGCGGCCCTAGCGGCGCGGCCGGACCTGCCGGCGCGGCTGGCGTGATCCCGGGCGGGCCCGGCGGAGTCGCGGGTCCCGGCGGCGCGGCCGGCTCGATCCCCGGCGGTCCCGGCGGTGTGGCCGGTCCCGGCGGCGCCGCGGGATGCATCCCCGGCGTCGGCTGTGGCGCCGTCCCCGCCGGCTAGGTCGTCACGATTCGCGGGCCTCACTGGGATTCAGTGGGGGCCCGCTGATCGCGCAGTGCCGGCATTCGTCGATCCGGAACCGATCCTCGGTGATCGGAGTGCGGTCACGACGAATGCCGGCCGCTGCGATTATCGCGGCCACCACCATCAGACCCGCCGAAATGCTGACTGCGACATGGAAACCCGCGTCGAAAGCGGTGGGATCGGCGTAGTCCGCGCCGCTGATTCCTGCCAGACCGGGTAGCACCGCGACCGCGAGCAGGCCCCCCACGCGGGCCACCGCGTTGTTGACCCCCGATGCCGCGCCGGCCATGCTGCGCGGCGCCGCATCCAGCACCGCGGTCGTCAGCGGGGCGACGACGAGAACCATGCCTGCGCCGAACGTCAGCGCAGCCGGCAACACATCGCCGAGCCACGTGGCATCCGGACCGATCCGGGTCATTAGGAGCAGCCCAGCTGCAGACAGCAGCGGGCCCACCGTCATCGGGATCCGCGGCCCGATCCGAGCCGCCAACGCACCTGCTCGCGCGGAGAACACGAGCATCACCAAGGTGAAGGGCAGCAGAGCGGTACCTGCCGCGACCGGGCTGAAGCCCGCCACGGTCTGCAGCTGCAGCACCAAGAGCAGGAACGCAGCGCCCAATGCACCGTAGATCAGCAGCGTGATCACGTTGGCGACGCGGAACACGTTGTCGGAGAACAGCCGCGGCGGGATCAGCGGGTGAGATGATCGCCGCTCGACGACCACGAACGCCGCCAGCGACATCACACCGGCAGCCACCGTCGCCGTCGCCGTGACATCGGCGTCACCGTTGCCCAGACGGGTCAGCCCGTAGGTGAGCGTGCCCAGACCCACCGCGGCGAGTACGGCGCCGGCGATGTCGAGGCCCGGCGGCGCCGCGTCGTCCCGGCTCTCGGGCACGTGCAGCATCGTCACCACGATCACCACCGCCGCCAGCGGCACGTTCAGCCAGAAGACCGCCCGCCAGCTCCATTCCACGAGAAAGCCGCCCAGGAACGGTCCGATCGCTCCCGCGATGCCCCCGAGCCCCGACCAGGCGCCGATCGCGGCCGCCCGGTCGGCGCCTTGGAACGAAGCCGAGATCAACGCCAGACTCCCGGGGGTCAACAGCGCGCCGCCCACACCCTGCAGCGCCCGCGCGGCGATCAGCCATTCGGTGTTCGGCGACAGACCGCAGGCGACCGACGCGAGCGCGAACCACGCGACTCCGATGAGGAACACGCGACGCCGCCCGAAGTGGTCGCCGAACGAGCCACCCAGCAGGATCAGTGACGCCAGCGACAACGTGTAGGCGTTGACGACCCACTGCAGTCCGCCGAAACCGGAACCGAGATCAGCTCCGATGTGCGGAAGCGCGACGTTGACCACCGTGCCGTCGATCATCACGATGCCGGACCCGAGGACCGTGGCCAGCAACACCCAGCGGGCGGAAGGGGGTCCGCTGGAGGGCACGACTCAGGACAGTACGCGGCGCACTGCGCCCTTCGCGACCTCTTCGGGCCGGTACTGCTCGCTCGCGTAGGCGCCGATCGCCACGAGTGCACCCGTGGCGGCGGGCACCACCCATTGCAGGGCCTTCAACTGCTTCTGAGCCGACGCGACCTCAGGCGGGGTGGCGGCCGTCGGTGACGTCGCATCCGCGGCCGGCACTGCGTCGTGAGAGGAGACCTTGGCCCCGAGTGCCCGGCTGTATGCGGTGACCCCGAGCGCCACGACGGTCAGCCCCGTCTTGAGCGCCGCCATGCTGGGCACGCCCTTCTGCGCCTTCATGCGTCCCGCGTCGTGCTTGACCAGACCGGCGGCCCCGATCAGGTGGGCACCGATCGCGGCGGCGTTGACCGGGGTCCACCTATCCCAGCCCTCGTTGGCGACGGCCCCGACGTCGCGAGCGGAGCCGGCCGACGACGCCGCTGGGTTGAGAGCGACCGCGTTGGCGAGCGTGCCGCCGAACCAGGCGGCCAGCCCGACGTCGTGCAGTTGATGGAACAGCGTTGCGCGAGCCATGGTGTCTCCTTCGACGAGTAGGGGTCATCGCGTGCTACCCGGTGGGAGGGCAGGCAAACGCCGTCCAGTCCGACGGAAAGTGATGTCCGAAGCGTAAGAATTTCGCTGCCCGCGTTTCGGTTTCGGCCGCCACGCACGGTGTATGCCCGCGGGTATGCAGCAGCGGCGACGCATTCTGATCACCGGCGCCTCCGGCAACGTCGGTGCCGGCGTCCTGCGTGAGCTGCGCCGCCAAGAACCCGAGGCAGAGCTGGTCGGTGTGTGTCGGCGTCCGCCGATGCGGGGTCAGCTCTACGAGAATGTCCATTGGTGTCCAGTCGATCTGGCGGCAGCGGACGCGACCTCCCGGTTGACGGACGCCATGCGTGGCGCCGACGCCGTGATCCACCTCGCGCTCGCCGTGCATCCCGTCGATGACGAGGACTACCTCTACCGGGTCAATGTCGTTGGCACACAGGCGGTTCTGGACGCAATGGTAGCGGCCGAGGTGTCGCATCTGATCTACGCATCGAGCCTGGGCATCTACGCACCCAGCGAGTCCCTGACACCGGTCGCCGAGGGCTATCCGACGACAGGTCAGTCCACCTCGGTCTACAGCAGGCACAAGGTCGCCGTGGAATCGCTGCTCGACCACTTCGAACGGGACCATCCCGCGACGGTGGTGTCCCGCTTCCGTCCCACGGTGGTCGTGGCGCGCCATGCGGCCTACGAGATCCGCTCGCTGTACGTCGGCTCGGCTATTCCCCACGCGGCATTCGCCGTGGCGCAGCGGTACGCGTTGCCTCTCCTGCCGTTGCCGCGAGGGCTGGCCCTGCAGTTCGTGCACGCCGACGACGTGGGTGACGCAGTGGTGCGGCTCCTGCACCAGCGGGTGCGTGGCTCGTTCAACGTGGCCTCCGACGTTCTCTCCGGCTCCGCGCTCGCGGCCCTGGTCGGTGCGCGTCCCGTGCGGGTCAGCCCGGCAGCCATGCGGGCGGCCGTCGTCGCCCTCCACCGATTGGGCGTGCTGGCCGTGACGCCGGGCTGGTACGACGTGGCAACCCGTTCGCCCGTGATGGATACCACAAGGGCGCGTAGGGAATTGGCCTGGCAGCCGCGATACTCGTCGACGGAGGCGGCCCGCGAGCTCATCGACGGTCTCGCCGACGGAGCGACGGGTACCAGCCCGGCTCTGGGCGCGGTCGATGGCGCAACGCCGAGCCGCGACGCAGCGCTGTCGCCGGCGCATGACGCCACGTTGACGCTCTGGTGGGCGATGGCCGTCACGGCCGCGGCCCGCGGCCGCCGTCCCGGCGCGATCTATCGCAGTGTCGTTGCCGCGAACCTGATCTCGGGCACGCCGGCCGCGCTGCAACGCCTCCGGCAACGGCGCCGCGACCCGGTCGCGGTGCTCGCCCCCGTCACCGTCGCTGCAGCACTGCTCGCGACGCGACGCGGAGGCTGGCCCGCTGCTGCGACAGCCACCGCGCTCGGCGCTCTCGGGCTGGCTGAGCGCAGACGAAGGAAGGACCAGGAATGAGTGCGAAAGTCGTGGTGATCGTCGGGGCGTCGAGCGGCATCGGGCGGGAGACCGCGCTGCAGTACAGCGCCCGCGGCGCCCGGGTGGTGCTCGCCGCCCGCTCCGAACGCGATCTGCAGGACGTCGCCGAACAGTGTCGCCGGGCGGGGGCAGGCAGTGTGCTCGTCGCGCCCACCGACATCGCAGACGCCGACCAGGTACAGCAGACGTTCGACCTCGCGATCGAGACCTTCGGGGGCGTCGACGTCGCCGCCCAATGTGCCGCGATCACCGCATTCGGTCGCTTCGAAGACATTCCGACCGACGTTTTCAACGCGGTCATCGCCACCAATCTGATCGGCGCGGCGAATGTCGCCCGCTGCGCCCTCGCTCACTTCCAACCCCGCGGTCGTGGTCAGCTCGTCCTGGTCGGCTCTCTTCTCGGCGTCACTGCTGTGCCATACCAATCGGCCTACGTGGCAAGCAAATTCGCCGTGCAAGGATTGGTGCGCGCCCTGCGTCAGGAGAATCGGCACCTGCCAGGGGTGCGGGTGCACGGGATCTATCCGGGCCCGGTGGACACCCCGGTGTACACGTCGGCGGCCAACTTCTTGGATCGGCAGTCTCCGCGCGTACCGCCGACCTCCGACGCACCGGGAACCATCGCGGCCGCCATCATCCGGGCCGCCGACAAGACGACATCGACCGAACGCCAGGTCGGCTGGTTCAACCGGCCGGCGATCGCCACCTATCGCGTCGCGCCGTTCCTGTTCGATGCCGTGATCGGGCCGCTGATCCGGCGTGTCATGTTCACACCCGAGTCGGTGGGCCAGTCTGCGGGCAACGTTTTCGAGCCACCGGCCGTCGGCCGCGCCTGACGTAGCGAAGCGCCGCCCGCTGCGGCGGTGGAGCGACGCCGGAACAGCTAAAAGTCGTTGGCAGACCTAATGTTTCGTGATGCAAGAACGCCTCTGACCACCCCTGGTGAGATGGCCACTGCAGGAGGATACTGCGGGAATCTGGTTCAGCCTGTGTGCTAGGAGGATGGAAATGAAGTACGCCATGGCGTGGACGTCGCGCCTCACCGGATCGGGGAAAGACAACGAAGAAGCGTTGCGCCGCGCCCTGCAATTGTTCTCGAAATGGCAGCCGCCCGCCGGCACCACCTTCCACCAATTCGTCGGCCGGGTCGACGCCGGAGGCGGGTACGCCATCGTCGAAACGGACGACCCGGCAGCGCTGCTGACCGGGACGACCAAGTTCGCGCCGTTCAACGAATTCCAGATCCATCCCGTCGTGGACATCGAGCAGTGGGCTCAGGCGGGACAGGAGGGCATCGACTTCCGGGATTCCATCAGCTGACCGGCACAGCGACGGAGCGCGTGGTCCTGCGACGCGCTCATGACGAAATTCGTGCTTGAACTGCGCTTCGGCAACGGAATTCCTAGGATGCCTGCATGCCATCCGGAACGGCGGTGTCGAAACCAGGCGCCGACCCCCTCGACGACGCGGCCGTTCCTCAGATCGAACTGATCGGCGTCCGCAAGGAGTTCGGCGACGCCCGGCATCCGGTGGTGGCCGTCGAACATGCCGATCTGACGATCGCCGACGGTGAGCTCTTCGCGATCCTCGGACCGTCCGGCTCAGGCAAGACCACCCTTCTGCGCATGATCGCAGGCTTCGAGGCGCCGACGGCCGGGACCATCAAACTGGGCGGCCGCGACGTCACCCACCTGCCCCCGGCCCGCCGCGACACGAACACGGTCTTCCAGCAGTACGCCCTGTTTCCGCACATGACGGTCGCGCAGAACGTCGAGTACGGCTTGCGGGTGCGCGGCGTCGACAAAAAGGAGCGGCGCCGCCGCGCCGGGGAAGCCCTGGAGATGGTCCGACTGTCCGGACAGGCCGCCCGGAAGCCGGCCGAGCTCTCCGGCGGTCAGCAGCAGCGGGTCGCGCTGGCCCGGGCACTGGTCGGGCGCCCTCGCGTGTTGCTGCTCGACGAGCCGCTGGGCGCGCTCGACCTGAAGTTGCGCGAGCAGATGCAGGTGGAGCTCAAGGCTATTCAGCGCGAGGTCGGCATCACGTTCGTGATCGTCACCCACGACCAGGACGAGGCGCTGACGCTGTGCGACCGGTTGGTGGTCCTCAACGAGGGACGGATCGAGCAGATCGGCGCGGCCCGGCAGGTGTACGAACATCCCGCGAACCGCTTCGTCGCCGACTTCGTCGGGACGTCGAACGTGCTCGACGGCGACAGCGCGCAGACGGTGCTGGGCCGGAGCGGGACGTTCGCGATCCGACCCGAGCGCATCGCGGTGGGTGCCCCGGGTTCCGACGCTGCCGCCGAGCACCGTGTCGACGCGCACGTCGCCGAGGTGGTCTATGCCGGCCCGATCACGCGCATCGCGGCCACGGTCACCGGGCACGACATCCGGCTCACGGCCACCCTGCTCTCGGCGGATGCGTCGACCGCCTTGACCCACGGCAGCCCCGTCGTCCTGACCTGGCCCGAAGCGGCCGTACGCGATCTCACCGACCTGTCGACCCATCCTGAGGAGGAGTCATGAAGAATCCGCTGCGCCGCCTGGGCGTCGTGCTCGCCGTAGGTGGCGTGCTGCTCGCCGGCTGTTCGAGTTCGGGCGACTCCGGTGGCACCGCAGAGGGCCCGCCGTCGATGGCGCCGGCCGGCTCGGTCGGCGCCGGAGAGGGACAACTGAACCTGATCGCGTGGCCCGGATACGCGGAGAACGGTTCCAACGACCCTGCGGTCAACTGGGTCACGCCGTTCGAGCAGCAGACCGGGTGCAAGGTCAACGTCAAGATCGGCAACACCTCCGACGAGATGGTGCAGCTGATGCGCACCGGGCAGTACGACGGCGTGTCCGCCTCCGGTGATGCGACGCTGCGGCTGATCTACGCCGGCGACGTCGCCCCCGTCAACACCGACCTGGTGCCGAACTACGCGACCGTCGTCCCGTTCCTCAAAGACAAGCCGTGGAACTCGGTGGACGGCCAGATGTACGGCATCCCCCACGGGTGGGGCGCCAACCTGCTGATGTACAACTCCGACGTCGTCAAGGGCAACCCGGACAGCTGGGGCGCGGTGTTCCCCGGCGCACCGGAGTTGAAGGGCAAGGTCACCGCGTATGACTCACCCATCTACATCGCCGACGCCGCGCTGTACCTGTCGAAGACGAAGCCAGATCTGGGCATCAAGGATCCGTACTCGCTGACCAGCGAACAGCTCGACGCCGCAGTCGAATTGCTCAAGCAGCAGAAGGAGAACATCGGCGAGTACTGGTCGGACTACACCAAGGAGGTGCAGGGGTTCGAATCCGGCACCACGGCGATCGGCACCAGCTGGCAGGTCATCGCGAACACGATCAAGGCCGACAACAAAGTCCCGGTCGCGACGGTGCTGCCGAAGGAGGGTGCCACCGGTTGGTCGGACACCTGGATGCTGTCGGCGAAGGCCGCGCACCCCAACTGCATGTACAAGTGGATGGACTACATCATCTCGCCGAAGGCCAATGCCGAAGTCGCCGAATACTTCGGTGAGGCGCCGGCGCAGACCAAGTCGTGCGACCTGACCTCCGACAAGGCGCACTGCGCGACCTACCACGCCACCGATGAGCAGTACGCGGCGCAGATCCACTACTGGACCACGCCGCAGACCAAGTGCGTGGACGGCAGCGGGGACAACTGCACCAGCTATGACCAGTGGGTGGACAAGTGGCAGGAGATCAAGGGCTGATGCCCGCCGCCCCGCGGCTACGGCAGCGGGTGACGCTGGCCTTCCTGCTGATTCCGCCCCTCGCCTGGCTGATCGTCGCCTATCTGGGATCGCTTGCGATACTTCTGGTTTCAGCGTTCTGGAGCCGCAGCAGCTTCACCGGCGCCGTGGTGCGTACGTTCACCACGGACAATCTGGTGCGGGTCGCCACCTCGGAGGTGTTCCGGACGACGACGCTGCGCACCGTCGGCGTCGCGTTGACGGTCACCGTGGTGTGCGCGGTGCTCGCGGTGCCGCTGGCGCTGTTCATGGCCAAGGTGGCCTCCCCCGCCGTCCGTGTCGCGCTCGTCGTCGCGGTCACCACACCGCTGTGGGCCAGTTACCTGGTGAAGGCCTACGCATGGCGGATGCTGCTGTCGCCGGAGGGGCCGATGAACTGGGCGATCGGATACTCACCGGGCTACGGGCTGATCGCCACGGTGATCACGCTGACCTATCTGTGGTTGCCGTACATGGTGATTCCGGTGTTCGCGGCCTTCCAGCGCGTGCCGGACTCGCTGGTGGATGCGAGCGCGGATCTGGGTGCATCGGATCTGACCACGCTGCGGCTGGTGGTGTCCCCGATGGTGTTCCCCGGTATCGCCGCGGGATCGATCTTCACCTTCTCGCTGTCGTTGGGCGACTACATCGCGGTCACCATCGTCGGCGGCAAGACCCAATTGCTCGGCAACGTGATCTACGGCCAGCTCGTGACGGCGAACAACCAGCCGATGGCGGCGGCGCTGTCGCTGATCCCGTTGACGGCGATCCTGTTGTATCTGTTCGCGATGCGGCGCACCGGGGCATTGGAGAACGTGTAGATGTTGTCGTCACGGATGCGCGGCGCCACCCGGGCCTGGACGGTGCTGGTGCTGGTCTTCATCTATGCGCCGCTGGCCCTGGTGGTGGTGAACGCGTTCAACGCGTCGAAGACGTTCGCGTTTCCACCGAGCGGCTTCACGCTGCAGTGGTGGCGGACCGCGCTGCACAGCGAGGGCATGTGGCACTCGCTGGGGAACTCGGTGATCGTCGGGCTGGCCGCGACCGCGCTGGCGCTGATCCTGGGCACCATGGCCGCGTTCGCGGTGCAGCGCTACGAATTCTTCGGTCGCCAGACCGTCAATCTCCTTGTCGTGCTGCCGATCACGTTGCCCGGCATCGTCACCGGTATCGCGTTGAACGCGACGTTCACCTCCGCGCTGGGGGTGACGCTGGGGTTGGCGACGGTCATCGTCGGGCACGCCACCTTCTGCATCGTGATCGTGTTCAACAACACCCAGGCGCGGCTGCGGCGGTTGGGCACCAGCCTCGAGGACGCCTCCGCCGATCTCGGTGCGTCGTCCTGGCAGACGTTCCGATTCGTGACGCTGCCGATGATGCGCGGTGCGCTGGTCGCCGGCGCCATCCTGGCGTTCGCGCTGAGCTTCGACGAGATCGTCGTGACGACGTTCACCGCCGGCCCCACGGTGCAGACACTGCCCATCTGGATCTTCGGAAACCTGTTCCGCCCCAACCAGGCGCCGGTCATCAACGTGGTCGCCGCCGCGCTGACGATCATCGCGATCGTGCCGGTGTGGCTGACCCAGCGCCTCGGTGGAGACCCTGCGGGGACGCGTATCTGAGCGGTTAGGGTTGGCGCGTGACCGACCTCTTCGATCTCACCGGACATGTCAGCGTCGTCACCGGCGGCGGATCGGGCATCGGCTTGGGCATGGCCGACGGGCTGGCTCGGGCCGGCGCGTCCGTCGCCATCATCGGCCGCAGTGTCGCGCGCCTGGAGGCGGCTGCGGAGTCGTTGCGCGCGCACGGCAATCCCGTGCTCGCCCTGCCCTGTGACGTCACCGACGAACCGGCGATCGCGGCGGCGATGGCCCGGGTCCGCGACGAATGGGGTTCGCTCGACTCGTGTTTCGCCAACGCCGGCGTGGGCGGCAGGTTCACCCCGACGCTCGAGACCTCACTGGCTGAGTTCAGGTCGATCACGGCGGTGGATCTCGACGGCGTGTTCGTCACGTTGCGTGAGGCAGCACGGCAGATGGTCGCCGCCGAACGGGGCGGCAGCCTGGTCGGTGTGTCCAGCCTCGGCGCATTTCAAGGCATGCCCCGCCAACCCGCCTACGCCGCATCGAAGGGTGGGGTGATCTCGCTGATCGACAGCATGGCCGTGGAGTTGGCCCGATACGGCATTCGCGCCAACACCATCGCGCCCGGATGGTTCGACACCGAGATGACGGCGGCCGGCCTGGCCGACGAGCGGTTCCGCTCCCGCGTCCTGCCGCGCGTGCCGGTGCGGCGGTGGGGAGCCGGCAAGGACGTGGCCGGTGTGGCGGTCTATCTGGCGAGCCCGGCCAGCAAGTACCACACCGGCGACGTGCTGAGGATCGACGGCGGCTACCTGAAGTTCTAGTGTGACGCCATGAGTGAGAAGACGACCTGCGTGGTGGTCGGCGGCGGGCCGGCGGGCATGGTGCTCGGCCTGCTGCTCGCGCGCGCCGGCGTCGAGGTCACGGTGCTCGAGAAGCACGGCGATTTCCTGCGCGACTTCCGCGGCGACACCGTGCATCCCAGCACGCTGCGGCTGCTCGACGATCTGGGGCTGTGGCCGGCGTTCGACGCACTCCCCCAGAGCCGGGTGCACGAGTTCACCATCGACGCCGCTCCGGGTCGACCGGTGGCGGTCGCTGATTTCGAACGGCTGCGCCTCCCGCATCGGTACATCGCGATGGTGCCGCAGTGGGATCTGCTCAATCTGCTGGCTCAGGCGGCCGAGGCGGAACCGTCCTTCACACTGCGGCTGGACCACGAGGTCACCGGCCTACTCACCGAATCCGGCCGCGTCGTCGGCGTACGCTACGAAAGCCCCGCTGGCTCAGGGGAATTGCGGGCTGATCTGACGGTCGGATGCGACGGGCGCGGCTCGGCGGTCCGACAATCGGCCGGAATGGCGGTGCGGGAGTATCCGGTGAGCTTCGACGCCCTGTGGTTCCGGCTACCCCGCAACGCCGTGACCGCCGGCTTCACCCTGTTCCCCCGTATCGGACGGGGGAAAGCAATGATCGTGATCCCCCGTGAGGGTTACCTGCAGATCGCGCTGCTGATCAAGAAGGGTTCGGACGCTGCCCTTCGCCGCCGCGGGCTGGCCGCCTTCCACGCCGACGTGCTCGAGCTCCTGCCCGAAGCCGGCGACACCGTCTCCGCCGTCACCTCGCTCGACGAGGTCAAGTGTCTCGACGTGAAGCTGAACCGCTTGCGGCGCTGGCACACTGACGGTCTGCTCTGTATCGGCGATGCCGCCCACGCCATGTCTCCGGCCGGCGGGGTCGGCATCAACGTGGCCGTGCAGGACGGCGTGGCCACCGCGCGGTTGCTGGCAGACCCGCTGCGCCGCGGTGCGGTGACGGAGCGGGATCTGGCGAGAGTGCGGCGGCGGCGGATCGTCGCGACCGCGCTGACCCAGGCCTTGCAGCGTCAGCTCGACGCGCGGCTGCTGGGTCCGGTCCTGCGAGGCGAAGAGGGTGCGACCGGTCCACCGGGCTGGCTGCTCAGGATCGTGCAGCGGGCGCCGTGGCTGTCGGTGATCCCGGCCTACCTCGTCGGGGTGGGGGTTCGCCCGGAGCGCGCGCCGGAGTTCGCCCGGCGACGGGCCGGTCAGCGGTAGTACACCTCGCCACCGGTCGGGTAGCCCCCGCCGTGGGTGGTGATGTGGACGTGGTCGTAGTGGCCGTAGCCGCCGGCGCGTCCACCGCCCGGGGTGTAGTAGACGCCGCGCCAGATGCAGTCCTGCAGACTGAACCGCTCGGCGTTCTTCATCGCGAACGCGACGATCTGGTTGCCCAACGCGATGCCTTCGGCACTGCTCGCATTGGGGATCATCACGTCGATGGCCAGTCCGTTGGGATGCCACGGGAGCGGGTCGGCCCGAACGCCGCCGATGCTGTGGATCTCGGGGAAGATCGCACTGACTGCCCGGGCAACCAGAATGGTCTTCACCTGCAGGCCCTGCTCGGGCGCCAGCCCGGCGGGCAGGATCTGAGGCTGCCGGACGGCGGCCCGCGAGGCCACCCATTGCACGCGGGTGCCGCCTAGTTCGCTCGTGGGCGCGGCGCCCACCGGCGGAGCTGCAACCAGCTCCATGCCCGGCAGCGGCGCCGCCTCGGGACCGGCCACGGCCGGTGCGGCAAGTTGTGCGATCGGGCGCTGCACGTCGGCCCCCGCTATCAGCAGGGCTGCCACTGGCAGTCCCAGGGCGGTCAGCACACGCGCGCGCGAACGCCGCGGTTGTACCTGGGAATGCCTGCCCACGCACTGCAGACTACGAGGGCACATCACGAAATCACAGACGCATGGCAAACTTTCGATAACAAAGCGCACCATCGGCATCACCAGCCCCATCGGCCCCAGAATTTGCGCACTTTCGCGGCGCTCCCGACGCGATGTCATTTCTTCGCGGCTCTAGGCCGCCTCGTTGTCGGGTGGTGCGGGTCCGCCGGGTTCCGTCGGGTCGCTTGTCGAGGGTGGCGGGCAGGCGTCAGCCTCGCCGACCGGATCGGTCGACGCGTCAGCACTACTTCCCTCGTCCTCGTCCGGTGGACGCAGCAAGCGTTCGGGGGTGTGGTGGGTGTTGACCCGCGTCTGACCGGTGTCCAGGTCCGGTGGTGGGGTCCATTCGACCTCGTGGCGGGGGCTCATCGACGTGGTCCAACCCCCGGGCCCGACGGAGCGGTTATCCGGCGGGCAGGCCAAGCCGAGGTCGTCGATGTTGGTCACCCCACCCTCGGCCCAGTCAGCGGTGACGTGATGCACCTGGCAGCCATAGGCGCCGACGGGGCAGCCCGGTTTGGTGCAGCCGCCCTCGCGGGCGATCAACATGATTCTTTGCGCGGCCGAGGCCACCCGCCTCGTGCGGAACAGGTCGAGGGCTGCGCCGGTGGCGCGGTCGAACACGGCCAGGTAGTGGCTGGCGTGCGCGCCCATGCGGATCACGTCCTTGATGGGCAGCCGGGTACCGCCGCCCGTCGTCCCGATCCCGGCGCGCGATTCCAGGTCCTGCAGGGTGGTGCGCACGATCACCGTCACCGGTAACCCGTTGAGCTGACCCAACTCCCCACTCATCAACGCGATCCGCCCCACCGCGACCAGCGCATCGTGCTGGCGTTGGGCGAGGCTGCGGTGATCGTTGTCGATCTGCGCCTGGGTCGGGGTGCCGGAGATGCAGGGTTCGGGGTCGTCGGGGTTGCACATGCCCGGGGCGGCGTATTTGGCGAAGATGGCCTCCCACACCGCCGCGGCTTCCGGGGTCAGGTTGGCCCGCCACTGCGTCATCGCATCCTGACCCTGCCGAGATTTCGTGAGCGATCGTTTACGGACGCGTTCGGCGTCGTCGGGTTCGGGCCCGTCCTGATCGAGCAGGAACAGCTCCAACTCTGCGGCGTCGCGGGTGGCCTTCGGACCGGCACCGGTGGCGATGCGCACCACCTCAGCCTCGAACTGCTCCCGGGTGGTCGCATCGACAAAGCTCGGGAGGTCGTCGACCGCTTTACGGATCACCTCTACATGTTCGGGGGTAATCCGCCCCTCGGCCTGGGCGGCCGCGGTCGCCGGCAGCACCGGCGGCAGGGGCTCCCCGGTCATCGACTGACGCGGGGCAAGTAGCGCCGCCTCGCTCAACCGGCGGTTCGCTTCCGTCCCGCTGATCCGGTAGCGGATCGCCAGGACGTCTTTCCAGTTCTTCGCCCCCATTTGCACCGCAGACGTCTCGACTTGCAGCCGCGCCAACGCCCGATGCTGCGCCGCCGGGAGCCGGCACCCCGCGCTTTCGAGCTCGTCGAGCAGCCCGACGACCTCCGCGGCGCTCGACAGGTCCAGATCGCAGGACAGCACGGCGTCGACGCCGGCGCGTAACGCCGCCACCGCCTGCTGCACCTCCGACATACTTCGAACATACGTGCGATCACCGACAAATGGCCGCGGCTGACGGAGATCTCCCGATAACGCGACGCAGCGCACAGTCAGCACTAAGGTGACTCCAGCAGTGCGGTCGGCACTTTTCTGTGAACAAGAGTTGCCGATCGGAAAAATTTCTGAAAAATGCTCAGCGGCCCGGACAAGTCTTGGATTTCGGGCCGCCCGACCGAGGGGAACACTGTGAACACCGCACGTTCGGTTCGACATGGACTCGCGCTCGTCTGCATCATCGTGCTGGCCGCCTTCGGCGTGGCCGCATGCGGCAAGGACAGCGGATCGGGTGGCGGCTCCGGCGGAGGCGGAGGCGGTGACATCACCGTTGCGTTGACATCGTTCCCCGACTATGTCGACCCACAGCTCTCCTACACGGTCGAAGGCTGGGAGATCCTGTGGAACGTCTACACCCCCCTGCTGACCTACAAGCACGCCAAAGGTAAAGAAGGCACCGAGATCGTGCCCGGTCTGGCCGATGCGATGCCGGAGATCTCCCCGGACGGCACGACCTACAAGCTGAAGCTGCGCAAGAACATGAAGTACTCCGACGGCACCCCGATCAAGGCCTCGGACTTCACCTATGCCGTTCAGCGCCTGTTCAAGGCGGATTCGGGCGGGTCGGTGTTCTACAACGTGATCGTCGGCGCCAAGGAGTACGCCGAAGACAAGGCCGACACGATCACCGGCATCACCACCGACGACAACACCGGCGACATCACCATCAAGCTGACCGGCCCGAACGGCACCTTCGAGAATCTGCTGGCGTTGATGTTCGCCGCCCCGGTGCCGCCCACGACCAAGCTCGACGGCGACGCCACCAACACGCCGCCGCCCGCGAGCGGTCCGTTCATGATCAGCAACGTCGACGCGCCGCGCACGATGACCATGGAGCGCAATCCGCAGTTCAAGACGGTCAAGGACGCCGGCGCCTCGGAGGTCGCCGACGCCAACGTCGACAAGATCACCGTGGTGGAGAACAAGAACCAGAGCGCGCAGGTCACCGACATCGTGCAGAACAAGGTCGACTTCATGGTCGACCCGGTGCCCTCGGACCGGCTGCAGGAGGTCAAGACCCGCTACGCCGATCGCTTCCGGATGGAGGAGTCGATCAACACCTACTACTTCTTCATGAACACCCAGAAGGCCCCGTTCAACGACATCAAGGTGCGCCAGGCGATCAACTACGCCGTGGACCCGGAGGCGCTCAACCGCATCTTCGGCGGCCGTCTGCACCCGACTCAGCAGGTCCTCCCGCCGGGTATGCCCGGCTATCAGGAGTACAAGCTCTACCCCGGCCCCGACATGAACAAGGCCAAGCAGCTGCTCGCCGAGGCCAATCCGGCCGACCGCGACATCACGGTGTGGACCGACGACGAGCCGGACCGTAAGCGCATCGGGGAGTACTACCACGACCTGCTGACCCAGCTCGGCTTCAATGCGACGCTGAAAGTGATTGCCGGAGACGTCTATTGGACCACGATCGGCAACCAGTCCACCCCTGACGTCGACACCGGGTTCGCCGACTGGTTCCAGGACTTCCCGCATCCGGACGACTTCTTCCGTCCGCTGCTCAACGGGGCCAGCATCCTGCCGACCAACGGCAACAACCTGTCCCGGGCCAACCTGCCGGAGCTCGACGCGAAGATGAACGAGCTGCTGACCAAGCAGATCACCGACCCCGGTGTCGAACAGCAGTACGCCGACCTCGACAAGGCGTACATGGAGCAGGCGGTATGGGCGCCCTACGGCAACGAGCAGTTCACCACGTTCCTGTCCGAGCGCATGGACTTCGACAAGTCCTATCAGCATCTGTTGTTCAAGCAGGACTTCACCTCGTTCGCGGTGAAGTAGCTCGCGCTGATGGTCGCCTCTGTCCCTGACGTAGAGGTCCCCGACGAGCCGCCGTTGCCCGTCGGGGTGCCTAAAGAGCAGATACAGGGCCGTAATCCGTGGTACCTGGCGTGGCTTCGGTTGCGCTGCAACAAGGTTGCCCTGGCCTGCGGTGTGCTGTTCGTGCTGATCGTGCTGTTCTGTCTGGCGGCGCCCCTGTGGGCGCACTACATCGCGCAGACCGGACCGAACGACAACCACATCACCGACACCGTGAGCATCAACGGTGTCGAGACCGACGTCGTCTCGCCCGACGGCACCCCGCTGGGCCCGGGCCTACACGGCCGATATCTGCTCGGCGCCGATCAGAACGGTCGAGACGTCATGGTGCGCCTCATGTACGGAGGCAGGACGTCGATCTACATCGGGCTGGCGGCTGCGGCGGTGACCACCGTGCTCGCAGTCATCGTCGCGCTGCTCGCCGGGTACTACCGCGGGTGGATCGACGCGGTGCTCTCCCGGATCCTCGACGTCATCTGGGCCTTCCCCGTCCTGTTGCTGGGCATCGCCCTGGGCACGGCGCTGGCCATCGGCGGCCTGAAGCTGGGCTTTCTGCAGATCGCCGGGGATTCGATCTGGATCCCGATCCTGATCATCGGCCTGGTGTACGTGCCCTACATGGCCAGGCCGCTGCGCGGGGAGATTCTCGCCCTGCGCGAGAAGGAATTCGTCGAAGCCGCCGTCGCGCAAGGGATGGGTCCGTTGCGGATCATGGTCGGCGAGCTCCTCCCCAACATCATCTCCACGATCATCGTGTTCTTCACGTTGAACATCGCCAACAACATGCTGCTGGAGTCGGCGCTGTCGTTCCTCGGTGCCGGGGTACGACCACCCAACGCATCCTGGGGCACGATGATCGCCGACGGCTACCAATTGATCTACACGGCACCACATCTGACGATCGTGCCGGGCCTGCTGATCGTCATCACGGTCCTGGCGCTCAACGTCTTCGGCGACGGCTTGCGAGATGCGTTGGACCCCAAAGCCCGAATCAGACTGGAGCACTGATGGCACAGTTCGTCCTGCGCCGAGTGCTCGGCATGATCGCCGTGCTGTTCGCGATCTCGGTGATCGTGTTCCTGATCTTCAATGTGGTGCCCAATTCGGACCCGGCTGCGCGCATCGCCGGCAAGAACGCCGATCCCGATCTCATCGCCCGGGTCAACGCCGACCTCGGACTAGACCGGCCCCTGCCCGTGCAGTACCTGACCATGATGAAACAGATCTTCACCGGTGAACTCACGTCGTATGCGAGCGATCGCAATGTGGGCGAACAGATCTGGCACGGGTTACCGGCCACGTTCTCGCTGTGCATCGGCGCGGCGGTCATCTGGATGACGCTGGCGGTGCTGTTCGGTTACCTCAGCGCCGTGCACGCCGGCAAGTTCGGTGACCGCGCGCTGAGCATCCTGTCGCTGGTCGGCATCTCGATGCCGGTGTTCTGGCTGGCCGCGATCCTGCTCTACTTCTTCACCTACAAGGTGGAGCTGTTTCCGACGGGCAGCTATGTGCCGCTCACCGAAGATCCCCTGGACTGGGCGTACCACCTCGTGCTGCCGTGGTTCACGCTGGCGGTGCTGTTCATCGGCTTCTACAGCCGCGTGCTGCGCTCGAACATGCTGGACGCGATGAACGAGGACTATGTCCGCACGGCACGGGCGAAGGGTCTGACCGAACGCCAGGTCCGCATCCGACATGTGTTGCGCAACTCGATGATTCCGATCGTGACACTGTTCGGCCTGGACTTCGGCATGGTCGTGGGCGGAGGAGCGATCCTGACCGAGACGGTGTACAACCTCGACGGCGTGGGGCTCTACGCAGGTGAGGCGATCCGCAGCCTGGATCTGCCGCCGCTGATGGCGGTGACGATGTTCGGCGCGTTCTTCATCGTGCTGTTCAACACGATCGTCGACATCGCCTACGCCGTGCTGGATCCGCGAATTCGACTGGGACAGGCGGCACCGGCATGAGCGACGCTTGCGAGCGAATCGACGAACCCATGACCGAACAACTGCTGACGGTCGAGAACCTGCGGGTCGGTTTCGCCACCGAGGACGGATTGGTGCAGGCCGTCGACGGGGTCTCGTTCACGCTGGCCCCCGGTGAGATCCTGGCGATCGTCGGCGAATCGGGTTCGGGCAAGAGTGTGACCGCGCAGACGCTGACGGGTCTCACCCGCTCGTCGAACAGTCGCATCACCGGGTCGGTGACCTATCGCGGGCGCGAATTGGTGGGTCTCGACGACGACGGGTTGAGGGACATCCGCGGCGAGGAGATCGCCATGGTGTTCCAGGATCCGATGTCCTCTCTGAATCCGGTGTACCGCATCGGCGATCAGATCGTCGAGATGATCCGTGCACACCGCGACGTGCCGAAGTCCGAGGCCGTCCGGCGGGCCGGTGAACTGCTTGCGGCGGTGGGTATTCCGAACCCGCAGAGCCGGCTGCGCAGCTATCCGCACGAGTTCTCCGGCGGCATGCGGCAACGCGTGATGATCGCGATGGCGCTGGCCCTGGAGCCGGCCGTGCTGATCGCCGACGAGCCGACCACCGCTCTCGACGTCACAGTTCAGGCTCAGATCTTGCGTCTGCTCGCCAAGCTGAACGCCGAACGCGGTCTGGCGGTGGTGCTGATCACCCACGATCTCGGTGTGGTCGCCGAGATCGCGGACCGGGTCGCGGTCATGTACGCGGGCCAGATCGTGGAGAACGGCAGCCTGGACGACATCTTCTACGCCCCGCAGCATCCCTACACCTGGGGTCTGCTCGGGTCGTTGGCCCGCCTGGACCGTCCACGCTCGGAGCGGCTCACGCAGATTCCCGGCCAGCCACCCTCGTTGCTCGAGCCGCCACCGGGTTGCCGGTTCGCACCGCGGTGCGCGTTCGAGTTCGACCGGTGCAGTCAGCCACCGGATCTGGCTGCCACGCAGAGCGGTTCGCATCTGGACCGCTGCTGGCTCGACCTCGAGGAGAAGGCGCGGGTGCGCGCATGACCGAACCGCTGCTCGAGGTGACCGATGTGGTCAAGCACTACCCGATCCGCTCGGGCATCGTGATCGAGCGTGATGTCGGCACGGTGCGTGCTGTCGACGGGGTGAGCCTGACGCTGAACGAGGGCGAGACATTGGGTCTGGTCGGCGAATCGGGCTGCGGCAAGTCCACGCTGTGCCGGGCAATCCTGCAGCTGATCCCGCCGACCTCGGGGTCGGTCAAGTTCCTCGGCCAGGAACTCGTCGGGTTGTCGCGGCGCGAGCTGAGGCCGCTTCGCCGGCAGATGCAGATGATCTTCCAGGATCCGTATGCCTCGCTGAATCCCCGCAAGCGGGTCGGGCAGATCGTCGGCGATCCGATGGATCTGCACGGTCTGGCCAGCGGCGCCGAGCTGAAACGGCGGGTGCAGGATCTTCTCGATCGTGTCGGTCTGCGACCCGAGCACTACAACCGGTTTCCGCACGAGTTCTCCGGGGGGCAGCGTCAGCGCATCGGCATCGCCCGGGCGCTGGCACTGCAACCGAAGCTGATCGTCGCCGACGAGCCGGTGTCTGCGCTCGACGTCTCGGTGCAGGCGCAGATCGTCAACCTGCTCAAGGACTTACAGGCCGAGTTCGGGTTGTCGTATCTGTTCGTGGCCCACGATCTGGGTGTGGTGCGGCACGTGTCCGACCGCGTCGCGGTGATGTACCTGGGCAAGGTGATGGAGAATTCCGGGACCGACAGCCTCTATGACCGGCCGGTGCACCCGTACTCCAATGCGTTGCTGTCGGCCGTTCCGATCCCCGATCCGCGACTCAACGAGGCACGCGAGCGCGTGGTGCTCGAAGGTGACGTGCCGAGTCCGAGTGATCCGCCGTCGGGGTGCCGGTTCCACACCCGCTGCCCGTGGGCGACCGAGATCTGTTCCACCGAGGAGCCGGCGCTGGTGTCCTACGAGGACGGTCACACCGCCGCCTGTCACCATCCGCGCAATGTGGAGTCCCTCCCCGCGTGACGCGGGCACGAGCACCGAAGTGAAGAACGACCCGATCGGCTGTCCCCTCCGCAGCCGATCGAGTCGATGCTGCCAAAGCTAAGCCGACCCGACGGTCGGAGCAATCGGGGAAACCCCTATATCTGCGCGCTCAGGGGGCCGCGGGAACCGGAATCGGGATGGGCACCGGAACGAAGGGCACCGTCAGGTAGCTGGTGGTGGTGACCTGCTGCGTGGTCGTGGGCGCCTGGGTCGTCGTCGGGACGGTCGTGGTGGGGACGGTCGTGGTGGGCACCGTCGTGGTGGGGACGGTCGTGGTGGGCACCGTCGTGGTGGTGGTCGTCGTCGACGGTGTGGTCGTGGTGGTGGTCGTCGTCGACGGTGTCGTCGTGGTCGTCGTCGTCGTTGTGGTCGTCGTGGTGGTGGTCGTCGTGGTGGTGGTCGTCGTCGTCGTGGGCACCGTGGTGGTCGGCGCGGGGGCTGCACTGCTGGTGATGACGGGGGCCGGCGGTGCCGCGCTGCTCGGCGGTGCGGCCGGCTGCCCCGGCACGGTGACTGTCTCCCCGGCAGCGCTGGTCGGGGTGAGCTCCCGGCTCACCGGCGAGTTCCCCGGCGTCGGCCGGTCGGAATCGGAGCCGTCGACGCTGGTCAGCGCGATCGCCACACCTCCGACCGCGACCAGCGCGATCGCGGCCACCACGCCGAGCAGTGACAGCGGCAGCCGCCGCCACCCCACCGGCTCGTCCTCGGCGGGCGATTCCTGCGGGTCGCTGAGGCGGTACGGGTTCGGCCGCTCGGCTCTGCCGGTGGCATCGTCGGCGTAGTCGTCGATGACGTAGGTGTCTTCGCCGGCATAGGGCACGACGTCTTCGGTGGACGGATCGTCCTGGGACCATGCCAGCGCATATGTCGCGTCCGCGTCGGCTCCGGCGGGGGCGACAGCCGGTGCGGCGCGCGTCGCGGTCTCGGCGGCACCGCCGAAGGCGGCGAACAGAGCAGCGCCGACGGCGGCATCCAGCGCAGGTCGGGGCGACCACAGCACTCGACCCGGATAGGACGAAAACCGCTGCCGGACGGCAGGAATCGCCGATCCGCCACCGACCAGGACCACGGCCGACAATGCGGCAGAACCAGTGTTGTTGCGCTGCAGCGTGTCTCGCAACGCCTCGATCACGTCGTCGAGCGGACGGGCCAGCAGTGACTCGAGATCAGCTCGGGTGACGACGATGTCGCCGCGGAATCCCGGCACATCGACGTCGATGCTCGCCTCGGCCTCCGTCGAGAGCCGCTCCTTGGCGCTGCGACACTGCTCCCGCAGCCGGGCCAGCGAGCCGACCGCGGCGGTCGCACCGGTGTCCTCACCGCTGTGGGGCACCCGCTCGAGAACGTGGGTGAGCAGAGCCTGGTCGATCTGGTCACCGGCGAACTCGGCGAACCGCTCCGTGCGACCGATCAACTCCAGCGATCCGGCCTCGGCCAAGCTGATGCTCGTTCCGCTGCCGCCGATGTCGAGGACGGCCAGTACGCCGCGACGCTCCAGGCCGGGGTCGGCCACCATCGCCGTCAACGCTGCCACCGCGTCCGGGATGAGCCGAGGCGGCGGACCCCCCGGCGCCAGCGGCCCGCTGGCGGTCAGCGCCTCACGCAATGCGTCGACCTGCCCCGGTCCCCAGTACGAGGGCACGGCGATCACCACATCGGCCGGCGAGGCGGAGCCGGCCAGCGCCGCCATCGCTTCCAGCGCCTCGACGACGAGTTGGTCGGCCGGATACCGCGACCCATCCTCGCCGACGAGGGGAACAGGATCTCCGACGCGCTCGACGAAGCCGCCCAGCGTCACTCCGTCGCCGCGGCCCGCGGGCAGACCCACTTCGGGAGCGGTGTGGCCGTAGACGGTGAGCACCGAACGGCGCAGCACCGGAGGCCGCCCCACCCCGGCCGCCACCAGATTGGTGGCGCCCACGGACAACCCCAGTGCATCGCTCATGACGGGGCACACCTTAATCGCCGGCGCCCGCTGCAGCCCATCAGACACTCTGCCGGTCCGAACTGTGCTGCAATGACGCCATGGGTGACATCGACGACATCAAGACGGTCAAATACCGGTACCTCCGCACACTCGACACCAAGCACTGGGACGAGTTCGCCGACACCCTCACCGAGGACGTGATCGGCCACTACGGCGAATCCGTGGGCGAGGAACACCACTTCAGCAACCGCGATGAGCTGGTCGAGTTCATGCGCAGTTCCCTGGGTCCGGAGATCATCACCGAGCACCGTGTCACCCATCCCGAGATCGCCATCGACGGTGACGAGGCGACGGCCACCTGGTATCTGCAGGATCGGGTCATCGCGCCCGCCTTCGACTTCATGCTGATCGGCGCGGGTTTCTACCACGATCGCTACCGCCGCACCGACGCCGGCTGGAAGATCAGCGAGACCGGGTACGACCGCACCTACGACGCCTCGATGTCGGTGGCGGCGCTGGACTTCAAGGTCAAGGCCGGCCGGGCGGTCAAACAGTAGGGGCTATCCCTCGCGCGGTCAGCCAGTGGAGGTGACGGCGATCATCGCGCCGGGCCGCAGCCACCGCATGATCTTCACCAGCGTCGCGTCGTCGATCGCCACACAACCGGCTGTCGCCCCGCCGTCGGTGCTGTGCACGAAGAACGCGCCGCCCTTGCCCGGGATGCGCTCCTTGTTGACGCCCATCACCACCGCGTGGGCGTACTGCGGTATGTCGAGGTTCTCGGTACCCGAGCTCGGCGCGGTGTCGAAGCGGCAGTTCTGTTTGTCGCACACCTGCATCGTGTTGTAGGTGGGGCTCTTCATGTCCCCGTCCCACCAGTGGTTGGGCCCCACTCTGATGTAGCGCAGCCCGCCGCCGGGATCGGGTTGGGTGCCGAAGGAGAAGTCGAGGGTGTAGATCCCCTGCGGCGTCATCATCGATCCGTCGAAGTGGTTGGGCGACATGCCTTTCGCACCGATTTTGGCGGGAATGCCCACTCCCCCGCTGACGGGTTGCCAGCCACCCTCGGTGCGCTGCCAGACGTCGAGAGTGGCATCGGAGCCGCCGGTGCCGGTCACGGCGAGCACCTGGGTGGCCCGCCCGACCGAGGCGGAGAACCAGGGTTTGAGCGCGGCCTGCGCGACCGCGGGTGGTACGCCGGCGAGCAGGATCGCCACGCACAGCACGGTCAGCAGTCGGCGCATGGGCTTCGATCGTGGCCGTCCGACGCTGCATTCGCGGTAAAGATCCGGACACGATCGGGTCGCAGTGCGCGAGGTTTGCCGTCGGACCCTCTCGGCTACGTTGGCGTGATGGACCTACTGCCTGAGCGTCTGCGGCGACCGCGACACCGTGGAATCACTCAGATCGGCCGGGGGCTGGGCACTCTGGATCGCGAGGTCTTCGAGGCCATCGCGGAGTCTCCGAGCCCCCTGATCGACACGGTCATGCCCCGGCTGACCAGGGCAGCCGACCATTCCAAACTGTGGTTTGCGATCGCCGCCGGGTTGGCCGCGTTCGGCAATCCCTCGGTCAAACGCGGGGCGATGCGCGGTGTGTTGACCCTCGGTGTGACGAGCTTGGTGACCAATCAGGGCGCCAAACGGGTATGGCGCCGGGACCGCCCGAGCCGGCTGCTGGTGCCGCTGGCACGACAGACGCGGCGGGCGCCCACGTCGAATTCGCTTCCGTCGGGGCACTCGGCGAGCGCTGCGGCGTTCGCGGTGGGAGTCGGTCTGGAGAATGCGCCGGTGGGCCTGGGCCTGGCTCTGCTGGCCGGGCTGGTCGGCATGTCCCGCGTCGCGGTCGGTGCGCACTACCCCGGTGACGTGCTGGCGGGGCTGGGCCTGGGGGCGGGTATCGCCGTGTTGGGCGGCCGGATCGTGCCGCCGATCGTCGAGGAGCGGCTGCCCGGGGCGGCGCCGCTGACGGTCGAGACACCCGGCCGGCCGCGTGGCGCCGGGGTGACGGTGGTGGTGAACCCGGCTTCTGGCAGTGGCACCGGGGCCCGGGTGCTCGACGAGGTCCGCGACGCGCTTCCCGAGGCCGAGATCGTCGAGCTCCGTGAAGACGACGACGTGCCCGCGGTGTTCCGGTCGGCGGCGCAACGTGCCGATGTCCTCGCGGTCGGCGGCGGCGACGGCACGGTCGCCGTTGCGGCGAGCATCGCGCTGGAGGAGGGCGTGCCGCTGGCGGTCTTACCGGCGGGCACGTTCAATCACTTCGCCAAGGACATCGGCTGCGAGAGCACGGCCAAAACCGTCGCTGCCATCCAGAGCGGGACCGTCTCCTGCGTCGACATCGTGTGCCTCAACGAGAAGCAGATGGTGGTGAACACCGCCAGCATCGGCGCCTACCCGCAGTTCGTACAGACGCGCGAGAAGCTGGAGCACAGGATCGGCAAGCCGCTGGCAGGCATCTACGCCATGTTCCACACCCTGCGTCGCGACCAGCCGGTGCGCATCAAATACGACAACCAGACGTTGCAGACATCGCTGTTCTTCCTCGGCAATTCGATCTATCTGCCGTCGGGCTTCGCGCCCTCGCGGCGGACGAGGATGGACGACGGCCTCATCGACATCCGCATCCTGGAGACCGGCCGGCCACTGGCGAAGTGGCGCATCCTCATCGCGTTGATGTTCGGACGCTTGACGCGCAGCCCGCTCTACCGGGAGCTTCGGGTGCCCGAGTTCACGTTCGAATGCGTCGACGGTCCGACCGTGCTGGCGCTCGACGGGGAGGTCGGCACCGAGCTGACCAAGGCGAGTTTCAGCGTGCGGTACCGGTCGCTTCCGGTATTTCGTCCGGCTGTGTGACCGGCCGCCCCGGACGCACCACGAGCAGGCAGGCGACGACGTAGGCATACCCCAGCGCCCACCCGGCGATCACGTCGGACGGGTGGTGCACGTTGAGGATGACGCGGCCGGCCCCGATCGTGACGATCACGGCGACCCCCGCCGCGATCAGCCATGCGCGTCGGGCGGCGGGCACCAGCGGCAGCGACACCGTCACCAGCGCGATGACCGCGACCATGACCCCGACCGCATGCCCGGACGGGAAGGACGACGATGCGGCGTGCACCAGCGCGGTCGCCGGTCTCGGCCGGTCGACCAGCCTCTTCGCGATCTCGGTGACGAGTCCGGACAGCTCCACGCTGACGATCAGGAACACGGCGACGCTCACGTGGCGGCGTACGAAGGCGACCACGATCACGACGACCGTCACCAGCCGGAAGACGGTCGGGCCGAGCACGGTGCAGTAGACGTCCCAGAACGTGACCCACCCGCGATGGCGTTCACCGACCCGCAGGGTCGCGTCCAACGCGGCATCGTCGACGCGCGAGAGCGGCGTCCAGCCGAAGCGGTACGCGAGGAGCATCGCGACGAACACGCCGAGCGCGACCACGGCCGATCCGGCCAGCAACCCTCTACGCGCGTTCATCCGACCGTGTGTACCACCCGACATCGTGGAAAGCCCAACCGACCTACTGAGCTACCGTGCCTGCATGGCCGTATTCCTGCGCAAGTTGCTGCGCATCGGGAAGCTTCCGCGGGAACTCCGCACCGAGGTCGAGGCCGAGGGGATCGTGTTCATCGCCGAATACGTGGCCGTCACGCGGCGGTTCCGGGGTGCCGTGCCTGGCCTTCGTTCCGCGGGCAGCATCGCCAGTTACGTCGGGTCGCTGGTGCTGACCGAGCAGCGGGTGCTGGCCACGCTGTCGTCGGTGCCCAAGCTCGCCGGGCGCACGATGGATCTGCGGTGGGATGCGCCGCAGTCCGGCGCGGTCACCGCGACACTCGACGAATCCGGGCTGACTCTCGACGTCGACGTGGCCGCGGTCGATCCGCGCTGCTCGGGCGAGCTGTCGCTGCACTACAAAGAAGATCTGCCCGCCGACGTGCTGGCACGGCTGCCTCGGCGCTCACTGGCCTACGACGTGCCGCCGGAGTTCGTGTTCCGCGCGGTCGGCGTGCCGTATCACCCGTAGCGCTCAGCCCTCGATGTGCACCGGCGGGTCGTTGAACGCCGGGTCACCTCCGGGACGGCCCGGACCCATGACCGCACACTGCCGTACCGGGATCAGGTGCGTTCCGAAGCCGCTGGGCACCACCGAGGCAATCCCGACGCAACGCTGCCAGCTACCGTCCGGCTGAACCGGGTCGTCGCACTTGCTGATGTATCCGCCGCCGTAGACGCACCCCGCGCTGGCCGGCGCGGAGGTCACCACGCCCATGCCCGCCAAGGCAGCGGTCAACAGACCTGCCGTCACCGCACTGATCGTCGACTTCACGGTCGTCTCCCCTCACCGGCCCCACCGACGCTACCGCGTGGCCGTCTCCCTCTCGGCGCTTTTGTCGTTACCGTGGGCCCCGACGACGCGTGGGAGCGGATCTCGAGAGGATGCAGTTGTGAGTGAAGGCCGGCGGGACAATGTTCTGCTCGTGCACTGGCATGACCTGGGTCGCTACCTCGGCGTGTACGGACACCCGGACGTGTCCAGTCCACACCTGGACGAGCTGGCCCGTGACGGCATCCTGTTCACCGACGCTTACGCCACCGCCCCCCTGTGCTCGCCGTCGCGCGGCTCCCTGTTCACCGGGAGGTATCCGCAGAGCAACGGGTTGATCGGGTTGGCTCACCACGGCTGGGAGTACCGGCCGGGCGTGCGCACCCTCCCCCACATTCTCTCCGAGAGCGGTTACCACACAACGCTTTTCGGAATGCAGCACGAGACGTCGTTTCCCTCACGGCTGGGTTTCGACGAGTTCGATGTGTCGAACTCGTACTGCGAGTACGTCGTCGAACAGGCGGTGGCGTGGCTCTCCGATCCTCCGGACGCACCGTTCCTGCTCACGGCCGGGTTCTTCGAGACCCACCGGCCCTACCCACACGATCGCTACGATCCCGCGGACCCGGATGCGGTGACGGTGCCGGGGTACCTGCCGGACACCGCGCCGGTGCGTCAGGATCTGGCCGATTTCTACGGTTCCATCGCGGTCGCCGACGCCGCCGTCGGCCGACTCTTGGAGGCCCTCGAGGCAACCGGCCTCGACCGCACCACGTGGGTGGTGTTCGTCACCGATCACGGTCCGGCGCTGCCCCGCGCGAAGTCCACCCTGTACGGCGCTGGGACCGGCATCGCGCTGATCATGAGGCCGCCCCGCGATGCCCAGGTGCCTGCCCGGACCTACGACGAGTTGTTCAGCGGCGTCGACCTGCTACCCACCGTGCTGGAACTCTTGGGCGTCGACGTCCCTGCCGAGGTCGAAGGGCATTCGCATGCAACGCATCTGATCACCGAGAGACGGCATGCCGATCCAGTGCGGACCGCCGTCTACACCACCAAGACCTATCACGACTCGTTCGATCCGATCCGCGCGGTCCGGACCAAGCGCTACAGCTACATCGAAAATTACGCGCCTAGGCCGCTTTTGGACCTGCCGTGGGACATCGCCGACAGTGCGCCCGGGCGGGCGGTCGAACCGTTGGTCACTTCGCCGCGCCCGGAGCGGGAACTCTACGACCTCGCTGCAGATCCCACCGAATCGCACAATCTGCTCACCGCGCAGCCGACAGAGGAAGCCGAGACCATCGGCAGCGATCTGGCGCTTCTGCTCAACGACTGGCGCGAGAGCGTCGGCGACGTCATTCCCTCGGATTTCGCGGGGACGCGGATCGCCGCCCGGTACACGGAGACCTACCTGTTGGTCCAGGACCTCGAATTGCCAAGCCGCGCAGCTATTGCCGCTGAGCGCGGTATCCCGGAGAACGAACAGACGGGGCAAGACTTTCCCTCACCGTGATCCTTTTACCGGGTGGTTCACGGTCCCCGATTCACGGCTAAGCTCACGCGCATGCCTGCCCCGACGGCCTACCTCGTGCTTGCCTCCCAGCGCAGCGGGAGCACCCTGCTCGTCGAGTCTCTGCGGGCGACCGGGGTGGCCGGCGAACCCGGCGAGTTCTTCCAGTACCTGCCGACCACCAGCCAGTCACCGCAGCCGCGGCAGTGGTTCGAGGGTGTGACAGACGAGTCGATCCTGCGCCTGCTCGATCCGCTCGACGAGGGCAAACCGGACCTCGCCCCGCCCGAGATCTGGCGGGATTACATCCGCACTGTCGGGCGTACGCCGAACGGCGTCTGGGGCGGCAAGCTGATGTGGAACCAGACACCGCTGCTTCTGCAGCGCGCCGAGGGGCTGCCCGACCGGAGCGGCTCCGGGTTGCTCGCGGCGATCCGCGACGTGATCGGCACCGATCCCGTCCTGATTCACGTCTACCGCCCTGACGTTGTGTCACAGGCGGTGTCGTTCTGGCGGGCGGTGCAGACACGGGTGTGGCGCGGCCGGCCCGACCCGGTGCGCGACGCTCGCGCCGAGTACCACGCCGGCGCGATAGCACATGTGGTGAAGATGTTGCGGGCCCAGGAAGAGGGCTGGCGCTCCTGGTTCGCCGAGGAGGGCATCGAACCCATGGACGTGCCCTACCCGGTGCTGTGGCGCAACCTGACGCAGGTGGTGGCGTCGGTGTTGGAGGCCGTCGGGCAGGACCCGCGCCTGGCACCACCGCCGGTGCTGGAGCGCCAGGCCGATCAGCGCTCCGACGACTGGGTGGACCGGTACCGCGCCGACGCCGAAAAGGACGGTCTGCCGACATGAGCACCGAGATCTCCGATACCTACGACACCGTCCACGTCGACGAGCTACGGCTGCTCGAAGCCGAGGCCGTGCACATCATCCGCGAGGTGGTGGCCGAGCTCGAACGCCCGGTGCTGCTGTTCTCGGCGGGCAAGGACTCGATCGTGCTGCTGCGGTTGGCGGAGAAGGCTTTTCGACCCGGTCCGCTTCCGTTTCCGGTGATGCACGTCGACACCGGGCACAACTTCGACGAGGTCATCGAGTTCCGCGATCGGCGCGTGACCGATCAGGGGCACAAGCTGATCGTCGCCTCGGTGCAGGAGTCGATCGATGCGGGCCGGGTCCCCGATCCCGGTCCGGGCGCCTCGCGCAACCGCCAGCAGACCCGCACGCTGCTCGACGCGCTGGAGGCGGGTGGCTTCGACGCCGCGTTCGGCGGTGCGCGTCGCGACGAGGAACGAGCCCGCGCCAAGGAACGCATCCTGAGCTTCCGCGACGAGTTCGGCCAGTGGGACCCCCGCGCACAGCGGCCGGAACCGTGGTCGCTCTACAACGGTCGGATCCGTCGCGGTGAGCAGGTGCGGGTCTTTCCGCTGAGCAACTGGACGGAGTTGGACATCTGGCGCTACATCGCGCTGGAGAACCTCGAGCTTCCGTCGATCTACTTCGCCCACGAACGCGAGGTCTTCGAGCGCGACGGAATCCTGCTGGCGGTCTCGGACTACGCCCAGCCGGGCGACGGCGAGACCGCGGCGGTCGAGTGGGTGCGCTATCGCACGGTCGGTGACCTGACGATCACCGGCGCCGTCCGATCCCACGCCACGACGATCGACGGGGTGATCGGCGAGATCTCCGCGGCCACCGTCTCCGAGCGGGGCGAGACCCGGGCGGACGACAGGACGTCGGCGGCGGCGATGGAAGACCGCAAGCGTGAGGGGTATTTCTGATGATGGGACGAGCGAAGCGACGGGGAATTCAGCCGGGGCGAGCGGAGCGACGGGGAATTCAGCCGGGGCGAGCGGAGCGCAGCGTAGCGACGGGGAAGACGACATGACACGCCAGCTGTTGCGCATCACCACCGCAGGATCGGTGGACGACGGTAAGAGCACGTTGATCGGCAGGCTCCTGCACGACACGGACAGCCTGCCGCTGGACCATCTCGAGGCCGTCACCGACGAGGAGGGTGTCGCCGATCTGGCGGCACTGTCGGACGGGCTGCGGGCCGAGCGCGAACAGGGCATCACGATCGATGTCGCCTACCGGTTCTTCTCGACCGAGACACGCAGCTACATCCTCACCGACACCCCCGGCCACGAGCGCTACACCCGCAACATGTTCACCGGCGCCTCCAACGCCCACGTCGCGGTGTTGCTGGTCGACGCCAGGGCCGGTGTGCTGCGGCAGACCAATCGACACGCCCGCATCGCAAACCTGTTGGGCATCAAGCACTTCGTGGCCGCGGTGAACAAGATCGACCTGGTGGACTTCGACCGCGAACGCTTCGGCGAGGTCGACCGCCAGCTGCGTACGGTGACGGCGCGGCTCGGCGGCGCCGATCTGACAGTGATCCCGATCGCCGCCAAGCACGGCGACAACGTCGTGCACCGCTCCGACCGCACCGGCTGGTACGAGGGTCCCACGCTGCTCGAGTATCTGGAGTCGGTGGAACTGTCTGCGCCGCAGCCGGAGTCGCGCAAGTTGCGATTCCCCGTGCAGTGGGTGTCACGGCCCACGGCCGAGCAGCGTCGCCGCTACACCGGGCGTCTTTCGGGCGGCACCCTGCAGGTGGGCGACTCGATCGTCAGCCTGCCCGCCGGTACCCGGTCCACGGTCACCGTGGTCGACACCCTCGACGAGGATCGCCCCGTTGCTGTTGCACCGCTGTCTATCTCGATCGAGCTGGCCGATGACATCGACGTCGGTCGCGGCGACGTCTTCGTCAGCGGCGACGACGACGCAGTGGTACCGGTCCTCGCCCGCGAACTCGACGCCACGATCTGCTGGTTCCGTGACAGCCCGATGCGGGCCGGTGACCGCTTCGCGCTCAAGCAGGGTGCTCGCACGGTCCGCGCCACAGTGCAGGCCCTTCATTCACGGCTCGACCCCGAAACTCTCGACGATCTCGACAACCCGGTGGAGTTGGTGCTCAACGACATCGGCGCGGTGACGCTGCGGACCAGCTCGGTGGTGGTCGCTGACAGCTACGCCGACAATCGGGACAGCGGCGCGTTCATCCTGATCGACGAGACCACCAATGACACGGTCGGTGCGGGCACCATCACCGAGCCGCGCGAGGTCAAGCCGGGTGAGCAGACGCGCAACGACATTCGTTGGCACCCTTCGTCGTTGGAGAGGGAGTACCGTCGGGCGGCCACGGGCCAGCGTGGTGCGACGATCTGGTTCACCGGCCTACCCGCCTCGGGTAAGTCCACCATCGCCGTCGCTGTCGAACGGGCGCTCGTCGATGCGGGACAAGTCGCCTATCTACTCGACGGCGACAACATCCGGCACGGGCTGTCCGACGATCTGGGCTTCTCCGCGGGTGATCGTGCCGAGAACATCCGCCGCGTCGGACACCTGACGCGGCTGTTCGCCGACGCGGGCGTGGTGGCACTGGCGTCGCTGGTGTCACCGCTGAAGTCCGATCGGGAGATCGCGCGGGCGCTCAACGACGCGGCGAAGCTGCCGTTCATCGAGGTTTACGTCGCAACTCCGCGCGAGGAGTGCGAGAAGCGGGATCCCAAGGGGTTGTATGCGCGGGCGCGCGCGGGCGAACTGAAGGGCTTGACCGGCGTGGACGCCCCGTACGAGCCTCCTGAGGATGCCGATCTGGTGCTGGACACCACCGGGGCGGACATCGACGCATTGGTCGCGCAGGTTCTCACCCTGCTCGATCAGCGCCGCTGACCGACCTGCGCGACCACGAAGATCCGGCGAAACGGAAAGAACGTGGTGCCGTCTGCCCGCTGCGGATAGGCCTCGGCGAGCAGCGGCGCCAGTTCGTCGCGGAACTGCTCCCACTGCGCGTCACCCAAGGCGCTACGCACCGGCCGCAGTGCGGTGCCGTGAATCCAGTCCAGCACCGGATGCTCACCGGTCAGCTCGTGGACGTAGGTGGTCTCCCACGCGTCCGTGGTGCACCCTACGTCGCGCAGCAGACCGGCATAGTCCTGCGGCGACTCGACCACCTCCGCGCTGCGAAAAGGGAAGTCCCGCAACAGCTCTGCCCACTGGGGTTGAGCCGCGAGGTCACGGACCGCGCGGTGCGACGGCGCGTCGAAATTGCCGGGCACCTGGAAGGCGAGCCATGCTCCCGGGGTGAGTTCGGCGGCCCATCGCACGATCAGCTCCCGATGCTCGGGGACCCACTGCAGGGTGGCGTTGCTGATGACGACGTCGGTGTCCGGCGCCGGGGTCCACTCCCGCACATCGCCGACCTCGGCGGCCACCCCGCGCTCACGCGCCGCGGCGACCATCTCCGGGGAAGAGTCCCAGGCCTCGATCGTCGCGCCCGGCCAGCGGGTGGCCAGCGTCTGCGTCAGGTTGCCCGGACCGCAGCCGAGGTCGACAACGCGGCGCGGCTCCGTGGCGGCCACGCGGGAGGTCAGGTCGTAGAACGGCCGTCCGCGGTGGTCGGCGTAGGCGAGGTACACCTCGGGATTCCACATGCGGCCAGTCTGGCAGGCGGTGGGCAGTTAAATTGGCAACCGTGGATTCACCCGTCGCGATCGAGGAACCCGACGAGTTGCCGCTGCCGGTTCCCGACGTTCCCGGCGCCGACGCCACCGCGCGTGGGCTGCCGCGCAGGGTGGATCTGACGCTGCGCCAGCGGGTCATCGTGGACTCCTCGGCAGTCGCCGATCTCGCCCTACGCACCTCGATCGCGTCGCTGCTCAGCGTGACCATGGCGCCGTCGGTGCTCGGCGCCCTGCGTCGGTCACGCTCGGCGGCCGAACAGCAGCAGCTGGAGTTCTACGCGGAGCTGGCAGCGATGAAGGATCCGGCCGTCGCGTTCCCGGCCCCCGAGTCACCGCCGCGCGTGTCGTCTCGGCCGGCCAACCCGGTGGCCGAGTGGGTGGCGCGCGGCAACGTGCGCAACATCCGGTTCGAGAGCAGCTTCACCGCGGTGAATCCGGCGATGCGCAAGCAGTGCGCCGGCTTCGTTCGCAACAACGTCGTGCACGCGCAGCACTGGCGCCATGACGACGGCCCCCGTCCCACGCTGTGCCTCATCCACGGGTTCATGGGCTCGGCCTACCTGTTCAACGGGCTGTTCTTCGCCCTCCCCTGGTTCTACCGGTCGGGGTACGACGTCGTGCTGTACACCCTGCCGTTCCACGGCCGCCGTGCCGAGCAGTACTCACCGTTTTCCGGGCACGGCTACTTCGCGCACGGGTTCTCCGGCTTCTGCGAGGCGATGGCGCAGGCGGTGCACGACTTCCGTTCTGTGCTGGACTATCTCGAGTACACCGGCGTGGATCGCATCGCGCTGACCGGCATGTCACTCGGCGGCTACACCTCGGCGCTGCTCGCCAGCGTCGACGACAGGATTCAGGCCGTGATCCCCAACGTTCCGGTCGTCACACCCGATCGCACGGTCGACGAATGGTTCCCGGCGAACAGGGTCGTGGCGCTCCGGAACTGGTTGTCCGGAGCGGACAACGAGTTGGTCGACGCGGCGACGATGTATTCCTCTCCGCTGAACTACCGGCCGCTGCCGGCCAAAGAGCGGCGCCTGATCATCGCCGGCCTCGGCGACCGTCTCGCACCGCCCCAGCAGGCCGAAATGCTCTGGAGACACTGGGATCGCTGCGATTTCCACTGGTTCCCCGGTAACCACGTGCTGCACGTCAGCCAGCCCGACTACCTGCGGCGGATGACCCGGTTCCTGGGCCCGGTCATGTTCGACTGAACCGCCTCAGACCAGGGGTCGCCCGGTGCGGATGCGCCGGTCGACGTCCTTGAGCAACACGTTGAACGGGAACTCCCGCACCACGCGGGGCGAGCAGGTGTTGACCGCCCGCAACACGCGGATGATCCGATCGAATCGTCTCTGCTGCTTGGCATTCCACTCCAACTGCATTTCGTCGCGGAAGCGTTGCGGCAGGAACCCGGTGGTGATCAGCAACGCGGTCTGTTCGGCTCGGCGTTGCAGCGGGCCTGGCAGTCGCACACCACGCACTCGCGACACCGCGATCGGGTACAGGTAGTCGCGAACGGTGTCGTCGATGTGCACCTTGTCAAGCGATTCCTGCCAGTAGCGGTCGAAGGCCGCCGGATCGGCCGGCCACATGTCCTCGGGCACCTGCAGCATGGTGCCGAGTTTGCGGCCCTGCTCGAACAGTCTGGCCTCGGTGTCGGCATCCACCTCGCCGACGAAGAGGCGATACACGTCGAGGACGCCCTTGTACAGACAGGCACCCACCCACAGTTGCAGGTCTTTGTCGAAGGCATTGTAGGAGACCGGACTGTCCTCCAACGAATACACCTGGGCGTGAGCACGATTCACCGCGCGGCGGAACGCGTCCTTCTGTGCGTCGGTGCCGCTGGTGGACACCGCCAGGTAGGTGAACGTGGTGCGGGCCCGTTTGATCGGGTGCAGATCGACCCGGCCGCTGTCGACACGGCTTTCGAGCACTCCGTAGCCGACGCCGGGTCGCGCCAGCTGCATGATCACGTTCGCCGGGCCGGCCAGCAGCCCGAGGCCCAGCATTCCCTCGTCGGGCTTCGCGCCTCCCGGCGCGCCTCCCTTCGCGCCTCCCGACGGCGATGTCGTCCTCGAGTCCTGTACCGCCACGAGCAGCTCCTCTCGCGCCGTCGCCCAAAGTTGCGAACGTGCGTTTCCTGATTGTGTTGCCGCGCCGCACGGGTGTCAAGATGGGGTATGGCCCAGGTCCGTCCGTATCGCGGCGTCGATGCGTCGCAGCGGATGGCCCAACGCCGCCGGAAGCTCCTCGAGGCGGGACTCGACCTTCTCGGCGGGGCGCCGGTCCCTGCAGAGCTCACCGTGCGCGCCCTGTGCGCCCGATCGGGCCTGGCGGCCCGGTACTTCTACGAGAGCTTCGCCGACAAGGACGCCTTCGTCGCCGCACTGTTCGACCAGGTTGTCTCCGACATCGCCACGACCACCCAGGCGGCGATGGCCGCCGCGCTCCCGACAGAGCAGACGCACGCCGCGATGCAGAACATCGTTCGGGTGGTGTCCGAGGATGCCCGGCTCGGACGCCTGCTGTTCAGCGCGCACCTGACCAACCCGGTGGTGGTGCGCAAGCGCGCGGAGTCCGGCGCGCTGTTCGCCCTGCTGTCCGGCCAGCACGCCCGGGCCGCGCTCCATCTGGACGAGAACGAGAGGATCGCCGCGGCGGCGCATTTCGTGGTCGGCGGGGTCGCTCAGACGTTGAGCGCATGGTTGTTCGGCGAATTGCGGCTGCGCCCCGCCGAGCTGGCCACACAGCTCGGCGCCCTGATCGATCAGCTCGGCGATCCGCGCCTGTACCGCACCGACGGCTGATCTTCCCGCTAGCGGTAACCATCGGAGGCGGCCAGCTTCCATGACAGGAGCCCGCCCATCGATGAGAGTAGGTGCCGAGGACACCCACGCAGGAGGACACCATGGGCATCACTTCCACATCGGCGCCGTTCACGACATCACTGCACGACGGCGAGATCGTCGAGGAGAACGACTTCGGCTCGATGCGGCGGGTCACCGCCGACAACCTGCCGACGCTGAAGAACCTGTCGATCAAGCGCGTGGTGCTCGCGCCGGGCGCGATGCGGACTCCGCATTGGCATGCCAACGCCAACGAACTCACCTACTGCGTGGCGGGAACCGCGCTCGTGTCGGTGCTCGACGACCACAGCCGGTTCGCCAACTTCATCGTGACCGCCGGCCAGATGTTCCACATCGATTCCGGCGCACTGCATCACATCGAGAACATCGGCAACGACACCGCGGAGTTCATCATCGCGTTCCGCAACGAACGGCCCGAGGACTTCGGCCTGGGGGCGACGTTCGGGGCGTTCACCGATGCCGTGCTGGGCAACACCTACGACCTGCCCGCCGCGGATTTCTCGACGATCCGGCGCAGCACCGTCGACCACAAGCTCGCCGGCCGCACCGGCGAACCGGAGATCCCCGCCTCGGCGCACTTCAGCGATCCGCACAAATTCGACATCGAGGCCCAGGCCCCCGGCCTGAACTACGCCAGCGGCAACGCCCGCTTCGCCCGCGATCAGTTCTGGCCCGCCCTGAAGGACATGTCGATGTACAGCCTGCGCGTCACCGAAGACGGTATGCGCGAACCACATTGGCATCCGGTGACGGCCGAGATGGGGTACGTGCGGCACGGGAAGGCCCGCATGACGATGATGACCCCCGACGGCCACCTCAACACGTGGACGATGACTGCCGGTGACATGTACTTCATCCCGCGGGCCTACCCGCACCACATCGAGAACATCGGCGCCGACCCGTGGCACTTCTTGATCTTCTTCGACCAGCCGTTCCCTGCCGACATCGGCTACAAGGCCTCCGCGAGCGCCTACAGCCGTGAGGTGCTGGCGGCGACGTTCCAGACGCACATCGACGATCTGCCGACGTTCCCCTTCACCCCGGCCGACCCGTTGATCGTCAGCCGAGTGAATCCCGTCGACGCCTGACGACCCACCCCACGACCCCGTAGGCTCGACGAATGCCTGAAACGAAGATCACGGTCATCTACGACAATCCGGCCGACCCGGCGGAGTTCGAATCGGCCTATCCGGAGCAGCAATTGGAGGCCGCCAAGCGCATTCCGGGCTGGGTCAGGATGGAGACTTCGCGCGTGTGGCCGAAAGAGGACGGCAGTCCGACACCGGCCTACCGGATGATCGATCTCTACTACACCGACTACGACGCCGCGAGCGCCGCCGTCGCGACACCCGAGGCCGGCGCGTTCTTCCAGGCGATGGCGCAGGTGTCCACCGGCGGTGTCCGGGTGTTGTTCTCCGACATCGAGATCGCGCAGCACTGACGGAGATCACCGTGCCGCCGATCAAGGTGCTGGCGCACTTCGTCCCGGGTGAGCGGGTCACGGCTTTCGTTGCCCCACACAGCGACTGGCTCGATGTCACGTTCTGTGCCGAGGACGACGACGCGACGTTCTATCGCCTGCTTCCTGAGGCCGAGGTGCTCTGGCATGTGCTGCGACCGCTGTCGGCCAGCGATATCGAGCTGGGCAGCCGGCTACGCCTGGTGCACAAGCTCGGCGCCGGCGTCAACACCATCGCCGTCGACACGGCCACGGAACGCGGCATCGCCGTCGCCAACATGCCCGGCGCCAATGCGCCCTCGGTCGCCGAGGGCACGCTGCTGCTGATGCTCGCGGCACTGCGCCGGCTGCCCGAGCTCGACGCCGCGACCCGCGCCGGCCGGGGGTGGCCACCGGACCCCGGCCTCGGCGACACCGTGCGCGACATCGGCGGCTGCACCGTCGGGCTGATCGGCTACGGCAACGTGGCGACCAGTGTGGAGCGCATCGTCACGGCGATGGGCGCCCAGGTGGTGCACACCAGTACCCGCGACGACGGCACGCGCGGTTGGCGGACACTCGCCGAGCTGCTGGCCGAGAGCGACATCGTGTCGCTGCACCTGCCGCTGACCGACGCCACCCACGGTCTGCTCGGCCGCGAGGCGCTGGCGGCGATGAAGCCGGGCGCAGTGCTGGTCAACACGTCGCGCGGGCCGATCGTCGACGAGTCGGCACTGGCGGACGCCCTGCGGTCCGGGCACCTCGCAGCAGCGGGTCTCGACGTCTTCGGGGTGGAACCGGTGCCGCCGGACAACCCACTGCTGGCGCTGCCGAACGTCGTGCTGACCCCGCACATCACCTGGTACACCGCCGACACCATGCGTCGCTACCTGGAGGTGGCGCTCGACAACTGTGAACGACTCCGTGACGGAAAAGACCTAGCGAACCTGGTGAACCAGGTCCCGGGGTAACCTCGACCCAACCAACCGGTTAGCCAGCCCAACGGAGGGTTCCCCCCATGCCCATCGCCATCCTCGAAGAGCACAACGACCTGGCCGATTCGGTGCGGTCCTTCGTCGCGCGCGTCGCGCCGTCGGAGGCACTGCACGAAGCGCTGGAAACTCCGATCCCCAACCCACCGTCCTTCTGGCGTGCCGCCGCCGAGCAGGGGCTGCAAGGCGTCCATCTCTCCGAGGACGTCGGCGGCCAGGGCTTCGGCATCCTCGAACTGGCGATCGTCGCGGCCGAGTTCGGCTACGGCGCGGTCCCCGGCCCGTTCGTGCCGTCGGCCATCGCGAGCGCGCTCATCGCCGCCCACGACCCCAAGGCCGAGGTGCTCGGCGGCCTGGCAGCCGGCGAGGTGATCGCCGCCTACGCCATCGATTCCGGCTTGACGGCCACCCGGCAGGGCAGCGGGCTCGTGGTCCGCGGCGAGGTACGGGCGGTACCGGCCGCCGGGCAGGCGTCCGTCCTCGTGCTGCCGGTGGCGATCGAATCCGGGGAGGAATGGGTCGTCCTCGACGCCGACGCCCTCGAGATCGAGGCGGTGCCCAGCGTCGACCCGCTGCGTCCCATCGCCCACGTGCGCGCCAATGCCGTCGAGGTCGGCGACGATCGGGTACTGAGCGGTGTGAGTCGCGACCTGGCCCGCGCGATCATCACCACGGTGCTGTCCGCCGAGTGCATCGGCGTTGCGCGCTGGGCCACCGACACCGCGTCGGCCTACGCCAAGATCCGGGAGCAGTTCGGCCGGCCGATCGGCCAGTTCCAGGCCATCAAGCACAAGTGTGCCGGGATGATCGTCGAGACCGAGCGAGCCACCAGTGCGGTGTGGGACGCTGCCCGCGCGATCGACGAAGAGCTGCAAGGCAATTCAGAGAAGGCGAGCTCGTACGAATTCGCGGCGGCCGTCGCGGCCACGCTGGCGCCCGTGGCCGCACAGCACTGCGCGCAGGACTGCATCCAGGTGCACGGTGGCATCGGCTTCACCTGGGAGCACGACACCAACGTCTACTACCGGCGAGCCATCGTGCTGGCGGCCTCGTTCGGCCGGCACGCCGACTACCCCCAGCAGGTCGTCGACACCGCGACCACGACGGGGATGCGCTCGATCGACATCGACCTGGACCCCGACACACAGAAGCTGCGCGAAGAGATTCGCGCCGAAGTCGCTGCGCTGAAAGCGATTCCGAGCGGAGCGGAGCGCAACACCGCGATCGCCGAGGGCGGCTGGGTGCAGCCGCACCTGCCGACGCCGTGGGGCCGCGCATCCAACCCGATCGAGCAGATCATCATCGCCCAGGAGTTCTCCACCGGCCGGGTCAAGCGCCCACAGATGGGCATCGCCGCCTGGATCATCCCGTCGATCGTCGCCTACGGCACAGACGCTCAGCAGCAGCAGTTCCTCCCGCCCACGTTCCGTGGCGAAATGATCTGGTGCCAGCTGTTTTCCGAGCCCGGTGCGGGATCGGATCTGGCCAGCCTGACCACCAAGGCCACCAAGGTCGACGGCGGCTGGCGGATCACCGGACAGAAGATCTGGACCACCGGCGCACAGTTCTCGGCGTGGGGCGCGCTGCTGGCGAGAACGGACCCGAGCGCTCCCAAGCATCAGGGCATCACGTACTTCCTCCTCGACATGAAGTCCGAGGGCGTGGAGGTCAAGCCGCTGCGTGAGCTGACCGGAAACGCGATGTTCAACACCGTCTTCATCGACGACGTGTTCGTCCCCGACGACATGGTGCTCGGCGAGGTCGACCGCGGCTGGGAGGTCAGCCGCAACACGCTGACCAACGAGCGCGTCTCGATCGGCAGCAGCGAGCCGCCGTTCCTGGCCAGCCTCGACCAGTTCGTCGAGTTCGTCCGCGACGGCCACTTCGACCAGATCGAACAGAACGAAGCGGGCCGGTTGATCGCCGAGGGCCACGCCGCCAAGCTGCTCAACATGCGGTCCACGCTGCTGACACTGGCCGGCGGCGATCCGATGCCCGCCGCCGCGATCTCCAAGCTGCTGTCGATGAAGACCGGCCAGGGGTACGCGGAGTTCGGGGTGAGCTCGTTCGGCACCGACGCCGCCATCGGCGACCAGGGTCAGCTCTCGGGCAAGTGGGCCGAATATCTGCTGGCCGGCCGCGCGACGACGATCTACGGCGGCACCTCGGAGGTGCAGCTCAACATCATCGCCGAGCGTCTGCTCGGACTGCCGCGCGATCCGTAACTGCCCGGACCGCGGTCCGGTGGCTCTCGAAGTGAGACGCTGCTAACACTGCGTGCTTTTGCAAGCGGCAGTGGGCACCCTGCTAGCAGGCCCGCCCCACACCCTCGCCGCACCGCAGATCGGGCCCGCTCGTGACCTCGACGGCGCGGCGGAACGAAAGGAACGACCATGGCAGACAGCACCAGCGGTCCCATCGCAGCACTTCGCGCGCTCGTCGACGGCAGCATCGGCCTGTCCAAGCAGGTGATCGGCATCCTGCTCGACAACGACCGGCTGCAGGAGCAGGGCGAGGCTCAGCAGCAGAAGGCCCGCGCCCTGAAGGACGTGGCGCAGAAGGAAGCCGAAGCCGAGGCGGCTCGTGCCGAGGCGAAGACCCAGGAGGCCCGCCAGAAGGCCGCCAGCAAGTCCTGATCCTCACGTGACGTCAGCGGCCCCCGATACAGATCGGGGGCCGCTGACGTTTTTGGCGGGCCCCGATACAGATCGGGGGCCGCTGACGTTTTTGGCGGGCCCCTGCGGGAACCCGCCTGACATGTCCAACGACCGTGACTTCGCAGAGAAGCGGTTCGACAAGCCGGGCACGGCGCGCGCGGCGGTCACCTATGCCGCCGTCGTCGTCGCCGTGGCCGCCTTGGCCTTCGCGTTCTACGCCTTCGGCGCACGCGACTCCGTCTATGCCGCGTCACTGGTGCCGCTGTTCCTGTTCCTGGGCGGAGTGGGCGCCTTCGTGCGCACCTATCGCGAGTGGAAGGCAGAACGCGGATGGGCGGCCTGGCAGGGTGCCGGCTGGTTCTTGATGCTGGTGATGCTGTTCACGCTCGCCGTGCCCGGGTCGGCGATCATGGCCGGCGCAGTGGAATAGCCGACTCAGGGCAGGATCGCGTCGACGTACCCGCCGTCGACCCGCAGCGCTCCGCCCGTCGTCGCCGACGCGAGCGGCGAGGCGAGGTAGACCACCATGTTGGCGATCTCCTCGGGTTCGATCAGCCGCTGGATCAGCGATTGCGGGCGGTGCAGTCGCATGAACTCTCGCTGCGCCTCATCCCACGGCAGCGACTTGTCGACGAGTTGGTAGACGAAGTCCTCGACGCCTGCGGTGTGCGTGGGGCCGGCGATCACCGAGTTGACCGTCACCCCGCTGCCCGCCGCGTCCTTGGCGAACCCGCGAGACAACGCCAGCAGCGCGGTCTTCGAGACGCCGTAGTGGATCATCTCCGCGGGCGTCACGATGGCGGAGTCGCTGGCGATCTGCAGCGCGCGCCCCCAGCCGCGGTCCACCATCCCGGGTAGATAGAGCCGAATCAGTCGGGCCGCGGCCAGGACGTTGACCTCGAAATAGGTACGCCACTGCTCGTCGGTGATCTCGCGGGCGGGCACGGCTCCGAAGATCCCGAGGTTGTTGACCAGGATGTCGACATCGGGCACCTCGTCGAGCAGCGCCTGAGCACCCGCGGCGTTTGACACATCGGCAGCGATACCGATGACATCACCGTCGATGCCGGCGACGGCCGCGTCGACGCGGTCCTGGCTCCTGCCGTTGACGATCACTCGCGCCCCCGCCGAGGCGAGGCCCTGCGCGATGGCCAACCCGATGCCCTGGGTCGAACCGGTGACGAGTGCGGACTTTCCGTGGAGATCGATGTTCACGCAGGGGTACTACCACCGGCGCGGCGCGACTATTCCACCGTGCTCACTCGACGTCCATCTCCCGCAGCTCACGCTTGAGGATCTTGCCGGTGGGGTTGCGCGGGAGTTCGTCGAGGAAGACCACCTCGCGTGGCACCTTGTAGCGGGCCAGGTTCTCCTTGACGTACGCCTTGATCGCATCCTCGTCGATCGCAGCACCTTCGGCCTTGACCACGAAGCAGCGCAGCCGGTGGCCCCACTCCTTGTCCTCGACGCCCAGCGCGGTGGCTTCGATGACCTCGGGGTGGCCGCTGACGAGATCCTCGACCTCGGCGGGGAAGACGTTCTCTCCACCCGAGACGATCATCTCGTCGTCGCGGCCGCTGACGTAGAGCAGGCCGTCCTCGTCGAAGTAGCCGACGTCGCCGGAGGACAGCAGCCCGTCGATGATCTGCTTGCCGCCACCACCGGTGTAGCCCTCGAACGGGAAGAAACTGCCGACGAAGATGCGGCCGACCTCACCTTGGGGCAGCTCGTTGCCGTTGTCGTCGAAGATCTTGACCTTCATCCCCTTGACGACGGGACCGACCGTCGACGGGTTCTTCGAAAGATGCTGCGGCCCAGCAATTGTCGCGAAGGACACCTCGGTCGAGCCGTAGAGGTTGTAGATCACCGGACCCAATGCCTTGAGCGCCCGGGTGGCCAGTTCGGCGCCGAGCTGGGAGCCGGAGACGAACACGATGCGCAGCGAGGACAGGTCGGGTTTGGGGGAGGTTTTGTCGAGCTCGTCGAGCATGCGGGACAGCATGACGGGGACCACCACGACGGCGGTGGCCTTGTGCTTCTCGATGTCGGCGAGCACGGTGGCCGGCTTGAAACGCCTGCGCAGCACCAATGTGGTGCCGAGCATCATCGCCACGGTGGCGTGCAGGAAGCCCAGCGCGTGGAACATCGGCGCGGGCAGCGAGGTGACCTCGCCGCCCTTGAACGGCACCGAGGACAGCACACCGCCGATGGGCGCCAGCGACGGCGGGGCACTGCGGTTGGCGCCCTTGGGCGTTCCGGTGGTGCCACTGGTCAAGATGATGATCGACGAGTGCTTGGTGACCTTCGGCGGCGGTGTCGACCCGGTGCGGGCGATCAATTCCTCGAGGGTCTCGTCGGTGCTGCCCGACGGCTCGTCCTTGTCCGGATTCACACCGAGCGCGCGCAGCTTGCCCAGCGCGGGTTCGGCCTGTGAGACCGCGGCGGTGTACTCGTCGTCGTAGATGACCAGCTTGGCGCCCTCACGCTCGGACACCTCCTTGATCTGCGGCCCGGAGAACTCGCTGTTGAGCAGGATGATGCGCGCACCCGTCTTCGCCACCCCGAACCACGACACCAGGAACCAGCGGTGGTTGCGGGCCAGGATCGCGACGCCGTCGCCCCCTTTGACACCCTTGGCGAGCAATCCGTTGGCCACCGCGTTGGCGGCATCGTCGAGCTCTTTGAACGTCATCTCACCGAAGTCGTCGATCACCGCGACGGCGTGCGGGGTGCGCCGGGCGTTGAGCGCCGGGATCATGCCGATCTCACCCCACCGGCGGATGTCGCCCAGGAACGCGGCGATGTCCTGCGGCGGTTCGAGTTTCAGCGCACCCGCTTCGAACATCTTGCGGGCGTAGTGCAGCTCCGCGGTGCCGCGATCCCAGTAGATCTCCGCGGACTGGGTGATTTTGCCGAGCGCCTGGGCGGCCAGGTCGGTGAGCGTGGACATGGGTCAACTTTATGTGACGCCGATCGCAGAACGGTCTGGAACCTACGATGAAGGAATGGCTGCTCGGGAGTCTTTCGAGATCGGCGGGCAGCAGGTGCCGATCACCCATCCGGACAAGATCGTCTTCCCGGATGCGGGGGTGACCAAGGGCGCGTTGATGGAGTACTACGCGGCCGTGGCCGACGGCGCGCTGCGCGGGGTCGCCGACCGCCCGATGATCCTCAAGCGATTCGTCAAGGGCATCACCGAGGAGGCGGTGTTCCAGAAGCGAGCTCCGCAGAAGCGTCCCGACTTCGTCGACGTCGCCGAGCTGAAGTACGCATCGGGGACGTCGGCCGCCGAAGCGGTGCTCAACAGTCCGGCCGGCCTGATCTGGGCGGTGAATCTCGGGTGCGTCGACCTCAATCCCCACCCGGTGCGGGCGGACGATCTGGACCACCCCGACGAACTGAGGGTCGACCTCGACCCGATGCCGGGTGTCGGCTGGCGGCAGATCCTCGACGTCGCGTTCGTGGCCCGGCAGGTCCTCGAGGACCACGGTCTGGTGGCGTGGCCGAAGACCTCCGGCTCCCGCGGTTTCCACATCTACGCGCGCATCCACCGTCGCTGGCCCTTCAAGCAGGTGCGGCTGGCCGCCGAGGCCGTGGCCCGCGAGGTGGAACAGCGCGCCCCCGAATCCGCGACCGCGCGGTGGTGGAAAGAAGAACGCCACGGCGTCTTCGTCGACTTCAACCAGAACGCCAAGGACCGCACGGTGGCCTCGGCCTACTCCGTGCGTGCCACGCCGGACGCCCGGGTCTCGACGCCGTTGTTCTGGGACGAGGTCGCCGACTGCCGCCCCGAGAGGTTCACGGTCGCGACCGTGCCGACCCGGTTCGCCGAGCAGGGGGATCCATGGGAGGGAATGAACGACACCCCGGGCGGACTCGAGTCTCTGCTGGAGTTGGCCGAGCGGCTCGGCCCCGCGGAGAAGGCTCCGCGCGGCACACACCGCGTCACCGACGGCCGGCGCCACTCGACGAAACCTCTGATCGAGATCGCCAGGACCAAGACCAAGGACGAGGCGATGGCCGCACTGGCGCGGTGGCAGGACATGCATCCTGCGGCGGCTGAAAAGCTCACTCCCACAGACATTCTGGTGGACGGAATGCGGGGGCCGAGTTCGATCTGGTACCGCATTCGCATCAACCTCGAGCACGTGCCCGAATCGGCCAGACCGGATCAGCAGGAGCTGCTGGCCGACTACAACCCCTGGGCCGGTTACACCGGTTCGCAACAGCAGCGCCGCGGCTAGAAGTTACCGGCGAGTTTGCTAGCGGGTCTGAAAGCAGTTCTTAGCGAAGTATTAGTCGTTACTCCCCACGGCCTTAAATTGGGCCCCTACCTTGAGACATGTCCGGTTCGAACGAACCCGACATCCAGCACATGATCGAGGGAGGCGGCAATGTACGGCAATCCGACGTTCGATTGCGGTGGCGCCGAGATTCGTGCGCACTGCCGCCAGTTGGCCACCGTGGTCACGGTCACGGGTGCGCTCGGCGACGCTGATATCGCCCGAGCCACCGAGTACACGCGCCGCTTCGTCCTCGCGGAGAAGCCGTTCGTGCTCGACCTCAGCGGCGTCACATCCTTTGACGCTGAGGCGCTTTCACTCCTGTTCGTCGTGGACGACGCATGCAGCGCGGCCGGCGTGGAATGGTCGATGGTGGCCAGCCGCCCGGTCGAGCAGACCCTGCGGGCCCACGGCATCGACTTCGACGCGGCCGGCTCTGTGCCCGAGGCCCTCAACCGCTTCGCCGATGCAATGGTCGCTCGGCGTCAGCTCCTTCCCCTGCTCACCAAGACTGCGTAAGGATCACTGTGTTAATCGATGTTCGGTGGCTCCGTTACCTCCTGCAGCGTCATCACCGGTCCGACCTGGACCGCCCCGCGCTCACCGCTGGCTAGACGGACAGCAGTCGCCGGTTAAGGTGCTCGTATGGGCACTGCCGTCGATGCTGACCGGGTAGCCGAGGCCGCGCACCGGGTGATGCGCGAGCACGATCCACGAGCGGTGCCCATTCCGGAATTCCTCGGAGCCTGCTTCGACGCGGGGCTGTCGTGGGTCCATTTCCCCGAAGGATTCGGCGGGCTCGGCGTGTCCCGTGGCATGCAGGCGGTCGCCGATCGCATCCTGCAGGGCGCCGGCGGACCTGTCCCCCTCGGCCTCAATCCGATGGGCTACGGCATGGCCGCGCCGACCATCCGTGAGCACGCCCAGACCGACGACGTGCGCCGTGAATTGCTCCGGCCGCTGGCCACCACCGAGCACATTTGGTGCCAGTTGTTCTCCGAGCCGGGCGCAGGCTCCGATGTCGCCGGGCTCGCGACATCCGCGGTGCGCGACGGCGACACCTGGGTGATCAACGGTCAGAAGGTGTGGACCAGCCTGGCGCACCGGGCCCGGTGGGGGCTGTTGCTCGCCCGCTCCGACCCGGATGCGCCCAAGCACAAGGGCCTGACCTACTTCGTCGTCGACATGCACGGTCCGGGCGTCGAGACCCGCCCGCTGCGACAGATGACCGGCCACGCCGAGTTCAACGAGGTCTACTTCAACGACGCTCGGATTCCCGACACCCACCGGCTCGGCGGAGTCGGTGACGGCTGGCGCGTGGCGATGACGACGCTGATGAACGAGCGCAGCGCACTGGGCGCCAGCGGGAGTCGGCGCGGCGCCGGGACGATCGCTGACGCGGTGAACCTGTGGTCGTCGCGGCCCGAACGGCAGACTGCCGTGCTCCGCGACCGCCTCACCAGTCTGTGGCTGCGGGCCGAGGCGCAACGGCTGACCTCGGAGCGGTCGCGCGCCTCGGCCACGGTGGGCGGTCCGGGCCCGGAGGGGTCGATCGGCAAGCTCGTCGGCGCGGAGCTCAATCAGCACATCTACGAGTTCTGTATGGACTTCCTCGGCCCCGAAGGCCTGCTCTACGGCGGGTACGGCGCGGGGGACGGCGATCCCGACGATCACCGCGGCCCCATTCAGCAGCGCTTCCTGCGCAGCCGGGCGAACACGATCGAAGGCGGCACATCAGAAGTGATGCGCAACATCCTCGGCGAGCGGGTGCTCGGCCTGCCCGGTGATCTGCGGGCGGATGCGGGAATGGCGTGGAAGGAGATCCCGCGTGGCTGAGGAGCTTGCGGATCAGCCCAAGGGCACAGCTGAGGAGCTTGCGGATCAGCCCAAGGGCACAGCTGATGCTGAGGTGTCGCCGGGTGATGAGTTCGTCTTCACCGACGAGCAGCAGCAGCTGCGCGCCGCGGTGCGGAAGTTCTGCGCCGAGCGCATCGACGAACGCGCGATCCGCGCTGTCATGGAGTCCGATCCGCCGTATGACCCGGCGGTGTGGACGCGGCTGGGCACCGAGCTCGGTGTGCTCGGGTTGGCAGTGCCCGAATCCGCCGGCGGCGCGGGCGGGACGCTGATCGATCAAGCGGTCGCCATCGAGGAACTCGGTGCGGCACTCGCGCCGGGCCCGCTGGTCGGCACCGTGTACCTCGCCATCCCGGCGCTCGTCGCGGCATCGGCGCCGTCTGCTCTGCTCGACTCCCTCGCCGATGGCACACGCACCGCCGCGTTCGCGATCGGCGATGTCACCGCTGCGCCCGCGGGTGAGGGATGGAGCCTCACCGGGACGGTGGACGGGGTGGTCGACGCCGGAGCCGCTGACCTCATCCTCGTCGCCGCCGACGGCCCGGACGGCACCGCACTGTTCGCCGTCGCCACGGATTCTGCTGATGTGCAGCGGGTTCCGCTGACGACGCTGGATCCCACCCGTCCGCAGGCCACCGTGACGCTGTCCGACGCGCCGGCACAGCTGATCGCCGACCCGGAGGACGCCGACCGGGTGATCGCCCATGCGCTGCACGTGGGTTCGGCACTGCTCGCGGTCGAACAGGTGGGGGCGGCACAGCATCTGCTGGATCTGAGCGTCGACTACGCGAAGAACCGTCTGCAGTTCGGCCGCCCGATCGGGTCGTTCCAGGCGGTCAAACACAAGCTGGCCGACGGCCTGGTCGCCGTCGAGCACGCTCGCTCGACCGCCTATCACGCGGTCTGGGCGCTGGCCCACGGCACCGACGACCCGGCGCTGGCCGTGAGCATCGCCCAGGCAGTGTGCTCGGCGGCCCTCACCCGGGTGGCCAACGACACCATCCAGGTGCACGGAGGTATCGGGTTCACCTGGGAGCACCAGGCCCATCTGTACTACAAACGGGCCTACACCAACGCCGCGCTGTTGGGCAGCGCAGAAGACCACCGGGCTCGGGTCGCCGAACTCGTGCTCGACGCCGTGACCGACACACCGGGACCACGCGTCGCCACCGGGAAGCCACGTTGAGAGGGGACGAGAATGGCTCGTAGACAACGACTTCTGGGAGCGGCGATGATCACCGCAGCCCTTGCCGTGCCGGTCGTGGCTCTCTCCGCGGCACCGAGCGCCGTCGCACAGCCCCCCGGCTCGTGCCCGCCCGGCCAGACCGGCGTCGTCTACGGATGCACGCCGTTCTGCCTTCCGGGCAAGGCACTCGACCTGAACACCGGTCTGTGCATGCCGGTGGCCCCGCCGCCGGCTCCGGCTGCAGCTGCGTCCCCGACATCGCAGTACTGAGCCGCCGATGAACCGAGTGGACCGCTTCTTCGAGATCACGGCCCGCCAGTCGACGCTGGACACCGAGATACGCGGTGGCGTGGTCACGTTCATCGCGATGGCCTACATCATCGTGCTGAACCCGATCATCCTGTCGAGCCCGAAGGACGTCAGCGGTCAGTCGCTGAACTTCGCGCAGGTGTCGGCCACCACCGCGCTGGCAGCGGGCGTGATGACGATCCTGTTCGGTCTGATCGCACGGTTGCCGTTCGCGTTCGCCGCAGGACTGGGCATCAACTCGTTCCTTGCCACCACCGTCGTCGGTGAACTGACCTGGGCCGAAGCGATGGGCCTGGTGGTCATCAACGGTGTGATCATCGTGTTGCTGGCGGTGACCGGATTGCGCCGGCTCATCTTCGATGCGGTCCCGATGCCGCTCAAACTGGCCATCACCGCCGGTATCGGGCTGTTCATCCTGTTCATCGGGCTGGTCGACTCGGGGTTCATCTCTTCCACCAAATTGCCCTCTCCCCCAGTCGGATTGGGTAGCGGCGGCCTGGGATCGCTGACGACCGTACCGACGCTGGTGTTCATCCTCACGCTGCTGCTGACGGGCATCCTGGTCTCCCGCCGGGTGCGGGGCGGCATCCTGATCGGCCTGGTTGCCGGCACGGTCCTGGCCGTCATCATCGAAGCCATCTGGCACCTCGGATCGGCCACCGACAAGCCCGGCGGGTGGTCACTGTCGGTGCCTGCACTGTCCGGATCTCCTTTTGCGATGCCCGATCTCGGGCTCGTCGGAGAGTTCAGCCTGGGCAGCTTCAGCCGTATCGGCGTGATCGCCGCGGTGGTCCTCATCTTCACGCTGGTGTTCGCGAACTTCTTCGACGCGATGGGGACGATGACCGGGCTGTCTCGCGAGGCCGAATTGTCCGACGCGCAGGGCAATTTCCCGCGTCTGCGGGCCGCGCTGGTGGTCGAGGGTGCCGGCGCGGTGGTCGGCGGCGCGACGTCGTCGTCGTCGAATACGGTGTTCATCGAGTCCGGAGCGGGCATCGAAGAAGGCGCTCGCACCGGACTGGCCAACCTGGTCACCGGCGTGCTGTTCTTGGCGGCCATGTTCGTGTCTCCGCTGGCATCCATCGTGCCGACGGAGGTGGCCGCGGCGGCACTGGTGATCGTCGGCGCGATGATGGTCTCGCATCTACGCCACATCGACCTCTCGGAGTTCTCGGTCGCGCTGCCCGTCGTCCTCACCGTGGCCGTGATGCCGTTCAGCTACTCCATCGCCAACGGCATCGGCGTCGGGTTCATCTCGTGGGTGGTGATGCGAACCGCCGCAGGCAAGGCACGCGAGATCAGCCCGCTCCTCTGGGTGGTCGCTGCCGGGTTCGCGATCTACTTCGCCCGCACGCCACTGGAATCGCTGCTCGGCGTCTGACGTGCCGCGCGCTCGGCCGCCACGCCCGTGATCACGGCGCGGATCTGGCGCTCGATGTCTTGCCGTGTCAGCACGTCGGGAGAATCGTTGGCCATGGCGAACGTCTGGCCGCCCAGGTAGGCCATCAGCACCGAAGTCTGCTCGTCGCACAGCGCGTGATCCACGTCGAGACCGTTGTCGTGGTGCAGGGCGAGCACCAACCGCTCGGCCAGTGCCCGATGGCTCTCCGAGATCTGCCGAAAGCCCGAAGCGATGCCAGGATCGCGGCGCGCCGACATCGTCAGTTCCAGACGGGCCCGCGTCCGTGACAGCTGCGGCTCATGTCTGACGGACAGAAGCTGATCGGCCAGCATTCCCGCGATGACTCGCCCGGTGCTGTTCGGGGTGTCCTTGAACAACTCTGTGAACGTCTCCGCGTCATAACGCGCCAATTGGTCGGCGACTCCGTGCAACAGCGCAGCGCGGGTGCGGTAGTAGAACGACGTGGTGCCGTCGGGCACGCCGGCCTGCCGGTCCACCTTGAGGTGGCTCAGCCCGCGTGGTCCCTGTTCGGCCAACAACGCGATGGCGGCGTCGCACAGCAGGCGACGTCGCTCGGCAGCATTGTGCTTTCGCCTGGTCTCGACATGGTCGATCGTACGCGGCGCCGCCATCCCGCAATGGCGTCACCGGTACTTCTCCACGTACTCGGCCATCGTTTTCAGCTGGTAGCGCGACACCTCGTGGGCCGTTTCGTCTTCGGCGAACACACTCGACACCATCACGGAGTCGTCTCTGTCGTAGAAGCCGAGCCGGCCGAGGCCGCTGAAGAATCCGTCCCAGTCGACGTCGCCGTCACCGATCCTGAGGTGCTGATGCACTCGGACGGGGTTTCCTGGCGGATTCGTGATGTAGCGCAGACCGTGCGAGCGGTGGTGGTCCATGGTGTCGGCGACATGCACCAGCCGCAGCAGGTTTCCCGCTTCCGACATGATCTCCGCCATATTGCCGCCCATATGGAACGAGTGGCATGCGACGTAGACCATCCCGACGTGCGATGAGTTGACACCCCGGATGATGCGTATCGCCTCCAGGCCGTCCTCCACGAAATCGTCGGGGTGGGGATCGATTCGCACGTCGATGCCCTCCCGCTCGAAGAGCGGCAGCAGTTCCTCCATCGAGCGGAAGAACGCCCGCTCGGATTCCTCGGCCTTCTCCGGGCGTCCGGAGAACTCGGTGTTGATCACGTTGACACCGAGATCCACGGTGATCTGCACGACGCGTTTCCAGTTCCGCACCGCCGCCTCACGGGCGTCCTCATCGGGGCCTGACCACCGCAGAACCGGCAGGACCGAGGCGATGCCCACCCCGGCATCCGCGCAGGCCTTCCGGAACTTCGCCACCAATCCGTCATCGGCGCGCGGGTGGTTGAAGAACGGGATGAAGTCACGATGCGGGGTCAGCTGTAGGTGTTCGTAACCCAATTCGGCGACGAGCGCGGGAAACTCGAGCAGCGAGTAATCGTGATGGAACGGGGTGGGGTCCAGCGCGATCTTCATCGGTGCCACGCTTCCTGGATCGACGCGCGCTCGACCATGCTCACCGCGACGGGTTGTCCGGACTGCAGAGCCTGCACTCCGGCTTCGCAGACGGCGGTCGCGGCATAGCCGTCCCAGGCGCCTGGGCCGTCGACGTAGGTTCCCGTGGTGCCGCCACGGTGGACGGCATCGACCCAACGCTGGAGCTCGACGTCGTAGGCGCGGCCGAAACGCTCTGTGAAGCTCGGGCTGATGGTTCCACCCCAATGACCGGGGGCACTCTTGCGCACCAGACCGACATCGAGACCGATCATCGCGCTGCCCTTTTCGGCGACCAGCTCGGTGCGCACCTCGTACGCCACTCCGGTGGTGACGAACAGCTCGACGTCGACGTGTTTGCCGCCGGCGGTGCGCAGAATCGCGATCTGCGGATCGAACAATCCCTGGCGCGCGGCGGGATTCGGTGTCGGTGTGACGATCTGGATCGAGGTGACCTCCTCGCCGAGGAGGAATCTGGTGACATCCACCTCGTGGACGAGCGAATCGCGCACGGTCATCGCCGAGTCGAAGTTGTCAGGCACGGCGGGGTTGCGGTGCACACAGTGCAGGAGAAGGGGATCGCCGAGCTCGCCACCGTCGATGAGCGCTTTCAGTTCGACGTACTCGTCGTCGAAACGTCGCATGAAGCCGACCTGGATCAGCTGTACGCCGAGTTCGGCTTCGCGGCGCACCACTGCCAGTGAGGTCTCGACGTCGGTGGTGAGGGGCTTTTCGCACAGCACCGGCTTGCGATGCTCGAGGCAAGCGAGCAATTGTTTCTCGTGCGTCGGGCCCGGGGTCGCGAGCAGTACCGCGTCGACGTCGGGATCGGCGATCGCATCGAGCGGATCGACGATCGCGCGACAGCCGGGGATGCCGGCGGCGAGCTGCTCGGCCTTGTCGGTCACATAGTCGTTGACCACGGCCACCCTCGCTCCGGAGATGCGGGATTGGATACGGGCGACGTGGTCAGCGCCCATCAGGCCGACGCCGAGGACGGCGATTCTCAAGTCGGACATTGCAGGCGCTCCTAACGGAAGGTGACGGACGGGATGCCGCAGGACCCGAGGTATGTGCGGGTGCGCTGGGCGATGGGCAGCGGGGCGTCGACCTCGCACGGGTACATGTCCTGCTCGACGATCGCGAACACGTCGATGCCGAGACGCTCGATCTCGGCCAGCAGGGGCGGCATGTCCGGAATCCCCAGCGGTGGCTCGATCATCGCGCCGAGTTTGACGGCCTCGCCGAACGGCAGGTCCTCGGCCTCGACTTTGGCTCGCACTTCGGGATCGACCTGCTTGAGGTGCAGATACCCGATGCGTTCGGGCGCGCGGCGGATGATCGCGATGTTGTCGCCGCCGCAGTAGGAGATGTGACCGGTGTCCAGGCAGAGATTCACATAGCGACTGTCCGTCCCATCGAGGAATCGGTACACGTTGTCCTCGGTGTCGACATGGGAGTCGGCATGCGGATGGTATTGCGCACGGACACCGTAGGTTTCGAACATCGCCTTGCCGAGTGCGTTCATGCCCTCGGTCTTCTTACGCCACTGCTCGTGGGTGAGCACCCGGTCTTCGAGCACCGCCCCGGTCGACGGATCACGCCACATCTCGGGGATGACAACGACGTGCGTGCCACCCACTGCGGCAGTCAACCGCGCGACGTCCTCGATCTGCGTCCACACCGCTTCCCATGCATCGTCTTTGTGCAGATGTTCGAAAACCGTTCCGGCGGAGAGCTTCAGCCCCCGTGAGTCGAGCTCCTCGCGCAGCGTGGCCGGATCGGTCGGCAGGTAGCCGTAGGGGCCGAGTTCGATCCACTCGTAGCCCGATGCGGCGACCTCGTCGAGGAAACGGCGATACGGCGTCTGCTGCGGATCGTCGGGGAACCAGACTCCCCATGAATCCGGCGCGGAACCGACGCGAATGCTGCTCATACGGATGCCCCTCTCATCGGTTCTCTCTGCCACTTCGCCTAACGCGCGTTAGTAACGCGCGTGAGGTCTACTATGGGCGTCAGCCCGCAACTGTGTCAACCGTCACTCCCCCGAAGGATCTCGCCTGTGAGCACCGCGCGTCAGCGTCGCCCCACGATGGCTGACGTCGCCGAACGCGCCGGGGTGTCCCGCACGCTGGTCTCCTTCATCCTCGACGGCAAACCAGGCGCCAGTGACGAGACCCGCCAGCGTGTTCTCGCGATCGCCGAAGAAATCGGCTACCGGCCCGATTCTGCGGCCCGACTGTTGGCGCAGGGGCGCAGTCGCACCCTCGGCGTCATGATCGACGTCCGCCAACTCTTCCAAGCCGAAATGGTCACGTCGATCTATCCCGCCGCGGAACGCCTCGGTTACGAGGTGCTGCTCTCGGCCAATCTCCCGGACCGCACCGAAGGGGCTGTCGTGGAGTCGCTGCTCAGCCATCGTTGCGGCGCGCTGCTCCTGTTGGGTCCGTACGCCGCCCAGTCCGACTTGGTGCGGATGGCCGAGCGGGTACCGGTGGTGGTGGCGTGTCGCCGGCTGCCGGGGCTGACCGACGATGTTCCGCTCGCGACGGTACGCACCAACGACGGCAGGGGAATTCGGCAGGCGATCGACTATCTGGCGAGCCTTGGCCACCGCCGCATCCACCACGTCGACGGCGGCTCCGATCCGGGCTCGGCCGACCGCTCCCGCGCCTACCGGTCCGCGATGCGCGCCCACGGCCTGGCCGCGGAGACCGCCGTGATCGCAGGCGCTCACAACGAAGAAGCGGGTGCAGCAGCAGCCCACGCCATGCTGGCCGCGTCCGAACTCCCGACGGCGGTGCTGGCAGGCAACGATCGTTGCGCCCTGGGCATCCTCGACGTGTTCACGCGTTCAGGCATCTCTGTGCCGGAACATGTTTCGCTTGTCGGCTACGACGACAACCGGATCTCGGAGAACCCTCGCATCGATCTGACCACGATCCACCAGGATGCGCCCGACATCGCCTGCCGGTCAGTGGAACTCGCGGTGGCGATGCTCACCGACGCGCCGGTGCCCAGCAGGGACGTCGTGCTGGAGCCCACACTGGTGGTCCGCGGCACGACGGGCCCACCACGCACCTGATCGAATCCGGGTCACCCCGTCGCGTCCGAGCCGGCAAGGTAGGCCACGATCGCGCTCGTCAAACCATCCCGCGCGACATCGAGATCGTTGAAGCTGCCCAACTGCTTCTCCGAGACCAGCCCGCGCATCGCACCCGGGATGAACATCGCGACCTTGTGCACCCGATCGGGATCCACGTTCAGATCGGCGAACGCCCTCTGGCACATGTCCGCCCAGGTCTGCCCCCACGAACGCAATTCGGCCGCCGTCGCCGGGTACAGCCGGTCGAGCTCGGTGGGGTCACGAGGCAGCGCGGCCCGAAGATTCTCGATGGCGCGGGAGTCGGGAGACTCCAGCCCGTCGTAGAGCGTGTCGACGATGCCCGCGACGCGAGCGCGCAGCGAGGCGCCGCTGTCGGACGCCGTGACGGTGTCGCCGCGGCGTTCCGCGGTGTGGTGCAGCACCGCGGCCCAGAATCCGTCGGCATCCCCGAACTGATACTGGATGGTCCCCCACGTCACCCCGATCGCCTTGGCGATCCGATTGGCCGACACCGCCGCGGGATCGCCGGTGGCCAGGGCGTCCACCGCCGCGCTCAACAGCGCTCGGCGCGTTGCTCTTCCACGCCGGTTCGCCGTGCGGCCCGCGCTGTCAGGTAGCGGCATCGAGCCATCTTATCGCCGGATCACCAAGATTCATTGACACCTCTATGAACTTTTTCTAGAGTCATCGCCGAGGAGCGGAAGGGGATCGCCGTGGCCAAGCCGCCGTTGTCGATGACGCCGACCGGATGGTTCCAAGTGGCGTGGTCCGACGAGATCGGTGCCGGCAACGTCCACCGCATGCACTACTTCGGCCAGGATCTGATCGGATGGCGCACCGAATCCGGTGAGCTGTCGGTGATGCATGCGTACTGCGAACACCTCGGTGCACACCTGGGTTTCGGCGGTCGCGTGACCGGGGAGGTGATCCAATGCCCGTTTCACGGATGGCAGTGGAACACCGAGGGTCGCAATGTCTGCATTCCCTACGAGAAGCGACCCAACCGAGGCCGGCGGATCCCGTCGTTCCCCGTCGTCGAACGCAATGCCTCCGTCTACATCTGGCATGACGTACACGGCCGTGAGCCGTTCTTCGACGCGCCCGACGTGTTCGCGAGTTTCGACGACGGCTCCAGCGTCGACGATTACTACCCCCAGCAACGGCTCTTCGAACAGGGCCACGAGATGCATCCGCAGTACGTGCTGGAGAACGGCGTCGACGTCGAACACTTCCGCTATGTGCACGAGACACCGATCAACCCGGTCTTCACCCGACACGACTTCGACCAACCGATCTCCTACGTCGACTTCACGATCACCTTCGACGGAGACGAAGAGCAGGTGATCGACGACGTCCGCAGCGGCGTACAGGCGATCAACGGTGGTCTCGGCATCGCGGTAACCAAGAGCTGGGGGATGATCGACAACCGGACGATCTCCTGCGTCACCCCGGTCGACGACCGCACCTCCGATGTCCGGTTCATGACCTACATCGGCAAGCCGAAGCGAGCGCCCCGCGACCCGGAGAAGGCACGCATCAAGGCCGAGCAGTTCGGCAACGAGGTCATCAGACAATTCACCCAGGACATCTTCATCTGGTCGCACCAGCGGTACTCGGACCCGCCCGCCTTGGCGACCTCAGAAGTGCAGGGCTTCACCGCGATTCGCGAGTGGGCACGCCAGTTCTATCCAGACGGCATCGGCGGCAGTGCCGCTGAAGTCAATGCGGCACGACAGAAGGGCTGAATGAGCAGATGACGAACGCCACCCCCATCCGGGTCTTCCAAGTCGCCACCGGCAACGTCGGCTCGGAGATGATCAAGCGCATCGCCACCCAGCCGGATCTCGAACTCATCGGCGTGCACTGCTACACACCCGAGAAGGTGGGCAAGGACACCGGTGAACTCGCCGGGTTGGCGCCCAACGGAGTCATCGCCACCGGCACTGTCGAGGAGATCATCGCTGCCGCACCCGATGTCGTGACCTTCCACGGCGTCTTCCCCGACGAAGACCTCTACGTGCGGGTGCTCGAAGCCGGCATCGACATCGTCACCACAGCGGACTGGATCACCGGCTACCACCGCGACACCAACCATCCGCACCATTCCGGCAAGAAGGTGACCGAGCTACTCGCCGAAGCCTGCCGGAGAGGCGGATCGACCTTCTACGGCACCGGCATGAACCCCGGCGTGAATCAGATTCTCGGCGTCGTCGCCTCGGCCGACGTCGCGGAGATCGAGCACATCGTCACGCTCGAATCCGTCGACGTGTCATGCCATCACAGCAGGGACACCTGGATCGAGGTCGGCTACGGCCTGCCGGTCGACGATCCGAGCATCCCGGGCAAGTTGCGCAAGTACACGGAGGTGTTCGCCGACTCGGTCTACATGATGGCGGACTGCTTCGGCGTGACGCTCGACGAGGTCAGGTTCGAATTCGAGCTGGGCGCATGCACCAAGGACGTCGATCTGGGGTGGTACCAGCTGCCCAAAGGCTCGCTGGGCGGTAGCTACATCCGCTACGTCGGCACGGTCGACGGAATCCCCCGTGTCGAAACACATCTCGAATGGCAGATGACACCCCACACCGATCCGAGCTGGGACATCAAGGGCTGCTACATCACCCAGATCAAGGGCGATCCGTGCATCTACAACAAGCACATGATCTTCCCGAAACCCGGTGTCGACCTGTCGAACCCCGACAACTTCGCGTCCATCGGCATGACGGTGACGGGCATGCCCGCGATCAACGCCATCAAGTCCGTCGTCGCCGCGCCCCCCGGAATCCTGACCAGCGCCGACCTGCCTCTGCGCGGCTTCGCCGGCCGGTTCGCCCTCGGCTGATCACCGCTGAGCAGCGGCCGCGATCATCCGGTCGATCACCGAGAGCAGATCCTCGTCCGCATCGGAGGCGACGAGATGCCCGCCGAGGGCCCGGTGCAGCGCGTTGTAGTAGAGGCCGTCACCGATCAGCTTGACCGCCCGCGCCGTGTCGAGGTCACCGATCGCCTCGTGCAGGATCGACAGCCACTCGGCGGCGGCGGACTCGATGGCGGCACGCGCGCGGGGATCCCCGGCCTGCCGCAGTCGGGACGCCGCGACCAGGATCCGGTCGAGCGGGGTGCCGGCGTAGTGGGACGACCTCACGTAGTAGCGGGCCGGCCCCTCCTCGGCGACGCGCATCTGGAGTGCGTCCTCGGCGGCAAGCGTCTCCAGCCGCTCGCAGACCGCGCCGGCCAGGTGATCCTTCGAGGGGAAGTGGTAGAGGACCCCGCCCTTGGACACCCCGGCGCGCGCCGCCACCGCGTCCACGGTGGCGAACCGCTCGCCCTCTTCTGCCAGCAGTTGTGCGTAGGCATCGAGGATGCGATCACGCGAGGACATGGGGCCAGCCTAAAACCCGGTGGTTTACTACACCGTCTGGACGGTACAGTCCGCGCATGGGGATCTACCGGGAACTGTTCCGCGTGCCCCGCGTCCCGAACATCACCGCGGCACAGCTGTTCGCGCGGCTGCCGCTCGGCATGCTCTCTTTGGCGATCCTCGTGCACGTCGAGCACCGCACCGGCTCCTACGCCACCGCAGGAGTGGTGGTCGCCTGCCTGACTGTCGGCGAAGCGATCGCCATGCCGCTCACGTCACGTATGGCCGGTCGGGGTGACCGCACCACGGCAACGCTGGCGATCTGCGCCGCGGTCAACGGCGCCAGCATGCTCGGACTCGCGCTCGCAACCTTCTCGGGTCCGCCGTTGATGGCGCTCGGCCTGCTGGTCGGGGCGTCGGTGCCGCCCCTGATGCCCGTCGTCCGCGCGTTGTACCCGCAGATGCTGCCCCGCGACGGCGTGCGCGCGCTCTTCGCGCTCGACACCACCGCCCAGGAGATGATCTGGGTCATCGGTCCCGTGGCGGCCATGGCCCTCTCGACACTGGTGTCCACGGCGATGCCACTGATCGCCTCGGCCGCCATCACGGTGGTGGGCACGGCATGGTTCCTGGCCAGCGCCCGCGGGCTGCGTCCCCGCTCGGGTCCGCGCGCCCGTGGTCGTCGCCGGGTCCTGGGCCGCCGCAGCGTGCTGCTGGCCATGGTCGCCGGGTGCGCGCTCGTGGGCTCGTTCACCGCGCTGGAAGTCGGAGTGGTGGCCGAGCACGGCAACAGTGGCCTCACCGCGGGCGTTGCCATCGCGCTGGCCAGTGTCGGATCCGTGCTGGGCGGCCTCACCTTCGGGCACCGCCGCCTCGGCCTGGGCGGCGTCGTCACTGCCCTGTCCGTCGTGGCGGTGGGAACTGCGGCGTTCGGGCTCACCCACGTCCTGGCGCTGCAGATGTGTGCCCTGTTCGTCTCCGGCATGGGCTTCGCACCGGCGATGTCGGCGCTGTACTTCATGGTGTCGCAGGACGTCGACGAGGACGTGGCCACCGAGGCGTTCGGGTGGCTGCACAGCGGCGCGCTGATCGGCGCCGCGCTGGGCACATCAGCCGCCGGTGCGGCCACCGACGCGCACGGTCCCGCCGGTGCGGTCGCGGCGGCGACACTGTTCGCGGTCGCCGCGGCGCTGAGCCCGCTGGTGGCTCGCGCGACAGGACGCGTCGGGGGCCTGGAGGAACCAGCGGCGCCGGAGCCCTGTCCTACACTTCGGGTCGATGGATGACGACCGGGCAGTTCAGTTCGTCGGTGCCGGCCCGGGTGCCGCCGATCTGCTGACGGTGCGGGCCACACGCATGCTGGCCGACGCCGAGGTCGTGCTCTATCCCGGCAGCTATCTCGATCCCGAGGTCCTCGCGCACTGCTCCCCTGCCGCCGAACTCGTCGACACCGCCGAACTCGACCTCGACGACATCGTCGAGCGCATCGTCACCGCCCACCGGGCCGGGCGCCGCGTGGTGCGACTGGTGTCGGGCGATCCGTCGGTGTACTCGGCGCTGTCCGAGCAGACCCGGCGGCTCGATGCGGCCGCCGTGCCGTGGGCGGTCACTCCGGGCGTCCCCGCCTACGCGGCCGCCGCCGCACGCGTGGGACGCGAGCTCACCGTGCCGCTGGTCGCGCAGTCGGTGGTCCTGACGCGCACCCAGCAGCGCTCCACCGCGATGCCCGAGACCGAAACGCTCGCCGCGTTCGCCACCACCCGCGCCACACTGGTGCTGCATCTGGCGATCACCCGGATACGGGAACTGATGGCCGAACTGACTCCCCACTACGGAGCGGACTGCCCCGTGGTCGTCGTGTACCGCGCCTCCCAACCACAGGAGGTCGTGCTGCGGGGGACGGTGTCCGACATCGCCGACGCCGTACAGGACGCTGGATTTCGTTACGCCGCAGTCATTCTGGTGGGTCGAGCGCTGGCTGAACGCAGCGATCCGTGCGCCGGCGAGAGCCATCTGTACGACCCGGCGCGGGATCGGTCCATCCGACCGTGACCGACCTGTACGACGTCATCCGGCGGCGCCGCGACACGCGCCGTGAGTTCACCGGCGAATCCGTACCGGACGACGTCCTCGAGCGCGTACTGCTGGCCGCCCACGCCGCTCCGTCGGTCGGCATGAGCCAGCCGTGGGATTTCGTCCTGGTGCGCTCACCGGAGACGCTCCGAGCGTTCCGCGACCATGTCGCGACCGAACGTGAGGTCTTCGCCTCGACGCTGACCGGCGAACGCGCCGAGACGTTCTCGCGCATCACGATCGAGGGGATCTGTGAATCCGGACTCGGCATCGTCGTCGGTTACGACCCCACCCGCGGGGGTTCGCAGGTCCTCGGCCGCCACGCCATCCCCGACGCCGGGCTCTACTCCGTCGTGTGCGCGATCGAGAACCTCTGGCTCGCAGCCACTGTCGAGGATCTCGGCGTCGGCTGGGTGTCGTTCTTTCGCGAGGACTTCCTGCGGACCCTGGTCGGTATGCCTGCCCACGTCCGGCCGGTCGCCTGGTTGTGCGTCGGTCCGGTCGTCGACGTTCCCGAGGTGCCCGACCTCGAACGCTTCGGCTGGCGGGCCCGCAGCCAACTCTCCTCCGTCGTGCACGAGGAGCGTTACCGCGCGCGGTGACACTCTCTAGAGCCGTAAGACCCGGCCCGCGATCACGAGGTGCACCTCGTCGCACACGGCCGCGACGCGCTGGTTCACCGTGCCCAGCAGATCCCGGAACAACACGCCGGAGCGGTGGGCAGGCACGACGCCCAGACCGACCTCGTTCGTCACCACCACAGCGTCAGAGGTGCGCTGCAGCGCCTCGCACAGCGCGTCGGTGCGGGCGCCGACAACAGCGTGCACATGCGCCGAATCTGCCTCCCACAGGGCGGCTTCGTCGACGACGGCGACCACCCAGGTGCTCACACAATCGAGCAGCACGGCACCCTCCGTGCTCCCGAGGGCGGTGACCACGTCAGCGGTCTCGACGGTCGACCAGCGCGCCGGCCGGCGCGCGCGATGGGCGGCCACCCGCGCATCCCAGTCGGGATCCTGGCCGTCGGCGGGCCGGCCCGGGGCGACGTAGGTGACCGCGTCGGCGTCGGCGAGCAACTCTTCGGCGTGCCGGGACTTGCCCGAGCGGACACCGCCGGTGACGAGGATCCTCACCGGCTCATCGTAGAGAGAGCCCGCACCCAGGCGACGGCGTCGTCGATGTCGGAGACGGTGGGCACGCCCGCGGTGCGGGCGGGGCGGGCGACCACGACGACCGGGACGCCGAGCTGCTCTGCGGCTTCCATTTTGGGCCAGGTGAACTCGCCACCGGAGTCCTTGGTGATGAGCACGTCGGCGGCATGGTCGCGCATCAGCGCCAGTTCGCCGGCCAGCGCATAGGGGCCGCGACTGGTCACCAACCGCCACGCCGGCGGCAGCGTCTCGTCAGGGGCCTGCACCACCCGTGCGAGCGTGGCGTGATCGCGCAGGGCGGGAATGAACCGGGCGATCTCCTGCCGCCCCACCGTGAGAAACGGTCGCCGGCCGAGGCGTGCGGCCACCGTCGCCGCATCGTCGTGCGATGCGGTCCAGTGCCACGAATCGCGGGAGCGGTCGGCCCAGCCCGGCCTCTCGAACCGCAGCAGCGGCACCCCGCGTTGCGCACACGCCGCTGCCGCATTGCTCGAGATCGTCTTGGCGAACGGGTGCGTCGCATCCACGACGACCTCGAAATGTGCCAGCGCAGAACACAACCCGTCGACACCCCCGAATCCGCCGATGCGCACCTCACCGACCGGCAGACGAGGATCGGCGACCCGACCCGCCAACGAGGTGGTGACATGGTCGGTGGCGGTGAGAATGCCGGCCAGTGCCCGAGCTTCCGCGGTGCCACCCAACAGCAGGATTCTCACGGCGCCCCCGGCGGGAGAAACGGCACATCCGCCGGTGCACCTCGCAGCGCCAGGGCGAGAAGCGCGTCGACGTCGAGATGCTGCTCGGCGAGGTCACCCAGGCGGTCCAGCCGGCTTTCCCGCGCCGCGGTGAACGAGACACCCGACGGCGCGACCCCCAACGTCTCGTGGAGGAATCGACTGCGCAGCGCGTCGCCCTCGAGGGCTCCGTGCCACATCGTGCCGAAGATGCGGCCGCGGCGCGCACCGGCGAGGAAATCGTCATCCGTGCTCCCCACCGCCACCCGCCCATGGTGGATCTCATAGCCCGATGCCGGTGTACCGAGCCAGGTTCCGCGAGGAAGGCGCAGCGTCTTCTCGGCGACGAAGTCGGTCTCGACGTCGAGCAGCCCGAGACCGGGTACTTCGGTGGGCTCGCCTTCGACGCCGGCAGGGTCACGCACCACGCCGCCGAGCATCTGGAAGCCGCCGCAGATGCCCAGCAGCGGCCGGCCGGTGGCGGCGTGGGCGATCACCGCGTCGGCCAGTCCGCGTGCGCGTAACCAGGCCATGTCGGCGATCGTGGACCGGGTACCCGGCAGCACGATCAGGTCGGCGTCGGCCAGCGCGCTGGGGTGCGAGGCGAACACCACGTCGAGCTCCGGCTCCAGCCGCAGCGCGTCGACGTCGGTGAAGTTGCTGATCCGCGGCAGGCGGATCACCGCCACGCGGCGTGCACCCGGCCGGGGGCGGCGGACGCCCCCCAGGTCCAGGGCGTCCTCCGAATCCAGCCACACATCGGGCTGCCAGGGCAGTGTTCCGTAAACCCTTCTGCCCGTGGCCTTTTCGAGAGAGTCCAGGCCGGGCTGCAGCAGAGTCGCATCACCGCGGAACTTGTTCACGACGAAGCCGGCGATCAGGGCTTGATCCTCTGACGAGAGGAAGGCCACCGTGCCGAGAAATGCGGCGAAGACTCCGCCGCGGTCGATGTCGCCGACCACCACGGTGGCCATTCCAGCGTGGCGCGCCAACCCCATGTTCACGTAATCGCCTGCGCGCAAATTGATCTCGGTAGGGCTCCCGGCACCCTCGGCGACGACGACGTCGTAGCGGGAGGCCAGCTCGTCGTATGCGGCGTGGGCGGCAGTGGCGAGTGCGCGCCGGCCCTGGAGCCAATCCGCCGACGACACCTCTCCCCACGGCCGGCCCATCAGCACGACGTGGCTGCGCCGGTCACTGCCCGGTTTGAGCAGCACCGGGTTCATCGCCGGCTCGGGTGTCACACCGGCCGCCAGCGCTTGAATCCATTGCGCCCGGCCGATTTCCACGCCGGGGTCGGCGACCATCGAATTGTTGGACATGTTCTGCGCCTTGTACGGGGCAACGCTGACCCCGCGGCGCGCGAGTGCCCTGCACAACCCGGTGGTGACCAGGGTCTTGCCCGCGTCACTGGTGGTACCGGCGATCAGCAGGCCTGCCATCAGGTGCGCCTCAGCAGAAAGAGATCCATCACCCAGCCGTCGGTATCCGCAGCGGCAGCGCGCGCGGCGGGCAGCAGCGGTTCGACGTCACCGAGCCGGCCCGACAGCAGCTGCTCCCCCGGTGCGCCGAGATTGGCGCCCCACCAGATGGTCCACTCGTGCAGCCCGGTGAAGTCGAGGCGGTGCGGCGGAGGGTTGAGCATCGCGACGATGTTGTCGAGCCCCGCCGCGACCGCTTCCTGCAGTCGCCGTCCGGTGGTGACGTGCACGGACCGGCCGACCTCATGCAGCACGATGCGGTGCCGCGCGGCCAGCAGTGCCGGTGCGCTCACGCCGGGCAGCACGTCGTAGTCGAGGTCGACGCCGAGAGCCCGCACGTGTTCGACGATGCGGATCGTCGAGTCGTACAGCGATGGATCGCCCCACACCAGGAACGCGGCCGTCCCGCCGCGGCGGCGCAGGACGTCGGCATAGCGGGCGGCGCGGGCCGCATGCCAGTCCGCGACGGCGGATTCGTACTGCGCAGCGGTCAGCCCGGCGGAGCGATCGCGCGGCGGATCGGTGATCGCGACGACCTCGGCGGGTCCGTCCGGTCCGGGGAAGGCACTGACAACGGCGCGGCGCAGCTCGAGCAGGGGGTCCTCGTCGGTTCTGAGGTCGGCCTCGGGGTCGGTCTTGTCGGCCGCCAGCACGTAGTCGACGGACCTCAGCGCGTCGGCGACCTCGCGTGTCACGTGGGCAGGCCCCATCCCGACGCCGAGGATTCTGACCCTGACCGGCGCATCCATGGCCACGATTGTCCCCGGCCGGTCTCACCGCGGCGGCAGCAGGCCCGTCGCCGCCGACTTCACCGCGTCGGTCACCAGCGCCACGGTGGCGCTGTCGAGTTTCCAGCACTGCCAGTACAGCGGGACGTCGAGGTGCTCGTCGCTGATGAGCGTGAACGACGCGTCGATCAACTGCTCGGGGTACATCCCCCAGCCCAGCCCGGCATGGACGGCCGCACCGAACCCCGCTGCAGTCGCCACGTAGTGCACGGGTCGGCGCACGTCTGCGCCGAACACCTGACGCACCAGCTGATCCTGCAGGGCGTCGTCGCGGTTCCAGGCCAACGACGGCGCCGCGGCGGCGGCCTCGGCGGTGAACCCGTCCGACAGGTGCCGCTCGACGAACGCCCGGGTGGCCACCGGCCGATAGCGCATGATGCCGAGAGGCTGCACACGACACCCGGGCACCGCGGCGCTCTCGGTGGTCACCGCACCCATCACCACCCCTTCGCGGAGCAGCCGCGCCGACAGGTCCTGGTCCTCGATGCGGATGTCGAGCAGCGCATCGGTCAGGTGGGCGAAGACGCCGGTGAACCACGTCGCCATCGAATCGGCATTGACGGCCAACGCGATCCGCGGGCGGGCGGCCGGCCCGCCGCGTATCTCCGCCAGCGCCTCGGTCTGCAACAGTGCTGTCTGCGCCGCCAACCGGAGCAGCGGTGCGGCCACAGGGGTTGCAGCGCAGGGCTTCTCGCGGATCACGAGGACCTGCCCGGTGCGCTGTTCGAGGGCTTTGATGCGCTGACTGATCGCCGACGGCGTGACGTGCAGGTGGGCCGCGGCCGCGTCGAAGCTGCCGTATTCGACCACCGCCGCCAGGGCCGCCAACTGACCGGTGTCCACGTGGTCCACCTGAGCAATGCTAATGAGACAGGCGTCCTATCCCGTGGAGCTTTCCTCCGTTCAACCCGTCCGGTCGGGGTACCCGCCCCAGATGTACTCGATCCGTACCGGCTCAGGTAAACCCCTTCTGCTCGTCCACGGCATCTCGAACCTGCACAACTGGGACCTCGTCGTCCCCGCTCTGGCCCGCGAACGCTCGGTGATCGCCATCGACCTTCCCGGCTTCGGGGAAAGCCCACCGCTGACCGGCGAGGTCTCCGTCTCTTCGCTCACCGATGCCGTCGAGAACTTCATCAGCGAGCAGGAACTCGGCGACGTCGACGTAGTCGGTAGCTCGATGGGTGCGCGAATGGTGCTCGAACTGGCCCGCCGCGGTCACGGCGGTAACGCGGTGGCGCTCGCCCCGGGAGGGTTCTGGTCCGACCGACAGGTCAAGATCTTCGGCTGCACCGTCGGTCCGTCGATCGCTCTGGTCAAGCGCATTCAACCGCTTCTGCCCGCCCTGACGAACAGCGCAGTCGGGCGTACCGCACTGTTGCTGCAGTTCTCTGCCAAACCGTGGCAGCTGCCCGCGGAACTGGTGCTCGGCGAACTACGCAACTTCGCTGGCTCTCCGAGTCTGGACGACGCAGTGCGAGCACTGGTGCACGGACCCAAACAGCAAGGCGCACCGGCCGGTTCATTGAGGGGCCGAGTCACGATCGGCTGGGGGCGTAACGACCGCGTGACCCCACCGAGCGAGGCCCAACCGGCGAAGCGCGCCTTCCCCGACGCTTCTCTGCACTGGTTCTCGCACTGCGGCCACTTCCCTCATTGGGACCAGCCCGAAGAGACGGTGAAACTCATTCTGGACGCCACCAGCTGATGGGATAGGAGTTGTGTTCAGTGACTCTGCAGCAGGTTCCAGTCGGCCTGTTCGCGGTCGGTGAACTCCGGCGACTCAATTGCTCCGAAGGCAGCTGCGGCACGGGCGAATTCCTCGGCGGCATCGGGCAGGGCGTCAGGTCCGTCCAGGCGGAAACAGCTCGGCGCGAGCGGACCGAACAGCAGTGCACGCCGCAGCTCGGGCCATCGGTCGAGCAGCGGTTCACAGCCCGCGGCGCGCGCGAAACCGATGGCGGCGAGGTTCATTCGGGTCTTCTGCGGCAGTCCGCGGCGGGCCCGGTACGCCTCGACGGCGGCGCGCTGGGCCCCGAGGTCGGCTGCGGGCACCCGGCCCGACCAGGTGTAGGCGAGCCAACGGGCCTGCAGTTCCAGGGGCACGAAGTAGCCGCCCGACTGATCCCACATCCCGACGAACGCCAACCCCGGCAGGTCGGGGTGGAAGGTGTACCGGTCCGCCTCCAGGTGGACGTCGTCCAGGCCGAGCGTCTCTCGGATCTCGTCGGCGAGGAACGGCAAATCCAGGCGGAAGCCCGTGCCGAACAGGATTCCGTCGAACTGCTGAGTGCCTTCGTCGGCGAACGTCACGTCGCGGCCGGACACCGACAGCGGCCACGGCCGCACATCGATGCGTCCCTCCGCGACCAGAGGGAGATAGTCCTGGCTGAGGGTGACCCCCGCGGCGAACAGCGATGGATCGGGCGTCGGAGCCCCGTACTGCTCGGGACTGCCACCGGCGTCGGTGACGATCGCCCTGAGTTGACGATCGACCTCGGCCGCCGGAAGACGTTCGGCGGCCAGGGCGCCGTACCGGGTGAAGATGCGGTGGTCGGACGGCACCCCGGCGGCGAACTTCGGCAGCACGTAGCGCTGCCGGCGCTGTGTCACCGTCACCGCGGCCGCGCCACCGTGCACGAGTTCGACCGCCACCTCCAGAGCGCTGACAGCGCAGCCGCCGACGAGAACGCGCTTACCTCGGTACGGTTCGACGCCGCGGTAGTCGAAGGTGGACCGCACTCCCTCGGGTCCGCTGAACGTCGACAGACCGGGCACCGGCGGCAGCGCAGGAGTCTGGAAGCGCCCACTGGCGATCACGACGCGGTCGAAGGTCTCGGCTCCGTCCGCTGTCTCGACAGACCACCGACCACCGCCATGTTTCACGTGAATCACTCTGGTGTGCAACCTGATTCGATCTTTCAGGCGGAACATCTCGGCATAGCGATGCAGATAGCGCAGGATCTCCTGCGCGGACAGGAACGTCTGGCGTCCGTCGTGGGGCAGGTCGCTGAACGCGGTCAGGATGCGGCTGGTGTTCGTGTAGAGCGTGGGCCACACACCGCTGGCGCCGATCTCTCCGGTCCACTGCCCACCCAGATCAGGCCCCTGCTCGAACAGGTGTGTGTCGAAGCCCTCGGCGAGAAGCCAACGCGCCGCGACCAGTCCGCCGGGTCCAGCCCCGATGACCGCCACCTTGGTGTGCACAGTGCACTGTGACACGGTGCATGCCCCGGCGGGCCGAAATGTCAGCCGACGGTGCCCGAGGCGTTGACGAGCGTGCCGGCCGGCGCGTGACTCGCCACCCGTCCGGCGACGAAATCAGCCGCCTGCGAGACCAAACCGGACTGCACGTAGGCGCTGTGCGCGGGCCGGTCGTCACCGTTCGAGCACACGGGATCGGCGCCGTTGCACAGGTCGATGGTCTTGGCGCCGTAGAGCGGGCTGGACGTGGTCAGGGTGCGACCGATCCGTCCGGCGGGATTGCCGAGCACCGCGACGGCTGCCACATGGTCGGCGACGTCAGCCGGCATCGGCCGGCCGAAACCGAAGGTGGCGGCGGGATCGCCGGTGATCAGATCCACCACCGCCGCGCCCTGCGAATACCCGCCCACCACGATGCGGGTATCGGGGCAGCGGGCGGCGGTGGCCTGGATCTGGGCGCTGGCGTCGTCGGCGCCGGCCGGCGCGGACTGCAGGAAGTCGTAGGACGCCGGGTAGTTCACGGCCGCCACACCGACGCTGCGCCCGCCGAGTTCACCACGGAGGTCGTCGACGAACGCCTGCCCGACCCGGCCCAGGCCGGCCGGCTCCGCGGTCCCGCGAGCGAACACCACAGACACGTCCGGACAGGATTCGGCGTGTGCGCTCGCGGTGCCGGGACCGAGAAGTCCGGCGGCGGCGACCGCGCCGATCCCGCCCAGGAGGAGTGCCCGTCGAACGGTGCGCTGATCGGTCATCTCGGTCTCCTCCGTCGTGATCGCCCCGCTGGCGACACTTGGATGAATGCCGCTGACCGCGCGAAAAATTCCGGACGTGACCCGAGGTGTGATGGGGACCGCTCGAGGAGTCCCTCAGCGCACGGTCTGGCGCAGCTCAGCCGCCGCGTCGTCGGCGGTGTCGTAGACGCGCACGATCGCGTCGTCGCCGGATTTGAGGAACGTGCTCTCGCCGAGCTCGGTGTAGCGGGTGGCTCCGATCCCGATCAACACGTTCTCGGGGTGACCGCTGGCGACCATCAGAGCGCCGACGTCCTCGAGCGGGGTGTCCTCCGAACCCTTTTGGTTCGCGAGGCGTTCGACGATCCAGTCGAGCAGCACCTCGCCGTAGTAGGAGTAGCCGATCACCGGGCTGTCGACGCCGTAGGCGTGCTCCTCCCCGTCGGAGTGGAGCAGACACACCAGCCGCAGCGTGGCGGTCGGCCCGTCCGGGGTGAGGTCGCTGATCTCGAAGAACGAGCGAGACACCCCCTTCGACGCAGGTCCCCAGTTCTTCTTGTGGCTGATCTTCTTCGCGCCCGGCCGGCGGATCGAACAATCGTTGAACGCGCCGAGCGCGAACGGTTCCAGTGTCACCACGGTGTCGCCGCGCCACACCACCCGGCACGCCAGCCCGACCTCGGGCTCGATCTGCAGGTTCAGCGGACCGTCTGTTTCGGGGGGCAGGCGGGTCTCGTCATTGGACAGCGGAAACTCGCCGAGAAACGTCTCGGAGCCCGGCGCGTACCACGGGAAGATGCCCTTGGGCGCCTCACCGTCGCTGGCCACGTTGACGAAATCCACCGCTTCGCCGGCCTGCTCGAGATGACCGGCGAAATTGCCCGCCACGCCGAAGCCGAACCAGTCCCGCATGTCGCTCAGCGCGATGTCGATCACGGTCGGTAAGCGTACGCGGGCCGATAGCCTGGAACGGTCAGGAGGGGACGTGATGGCAAGAGATCAGAACGAGCATGCCGAAGTCGGCGCAGAGGACAGCCCAGCAGGCAAGGACCGGCCGGGGCCGGCCGACCACGGCAAGGAAGGCGGCATGGCCACCCGCGAGATCGCCCCGCAGCTGACCGAGGAGGACTGACTCGTCAGTGTCGGCGACGCAACCAGATCAGCACACCGACCGTCGCTACGAGCGCGACCAGAATGCCGGGCTTGGCCTTCACGGTCTCGATGGCCTCGTGACTGCGTTGCGACACAGCGTATTTCGTCTCGGTCACCTTCTGCTGGGTCCGCCCCTTGACGTCCAACTTCTCGGTCAGCGCACCGACGGTCTCCCCGAGTTCGGCGCGGGTGCGCTCGATGTCGGCCTGGAGTTCGTCGATGCCGGCGTCGGGGCCCGGTTCGGGTCCCCGATCAGGCTGTGCTGCCATGGCGATTGCCTCTCGTGTGGGCCTTCAACTCGGTGATGTCCGCCTTCACGCTGTCCACCGCGACGGCCGCGGGCGGCGGCACCTGGTCGACCTGTTTCTTGCCGACCAGCGCGATGACGCCCGCGACGGCGAACACCACCGCCGCCACGATCAGCGCCGCCGCCCACACCGGCAGCACCAGAGCCAGTGCGGCGACCGCCGCAGCGATCACCGTGGCCACACCGAGGATCGCGAGGACCCCCGCCGCGCCGGCCAGACCGGCGCCCATTCCGGCGTGCTTGGCCGACTCCTGCATTTCCTTCTGCGCCAACCGCAACTCGTCACGGATCAGCCGTGACGTCTGAGCAGACAGTTGACCCAACAACTCCCCGGTGGAGGGTTCGGTCTTCGGTTCCGTCATTTTCGCCGAGTGCCCACTGCGAGCCCGCACAAACCAGGAACCCGCGCGTCCCGACGGTCGTTGTCTCTCGGTGAACCGCCGGACCCCCGAAGCCCTTGCCGGCCGGCTGCTCGACGTCAAACGCATCTACCACGAACCTGACATCGAACGCTTTCCCCGCGCGCGTCAGGTGCTCGACCGTTACCCCGCGGCCGAACGCATCGAGGTGCTGTCGCATCAGGCGATCCCCGGCATGTACGGCAACGAGGGGAACGTCGAGGACTGGGTGCGCAACAAACGCGAGGTGCTCGTGCTCGGCGAGAAGAAGAGCCTCAGCGCGCGTCGCAACGAGCGCTCCAGCGACTGGATCGCGCCGTCGACGTCCAACGGCTGTGCGATGGCGTGCTCGTACTGCTACGTGCCGCGGCGCAAGGGGTACGCCAATCCGATCACGGTGTTCGCCAACATCGAGAAGATCACCGGCTACCTCGAGCGGCATGCGGCTCGTCAAGGCGTCAAAGCCGTTCCCAATCAATGCGATCCGGTCGACTGGGTGTACGACATCGGGGAGAACAGCGACTGTTCGGTCGACGCGATGGTCTCGGACAACGTGCACGACCTCGTCGACCTGTTCGCGCGCCTACCTCACGCGAAGGCCAGCTTCGCCACGAAGCTGGTCAACCGCGATCTGCTGACCTACGACGCGCGGGGCGGAACCCGGATCCGCTTCAGCCTGATGCCGGCCGACACGTCGCGCATCGTCGACGTCCGTACGTCGAAGATCGCTGACCGCATCGCTGCACTCGACGATTTCGTCGACGCCGGCTACGAGGTTCACCTGAACTTCAGCCCGGTGATCGTGCACGAGAACTGGTTGGCGGACTGGACCGAACTGCTGACCCAGGTGGCGGACGGCACCAGCGCACGGACCCGCGCCCAGCTGGCGGCCGAGATCATCTTCCTGACCCACAACGAGGGCCTGCACGAGGTCAACCTCGGCTGGCACCCCCGCGGCGAGGACCTGCTGTGGCGCCCGGATCTGCAACAGGTCAAACGCAGCGAGAGCGGGCAGTGGAACGTGCGCTACAAGACAGGGTGGAAAGGCCGGTGGGTGGACCAGTTGACCGACCTGATCGCCACCACGCTGCCGGAGTGCCGCATCCGCTACGCGTTCTAATCGCACGTTTGCCGCCGCGGAGGCGGGGCAAATCTGGCCAATGCAGCAGCAGCTCCAGGCTCGACCCCGTCCCCGCCGCAGCCCCGTCGCACTGGCCGGGGCGTTCCTGGCCGGGCTGGCGACCGGGGCATTGACCAAGGGAGCGCGGTCCGGGCGCACGCCCAGTCCCCCGCCCCGCCCGACGCCTGATCACACGCGGGCGGTCGACGCTCCGGCGTCGGACGGGCCCGGGACGAACGGGCCCGGAACGGACGACGAGAACCGCCCTGCTCCAGACGACCCGAGCAAGCCCGAGTCACCGACCGAGCTGACGCGGCCGTCGCTGCGGTACGTGCTCCGGCAGACCGTCGGCGAGTTCACCCGCGACCAATGCATGGATCTCGCTGCGGCGTTGACCTACTACGCGGTGCTGTCGCTGTTTCCCGCCCTGCTGGTGGTGATGTCACTGCTCGGCGTATTCGGTCAGGGTGAGCGCACCGCCGACACGATCCTCGGGATCGTCGACGACGTCAGTCCCGGTGCTGCCGTCGACGTGCTGCGGCAACCACTCGAACAACTCGTCAACGCACCGTCGGCCGGCTTCACCCTGATCGCCGGCATTCTCGGCGCGCTGTGGTCGGCGTCCGGATACGTCGGCGCGTTCGGCAGGGCGATGAACCGCATCTACGAGGTCGAAGAGGGCCGGCCGGCGTGGAAGCTGCGCCTACAGCAGCTGGGGCTGACCTTCGCGGGGCTCATCGTCGTGGCCGTAGCCGCCTTCCTCCTCGCGGTCAGCGGACCGGTTGCCGAGACCATCGGCGCCCGGCTGGGCATCGGCGAGACCGGCCTGACGGTCTGGAACATCGCGCGGTGGCCGGTGCTCCTGTTCCTCGTCGTCGTCGGGGTCGCGACGCTGTACTACACCGGCCCCAACGTCAAACAGCCCAAATTCCGGTGGATCAGCGTGGGCGCGGCGATCGCGATCCTCACGTGGATCGTCGCGTCCCTGCTCTTCGGCCTCTACGTCGCCAACTTCGGCAGCTACAACAAGACGTTCGGCACGCTGGCCGGCGTCATCGTCTTCCTGCTGTGGCTGTGGCTGACCAACCTCGCCCTGCTGTTCGGTGCGGAGGTCGATGCCGAGCTCGAGCGAGGTCGCCAACTGCAGGCGGGAATCGCCGCCGAGGACGACCTGCAGCTGCCCCTGCGCGACACCACGGTGATCGACAAGAACATCGCCAGCGAGGACCAGCAGCGGCGCCGCGGCCGCACCCTGCGCCGCTCGCGTGGGCAACGTGAGTGAATCAGCAGGTGAGCGGGTATCCCCGCAGCGGCGCAGGGCCGTAGGCGTGGGAGGTCACGATGGTCAAGTGGCTGGATCGTCTGCAGCAGCGCAGCCGAGCGGCCGGGTTCACGATCGCTGTCGTCTACAAATATGTCGACGATCAGGCCGGGTATCTGGCCGCGTTGATCACCTATTACGCGTTCGTCTCGCTGTTTCCCCTGCTTCTTCTGCTGACCACGGTGCTGGGCGTCGTGCTGTCCGGCCGGCCGGAGTGGCGCGAGCAGATCGTCAACGCCGCCATCGACCAGTTCCCGGTCATCAGTGATCAGCTGAGCCAACCTGAGGCGCTCAGCGGCGGAACCACCGCGGTGATCATCGGTATCGCCGGCGCCCTGTACGGCGGGCTCGGCGTCGGCAACGCCCTGCAGAACGCGATGAACATCGTGTGGGCCGTGCCCCGGTACACGCGTCCGGACCCGATTCGTGCGCGCCTGTACAGCCTGCTGCTGTTGTTCGTACTGGGCTCGGCGGTCATCGCCACGACCGTGTTGACCGCAGTCGGCCGGGCCTGGGCCGGTCTGGGTTTCCTGGGCACCACCGGGGTGGTACTCGCGTCGCTGGCCTTGAACACCGCGGTCATCGTCGCCGCGTTCCGGGTCACCACCGTGCGGCCGCTGAGCTACCGCGACGTGCTGCCCGGAGCGATCACCGCCGCCGTGCTCTGGCAGCTGCTGCAGTGGTTCGGCGCCGCCTACGTCGCGCACGTGCTGAGCTCGGCCAGCGCGACCAACAGCGTGTTCGCCATCGTGCTCGGGCTCCTCGCCTTCCTGTACCTGGTGTCGACGACGCTGCTGATCTGCGCCGAGATCAACGCGGTGCGCGTCGACCGACTGCACCCGCGCGCACTGCTGACCCCGTTCACCGACAACGTCGAACTCACCGAAGCCGACCGCAAGATGTATGCCGGTCAGGCAGAAGCCCAGCAAGCCAAGGGCTTCCAGCGTGTGGATGTGAGGTTCGACCCGCCCGAGCCTGACGACGGCGTTTGCGAGAGCGACGACTCGGGTATGGCCGACGCACACTCACGAACCGGAGGAAGTCATGAGCGTCACCAGCAAGACCCGGTCCGCGGCCCGTACGGGCCTGAAAATCCAGCGTAGGGTCGCGCTCGCACAGTTCCTGTTCGTGCCCACGCTGCTCACCGCGACGCTGCTGACCGGAGCACTGATCATCGCGCGTAAACGCGACCGTCCGGCATCGAACGTCGAGACGCTGCCGGTCCCGGACAGTCCCGCCGCGACGGCGTGACACCGTGCGCGTCGTCATCACCGGCGCGTCCGGCAATGTCGGCACCGCGCTGCTGCGCCGGTTCGCCGACGAAGCACCCGAGTGGGACATCGTCGGCGTCGTGCGCCGTCCACCCGAACCCGAGGGCGTCTATCGCCACGTCGAGTGGCAGGAACTGGATCTCACCGAACCCGATGTCACGCAACGCCTGACACAGATCGTCAAGGGTGCCGACGCGGTCGTACACCTCGCGTGGGGATTCCAGCCGACCCGTAACACCGAGTATCTGACCCGGCTCGGCGTCGGCGGCACCTCGGCGATTCTGCAAGCAGCGCATCAGGTGTCGGTGCCTCACCTGATCCACATGTCGTCGGTGGGTACCTATGCCGCAGGGCGCTACACCGAGCGCGTCGACGAGTCGTGGGTCACCTCGGGCATTCCCTCCTCGCCGTACAGTCGCGACAAGTCGGCCGCCGAGGAGCTGCTCAACGATTACGAGCGTGAACACGGTGACAACGGGATCCCGATCGCGCGCATGCGTCCCGGATTCATCGTCCAACGCGCGGCCGCCAGCGGCTTGATGCGTTACGCGCTGCCGGGGTGGCTGCCGATGCTCGCCGTTCCCATGCTGCCGGTGCTGCCCCTGGATCGACGACTGTGCATCCCGCTGATCCACGCCGACGACGTCGCCGCGGCGATCCTGCGCGCCCTCGAACGGCGAGCCACCGGGGCATTCAACCTGGCCGCGGACCCTCCGATCACCCGTGCAGAGGTGGCACAGGTACTGGGTTCCTTCCAGATTCATGTGCCCTCGCGGGTGCTCAGCACATTGGTGGATCTGAGCTGGCGGGCCGGGCTTCAGCCGATCGACCGCGGCTGGCTGGACCTGGCGTTCAGCGTCCCGCTGCTGGACTGTTCCCGCGCCCGCAGTGAACTGGGCTGGGAGCCGCAGTGGTCATCGGTGGCAGCACTGGCCGACGTCGTCACCGGCGTTGCGCTGCAATCACATTCGGACAGCCCGCCGTTACGCGCCCGGTCGATGATCGAGCAGCTGCGCCGCGACTTCACCGAGGGAATGCTGACGACGCGGCAGCTGCCGTAGTCATCGTGGCTCGCCGAGTGCACGGTTTCTGATGAAAAACGTCGGTTTTCCATCAGAAACCGTACGTTCGACGCGTCATCGTGGGACGAAGTCGATCCGGACACTCTCGCTGACCGGCTCGAAACCGATGCGGCGGTAGATCGCATTGGACACCGGGTTCGCCAGGTCGGCGAACAGCACCACGTCAGGCACGCCGTCCTCACGTGCCATGTGTGCCGCCGCGGCCGTCACCGCTGACCCGAATCCGTGCCCGCGGGCCACCGCCGGAGTGTGGACGGGACCGATCCGCGAAACCCCCGATGCAGGGGCGCGCAGCATCGCCAGGCTCACCGGCTCGTCGTCGACGGTCCACAGCACGAACCGATTACCCACGGCGACAGCGTCTCTGACGAAACGCAACCCCGCTTCCTCGTCACGGGCGTCGTGAAACGCCTCCACGAAGAAATCCTCCACCCGCTCGGCGAGCACCGGGTGATCGGACTCGGTCGCAAGGCGCTGTTCTCCGGGCACGTCGACCGGGGGCTGCAGGGTGCCCAACCGGTACAGCATCTCCTCGACGTTGACCCGACCATCCCTCGACACGCTCGACTGCCATGCAGTGGCGAACCGCTGAGCACGATCGCGCAGACCGCGCACCCCGCACAAGTCGGGGCAGACCTCGGCGACGAATGTGACTGCAACATCGACTGTTTCGACGGGGAGTCCGTTGACCAGCAGCGGGTAGGGCGGAGTTTGCATCGCGGCACCCACCACGCCGCCGCCGTCGTGCACCGTCATCAGGAACGCCTCGGCGCCGACACCGGCGGCCAGCGCCGTCAGTTCGACGGTGTGGAGGATCGGATCACGTGCGTACAGCGGACCCGCGAAGGCGAGGAAGCTCTCGACATCGTCGTGTTCACGGACCTCCATCATGCGACGATAGAGTGCCCAAAGAACCGGCGGAAAGCGATTTTTCGCCGCACCGCTGAGCACCGACCGTTTCGTGCGTGAAACATCGGCCACACACGGCGGTTACCGCAACTCCCTAGCGTCTCGGCATGAGCACCACGATCGAACCGCCACACAGCGAGATGGTCCGACTGGCCACCAAGCCGCCCTGGTACACGTCGCTGTTCATCCAACTGCTGGTCGCGATCGTCGCGGGCGTGATCGTCGGCTGGCTGTGGCCCGACATCGGCGGCTCACTCAAACCGCTGGCCGACGGTTTCATCAAGCTCATCAAGATGCTCATCGCCCCGATCATCTTCTGCACGGTGGTGCTCGGTATCGCGCATGTAGGCGACCTGAAATCGGTGGGCCGTATCGGGGTGAAAGCGCTCATCTACTTCGAGGCGGTGACCACCTTCGCACTGATCTTCGGTCTGGTGGTCGGCAACATCGTCAAGCCCGGCAGTGGATTCAGCATCGATCCGCAGACACTGGCCAGCGGCGCCGAGGCTGTCGCGAAGAAGACCAGCAACGGCGAGCTGCCCCACACGGTGGAGTTCCTGCTCAACATCATTCCCACCTCAGTGGTCTCCGCATTCGCGGAGAACGCTCTGCTGCAGGTGTTGTTCTTCGCGGTGCTCTTCGGGTTGGCCCTGGCCAAGTTCGGCGAATCCGGGCCACCGCTGATCTTCGACGTCGTCGATCACCTCAGCCACATCTTCTTCACGGTGATCGGGTGGGTGATGCGGCTGGCCCCGCTGGGCGCGTTCGGCGCGATGGCCTACATCATCGGGCAGTACGGCATCGGGTCGCTGGCCAGTTACGGGAAGTTGATCGCCGCCTGTTATCTGGCGGCGGTGCTGTTCATCCTCATCCTGGCGGTGATCGTGAAGGTCTTCGCCGGGGTGAACCTGTGGAAGTTCCTGGTGTACATCAAGGATGAGATGTTCCTGGCGCTCGGCACCGCGTCCACCGAGGTGGTGTTGCCGCGCATCATGGCCAAGCTGGCCAACGCCGGATGCTCCCGCACGACCACGGGTTTGGTTGTGCCGACCGGGTATTCGTTCAACCTGGACGGCGCCACCCTCTATCTGTCGATCTGCGTGCTCTTCTTGGCCCAGGCGCTCGGGGTGGATCTGAGCCTGGGCGAGCAGATCACCGCGGTGCTGGTGCTGATGCTCACCTCGAAGGGGATGGCCGGCGTGCCCGGCTCCTCCTTCCTGGCCTTGTCTGCGACGGTCGCCGCCATCGGGCACGGAGCGATCCCCGTCGCCGCGGTCGCGCTGCTCCTCGGCGCCGACCGGATCATGGATTCGATGCGGGTCTCGGTGAACCTGCTCGGCAACTGCGTGGCGACCTTCGTCGTCGCGAATTGGGAGGGTCAGCTCGACAAGGACCGGATGCAGAAGGTGCTCGCCGGCGAGGAGGTCGAACCGCTGGCTGACGCACCCGAGCAGGATGCGGTGACCGTCGGCCCGCGCGACTGACAGGTCTGAGAGCTCGCTTGTGCAGCGGCGTCTTGGACTGTGATCCAAGTAGTCGTCGCGCACAGTCTCTACTCTGGCGGTATGACGGTCCGGCAGCGCCTGCACTGGATGACCCTGCACGGCGTGATCCGCGCCCTGACCACGGTCGGGGCGCGCCGCGGCGATCTGCAGGGCCGGCTGATCGCCGATCCCGCAGCTCGCGCGAACCCCGGCGAGTTCGCCGACGAGATCCGCGCCCAGGGCAGGCTCGCGCGCGCCCGCGCGGCCTGGCTCACGGCTGATCACGCCGTCGTCCACCAGGTTCTACGCTCCGACGACTTCGCCGTGACGTCGAGCGGCAACTCGCTGCCGGCGTTCCTCGGACTGATCGAGGAGCGCTTGCGTCCCCGCGGCCGAATCCACCCACTCCTGCCGCCCTCGCTGTTGTCGGTGGAACCGCCCGACCACACCCGCTACCGCCGAACCGTCTCCTCGGTCTTCACCGCCAGGGCGGTGACGGCGCTCGAAGAACGCATCGAGTCCGCGGCGGTGGCGCTGGTCGACGAGCTCGACAGCGAGGCAGGCGTCGTGGACATCGTCGACCGGTACTGCTCACGGCTGCCGGTGACGGTGATCGGCGACATCCTCGGTGTGCCTGAACGGGATCGCTCCAAGATCCTGCAGTTCGGCGAACTCGCCGCGCCGAGCCTCGACGTCGGGTTGTCCTGGCCGCAATACCTTCGCGTCGAGGAGGGCCTCACCAGCTTCACACAGTGGTTGACAGACCATATCCGGGAGTTGAGAGCGTCGCCCGGAGACGATCTGATGAGTCAGCTGATCGACGCCACCGACGAGGGCACCCGGCTCGACGACTCCGAGCTGCTCGCCACAGCAGGTCTGGTGTTGGCTGCGGGTTTCGAGACCACGGTGAACCTGCTCGGCAGCGGCATCGAATTGCTGCTCCGCCACCCAGATCAACTGGACCTGCTGCGGGAACGGCCCGACCTGTGGCCGAACGCCGTCGAAGAGATCCTGCGGCTCGAATCGCCCGTGCAACTCACCGCACGCATCGCGGTGAAAGACAACAACGTTGCGGGACACACGATCCGGGCCGGCGAGGCGGTCGTGCTGTACCTGGCCGGCGCCAACCGTGACCCCGGGGTCTTCCCGAACCCCCACCTCTTCGACGTGACCCGCGACAATGCCGGGCGACACCTGTCGTTCTCCGGGGGCCGGCATTTCTGTCTGGGTGCAGCTCTGGCGCGGACGGAGGGTGCGGTGGGCCTACGCACGTTCTTCGATCGATATCCGAACCCGGTCCTGGCCGGCGAAGGCCGGCGGCGGGACACCCGCGTCCTGCGCGGATGGGCGACACTGCCGATCAAAATTGCCTAGAGAGGGTCCGACAGCGCGAATCACACCCTGGTTCGCCGAACTGGAACCGCGGACCCCGGGGGCCTTTCCGGACAGCTCCGTCCTGCCCGAGCGTGCTCAGCTGCTCGCGGAAGCGCTGGGCCCGGGCCCCGCCGGCTGGGCTGTCGAACTGGGTGCGCTCATGGCGGCGCGTGTCACTGCGGAGATACCCGAACTGGCGGTGGACGTGGTCGCCGATGAGGTCGCCAAGGGGTGCGAAGCTGTCGCGCTCGGCGCCCTGTCCCTGGTCGCCCTCGACGACGACGTGTCCTTCGCGCAGATGCCAGAGGTGCTCGCCGGGCCGATGGAGGTGGTGGCGCGCGGCATCGGCATCGAACACATGCTGCGGAGCATCCACCTCGCCCACTCGACAGCAGTCGGCTTTCTGCTCGACGCCGCCGAACGTGTCGTTCCGGAGGCGCAGCGATTCACCGAGATGCGGCGGATCAACGAGGTGCTGTTCGGCATCGTCGACGTCCTCACCACGCAGATGGCCGCGGAATACACACGCGCACACGAGGAGTGGGTGGCGGGTTCGGTGGCGCTGCGCGCCCAGATCGTCGAGGACCTGCTGGCGGGTACGCCCGTGCCGACGGACCGGGCGGTCCGGGTTCTCGGCTACGACCTGAACCGCTGGCATCTCGGGATCATCGTCTGGACCGGTCCAGCGGTGTCCGTTGAACCGGCGCAGCTGAAAATCGTTGCAGCACAGGCGCTCGCCGCGGCAGGGTGCGCGTCGACGCTCGTGCATCCCATCGGTGCGCAGCGGGTGTGGGCCTGGGGTTCACGGACGACGACGCCGCCCGAAGCTGTGATGCCCACGGTCTCACCACCGCCGGGCGTCCGCATCGCGATCGGTACGGCGGGCGCCGGGGTGGAGGGCTTTCGCCAGAGTCACCGGCGGGCAGCAGAGGTGGCGCGGATCGGCTCGATGTCCACGCGACCGGGTTGCGTGTTCCGCTACGAAGACCTCGACATCGTGGCGATGCTCAGCACCGACCTCCCCGCGGCCCGAGAGTTCGTCACACGCGAACTCGGCGATCTGGCCGGCAGCGCCGAGGCGGTGAGAACCGTGCGTCACACCCTGAAGTGCTACCTCGACCGGGACAGGAGCCTGGCCGCCACGGCCGCCGATCTGCAGGTCGCCCGGAACACCGTCGCGTACCGGGTTCAGCGTGCGGAGCAGCTGCGGGGCCGGCCCACGACGATCCGCCGCCTCCACTTGCACGCAGCGCTCACCCTCGTCGAGGAGCTCGGCGACGTCGTGCTGGAACCGAGCTCCCGCCCCTTGGACTGAGCGCTCACGTCGGCGCGTCGATCCTGGACTCGAGGCCAGGTGCCGCGGGTCCGCCTCGCAGTTGACTGGTCATCGAGCCGGTCGCGGGAACCGGCAGACGGGAGTCGTCGATGGTCGTCCATCTCGTCCGATACTCACGCACCGAGCGCGCCTCGTGGGGTGTACTCACCGGTGAGCGCATCTCGCCACTGAGCGGGGACTACCCGCGGACCGCGGACCTGATCGAGCGCGGCCGGGCCGACTGGACCGCTGCCGCAGCAGAGCCTGCGGAGGTCGGGCTCGACGATGTCGATCTGCTCTCCCCGGTCACGGTTCCGTGCCGGGTGATGTGCCAGGGGGCGAACTATCGTCAGCACGCCATCGAATCGGGGATGGACCCCGACGCGCGCGAGTTCAACCTGTTCTTCGACAAGACCGACGCGGCCGTCACCGGACCCAACGACCCGGTCGTCCGCCCTGCGCACGTGACCCTGCTCGACTACGAGATCGAACTCGCGCTGGTGCTGCGCGGCACGGTCGATGCACCGGTCACGATCACCGCTGAGAACCTGCCCGAGTACGTCTTCGGCGTGACCATCGCCAACGACCTCTCGGCCCGAGACATCCAGCTCCCGCAGGGACAGTTCCTCAAAGGCAAGAGCTATCGCGGATTCTGCCCCCTCGGACCGGTGCTCGCGGTCCTCGAGCCCGACGACTTCGGCCTCCTCGACGACCTGGAGCTGCGACTCGAGGTCAACGGGTCGCCGCGGCAGGCCGACAACACCGCGAACATGCTCTACAAACCCGCCGAAACACTCACCGAGATGAGTGAATTCTGCAACTCCGATCCCGGGGACGTCCTGCTGACCGGCACGCCGCACGGCATCGTGGCGGGCTCTCCGCCGGCCGTCATCCGTCGACTCGCCACAGCGCTGCTGCCCGAGAACCGGCTGTGGGCCGCCTTCATCAGGATGAACCAGCGCAAGCCCTATCTGAAGCCCGGTGACGTCGTCACGGCGTCCATCCGCAACGCCGCCGGGACCCTGGACCTCGGCACACAGCGCACCACCATCACCATCGACGGGAGCTCGAACCCATGAGTGCCACACCCAATCCCTTGCAACCGGACCACTCAGACGATGCCGATACCGCCGCCACCGCACCGGATCTCGACGATCTCCCGGATCGTCTGGTACCGGACTTCATCGCGCACTGGGTCGTCAAGACGGCGCGCAGCGCCGAGATGATCGAGTGGTACGGCCATGTCTTCGGGGCACGCGTGGTCCACGAAGACGGCCAGATCGCTTTTCTCACATGGGATCACGAGAGTCACCGGCTGGCCCTGGTCAAACTCCCGCCACCACTGCGCTACGCCTTCCCTCTGTCGCGGTGGCGCCGCAAGACCTACGGCATCGACCATCTGGCCTTCACGTTCGTCTCCGTGGAGAAGCTGCTGCTGACCTACGAACGACTCAAAGGCGTCGGCATCACCCCGGTGTGGGCCATCAACCACGGGCCGACTACCAGCCTCTACTACGAGGACCCCGAGGGCATTCGGCTGGAGTTCCAGACCGAGAATTTCCCCACCGCACAGCAGACCGCGGACTACTTCAACAGCCGCGAATTCGACGACAACCCCATCGGTGTCGACATAGATCCCGACTACCTGCTCGAGCGACTGCGCGCCGGTGCCGACTCCGAGCAGCTCCTCGCCAGGGGCGCCGGCACGCGGCCCGGCACGAAGCCGCGATCCAACAAGCGCGCGATCACGTGGAAGACGCTGTGACACATGCCCACTGAACCGATCGTCATCGTCGGTGCCGGCGCCGCGGGATCGACCATGGCGCTGCTGCTCGCGCGCTATGGCATCGCCAGCACCCTTGTCGAGGAGCGTCGGGACCCGCGCATGCACCCGGCGGCGCACGTCATCAATGCGCGGACGCTGGAGATCTGGCAGCAGGCTTCCCCGGACCTGGGCGCCGCGCTGGACGCGATCACACCGCCGATCGACACCGTCAACATCATCCGCTGGTGCACCGATGTCCGTTCCGATCCGATCGGTGAGATCGACCTGCTGTCCCAGCCGGACCGGCTCGCGGAGGTCCGCACACACAGTCGTCACCTCATCTCCCACATCGGTCAGCATCTGCTCATGCCGGTGCTGTGGAACGCCGTGGAGAACGAGCCCCTCGTCGACTTCCGCCGCGGCTGCCACGCCGAGATCCTGGGCAGCAAAGTGGTTCTGCGGTCCGACGATCACGACCCCGATGTCGTCGTCCCGCGGTTCGTCATCGCTGCCGATGGCGCGAACAGTGGTCTGCGGGATGCCGCCGGAATCACCATGAGCGGCCCTGTGCTCGCCAACATGGGCAGTGTCTTCTTCCACGCCCCCAGGCTGTACCCGGAAGGTGCGAGCCGACCGCTGCTGAGCTGGATCTACCACCCGCGCTTCAGCGGCGTGATGATCGCCCACGCCGACGACGACTACGTGCTGATGACGCCGTATCTGCATACCGCGCAGACGATCGCGCGTGACAGTCGGCGCTACTGGAATGCGATCCTGCCCGAGGTCATCGGGTCCACCGAGTACCGGATCCGCTCGACCGGCACCTGGACCATGACCCGGCAGATCGCCGACCGATTTCGGCAGGGTCGGCTGCTTCTCGTCGGCGATGCCGCGCATCGGTTTCCGCATACCGGCGGGTTCGGTCTGAACAGCGGGGTGCAGGACGCCCACAACCTCGCCTGGAAGCTCGCAGCGGTGCTGCGGGACGGCGCATCGGAGTCACTGCTGGACACCTACGAGATCGAGCGGCGGCCGGTCATCGAGCGGTTCGCCGCGCAGAGCACCCACAACCATTTCGCCCTCGACCACGTCACCGCGCCGCTGGGCATCACCAACCGGTCCCTGCACCTGGCCACCGAGCTCTTCGGCACGCTGCCGCTGCACTGGCTTCCCGACCGGATCGTCGCGGCCGTCGCGGACGCGCTGACCACCGCACAGACATCGCGAACCCGGCGCCTGCTGCGGAAGAACGCGCGCAGCGTGCGACTGCGTCGGCGCATGGCCGAGGCCATCCCGGGACAGGAGGAACACTTCGTCGCCAGCGGCCTGGAGTTCGGCTACGCCTACCAGAGCCCGCTGATCGACGACTCCGAGGGACCCTGCCCCGCGGGAGACGTCGCACTCTATCGCCCGACCACCCACCCTGGCGCACGCCTCCCGCATGCGACCATCACGTCACCCGCCGGTGTCGAGGTATCGACCCACGAGGCCATCCGCCGACGGGGGCTCACCCTCTTGACCGCCGATCCGCGGCAATGGACCGAAGCCCTTGCCGAACATCCGATTCTCGCGCCGCTCACCGTCGTCGCAGTGACCGGCACAGACGCGGTCGACCTGCTCCAGGTGGGTGACCACGGCGCGGTCGTGGTGAGACCCGACGGCCATGTGGTGTGGCGCAACCGTACCGGTCCGGCGTCAGTCGACCGGCTCGTGACGTTCATCGAACGCGCATGGCGCGATGTCCATGGTTGCGCGAACGCGTGCCCCGGCGAACACTCCGCCTAGACCGGAAGGACAGCTGACGTCATGACGATTGCCCACTCTCCCGAACCCGTGTCCCGGCCCGACGATGCGGCGACCGTCTCGGATCTCGACGCGATCGCTTCCCGCGTGCTCTGGCTGTCGACGGCGATGGTGCACCACGCCAACCGGATACGCCCCAACACCAGCGGCCTCAAAGTCGGCGGACATCAGGCGTCGTCGGCATCGATCGCGGGGATCATGACCGCGTTGTACTTCGGACGGCTCCGCGCCGGCGACAGGGTTTCGGTCAAGCCCCACGCCTCCCCGGTGCTGCACAGCATCAACTATCTGCTGGGGTCTCTGGACGAGCAGTACATGACGAGCCTGCGGGAATTCGGTGGCCTGCAGAGCTACCCCAGTCGGACGAAGGACCCCGATCCGGTCGACTACTCGACGGGATCGGTGGGCATCGGCGCGACGGCGCCGATCTGGGCCACCTTCGCTCGCCGCTACGTCGACACCGTCTTCGGTGGCAGTGGGTCCGGCCGTCAGTACTCGCTCGTCGGCGACGCTGAACTCGACGAGGGCGCCATCTGGGAAGCGGTGCTCGATCCGGTGGTGCCCGAGCTCGGGGAGATCGTCTGGATCGTCGACATGAACCGGCAGTCGCTGGACCGCGTCGTCCCCCACATCGCCTCCGGGCGGCTGGAGGCCATGTTCGCGGCCGCAGGATGGCAAGTGCTCACCGTGAAATTCGGCACCGTGCTCGAAGGGCTGTTCCGCCGCCCCGGTGGTGACGACTTGCGCACCCGCATCGTGACCATGGCCAACGCCGAATACCAACGGCTGCTGCGCTGTTCGGCCGAGGAACTGCGCGCCAGGCTGCCCGGTGACGGTCGGGAGTCGGCCGGGGTGGCCGCGTTGATCGCCGACCTCGACGACGCCACCCTGGTCCGGGCGATCGCCAATCTCGGCGGGCACGATGTCGCCACCCTGCTGGATGCCTACGACCGGATCGACGACACCCGGCCCACGGTGATCCTCGCGTACACCATCAAGGGGTACGGCCTGCCCACTCAGGGGCACCCGCAGAACCATTCGTCTCTGTTGACCGACGAGCAATTCGCTGATCTGGCTGTCACTCTCGGCGAGGACGCCGGTCAACCGTTCCATCGATTCGACCCCGGATCGTCCCCCGGTCGACTCTGCCGCCGCGTCGCCGAACGGCTGCATCGAGACGCCATCCAGCCCGTCGAACCCCCGCGGGTTCCGACCGACATCGGGCGCAACCCGCCCGCGGTGTCCACCACCCAGAGCGCACTGGGGCGCACCCTGCTCGACCTGACACGGGAAGCGCCCGAGGTGGCGCAGCGCATCGTGACGGTGAGCCCGGACGTCAGCTCCAGCACCAATTTGGCCGGGTGGCTCAACAAAGTGGGTGTGTGGTCACCGTCGGAACGGCCCGACTGGTTCGCCGACGACTCGGACACGATCATGCACTGGCGGGAACGCCCGACCGGTCAGCACATGGAACTCGGCATCGCCGAGGTCAACCTCGTCGGCCTGCTGGGCGAACTGGGTGCGACCTGGAGTCGCTGGGGCCAGCCGCTGTTGCCGATCGGCGTGCTGTACGACCCCTTCGTCGAACGTGCGCTGGAACCGTGGTCCTTCGGTATCTATGCGGGCGGACAATCGATACTCGTCGGCACCCCGTCCGGGGTCACGCTGGCCGCCGAAGGCGGTGCGCACCAGTCGATCACCACCCCGTCCATCGGTCTCGAGCAACCCGGTTGCACCAGCTACGAACCAGCGTTCGCCGCCGAGGTCGAGTGGATCCTGCTCGAGTGTCTCAGCCGACTGGGCAAACCCGATGGGTCGTCGTCCTACCTGCGGCTGTCGACCCGCCCGGTGCGTCAGGAGCTGGCCGGCATCCCGACGGATCCGGCGGCACGGGACCGACGTCGTCGGCACGTTCTCGCCGGTGCCTACACCCTGCGTCCGGCCGTTGCGCCCTCGGTGTCCATCGTGGCGATGGGTGCGCTGGTCACCGAGGCTCTCGCAGCGGCGGACCGGCTCACCGGCGCGGGTGTGGAGGCTGAGGTCATCTGCGTGACGAGCCCCGACCTGCTGTACCGCGCGATCCGTGCCCGCGACGGGCTCGTCGAGGGACCATCGTGGATTCTCGACCAGATCTTCCCGGCCGATCGAGCCGCGCCCATGGTCACCGTGCTCGACGGGCATCCCCACACCCTGGCGTTCCTTGCGACCATCAACCGTGTGCGGTGTAAGTCGTTGGGAGTGAGCATGTTCGGTCAGGTCGGTGACCTTGAGTCGGTGTATCGCCTCCACGGCATCGACACCGACAGCATCGTCGGAGCTGCATTGGACGTGTCGGCTCACGGCTGATACATCCGGCGATCGAGTGCGGCGCAGCGGTACGGCGAGCCAACTACTCGTAATCGGTTGGCCTCCACGGCAACACCTTCGGCAGATCGTCGACCCGACCCCACCCGCTACGGCCGGCACACACCATGGAACGGTGTGGGCTGTCAGCCTTGGGCTACCACTCGGGTCGGGGTGAGTCGTAGGACCACGCGATGGTCTCGCGGCGCCGGGAACGTTTCGGGATCTTGACCGTAATGGCGGACGACGCGGTCGAACAGGGCCAGTTCCGGATCGGGCTCGATCGTCGCGCTCGCACGGATCTCCAGCGTCCGGAATGGATTCGCGGGATCGATGATGAACAACGTCGCTTTCGGATGGGAAACTACGTTTTTGTACTTCTGTCGGGTGGTCTCCAGCGAGGCCGCGATGGTATCGCCCTCGGCCAGGTACCACAGGGCAGTGACTTGCGGCGTGCCGTCAGCGCCGACGGTACTCAGCGCCGCGATGTTGGCTCCGTCGAGGAGGTCGCGATGGCTGTCAGGAATGGTGGTCATGGATTCCTCTCGTGTACAACAGATCTGGTCGGTTGATCATGGTAAGCGTCCTGCGATGGAGCGTGCGTCGGTGAGCTCGCACGACCACGGCAACAACGAACGCGACGCCGCGCACCAATGGCCCGGATCACCGCATCGTGCGCTCCGCGGGTCCCTGCGCCCGCCGATCTTCGGCGGTTGTTCGCTGTAACATTCTGCTATGCATGGTCAGGATTCTCTCGGCGACACCGCCGTCGCCGGTTGCGTGCTAGCTCATGCGCAGGACGGCTTCCAAGTCCTGAAGGGACGATGGAAGCTGGAGATTGTGCATCAGCTGTTCCTGCACTCGAGTCTGCGATTCTCCCAGCTGGAGAGGCAGATTCCCGAGGTGACGCAGAAGGTGTTGATCCAGCAACTACGCTCTCTCGAGGCGGACGGGGTGATCGCTCGCGTCACCCGTCCTGTGGTGCCACCACACGTCGAATACAGGCTCACCGATGACGGCCGGCGCTTGCGGGAGACACTGGAAGCATTGGACCGATGGACACGCGCTCGTAGCCAGGGATGAAGGCACTTACTTTTTAGTCGGTACTTCCCGGCGTTCGCATGGTTGCCTACGGTGAGACGGCCAAGTCAACCGGTTTGGTGATCGACGGTTCCAAGGATGAAAAGTGCCCACCACGCGGTTCGTATCGCTGCAACGCTATGCTCCGACGGGGCTGATCACCCCCGATCATTTTGCCCTATCCGAAGGTGAGATCGGACATCTCGAACCCGGAGAGGTGCTGCTGCGCCCGCTCGCCTTCTCGGTCGATCCGGCACTGCGCACGGCGCTCTACGGTACTGACAATGTGCTGGCTCCCGCAGTTCCGCTCGGGGCTCCGATCACCGGTTTCGCGGCTGCCGAGGTGGTGCAATCTGAGAATCCGTCAGTGAAGCCGGGTGACATTGTGTCGGCGTACGGCATCGAATGGGCCGACCTGGCAATCTGGCCGCCGCGGCAGGCCGAGGCAGTCTTCCCCCAACTCGATCGCATACCGACGTCGGTGCGGGAGATCTCGCACGCGGTCGGAGTGTTCTCCTCGATCGGCGGGCTGACTGCCTATGCAGGGATGATCGGTGCCGGGCGGGTACAGCCTGGGGAGGTGGTCGTCGTCTCTGCGGCAGCGGGCAACGTGGGCTCAGTGGCGGGTCAGATCGCCGCCCTGCGAGGCGCAACGGTGATCGGCTTGGCGGGGACCGAATCGAAACGCCGAATACTCACCGAGCGACTGGGTTTTGCGGCAGCTCTCGACTACCGCGCCGCCGACCTCGCGGCGCAGATCTTGACATACGCGCCCGCCGGTCCAGACCTGTATTTCGACAACGTCGGCGGTCACGTCAGTCAAATCGTGATGGGTCTGATGCGCCACCCTGGCCGCATCGTCGAATGTGGGCAGATCGCCAGCCTGGGTGACCCTGATTCCTTGATGGTGGACACGAAACCCATCGTCCTCAATGGACTCACACTGCACGGCTTCACGGTGCAGCACTATGCCGACCTTCTCCCCGCCGCACTCGACGACCTCATCGGCTGGGTCAATTCCGGGCGTCTCATCCCACTGGAGACGCGATGGCACGGTCTCGAGCAGCTTCCGGCCGCCTTCGCCGGGCTGTTCCTCGGCGAAAACGTCGGAAAGATGGTGGTTCTCACGCAGTAGGACCCTGTGATGCCGTACGAATCATGACCGGGTTCACGGTGGTCGCGGGCAGTTCGGATCGGCACGAAAGGGGCTATTGACGCGGACTCACTTCGCTCAGCGCAATCAATTGCGCGCGTCCCTCGGCCGACAGACCGGCGAGGCGTCGGCCCACCAACTCGTTGATGCCTGACTGGATCTCCTCCCCCAGAGCCACACCCCTTTCGGTCAGGGTCAACCGCACGACCCTGCGATCGTGCGGATCCACCTCGCGACGCACCAGGGTGCGCCGAGACAGCCGATCGACCATGCCAGTGATGTTGGATTTGTCGCAGCCCAACGCGCGTGCCAACTCGCCGAAGGACGGCGAATCACCGTTGAGCTGACACAGCAACTCCACCTGCTGCCACGTCAGATCGACGTCGCGTGCCACCTGCGCGTAGATCGCACTCATCTCGCGGTGCAGCTTCCCCAGTGCGATCGCCAATTCTCCGTCGCCTTCGGTCATGCCGTAAAGCATAGATCCTCAACAGTTGACATATTCAACTTTATTTGTTTAGCATGTCAACCATATTGCCGGCGCCGTCACCCAGTCGGATCACGTCGGACGATCACGACGTAGCAAGAGGGGTCAGGACAATGGGAATTCTGGACGGACGCACAGCGATCATCACCGGTGCGGCCGGGGGAATCGGTCGCGCGTGCGCGCGACGCTTCGCAGAAGAGGGCGCCTCTCTTGTGCTCGCGGACATCTCCGCTGACGGTCTCGCGAAAGTCGAGGAGGAGCTCGCCTCTGCAGGTGGCAGTGTGGTCACGATCGTGTGCGATGTCGCCCACGAGGACCAGATCGACGAGGTCGTTCACACGGCGCTTCGCGAGTTCGGACACATCGACATCCTCGCCAACATCGCCCAGGGTGCGATGGGCGACATGGTCTTCCTGGATGCGACCTCGACGAGCCAGGCTCTCGAGTCCTACGTCACCGGGCCGTTGCAGAGCATGCTGTTCATGCAGAAGTGCCTGCCGCACATGAAGGCGCAAAATTACGGGCGGATCATCAACACGGCCTCCCATTCGGCACTGCGCGGTGAGCCCGGTTTTGCCGCCTACGTGATGGCGAAGGGCGCGGTCATGGCGCTGACTCGGTCCGCCTCGCAGGAATGGGGTCGGTACGGAATCGTGACGAACACCTTTCTTCCAGTGATTCGGACGCCTGCCTATGACCTCACTGAGCAGGGTAGGGCGGCAGCCAAGATGGTCGAGGCGCAGAATCCTTCCGGCCGCTTCGGCACCGCCTACGAGGACTGTTCGCCCGTCATTGCCTTTCTTGCCAGCGAAGGGGCCGGCTACCTCAACGGTCAGGCCATCGGGATCGACGGGGGCCAGACGCTGATCGCCTGATCAGTTGCCCCGGGACGCTCCAGCGGTGTCGATCACCGCCTTCTCGGTTGAAGGTCATACCTCGCCCGACCAACACGGCGCGCGAACGGAGCTGCGCTACTGCCGGTGCCGGCTAGGTATCGGCTGGCGCCGTCGGGGTGTCCCGCTTGCGCTCGTCGAGGTGCAGCAACTCCCTCACCGCAGTGCGGGTTCCGTACGGACGGAACATTCGGCTGGCCGGGCTGGGCCGGACGTTGCGCGGCCACCAGAACCAGCGGCCCAGTAGCGCCGCGATCGCCGGTGTCATGAACGAGCGCACGACCAGGGTGTCGAACAACAGACCGAGTCCGATCGTGGTGCCGATCTGACCGAGCACCACCAGATCGCTGAAGATGAACGACGACATCGTCGCCGCGAAGACCAACCCTGCTGCAGTGACGACGCGGCCGGTACCGGCCATCGCTCGGATGATGCCGGTCCGTAGGCCCGCATGCATCTCCTCCTCGAACCGCGAGATGAGCAGCAAGTTGTAGTCCGCACCGACCGCGAGCAACAAGATGATCGCCAACGGAACGACGATCCAGAACAGGTGGATGCCGAAGATGTACTGCCACAACAGGACTGACAACCCGACCGACGCCCCGAGGGACAGTGCCACGGTGCCGACGATCACGATCGCGGCCACGATGCTGCGGGTGATGAACATCATGACCAGCAAGATCAACGCCAACGCTGCCAGCGCGGAGATCAGCAGGTCGTACGTCATTCCCTCCTGGATGTCCTTGTTGGTCGACGCGAGGCCCGCGACGTAGATCTTCGCGTCCGACATCGGGGTGGCCTTCAGTGCGTCGAACGCCGCGTCCTTGATGGCATCGATGTGCGGAATGCCCTCGGGGTCAGCCGGATTGCCCTGATGGGTGACGATCATTCTGGCCGCTTTGCCGTCCGGCGACAGGAACAGCTTCAGGCCACGCTTGAAGTCCGGGTTGTCGAAAGCCTCCGGCGGAAGGTAGAACGAGTCGTCGTTCTTGGCGTCGTCGAAGGCCTTCCCCATGGCAGTGGCATTGACCAGGGCCTCTTGGCTCTGGTTGTTGGTTCCACCTGTGGTCGCGTAGTTCGACAGCGTCAGCTCGCGGTTGCGTTCCTGAATGGCGATCTGCGGTGGCAGCAGCGCAACCAGTTGGGGCTGGAGTGCATCCAGTTTGTCCAGGCTGGCGGTGATGGCATTGAACTTGTCAGCCAGCTCCGAGATCCCGTCGAGGGAGTCGAACACCGAGCGCAGCGCCGCGCACATCGGGATGTCGAAACAGTGCGGCTCCCAATAGAAGTAGTTGCGCAGCGGCCGGAACTGATCGTCGAAGTTGGCGAGCTTGTCACGCAGATCGGTGACCGTGTTGACGGTGTCGTGGAACGCCTCGGTCTGCTCGTGTGTGACTGCGGCACTTTGTTGTTGCAGGGCCAACTGCTGCCGGAGCACGTTGATGGTGTTGTCGATTTCATTGGCCTGCTTGAGCAGATCCTGAGCACGGTCTTGCTGGTAGCTCAGGTTCATGATCTGGCTGGCACTCGACGCACTGATCTGGAACGGGATGGAGCTGTGCGTGATCGGCGTCCCGAGGGGCCGGGTGATCGACTGGACCAGCGCAATACCCGGCGTGTGGAGGACCGCTTTGGCGACGCGCTCCAGGATGAGCATGTCGGCCGGATTACGCATGTCGTGATCGGTCTCGATCATCAACAGCTCCGGATTGATGCGAGCTTCGGTGAAATGCCGTTCGGCGGCCTGCATACCGACCACACCGGGCGCACTGTCCGGGATGTAGGGCCGGTTGTCGTAACTGGTCTGGTAGCCGGGCAGGGCGAGCACGCCGATCAGCGCGATGCCCAGTGTCACCACCAGGATGGGGCCCGGCCAGCGCACGATGGCGGTGCCGATCCGGTGCCACCCGCGGGCCTGTAGCTTCCGCTTCGGTTCCAGCAACCCAAAACGGCTGGCGATCAACAGAACTGCGGGCCCCATCGTCAACGCCGCGGCCAAAGTGACCAGCACGCCGAGCGCCGCCGGTATGCCCAGGGTCTGGAAGTAGGGCAGCCGGGTGAATTGCATACACGCGACAGCGCCCGCGATGGTCAGGCCCGAGCCGAGGATGACGTGCACGGTGCCGCGGTACATGTCGTAGTAGGCCGGCAATCGTTCGAGCCCTTTGCTGCGCGCCTCCTGGTACCGGCCGACGACGAAGATCGCGTAGTCCGTCCCAGCCGCGATCGCTATCAGCGTCAACAGATTCGTGGAGTAGGTGGACAGGCCGATGAAACCGGAATGGGCCAGAACTGCGACCACCCCGCGGGCCGCCATCAGTTCGACGGCCACCGTGAGCAGAACGATCAGCATCGTCACCACCGAGCGGTAGACGACCAGCAGCATGATCGCGATGACGAGGAAGGTGATGGCCGTGACCTCGTGGGTGCCCTCGCTGCCGACTTCGAAGTTGTCGGTGACCAAGGGCGATGCGCCGGTGACATAGGCTTTCACACCCGGCGGCGCCGGAGTGTCGGCGACGATCTTGCGGACCGCGTCGACCGATTCGTTGGACGCCGCCTCACCCTGATTTCCGTGCAGGTAGAGCTGCACGGTTGCGGCCTTGCCGTCCTTGCTCTGCGATCCACCGGCCGTGAGCGGGTCACCCCAGAAGTCCTGGATGTGCTCCACGTGTTCGGTGTCCGCCGACAGCCGCTTGACCAACCGGTCATAGAACTCGTGTGCGTCGGCACCCAACGGCTTGTCGCCCTCGAGCACGATCATCGCCGCGCTGTCGGAGTCGAATTCACCGAACACCTGCCCGATGTGGCGCATCGCCATGATCGACGGCGCGTCCGGCGCGTTGAGACCCACCGAGCGTTCTGCGCCGACGACCTCGAGTTGGGGGGCCATCACGTTGGACAGCACCGCGATTGCGACCCAGATCAACACGATGGGGAGTGCGAGCCGCCGGATCAGGCGGGCCATCCGTGACCCCTCGACGGTCTCCGCGCTGTGGTTGCTCATGCGGTCTTGTCCAGGCAGGAGATGTAGCCGTTCACGTTGTTCGTGGACCTTTCGTCCTTGACTATCCCGTTGACCGTGATGCGGCATCCGATGGTCGCGCCGTCGCCTTGAGCGCGCAGGTCGGCATACAGCGTCGGGTCGTCAGTGGTCAGCGTCTGCGTCCACGGCAGCGGAACGTCGTCGACGCGCTGCGGTTGGGCGTGTATGTCGAGGTAATTGATCGTGGCCACCGATCCCGGGGACCCGAAGACCTCGAAGATCACCTGCTTGGGGTTGAACCCCGTGTTCTCCAACGCGTCCGACCCTGGCCGGGACACCTCGTTGTCGGATCCGAAGATGCCGTGCAGCCGGACCACGGTGAACGCAACCACCGCGACGACAACGACGGCGACGATGACGGTCCACCACCGCCGCGCCAACCGGCCAACCGAAATCCCACTCACTGGTGCGCCTTTCGCATCCGGCCGACACAGCCGGCACCGGCCGCGTCTGTCGGTCATCCCGTAGACCGCATGAGAACGGTACGGTACCGTTCAACGCGTCGCAACCGCTTGACGCGCGCACGAACGACTGCTCTCCCCGCTGCGAACGTCAGTGATCGCGGATGCATTCCGATCTAAGGTGAAAAATGTGAACACCGAGTCCACGGAAGACACCGCGCAGTGTCCATGGACGACGCGTGAAGCTGAACTGCTCGCCGTCACGCTGCAGCAGTTGCAGCAGCACGGATACGACCGGCTGACCGTCGAGGCCGTCGCGGCGGCAGCACGGGCGAGCAAGGCGACCATGTACCGGCGCTGGCCCTCGAAAGCAGACCTGGTGCTAGCGGCATTCATCGAGGGCACCCGCAGCTCATCGGTGCCGCCCCGTACCGGCTCACTGCGTACGGATCTGCTCGAGATCGGGCGCGCCGTGTGCGAGCATTCCCGCGACCACACTCCGACCATGCGGGCGGTACTGAACGAGATGTCCCACAACCCGCGGCTCAGCCAGGCATTTCAGCAGAAGTTCGTCATACAGCGCAAGATGATCATCGACGGCGTGCTCGCCGCCGCGGTGGAACGAGGCGAGATCGACGCATCGGCGATCAACGAGGAGATCTTCGATCTGCTGCCCGGATACCTCGTGTTCCGAGCGTTGGTCGCCGACCGACCGCCGACCGAGGAAACCGTGCGAACCCTCGTGGACACGGTGCTGCTGCCCAGCTTGACCAGGAGGGTCACCGACTTCTAGTGGCAGTGCACGTGCTCGACGGCCGTTGCCGCGGTCACCGGATCGACCGCGACATCCGAGCCCACGCGATCGGTCAGCGTTCCGGTCGAGTGCGCGACCGTCCCGTCGACCATCGTCAGCTCGGCGCGCTGGTGCAGTAGCGCCTCCGGCGAGCTCTGGTAGTCGTACAGGTCACCGGACCACACCACGAGATCGGCCAACAGCCCGGTCCCGATGCGGCCCCGGTCATGTTCCGCGTGCCACGCGCGCGCACCGTGGACGGTGTAGGCCTCCAGGCCGCGATCCAGGCCGACCCGTTCGTCGACGGTCCACGGATCGGAACCGTCCAGCCCGGCTCGCGTCGCCGCCGAGTACAGGCCGACGAGCGGATCCATCTCCCCCACCTGCCAGTCGCTCGAGAATGCCACGGTCGCACCGGATTCCAACAGGCTGCGGAAACGCCACGCGCGATCCCACCGCTCCTCGCCCACGTTCTCCATCCAGGTGCCCGCGACCAGATCCGGCGAGCAGTGTCGTGGTTGCATCGCCGCCGTCACACCCAGTTCCGCGAACCTCGGCAGGTCGTCGGGGTGCAGGCACTCGACGTGCACGATTCCGTGCCTGCGGTCGCGCGTCCCGTTCACCCGAGCGGCGTCCTCGATTGCGTCGAGGGTCAGGCGTATTCCCGCGTCTCCCGTCGCGTGGGTGTGGGTCTGGAATCCCATCCTGTCGAGTTCGCCGATGACGGCGACGAGATCGCGTCCCGGATAACTCGGCCGTCCTCGCTGACCCGGCCGGTTGGCGTAGTCCTCGAGCATCAGCGCGGTGTGCGGTTCGATGACGTCGTCGGCGTACAACTTGACCGGACCCAGTCGCAGCATCGGGTGGTCCGCCGCTGAATCGACCGCGTCACGCAACCGCCGGCGGAAGCCGCCGTCGGCGCCGACGGGATGGAACAGCGCCGCGATCACCCGCGACGTCAACACCCCCTCGGCCAACGCCCGTTCGAACAACGGCAATTCAGCAAGCGGCACCTGTGGTTCCACGACCGTGGTGATGCCCAGCGCTGTCGCCATCCGCATGCTCGACTGCAGCTTTCGATAGCGGCGGTCGGGCGAGTACATCGGGACGTCGGCTTGCAACGCCGCAAGGCCCGCCTCGGTCATGGCGCTCGTGTAGAAGTCGGTCACCCACCCGGTGGGATCTCCGGTGACCTCGTCGCGTTCGGGCCGTCCCCACGGCACGTCGGTACCGTCAGCGATGCCGAGCACCGCCAGCGCTGCGCGGTTGAGCCATACCGAGTGCTGGTCGTAGGTCGTAATGAACAGCGGCTTGTCGGTGAGCCCGTCGAGGTCGCCCGCGTTGGGGCGACGTCCCTCGACCACCGAGTAGACAGCGTTCTCGGCGCAGATCCACGTCAGATCACCTCGCCTGCCGGCGAATTCGGAGATGCGTCGGCGGACCTCCGTGAGATCGTGTGCACCCTCGAGCGACACGGCGTCCTCGTCGAAGCCGAGCAGCAGGTGGTTGTGGCTGTCGACGATGCCCGGCGTCACCAACCGGCCACCCGCATCGATCACCTGCCGGGCTGCGGGAGCGTCGGCGGCGGGGCCGACGAAGGCGATGCGGCCGGCACGGACGCCGACCACCTCGGCCCACGGCAGGGCGTCGTCGAACGTACGGACGCGCGCGTTGGTGATGAGAGTGTCCATCTGCGTCAGCCCTCCTCATCGCGCACGTCGAGCAACAGCAGGTGAGTGCCCGCCCGCGAGCGCAGATAGCAGAAGTAGTAGGCGTATCCGGCCGCGACGATGCCGACCGCGATGCCGAGACTCAGCCACTGGTTCGGGTCGAGCACGCCGACCACGAAGATCGCCACGATCGCGAGCAGCGCGGCCACCGGCGGCAGCGGCCACCACGGCATCCTGTAGCCGTCGCCGGGAGAAGACTTGCGCCGCATGATGATCGCGGCGAGCGCTATGAACCCGTAGCTGAAGGCCAGTGTCGATCCGGTGGCATTGAGAAGCACGTCCAGCGGTACCAGGCAGCCGGCTGTGGCGAGCACGCCCATCACGATGGTCGCGGCCCACGGCATCTGCGTCGACGCCGATACGCGGGTCAGCGGGGCCGCGAGCGAGGCGGGCAGGGCCTGGTCGCGTGCCGCGGCGAACAGCAGGCGGCCGGACTGCAGTGCGATCGCGATGATCGCGTTGACGATCGCCAGCGCGATCGACACCAGCACGAACACCGTCACGGCGTGTCCGGCACGTTCCTCGAGGAACGCCTCGACCGGCAGATCCGACCCGAACAGATCGGTCAGTGAACCCGTGCCGAGAAGGATCGCGGCCAACGGAACGATCTCCGCTGCGATCGTGATCGCGGCGCTCCACAGCACCGCGCGGGCGACAGCACGCCTGGCGTTCTTCGTCTCCTCGGCGAAGTACACCGCACCGCCGTAGCCGTTGTAGGAGAAGATCCCCTGCGTGACGGCGATGACGAGGCCGGCGATTCCCAGCGGCGCCAGGCCACCCGTCGCGGCGTCGAACGCCTGCGGATCGAGCAGGGCACTGACCGGCCGCTCGACGTGTACGAAGCCGAGGACGGCCAGCAGCGCAAGTGCGGCCATCTCCACGAACAGGAACGCGCCGGTGACCCACGCGTTCGCGCGGATGTTCAGGCACGCCGTCGCCGTGGCCAGCACCGTCACGACGACCGCCGTCCACAGCGGGTCCAGGCCTGCGATCGCGACGCCGAGGTAGTCGGCGACGCCCAGCGCGAAGATCGCCACGATCAGCGGCAGCGTGACCAGGCCGACGAAGAACACCGCGACACCCGTTGCGGGGCCGAGGGTTCGGCTGACCAGCGAGTAGTCACCGCCCGCGACGGGATGGCGGGATGCGAGCTCGGCGTAGCAGAGCGCGATCAGCAGGCTGATCGCACCGGCGATCGCAAAACCCCAGAACACCCCCGTGCCGTAGGCGGTCAGCGCGGCGCCGCCGAGGACGAAGACGCTGGAGGCCGGCGAGATGCCCGACAGTGTGATCAGGACGTTGCCGCCCACGCCGAGCGAACGCGAGAGCACGCCGTCGTAGGTCGCAGGCGGCTGGCCGGTGACGCCGGGGGGCGTCGTCGATCGGGTCATTTCGGGTCCAGACGTCGGGGTGAAGAATTCTTTGACAGTAACGTCGAAGAATGTGACATGTGACCTCGATTACTGTCAACCCATGGCTCGACCGCGTAATCAGGGCGCCCGCCGACAGGCCCTCATCGAGGCCACCTACAGCGCCGGACAGAAGCGCGGCCTGCGATCGCTGTCCCTCACCGATGTCGCCGAGCAGGCCGGACTGAGCCGCGGCACGGTGCTCTACTACTACGACGACCTCGACGCACTGCTCGTGGAGGCGCATTCCGCCGGCGTGGAGCGATTCTGCGACGAGCGCGATCGCCTGGTCGGCGAGACGACGGACGCTCGCAGGCAACTCGGCATCGCGATCCGGGCGGGCCTTCCCAGCGGACCCGACGACGCGCTGATGCGACTGCTCTACGAATTCGACTTTCTAGCAGGCAATTCCGCGCTGCACGATGAACTCGTGCAGAAGATGTACCTCCGCCAGACCGCCACCTACCGCGGCATCGTGGCCTCGGGCAGGCGCAGCGGCGCGTTCACGCCGAACCTCGACGACGATCAGCTCGCGATGACGTTCGTCGCGCTCGAAGACGCCTACGGGTTGCACGTCGTCGCGGGCAACTCGCTGCTCACGGTGGACGCCGCGGCGGCCGCCATGGTCGCGGTAGCAGCTGAATTGGGTTGCCCACCAAGCGAATAGACGGCGGTCCATGGACGTCGTGATCGTTCGCCCATCCAGAACTCGTCATTGAATCAGGGCATCAGCCCGCTACCATCGCATGACACGCATACTCCGCCGCCCCCACGGCCCCGTCCTCCCGCCCCGTCTGGCATATCCCGATCACGAGCCCCTTGGTCGCTGCCGGCCGGGCATGCTCGTACACCTGCTGCCGCACCGCCGACAGGACCACATTCTCCGCGCCCCGGATGCCCGTCGAGACGAAGACCGCCGCGGGGTTGAGGATCGTCACCAACCCGGCGATCGCATAACCCACGTCTTTTCCCGCAGAACGCAAGAGCGCTGTCGCAGAGGGATCTTCCAACAGCGCCGCCTGCCCGATTGTCTGCATCGACAGCGGGCCCGCAGCACGCAACTCCGCCAGGGCCGGCGAAGCCCCCGACGACGCCAGCGCTTCCGCCTCCCTCACCAACGCCGGCGCTGACACCGACGCCTCCAGGCATCCCGTGTTACCGCACGCGCACACCGCATCGCTCGCCGGGTCGACGCACACGTGCCCGATGTCCCCCGCGTACCCGTCGCTGCCCCGCACCAGCGCGCCGTTCACCACGAGCCCGCACCCCACGCCGCTGGAGATCTTGACCACCGCGTAGTTACGCAACCCAGACGCCGGCCCACCCCTAGCCCGCTCCGACACCGCCAGTACATTGACGTCGTTCTCCACGTAGACCGGAACACCGAACCGGCCCGAGAAAAAAGCCCCGATCGACACACCCGCCCACGCCGGCATCGTCGGAGGAGGCTCCGATACCTGACCCGCGTTGTCGATGTCGGCCGCGATCGACACCCCGATCAACCGCATCGTGGTCCGCGCACTGGTCAACTCTGCCTTCAGCGCCACAGCGATCGCTGTCAAGGACGGCCCAGGATCCGAGGGTGCCGAACACTCCACCACTCGCCGCGTCACAACCGTCCCGTCGAGCTGCATCAGCACCAGCGACACCCCACCCGCGTCGATGTCCACCCCGGCCGCCACACCGAACGAGCCGTCCCCCAGAGCCAACCGTGTCGCCCGCCGGCCACCCGTCGAGGCCATCGACTCTTCCTCACGCACAACTTTTTTCGTGATCAGCGATCCCACTTCCGGCGACAACCGCGACCGCGACACGTCCAGCCGTTCCGTCAGATCCGCCCGCGCCAGAGACCCTCGGGTCAACAGCTCCCCCACGACCCGACGTTGCAGCGGCGTCAGCCGCACCAGTTCCGTCATGAAAAGACGCAAGATGTTCTAGACACGGACAGAAGGGTCTCATAGCGTCGAGAACGACAGCAAGACCCCGACGTTCTAAGGGATGGCAATGAGGCTCGGCTTCTACACCGACTACAGCGGCGACATCGCAAAGTTCGCCCAGGACACCGGTTTCACGTCAATGGAGCTGTCCGCGTGGCCCCAGTCGTCACTCAACGCCGACGAGGTCACCGATGAACGGCTCAGAGAGATTCGAGCCGACCTCGACAACCGCGGCATCGCGATCTCCGCGCTGGGTTATTACCCCAACTACCTCGCTGCCGACGAAGCCGAAGCCACTGAGTACAAGCGCTACTTCCGTAAGGTGATGCAGCTCGCCGCTCGCATGGAGGTTCCCGCCGTCTGCACATTTGCCGGTATGACCCCGGGCCTCAGCGTCGAAGACTGCATGCAACCCTTCACCAACCTGTACACCGAATTCACCAAAGAGGCAGAGGATCTCGGTATCAAGATCGGCATCGAGAACTGCCCGATGCTGCATCACAAGAACCGCACCGGCGAGAACCTCGCCTTCTCTCCCGAGATCTGGCAGGCGATGTTCGAGGCCGTCCCCTCCCCCGCCCTGGGCCTGGAGATCGACCCGTCACACCTGGTGTTTCTCGGCATCGACTACCTCCAGGCGATATACGACTTCGGCGACCGCATCGTGCATTTCCACGCGAAGGACATCGACATCGACGAGCGCAAACGCGGCCGCCTCGGCTTCTACGGCAACGCCTTCGGGCCGATGCAGGGATTCGGAAACGGTTGGTGGCGATTCCGCGCCCCCGGCTGGGGTGTCATCGACTGGCGCCGCGTCATCACCGCCCTGACCGATGTCGGCTACACCGGCAACCTCGACATCGAGCACGAGGACGAGGTGTTCGCCAAGGCCGCGATGTCGAAGATCGACAGCGAGGCCGACATCGTCGAGATGCTCGGAAAAGAGCCCAACGCCTTGGTTTTGGGGTACCGCTATCTGGCGCCGATGATGCCGCTGGACTCTGCAGAACTGCTTCCGCACTAACCCTCAGGAGCCGGTCATGAGTCGCATCAAACACATCCTCGCCGTCACTGCAGTCGGTGTCCTCGCCATGGGAGGAGTTTCGGCCTGCGGCAGCTCCAGTGAGAGCACCTCGTCGTCCGGGGCATCCAGCGCCGGTGTCACGGAGAAGCCGGCCACCAAACCCGGCCGCCTCGTCATCCGCATCTGGAGCGGCGACCAGGAGAAGGTCTACGCCGACACCGCCGCGGCGAAGTTCACCAAGGACACCGGCATCCCTATCGTCTGGGACACCACAGACGAAGCGGTCAGCTACACCAAGCTCAACCAGGAGATGCAGTCCGACCAGCGTCCTAGCGCCGACGCCTCTTTCAACGCCCAGCAGCGTGCCTACACCAATGCCGCACGCGGATGGACGATTCCTCTCAACCCCGAAGTCGTCCCCAACCTGAGAAAGGTCACCGCTGAGACCGCCGCCCCGCCCGACCACACCGACGGACCGTGGGCGTACCTCAACCCCTACAGCTTGACCGTGCCGTTCCTCGTCCGCACCGACAAGATCGACCCTGCGACCGTGAAGACCTGGGACGACCTGTTCAAGCCCGAACTGCGCGAAAGTCTCGCCGTCGACACCATCTACTCGTCGACCGCATTCGGCTTCGCCCAGTCGATGGGGGTCGACCCCGCGAACAACCCGCCCGCCGGCATGGATTACGTCTGGGCCAAGATCTCCGAACTCAAACCCAACCTCGCTCAACTCGGTTCCAATTCCGACCTCGTGACCGCACTGACCACCGGCTCGGTCAAGATGGCGATCAGCAATTCAGGCACCGGCATCCAGGCGCAGAACGCAGGTGCCCCCGTCGCACTCGTCGCACCGTCCGAAGGCATCTATGTCGTCGGCGACGCCTACTACATCCACAAGGGGATTCCGGACGAGAATGCCTACTACGCCCAGGTTTTCGCCAACTACCTGCTCGACCCCGAGGTGCAATCGGTCGTCGCCGACAAGCTGGGCCTGATTCCGGTCAACCCGGACGCCACCGTGCCCGCCTACATGGCAGACAACAAGGCCGTTTTTCCACGCAGCGCTGAGGACCTGAAAGCCGTCAAAGCGGTCGTGGCGCCCATCCCGCTGATGGCGAAGAATGACGAGGCATGGCAGAAGGCCTACGACGCTGCGATCGGCCGCTAGGACGCACGTGATGAACTCGACCGCCGCCATCCGGGTGGAGCATGTCGTCAAGACCTACGGGCACATGACTGTGCTCGACGATGTGTCCGTCGAGATCGGCGTCGGCGAGTTCTTCACGCTCCTCGGCCCTTCGGGCTCCGGCAAGTCCACCCTGCTCAGGGTCATCGCCGGCCTGCTCGCCGCCGACAGTGGTGACGTCATCATCGATGGCCGCAGCATGACCGGCCGCCCGCCGCACACCCGCGACCTCGGCGTCGTGTTCCAGTCTCTAGCCCTGTTCCCCCACCTGTCCGTCGGTGACAACGTCGCATTCCCGCTGCGGATGCGTCGGGTCGGCCGCAAAGAGATCGCCCGGCGCGTCAGCGAGGCACTCGATCTCGTTCAGCTGCCCAACCTGCAGCAGCGCGCCGTCAGCGAGCTGTCCGGCGGGCAGAGCCAACGCGTTGCATTGGCGCGTGCGCTCGTCTACGAACCACGCATCCTGCTTCTCGACGAACCGCTCTCCGCGCTCGACCGCCGGCTGCGCGAATCCATGCAGCTAGAACTCACCCGCATACACCGCGAGCTCGGCGTCACCATCGTCAACGTCACCCATGATCAACGCGAAGCCCTCCTGGTCAGCGACCGCATTGCCGTCATGGACGCCGGCCGTGTCGTGCAGTGCGGACCGGGTTCCGAGCTGTATGCCAATCCTGCAACCACATTCGTGGCCGGATTCCTCGGCGACCCGCTTCTCCTCGAGGGCTCCGTCGACAGCGCGGGGACGTTGCGGTGCTCCGCCGATATCTCGGTCACCGTCGCCGTCGGGTCCTCCGTGCCACTGGGCCGTGCCACCGCGGTCATGCGGCCCGAACGCCTGCGCCTCGTCCCCGCGGACGAGCGACATTGCTATGACAACGGGCTCCCGGGCGAGGTGCAGTTCTCCGCGTTCGACGGCCAAGGCACCTTCTATCAGATCCGACTGGAGTGTGGGCCCACCGCCGCCGTGCACATCCCTGCCAGTCGCAACGGCATGACCCACGACGTAGGCGACGCTGTCGTCGTCGCCTGGAACACCGACGACGTCCCCATAGTCACGCAGGCGTGACCGATGCACTCGCGCAACGTCTCCGAGAAGTGGCACTCCCAGGACACCCCTGCGCTGTTCCGCATCATCGACAGCCTCATCGTCGTGCGCACAGCCGTCTACAAGGCTGTGCCTGCGCGGGTCGGACGCATCGCCGCACTGATACCCGGACTGATCCTGGCCGGCTCCCTGGTCGCCGGACTCGGCGTGCTGCTGTGGAGCAGCATCCGCGAGTACGACAGCTTCCTCGCCGATGAGGGCGACCTGTCCTTCACGCAGTACCGTGACCTCGTCGCCGACCCCCAGTTCCACACCGTGCTGTCGCGATCGCTGGTGATGGCTGTGCTCGTTCCTCTGGTGGCGATCACCATCGCCATCCCGTATGCGTTGACACTGACCCGAATCCGGTTGCGTTGGCTGCGCCTCGCCCTCCTCATCGGAGTGTTCGTGCCGATGCTCACCGGAGACATCACCCGCACCTTCGGCCTGCTCGTGACCATCGGGCCGGGCGGGCCCGTCGAATGGATGACCGGCGCATCCCTGGTCGGTGGCCTGTGGGGCATCGGGATCGGTATCGTGCAGATCCTGCTGCCCGCTGCCGTCGTCGTGCTGCTCCCCGCCGTGCTGCGCGTCAACCCTGAACTCGGCGCCGCTGCAGCCACTCTCGGGGCCACACCGTTCATCGTCTTCCTACGAATCACGCTGCCGCAGTTGCGAGTCGGGATCATTGCCGCTTATGCCGCCTGCTTCGCGCTGACGATGGCCGCGTTCGCCGACCCCGCCATCCTCGGCCGCGGCCTGAAGAATTTCGTGTCGAACTTCCTGCAAGACCGCTACCTCGGGCTGGGCAACCCACCGCAGGGCGCCGCGATCGGCATCTTGCTGCTGCTCATCCTCAGCGTCGGCACTGCGCTCATCCTGTTCCTCGGACGGGCCAGGAGAGGCCGGTGAAGCGCATCCGCGTCACCGCCGTCATCACCGGCCTGGCGCTGATCCCGCTGTTGGCGCCGACGCTGCTGGTACTCGTGGCGTCGCTGTCGTCCGGCGAGGTGCTGACTTTCCCGCCGCAAGGCTTCACGACGCACTGGTACACCGACATGTTCAGCAACCCCGACGTGTGGATGGCGCTGGGCAACAGCCTTTTCGTCGCGGGCATCAGCGTGGTCGTCAACGTCGTCTGCGGCGTCCCGGCCGCGCTGGCGCTGCCAAATGTGGGGCGTTACAGCAGGATGCTTTTCACGGTGTTGCTCTCGCTGGGGTTGTCGTCGCCGACGATCGTGACGGCATTCGCCTATTTCGACCTGTACGGCTGGCTCGGGGTCCGCGGCAGCCTGACCGCGGTCGCCGTAGCCGTTGCGGTGACGTGCTTCCCTTTCATGCTGTGGACGGTGCTGGCAGCGATCGAGGACACCGACCCCAACCTGGTGCCCGCCGCGGCCACGCTGGGAGCAGATCCCGTCGAACAATTCCTGTTCGTGCGGCTGCCGCTGCTGGCGCCTGGCATCGTCACGGGCGCATTGGTGGTGTTCGTCCTGAGCATGACCGACTTCGTCGTCAGCCAGGTGCTGACCAACATCGACAACCAGACGCTGCCGGTGTTCGTGTACTCCGGTCTGCGGGGCGCGATCACGCCCGCCCTCGGAGCGGTGTCCGCGTTCTTCATCGCGGTCGTGGCCTTGGCGTTCGCCATCGTGCTGCGCCTGGGCAAGGTGGAAAGGTTTCTGTTCCGTTCATGAAAGCTGGCATCGTCGGAACGGGCTTCATGGCCCGCACCCACGCAGAGGCCCTCGCTCGGCTCGGTATTTGCGTCGGCGGTGTCGTCGGATCGCGGACCGTCGACTTCGCGCCCACCTACGGCAGCTTCGACGACATGCTGGGCGACGCGGACGTCGTACACGTCTGTTCGCCGAACCATCTTCACTTCGAGCAGGCGCTCGCCGCATTGCGGGCCGGCAAGCATGTCGTCTGCGAGAAGCCGTTGGCCCTGTCGTCGTCGCAGGCGCATCAACTCTGCTCTGCCGCGGACGAATTCGGTCTCGTCAACGCTGTCTGCTTCATTTCGCGGTTCTACCCGCTGTGCCAGGAGGCAGCGTCTCGGTTCCCGGGCGAGGTGCGCCTCATCACCGGAAGCTATCTCCAGGATTGGCTGTCGAAAGACACCGACTGGAATTGGCGACTCGACCCCGCTGTGGGAGGACCGCTGCGCGCAGTCGGCGACATCGGTTCGCATTGGCTCGATCTCGTCAGCTACGTGACGGGTCAGCGGATTGAGGCCGTGATGGCAGATCTGACGACGGTAGTGCCCACTCGTCAGCGACCGACCGGCGCGGTGGAGACGTTCGCCTCCTCGTCCGGTCCGATTGAGCCAGTGCAGATGTCGACAGAGGACGTGGCAGGAATGCTGCTGCGGTTCGAGGGCGGCGCGCGCGGGGTACTGACACTGTCGCAGGTGTCGCCGGGCCGCAAGAACCATCTGAGCTTCGAGATCAGCGGCGCCTCGGAATCTCTGGCTTGGAACACCGAGGATCCCGAGCGCCTGTGGATCGGGCATCGGGACGAGCCCAACCAGATCCAGCTGCGTTCCACCGGCGACTACCCGGCCGGCCACGCCCAGGGCTACCCGGATGCGTTCAAGGCACTGTTCCGCGCGGTGTACGCCGCCGTCGACGGCGGCCCAGCAGAGGGTTATCCGACATTCGAGGACGGCTTCGAACAGGTCGTCGTCGGCGAGGCCATCGCGGAGAGCGCACGCTCCGGACAGTGGGCGTTCGTCCAGCGCTGAGTGGCTCTACCGCCATCGCGGTGGGGCGAGGGTCGTGCGGGGTGACTGGACATGGCTGGGGCTGGAGCACAGAGGCAGCGCAGGTGCGCGTGGCGGTGCAGATACCCATTAGGGAAATTGAACGACGTGAAGAATCTTTAGCTGTACTTGCTCCCGCAGGCTGCCTACCGTCGTCGTCATGTCCCCCGCCGCCCTGGTTCTCCTGACGGGCTTCGCCACGTCCATGGCGCTGATCGCCGCGATCGGCGCGCAGAACGCCTTCGTACTTCGACAGGGCATCCGCGGTGAACACGTCCTGCCGGTCGTCGCTGTGTGCACGGTGTCGGATCTCGTCCTCATCGCCGCCGGCATCGCGGGCTTCGGGGCACTGGTCAGCGCACACCCGCGACTCGTCGACGTCGCAACCTATGGCGGCGCGGCATTCCTTCTCGTCTACGGGCTCCTCGCCGCGCGCCGCGCATTACGCCCAGGCGTGCTGACCGCCGCCGACGCCCGGCCGGCGCGCCTGGCCGGTGTCCTCGCCACCTGTCTCGCGCTGACCTTCCTCAACCCGCACGTGTATCTCGACACCGTGGTCCTGCTCGGCACCCTGGCGAACGAGCATCGCGATCAGCGGTGGTTGTTCGGGGTCGGTGCCGTCACGGCCAGCGCCGTCTGGTTCACCGCGCTGGGCTTCGGGGCCACGCGACTGCGCGGTTACTTCGCCTCTCCGCGCACGTGGCAGGTGCTCGACGGGACCATCGCGGCAGTGATGATCGCGCTAAGTGTGACACTTGTCCTCAGCTGATCCGATTCGCAGATCTGCGCTCAAGACTGCCGCCACAATCGACGGATGTCCCTAGAACACACTGAGGGGCTTCGCGAACGCAAGAAGCGTCAGACCCGCGAAGCGGTGCGATGCGCCGCCTTTCGGCTCTTCGAGCAACTCGGCTACCCCAACACGACCGTCGAGCAGATCGCCGCGGCGGCCGACATCTCGCCGCGCACCTTCTTCCGCTACTTCCCCACCAAAGCCGCGCTGCTGATCCCCGATCAGTTGACTGAGCCGGTCATCGAACTGTTCCTGGCGGCGCCCGCCGAACTCTCTCCCATCGCGGCCTACCGGTACGCCGTCGAGCAGATGTTCACCGGCATGGACGGACCGGTGTGGCGCGACGAGATGGCACGCCAGCGGCTGCTCTACACGCTGCCGGAGGCCAACGGCGCGCTCTACATGACCTATATCGAGACCATCGAGCTGATCACCGACGCCCTCGCGACCCGGCTCGACCTCCCGGGCGACGACCCGCGCCTGCGCATCACCGCCGGCGCGATGACCGGGGTCATGATGGCCGCGCTGCACAACACCCCCATCGATCCGGCCGCGATCAGCAGGGGGCTGAACTTCCTCGACGAGGGTCTACCGCTGACGTCATAGCTCGGCAATGTCCGGCGACGTCGGGGTCGGCTCTATATTCTCGCCGGGTGCCCGAAGTGTGGACCCGGCGGAATGTTCTGGCATTGACGGCAGTGGCGGCGATGCTGACCGCCTGTCGATCCGAGAAGCCGGGTGCGGTGGCCTCCGACGGTTCGGTCACCGTGACACACGCCTTCGGAGAGACCAAGATTCCCAAACCTCCGACGCGCGTCGTCAGCGCGGGGCTCAACGACGCCGACGACCTGCTGGCGCTGGGCGTGGTGCCCGTCGCGATCACCGACTGGTTCGGCGGGGAGCCCTTCGGCGTCTGGCCCTGGGCGCAGGCGCGACTGGGCGGCGCCACCCCGGCGGTGTTGTCTCTGGCCGACGGCGTCCAGGTCGAGCAGATCGCCGCGGCGCGGCCCGACCTCATCGTTGCGACCAACGCAGGCCTCGACCAGGACACCTACCAGGCCTTGACGGCCATCGCGCCGACCATCGCACAGTCCGGCCGCAGCGCCTTCTTCGAGCCCTGGCGCGACCAGGCCGCGCTGATCGGACAGGCCACCTTCCATCACGACGACATGACGAAGATGGTCGCGGACATCGACGCATCGCTGAAGAAGGTCAAGGACGACCACCCGGAGTTCGCGAACAAGACGGTGCTGCTGCTCGACGGCCGGGTGGACGGCGGCGGCGCCCGGGTCACCGGCCCTGCCTGGCGACGGGCGTTCCTCACCGACATGGGCCTGACCCTCGCCGATGCCGACGGCACCATCGCGCCGGACCGGCTCGGTCAGGTGCTCGACTCCGCTGACGTCGTCATCTGGGCCACCGAGAGCGACGAGGAGCAGGCCGCGCTGGTGGCCGACCCCGTCGTCGCCGCGTCGCGGGCGACCACCCGCAAGCACACCGTGTTCACCGGCAAGGAACTCGCCGGTGCGATCGCCTACGCCTCGGTGCTGTCCTATCCCGTGGTGATCGACAAGCTCCCGCCGATGATCTCCACCGCGCTGAGCTGATCTAATGGGCCGGTGACCGAGACCCACACCGAACAGCACGCCACCTTCGCGCGCGTCGGCTCGGCCTACTATCCGATCCTCGTCGCGGTGTTCACCGCACTGGTGATCATCTCCAACGTGACCGCCACCAAGGGCGTCGCGTTCGGACCGATCATCACCGACGGCGGGTTCATCGTGTTCCCGCTGACCTATGTGATCGGCGACGTGCTGAGCGAGGTGTACGGGTTCAAGGCCGCCCGGCGCGCCATTTTCGCCGGGTTCGCGATGAACATCCTTGCCGCCCTTGCCTTCTGGGTGACCATCTACCTACCCGCCGCGGACTTCTACACCAACCAGGAGCACTTCGAGAACGTCGTGCACGCCTACACTCAGCTGATCGTGGCCGGGCTCGCCGGCTTCATCGTGGGCCAGACGCTCAACGCCTGGGTGGTGGTGGCGATCAAGGAGCGCACCAAGGAGAAGCACCTGTGGGCCCGGCTGGTGGGGTCGACATTCGTCGGTCAGCTCGGCGACACCTTGGTGTTCTGCACGATCGCCGCGAGTGCCATCGGCATCTCGACGTTCAAAGACTTCGCCGTCTACACCGCGCTCGGTTGGGTCTACAAGACCGCGGTCGAGGTCGTCATGCTGCCGATCACCTACCGGGTCATCGCGGTGATCAAGCGCCGAGAGCCCACGTATCAGCTGGTGGGCTAACCGACTTCGATGTGCATGTCGGCCTGCCGGCCACCGCTGCGCGCCGCACCCACCCCGGCGATCACCACCACGAAGATGCCGATGATCGCGGACACGCCGAGCTCCTGATCCAGCAGCGTGAAACCGACCACGAAGGCCAGCGCCGGCTCCAGACACATCAGCGTGCCGAACGCCGCCGTCGTCAACCGGCGCAGCGCCAGCAGCTCGAGCACGAACGGCACCACCGGCAGCAGGATCGCCATGCCCAGACCGATGAGCACCACCTGCCACGTCATCCTCTCGAACACCGTCGAGCTGACGGTGAACGTCGACACCAGGCCCGCGATGGGCATCGACACCGCCAACCCGGTCACCCCCGCCACCTGATCGCCGACGTTCTGGGTCAGCAGGATGTAGAGCGCCCACGCCGCACCCGCGGCGAGCGCCAGCATCACGCCCTTGAGGTCGACGCCACCGCTGAAGGGCTGGCTGAGCAGGATCACCCCGAGTGCGGCCAGCCCCGGCCACAGCACCCGCGCGAGACCGCGGCCGTGCGCGGCGGCGACCGTGAGCGGACCAAGGAATTCCAGCGCGGTCGCGGTGCCGAGCGGCAACCGGTCCAGCGAGGCCATGAAGAACAGCGACACCGCGGCACTCACCACGCCGAGCACCACGCACATGGCAAAGGTCTTGGCGGTGAACGCCGACGGGCGCGGCCGCACCCAGAGGAGCAGGATCAACCCCGCCCATGCCAGCCGCAGCCACGCGGTGCCGTCGGAGCCGATGTGGTCGATCAGTTTGACCGCGACCGCCATACCCAGCTGTACCGAGACCATGGCGGTCACCGTCATCAGCGCGCCGGCGCGCGCCGACCCCCCACCCATTCGTGCATTCAACCGTGCGCGCGACGGTAGCGTTGGCAGATGGGTGTGACAGCAGCCGCGGTGCACGATTACGGCGATCGGGCGCTGCTCCTGGAATTCGGCACGACGGCCGAGGTGCTGGCCTGGACGGAGGCCCTGCGCGCGGCCGAGCTACCTGGCGTGGTCGACCTGGTGCCCGCTGCCCAGACCGTCCTGATCATCCTGGCGGGCGCCAGCCACCAGGCCCCGACCCGTCAGCGGATCGGCCGAGTCGCGCCCACCGCCGACACCGTCGCCGAATCCAGCGCTCCCCCTGACGGGCAGGCCGTCGTCCTCGACGTGGTCTACGACGGAGCGGACCTCGACGAGGTGGCCCGGCTGACCGGACTGTCTGTCGACGAGGTCGTCGCCGCGCATACAGGCCGGCCCTGGCGCGTCGGATTCTGCGGATTCGCACCGGGTTTCGGCTACCTGCTCGACGGCGACGAGCGACTCGAAGTCCCCCGGCGCGCCGAACCCCGCACCAAGGTGCCCGTCGGTGCGGTGGCGCTGGCGGGATCGTTCAGCGGCGTCTACCCCAGGGAATCGCCCGGTGGCTGGCAGCTCATCGGGCGAACCGACGCCATGCTGTGGGACATCGATCGTGACGAACCCGCGCTGCTGACACCGGGGCGCTGGGTGCAGTTCCGGGCGGTGACGCCGTGACCGGGGTGACCCTGGAGATCCTGCAGCCGGGCCCACTGGCCCTGGTCGAGGATCTCGGTAGACCGGGTCTTTCCCACCTCGGGGTGACCCGCTCCGGGGCCGCCGACCGGCGCTCCCACACGTTGGCCAACCGGCTGGTGGCCAACCCCGACGACCGGGCCACCGTCGAGGTCACGCTGGGCGGGTTCACCGCGCGGGTGTGCGGCGGCGATGTCACCGTCGCGGTGACCGGCGCCGATGCCGATCCAGCGGTCAACGGAATCCCGTTCGGCACCAACAGTGTTCACCACGTTCGCGCGGGCGAGGTGATCTCCCTGGGGCCGGCCCGCTCGGGTCTGCGGTCCTACCTCGCGGTGCGCGGCGGATTCGACGTCGACCCCGTACTCGGATCACGCAGCTACGACGTACTCTCCTCGATCGGACCTCGCCCGCTGACATCCGGGGACGTGCTGCGCGTCGGCGAACACACCGACGAGTTCCCCGAGCTCGACCAGGCGCCGGTCGCCGCACTCGACGACGACGTCATCGAACTCCGGGTGGTCCCCGGGCCCCGCGACGACTGGTTCGTCGACCCCGACGTCCTCGTACGCACCAACTGGCAGGTCACCGACCGTAGCGACCGCGTGGGTGTCCGGCTGGTCGGCATGCCGCTGGAGTACCGCTGGCCGGATCGCCAGTTACCCAGCGAAGGCGCGATGCGTGGGTCGATTCAATTGCCGCCCAACGGTTTTCCCGTGATACTCGGCCCCGACCATCCTGTCACCGGCGGCTACCCGGTGATCGGCGTCGTCGTCGACGACGACGCCGACGCCATCGCGCAGGCCCGGCCGGGCCAGACGGTACGGCTGCACTGGGCGCGCCCGAGGGCGCCGTTCTCACCACCGGACGAGGGCCTGGCCTGGTAGACCTGCAGGTGTGCGTGCCCGCCTCGTCCACACCTCCGATCTCGACGACGACCTCCGCGCCGATGCCCGGCGGATGCTCACCGAGGCATACGACGGTGAGTTCTCCGACACCGACTGGGAGCATGCACTGGGCGGTATGCACGCGGTGATCTGTCAGCGCGGGGCGATCGTCGGCCACGCCGCAGTGGTCCAGCGGCGGCTGCTCCACCACGACACGGCACTGCGGTGCGGTTACGTCGAAGCAGTGGCGGTGCGGGAGGACCACCGCGGTCAGGGGTTGGCGCACGCGCTGATGGAGGCCGCCGAGCAGGTGATCCGCGGCGCCTACGTCATCGGCGCGCTGAGCACCAGCGACCTGGGGCGGCCGCTGTACTCGAGCCGGGGCTGGACGCCGTGGCCCGGCACGACATCGGTGCTGACCCCGAGTGGCCTGGTACGCACCCCGGACGACGACAGCAGCGTCTTCGTCCTGCCGGTGACCTCGTCCGTCGACCTCGACGCGGCCGGCGACCTCGCCTGCGACTGGCGGGACGGCGACGTCTGGTGAGGCCTCACACGGAGCCCGCATCGGCGGTGAGCATAAATTCACGGCCTGTCCGGCGGTGACACCGCACGGCAACGACGGAGTAACCGGCGCGAAACACGACCTGTTTAGACAGTGGTCATGAAGGAGCCGGACTGGTCGCCGCTCACCGGATTCCGAGTCGCGGTGACCTCAGCACGGCGCGCCGACGAGCTCGCCGCCCTCCTGACCCGCCGCGGCGCGACCGTCACCAGCGCGGCCGCCATCGAGATGGTGCCGCTGCCCGACGATGACGAGCTGCGCCAACGCACGCAGGCGCTCATCGACGAACCGCCCGACATCGTGGTCGCCACCACGGGCATCGGACTGCGCGGCTGGATGGCAGCGGCCGACGGCTGGGGCCTGGCCCCCGAGCTCACCGCGGCTCTGAGCAGGGCCCGCGTGGTGTCCCGCGGCCCGAAAGCCACCGGGGCGCTACGGGCGGCCGGCCTGCCCGAGGAGTGGTCGCCGGATTCGGAATCCTCCCGCGAAGTCCTGCACTACCTGCTCGAGGGCGGCATCGCCGGGGCCCGCATCGCCGTGCAGCTGCACGGTGCGACAGCCGACTGGGACCCGTTCCCCGAATTCCTCGACGAACTGCGCGCCGCCGGCGCCGACGTGGTGGCCATCCGCGTGTACCGCTGGCACCCGGCGCCGCGGCACGGCGACTTCGACGCCCTCGTCGTCGGGATCGCCGAGGAGAAGTTCGACGCCGTCAGCTTCACCTCCGCACCCGCGGTGGCCTCGGTGTTGATGCGGGCCCAGGAGCTCGGCGTCGAAGACGAACTGCTGGCCGCCCTGCGCGGCAGCGTGCACGCCATGTGTGTCGGCCCGGTGACCGCCCGCCCGCTGGTGCGCCTCGGGGTACCGACCTCGGCACCGGAACGAATGCGATTGGGCGCGTTGGCCCGTCACATCACCGACGAACTACCAATGCTGCAGGCCCGCACCGTCCGGGTGGCCGGGCACCTGCTCGAGATCCGGGGCAACTGTGTGCTGGTCGACGGGGCCGTCAAGGCGATGTCACCGGCGGCGATGGCCACCATCCGCGCGTTGGCCCAGCACCCCGGCTCGGTGGTGTCGCGAGCCGATCTGCTGCGCGCCCTTCCCGGCAGCGGCACCGACACCCACGCCGTCGAAACCGCGGTCCTGCGACTGCGAACCGCATTGGGAGACAAGAAGATGGTGGCCACCGTGGTCAAACGCGGCTACCGGCTGCCGGTCGACGAGGCGTACGCGTCATGAGTTACGTCCTGGTGGCCCACGGCACCCGCAAGCCGCAGGGCGTGGAGCTGATCGGTGACCTCGCCGCCCGGGTGTCGGAGCTGGTGAAGAACCCCGTTCATGTGGCGTTCGTCGACGTCATCGGACCCACGCCCACCGAGGTACTCGACGCCCACGCCGACGAGCCCGCCGTGCTGGTACCGGCATTCCTTGCGCGCGGCTACCACGTGAGCACCGACATTCCCGCGCACGTGGGCGCCAGTGACCACCCTGCCGTCACCGTGACTCCCGCACTGGGACCGGATCCTGCGCTGGTACGTGTAGTCGTCGAGCGGCTCGTCGAATCAGGCTGGCGTGCCGATGATTCGGTGATCCTCGCGGCCGCCGGCACCTCGGATCCGGCCGCGCTGCGCGATCTGCACACCACGGCGGCGTGGGTGTCGGCGACGATCGGTACGCGGGTGGAACTCGCGTTCGCCGCGACCGGAGAACCTCGGGTGGCCGACGCTGTCACGGCTCTGCGCCAGCCCGGCCGACGCGTTGTCGTCGCGTCATATCTGTTGTCCGAAGGGCTGTTCCAGGATCGACTGCGCAACAGCGGCGCCGATGTCGTGACCGAGCCGCTGGGCCGGCACCCCGGCATCACCCGGCTGATCGCCCAGCGCTTCCTCCGGGCCAGGCTGCCGAGCCTCGCCCGTCAGGGGTGAGTTGTCAGGGACGGCGGCTGCGCAGCCACCAGCGGGGTGTCGACGCCGATCCGGCCCAGTGCCGCCGCGCCACCGGGGTCCCCGATGGGGGCGTCGCGGCCGGGCAGCACCGCACTGAAGAACGCCGCATTGTCCTCGAGGTGCGCGAATTCCTCGTCGGGCAGGTCGGTTTCGTAGTAGATGGCGTCGACGCGGCACGCGAGCCGGCACGCGCCGCAGTCCACGCACTCGTTGGGGTTGATGTACATCGCCCGCGCGCCCTCGTAGATGCAGTCGGCGGGGCACTCCTGCACACAGGATTTGTCGACGATGTCCCTGCACGCGCTACCGATCACATACGTCATGCCTACGACGGTAGGTAGTTGTCAGCGCGGTGTCGCGGGCCGAAAGTCCCTAGTTTGTTCGTCGCCATTGAGAAGCCATGGCTGTGAAATCACCTGAACTGCAGCCGGGAATGCTATTCCGCGGGTGGTGAGCCCACTTCGACGTCGCCGGCCGGGGTGATCCGCGTGGCATACACGGGCAGCTCGTAAGTCGGATCGTCCAGGCACACCCCGTCGTCGAGGGCGAACGCCTGCTTCTTCAGCGGCGACTGCACCGTGACGCGCCCACCCCGATCGCCGACGATGCCCCGCGACATCACCGCCGCGCCGGTGAACGGGTCGATGTTGCCGACCGCGTGCAGGCTGCCGTCGTCGAGGCGGAACAGCGCGGCCTGCGAACCGTCGGGCAGCAGAACCCCGACGCCGCGGTTGGGCAGCAGGACGTCGTAGGGGCAGGCCGTGGTCCAGACACCGACCCTGCCGATGTCGCTGAGAATCGTCACCGCTGCACCACCTTCGGCAATCCGAGCGGGGTCGGCACCATGCGCCCCGCACTCTGTGTGAACGTGATCGTCGGGTCCGCGGTATCGGGCGCGTTGACGAACGAGACGAAGCGCGCCAGCTTCTCGGGGTCGTCGAGCACACCCTTCCATTCGCACGCATAGCCCTCGATGTGCCGGGCCACCGCGGCCTCGAATTCGGATGCCAAACCCAGAGAGTCGTCGCACACCACCTCGCGGATGTGCGCGAGCCCCTTTTCCTCCACCCACGGCGCCGTGCGTTGCAGGCGGTCGGCGGTGCGGACGTAGAACATCAGGAAGCGGTCGATGTAGCGCACCAGCGTCTCGTCGTCGAGATCGCCCGCCAATAGTTCGGCGTGCCGCGGCGTCATTCCGCCGTTGCCGCCGACGTAGAGGTTCCATCCGGTTTCGGTGGCGATGACGCCGACGTCCTTGCCGCGCGCCTCCGCGCATTCGCGGGCGCATCCCGACACGCCCATCTTGATCTTGTGGGGAGCGCGCAGGCCGCGGTAGCGCAGTTCCAGATTGATGGCCATCTGCACCGAATCCTGTTGCCCGTAGCGGCACCAGTCACTGCCGACGCAACTCTTGACCGTGCGCAGCGACTTGCCGTAAGCATGTCCGGATTCCATGCCGCCCTCGACCAACCGTCGCCAGATCTCGGGGAGCTGATCGACCCGCGCGCCGAACATGTCGATGCGCTGACCGCCGGTGATCTTGGTGTAGAGCCCGAAATCGCGGGCGATCTCGCCGATCAGGATCAGGTGCTCGGGGGTGATGTCACCGCCGGGCACGCGCGGCACCACCGAATAGCTGCCGTTGCGCTGGATGTTGGCCAGGAAGTGGTCGTTCGAATCCTGCAGGGACGCCTGCTCCCCGTCGAGGATGTGATCGCTGCTCGTCGACGCCAGGATCGACGCCACCACGGGTTTGCAGATGTCGCAACCTTTTCCGGTGCCGAATCTGTCGACCAACCCGGAGAAGGTGCGGATCTCGGTGGCACTGATGATCTCGAACAGCTCGGCCCGGGACTGGCTGAAATGCTCGCAGAGCGCTTTCGACTGCGCGACCCCCTGCGCCTCGAGCAGCTGCTTGAGCAGTGGCACGCACGATCCGCACGAGGTACCCGCCTTGGTGCAGGACTTCAGCGCGGGGACGTCACAGCACCCCGAGCCGATCGCTTCGGTGATGTCGCCCTTGGCGACGTTGTTGCAGGAGCAGATCTGCGCCGTCTCGGGTAGAGCACCGACACCCAGAGACGCTGCGCCCGAATCGCTTCCGGCCGGCGCGAGAAAGGACATCGGGTCGGCCGGCAGCTGTTCGCCCACCATGGGACGCAACACACCGTAGGCCGACGCATCGCCGACCAGGATGCCGCCCAGCAGGGTGCGCGCATCGTCGGAGAGCACCAGCTTGCCGTAGGTCTGCGCGACCGCGTCGTTGACCACGACTTCGAGGCAACCTGGTGTGGCACCCATCGCATCGCCGAAACTCGCGACATCGACACCGAGGAGCTTGAGCTTTGTCGACATGTCCGCGGTACCGAATTCCGCTGCACCACCGAGCAATCGGTCGGCGACGACCTCGGCGCTGGTGTATCCCGGCCCCACCAGGCCATAGCAGCGACCCTCGATCGCGGCGACCTCGCCGATCGCGAAGATGCGGGGATCTCGAGTCGCACAGGATGTGTCGGTCAGCACGCCACCCCGCTCGGCGATGGCCAATCCGGCCTCGCGAGCGAGTTCGTCACGGGGTCGGACACCGGCGGCGAAGACGATCACGCCGGCGTTGACGACGGTCCCGTCGCTGAGCGTGACGCGCGCTCCCGAGTCGGCTGACTCGATGCGCTCGGTACCCACTCCCACGTGCACGGCGATGCCCAGTTCGCCGATCATGCGGGCCAGCAGAGCTCCGCCGGCCTCGTCGAGTTGCTGGGCCATCAGCCGGGGCGCCATCTCGACCACGTGCGGAGTCATCCCGAAGCCGCGCAGGGCATTGGCCGCCTCCAGCCCGAGCAACCCGCCTCCGATGACGACACCGGCGGCGTCATCGGAGTGGGCTGCCACTGCGCGTTGCGCGTAGGTCTTGATCGCGTCGAGATCGTCGAGGGTGCGGTAGACGTGGCAGAGCGGCAGGTCGTGGCCCGGTATCGGCGGCACGAAGGCGTACGAACCGGTCGCCAGCACCAGCGCGTCATAGCCGAACCGATCTCCGGCGACCGTGGTCACCGTCGACGCTGCCGAGTCGAGCGCAACCACACGGTGCCCGAGTCGCAGATCCACCCGATCGTCGCCGGCATAGGTGTTGCCCGACAACGCAAGTCGCGGACGCTCCCAGTGGTCGGTGTAGCCCGTCAGACCGACCCGGTCGTAGGCGGCGTCGAATTCCTCGGCCAGCACCGTGATCTGCCAGCGATTTTCGGTGTCGCGCGACCGCAGCGCCTCGACGAACCGGTGGGCGACCATGCCGTGGCCGACGACCACAACCCGTGAAGTTGCCATGCGGCCACGCTAGAAAGCGCATATTGCCGCTGTGTTCTGCTGTGTGAAGGGGTCATCACGGTGTGCTCACCGACAGCGATCACCCGCTGTGAGCGTCAGTCGGTCGCGGGCACATCAACTGCCGGGGAGTCAACTGCGACGACGTCTTCGACGGTGACGTTGACGGCCTGCCCGGGGAACTCGCGGGCCACCGCCTCGCGGACCGCGGCGGCGGTCTCGCGCACCGGCGCCCCTTCCCGCACGGTCAGGTGCACGTCGATGTCGTTGTCGCCGAGCCGGACACCGTCCACCCGCCGCCCCGGCAGGTAGGTGCCGACCTCACCGAACATTCCGGGATGCAGCCCGGCGACCCCCGGGGTGGCGAGCACCGCGTCGGCGACGGTGTCGGCCGCTTCACGGGTGGTCATACGACCCGCAGCTCGTCGGAGGTGCGCTTCGCGTCGACGTCGCGGTCATCGTCTGCGACGTACACGTCGTGCACCGTGATGTTCACCTCGACCACCTCCAAGCCCGTCATCCGTTCGAGGGCGGCGATGACGTTACGCCGGATACCGGCCGCGAGATCGTTGATGGACACGCCGTACTCGGCGACGATGTCGACGTCGACCGCGGCCTGCTTCTCCCCGACCTCCACCGACACGCCCTGCGCGTGGTTGACGGAGGCACCGGGAATGCGATCGCGCAGCGCGCCGACGGCGCGCGTCGCGCTGCCGCCCAGTGCGTGTACGCCGGTCACCTCACGCGCCGCCAGGCCTGCGATCTTCGCGACCACCGTGTCGGCGATCGTCGTCTTGCCTCGTTCCGTGCTCATGGTTCTCCTGTCCTCGATCTCCACTGAGGGTGAGTCGCAGCGTGCCCGCCGATCCGAATCCCTGATTTGTGTGTCACTGCCCACATCATGATCCCGCGGATGACTAGGCTCGCGGCGTCACGCGGTTTCGCGTAATGGATAGCCGAGAGGATCGATACCGACGATGTCTGTTGGCGACCCCCTGGTCGAGGACCTCGAGGTCGACGACCGGGAACTGGCGGCCGCGGCAGCCGCCGGGGACCGCAGCGCCTTCGAGTCCCTGATCCGCCGTCACGGTCCCGCGCTGCATCGCTATGCGCGCCGTATGACCCGCGACGAGGCCGCGGTGCAGGACATCGTGCAGGAGACATTCGTTGCCGCGTGGCGGCAGATCGACAAGTTCCGCGGCGATGCGAGCCCACGGACGTGGCTGTTCGCGATCTGCTCCCGCAAGGTGGCCGACTCGCACCGGGTGAAACGGGCCATCCCGCTCGACGACCGCCTCATCGATCCCGTCGATTCCTCTGCGTCCTCCGACCCGTTCGCCACGCTGTCGAACACCGAATTCCTCGGGGCGCTGGAGGAGGCGCTCGCCGAACTGCCGCCCCGGCAGCGCGCAGTGTGGATGCTGCGAGAAGTCGAGGAATTGACCTTCCCGCAGATTGGGACGATCCTGAGTCTGAGCCCAGACGGTGCGCGGGGGCATCATCACCGCGCCAAAACCACTCTCCAACAGAGGCTGGAACGATGGCGATAGGCGATTACGACGTGCTGGCCCGGGCGTCCCGGGAACTGCGCGCGGCGCCTGAGCTCGGTTGGCCGGTTGTCGAGCGCAGCGTCATCGCGGCCGTGCGCGCCACCCCCCGCTCCGGGTGGCCGGTCACGGTCGTCGATCCACGGCCGGGCCGGACCCCCGGCCGTATCCAGGTCAGCGATCTCGTGGTGCGGGCCCACCTGGCCCGCGTACTGCGCGCCATTCCCGACGTCAAGCTGGCCGACGTCAGCGTCTCCGTCGAGGACACGGAGCTCAAGGCGGTGCGCATCGAGGTCAGCGCTCTCTACGGCGCCGACCTGGCCGTCCTCGCGGACCACGTCCGAGCGAAGGCCCTCGCGGTCATCCGCGACGTCATCGGCGACGCCACCGACGTGGACGTCGACGTCGCGATCACCGACGTGCATCGCTGACCGGGTTCGGGTCGCCCCGTTCTGGGTAACTGCTTGAGTGAACACTTGTACGCTGACGTTCACGCCAGGAAAGGGGCAACGCGTGACCTCGTACCAGACCATCGTCGTCGGAACCGACGGCTCGGACACCTCGCTGCGCGCCGTGGACAAGGCGGCGGCCCTGGCCGCAGAGTCCGGCGGGCGCCTGATCATCGCGTCGGCCTACTCGTCGAAGCACCATGACGCCGCGGGCCCGGACCCCGACCAGCCGCGCGGCGAGGGCTACCGCACCGAAGGTGATGCTCCCGTCTACGGCTTGCTCCGCGACGCGGCTGAGCGCGCCCGGACCGCGGGCGCCCGCACTGTCGAGGAGCGTGCGATCCACGGCGTACCCGCCGATGCGCTGATCGAGCTGGCCGAAGAGGTCGGCGCCGATCTGCTGGTCGTGGGCAGCGTCGGCATGAACTCGATGGTCGGCCGACTCGTCGGCTCGGTGCCGCGGATCGTCAAACGCAAGGCCGGCACCGAAGTGCTGGTCGTCGACACGAACTGACCAGGCTCAGCGCCAGCGCGCCAGGATCTCCTTCGCCCGCTCGGCGAGTGCCGCCTGCCAGAACGGGCCGAAGCTGATGCGCGCCACGCCGAGCGGTCCATACGATGCGGGATCTGCCTTGTCGGGTGCGCCGATCGCGTTCACCGGCAGCGGTAGCTCCGACGTCAGCCGCTGCATGGTCTCCGGTCCGTGCAGACCCACCGGATAAAGAACGTCGGCCCCGGCGTCGGCGGCCAGCCGCAGCCGGGCGATCGCGCGGTCCACTCGATCGGCCTCGTCGCCGTCCTGGCGCAGGAACAGATCGGTGCGCGCGTTGACGACAACGTGCACGCCGGCCGCATCGGCGGCCGAGCGCAGCTTGCCGACCAACTCGGCGTGCTCCTCGGGGCTGCGTAGCCGACCCCCCTCGCTGTGCACGGTGTCCTCGATGTTCAGGCCCACCGCCCCGACGCCGAGAAGCCCCTCGATCAGCCGGGCCGGCGCTTCGGCGTAGCCGGACTCGATGTCGACAGACACCGGCAGGTCGGTCGCCGCGGTGATCTGCGCGACGCGGGTGATCAGATCGTCGAACGTCATGCCCTCGTTGTCGGCCTTGCCGACCGAGTCGGCGACCGGATGGCTACCGACGGTCAACGCCGCGAACCCGGCCCCCTCGGCCAGCCGGGCCGACCATGCGTCCCAGACCGTCGGCAGAACCACCGGATCGCCGGGCCGGTGCAACGCCAGCAACGTCTCAGCGCGGGCCTTCAGCAGGTCTTGCGTCATTGTTACCTCCATGCATCAAAGTGATCTGTCTCACCCCATTAGTGGGTGATGTGGCTAGCATCGAGTGCGTACTGTGATGCACGACACCCTTCAGCCCAAGGAGGTCACTTGTCCACCACCACCGAGCTCGCCGAGCTTCACGATCTGATCGGGAACCTGCGGCGATGCGTGACCACGCTGGCGTCGCGATACGGGGACAGCCCTGCCACCCGTCGCATCGTCAACGATGCCGAGCGCATCCTCAACGATATCGATCGCCTCGATATCGACGCCGAGGAGCTGGAACTCGCGCGCGGGCTGTCCCGGCATCATCACGTCGGCGAGCGCATCGCGATTCCGGACACCCAGTACGACACCGATTTCTGGCGCGGTGTCGACGACGAGGGTCTCGGCGGCACGCGCTGAGCTCGGGGCCGGCCGGACAGGTCTGCCCCGCAAACATTCATCGAGAGGGAAACGTGAGTGCACCCACCGCCGACCGCAAGGCGACCGGCGTCTTCTCCCCAGGCCGAGCGCAGATCGCGGCGCGCACCCTGCGCACCGACAACTGGCTCAAGTCGCCGATCGTCACGGACCTGGGGTTCGCCGCGTTCATCATCTACGCGACGGTGCGTGCGTTCATGCGCGACGACTTCTTCGTCGAGAAGTACCACTACCTCACGCCGTTCTACTCACCGTGCCTGAGCAAGGCGTGCGGCGAAGCCAGTGAGTTCTGGCCCCAGATCCTGCCCACGTCCGGGCCACTGTCGCTGCTGCCGTACGCGCTGCTGTCGCTGCCGTTCCTGCTCCTGTTCCGGATCACCTGCTACTACTACCGCGGCGCCTACTACCGCTCGGTGTGGCAGTCGCCGACCGCCTGCGCCGTGGCCGAACCCCACGCCAAGTACACCGGCGAGACGCGCTTCCCGCTGATCCTGCAGAACCTCCACCGCTACTTCTTCTACATCGCGGCGCTGATCTCACTCATCAACACCTGGGACGCGATCAAGGCCTTCCACTCCGAGGACGGTCCCGGCGGCTTCGGCTTCGGGCTCGGCAACGTCATCCTCGTGATCAACGTGGTGATGCTCTGGGTGTACACGATCTCGTGCCACTCCTGCCGCCACGTCGCCGGCGGCCGGCTCAAGCACTTCTCCAAACATCCTGTCCGGTACTGGATGTGGACGCAGATCAGCAAGCTCAACACCCGGCACAAGCTCTACGCCTGGGTCACCTTGGGCACGCTGATGTTCACCGACTTCTACGTGATGCTGGTGGCCAGCGGGACGATTTCCGATCTGCGGTTCGTCGGCTGAGAAGCGCACGCGCACACAGTTTTTCTATTGATCAAGGACGAGTGAGGGTTGATGGCTTCGCATGAAGCAGTACCGGATGGTCTTCGCGCAAGCGGCTCATCCGAGGTAGAGATCGAACGGCACGAGTACGACGTCGTCGTTATCGGTGCCGGCGGGGCGGGACTGCGCGCCGTGATCGAGGCCCGGGAACGGGGCCTTCGCGTGGCGGTGGTGACGAAATCGCTGTTCGGCAAGGCACATACGGTGATGGCCGAGGGTGGTTGCGCCGCAGCCATGCGCAACGTCAACACCAAGGACTCCTGGCAGGTGCACTTCGGTGACACCATGCGCGGCGGCAAGTTCCTGAACAACTGGCGGATGGCCGAGCTGCACGCCCAGGAAGCCCCCGACCGGGTGTGGGAGCTGGAGACCTACGGCGCGCTGTTCGACCGCACCAAGGACGGCAAGATCAGCCAGCGCAACTTCGGCGGCCACACCTACCCGCGGCTGGCCCACGTCGGCGACCGCACCGGTCTGGAGATCATCCGCACGCTGCAGCAGAAGATCGTCTCGCTACAGCAGGAGGACAAGCGCGAGCTCGGCGACTACGAGGCGCGCATCCGGGTGTTCCACGAGGTCGCGATCACCGAGCTCATCAAGGACGGCGACAAGATCGCCGGCGCATTCGGCTACTACCGCGAGACCGGCGACTTCGTCCTGTTCGAGGCGCCCGCGGTGGTGCTCGCGACCGGCGGAATCGGCAAGTCCTACAAGGTCTCCTCGAATTCGTGGGAGTACACCGGGGACGGGCACGCGCTAGCGCTGCGGGCCGGCTCGTCGCTGATCAACATGGAGTTCATCCAGTTCCACCCGACCGGCATGGTCTGGCCGCTGTCGGTGAAGGGAATCCTCGTCACCGAGGGCGTGCGCGGCGACGGCGGAGTGCTGAAGAACTCCGAAGGCAAGCGGTTCATGTTCAACTACATCCCCGACGTGTTCAAGGGTCAGTACGCCGAATCCGAAGAAGAAGCCGACCAGTGGCTCAAGGACAACGACTCGGCGCGGCGCACCCCTGACCTGCTGCCCCGCGACGAGGTGGCCCGCGCGATCAACACCGAGGTCAAGGAAGGCCGCGGCACCCCGCATGGCGGGGTGTATCTCGACATCGCCTCCCGGATGACGCCCGAGGAGATCAAGCGCCGCCTGCCGTCGATGTACCACCAGTTCATCGAGCTGGCCGAGGTCGACATCACCACCGACGAGATGGAAGTCGGGCCCACCTGTCACTACGTGATGGGCGGCATCGAAGTCGATCCCGACACCGGTGCGGCTGCCACGCCAGGGCTTTTCGCCGCCGGTGAATGCGCCGGCGGCATGCACGGTTCGAATCGGCTCGGCGGGAACTCGCTGTCCGACCTCCTCGTGTTCGGCCGCCGCGCCGGCCTCGGCGCCTCCGACTACGTCCGCGCGATGTCCGACCGGCCCGCGGTGACCCAGGATGCGGTGGACACGGCCAAGGACATGGCGCTGGCGGTGTTCGACGGTCCGTCCGACGGCTCGTCACCCGAGAACCCGTACACGCTGCAGCTGGATATGCAGGACACCATGAACAATCTGGTCGGCATCATCCGCAAGGCCGACGAGATGCAGGAGGCCCTGGACAAGCTGCAGGAGCTGCGCGATCGCTACAAGAGGGTCAGGGTCGAGGGCGAGCGAAAGTTCAACCCCGGCTGGCACCTGGCGATGGACCTGCGCAACATGCTGCTGGTCAGCGAGTCGGTGGCCAAGTCGGCGATGACACGGACCGAGAGCCGCGGCGGCCACACCCGCGACGACTTCCCGACCATGGACGCCAGCTGGCGCAACCACCTGCTGGTGTGCCGCTCCGAAGGCGACGACCCAGTGGTTCCGGACGTCGCCGTCTCCAAGGAGCGTCAGCCCACGATGCGGACCGACCTGCTGGAGACCTTCGAGCTCTCCGAGCTCGAGAAGTACTACACCGACGACGAACTCCTCGAACACCCGCAACGGAAGGGCTGAGGCCATGGGTGCCTATAACGCGAAGATGCGGGTCTGGCGCGGCGACGCCTCCGGCGGCGAACTGAAGGATTACACCGTCGAGGTCAACGAGGGCGAGGTCGTTCTCGACATCATCCACCGGTTGCAGCAGACCCAGACCGGTGACCTCGCGGTGCGGTGGAACTGCAAGGCCGGCAAGTGCGGATCGTGCTCGGTGGAGATCAACGGCCGTCCGCGCCTGGCGTGCATGACGCGCATGTCGACCTTCGGCGAGGACGAGACCGTCACCGTGACCCCGCTGCGCACCTTCCCGGTGATGCGGGACCTCGTCACCGACGTGTCCTTCAACTACGAGAAGGCCAGGGAGATCCCGTCGTTCACGCCGCCGAAGGATCTGCAGCCCGGTGAGTACCGGATGGCGCAGGAGGATGTGAACCGCTCCCAGGAGTTCCGCAAGTGCATCGAGTGCTTCCTGTGTCAGAACGTCTGCCACGTCAACCGTGACCACGAGGAGAACAAGCTCGCGTTCTCCGGCCCGCGGTACCTGATGCGGCAGGCCGAGCTGGACATGCACCCGCTCGACACGCACGGCCACCGCGCCGAGCAGGCCCAGGAGGAGAACGGCCTGGGCTACTGCAACATCACCAAGTGCTGCACCGAGGTGTGCCCGGAGCACATCAAGATCACCGACAACGCGCTGATCCCGATGAAAGAGCGTGCGGCAGACCGCAAGTACGACCCCGTGGTGTGGCTGGGCAACAAGCTGTTCCGGCGGAAATGACAGCTGACGGCCGGGCTGTTGCCGGGTCGATCTCGACGACGGACAGCGTGGCCGTCGCCGGGTCGATCGGCACCGTCAACAGTGTGGCCGTCGCCGGCTCGATCGGCACCGCCGGCAGCGTCGGCGTCGTCGGATCCGTGGGCACTGCAGGCAGCGCCGCCGTCGCGCGGGCGATCGGGACCGCAGGCAGCGCAGGCGTGGCCGGGTCCATCGCCACGGCGGGCAGCGCAGCCATCGCAGGCTGTGTGCTCGCCGTGCTGTGTATCGCGTGCCGGGGATGTCTGGCCTGCCTGGCGTGCGTCGACTGCGCGCGGTGCCGGGCCTGCGTCGGATGCGTCAGCTGTGACGACTGCATCGGCTGCGTGGGGTGCGTGAACTGCTCAGGGCTGCGCGACGCCGTCGGACTTCGTGACGTTCACGCCTGACGGACAGCCGAGGGCGCTACGTTGGCACGCATGCCGACTGCGCGCCTGCTGAACCCGCACACTTTCGATTCCGACCGGCTCGACCCCGAGTCCCGCCGGCAGCTGCGGGCGCTGATCGACTGGTTCGAGGAGCGCGGCAAGACGCGGCTGCTGCGTGACGACCTCGACGCGGCCTGGGTGTCGGACTTCCTTGACTTCGTCAAGCGTGAGCGGCTGTTCGCGACGTTCCTGACGCCGTCGGAGTTCGCCGGCGGCAACCCCGACAAACGGTGGGACACCTCCCGCAACGCCGTGCTGAGCGAGATCCTCGGCTTCTACGGGCTGTCCTACTGGTACGCCGAGCAGGTCACGATCCTCGGGCTGGGGCCGATCTGGCAGAGCGACAACGTCAAAGCGAAGGAGAAGGCCGCAGCACAGCTGGAGGCCGGTGAGGTGATGGCGTTCGCGCTGTCGGAGCGCGAGCACGGCGCCGACATCTACAACACGGACCTGGTCCTCACCCCGGCCGATGAGCGCTCGCGCGAAGAGGAGACAACCCAGCCCGATGACAGCGAAGGCGTGCTGTTCCGGGCATCCGGGGAGAAGTACTACATCGGCAACGGCAACGTGGCCGGCATGGTGTCGGTGTTCGGGCGGCGCGCCGACGTCGACGGGTCCGACGGCTACGTCTGGTTCGTCGCGGACAGCTCGCATGAGAACTACGAGCTGATCGGCAACGTCGTGCACGGTCAGATGTTCGTGAGCACCTTTGCGCTGCACGATTATCCGGTGTACGAGGAGGACATCCTGGTCGCCGGGCCCGACGCGTTCTCCGCGGCCCTGAACACCGTCAACGTCGGCAAGTTCAACCTGTGCAGCGGGTCGATCGGAATGTGCGAGCACGCGTTCTACGAGGCGATCAATCACGCCAACAACCGCATCCTCTACGGCAATCCGGTCACGATCTTCCCGCACGTGCGGGCCAGCTTCGTCGACGCCTACGCCCGCATTCTCGCGATGAAGCTGTTCAGCGACCGCGCCATCGACTACTTCCGCAGCGCAGGCCCCGAGGACCGTCGCTACCTGTTGTTCAACCCGGTGACGAAGTCGAAGGTGACCTCCGAAGGCGAAAAGGTGGTCACGCTGTTGTGGGACATCCTGGCCGCCAAGGGTTTCGAGAAGAACACTTACTTCAGCCAGGTGGTCCGGTTGATCGGTGCGCTACCGCGACTCGAGGGCACCGTGCACGTCAACGTCGCGCAGATCCTCAAGTTCATGCCGAACTACATGTTCAACCCGGCTTCCTACCCGCAGATCGGCACCCGCGACGACCCGGCCGACGATGTGTTCTTCTGGTCGCAGGGTCCGGCCCGCGGCGCCTCGAAGGTGCAGTTCGCCGACTGGGCGCCGGTCTACGAGCGCCACCTCGGAATCGCGAACGTAGGCCGCTTCTACGAGCAGGTCGGCGCATTCAAGGAGTTCCTGACCACCGCGGCGCCTGACGCGGCACAGCAGAGCGACCTGGATTTCGTGCTCGTGGTCGGCCACCTGTTCTCGCTGGTGGTCTACGGCCAGCTGATCCTCGAGCAGGCCGAACTGACGAACCTCGACTCCGACCTGACCGACCAGATCTTCGACGTGATGGTGCGCGACTTCTCCGCCTATGCGGTCGCGCTGCACGGGAAGCCCAGCTCGACCGAGGCACAGCAGGCGTGGGCGCTCTCGGCGATCCGCAAACCCGTCGTCGACTCCGACCGCTTCGACAAGGTGTGGCATGAGGTGGCCGCCTACGACGGCGCCTACCAGATGAACCCCTGAATGAACCGTAGCCGGTATCAGACTCCGGGAGTACGCTCGCAGCCAGCAGCCAATCAGCGTCGAAAGGCAGCGCCGTGTCGCTACATCAACCGTTGAGTGTCAACGACATTCGAACCGCAATCCGTGAGATCAGCAGCCGGGCGGAGCTCGCGCGCCGAGAGGGCAGGGCCGCTGACGCGGCCGAACTGGACCAGCGCGTGCGCCATTACCGCGAGGAACTGAGCGCCCGGCCCTGATCCGTCGTCAGCACCCAGCCGTCAGGCACCCAGCCGGCGGAACGTACTGCGATGGAACACGATGGGCGCCACCTCCGGGTGCACCGTGATGCCGCTGACCCGCAGCACCACGATCGTGTGATCACCGGCAGGCACCTGCTGCTCGATGGAGCTCTCCAGCCACACGCTGGTGCCCTCGACGAACACCGCTCCGCGGTCGGTCGACGCTGTCTCCAACCCGGCGAACCGGTCCCCCGTCTTGGCGGCCAGCGTCCGGGCCGCCGCGTCGTGCGCCTCGCCGAGCACGCTGATCCCCAGATAAGGGGCGTCGACAAGACGCGGCCACGTGGTCGAGGTGTTCTGAACGCAGAACGACACCAGCGGCGGGTCCAGCGACACGGGGACGAACGTGCTGGCCGCCAGCCCCACCCGGGTGCCGTCGATTTCCGCCGCGATCGCGATGACGCCGGTCGGGAAATGCCCGAACGCCTCGCGTAGCGAGGTCGGGCTCAGGTCGACCTGCGCGTGTCTTCCGCTCATCACCACCCATCTTCACACGAGGTCGCGGGGCACCGCCACGATGAGAATCCCGCTGAGTGCAACCCCCGGTAAGTTGACGCCCATCATGTGGATTCCGCTGCTGCTGATGGCTCTCGCGGTGAGCCTCGAGCCGTTCCGGATCGGCATGACGGTCGTGATGGTGAACCGCCCGCGACCTGCGTTGCAGCTCCTCGCGTTCCTGGCCGGCGGATTCCTGATGGGCACCGCGGTGGGGGTGGTGGTGCTGTTCGTGTTGCGGCCCGCACTGGACTCGGCGCGGTTCACCCTGCCGGTGGTGCAGATCGTCGTGGGCGCCGTGGTGCTCGCGAATGCGGCGCTGATCGCGGCCGGGGTGCTCGGGCGGATGCCGGCGACCGACGGGCCGATGCTGACGCGGATACGGCGCCTGCTCGGCGGTCGCTCGCTGTGGATCGCAGGCGGTGCCGGACTGGGGATCGCGTTGCCGTCGGTCGACTATCTCGCCGCCCTGGCGCTGATCGTGGCGTCCGGCGCGGAAGCGTCCGTCCAACTCGGCGCACTGATCCTGTTCAACGTGGTGGCGTTCGCCCTCGTCGAGGTCCCGCTGCTGGCCTACCTGATCGCCCCCGACCGCACGCGCGCCACGGTGATGTCGGTGCACGACCGCATCCGCGCCGGCGGCCGGCGGGCCGTCGCCGCGCTGGTGGCCGCCGTCGGCGGCGTCCTCGTCGTGGTGGGACTGGCCGGCCTCTAGCCCTGGTGGTTCACCACGTACTGCAACCCGGCGAGGAGCTGGGACACCGGATCCGAACCGCCGCCGAACGCCGCCTGGGTCGCCGGAGCGGTCACCGCGGCCGGGTCGTATCCGTTCACCGGATCCACCGTGATAGGCGCGGTCGCCGGATCGTCATTGCGCGAGTACCCGGCGTCGACGTAGGGCTGCAGCACCTTGTCCAGTTCGATCAGCGTGTTCTTGTCCACGCCGAGGTACTTGAACGGCAGCACCAGCGGTAGGTGCTCCTCGGGGATCATGAACGTCGTCGTCTTCGCGCCCCGAGAGTTCACGGTCGTCCGGATGTTCTGCGGTGGCACGTTGCTCGGTGTTGTGAACGCGACCGCGGTGTGGCCGGTGGCCAGCCCGACGATCGCGTTGGCCACCGACATCCAGTTGTCCGGCCGGTCCGGCCAGTCCGCGATGCTGTCGTAGGCCGAGACGAATTGATAGGTGTCGTACTGGCTCTCCACCGGCTCCGGGATGCGGTAGTCGAGCGACGGCACCACGCTGCCGACGGGGAAGTTCTGCGTCAGGAAGCTCTCGCCGAACGCGTGCTTGCCCACCGGATCGCCGTACATCGCGAAGCTCAGCTGATCCGGCGGCGGGGCGGCGGGATCGTAGGCGAGTTTGGCTTGGACGTCGTTGAGCACCATCGCACCCTCCGACAGCCCGATCGCTGTGCCCCGCCCGCCCTGGCGCACCGCGTTGACGACGTTGGGCGTACCGATGTCGACCGACTCGCCGATGCTCGGGCCGTCGAGCCCGAGACCCGGGACGAAGCGTTCCCCGAACGCGCCGATGCCGGGGAACAACCGCTCCAACGTGTGCCCCTGCACCTGACCGGCCGGGTAGTCGACGATCTGACGGTCCAGCCCGGGGAACCAGTCGGCGCCGGTGCGCATGATGTATTCGTCGTACGGGATGCCGAGCACGTGGGCGCCGCCGAGGGCGTAGGCCCGGCCCGGGGTCCCAAGCACGGGAGTGCCGGGAGGGGGCGGCGGTGGCGGCTCGTCCGCGTTCGCGATGCCCGTGCCCAATCCGCCCGCAACCCCGACCGTGATGAGCGCGGTGACCGATGCCAGGGCTCTGCGCATGTTCACTCTTCCCGTCATCTCTGGTTGCGACACTCAGGCATCCAATCGTTCGAACTGGTCGGCTCGGTAGTGCTCCACGCAGGCTGCGCGGCGAACCTTGCCGCTCGTCGTCGTCGGTATCGAGCCGGGTGGCACCAACACGAGGTCTTCGACGCTGAGCCCGTGCACTGTCGAAATTGCCGACGTCACACTGCTTTTGACGTGGTGCATGTCGGCCGGCTTCTTCAGTTCGATGACGGTGACCAGCTTCTCGGTGCTGTTCACCGGAACCGCGATCGCGGCGACCCGGCCACGGGTGATCTCCTGGACCGTCGCCTCGATGTCCTCCGGATAGTGATTGCGGCCGCGGATGATCAGCAGATCCTTGATCCGGCCGACGATGAACAGCGCGCCGTCGTGGACGAACCCGAGATCGCCGGTGCGCAGCCACGGTTGCGCGGGTGTGCCGGGTGAGGGATCGCTGATGGTGGCGCCGAAGCACTGCTGCTCCTCGGCGGTGCGGCTCCAGTACCCGGCGGCGACGTTGTCGCCGCAGACCCAGATCTCGCCGACCACCTCGGGTGGGCACTCCACGCCGGTGTCGGTGTCGACGATGCGCAGGACCGGAGACTGGGGCAGCGCGTAGCGAACAAGCGCGGAGCCACCCGTGCGGCACCGCTGCACCCGGCCCGCCGAGAGTTCGTCGGTGTCGAACCGGTCCACCACCGCCGTGTCGTCCCACACTCCCGACGCGACGAACACCGTGGCTTCGGCCAGACCGTAGGAGGGCCGCAGCATGTCGTCACGAAAGTTGAAGTGCGCGAAGCGATCCGAGAAGCGGGCGAGTGTACCCGGGTCGACGCGTTCGGCTCCGTTGATGATCCCGGCGACGCCGCCGAGATCCAGACCGGCGAGCTGGGCGTCGGTGGTCTTGCGGGCCGCCAGCTCGAACGCGAAATTCGGTGCCGCGGAGAACGCGTTCTTCGCGGTGGCCAATGCCCGAATCCAGCGGGACGGTTGTTCGAGGAACGCGACGGGGCTGGTGAGATCCGCCGCGAAGCCGCCGAGGATGGGTGCGCAGACCCCCAGCACCAGGCCCATGTCGTGGTAGAACGGCAGCCACGACACGACCGTCAGGTCGGGCAGTTGCCGCCCGCCGAGGAGGCTGCGCATCAGCTGCTCGAAGTTCGACGACAGGTTGCGGTGCGAGATCATCACGCCGGTGGGCAGCCGCGTCGACCCCGAGCTGTATTGCAGATAGGCGGTTTCCGGCGTCGCGGCGGCCGGGGTGAACGCGGCGCCGTCGGCATTCGGGTCGATCGCGTCGACGTGGAGCACCGTCGGTGCGGCGTCCAGGCGCGACTCATCGATGTAGTCACGGACATCGGCGGCGACGGCCGAGGTCGTCAGCACCACCGCCGGTGTGGTGTCGGCGAACACCGCGCTGACCCGGTCGTGGCTGGAACCGCGATGCGGCAGCGGCAGCGGCACGGCGATGAGCCCGGCCTGCATCGCACCGAGGAACGCGAGGATGTACTCCAGACCCTGCGGCGCGAGGATCACCGCGCGATCGCCGACGGCGCCGTGCGCGGCGATCTCGGCGGCGACACTCATCGTGCGCCGCGACAGCTGCGACCAGGTCAGCGTCTGCGCGCGGCCCGCCGGATCGTCGCTGTAATCGGTGAAGGTGAACGCGGTGCCGTCCGGGCGCATCGCGGCCCGGCCGTGCAGCATCGACAACACCGACGACGAACCTGTCTGCGTCATGATCCCAACCCCCGACCGCTGAGCACGCGTTGTCGTAGTGTCACACAGTCCGTCTGCCGGTGCGAAACCTCGGACACGTCAGCTCACCTCCACCACATCGTCGGCGGGCGCCGCCTTCTGAACCCGCGACGGCCACCAGTTGGCCCGCCCCACCAGCGCAGCGATGGCGGGCACCGTGATGGTGCGCACCACGAACGTGTCGAGCAGGATGCCCACGCCGATCACGAAGCCGCCCTGGACCACGATGCCGATCGACGAGAACAGCAACCCACCCATCGATGCCGCGAAGATCAAGCCTGCCGCGGTGATCACACCGCCGGTAGACCCCAGCGCCCGGATCACACCGAAGCGCACGCTGTGCGGTGACTCGTCGCGCAACCTCGACACGAACAGCATGTTGTAGTCCGCGCCGACAGCGACCAAGACGACGAAGGCCAACGGCGGAACGGTCCAGTGCAGCGGTTGGTCGAGCAGGTACTGGAACGTCAGCACCCCGATCCCGATCGCGGCGAAATACGAAAGCACCACGGAGGCGACCAGATACAGCGGCGCGACGAGTGAGCGCAGCAACACCATCAGCGTCAGCAGGACGATCGCCAGCGTCACCGCGATGATGAACCGGATGTCCTGCTGGTAGTAGTCACGGGTGTCGCGAAGGGCGGCGGGATAGCCGCCCATCGAGATCGTCGCGTCCGCCAGCGTGGTGTTGGGTTGCGCGCCGCGCGCGATGTCGTTGATCGCGTTGACCTGATCCATCGCCTCGGGGCTGAACGGATTGAGCTTGGTCTGAACCAGATAGCGAGCGGAGTGGCCGTCGGGCGAGATGAACGCCGCGGACGCCTTCTGGAACTCCGGGGCGGCCAGCACCTCCGCCGGGATGTTGAAGCCCGCCATCGACGAGGCCGCCGCATCCTTGCGCATCGTCAGCAGGAACGTCGACGCCTGGTCGAGGCCGGCGGCCAGCACCTGGATCTGCTCGACCAGCTGGTCCACGCCGCCGGCGACCTGCCGGCTGCCGTCGGCGAGCCGGTTGGCGTTGCGCTGCAGCTCGTTCACCCCCGAGCGCGCGCCGGCGGGACTGTCCAGACCGAGATCGGAGATCGTCTTGGTCAGCTTGGTGAACATGCTGTTGAGCTGGTTCACCGTCGAGGTCAGGTTGCCCTTGTCGTCGACGCCCTGCAGCTGGCCTGCGAGCTGGTTGATCTCGTCCACGCGGCCATCGTTGCGCGCGGCGGCGAGCTTCTCGAACTGCGCGCGGGTGTCGACGCAGGACGGGTTGGCGTCGCACGTCGCGTTGCCCTGCAGCGCGGTCAGCACCGGCCCGATCCAGGCGAACATGTCCTTGACCGCGCGGAAGTTCAGGCCCATCGACAGACCGAGCTTGTTCACGCTGTCGACCAGCTTCGCCGCGGTCGCGACGTCGCGGACCAGCTTGTCGCCGCCGTACTGGACGCGGATCGAGGACATCGTGTCGAGCAAACCCTTGAGGCTCGGGGCGATGTCGTTGACCTGGGCCCGCACGTCGCCGAGGCTGTCGGCCAGTGTGTCCGCGCCGCCGGCGAGCCGGCTCAGGTCACCGCGGCGCTCCCCGATCTGCGCCGAGCCGGTGGCCAACCGATCACCGACGATCCCGGCCTGGAACGTGGCCCGGAACTCGGGCGGCACCTCACCGAGCGGGCGGGTGATGCCGCTGACCAGCCCCACGTCGGGAAGCTGCGCGATGCGCGACGCCATCTGCTCGAGGTCGGCGAGCGCGGCCGGTGAGCGCAGGTCGCGCGGTGATTGCACCAGGACGTACTGCGGGATCGACTGGCTGATCGGGAAGTGACGCTCCAGCGCGGCGTAGCCGACCGAGCTCGGCGCCGACGGCGAGACCGCCTTGCGGTCGTCGTAGTTGAACGTTCCGAACGCCGCCGCGCCGGCGAGCAGGACCAGCACCAGCACGCTGGCGATCAGGTGCGGAACCGGTCGGCGCACGATGCGGATGCCCGAACGCCGCCACATCTGCGCGGTCAGCTCCCGGCGTGGCCCGATCCAGCCGCGCGGCCCGGCGAGCACCATGATCGCCGGCAGCAGCGTGAGGCCGGCCAGGAACGCGACCGCGACGCCGATCGCCGCGGACACCCCGATCGTCTTGAAGACGCCCATGGTCGCGAAGCTCATCGCCAGGAACGTGATGCCGACCGTGGTCGCCGAGGCGGTGATCACCTTGCCGATCGAGATCATCGCGCGGGTGACGGCGTCGGCGACGCCCGACCCGTCGCGGATGTAGTCGTGGTAGCGGCTGATCAGGAACACCGCGTAGTCGGTGCCGGCACCGGCCAGGATCGCGCTGAGAAACACGATCGACTGGTTGGACACCCCCGCACCCGTCAGGTGCGAATAGCCCGCGACCACGCCCTGGGCGATCAACACCGACGCCCCGATCGTGATCAGCGGCAGCAGCATGGTGAACGGGTTGCGGTACACCACCAGCAGGACGGTCAGCACCAGGATCGCGATCGCGAGTTCGATCGGCAGCCGATCCTGCTGCCCCGCGACAGTCAGGTCGGCGACCGTCGCGGCGGGCCCGGTGACGTGCACGACCAGCGGGCTGCCGCGCGGCGGTGTGGCATGCGATATCACGTCGGTGACGCGGTTGAACGACTCGTAGGCGCGCGGAGTGCCCAGCTCCCCGACCAGCGTCACCGGCAGCACCCAGGTGGTCTTGTCGTCGCTGGTCAGGAACTTGCGCAGCTGCGGGGTGCTGATGAAATCCTGCACCGACACCACGTCGGTGACGTCGTCGCGCAGCGCGTCGACGACCTTGCGGTAGACCGCCTCGTCGTTGCGGGTGAGCCCGGATTCGTTGATGAACGCGACGACGAGCAGGTTGTCCGAACCCGGCTCCTTGAACGCCTCGGCCATCTTCGTCGCGGTGACACTCGACGGCGCATCCGCGGGAAGGATCTGCAGCGGATGCTTCTGAGCCATCTCGTTCAGAGACGGGAAACTCAGCGGCAGGGCGACGGCCAGCGCCACCCAGACGGCGATGACCACCCACGGAAAGCGCACCACCAGACCGGCTAGCCGCCGCATGTCGACCTCACCCCCGAGCCCTCGCAGTACCTCACGCTAGGCGACGCGTCCCCACTGGCCACTGTCGGCGACACGCATCGTCACCGACTTCATCGCCGCCATGTAGCGGTCCACGGATTTGGCGGCGACAGCGTTGTCCGGGTGCATGATCGCCATGGCCGTGCCCTCGCCGTAGCGGAAGATGTAGATCGTCAGCTGGTAGGAGTACCGGCCGTCGGGGTAGATGCCGATGTTGTCGGCGAGCCCCATCTCACCGGCGGCCAGGATCGCGTTCATCGGGGCCGCGCCACCGTGCAGGAAGTTCGTCACCGGGAAGTTCGCCTGCGGCCACCGCAGCCACGGTGCCAGTTCGAGCACCCGGTAGTAGGGCACCTTCGCCATGGCCAGCCCGGCGTCGAAGGTCGACTGGGCCGACCACGCCGCGTCGGCGAACGACGCCGCGCCGATCGGCACGACGATCGGGATCAGACCGGTGAACCAGCCCTGGGTCATGAAGTTGTCCGACGCGCTGCGCGAATCGCGGGGGGTCAGGCCGTAATAGGTCAACGCCCCGCTCAGCTCGTGCTCGACCTGGGCCTGGCAGGCGAACAGCCCGCCGACGAACCGGGCTCCGGCGCCGGCGCACGCGGCCTCGAAGCGCTCGGTCTGCGCGCTGTCCATCAACATCAGCGATGTCATCGTGCTGCGCGTCGCCTGCTGCGGGTCGCCGAGCGGCAGCGGGAACTCCGGGAAGCCGTCGGCGTTGTTCTCGGCGAAGTCGAGCCACGCCGTCACGCCGGGCGAGTCGGTGGTGAGTTGATCGGTGTACTCGCGTTCGCGCACGCAGAAGTCGTCGAAACTGCCGGCGTCGGGTAGCTGCAGCGCTTCCCCACCCAGGCTGAGCGCCGAGTACATGCCGTTGGCTTCCATCATCGTGGTGCCGATCAGCGTCGCGTCGCCGTGCACGTGGTCCATCGACGCGAAGAAGCTGAAGTGGTCCTCGCCCTGGATGACACCGAAGGTGAAGCAGCCCCAGTCGAGCGGGCTGGGGATGTCGACGACGTGCGCGTGGATTTGCTCGACGGTCATGTGGCCGTGCTCGACGGGGACGAATTCGATGTCGTCGGGGTCTTCCAGAGCGCGCCGCAGGAAACCGCCGTCCTCGGTGGGCTGGAACCAGCTGCGGAACGTGTCGTGGCGCCGCAGGTAGTTGTTCACTGCGTGGTCCATCGCCGCGATGTCGCACTGGCCGGCGACGTCGCAGCTGGCGATGATCTGGCGCGAGAAGTTGAGGCCGGCAGCCTTGCGGTCGCAGTAGTTACGGAGATGTTGACCCTGCATGTAGCTGACCGGGACCGGGCTCAGCGGTGCCTGGCTCGCCTTGTCCCTGGCCGCCGCGGTCGGATGCCATGAGATGACCTTGCCGGGACGCAACGACCACTCGTCAAGTGTGCCAACCGTTATCGTGCCGATGCGCAACGCGTGGTCCTCCCCACCATCGCTGCCGTCCCCGGGCGGAGGGGTTCCGACAGCCCGCACTCTCGCGGGATCAACATAGCGAACGCGGACGTCCGCCGGCCCGTGGCGAGCACCGCCTCAGCAACATCACACCCGATTCTCGGCGTGTGCGATCGTGGGCGGCGCCGTGGTGTCGGGCGCGACAGACATGACGTTCGAGTGACATTCTGCACGATGCTCGCGCTAATCTGACCGCCGAGTAAGTTTCACCGCTGATAAGGGGGAAGCGGCATGGTCTCCGCTGCAGATCCGAACGAGCCGGCACCGCGCTTCGCCGTCGTGGGGTACGCAGCGCGGTTACCAGGATCGCCGGACGCCGACGCGTTCTGGGACCTGCTGAGCGAGGGCCGCGACGCCATTTCCGAGGTGCCGGCCGACCGCTGGAACGCCGAGGCCTTCTACGACGCCGAGCCGGGCGCGCCGGGCAAGGTGGCGACCCGGCGGGCCGGGTTCGTCGACGACGTCACCGGATTCGACGCGCCGTTCTTCGGCATGTCCACCCGTGAAGTCCGGCAGATGGATCCTCAGCACCGCCTGCTCCTGGAGATCTCGTGGCACGCGCTCGAGCACGCCGGCATCGCGCCGTCGACGCTGGCCGGCACCGACACCGGCGTGTTCGTCGGCCTGGCGACCCACGATTACCTGGGCATCATGTCCGATCAACTGGACTATCCCGAGATCGAGGCCTACATGGCCATCGGGACGTCGAATGCGGCTGCTGCAGGGCGGATCAGCTACCGGTTGGGCCTGCAGGGGCCGGCCGTGGCCGTCGACACCGCCTGCAGCTCGTCGCTGGTCGCGATCCACCAGGCCTGCCAGGCACTGCAGCTCGGCGAGTGCGACCTGGCGTTGGCCGGCGGCGCGAACGTGCTGCTGACGCCGGCCACGATGATCACGTTCTCCAACGCCCACATGCTGGCGCCCGACGGCCGGTGCAAGACCTTCGACGCGGCCGCCGACGGGTACGTGCGCGGAGAGGGCTGCGGGATCATCGTCATCAAGCGGCTCGAGGACGCGATGCGCGACGGCGACCACATCCGCGCCGTGATTCGCGGCAGCGCGATCAACCAGGACGGCGCATCGGGCGGTCTGACCGTGCCCAACGGCGTCGCCCAGCAGCGCGTGATCGGTGCCGCGCTGCGCCGCGCCGGCGTCGCCCCGCGCGACGTCGACTACCTCGAAGCCCACGGCACAGGCACCTCGCTCGGTGACCCGATCGAGGCGCAGGCCGCCGGAGCGGCACTCGGTGAGGGCCGCGAGGCCGACCGGCCCCTGCTGATCGGCTCGGCCAAGACCAACATCGGACATCTCGAGGCCGCCGCGGGCATCGCGGGCGTCATCAAGGTGATCCTCGCCCTCGAACACGAAACCCTGCCCAGGCACCTCAACTTCGAGAACCCGTCGCCGCACATTCCGTGGCACCGGCTGCCCGTGCAGGTGCTCACCGAGGCCCGGCCCTGGCACCGCGAGGACCGGCCGCGTATCGCCGGGGTGAGTTCGTTCGGCTTCGCCGGCACCAACGCCCACGTCATCCTCGAAGAGGCGCCCCTGCCCGCACCCGGCGACCTCGGGCAGGCGGCGGACGGTCCGCAGCTGCTGCCGCTGTCCGCCAAGACGCCCACCGCGCTGCGTGCGCTCGCCGGCGCGTACCGCGACTGGTGGACCGCACACCCCGATGCGACGCTGGCCGACGTCTGCTTCACCGCGGGAGTGGCCCGCGCGCACACCGAGCACCGGGCCGCCCTGGTGGCCGACTCCCGCGACGGCGCGCTCGAACTGCTGGCCGCCGTCGCCGACGACCGGCCCGCACCGGGACTGGTCCGTGGCGAGGCCCACGACGTCCCGAAGACGGCCTGGCTGTTCACCGGCCAGGGCAGCCAGTACCCCGGCATGGCACGCGGACTGTACGACTCGGAACCGGTGTTCGCCGCGACGGTCGACGCGTGCGCCGACGCCGTCGCCGATCTGCTCGACACCCCACTTCTCGACGTCGTGTTCGACACCGACAGCGACACCGACAGTGCGGAAGCCCAGGACGCCCTGCGGCAGACGGCCTATGCCCAACCCGCACTGTTCGCGGTGGAGATGGGGCTGGCTCGACTTTGGCAGTCGCGGGGTCTGCAGCCCGATGTCGTGCTCGGCCACAGTGTCGGGCAGTACACCGCGGCCTGCGTGGCAGGCGTGTTCGACCTCGCTGCCGGCGCCCGGCTGATGGCGTTGCGCGGCAAGCTCTTCGGCAGTCTGCCCGCCGGCGGTCGGATGGCGGCGATCTTCGCCCCCGCGGACCGGGTGGAGGCCGTGGTCGACGACATTCCGACGCTCTCGGTGGCCGCCTACAACGGCGCCAACACCGTGCTGTCGGGTCCGGCCGCCGATCTCGAGAAAGCAGTGGCCGCACTGGCCGCCGACAACATCCGCTGCGACTGGCTCGAGACCAGCCACGCCTTCCACTCCGCGCTGCTCGATCCGATCCTGGACGAATTCGAATCCGCCGCAGACCAATTCACGTACGGCACGCCGCAGCGAATACTCATCGACAACCGCACCGGCGCTGCGCTGGGCCGCAGCACGAGCCTCGACGGTGCGTACTGGCGTCGCCACGCCCGCCAACCCGTCCAGTTCGCCGCCAGCATCCGCACCCTGGCCGAGATGAACTGCAAGGTGCTGGTGGAGATCGGACCCCGGCCCGTCCTGACGGCGGCCGCCCTGTCCGCCTGGCCGGACCCCGCCACCACGCCGCGGGTGATCGCGTCGCTGCGGCCCACGGTCGACGACCGCAGGCAGATCACCGAAGCCCTGGCCGACGCCTACGTGCTGGGCCACCACCCCGATTTCGGCGCAGTCTCCCCCGCGACCGCGCGCGTGCTCGACCTGCCCACCTACCCGTTCGAACATCGGCGGTACTGGTTCCGCGACGAGAACGAGCAAGCCGAGGCGCCGAAGCAGGCAGGCGCGCGCACCGCCGCGGTGGCGCTGCTCGAGGACGGCCGCATCGAAGAACTCGCCACCCTGCTGGGCTCCTCCGCCGACGATCCGCTCGCCCGCGATCTCCTGAGCAGGCTTGCTGCACAACACAATCAGCAGCGTGACGCGCAGTCGATCAGCGACGCCCGCTACGAGATCCGCTGGGATACGCTCCCGGCCGCACGCCTCGACACCGGCGATGCGCCCTCCTGGCTCGTGGTCGGCGACGACACCGCCGCGGTCCGTCCGCTGATCGACCTGCTCACCGACCGCGGGCACCAGCACCGCATCGTCGGGCTGCCGACCTCCGACGCCGAGGAAGCTGCGCTCACCGACACGATGCGCGAGGCCGCCGACGAGCCGAACCTGCGCATCCTGCATGTCGCCGCTCTCGACGACGGTGAATCGTCGATGCGCTCCCTGCTGCGCATGCAGCACAGCGTGCTGCCGGGGACCCGGCGGCTGTTCCGCGCGGCCGCAGCGGCCGACGTGCGAGCGCCCGTCTGGGTGCTCACCCGCGGCGCGCAGCGCGTCGCCGACGGCGAGGCGGTGGCACCGGATCAGAGCTGCCTGTGGGGCTTCGGCCGCGCCGCCGCGCTCGAAACCCCGGCGCTGTGGGGCGGCCTCGCCGATCTGGGGGCCGGTACCGCCGAGGAGTGGTCGGCGCTGATCGGTCAGCTCAGCCGGGCAGACATCGGCGTCCGCGAGGACCAACTCGCGATCCGCGCTGACGGCGTGCGCGTGCCCCGGTTGACCCGCCGCACCGGCCAACCGGTCACCGACGCACTCCCCATCCGTTCCGACGCAACGTATCTCGTCACCGGCGGGCTCGGCTCGATCGGCCTGGAGATCGCCACCTACCTTGCCTCCCGCGGTGCATGCCACCTGGTGCTCACCAGCCGGCGGATGCCCAGCGAGGCCGTCAGCGCGCGCCTCACCGCGCTCGCCGACCAGTACGGTTGCCAGATCGAGGTCGTCACCGCCGACGTCGCCGACGCACACGCCGTCGCGAAACTGCTCGCGCCTCATGCCGACCGTCCACCTCTGGCGGGCATCGTGCACGCGGCAGGCGAAATCGGCGCCAGTCCGATGAGCGCCCAGGACGACATCGAGCTCGACCGCGTCTTCGCCGGGAAGGTCTGGGGCGCCTGGAATCTCAGCGAAGCAGCCCGTGACCTGCCGCTCGACTTCTTCCTCAGCACGTCGTCGATCGCCTCGGTCTGGGGCAGCTTCGGGCAGACGGCCTACGGGGCGGCCAACGCCTTCCTCGACGGGCTGTCCTGGTCCCTGCGTGAGCGCGGCATCACCGCGACCGCGGTGAACTTCGGACCGTGGGCATCGGCGGGGATGGCCGATGCCCAGGCCCGGGCACGCCTGGAAGAGCGTGGCGTCCTCCCGCTGTCGCCCGCCGACGCGCTGGCCGGCCTCACCGACGCGTTCGCCGCGAGTCTGGCGCAGGCCGTCGTGGCTCGCGTCGACTGGTCCCGCTTCCTTCCGCTGTACGAGCAGACCGGTCGGCGCGGCCTCCTCGCTGCACTCAGTCACGAGGTGCCGCAACAGGTCTCGTCTCCCCCGGCGGGCGGGCCCACCGACCTGGTCAAGCGCCTCACCGATGCGCCGGTACAGCAGCGCCGCAGGCTGCTGATCGGCTACCTGCGTGACGCGGTGGCCGGGGTGACCCGGGTGGACGTCGACGAGATCCGCGAGGACGCCGGCTTCTTCGACATCGGCATGGACTCCCTGATGGCGGTGGAGCTGCGCCGTCGCATCGAGACAGGGGTGGGTCGCGAGATCCCCGCGACGCTGGCCATGGATCACCCGCGCATCGATGCCGTCGCCGACTACCTGCTCGGCGACGTCCTCGGTCTCACCGACGCCCCGGCGGCGCGCCCGGTCACGATCACCGCCGCCCGCACCGACGAGCCGATCGCGATCGTCGCCGTGTCCTGCCGATTCCCCGGGGCTCCCAACCCGGAAGCCTTCTGGGAGGTGCTGGCCGGCGGAGTCGACGCGATCCGCGAGGTGCCCGAGGACCGCTTCGACATCGACGAGTTCTACGACCCCGACCCTGACGCCCCGGGCAAGATCTACACGCGATTCGGCGGATTCCTCGATGGCATCGACGGATTCGACCCCGAGTTCTTCGGCATCTCCCCCCGCGAGGCCGTCTGGATCGAACCTCAGCAACGGTTGATGCTCGAAACCGTCTGGGAGGGTCTGGAACGCGCGGGGTACTCCCCCGCATCGTTGCGGGGCAGCCGCACCGGCGTGTTCACCGGCGTCGCCGCCAACGAGTACGCCCATCTGCTGTCCGCAGAATCGATCGACAAGATCCAACCGCACTTCATCACCGGCAATGCGCTGAACGCGATCTCCGGCCGGGTGGCCTTCGCACTCGGTCTCGAAGGGCCCGCCGTCGCGGTCGACACCGCCTGCAGCTCCGCCCTGGTGGCCGTGCACCAGGCGTGCCAGGCCCTGCATTCCGGGGACTGCGACCTGGCCGTCGCCGGCGGCGTCAACGTGCTGCTGAGTCCGGTGACCACGGTGGCGGCCTCACGGGCCCGGATGCTCTCACCGGTGGGCCGGTGCAAGACGTTCGACGCATCGGCCGACGGCTACGTGCGCAGCGAAGGCTGCGGGGTGCTGGTGCTCAAGCGGCTCAGTGACGCTCAGCGCGACGGCGATCCGATCGCCGCCGTCATCGCCGGTAGCGGGGTCAACCAGGACGGCGCGTCCAGCGGCCTGACCGTGCCCAATGGCGGTGCGCAGCAACGGTTGATCGGATCGGTGCTCGCACGTGCCGGGCTGTCCGGCAGCGACGTCGACTACCTGGAAGCCCACGGCACCGGCACCCCGCTGGGTGACCCGATCGAGGTACAGGCCGCCGCGGCCGCCTATGGCGACTCCCGCACCGAGCCGCTGCTGATGGGCTCTGTGAAGACGAACATCGGCCACACCGAATCCGCCTCCGGCGCAGCAGGTCTGATCAAGGTCGTGTTGTCCCTGCAGAACGAGATGCTGCCCAAGAGCCTGCATTTCGACACCCCGTCGCCGCACATCCCGTGGGACACGCTGCCCGTGCGGGTTCTCGGTGACGCGACGCCGTGGCAGACCACCGGCCGGCCGCGCCGGGCCGGGGTCAGTTCGTTCGGCTTCACCGGGACCAACGCCCATGTGCTCGTCGAAGAGGCACCTCAAGTGTCCGAGCCGGCCCCGGCCCCTGAATCAGCTGACACCACCGTGAGTGTGCTGCCGCTGTCCGCGCGATCACCCGAGGCCCTCGAGGCGCTGGCTCAGCGCTACGAGGCATGGGTGACCGCGCACCCGGAGGCCGACATCGCCGACGTGTGCCGCACGGCCGGCACCGGGCGCTCGCACTTCGAGCACCGCGCGGCACTGGTGGTGGAGTCGACGGCCGATGCCCGCATCGGACTGGCCGACCTGGCGGCGAACCGGTTGCGGCCCGGCGTCGTTCGCGGTGAGCACACCCACCGTCCGACGACGGCGTGGCTGTTCACCGGCCAGGGCAGCCAGTACCCCGGCATGGCCCGCGAGCTGTACCAGACCCAGCCGGTGTTCGCCGAGACCGTGGACGAATGCGCCGCGGCGATCGAGGACCTGCTGCCCACACCCCTGCTGGAGGTGCTGTTCGCCACCGACCGCGAGACCGGTGGCCAGGCCGGAAAACGGCTGCGGCACACCTCGTTCGCGCAGCCTGCGCTGTTCGCTGTCGAGATGGGTCTGGCCCGGCTGTGGCAATCGTGGGGCATCGAACCCGACGTCGTGCTCGGCCACAGCGTCGGGCAGTACGCGGCGGCGTGCGTGGCCGGGGTGTTCGGCCTCGCCGACGGTACCCGGCTGATGGCAGAGCGGGGCCAGTTGTTCGGCGAACTGCCCGAGGGCGGTCGGATGGTGGCCGTGTTCGCCGACGCCGGCCGGGTCGAACAGGCCGCCGGAGCGTATCCGCGGGTGTCGGTGGCGGCCTACAACGGCCCCAACACCGTGCTGTCCGGGCCCGGCGAGGATCTGGAGCAGATCGTCGCGACCTTCAGCGAGGACGGCATCCGGTGCACCTGGCTGGAGACCAGCCACGCGTTCCACTCGGAGCTGCTCGACCCGGTCCTCGACGACTTCCAGTCCTATGCGGCGCAACTCGACTTCGCCAGCCCGACCCTGCCGCTGGTGTGCAATCGCACCGGCGCCGTGCTCACCGGGCACGCCACGCTCGACGCCGAATACTGGCGCCGCCATTCCCGCCAGCCGGTGCAGTTCGCCGAGAGCGTGCGCACCGTGGCCGGGCTGGGGTGCTCGGTCCTGATGGAGATCGGCCCCCAGCCGGTGCTGACCGGCGCGGCCGTGCAGGTGTGGCCCGAACACGTTGCGGCGCCGCGCGCGATCGCCTCACTGCGCAAGGGTGTCGGCGACCAGCGGCAGATCGCCGACGCGCTGGCGGGGGTGTACATCGCCGGCCACCGACCCGACTTCGCGGCGGTGGCCCGTCGCGAGCGGCACGTACTGGAACTGCCCACCTACCCGTTCCAGCGCCGACGGTTCTGGCCCAAGACCGCCGTCATCGCGATGGACGGCGGGGCCACCGCAGCGGGGTCCGGCATCCTCGGCGCCGCCAAGGAGCTGGCCTCCGGGGACACGATCTACACGAGCAGGCTGTCGGTCAAGACACAGCCGTGGCTGGCCGACCATGTCATCTACGGCACCGTCGTCGTCCCCGGCGCGACCTACGCGGCGATGGCACTCGCCGCCGTCGGAGCCCCGGCCCACGCCACCGACGTCTTCTTCTACGAGCCGATCATCCTGCCGGAGAAGGCGTCCCGCGAAGTACAGCTGACGTTGCACCCGGCGGCCGACTCGAGTCAGTGGTCGTTCCAGGTGCACAGCCGCGCCTACGGCGAACAGGGTGCCGAGTGGGCACTCAACGCCGAGGGCACGGTCGTCGCCGGACGGGACGAGACGACATCCGAGGGCGAGCCGGACAGTGGCCCTGTCGAAGATGCGCTGGAACGGCTCACACGGATGCGGCCACAGGAGCTGTTCGAGACCTTCGCCGATCTCGAGCTGGCATGGGGGCCGAACTGGTCGGGTTCGTTGAAGTCGTTGTGGCTCGGGGACGGTGAGGCGATCGGCGACATCCTCGTCGGCGAAGAGCTGACCGAACACCTCGGCACCGAGCCGATGCACCCGGTGCTGATGGACTTGTGCACCGGCGTCGCCTTCCCCGCGTTCCCGGCGGTGCTGGCCGCCGAACAGGGCGTCTCCGATCTCTACCTGCCGCTGCGGTACGGCCAGGTGTCCGTGCAGCAACCGATGCCCCGACGGTTCTACTGCCGCGCGACGTGGCACCAGAGCGCCCTCGACAGCGAAACCCAGGTGTTCGACCTGGATTTCGTCGATCGTGACGGCAACCGCCTGGGCGGCATCCGGGAGTTCACGGTCAAGCGTGCGCCCCGGGAAGCCCTGCTGCGTGGCCTGGGCGGCGACACCGGCCGGCTGCTCTACACCGTGGGCTGGCACGAGGTTCCCCTCCCCGAGACCGAGACCGAGACTGAGGCGGTGCCGCCGAACGGCACCTGGCTGATCGCCAACTTCGCCGAGCTGGCCGCCCTCGTTCCCGGCGCCATCGCCGTCGACCGCGCCACCGACACGACCCCGCTCGGCCAGGTGCTGACCGAGGCCCAGCAGCGCGGTGTCGGCTTCTCCGGGGTCGTCTGGCGGGCGGCCGGGCCGCAGGAGGGCACGCCGGATGTTCGTCTGGAGCGGGAGATCGCCGAACTGCTCAGCGCGGTGCATGCCGTCCAGGGCGGCGAGGTGAAGTTGCCCGGCGGACTGTGGATCGCGACCGAGCGGGCCGTGGCCTGCGAGTCCGGAGAACCGGTCGATCCGGTGCAGGCGGCGCTGTGGGGTTTCGGCCGCACCGCGGTCAACGAGGAACCGGCGCTACGACCCCGGCTGGTCGACTGCGACGGTTCGGCCGAGGCCGTGGCGGTTCTCGCCCGTCTGGTGTCTGCGCCCGTCGACGAACCGGAAATGGCTGTGCGACAGGGCAAGCTGCTGGCATCGCGACTGCTCCCGTGGTCGCGCAGCGGACACTTGAGCGTCCCACGCGCGAGCGACTATGTGCTCGCGCCCACCGAACGCGGGGCGATCGACAACCTGCGGCTGACCGAGACCGAGGTCGAACCGCCCGCCGACGGATACGTACAGGTGCGGGTGGAGGCCGCGGGTCTGAACTTCCGCGACGTGCTCAACGTGCTCGGCCTCTACCCCGGCGATCCGGGCCCGATCGGCGGTGACTTCGCCGGCACCGTCACCCAGATCGGCGACGGCGTCACGGGGTTGACCGTCGGTCAGCGCGTCTACGGGTCCATGCAGGGAGCCTTCGCGAGCCGGTTCAACGTGCCCGGCCAGTTCCTCGCGCCGATCCCCGACGGCATCAGCGCGGTGGACGCTGCGACCATCCCCGCGGCCGCGCTGACGGTCCGGCTGTCGTTCGACTGGGCCCAACTCAAGCCGGGCGACAAGGTGCTCATCCACGCCGCGAGCGGCGGTGTGGGCCTGGCCGCCGTGCAGATGGCGCAGCGCTGCGGCGCCGAGGTGTTCGCGACCGCGAGCACGTTCAAGCGCGACACCCTGCGCCGCCTCGGCGTCAAATACGTCTACGACTCGCGCACAACGGAATTCGCCGACCATATCCTGGCCGACACCGGCGGCGCCGGCGTCGACGTGGTGCTCAACAGCCTGACCGGCGAAGGGTTCATCGACGCGACGCTGCGCGCGACGGCTCAGGGCGGTCGGTTCGCCGAGATCGCCAAGCGCGACATCTGGAGCACCGAGCAGATGGCTGCCGCCCGCCCCGACATCGCCTACGAGATCGTCGCGCTGGACACGGTCATGTTCAGCGAACCCGACCGCATCCGGGATCTGCTGACCGAGGTGTCGGACGGACTGGCACAGGGCGAATGGACACCACTGCCCGCCGAGATCTACCCGCTGACCGAGGCCCGGTCGGCGTTCCGGCGGATGCAGCAGGCCCGTCACATCGGCAAGATCGTCGTGCAGATGCCCGCGCCGCTGCAGCCGCGCTCAGACCGGACCTATCTGATCACCGGCGGCCTCGGGGCGATCGGGCTGCACACCGCGGCACACCTGGCCCAGCTCGGCGCGGGGGACCTGGTGCTCACCAGCCGCCGGGCCCCGTCGACAGAGGCCCAGCAGCTCATCGACGACATCGTCGAGCGACACCGCTGCCGCGTGCACGTCGTCACCGCCGACGTCGGAGACTCCGACGACGTGCACCGGCTGCTGGCGCACATCCGGGCCGAGTTGCCGCCGCTCGGTGGGGTCCTGCACCTGGCCGGGGTGCTCGACGACGCGCTGCTGTCCGGTCTCGATCTCGATCGATTCCGGACGACGTTGGCGCCCAAGGCGTTCGGCGCATCCCATCTGGATCGGCTGACCCGAGACGACGATCTCGAGTTCTTCATCGTGTCGTCGTCGGTGTCGAGCATCTTCGGCTCGCCGGGCCAGGCCAACTACGCGACCGCCAACGCGTACCTGGACGGGCTGGTCGCGCAGCGCCGCGCCGCCGGCCTTCCGGCGACCGGCATCAACTTCGGCCCCTGGGGCCGGGGCGGGATGGCGTCATCGGAGGCCGCGAGTGCCAACATCAGCGCCCAGGGTTTGATCCCGCTGGAACCGTCGGCGGCGCTGGGCGCACTGGCCGAGGTGGTGGCCAACGGGACCGGGCAGGCGACGGTGATCAAGGCCAACTGGGCTCGCGCGGCCAAGGTGTTGGGTGCGGCGCGCCCGCCGATCCTGGACCTGGTCCTGCCTCGCGACGGCGGTGAGGTCACCGGAGACAGTGAGCTGCTGCGGCAGCTGCAGGAGATCCCCGTCCCCGCGCGGGCCGGGTTCGTCACCGAGTTCCTGCAGCGCGAGGTGCAGAACTTCCTGCGCCTGGCGCAGCCGCCGGCAGCGTCGTCGCGGTTCCTGGACCTCGGCACGGATTCTCTGATGGCGATCGAGCTGCGGAACCGGCTGCACAGCCAGTTCGGCGGCGCGTTCACGATCAACGCCACCGCGGTGTTCGACTACCCGACGATCGGCGGGCTGGCCGAATACCTGGTGGGCCAGCTGCCCGACGCTGAAGCAAACGCTGAACCAGCCGCCGACGCGGAGCAGTCCGGATAAATCGAACAGAATTCCGACGTCCTGACCGCGCCGGCCGGCGGCGCACACCCGCCCGGTAGGGTGGGGCGCCATGGTTGACAGTTATCAGCCCACGCGCTCGAAAAACGTTATCGCGCTCGCGATCTCGATCGCGGCCGTCGTCGTGGCGTCGGCGCTGGGCGGTCTCGCGTCGGCCACGTCCGCCGAGGACTACGCCCGGCTTGACCAGCCGGCGTGGGCGCCGCCGTCGTGGGTGTTCGGCCCCGTGTGGACATTGCTGTACACGATGATGGCTGTCGCGGCCTGGCTGGTGTGGCGCAGCGGACCGTGGTCGCAGACCCGTCCCGCCCTGGTCGCCTACGCGGTACAGCTGCTGCTCAACGCGGCGTGGACACCGCTGTTCTTCGGTCTGGGCTGGCGTGGCATCGCGTTCGCCGAACTGAGCGTGCTGGTGCTGGTCCTGATCGGCACCGTCGTCCTGTTCTTCCGCAGGAGCGCGGTCGCCGGCTGGCTCCTTGTCCCCTACCTGGCATGGTCAGCGTTCGCGCTGTGCCTCAATTTCGCTGTCTGGCAACTCAATTCCTAGAAGGAGCAACGCATGACCAGATCGGTCTTCATCACCGGCGGGGCGACCGGCATCGGTCGTGCCACCGCACTGCTCCTCGCCCAGCGCGGCTACTTCGTCGGCGCCTACGACATCGACGACGAGCGGCTGGCCGTCCTCGACAACGACCTGAAGGCGGTGGGTGGCCGCGGTGTCGTCGGTCACCTCGACGTCACCGACGCCGAGGAGATGGGTCGCCGGCTGGCCGAGTTCCACGAGACCGCAGGCGGCAGGCTCGACGTCCTGATCAACAATGCGGGGCTGCTCAATGCCGGCCGCTTCGAGGAGATTCCCCTTGAGGTGCACCACCGCGAGGTCGAGGTCAACGTCAAGGGTGTGGTCAACGGGCTGCATGCCGGCTTTCCGTACCTGAAGAGCACCCCCGGTGCCGTGGTGGTCAACCTGGGCTCGGCGTCGGCGATCTACGGGCAGGCCGAACTGGCCAACTACAGCGCCACCAAGTTCTTCGTCCGTGCGATGACCGAAGCGCTGAACCTGGAGTGGGGCCGCCACGACATCCGCGTGATCGACATGTGGCCGCTGTACGTGAACACCGCGATGACCAAAGACGTCAGCACCGGTACCACCACCTCACTCGGTATCCGGCTGACCGCGCAGGACATCGCCGGAGGCATCGCCGCGGCGATCGAGCCGACGCTGCCTCGCAAAATGTTGCGGCAGGTGCATTTCCCGGTCGGCACACAGGCCAAGGCGTTGGCGGCGGGGGCGCGGTTCTCTCCCGCGTGGCTCACCCGGCTGGTCAACAAGCGCCTGGCCGGTCACTGATCGGAAAGCCTCAGGCCCAGCGGGTCGCCTCCACTTCCGGCGCGAGAGGCGGATGGAGCGGGACGTCGAGCCCGTCGTGGATGCCCGGTTTCTGCGTGACGAGCCACCCGATCGCACCCAGCAGACGGTTGGCCGCGGTGGTGTTGCCGCCGTCGGCGCGGGTGCCGCCGGGCACGTCGGCCCTCGTCACGATGGTCAGCTGCGGGTCGCCGTCGATGATCACGCGGTGGTCGCCGACCCCCTGATCGGGCTGCGGCCAGTCCGGCGCACAGGAGGGGTGGATACGGGTGATGTGCTCGACGATCACCCGTTGTTGCCCGCCGGCCCAGCCGATCACCCGCAGGAAGAACGCACCCTGAGTGCCCTTCTCGAACCGGCCCATCACCGTGTCCACGGTGCCCTCCAGCGGTAGCCGCTCGACCTCCTCGGTGATCTCGTCGACCTCCATACCGAGCCCGCGGCCGATGAGCCGGATGTTGCCGCCCCAGACCATCGTCGGAATCGACGGCAGCAGCATCATCGGGGTCTCGTCCATCGGGCCGCCGAAACCGCACGACACCCGCACCGCGTAGGGCTGGTCGTAGGTGGAGTAGTCGAAGATCTCCTGGCAGGTGATCGTGCGGATGCGCGTGCACAGGCCGGCGGCCGTCACGGCCAGCGCATCATTGGCCCAGCCGGGGTCGACGCCGCTGACCAGCAGGGATGCCCCGCCTTCCTCGGCGGCGGCGGTCAGGCGCTGGACCCACTCCGGCGGGGCCGACGCCGGGTCGTAGAGCGAGTACAGCGACGGGGTGACCACATGGGCGCCGGCCCGCAGGCATCGTTCGATGTCGGCGACCGCGTCGTCGGGCCGGATGTCACCGGAGGCCATGTAGGCCACCGCGTCGGCAGCGGCGAGCACCGTCTCGACGTCGGTGGTCGCCTCGATCCCCGTCGGTGCGTCCAGACCGGCGAACGTCGCCGCATCCCGGCCGGCCTTGTCGTCTGACGACGTGAGCACCGCCGTCAACCGCAACCCGGGAAACGCGGTCAGCGAGCGGATCGCCGTCGCTCCCATGTTGCCCGTTCCCCATACCGCGACACCGATGCTGGACGCCATGCTTCACACCCTAGACAACCAAACGTGACAATCATCACAGGGTCGCATATGGCCTGCTCAGAGGCAGATTTGGGACCGAAAACCGAGCCCGGCCAACTGCTGGGTTGGTCGCTGGGCAGAAATTGCTCACAGTGATCTTGCGTTGAAGTTACCGGACGGTATAGTAGCGCGCAGTTACTGGTGGGTAACTTAGCCGTGAGTACCCAACCGCATGTGGCGTTCTCGACGAGGAGGAAAAGTGGGCCACTACAAGAGCAATGTTCGTGATCAGGTGTTCAACCTGTTCGAGGTACTCGGACTCGACAAGGCGCTGGGCCAGGGCTCATACGCCGACCTCGACGTCGAGACCGCCGTCGACATGCTTGGCGAGATAGCCAAGCTCGCCGAGGGCCCGGTCGCAGCCTCCTTCGAGGAGGGTGACCGCAACCCGCCGGTGTTCGACCCCAAGACCCACACCGTGACGCTGCCCGAGGCCTTCAAGAAGTCGGTTCGCGCCGTCGTCGAGGGTGGCTGGGACAAGCTCTCGGTCAGCGAGGAACTCGGCGGAACGCCGATGCCCAGCGCGCTGTCCTGGGCCCTGCAGGAGCACATCCTGGGCGCCAACCCCGCCGTCTACATGTATGCGATGGGCGCCGGATTCGCCGACATCTTCTACCACCTCGGCACCGAGGAGCAGAAGAAGTGGGCCATGCTGGCCGCCGAGCGTGGCTGGGGCTCAACCATGGTGCTGACCGAGCCGGATGCCGGTTCCGATGTCGGCGCCGGCCGCACCAAGGCCCTTCAGCAGGCCGATGGCACCTGGCACATCGACGGGGTGAAGCGCTTCATCACCTCGGCCGATTCGGACGACCTGTTCGAGAACATCATGCATCTGGTGCTGGCCCGCCCCGAGGGCGCCGGACCGGGCACCAAGGGTCTGTCGCTGTTCTTCGTGCCGAAGTTCCACTTCGACCCCGAGACCGGTGAGCCCGGCGAGCGCAACGGCGTCTTCGTCACCAACGTCGAGCACAAGATGGGCCTGAAGGTCTCGGCCACCTGTGAGCTCTCGCTCGGCCAGCACGGCACCCCCGCCGTCGGCTGGCTCGTCGGCGAGGTGCACGACGGCATCGCGCAGATGTTCGACGTCATCGAGCAGGCCCGAATGATGGTGGGCACCAAGGCCATCGCCACGCTGTCGACCGGTTACCTGAACGCGCTGGAGTACGCGAAGTCGCGCGTGCAGGGTGCCGACCTGACCCAGATGACGGACAAGACCGCGCCGCGCGTGACCATCACGCACCACCCGGACGTGCGTCGCTCGCTGATGACCCAGAAGGCGTACGCCGAGGGCCTGCGCGCGCTGTACCTGTTCACCGCCACCCACCAGGACTCCGAGGTGGCCAAGACCATCCACGGCATCGAGCCGGAGCTGGCCGTCAAGGTCAACGACCTGATGCTGCCGATCGTCAAGGGCGTCGGCTCGGAGCAGGCCTACGCCAAGCTCACCGAGTCGCTGCAGACCTTCGGTGGTTCGGGCTTCCTGCAGGACTACCCGGTCGAGCAGTACATCCGCGACGCCAAGATCGACTCGCTGTACGAAGGCACCACCGCCATCCAGGCGCAGGACTTCTTCTTCCGCAAGATCGTCCGCGACAAGGGTGTGGCACTGGCGCACGTCGCCGGCCAGATCGAGCAGTTCGTGAAGTCGGAGACCGGCAACGGCCGCCTGAAGGCCGAGCGTGCGCTGCTGGCGACCGCGCTGGAGGACGTGCAGGGCATGGCCGCGTCGCTGACCGGCTACCTGATGGCCGCCCAGGACGACGCCGCGAGCATCTACAAGGTGGGCCTCGGTTCGGTGCGCTTCCTGATGAGCGTCGGCGACCTGATGATCGGCTGGCTGCTGCAGCGTCAGGCCGCGGTGGCGATCGAGAAGCTCGACGCCGGTGCCTCCGGTGACGAGCGGGCCTTCTACGAGGGCAAGCTGGCGGTGGCGTCGTTCTTCGCGAAGAACATGCTGCCGATGCTGACAAGCACCCGCGCGATCGTCGACAACCTCGACAACGAGATCATGGAGCTGGACGAAGCGGCCTTCTAAACCGCTTCACCCACGAGACGCCCCCGGACTCTTCCCGGGGGCGTCTTGCTTTTGCTTTTGCCGCGACCAGACGCGAACTCGAGTGTTTTCGCGGCGTGTCTACTCGAGTTCGCGTCTGGTCGCCGGAAAAACTCAGCCCTCGGAGCGCAGGAAGGCGCGTGTGCGGGCTCGGCCATCCTCGGACGGGTCGAACGTTGCCGCGACGAACTCGTCGACGCCGGCGGCCTCGAGCTCCGCGAGGCGGTCACGCACCGTCGCCTCGTCGCCGATGATCGCGGCGTCCTGCGGCCCTGCGTAGCCCTCGCGATCGAGCATCGCCCGGTAGGACGGCAACGAGCCGTAGATCGCGAACTGCTCGGCGGCTTGGGCGCGCAGCGCGTCCACGTCGTCGGTGACCGCGATCGGCAATGCCGCGACGACGCGCACCGCACCCTCGGGCCGGCCGGCGTCGGCGGCTGCCTGGCGCAGCGTCGGGCTGACGTGCCCGCGCAGCGTCGTCGGTCCCGTCATCCAGGTGCACGTCCCCGACGTCCGCCGGCCCGCCAGCCGCAGCATCTGAGGCCCCAGCGCGGCGATGAACACCTCGGGCCGCGGCGCGCCGGGAATCACCAGATCCCCGCGCGTCGTCACGGTCTCACCCGACGCGGAGGCGTGCTCACCGGCCAGGAGCGGCAGCAGCCCGTCGAGATACTCGTTCATCCGACGCACCGGCTTGTCCCACGGGATGCCCCACATGCCCTCGGTGACGGCCGCGTGGGTCATACCGAGGCCGAGCGTGAAGCGGCCGCCGGAGGCGAGGCTCGTGGTCAGCGCGGCCTGCGCCATGTGCATGGGGTGCTGATTCTGGATCGGGATGACGCCGCTGGCCGCCCCGATCGTGTCGACCTCCCGCAGAGCGATGGCCAGGATGGTCAGGAGGTCGGGCTCGTGGGGCAACTGGCTCATCCAGATGCGGCCGAAACCCTCGTCGCGCAGCTGCGCGAGGTAAGCGATGGTGGCGTCGATCGGCGATCCGCTGCCGAGTCCGCTGAGCTGTCCGAACATGCTGATCTGCATGCTCAAAATTTAAGAGCCCCGTGTTGCCGTCGGGTCGGGGGGTCAGACGGCAACACGGAGCTATCAGGTGTATCGACGACCCACGCCGGGGCGTTACAGCGCCGGGAGAAAACTTTTGGCGGGCTTATCGTCGCAGGATGAGCACCCCCGAGAGCAGCCCGCGGACCCGCATCGCCGTCCTCGACGACTACCAGGGCGTCGCGCTGAGCTCGGCCGACTGGTCACCGGTCACTGCGCGCGCCGACGTCACCACCTTCTCCGACCACCTGTCCGACGAGGACGAGTTGGTGGCGCGGCTCGCACCGTTCGACGTGATCTTCGTGATGCGCGAACGCACACCGCTGCCGCGCACGGTTCTCGAGCGACTGCCCCGCCTGAAGATGATCGCGTCGACCGGTCCGGCCAACGCGTCGATCGACATGGCGGCAGCCCAGGAGCTGGGCGTTCACGTCAGCGGTACCGGCGGCAGCGTGGCGTCGACCGTGGAACTGACCTGGGCGCTGATCCTCGCGACGTCGCGGCACCTGGTCGCGGAAAGCCGGTTCATCGCCGACGGGGGTTGGCAGACGACGGTCGGACGCGAGCTCGATCGCCGGGTGCTGGGCGTGCTCGGCCTCGGGCGGATCGGATCGCGGGTCGCCCGGATCGGGGCGGCCTTCGGCATGGACGTGGTGGCGTGGAGTGAGAACCTCACCGCCGACGCCGCGACCGCGGCAGGCGTGCGCTACCTGCCGCGCGACGAGTTCTTCGCCACAGCCGACGTGGTGACCGTGCACCTGCGGCTCAGCGAACGCTCCCGCGGGTTGATCGGCGCCGCTGAATTGGCCGCGATGAAGCCGACTGCCCTGCTGATCAACACCTCGCGCGGACCGATCGTCGACGAAGCCGCGCTGATCGAGGCGCTGAACTCGGGTGTCATCGCCGGCGCCGGTCTCGATGTCTTCGACACCGAGCCGCTGCCCGCGGGGCACCCGTTACGCACTCTGCCCACCGTTACGGCCACGCCGCACATCGGCTACGTGGCCGACCGGCCCTACCGCATCTTCTTCCGCGACGCCGTCGCCGCGATCGCCAAGTGGCTCGACGGCCGGTCCAGCTAGGCCTCCAGGATCGCCGTCACGCCCTGGCCGCCCGCGGCACACACCGAGATCAGACCACGGACCGGCTGGCCCGTTTCGGCCTTCTTCTCCGCGAGCTGCTTGGCCAGCTGCGCCACGATGCGCCCACCCGTCGCCGCGAACGGATGCCCCGCCGCCAGCGACGAGCCGTTGACATTGAGCTTCGAGCGGTCGATGGAGCCCAGCGCAGCGTCCAGGCCGAGGCGCTCCTTGCAGTACTCCTCGGACTCCCAGGCCGCCAGCGTGGCCAGCACCACCGACGCGAACGCCTCGTGGATCTCGTAGAAGTCGAAGTCCTGCAGCGTCAGCCCGTTACGAGCCAGCAGCTTCGGCACCGCGTACGTCGGCGCCATCAGCAGGCCGTCGCGGCCGTTGACGTAGTCGACCGCAGCGGTCTGGCCGTCGACAAAGTAGGCCAGCACCGGGATGTTCCGCGCCGACGCCCACTCCTCCGACGCCAGCAGAGCCACCGACGCGCCGTCGGTCAGCGGGGTCGAGTTACCGGCCGTCATCGTCGCGTCGCCGTTGCGGACGCCGAAGACGGGCTTGAGCTTGGCGAGCTTCTCCGGCGACGAGTCGGGCCGCAGGTTGTTGTCTCGGTAGAGCCCGAGGAACGGGCTGACCAGGTCGTCGAAGAAGCCCCGATCGTAGGCGGCCGCCATGTTGCGGTGGCTCGCAGCGGCCAGCTCGTCCTGGTCGACGCGCTTGACGCCCATCTCCTTGGCGGTCACCGCGGCGTGCTCACCCATCGACATGCCGGTGCGCGGCTCACTGTTGACGGGGATCTCGATGCCCACCGCGGCGGGCAGCTTGCCCACCAGCTTGAGGCGGTCGACGTTGGACTTGGCCCGGCGCAGGCTCAGCAGCACCGAGCGCAGGTCGTCGCCGAGGGCGATCGGCGCGTCGGAAGCGGTGTCCACACCGCCCGCGGCAGCCACCTCGTAGCGGCCGGCCGCCACGCCGTCCGCGGCGGCGATCGCGGCCTGCAGGCCGGTGCCGCAGGCCTGCTGCAGGTCGAACGCGGGCGTGTAGGAGGACAGCGAACTGCCCAGCACGCACTCGCGCATCAGGTTGAAGTCACGGCTGTGCTTGAGCACCGCGCCGCCGATCACTGCGTCCAGCGCCTGGCCCTTGAGGTCGAACCGCTCGGCCAGTCCGTCGAGGACGGCGGTGAACATGTCCTGGTTGGACGCGTTCGCGTACGCGCCGTCCGAGCGCGCGAACGGGATCCGGTTGCCTCCGAGGATGGCTACCCGTCGGGTTGTCTTGCTGTCGGCCACGTTGCCTCCCGGCGTCGCGAGGATGTTAGGTGTCGAGGGTCATACTACCCACCGTTCTTACTCTGGAGTAAGTTCGTGATGGATACGACAGTGCTGGGTAATCCCCACCCGTCGAACGACATGTACCCGGATTCTCGAAAGGTTGCGCCGTGGCTTCCGATCTTCTTTCCCAAGTCGTCAACTCCGGACCGGGGTCCTTCCTGGCCAAGCAGCTGGGCGTGCCGCAGCCCGAACCGCTGCGCCGCTACAAGGCCGGTGAGCCGCCGCTGGCGGGCGCTCTGCTGATCGGCGGCGAGGGCCGCGTGGTCGAGCCGCTGCGCGCCGCGCTGGCCGAGGACTACGACCTGGTGGTGAACAATCTCGGCGGTCGCTGGGCGGACAAGTTCGGCGGTCTGGTCTTCGACGCCACCGGCATCACCCAGCCGGAAGGCCTCAAGGCCCTCTACGAGTTCTTCACCCCGCTGCTGCGCAACCTGGGCCACTCGGGCCGGGTCGTCGTCATCGGCACCACTCCGGAAGAGATCGGCGACGTACACGAGCGGACCTGCCAGCGCGCGCTGGAGGGTTTCACCCGCTCGCTGGGCAAGGAGCTGCGCAACGGCGCCACCATCGGCCTGGTCTATCTGCACCCGGACGCCAAGCCCGCGGCCACCGGCCTCGAGTCGACGCTGCGCTTCCTGCTGTCGGGGAAGTCGGCCTACGTGGACGCACAGGTGTTCCGCGTCGGCGCGGCCGACGCCACCCCGCCCGCCGATTGGGACAAGCCGCTCGACGGCAAGGTCGCGGTGGTCACCGGTGCCGCGCGCGGAATCGGCGCGACGATCGCCGAGGTGTTCGCGCGCGACGGCGCGAAGGTCATCGCCGTGGATGTCGACGGGGCGGCTGAGCCGCTGGCTGAGCTCGCCACCAAGATCGGCGGCACGGCGCTGACGCTCGACGTCACCGCCGCCGACGCCGTGGACCGCATCACCGAGCACGTCAAGGAGCACTACGGCGGGACGCTCGACATCCTGGTCAACAACGCCGGTATCACCCAGGACAAGCTGCTGGCCAACATGGACGAGGGCCGGTGGGACTCCGTGATCGCGGTGAATCTGCTTGCGCCCCTTCGCCTGGCCGAAGGCCTGGTGGGCAACGGCACGATCGGCGAGGGCGGCCGCATCGTCGGGCTCTCCTCGATGGCCGGCATCGCAGGCAACCGCGGGCAGACGAACTATGCCGCCACCAAGGCCGGCATGATCGGCCTGACCGACGCGCTGGCCCCCCAGTTCGGCGAGAAGAACATCACGATCAACGCGATCGCGCCCGGGTTCATCGAGACCAAGATGACCGACGCGATCCCGCTGGCCACCCGTGAGGTGGGACGAAGGCTCAACTCGCTGTTCCAGGGCGGTCAGCCCGTGGACGTGGCCGAAGCCATCGCCTACTTCGCGAGCCCGGCGTCGAATGCCGTGACGGGCAACACGATCCGCGTGTGCGGCCAAGCACTGCTGGGCGCATGAGCGAGGGCGGGCAGCCCTCGGGGCTGCGCAACCTGGTTCTGGCCGCCGCGGGCGCACTGCCGTTCGTCCCGCGCGGGAACACTCTGCCCGAGCGTCGGCTGACCGTCGACGAGTTGAGCATCGACCCCGCTCACGTGTCGGCCTACGCGAACGTCACCGGACTGCGGTTCTCGAACACGGTGCCGTTGACCTATCCGTTCGCGTTGACGTTCCCGACGGTGATGGCACTGATCACCGGATTCGACTTCCCGTTCGCCGCCATGGGTTCGGTGCACGTGGAGAACCACATCACGCAGTACCGCCCGATCGCGGTGACCGACACCGTGTCGGCGGCGGTGCACGCCGAGAACATGCGGGAGCATCGGCGCGGGCTGCTGGTCGACGTGATCACCGACGTCAAGGTCGGCAACGAGACGGCCTGGCATCAGGTGACCACGTTCCTGCATCAGCAGCGCACCAGCCTGTCCGACGAGCCGAAGCCGCCGCCGGCCAAGCAGCCGAAGTTGGGTCCCCCCAACGCGGTGCTGTCGATGACGCCCGGTCAGATCCGGCACTACGCGTCGGTGGGCGGGGATCACAATCCGATCCACACCAACGCCGTCGCGGCCAGACTGTTCGGCTTCCCGACCGTCATCGCGCACGGAATGTTGAGCGCTGCAGCAGTTCTGGCGAACATCGAGGGCCAGCTTCCCGACGCGGTCAACTACTCGGTGAAGTTCGCCAAACCCGTCGTGCTGCCGGCCAAGGCCGGGCTGTACGCGGACCGGCACGGCGACGGGTGGGAGTTGACGCTGCGGCATCTGACCAAGGGGCACCCGCACCTGACGGGCACGGTCACGCCGGCCTGATGGGGTCAGGCCTGGGATACGGCTTCGGCATCGGACACGGCCTCTGACGGTGCCTCCGACGGTGCCGGAGCTCCCTTCAGGCCCAGCCAGAACAGGTCGATCATCAGTGCCGCGGCCTCGTCGACGTCGGCGTCGCCGGTGCTCACCCGCGAGGCCACGGCCTCACCGGCACCTACGAGCGCGACGGCCATCATGTCGAAATCGGTGTCGGGCCCGGGGAATCGGGTGCCGGAGCGCAACAGCCGGCCGACCAGTTCGATGATCCGCTCGCGCCCCTCGCGCACGGTGTGGGCGAAGCGCTGCGAACTGGTCGCCTGGGTGTAGAGCACCATCCACGACGAGCGGTTCTCGTCGATGTACTTGAGGAACGCCAGCACCGCGCTGCGGAGCAGTTCCTTGGGCGGATCGGTGAAGTCGATCTTGTCGCGCACCTCGTCGACGAACCGGCCCAGCTCGCGATCCAGGCACGCGCCGAACAGCTCCTCCTTGGAGCCGTAGTACAGGTACAGCATGGGCTTGCTGATCTGCGCCTCGGCGGCGATCGCGTCCATCGACGTCTCGTGGTAGCCGTTCACCGAGAAGATCTGCACAGCCGCATCGAGCATCTGCTGCTCGCGGACGGCGCGGGGCAAGCGCTTGGTACCACCTGCCATGACGCGCCTTTCCCCGAATTTCCGCCAACGTGCTTACCAACACAGGGTAAGCACTGGCTGACGAATCAGCCGCCGCAGCGCGGTGAGGGCCCCTTCATCGCGGCCAGTCTGGTGACCGACGCGTCGACCGCCGCCTGGGACAGTTCACCTGCCGCGACGGCCTTCTCCAGCCGGTCGAGCACGGCGGGCACCTCGCCCGTGGTGATCCACAGCGCCACGTCGGCGCCGGCCTGCAGGGACCGCAACACCGCGTCGGCGACGCCGAACCGGTCGGAGATGGCCTTCATGCTGGACAGGTCGTCGGTGAAGACCACGCCACCGAACGGCGGGCCGCCGTAGTCACCCGAGCGCAGCAGGGCGTAGGCGGCAGGGCTGAGGCTGGCCGGTTCGCTGCCCGTCAGGCCCGGCACCTCCATGTGGCCGACCATCACGGCAACCGGGCCCTGCGTCGTCAGCGTCCGATAGGGCACCAGGTCGTTGGCCTGCAGATCCGCCAGCGGCGGCGTGACCACGCTGCCCGCGTGCGAGTCCCCGGAGCCGTGGCCGTGGCCGGGGAAGTGCTTGAGCACCGGCAGCAACCCCGCGTCGCGCAATCCGCGCGCGTAGGCGCCGGCGTAGTCGGTGACGGTCGCGGGGTCCGCGCCGAAGGAGCGGTCGCCGATCACGGTGTCGTCGGGGGCGTCGGTGACGTCGACGACGGGCGCGAAGTCGACGGTGAAGCCCAGCCCGCGCATCTTGCGTCCCCGGTCGAGGGCGATCTGGTAGACCTGCTCGGGCGTCTCGGTCGCGGCCAGCGTCCGCGGGGCGGGCTGACTGCCGATCACCTTCGCGAGCCGGGACACCCGGCCGCCCTCCTCGTCCACGCTGACCGCCAGTGGCAGCGGTCCGGCGTTGGCGGCGATGTCGGCGAGTGAGCCGTCGGAGAGCATCGACAGATCGGTCCAGCTGCCGACCATGATGCCGCCGACGTGCTGGCTGTCGACGACGGCGCGGGCGTCGGCCGCACCGGTCACGCCGACCATCAGCAACTGGGCCAGCTTGTCGCGGACCGACATGGCGGCGACCGCCGCGGCGGGATCACCACACGCCAGCGCGGGGGCCTGCGGCGCCGGCGCGGTGCCGGGCATCGGACCGGCGGCCTGGGCGATGGTCGCGGCGGTGGGGGAATCAGACGGCGGGTTGGGGTCCGAAGAGGCGCACCCGGCCAGCAGCACCGATGTCGCGAGCATCCCGGTCACGGCCCTGAACGCGCTTCTCGAAACAACCATGGGACTCGACCCTAACCGCAAGGTGTGCCCCAGCCATAGTCTGAGGGGCAACACGCGCGAGGAGGAGAGATGCCGGGCGAGGAGACCGTCGTGCTCATCGCGTTCGACGGCTCTCCGACGGCACGCCGCGCGGTGGAGCACGCCAGCCGGTTCCTGACCGTCGATCGCGCGGTGGTGCTGACGGTGTGGACGCCGATCGACCGTGGCTCGCCGCCGGTGGCCTACGACTTGGACGGGCCACCCGATCCGCCGGCGGTCGACGAGATCGACATCGCGCTGGCCGAGGCGCAGCGCACCAACGGCGACGGTGTCGCGCTCGCGGCGGCCGCGGGATTGCCTGCGGAACCGATGTGCGCTGCGCTGACCTCGACGGTGTGGGCGACGATCATCGCCGCAGCCGACGACGTCGACGCCGATCTGATCGTCACCGGGACGCGCGCGATCACCGGTTTTCGTTCGCTCGTGCAGTCCAGCGTCGCCGACCACGTGCGGCGCCGGGGGCACCGGCCGGTGCTCATCGTGCCCCCGGAGCTGTAGAGCTGCCCGTGCTAGTTTGTGGCCCATGGATCGGTTCGTGGTACCTGCGGCGGCGAGCGTCGTCGTCGGCCTGCTGTTGGGCGCGGCGGCCGTGTTCGGGGTCACGCTGATGGTCCAGCAGGACACCAGGCCCCCTCTGCAGGCGGGCGATCCTGCGTCCTCGGTGCTCAACAGGGTCGAGTACGGCGACCGTAGCTGAGCCGACAACCCAGCCGCTGTCGCGGCGCTGGTTGTGGGTGGCCGCTGCGGCAGCGCTGGTCCTGACGTTCGCCCAGTCCCCCGGCCAGGTCTCTCCGGACACCAAGCTCGATCTCACCGCCAATCCGCTGCGTTTCCTGACGCGGGCGTTCACGCTGTGGAACAGCGAGCTGCCTTTCGGGCAGGCACAGAACCAGGCGTACGGCTATCTGTTCCCGCACGGCACGTTCTTCCTCGCCGGTGACCTGCTCGGGGTGCCGGGCTGGATCACCCAGCGGCTGTGGTGGGCGCTGCTGCTGGTCGCCGGGTTCTGGGGGCTGCTGCGTGTCGCCGAAGCCCTGGGGATCGGCACGACGACCTCGCGGGTGATCGGCGCGCTGGCGTTCGCGCTGTCGCCGCGGGTGCTGACGACGATCGGGGCGATCTCGTCGGAGACGCTGCCGATGATGGTGGCGCCGTGGGTGCTGCTGCCGGTGATCCTCGCGCTTCAGGGGGACTCGCGGGTGCGTCTGTTGGCGGCCCGCTCGGCGATGGCGGTCGCGTTGATGGGCGCGGTCAACGCGGTCGCGACGTTGACGGCGTGCCTGTGCGCCGTGGTGTGGCTGGCGTGCCATCGGCCGGGTCCGACGTGGCGGCGGTTCGTGGCGTGGTGGCTGCCGTGCGTGGCGCTCGCGGTGGCGTGGTGGGTGGTCGCGCTGTTGCAGCTGGGCCGCATCAGCCCGCCGTTCCTCGACTTCATCGAGTCGTCGGGGGTGACGACCCAGTGGATGTCGCTGACCGAGATGCTGCGCGGCACGGGCGCGTGGACCCCGTACGTGGCGCCGACCGCGACCGCGGGGTCGACGCTGGTGACGGGTTCGGCGGCCGTGCTGGCGACGACGTTGGTCGCGGCGGGTGGCCTGGCGGGCCTGGCGTTGCGCAGCATGCCGGCCAGGGGGCGGCTGGTGACGATGCTGCTGGTCGGCGTGGTCCTTTTGGCCGCCGGGTATTCGGGCGGGCTCGGTTCGCCGATCGCACTGCAGGTGCAGGCGTTCCTCGACGGTGACGGCACCCCGCTGCGCAACCTGCACAAGCTCGAGCCGCTGCTGCGGCTGCCCCTCGCGCTCGGGATCGCGCACCTGCTGGGGCGGATTCCGCTGCCGGGCAGCGTGCCGCGGCCGGTGTGGCGGCGTGCGTTCGCCCATCTGGAGGACGACAAGCGGGTCGCCGTCGGTGTCGTGGTGCTGGCGGCGCTGGTCGCGGCGACGTCGCTGGCGTGGACGGGTCGGCTGACGCCGCCGGGGACCTTCGACGCGATCCCGCAGTACTGGCACGACACGGCGGCATGGCTGGACGACCACGACGCCGGGGGCCGCGTCCTGGTCGCCCCGGGCGCGCCGTTCGCCACGCAGGTGTGGGGCAACAGCCACGACGAGCCGCTGCAGGTACTCGGCGACAGCGCATGGGGTGTACGCGACTCCATCCCGCTGACACCGCCGGAGACGATCCGGGCACTCGATTCGGTGCAGCGACTCTTCGCCTCCGGCCGGCCGTCGGCGGGTCTCGCCGACACTCTTGTCCGACAGGGCATTTCCTATGTGGTGGTGCGCAACGACCTGGATCAGGACAGCCGGTCGGCGCGCCCGATCCTGGTGCACCGCGCCATCGACGGCTCTCCCGGGTTGACCAAGGTCGCCGAGTTCGGCGACCCGGTGGGTCCGGGCACCCTGGAGGGCTTCATCACCGACAGCGGGTTGCGGCCCCGCTATCCGGCCGTCGAGATCTACCGCGTCGCGGGGCCCCCGGACGCGATGGCACCCTACGTCGTCGACGCCGACGCCATGCCGCGCGTCGACGGTGCCCCGGAATCACTACTGCGCCTCGACGAGCGGCGTCGCCTGACCGGCCGGCCCCCGCTCGGCCCGGCCCTGCTGACCCAGGATGCGTTGCGCGCCGGGTTGACGGCCCCGCTCGTCACGGTCACCGACACCCCGATGGCGCGGGAGACCGACTACGGGCGGGTCGACGACCACAGTTCGGCGGTCCGCGCCCCCGGCGATGCCCGGAACACCTTCAATCGGGTGCCCGATTACCCGTCGCGGGGCGCCACGCCCGTCGAGGGGGCGTGGGCCGGCGGCCGGATCACGGTGTCGAGTGCGGCCTCGGATTCCACTGCGCTACCGAATGTCTCACCGGCCACGGCACCGCCCGCGGCGATCGACGGCGACTCGTCGACCAGCTGGGTGTCCAATTCGCTGCAGAGCGCGATCGGGCAGTGGCTGCAGATCGACTTCGACCATCCGGTCACCAACGCGACCCTGACGTTGACCCCGAGCGCCACCGCGCTCGGCGCGCAGGTCCGTCGTGTCGAGGTGTCGACGGTGACCGGCACCAGCACCGTGCGGTTCGACGAGCCGGGCAAGCCCCTCACTGTCGCGCTGCCGTACGGCGAATCGCCGTGGGTGCGGATCACCGCCGTCGCCACCGACGACGGTGCCCCTGGCGTGCAGTTCGGCATCACCGACCTGTCGGTCACCCAGTACGACGCGAACGGCTTCGCCCATCCGGTCAATCTGCGCCACACCGTCGGGGTGCCCGGTCCACCGGCTGGTTCCGCTGTGGCGCAATGGGATCTGGGTACAGAACTGCTGGGCCGTCTCGGCTGCGCCGCGAGCGGCACCGGCCTGCGGTGCGCAGCCGCGATGGCGCTGGCCTCCGAGGAGCCGGTCAACCTGAGCCGCACGCTCACGGTGCCGAGCCCGACGGAGGTCACCCCGACGGTGTGGGTGCGGGCCCGCCAGGGTCCGAAACTCGCCGACCTGATCGCCGAGCCGGACACCACCCGCGCCGGGGGCGACTCCGACCTGATCGACGTACAGGGTTCGGCGTACGCGGCCACCGACGGTGACCCCACTACCTCCTGGACAGCACCCCAGCGGGTGACCCAACCCCGCTCCCCCGCCACCCTGGTGCTCAAATTGCCCTCAGCACAGCCCGTTTCGTCTCTGCGGGTGACGCCGAGCGAATCGACGCTGCCTGCGCACCCGACGTTGATCGCCGTCGACCTGGGTGACGGACCCGAAGTGCGTCGCCTCACCGACGGCACCGAGACGCTGCGGCTGAAAACCCAGGTGACCGACACGATCACGATCTCCCTTCTCGACTGGCACGACGTGATCGACCGCACCGCACTGGGTTTCGATCAGCTCAAGCCGCCGGGTCTGGCCGAGGTCGTCGCCCTGGATCCGCGGGGCCGGCCGATCGGTGCCGCCGATGCGACCGCCAACCGCAGCCGCGCCGTGACGCTCGGGTGCGGCCAGGGCCCGATCATCGCCGTCGCCGGACAGTTCATCCAGACCTCCGTCCGCACCACCGTCGGCGCCCTGCTCTCAGACGCCCCCATACCGGCGCAGCCCTGTCGCACCGGGCCCATCGCGCTACCCGCGGGACAGCAGGAGCTGGTGATCAGCCCCGGTCCCGCTCTCGTCGTCGACGGCGTCGCGCTCGCTACGCCGCAATCCGGCGAGATACGCTCCGCGGCAGAGCAATCCGTCGACACCAAGCACTGGGCCAACGATCGCCGGCAGGTGGGCGTCGCGCCGTCGGACCGGGAACGGGTCCTGGTGGTGCCCGAGAGCATCAACCCCGGTTGGTCGGCCCGCGGACCGGACGGAACGACGCTGCGCGCCATCACCGTCAACGGCTGGCAGCAGGGCTGGCTACTGCCGCCGGGCGCCGGCGGTGCGGTGACGCTGGAGTTCACCGCCAACACCCCGTACCGGGCCGGTCTGGTCGGCGGGCTGGCGTTGCTGCCGCTCCTGGCCGCGCTGGCTCTCATCCCGGTGCGTCGGCGCCGGGCACCCGGCCCGCCCGCGCAACCGTGGTCACCGGGCCTGGTCGCCGTCGGGATCGCCGCGACGGTGGCCGCGACGGTGATCGCAGGTCCTGTCGGCGCCGTTCCGATGGCGGGCGCGTTCACCGCGCGCTTCCTGCTGCGAGGCCGAGAGTCATTCTGGGACAAGGTCACCGTCGCGGCGGCCGCCGGAGGCCTGACGGTGGCGGGCGCGGTGCTCAGCACGCACCCGTGGCGCTCGGTCGACGGGTATGTCGGCCACTCGCCGTGGGTACAGTTCCTGGCGTTGCTCTCCGTCGTGGCCGTCGCGGTCTCCGCGGTTCCCCGCCGCGGGGACACGTCCGCCCCGCACAATGCCTGACATGAGCTCTGCCGTCCCCCCGATCAGTACCCAGGTCTCGGCGCTCGCCGCCCAGGAACCGGATGCGCCCGCCGTGACATGCGCCGGGGTCACCATCTCCCGGGCCGACCTGGACGCGGCCACCAACCGGCTGGCGCGCGGTCTGGCATCGATGGGTGTCGGCGTCGGCGACTACGTGACGATCGTGCTGCCGAACTCGCTGGACTGGGTCTATGCGGTGCTGGCCTGCTGGAAGCTGGGCGCGGTACCTCAACCGCTGTCGGCTCGGCTACCCGACGCCGAGCTGGCTGCGCTGCTGCAACTGCGCCGCCCGGCCGTGCTGATCGGCCGGCCCGACCCGACCGGCGTCACGATCGACACGACGATCGATGTGGCGCAGGGATTTTCGGATGCACCTCTGCCGGAGTCGGTGTCACCGGTGTGGAAGTCGATGGCCTCGGGCGGCAGCACCGGACGACCCAAGCTGATCGAGGCCGGGGGCGACAGTCGGATTCCGGCCACGATCGGCACCCCGCTGGGGGCCGAGCCCGGCGATGTCTCGCTGATCTCGGTGCCGCTCAGCCACAACACCGGATTCACGACCTTCGCGGTGGGCCTCCTGCAGGGACATCACCTGGTCGTCATGCCGCGGTTCGAGCCCGGGGAATTCCTGCGACTGGTCACCGAGCACCGGGTGACGTTCCTGACCACGGTGCCGACCATCATGCAGCGCCTGCTGCCGGTGTACCGGGAGAACCCCGATGCCTACGACCTGTCGTCGATCCGCCGGTTCTGGCATCTCGCGGCGCCGTGTCCGCCGGCGGTCAAGCGCGCCTGGATCGATCTGCTGGGGCCGCAGGCGGTCTGGGAGCTGTACGGGGGCACCGAGTTACAGGCGCTGACGTTCATCAACGGTGAGCAGTGGTTGCAGCATCCGGGCTCGGTCGGGGTGGTGGTCGCCGGGGCGATGCGGGTGCTCGACGACGACGGCAACGACTGCCCGCCCGGGGTGCCCGGCGAGATCTACATGCGCCGCAACCCGGGTTCGGCGCCCACCTACCGGTATGTGGGTAGCACCGCCAAGAGCCGCGACGGCTGGGAGTCACTGGGCGATCTGGGCTACTTCGACGCCGACGGTTTCCTCTACCTCACCGACCGTCGCGTCGACATGTTCACCGTCGGCGGCCGCAACGTCTACCCGGCGGAGATCGAGTCGGCGTTGGCCGAGCATCCCGGCGTGCTGTCCAGCCTCGCGGTCGGCGTCCCGGACGAGGATCTGGGGCAGGTGCCCTACGTTCTGGTGCAGGCGCCGGGGCTGGATACCGACGAGGTCGCAGTGTTCCTGGCCGAGCGGCTCGCGCCCTACAAGATGCCGCGCACCATCGAGTTCGTGGATCGGCCGCTGCGCGACGATGCGGGCAAGGCACGCAGGTCGGCGGTGCGCGACGAGGTCGCCGCGCGGGCCGCGCAATCGGACTAGCGTGCGACGGCAGGCTCGGTGACGTCGTCGACCGCACTGTCCAGCGGCGTGGGGTCGTTGCGCCGCTCCCAGCGTCGCAACGCATTGCGGCACGGTGATTCGACCAGGGCGTAGCTGACGGCGGCGATCGCGAACCCGAAGCCCACGGTCAGCAGCAGCACCGGCAGGAAGTGGCCGTTGAACGCGAACTCCCCCAGCATCGGGAACACCATCGCCAGCGCAGCCAGATGCCATACGAACAGGCCGTAGGACCAGCGGCCCAGCGTCACCATGACCGGGTGCCCGAGCAGCCGGTGTGGGGTGTCGGGCCGGTCGAGCACCAGCGGCGCCAGCAGCGCACCCGCCACGATCGCGCCCATCGCGGTCTTCATCGTGACCTGGCCGATCGTGCCGAACTGCAGACCCTCCCTGCCGGCCAGCGGCGAGGCCGCCACCAGGAACGCGGCCACCGCGATGCCACCCGTCAGCACCCGGTGTCGCGCCATGCGGTGCGCCAGGCCCACCGGCGAGACGGTCAGCTCGGCGAGCACCATGCCCGCGGCGAACCAGGAGAAGAACGCCGGCGGCCAGTTCCACAGGTTGTGCCCGGAGTCGGGATCGAACGGGATGCGCACCCAGAACAGGCTCGCGACGGCGGCGGCGACGATGACCGGGATGCGGGCACGGACCGGGACCCGGCGCACCAGAAGAGCCAGGAACGGCAGCGCGATGTAGAACGCGACCTCCACCGACAGGCTCCACATCTGCGTCAGCCCGGCTGTCAGCGTCAGCGGCACGTAGATCTGGGTCAGCGTCAGGTTGGACAGCCACACCGTGGCGTCGGCCTTGGCGTCGGGCAGCAGGGTGAGGATCACCACGACGGCGACGAGGTAGCCCGGCATGATCCGGACGAAGCGGGATCGCAGATAGTGGGAGGTGGCGGGGCGTTGTCGCAGCCCGCGGGCGGCGGCAGCGTGGCCGCGCCACAGCAGGAAGCCCGACAGCGCGAAGAACACGGCGACCGCCAGGTCGAAACGGCCGAGCAGCCGGCCGGTGACGCCGGTGGTGTGCCCGGTCTGGAACGCGACGTGGGTGACGACGACGCCGATGGCCGCGCAGGCGCGCAGACCTTCGACGGCGGGCAGGAAGCTGCGCCTGCCGCCGACTTCTGCCGACTGCGGGGACGTCACGGCGACCAGTCTGCCGGACCCGACGGTGGCACCAGGCACAGGGCGGGACGCGCCCTTGCTGGGTGTTGTGTGCGAGATTGCGTTCAGGGTCGCGCGGACGACCCTGACAGCAATCTCGGCTGCAGCATCCGACAGCGGGTCAGGCGGGGACGAGCCGCAGTAGCAGCGACTGTGGCGGTCGATGACGCCGGCATAGACCGCGCGGATACCGAACGTGCGGCTCACTGCCCGCGTGGTGGGCAGTTCTGCATCACGGCCGGCAAGGGTGGTGTGACCGGGCGGACATTGCAATGCTCCTTCTGGCGCGGCAGGTGTCATGGTCGAGGTGCCGCGCTCACCCACACCGCGAGGTAACCCACCGAGGCGGCGAGGAACAGCAGAGCTGCGGCGTAGTCACCGATGGTGTCCCCGGCGCGAAGGTGCACGATCACGGCTCCGATCAGCAGCACAGCCATGCCGATTGCCGCGAGTAACCCTGCGGGAGAGGCGAACACGCCGATCATCACTCCAGCAGCTGCAGCCAGCTCCAGTACGCCGATCAGCCGGTACCGCGGCCACGCGATGTCGAGGTGCTGCGCGGCGATACGCATCTTCTCCGTACCGCTCAATTTCATCGCGGCCGGTATGAGACACATCAGCGCGTACATGACCGATACGGCGACGTAGATCGTCGTCATTCTCGGGCCGCTAACCTGTGGATCGGTCGAGGTAGTGCACCGGCGCTCTGTGCGGACGTTCGGAGGAGGCGAACATCGGTGTACCGATCTCGTACCCGTGTTCGGTAGCTGCATAGACATACCTGTCGGGTCGCACCACGAGATAGTTGGCCCTGTGGGCGACCATGGCGTCCCACAGTTGCCCCGCTGGATCACCGATCTCGTCACGCTGCACCACAGATGTCCCTAGGCGGATCGTGAGAAACCGAGCCCCGACGCGTTCCCATGCCTGCGCTGTGGTCTCACTCATGGTGTCGCGCGGGTCCACGTCGAGCCCGAGGATGGCCCAGCCGGTCCCGAGGGCGTCGTCGATGTAGACCGATCGGACACCGGGCAATGCGACCCGTGCCGGGGTGACGAGGTATCCGATCAACTCGTTGTGACGTTGTGCCGCAAGGCATCCGGGTCCCAACGGGGTCGGTGCGCCGACGCGGCGCACCAGCGCCGCCATCACTCCGGGGATTCGGGTCACCGTCCGCAGCGCCTTGTCGCGTAACCGGGCAACAGAAGGCCGTGCGGTCATGACCACTTTGCCGAATGTCACCGCGCGGTGGGTCATGGCGTCGTGATGCGGCTCGCGTTCAGTTTGATATGTGTCGAGCAGCGTGTCGCTGGCGCGGCCCCGAATGACGGCGTCGATCTTCCACACCACGTTGGCCGCGTCGCGGAAGGCACCCGAGATCCCCTGCCCGGCAAAGGGCGGCATGACATGGGCGGCGTCACCCAGTAGGAGAATCCGTCCGACCCGCCACCGCTGCGCCTTACGCACGTGGAAGGTGTAGGACCATGTCCGCGCGATCTCGATGTCGTCGGGAGTGACGCCTTCGGCGGCCAGCATTCGCCAGATGTTGTCCTCGCTGAGCATGGCATCGGCGTCTTCCCCGGGGTTGATGCGCCACTCCCACCGGTAGTAACCGCCCGGGCACGGGCACCTGACCCCGGGACGCTCCGGGGAGCAGACGAAGTCGAAGTGAGGGGGGCGGTGCAGCGGGCGTTTGACGCGCGCCTGGACGTCCATCCACTGTTCGGCATACGAGCTGCCCGCAAACGGTACTCCGAGCTGCTTACGCAAGGGGCTGCTGCCTCCGTCGCAAGCAAGCACGTACCGCCCGCTGACGAGGTCCGTGTTGCCCTGTTCATCGGTCAACTGCAGAGTCACCGCATGCTCGCCTTGTTCGAGTAACGACGCGGTCTGCCCTGGCCTGATCTGCACGCAGGAGAATCGCTCCAGACCCTCGCGCAGAGCGTGTTCCAGTGCGGGTTGGTGGAAGAAATTGGCCAATGGGTAACCGGTGTAGCTCGTTGGGCCCGAGGGCGTGGACAGGAAGGGCTTTCCGTCGACGCCCACGAACCGGGCCGTCACGCCGAGGTGCATGTGGGCGGTGACCTCATCGAACAAGCCGAGTCCACGTATGACCCGCAGTGCTTCGTCGTCGAGTGCGATGGCGCGCTGGCGGTCGAAGATCGCCAGATCGCGTTCCACGACCAACGTGCGCAGACCGAGCGCGCCCGCGGCATTGGCTGCGGCAGCTCCCGACGGGCCGAAACCGACGACGATGACATCGAAGATTTCTGGTTCAGGCATGGGCATGGTCCTTCCGGTACGTGGTCGGCTCGGGTTCTCAAGCGCTCGGGACGAGCCGCACCGGCAGGTGCTCGTGGCGATGGATGATGTTGTTGACCGCCCAGGTGGGTTCGCCGACCAGCTCGATGCGCTCGACGCGGTCGATCAGCGCCTGCAGCATCGCAGTGGTCTCCAGCCGGGCGAGTCCCTGACCGGCGCAGGCGTGCGCGCCGTTGCCGAATCCGACGTGGCGGCCGGCGTCGTTGCGGATGTCGAACGCATCGGGGGCATCCCATTCGCGTTCGTCACGGTTGGCCGAGGCGTACAGCACCAGCACCCGAGCGCCCGCCGGGATCGTGACGCCACCGATGTCTCTCTCGCTCAGCGTTTTCCGGGCGAAAGCCCGCAGCGGTGGTTCGAAGCGCACCACCTCGTTGACCGCATTGGCCAACCGCTGCGGTTCTTCTCTGAGCAGCTGCCACTGCTCGGGATGGGTGGCGAACAGGCGCAGGGCGCTGGAGATCGCGCTGACCGTGGTGTCGAGTGACGGCGCGATGTAGTCGATGAGCAGCGGCGGCACCTCGTCGGCGCTCAGCGTGCCTTCGTCGACAGCGGCCAGCAGTTCGTGGGCCATGCTGCCGGACAGCACGTTGCGGTCCCGCACCACCCGACGAGCGAAGCGCAGCATCTGCAGGCTACGCGGCAGAGCTTTGAGCGCCTGGACGTTGAGCGGGCCGAGGATGTCGAACGTCGCTGCACCCCAGTCGAGTAGATGCGCTCGCTCCTCACGGGGCCAGCCCACCAGATCGGGCACGACGGCCAGCGGGAGCGCGGTGGCCAGATCGTCGACGCCGTCCACGGTGCCCCGCCGCACCGCGTCGTCGACGAGGACCCGGGCCTGAGCCTCGACGTCGTCACCGAGCGCGCGCAGTGCCCTCGGCAACAACCGGTGGGCGACGAGCTTGCGGCGCCGGTCGTGCTCGGCGCCGTCGCTGTTGAGCGTCGTGCCGCGGGAGAGCCGATTGGTCAGCGGATTGGCCGCGACGCCGTGACCGGACAGATAGGCGCCGTCGTCGCGCAATGTGGCCTTGCATTCCGCGTAGCGGGGTAGGGCGTAGAGGCGCTGGCGCGGCAGCCAGACCACCGGCCCCAGCTCGCGCAGGGCGCGATAGTGCGGGTAGGGGTCGAGAATGGCGGCGCGCGTGTAGATGTCGGGTCGATAGACCGGCACCGCCGAGGGGCGACGGAACACGTGGTCAGTCCTCTCCGTGATGGGCGTGGGCCGGGAGGAACAGCGTGAGCGCCCGGCATGCCGTGTCGAGGTCGCGGCTCGCGGTCATCACGGTGCGGTCGGGACGGACCACTGCCGCCGTGACGTGGTGGTCGGCGAGCCACCGGGCGAGCTCTGATCCCGGCTCCGCGTACACCGTTCGCGCGCCTCGGTCAGTTGCCATGTCCCGCTGCGCCGGAGTCGGCGCCACGGTGGAGAGCAGCCCGAAGCCGCAGCCGAGTTCGTCATCGAGTCGTACGCCGTTGTCCAGCACTACGTTCGGACAGAGATGACCCGCAATGCCACGGGTGCGGAGGGTGCGCTGCACCAGCGCCGACGAGCGCAACGCCGGGGTCTGTGAATCGGTGACCTTCGATCGGAGCCCGGGTATCAGCGGCAGTCGCGGCAGCACGAGGGCCCGCACGGCGGCACCGACGCGACCGCCGGCGGTCATGGCGCGCCCGACGTTGAGGGCCAATCCGATCATGTGGCGCGCGTGCGGGCGGCGCTCGGCCTCGTAGCTGTCGAGGACCGTGGGTGACAGGTCACCTCGCTGTACGCCGGCGATCTTCCACGCCAGGTTCATCGCGTCGCGCAGCCCGGCGCCCATGCCCTGGCCGATGAACGGTGGGGTCAGATGGGCGGCATCACCGAGCAGGAAGACGTTGCCGCGCCGCCATCTGTCGGCGAGCTGGGCGCGGAATGTGTACTCCGCGACGCGGATGACCTGCAGCTCGGTGTCGGGGACGCCGCGGGTCCACGGCGCGATCAGCGGGCGTACCGCGGCCAGGGTCGCGTAGTCGTCCACCGATTCGTGGTCGAGAAGCCTGAACTCCCAGCGATATCGGGTGGCGCCGATCCTCATGTACGTGCCGGCGCGATCGCTGTCGCAGACCTGGTGCACTCCCTCCCACTGGTGCAGGTCTGCCTCGGTCGCGATGTCGATCACCAGCCAGCGCTGTTCGAACTTCAGGTTCCGCATCTGGGTACCGATTGCCGCGCGAACCAGACTGTTGGCCCCGTCGCAGCCGAGTACGAAGTCGGCGGTGATCACCGACTCCGCACCGGACACCCGGTCGCGTACCCGCAGACGCACCGGACGCGCATCGGCAGCCACCTCGAGCACCTCCGTGTCACCCCGGAAGCACGCACGCGGGTGACGCGCCAGATTCGCCCTGAGCACCCCTTCGAGCTTGGGTTGATCGAACATGCTGGCGGCGGGAAAACCGTTGCGGGTCAACGCCGTGTCCCGACGGAACTCGGCCATCACCGCCATGGTGCGGTCGACCAGCCGCAGCCCGTGGGCCGGGCGGGAGATGCCGGCGAACTCCTCGGCCACCCCGAGCCGGGCCAGGATGCGGTAGACCTCGTCGTCGAGGTGGACCGCACGCGGCTGCGGATACACCTGTGCCCATCGGTCCAGCACCAGGGTGTCGACACCGTACTGGGCGAGCAGGGTGGCGGCGGTGATCCCGGTGGGGCCGCCGCCGACGACGACCACGGCGACGTGCTCGGGGGTCCTGCTGTCCGTCGTGCCCGTCATTGCTCGTCGATCTCGTAGTTCACCGAGAACGACTTCACCAGCCGTTCCACCGCGGTGCGGTCGGCGGTCGGATCGAGACCGATCGAGACGGTGGGAGCCCCCGCGGCGACGCGGCCGGTGACTCGCACCACCCCTGCCTGTCCGGCGAGCGCCTCAGTGAGTGCGTGCTCGGCAGCTGCGGCACGTAGCGGCACCTTGTAGGGCTTGCCGACATCGGTCATGGGTATCGAGTCGATGATGCTGACACTCTTGGGTTTTGCGGCGCGTTCACTGATCGTCCCGGCGGCGAACGATACCAACTCATCCGCGGTGACGGCAGCGCCCGGGCGTACGGTCACGAACCCGACGGGAACCTCACCCGAGTGAGTATCGGGGCGCGCCACCGCGGCGGCGGCGGTGACGTCCGGATGAGCCAGCAACGCGTCTTCGATCACGGCGGGATCGATGTTGTGGCCGCCACGGATGATGAGGTCCTTGGCCCGTCCCGCGAGGTGGACGAAACCGTCGACGTCGACATACCCGAGGTCACCGGTGTCGAGCCAGCCGTCGCGCAACGCACCGCGCCCGTCGAGCACGTAACCGTTCTCGCTGCGCGCGGTGACGTACCCGGGGAAGACCGTCGGCCCGGTGACGGCCAGCGTGCCGACCTGACCCGCCGGCAGGTCGGTCCAGGTGCCGTCCTCACTGACCGCGACGGCCTTCACCTGCTGGTAGGGCATCCGTTGGCCCACCGATCCGGGTCGAGGGTGATCGGCGAAGCTGCGGGCGCTGGCGCAGGTGGCCTCGGTGAGGCCGTAGCCCTCGACCAATGCGACGCCCGTGGCATCGAGGAAATCCTGACGCACGGTGTCGGGCAGCGCCGAGGCGCCCGAGACCGCGGAGGTCAGCGTCGAGATGTCGGCGTCGACCGGGATCTGGGACAGCACGGCATAGACGGTCGGTACGGCGCTCATCGCCGCCAACCGATGATGCTCCACGATCCGCCAGAAGTTCTGGTACAGGCCCACATCGCGATATCCCTGCGGGCCGGCCCACACCACGGGCTGGCCACGCAGCAACGGCGCCAGCAGGGTGACGATCAGCGCGTTGACGTGGAACAGCGGCAGACCCGCGAAAACCACGGCATCGTCGGGGAGGTCAGCGCTGACGGCCACCATCCAGGCGTCGGCGACTTCGTTGCCGTGGGTGTGTGCAGCCAATTTCGGCATGCCGGTGGTTCCGCCGGTGTGAAACAGCGCGGCGAGGTCGCCCGCCTCGGCGAGCCCGTCCGACAGCGGCGTGGCGTCATGAGATTCGATCAGCGTGGACAGGTGATGCACCTCGGCGCCCGACACCTCCGGCGGTGGCGCAGGTGTGAGGTCTGCGAGCGTGGGGCGCACCAGGACCACGGTGTCGATCAGGCCCGCGTGGGACAGCGCCGCCGCGCGTTCGACACCAGCCGGATCGAGTTCCGGGGCAGCGGTGACCAATACGCGCGCACCAGAGAGTCTGGCCAGCTCGAGCACGTGGTCGGCCGACAACGAGCCGTTGATCGGTACGGCGATGCCGGTGGCCTGCGCGGCGAGCGTCGCGGTGATCAGCTCGTCGCAGTTGGGACTGATCAGCAACACCGCATCACGTCGACCAACGCCCAAGCTGTGCAACGCTTTTGCCGCCCGCGTGACATTGGCGGCGAGTTCCCCGAACGTTCGGCTCGCGGATCTTTGAAAGTCGGTCCCGTCCGGCAGGACGGTGACCGCGGTTCGGTCGGACCACAACCGCGCGGCGCGCAGGACGACGTCATAGGTGGACGCGGGGAGCCCGCGACGCGCCAGCGGCATCTCCTCGATGGCTAGCAGATCGTCTGGTGATTGCGCTGCGGGCCACAGTGATTCGGTGGTCATGCGTGGCGCACCGACAGTCGTTGTGTGCCCAGGTCGATCTTTCCGTCGTCGGTGCTCACCGATGCCACGACGATGTCACCGTGCTGCAGGTACTTCGGGTTCTTGGCCTGCCGGGAGAAGAACGCCTTCCACTTGACCGCAGGCGGTAGCAGGTTGCCGATCATCTCGATCGGCTTGGGCGGCGCCGTCAACGCGGTGCCGGCCGGGGTGCCGGTGAGCACCAGGTCACCGGCGGACAGGTCCTGGAACCGCGTCAACGACTGCAGCGCTTGCAGGGGCCGATACAGCATGTCGCCCTCGACGACGGAGTTCTGGCGTTCCTCGCCACCCACGGACAACCGCAACCGCAGATCACCGAAACGGGCGAGCTCGGCGGCATCGAGGAGCACCAGCGCCGGCCCGACGGGGGTGAACGTCGGGTACGACTTCGCCTCGTAGAACTGGGTTTGCGGGAGCTGGATGTCGCGAGCGGACACGTCGTTGGTGATCGTCAGACCCGCGATGATGCCGGGCAGATCGTTCTCCGTCACCGTCGATCCGGCCGGGACGTCGCGACCGATGACCAAGCCGATTTCGACCTCGTAATCCAGCAGCCCGACGTGCGCGGGGCGCACGATCTCGCCGAACGGCCCGGTGATCGACGCCGACGACTTGCGAAAGAACGTCAGCGGCACCGTCTTCGGGTCCATGCCTGAATCTCTGACGTGGGACTCGAAGTTCGTCATCTGCGCGATCACCCGACACGGCGCCGTCACCGGAGACAGCAGCTCGAGGTCGTCGACAGGCACGGTGTCGCCACCGGCGGCGGCCGCGTCGACCGCCGCGTCGATCGCCGCGCGGTCGGCGAGCAGCTCGGCCGTGGTGGTCGCCGACGTGGCGATACGGGCGGCGCCGGCGGGGGTCTGGACCCACCAGCCCTCGGAGGTACGCAGGACGGAAGTGCTCATGAGATCGCTACTTTCAGCAGGCCGACGAGACGGTTCAGATCGAATTCGTTGTCACCGCGCAGCGCGGTGACCATGGACGTCAATTGGTGGCGGGCGGCGCGGGGGCTGGCGTCGAGGAAGTCCTTCGTCGCCGGCGGTCCCCACTGCGCCAGCCCCGATGCGGTGAACGGGGCCCAGCCGGGTTCGAGCGTGTTGTCGAACATGTCGCCGTCGGCGTAGTGCTCGACCAGGAACCCGTCGGGGTCGCGCCAGTAGTCGAACAACTGGCTGCCCTGGATGTGACGGCCGATGCCCCAGGACCGGAAGTATCCGCGCTCGCGCAGGTACTCCCCGCCCGCGGCCAATGCGTCCAGGTCGCTGACCTCATACGCCGAATGCACGTACTGGTTGGCTGGCCCCAGCGCCAAGGCGAGAGTGTGGTGATCGGCAGGGGTGGCGCCGCGGTCGCACCGGATGAAACTCATCGCCGGACCACGTGCTCGTTGACCCGGGAAGAACAGGAAGTCGCTGACGATCATCCCGAAGGTGTCGAGGTACCAGTTCAACGTCTTCAGATAGGTCGTGGACTGCAGCACCACATGGCCCAGCCGCTGTACGCGCGTTGGCACCCGCGGCGGACGCACGGTCGCGTTGATCCGGGGGCGGGCGGGTCCGTTGTTGAGGATCTGTGGCGGTTGAGCGGGTTGCTCGGGCAGCTCGAGCGTTCCCGCAACGACCTTGACTGCCATCCCGCTCGGGTCGGTCAGCGCTACGGCCACCCCTCCGATCGTCTCCGGCAGTCGATGCACCGGGGCACCCGTCTTGTCGGCCAGCCGCAGCACGTCGACCTCGTCGGCCGCTCGCAACGCCAGCCCCGCGAAACGAGTGCGCTGCCCCCGCCGCACGATCACACACGGCGAGCCGGCTGTGGTGCCGCGCAGGTGCAGTTCCTGCGGATCGCGCAGAGCGATGCCGAATCCGAACGCCCGCGCGAAGGCCTCCGCGCGCACCAGGTCGGGCTTGTCGAACTCCAGCCACGCGATGTCGGCGACCCGGATGACCGGGTCCCGCGAACGGCCAGAGTGCTCGCCGCGCAGGGCGCCTTTCTCACTGTGCAAGTCACTGTGTGCGTCCTTGTGGACGTCGGTGGTCGGCGTCACCGACATGGCGCTGCCCTCCTCCACGAGTAGTTGATGAAATCGTCACATGCGCGTGTATCCTCAGTCAAGATGTTCTGAGGAAATCATCAGCAATGACGGAAACCGATCACGCCGGTGACAAATGCATGAGAAGGAGCGCCACATGACGGTTCACATCGATCGCGACCGGTGTGAAGGGCACGGCCGGTGCCTGGCGGCCGCACCCGACCTCTTCGACCTCGACGACGACGGCATCGCGATCCTGCGCACGTCGGGCCCTCTCACCGGCGACCTGGCCGGTCAGGGCGCCGCCGCGGCGGAGGTCTGCCCCGTCGCTGCGATCACGCTCGACACCTGAGCCGCGTACCCCTCGCGTCCCGCCAAACCCGTCGTCACCGAGGCGGCCTTAACTTGTGCTGTTAGGGTTCGATCGGGTTTTGCCGCGCGCGAAGGGAGACACGGTATTGAACCGCGCAGTTGCGCTGAGGTTTGCCGCGTGCGGACTCATGGGCCTGGGCGCCGCGCTGCTCATCGCAGCGCTGCTCCTCACCACTTACACCAAGGGCAAGATCTCCAAGATCCCCCTGGACATCGACACCACACTGGTCAGCGACGGCACCGGTGACGTCTTCGATCCGGCCTCGCTGAGCACGCAGAAGTTCGTCATCAACAAAGACACCCCGTTGGTGATGCAGCAGCAGATCAGCGTCGAATCGCCCGCCAACGCCGACGTCGTCACCCTTCAGGTCGGCGACTCGCTCCGTCGCTCGGACCAGCAGGGCGACCGCGGTCTGCTCCTGGCGATGATCGACACCGTGACGCTCGACCGTGCGACGGCCGAGGCGGTCTCCAGCGAGTCCAACCCCGGCGGCGCCGTGCAGAAACCGCGCTCGATCGAGGATGAGAACCCCCCCACCAACATCGCGCTGCCGCACGAGGGCCTGGCCTACCGCTTCCCGTTCGACACGGAGAAGAAGACCTACCCCTACTTCGACCCGATCGCGCAGAAGGCCTACGACGCCAACTACGCCGGCGAAGAGGACGTCAACGGGCTGACCACCTACAAGTTCACGCAGAACGTCGGCTTCGACAACGACGGCAAGCTCGTCGAGCCCGTCAAGTACGCCTCGCTGTACGACGACGACGCCGACAGCCAGGTCACCGCCCGCGCCGCCCTGTGGGGGCTCGAGGGCGATCCCGAGGAACTGATCACGATGACCCGGTACTACGCCGCCCAGCGCACGTTCTGGGTCGACCCGGTGTCCGGCACCATCGTCAAGGAAAGCGACCGGGGCTACCACTACTACGCACGCGAGGCCCTCAAGCCCGAGGTGACCTTCGCCGACTACACGGTGACCACCAACGACGAATCGGTGGAGAGCCAGGTCGCCGCCGCCTCCGACGAGCGCGACCGGGTGGCGCTGTGGGGCCGCATCCTGCCGATCACGTTCACCGCACTGGGCATCGTCGCCCTGCTCGGCGGCGCGCTGCTCGGTTCGTTCAGCCTGCGCGCCGAGTCGACCCTGATCGACCCGGGCCTCGATGACACCAGCAGCCGCTTCTACGGCGGCCGCGGTGACGAGGGTGAGCCGGTGCCCGGCGCGGAGGCCAAGACCGAGAAGCTGCCCGCGCAGCGGCCCACCGATCTGCCGCCGGACCGACCGGTCTGATCTCCCGCGTCCGTTCGCTGGCGGCCCCGGCCTATGCGCTGGTGCTCACGCTGGCGGTCACCGCACCGCTGCTCGGGCCGGGTTATCTGCTGCTGCGCGACGCGGTGTCGACGCCGCGCTCCTATCTCACCGATGCCACACTCGGCCTGACGCAGGCCGCGCCGCGTGCCCTGCCGCAGGACGTGGCCGTCGCGCTCGCCTCGTCCGTGGTGGACGGCGGCGTGCTGGTCAAGGGAGTGCTGATCCTCGGCCTGTGGCTGGCCGGCTGGGGCGCCGCGCACCTCGTGACGTCGGTGCTTCCCGAGGCCGGACTGCCCGGCCAGTGCGTGGCGGCCACCGTCGCGGTGTGGAACCCCTACGTCGCCGAACGACTTCTGCAAGGGCATTGGAGCCTGCTGGTCGGCTACGGCGCGCTCCCGTGGGTGGCGGCGGCCGTGCTCTCGCTGCGGTCCGCGGGGTCGGGTGTCGGGGCGTTGGCCTTCTGGCTCGCGGTGGCCGGGCTGACCCCGACGGGCCTGATGATGGCGGCGGCGATCGCGCTGGCCTGCGTCGCCGCCCCCGGCCCGGGCCGGTCCCGGTGGTTCTGCGCCGCGCTGAGCCTGGCCGGGTCGACGACGGCGGCGCTGCCGTGGCTGGTCGCATCGGCGCTCGGGTGGTCTCCCGGCGTCGATCAGGGGCCCGCCGTCGCCGCGTTCGCCGCGCGTGCCGAGCCCGGCCTCGGCACGCTGGGGAGCCTCGCCGGCCTGGCCGGCATCTGGAACGCCGATGCCGTGCCTGCCTCCCGCACCACCCTGTTCGCCGTCGTCGCGACGGCGGTGCTGCTGGCGGTCGTCGCGGCGGGTCTGCCGGTCCTGTTCCGGCGCCGGGCCGCCAGGCCGCTGCTGGTGGTCGCCCTGGCCGCCGTGCTGGTGCCCGCGCTGATGGCGACGGGACCCGGCCTGACGGCCGTCGGGGCGCTGCTGGACGCGGCGCCCGGGCTGGGCGTGATCCGGGATGGGCAGAAGTGGGTGGCGCTGGCAATGCCGGCCTATGCGCTGGCCGGCGCGGCCGCCACGATCACGCTGCGCCCACGGGTGCCGGCGCTCGCCACCGCCGCGGTGTGCTGCGCGGCGGTGATCGCCACGCTGCCCGATCTGGCCTGGGGCGTGGCCGGGCGGATGCATCCGGTGCACTACCCGCCGGCGTGGCGGGAGGCCGCCGCGATCATCAACGCCGACCCGGCCCCGGTGGCCGTGCTGCCGGTCGACAGCATGCGTCAATTCCCCTGGGCCGGAACAGCTCCGGTGTTGGATCCGCTGCCACGATGGCTGCGCGCGGAGGTGCTGACCACGGGCGACCTGTCGATCGGTGGCCGCGTCGTGCCGGGCGAGGGCGCCCAGGCCCGGGAGGTTCAGGCGCTGCTGCTGGCCGGGGCGGATCAGGCCAGACTTGCTGACGCCGGGGTGGGCTGGCTGGTCATCGAGGGCGCAGAGGGTGGTGGCGCGACTCTCGGTCTGCCCGTGGCGTTCCGATCCGATGATCTGACGGTGTACCGAATCGGCGGCGTCGGCCGGCCGGCGCCGCACCGCGGTGTGGCGCTGGCCGCACACGGTGTGTGGTTTCTCCAGCTCTGCGCGGGACTGGCGGCAATGATGTTGAGCGGCAGACGAACTCGTCGGGCAGAGGCGGCTACACCAGCCCGCTGACCCGCCGACCCGTCTGTACCGCGCCGAGCACAGCCGCCATCGCGTCCGCGCTCTGCTCCCAGGAGAAGTCTGCGCTGCGCACCTGCGCTTTCGCGCCGAGCTGCTCGCGCAACACATGGTCGGTCAGCAGTCGGTGCAGGCCGTCGACCAGATCGTCGACGTCGTCGACCAGCACCCCGGTCACCCCGTCGACGATGGAATCGGACAGGCCGCCCGAGGAGCGGTATCCGATCGTCGGCACCCCGTGCTGGGCGGCCTCGATCACCGCGAGCCCCCAGCCCTCTTTGCGAGAAGGCAACAGGTTGACCCAACTGTGCTGCAACAGTTCATGTTTCGTTGCGTCGTCCACGTGGCCGTGGAAGGTCACGGCGTCGGAGATACCCAGTTCCTCCGCGTGGTCGAACAGCGGCTGCGCCCACCAACCGCCACCCACCACGTCCAGGTGCAGGCCAGGGATCCGGTCGCGCAGCCGCGCGACGGCGTCGAGCGCGTCCTCGATCTGCTTGTGAGGCACCAGCCGGGACAGCACGACGACGCGGGGCGTCACCGACCGGGGCGCCGTCAGGGAGGCCGGCGGCGCATCGTCGACGCCGTTGCGTACCACCGCGACGTGGTCGGCGCGCACGCCCAGATCCGTCAGGTCCCGCGCCGAGGGCAGCGACACCGTCACGTACTGGTTGCGCCGATGCAGCCGCGGCGACAGCCGCGATTCGACGAACCACCCGATGCGGCTCTTCACCGGGCCCGCCACCGGCCACTGTTCGCGGTGGCAGTGGTGCACCAGCACGACCGCGCGCCGCCCGTAGGCCAGGCGCGCCAGGAACGGCAGGCCGTTCTGCGTGTCGACGACGACGTCGGGCTTGGCGCGGCGCAGCGGGCCCACACCCAGCCGGCCGGCCACCATCGCCAGCCCCGCCCGCACGTACACCGAATACGGCCCGCCGCGACGCTGGATCTCCACGCCGTCGACGACCTCGCGCCGGGCGGCCCCCGGGTAGCGGGCGGTGCGCAGCGTGACCCGCACCCCCGACTGCGCGAGATGGGTACCGATGCGCTGCAGATAGGTCTCGCTGCCGCCGCCCTGTGGGTGCCCGGTGTCGCGCCAGCACAACAGCAGCACGGAGTTCACGGGGGCGGACATCGGTGTTCAGACTAGCGGTGTGCCTAGGGTGGCCGGGTGGTCGCTACGGAACTGTTCGCCCGGCGCGCGACGCTGGCGCGCTCGCTGCGCCTGCTCTCGGCGTTCCGCTTCGAACAGAGCGACCCGGACCGGTTCTACGGCGCGCTCGCCGACGACACCGTCTCACTCGTCGCCGACCTCTGGACCGGCGTCACCGGCAGCGTCGCCGCCGGCCGGACCGTCCTCGACGTCGGCGGGGGCCCGGGCTACTTCGCGTCGGCGTTCACCGACGCTGGGATGCGTTACATCGGCGTGGAACCCGACCCCCGGGAGATGCACGCCGCGGAGCCGCGCAGCCACCGCCGGGCGGGGACGTTCGTGCGCGCCTCCGGCACCGCGCTGCCGTTCCGCGACGACAGCGTCGACGTGTGCCTGTCCTCCAACGTCGCCGAACACGTCGCCCAGCCGTGGCGCCTGGGTGAGGAGATGCTGCGGGTCACCCGGCCCGGCGGGCTCGCGGTGCTGTCGTACACGGTGTGGCTGGGGCCGTTCGGCGGACACGAGATGGGCCTCACGCACTACCTGGGCGGCCGCCGGGCTGCCGACCGATACGCCCGCAGACACGGCCACCGGCCCAAGAACGACTACGGCTCGTCGTTGTTCGCCGTATACGCGCGCGACGGCCTGCGCTGGGCGTACGGCACCGGCGCGCTCGTCGCCGCATTTCCGCGCTACCACCCGCGATGGGCCTGGAACGTGACCAAGGTGCCCGGACTGCGGGAGTTCGCGGTGAGCAACCTGGTGCTGGTGTTGTCACCCGCCTGAATCCGGGAACTGCAACAGGTTCTACTTCCCGCTTTCGGTAGGTAGTGTGATGTTTATGACACAGAGCACCGCATTCCGGACCGAGTGGGACAAGTTGTTCATCGGCGGTAAGTGGGTCGAGCCGGCCACCTCGGACGTCATCGAGGTGCACTCCCCTGCCACCGGTGAGCTGGTCGGCAAGGTCCCGCTGGCGTCTGCCGCCGACGTCGACGCCGCCTGCGCGGCCGCGCGTAAGGCGTTCGACGAAGGCCCGTGGCCGCAGATGTCGCCCGCCGAGCGCCAGGAGGTGCTTGCCCGTGCGGTCAAGATCCTCGAGGAGCGGGCCGACGAGCTGAAGTTCCTGCTCGCCGCCGAGACCGGGCAGCCGCCGACGATCGTCGACATGATGCAGTACGGCGCCGCGATGTCGGCGTTCCAGTACTTCGCCGGCGCGGCCGACAAGTTCACGTGGCAAGAGATCCGCGACGGCATCTACGGGCAGACGCTGGTGGTCCGCGAGCCGATCGGTGTGGTCGGTGCCGTCACCGCGTGGAACGTGCCGTTCTTCCTGGCCGCCAACAAGCTGGGCCCGGCGCTGCTGGCCGGCTGCACGATCGTGCTGAAGCCCGCCGCCGAGACCCCGCTGTCGGTGTTCGCGATGGCCGAGGCCTTCGCCGAGGCCGGGCTGCCCGAGGGCGTGCTGTCGATCGTGCCGGGCGGTCCGGAGACGGGCCGCGCGCTGACCAACAACCCGGAGCTGGACAAGTTCACGTTCACCGGGTCGTCGGCGGTGGGCAAGGAGATCGCCAAGATCGCCGCCGAGAAGCTGAAGCCCTGCACGCTGGAACTGGGCGGTAAGTCCGCGGCGATCATCCTCGAAGACGCCGACCTGGACTCCACGCTGCCGATGCTGGTGTTCTCCGGGCTGATGAACTCCGGGCAGGCGTGCGTGGGGCAGACCCGCATCCTCGCGCCGCGGTCGCGCTACGACGAGGTGGTCGAGAAGCTGTCGGCGGCGGTGTCGGGCATGCTGCCGGGGCTGCCCACCGATCCGGCCGCGATGATCGGCCCGCTGATCAGCGAGAAGCAGCGCGAACGCGTGGAGGGCTACATCGCCAAGGGTGTCGAGGAAGGCGCCCGCGTGGTGGTCGGCGGGGAACGGCCCGAGGGGCTGGACAGCGGCTGGTACGTGCAGCCGACGGTGTTCGCCGACGTCGACAACTCAATGACGATCGCGCAGGAGGAGATCTTCGGGCCCGTGCTGGCGGTGATCCCCTACGAGGACGAGGACGACGCGGTGCGCATCGCCAACGACTCCGTCTATGGGCTGGCCGGTTCGGTGTACACGACGGACAACGATCGGGCGCTGAAGATCGCGCGTCGGATCCGGACCGGGACGTACGCGGTGAACATGTACGCCTTCGATCCGGGCGCCCCGTTCGGCGGGTACAAGAATTCGGGCATCGGCCGCGAGAACGGCACCGAGGGCATCGAGGCGTACTGCGAGCCGAAGTCGATCCTGCTGCCGTTCGGCTACACCCCGGCGTAGGTCTCCCGGCGACCAGACGCGAACTCGAGTGGTTTCTCGGCGTGTCCACTCGAGTTCGCGTCTGCTCGCGCCTAAGAGGTGTGCGGCATCGAGTGGTGCTCATGCGCGATAGCCCACGCACCGTCGATCTTGCGCATGCCGAACGTACTGCGCAGCCTCCGCTCCGGGTGGGCCGCGATGTCCTCGGGCATACCGGCGCGGAACAACCCGTACGCGTAAGCGACTGCGCCGTCGGCGATGACGTCGAGACGGACCAGCTCCATCACCGCGCCGCCGGCGACCCATTCGAAGAACTCCGGCCAGGTCTTGCGGTAAGCGTCGATGCCGTAGACACCTTCGTCGGGTGGGGGCACGTCGTACAGCACGATGTCGTCGGTGTGCGCGGCGATGACGCCGTCGATGTCACGCGCGCGGATCGCGTCGATCCAGCGGTCGATGACGGTGCGGATGTCCTGTTCGTTGGTCACGTGGGTGCAGACCAGGGCGGCAGCGGGAACTCATCGCGGCGTGAGGGGTCACCTTCTTCTCGCGACCAGACGCGAACTCGAGCACGACACGCCGCCGGAAGCTCGAGTTCGCGTCTGGTCGCCAAAAAAACGGGACCCTAGAACGCGGATTCGGGGACGTCCATGGCGGTGAGGTCGACTGCTTCGAGGATCGCCCGCCGCGCCGTCAGCCCCGGCAGCATGTTCTTGGCGAAGAACAACGCGGTCGCCACCTTCCCGGTGTAGAAGTCGCGATCGCGTGCGCTCGGCGAGCCGTCCAACGCGGTCAGCGCGATCTCGGCCTGATGCAGCAACTGCCAAGCCAGCAGCAGATCGCCGACGGCGAGCAGGAACGGCACCGATTCCAGGCCAACCCGATAGAGCTGGCGCGGGTCCTGCTGCGAATCGATCAGGTATTTCGTCATCGCCGCGACCATCGCCTGTACGTCCGCGACCGCCGTGGTGAGCAGCGCGCGGCCGTCGGCGAGCTCGGGGCGGGCCGCCCCGTCGTCGAGGAACCCTCGGATCTGCGTCACCACGTGCAGCAGCGCGCCCCCTTGATCGCGGGCGATCTTGCGGAAGAAGAAGTCCTGCGCCTGGATCGCGGTGGTGCCTTCGTACAGCGAGTCGATCTTGGCGTCGCGGATGTACTGCTCGAGCGGATAGTCCTGCAGGAAGCCCGATCCGCCGAGGGTCTGCAGCGACTCCGTCAGACACTGGTAGGCCCGCTCCGAACCCACGCCCTTGACGATCGGCAGCAGCAGATCGTTCACGCGGTCGGCCATCGACGCGTCGGCCCCCGACACCACCGCCGCGACCGTCGGGTCCTGGTGTGCGGCGGTGTAGAGGTAGAGCGCCCGCAACCCTTCCGCGTACGCCTTCTGCGTGAGCAGCGCTCGTCGCACGTCGGGGTGGTGGATGATGCTCACCCGCGGCGCCGCCTTGTCGGTCATCTGGGTCAGGTCCGCGCCCTGCACGCGCGACTTGGCGTACTCGAGCGCATTCAGGTAGCCGGTCGACAGGGTCGCGATCGCCTTGGTGCCCACCATCATTCGCGCGTACTCGATCACCTTGAACATCTGCGCGATGCCGTTGTGGGTGTCGTTGACCAACCAGCCCACCGCCGGGGTGCCGTGCTGGCCGAACGTCAGCTCGCACGTCGCCGACGCCTTCAGACCCATCTTGTGCTCGAGGCCGGTGACGAACGCGCCGTTGCGATCGCCGAGCTCTCCGGTGTCGGGGTCGAAGTGGTACTTGGGCACGATGAACAGGCTCAACCCCTTGGTGCCGGGGCCGGCCCCCTCGGGCCGGGCCAGCACCATGTGCACGATGTTCTCGAACAGGTCGTCGCCGTCGCCGTTGGTGATGAATCGTTTGACGCCGTCGATGTGCCACGTGCCGTCGGGCTGCTCGACGGCCTTGGTGCGGCCTGCACCGACGTCCGAGCCCGCGTCGGGTTCGGTGAGCACCATCGTGGCACCCCAGTCCCGCTCGATCATCAGCGAGGCCCAATGCCGTTGCTGCTCATTGCCGATCGCGTACAGGATGTCGGCCATCTTGGGGCCTGCCGAGTACAGGAACACCGCGGGCTGCGCGCCCAGTGCGAATTCGTTGATCGCCCATTCGACCATCGACGGCACCGGCACACCGCCGATGTCGGAGACCATGCCGACCCGCGACCATTCGCCGTCGCGCCAGGCCCGGAACGTCTTCTTGAACGGCTCCGGGATGCTGACGACGTGGGTGGCCGGGTCGAACGTGGGTGGGGTGCGGTCGGTCTCGGCGAAGGCCTCGGCCAGCGGGCCCTCGGCCAGCTTGGCGGCCTCGTGCAGCATCTGCCGCACCGAATCCCCGTCGAGATCGGAGAACTCACCCGTGGCGAGCACCTTCTCCAGCGCCAGCGTCTCGAACAGGTTGAACTCGATGTCGCGGACGTTGCTGCGATAGTGGCCCATGGTGGGCCAGACTATGCCGAAATGGCGCTGTCGTCAGGCTTTACGCCAGTGTGCGCAGACGAAGTCGGCGTTGCGGGCCGCGGTGACGAGCGTCCACTCCGAGCGCATCGGCAGCACCCGGGCTCCGGCGCCCAGCGTGCACGGCGCGTAGGACACGATCATCTCGTCCACCAGTCCCGCGCCGACGAACTGCGCGGCCACCTCGCCGCCGCCGACCACCCAGACGTGGCGATCCCCGGCCGCCTCGACGAGCGTCGGGAACAGCTCGGTGACCTCGCCGGCGAACGTGCGCACGGGGTGGGCGGGGTCGACGATCTGCGGCCGGTGCGTCATCACCCACGACGGCTGGCGGTACATCCACTCCCCCGGGTGGTTGGCCAGGATCCACTCGTAGGTGTCCGCGCCCATCACCAGCGCGCCCACCGACGCCAGGAACGGGTCGATGGCGAAGGGCCCGTCGGCGTCGATGTCGCGGGTGACGAGCCACTGCAGGCTCGCGTGCTCGTCGGCGACGAAGCCGTCGAGACTCGAGGCGGTGTAGTAGATGCACGCCATGTCAGCTCCTCATCCAATCCAGCGGGTCGCCGGGGCCGGCGTCGACGCCATGCTCGGCGAGCATCGTCCGGGCCAGTTCCCGGCGGTGCGCCGAGTAGGTCAGCACGTGCGCGACGATCCCGTACAGCGGGAACGACTCGGGCGGCTCACACAGCGCGTCGATGACGGTGTCACCGAGCCGTCCCGCGGCTGCGTAATCAGAAATTGTTGTGCGCCAGCGCTTTCCGACCTCCTCGTGGAATGTGGCGAGCGAGACGGCGTCGACGGACCGGGTCGCCGCGCGCGCCGGAAAGTCGTCACCGGCGATGGTGGCCAGCCACACCTGCTTGCTCCACACGATCGCGCCGAGCACGGCCCCGACACTTGGTTCGGGGCCGTCCCAGTCGAGCACCGTCTGGCCGGGCCGGATCGGCGCCGTCCACTGCTGGGCGCTCAGGCGCGTGGCGCAGCTGAGCAGCCCGGCGGTGTCGCCGAGGTCGTGCTCGATCATCAGCGCGGTCACGTCGGGCTGCGAGACCGGCGAGGGCTGGCTGTCGATCCACAGCGCCTGCGGCGGGTGGAAGTGCAGGCCATTGGGCGCGGGCAGGCGGAAGTGCACGTCGGCGGCCTGCGACGGTGGACGTCCGTAGGTGCGCCGGAACGCCCGGGAGAACACCTCCGCCGACGACCAGCCCTCTGCGGCCGCGACGCTCGAGACCGGCTCACCGCGCTGCAGCCGCCACGCCGCGCGCTCGAGCATGACCCGACGCCGCAGCGCCGCGGGGGATTCGCCGGTGAGCCGCCGCACCTCCCGGGAGAAGTGGAACTCTGACGCGTGGCTGCTGCGCGCCATCGACCCGACGTCACCGTTACGCGCATCGGTGACCGCGTCGAGGAGTTCGCGCAGTCGATCGCGCCCCGAAGGTTCCGTCACGGGATCCGAGTATCGTCGCGGGCCGCTGCGGCCACCATGACGATTCCTGCTGGCCCGGACTCAGGCCGGACAGACGTGTGGCGGGAGCCCCCGACCGGGTCCCGCCACAGTGGTGATGAACCTACCGCCCGAGGTGCCCCGCCGCGTTCGTTTCGCACAGGGACTTTTCAGCGCACCCCCTGCGTTCAGTGTGCTATACCCAGCAGGGAACAACCCGAGGAGCCTGACATGACCACCGAACACATCACCGCACTCGTGACCGGCGCCAACCGCGGCCTCGGCCGCCGCTTCGCCGAACAGCTCCTCGAACGCGGGGCGACCGTGTACGCCGCGGCCCGCAACCCGGACAGCATCGACCTGCCCGGAGCCATCCCGCTGCAGCTCGACATCACCGACCCCGAGTCCGTGCGCCGCGCCGCCGAGACCGCCAGCGATGTCAACGTTCTCATCAACAACGCCGGCGTCTCCACTCAGGCGGGGCTGCTCGACGGCCCGATCGAGGACATCCGGCTGGAGATGGAAACCCACTACTTCGGCACGCTGGGCGTCACCCGGGCGTTCGTTCCCGTCATCGAAAGCAATGGCGGCGGGAGCATCCTCAACGTCCTGTCGGTGCTGTCGTGGGCGCACCCGCCGACCAGCGGCGCGTACTCGGCGGCCAAAGCCGCAGGCTGGGCACTCACCGACGCCGTCCGCGCCGAACTGGCATCCCGCGGCATCCACGTCGCGGCACTGCACGTCGGCTACATGGACACCGACATGGTCAGCTACATCCCCGCAGACCAGAAGACCGATCCGGCGGTGGTCGCCCGGCTGGCCCTCGACGGGTTGTTCGCCGGCGACGACGAGATCCTCGGCGACGAATTGACGCGGACGGTGAAGAGCCACCTGTCAGCCGCCCCGCAGTGACAGGATGGTCGGCACGGCGCCGGCCACGCCTTGGGTAGACTGGCTAAAACTAGAACACGTTCCAGTCATCGCGCTCCAGGGGGTTCCGTGAACTCGACCGACGTCACGCCGTCCGAAATCACCAAATGGGACCCCGTGCTGACCGAGCGGGTGATGGGTTTGCTGAAACCCTTCCTGAAGGGGTACCACCGCGCCGAGGTGCGCGGACTCGACACGTTCCCCGCCGGCGGGGCGCTGGTGGTGTCTAACCACTCCGGCGGGTTGTTCGCGATGGACGTGCCGGTGTTCGCGAGCGGCTTCTACGAGAAGTTCGGGTTCGACCGCCCGGTCTACACGCTCAGCCACGATCTCCTGATGACCGGCCCCCAGGGCGTCTTCCTGAAGAAGACCGGCTTCATCCCCGCCAATCACCGCAACGCCGACGAGGCACTGCGCTCCGGTGGGGTCGTGGTCGTGTTCCCCGGCGGTGACTACGACGTGTACCGGCCGACGCTGTCGGCCAACAAGATCGACTTCGGTGGCCGTACCGGATATGTGAAGGCCGCGCTCAACGCCGGCGTACCGATCGTGCCGACGGTCGGCATCGGCGGACAGGAAGCTCAGCTGTTCCTGACCCGGGGCACCGACATCGCCAAGGCCCTGGGTCCGATCGCCCGCGCTGTGCGCACCAAGATCCTGCCGATCTCGTTCGGCTTCCCGTTCGGGCTGTCGGTGGTGCTGCCGATCAACATGCCGCTGCCCGCGAAGATCACGATGCAGGCGCTGCCGCCGATCGACATCGTCGCCGAGTTCGGCGAGAACCCCGACATCGACGAGGTTGACGCCCACGTCCGGCATGTGATGCAACGTGCGCTCGATGACCTGGCCGCCCAGCGCCGGCTGCCGGTGATCGGCTGATGGGTCTCCTCGATCCGATCACCGGCCCGGTCGGGCTGATGTCGACACTGGCCCGCGCGGGTCTGATCGCGCCGATGCGGCCCGACAAATATCTGCGGATCGTCGCCGCGATGCAACGCGAGAACATGGCGGTCACGTCCGGATTCGCCGCCGCAGCCCAGCGCTGCGGCGATCGAGCGGGACTGGTCGACGAGCTCGGCGTGCTGACGTGGCGCCAGATCGACCAGCGCGCCGACGCGTTCGCCGCGGCGCTGCAGGCACTGCCCGGTGGCGCTCCCGACGTGGTCGGACTGATGGCACGCAACCACCGCGGATTCGTCGAGACGATGATCGCGGCCAACCGCATCGGCGCCGACGTGCTGCTGCTCAACACGTCGTTCGCCGGCCCGGCACTGGCCGAGGTCGTGGCTCGCGAAAGCGAGGGCCGCACACTGGTGCTCGTCTACGACGAGGAGTTCACCGAGACCGTCGACCGCGCGCTCGCCGACAGTCCCGAGACGCCCCGGATCGTCGCGTGGACCGACACCGACGGCCACGAGCAGACCGTCGAGTCGATGATCGACGCCCATGCCGGGCAGCAGCCACAGAGAGCGTCGACCAAGAGCCGGACCATCCTGCTCACCTCCGGCACCACGGGAACCCCCAAGGGCGCCAGCCACTCCGGGGGCGACCCGAGTGTGCTCAAGTCGATCCTCGACCGCACCCCCTGGCGGGCCGAACAACCGGTCGTCGTCGTCGCGCCGATGTTCCACGCCTGGGGCTTCTCCCAACTGGTGTTCGCAGCCTCGATGGCATGCACGATCATCACTCGCCGCAAGTTCGATCCGGAGGCGACGCTGGATCTGGTCGACCGGCACCGTGCGACCGGATTGTGCGTCGTGCCAGTCATGTTCGACCGCATCATGGAACTGCCCGACGAGGTGCTCGACCGCTACAGCGGACGGTCCCTGCGGTTCGCGGCGGCGTCGGGCTCCCGGATGCGGCCCGACGTCGTCATCGCGTTCATGGACCGATTCGGCGACGTCATCTACAACAACTACAACGCGACCGAGGCGGGCATGATCGCGACCGCCACCCCGCGCGACCTGCGTGCCGCGCCGGACACGGCGGGACGGCCGGCCGAGGGCACCGAGATCCGCATCCTGGACGCCGATTTCCGCGAGCTGCCCGCCGGTGAGACCGGCGCGATCTACGTGCGCAACTCCACCCAGTTCGACGGCTACACCTCCGGTGCCACCAAGGACTTCCACGAGGGCTTCATGTGCTCCGGTGACGTCGGCTACCTCGACGAGGAGGGCCGGCTGTTCGTGGTGGGCCGCGACGACGAGATGATCGTCTCCGGCGGGGAGAACGTCTATCCGATCGAGGTGGAGAAGACGCTGACGCGCCACCCCGATGTGGCCGAGGCCGCGGTGCTCGGTGCCGACGACGAGAAGTTCGGGCAGCGCCTGGTGGCGTTCGTGGTGCTGCGGCAGGGTTCGCAGGCCTCCGCCGACACCTTGAAGCAGCACGTACGCGACAACTTGGCGACTTACAAAGTGCCGCGCCAGATCACGGTCCTCGACGAGCTGCCCCGCAGCATCACCGGCAAAATCTCCCGCAAAGACCTGCAGGAACGCATCGAGCATGCCTAGACCCCGCCCGCTGCTGCGGGCAGTCGCCGAACTCCTCAACGCGGCCAACGGCGTTCGGCCGCTGGCCCGGGAGGGCTACCCCACCATCGGGGTGTTCGCGTTCGGCTGGCCCACCTCCGAGATGTCGGCGCTGTACATGCTCGGCTCGATGGCCGACGCGATGCGCCGCGGCCTGCGGGGCGACTTCCGCGGCACCCGCGGCCGAATCGCATTGGCGCTCACCGCCGTCGCGTGGGCGCTGCTGTGGCTCATCCAGCGCCGCAACATGGCGTCGCAGCCGCACTTCGAAGATCCGCTCCGGGCCGCGCTCGGCGAGGACTACCAGGCCATCGCCGACAAGGCGAAGGCACGCAGGCGCCGAAGGTTCGGCGTCCCGCCCAACGACTTCGTGCGACGACGCTATGTCGAGAAGGCCGCCACGGTGCGGTACGGACCGCACGGCGGGGCCAACCGGGCCGACATCTGGCGCCGCTCGGATCTGCCGCTGGACGGCAAAGCCCCTGTGCTGCTGCAGGTCCCCGGCGGCGCCTGGTCGATCGGGATGCGCCGACCGCAGGCCTACCCGATGCTGAGCCATCTGGCCGATCACGGCTGGGTGTGTGTGTCCATCGACTACCGCGTCAGCCCCCGCAACACCTGGCCCGACCACATCGTCGACGTCAAGCGGGCGTTGGCGTGGATCAAGGAGAACATCGCCGACTACGGGGGTGATCCGGATTTCGTCGCGATCTCCGGCGGCTCAGCGGGCGGGCATCTCTCCGCGCTCGCAGCTCTGACCGCCGACGATCCCACGCTGCAGCCCGGTTTCGAGGACGCCGACACCTCCGTGGTGGCCGCCGTCCCGATCTACGGCCGCTACGACTGGGTGTCCGCAGAAGGCAGCGGCCGCAAGGAATTTATCGCGTTCCTGCAGAAGTTCGTGGTCAAGCGACCGTTCCGCACCTACCGCGCCCTCTACCGCGACGCGTCACCGATCCTGCGGCTGCGCCCCGACGCGCCACCGTTCTTCGTGCTGCACGGCCAGGACGACTCGATCATTCCCGTCGGCGAGGGTCGGGAGTTCGCCGAGGCTCTGCGTGCGGTGTCCACCTCACCGGTGGTGTACGCCGAGATCCCCCATGCACAGCACGCGTTCGACTTCTACTGGGGATCGCCGCGCGCTCACTACACCGCCCAGGCGGTCGAAGAATTCCTGTCCTGGGTGCAGGCCACCCGCGCGAAAGGCTGACCGTCAGGGCGCGAGTGCGGTGTCGACCTCGGTCAGCTGCTCGGAAAGGCCTGCTGCCCGGCGGATCTCGACCAGTGCCTCGACCATCGCATCGGTCAGCTCATGGGGATCCTCGAGCGTCTTGCCGTCGGCGAGCACCGAGATGTTGAGCTGATCGACATAGCTCCACACGGTGATGTTCAGACCACTGCCGGCCGTGAGCGGTCCGACCGAGTACAGCCCCGTCACCAGAGCTCCGCCGACCCTCGCCCGCTCCCGCGGCCCCGGCACGTTGGAGATCGGCAGGTTCATCACCTTGTTCTGGCCGTCTTTGGCCGACAGCCATCGGAACATTGCCTCGGCCGGCGCCGGCGGGAAGTAGGCCGACCACTGGCTGACCAGTTCGGGCCCGAGCAGCGTGTTGCTCTCCTTGCCCGCCGCCGCGGACTCGTGTGCCGCGCGGACCCGCTCCAGCGGGTCCTCGATCTCGACGGGCAGGCCTACCAGCACGCCGGTGAAGTAGTTGCCGGAGATCCGGTCCGGGGAGAAGTCGAAGCTCACCGGCACCGACGCCAGCAGCGGGTGGTCGGCGTGACCGTCGTAGCGCAGCAACAACTCTCGCAGTGCGCCCGCCGACATCGACAACACCATGTCGTTGATCGTGACCCCGAGGTGCTTGGCGGTCGCCTTGACGTCGGCCAGCGCCACGGTGGCCGTCGCGAACCGGCGAGTCTCGTCGAGCATGTGGTTCATGAACGTCGGTGGCGGCGTGAACGGCCGGGTCAATTCGGGCGACAGCTTGTGCTGGCTCTCGCGGACCCGGCGCACTCCCTGGGCGGTGTAGCGCATCACCGACGGGACCCGCCTGATCTGGCGGAAGTGATCGGCGAACGCCGAGCGCACCAGCTCACCGCGCGTCGGCGCGGGATCGGTGGCGTACGAATCGCGATCGGCCTGCGGCCCTTCCTGCAGATCCATGCCGCGGGCCAACAGATTCGCCGAGGCCACCCCGTCGGCGAGCGCGTGATGGATCTTGCCCAGCACCGCGATCCGGCCGTCGGCCAGGCCCTCGATCAGATACATCTCCCACAGCGGCCGGCTGCGATCCAGCGGGGTGCTCGCCAGCTTGCCCACCATCTCGTCGAGCTGCCGGCGGCCGCCGGGAGCGTCGACGCGGCAGGACCGCACGTGGTAGTCGAGGTCGACTTCGGCGTTCTCCCGCCACATCGGATGGTGGAACTTGAACGGGATGTCGATCAGTTCATAGCGGAACGGGTCGAGTTTGTAGAGCCGCCCATGGATGACCTTGCGCAGCTCCTCCACACCGAACTGCACTCCGCCCAGCCCGGCGAGATCGATGATCGCCAGCTTCAGCGTGTGCATGTGGACGTTGGGCGTCTCGCTGTACAGAAGGACAGCGTCCCACCCGCGAAGCCTCTTCACAGTCCCGACACCTCTCCTCGGAGGTGTCTATATAACCTCTTTGGCCCCGATGAGGCTGCGATTTCGATGAATGTGGTTGAGGAACAGGCCAATTGCTGTGGCAGCCGCACCGGTGCGAGCACCGTCGGTCATGTCGAATCCGTGTCCGGCGCCCGGCAGCTCCACGTAGCTGACCACCGACCGCGACACCTCCTTCAACCGATCGACGAAGCTGCGGGCCTGCGCCACCGGGATCACGCTGTCCCCGGTGCCGTGCAGAACCAGGAACGGCGGCGCCTCGGCGTGCACGCGGGCGATCGGTGAGGCCTTGCGGAAGATGTCGGGATGCTTGGTGATCGAGCGACGCACGACGATCCGCTCGAGGAAGTCGACGAACCGGACCCGCTCGACCGTGGACTTGTCCTCCCAGTCGTAGCGGCCGTAGATGCCGACCACCGCGTCGACCGACGTGTCCGAACCCTCCGGCAGCTCGCACTGCATCTCGGGGTCGTTGGCCGTCAACCCGGCCAGTGCCGCCAAATGCCCACCGGCAGAAGTACCCGCGATCGTCACGAAGTCGCGATCGCCACCGAACTTGTCGACGTTCGCGCGAGCCCATGCGATCGCGGTCTTCACGTCCGTCAGGTGAGCCGGCCACGGATGGTGCGGCGCCACGCGGTAATCGATGGACAGACAGACCCAGCCCTTCTCGGCCAGGTGGGACATCAGCGCATAGCCCTGCAACATCCGGCTGCCGTGCACCCACGCGCCACCCGGCACGAACAGCAGCACCGGGGCGGGCTGCGCCGGCAGATCGTCACGGCGCCAGACGTCGAGCAACTGCGTCGGGCGCGGACCGTACCGAACCGAGGTCCGGTGCACGTTGCGCCGGTGCTCGCGCATCTTCCACACCGGAGGGGTGCGTTCGGCCGCCGGCCACTCGATGTCGAGGTCCTTGGGCGACACCACACCGCGCAGCGCCGCCTGGGTCACCTCGTTGGTGCAGTCCCGGTCGCGCTGCTTGAGTTCTGCGTCATTGGGCGTCAGCAGGCTCTTGACCGTGGCGTTCAGGAAGTCGGGGGCGTGGCGGGCACCCCAGATACCGGCGGCGGTGAGTGCGCCGAGCGGTTCCAGATGCTTGCCGATCACCGGCAGGGAGGCGCTCGCGACGCTGGCGGCCAGCAGGTAATCACCGGGGCCCGCCTTCATCAACCACTGCAAACGCGTGGTCAGAGTGGGCCCGGGATACCGGATATCCGGCCGTTCGGTCATGGCGCATACCGTACCCCCAGGCCCGCCCCCCAAACAGACATTCGGCGCAGGGTTGTCTACTGTTTTTCGGCTGTGCCCGACCTGTGCCGCTCTCGGCATCGAAACCGCAGCTCAGGAGGGGTCTCGGCGATCCGGTGAGAACACTGCGCATACTGAACCGATGGCCCGCACAAAGCCCGTCGTCGAGTTCCACCCCGAGCTGCGCCGTAGCGCTCGTCTGCTGCCGAAACAGATGATCACCCCGGTCACGCTGCCGTTCGTGCGCGCGGCCTCGCGGTTGATGTGGCGAAACGCGCCGTCGGATGTCGAGGTGCTGACTCTGGGCGCCGGCGTGTCGGTGCGGCTGCACCGGCCGGCCGGCATCTCTTCCCCTGGCCCGGCACTGCTGTGGATCCACGGCGGCGGGTACGTCATCGGCGACGCCGCTCAGGACGACGATCTGTGCCGTCGTTTCGCCGAGAAGCTCGGCGCGACCGTCGCCGCGGTGAATTACCGCCTAGCACCGCAACATCCGTATCCGGTGCCGCTCGAGGACTGTTATGCCGCCCTCTCCTGGCTGACCGGGCTGCCGTCCGTCGATCCGGACCGGGTGGCGATCGGCGGTGCCAGCGCGGGTGGCGGCTTGGCCGCGGCGCTGGCCCTCCTCACCCGCGATCGCGGCGAAATTCCGGTGGTGGCACAGCTTCTCGTGTATCCGATGCTCGACGACCGCACCGTCGGGCGCGCCGATCTGGACAACCCCGGTCACCGGTTGTGGAATCAGACGAGCAACCGATTCGGCTGGCACGCCTATCTGGGCGACGCCGATCCCGACGTGGCCGTCCCCGCACGCCGCGACGATCTGGCCGGACTGCCGCCGGCGTGGGTCGGCGTGGGCACGCTTGACCTGTTCCACGACGAGGATCTGGCCTACGCACAGCGGCTGCAGGATGCCGGCGTGCCGTGCGAGGTGACGGTGGTACCGGGCGCATTCCACGGCTTCGATGGGATCGCACCGAATGCCGATGTCTCACAGCGTTTTTTCGCGAGCCAGTGCGCGTTGTTGCGCAATGCCTACACGACCGCGGCGGCGTGAGGCTTACAGCACGAGGCCTGTGAAAACCCAGTCGAGGACGGCGCGGTCGGTGCCATCTCCCCCGTCGTCATCGTCGGTCACGGCGTAGACGAGGGAGCGCAGTCGGACCGTCACCCCGCGACCGTCGGCGCGCGGCTCGGCCGCCTCGATCGTGAGATCGCTGTAGAGGGTGTCGCCCTCGTGGACGGGCGCGGTGTGCTGACAGGACTCCCACCCCGACACCGCGACCAGGTTCGGCAGCAGCCGGGTGGCCTGCGCCAGCGCGAGCCCGATCGTGTGACCTCCGTAGACCAGACGTTTGCCACCGACGCGCGAATCATGATGTGTGGCAGCGATGTTGAGTGTCAGTCGAGCCAGCTCCGGTGCGCTGCTGACCACGTCGGCGGTGCTCCGCAGCACGGTGCCGGCCACCGGCGCGACCCCCGAGCCGGGCACTCGCGCCCGGAATGCGGCGACATCCCAGTCGGCGACGGGATCGGCGGGCGAACCGTCCGCCACACCGATGTCGTCCATGTCGTCGTGGTGTCCGGTGTCGACCGTGTCGGCGCTGCACGGCAGCATCGCGCAGCGGTGGAAATCGAGCACGAGGCGTCCGGCGCCGTCGGTCGTCGTCATCCGCAACGCGGCGAGACCGGTCGCGGCGCGGCCGGGTCGGACGGAATTCTGCTTCAGTGCAACGACTTCGGTGCGGGTGGCCAGCGTGTCGCCGATGACGGGAAAGCGGTGGAAGGTCAAGCCCCGGTAGAACAGATTGGCCATCACCCGCTGCGTGACGAGCGTGGACTGGCCGATCGCCACATCGCAGACCAGCGCGGGATGGGCGAGCCGTCCCCCGGCCACCGCGGCGGAGAGCTCCGCGTCGAGGGCGAGCCGCATCCGGTCGCCGAGGATCGCCTGATGAGTAGCTGCCGCACCGGACGTCAGCGTCATCGACGGTGCACTGTCGAACACTCGACCGACGTGCAGATCATCGAAGAACGGGCCGCCGGACATTTGGCCGTACAAATTCACAGCCCGCATGCTGGCACTTGACTGCGCAGTGTGTCAACATCGGTCGCATGGCCGTACATATGCTCACTGATGAAGAGGTCATGCTGGTCGAGACCGTGCGGTCGTTCATCGACCGTGAGGTGAAACCGTCGGTGCGCGAGGTCGAACACGCCAACACCTACCCCGAGGCGTGGATCGAAGCGATGAAGCAGATCGGGATCTACGGCCTGGCCGTGCCCGACGAGTACGGCGGCGCCCCCGTCTCGACGCGCTGCTATGTGCTGGTCACCCAAGAACTGGCCCGCGGATGGATGAGCCTGGCCGGGGCAATGGGCGGCCACACCGTTGTCGCCAAGCTGATCGCGTTGTTCGGCACCGAGGAACAGAAGCAGAAGTATCTGCCCGCCATGGCCACCGGGGAACTGCGCGCCACCATGGCCCTGACCGAACCCGGCGGCGGCTCGGACCTACAGAACATGACCACCCTCGCCCGCGCAGGCGGAGACGACCTGATCATCTCGGGGGCCAAGACCTGGATCTCCAACGCCCGCCGCTCCGGCCTGATCGCCCTGCTCTGCAAAACCGACCCCGCAGCCGAACCCAAACACAAGGGTATCTCCATCGTCCTGGTCGAGAACCCCGCCCCCGGCCTGACCGTCTCCCGCGACCTGCCCAAACTCGGCTACAAAGGCGTCGAATCCTGCGAGCTGTCCTTCGACGACTGCCGCGTCCCGGCAACCGCCATCCTCGGCGGTGCCCCCGGCAAGGGCTTCGCCCAGATGATGAAAGGCCTCGAAACCGGCCGCATCCAAGTCGCCTCGCGGGCTCTCGGAGTGGCGACCGCCGCCCTCGACGACGCCCTTGCCTACGCCCAGGACCGCGAGAGCTTCGGCCAACCCATCTACAAACACCAGGCCATCGGCCACTATCTGGCCGACATGGCGACCAAGCTGACCGCCGCCCGCCAGCTCACCCTCCACGCCGCCGACTGCTACGACAGCGGCCAGCGCGCTGACATGGAAGCCGGCATGGCCAAACTCTTCGCCTCTGAGTCCGCCATGGAGATCGCCCTGGGCGCCGTGCGCATCCACGGCGGCTACGGCTACTCATGCGAATACGACGTCGAACGCTACTTCCGCGACGCCCCCCTCATGATCGTCGGCGAAGGCACCAACGAGATCCAACGCAACGTCATCGCCGCACAACTCGTCGCCCGTGGCGGACTGTAAGTGAAGCCCGCGCCGGCCTACCAGGTGCTGCGCGAACAGCTGCGCGAGGAGATCCGCGGCGGCCGATACGCAGGCGGCGCGCGTTTACCCACAGAGTCCGAACTGTCTGAGCTGTATGGCCTTTCGCGGCAGACTGTACGGCGCGCATTCCAGGATCTGGTCGCCGAAGGCATGGTGTACCGGGTGCCCGGGCGCGGCACCTACGCCGGTGGGGACAGCCGCCGCTACCTGCGCAGGCTCGGCTCGATCGACGATCTGATGAGCCTGTCCGACGACACGACGATGGAGGTTGTCGACGGACTACGCCGGCGGGTCGACATCGATGCGGCCAGCCGGCTACGCCTCGACGGCGACGTCGTTCACACGGTCGTCTTCCGAAGGATGCACGATGGAATCCCGTTCGGCCACACGGTGGTTCACCTCCCTCCAGAGGTGGCGACGATGGTCACGGCGTCGGCCGATCTGCGCACCGGAGCCCAGAGCAGGCACACCGTGATAGGGCTGCTCGAGCCGCACCTGGGCAGTCCGATCGCCGAGGCGGCGCAGTCGATCACCGTGGGCACCGCGGACGACGGTGTCGCGGCCGCCATCGGGTGCGCACAAGGGCATCCGATGCTGCGGGTCGACCGGCTCTATCGCGACTCCGACGGGCATGCCGTCGAACTCGCCGTCAGCCACTTCCTGCCCGAGCAGTACACCTACCGGATCACCCTGCATCGCTCGGGATAGCCCTAGCCCCCGGAATCGACAATGTGGCGGCCAGTGTTCCGAGCAACTTCAGGGCATCGGCACTGGTCGTGTCCGGCTCGGCGTCGTAGACGATCAATTCCTGGCCGGGGGCCGACCGGACGTCGAAGGTCTGCATGTTCAGCGTCACCAGGCCGACCTCGGGATGACTGAAGCTCTTGCGTTGGAGACACTTCCGTCGTGCATCGCGGCGCTCCCAGAGTGTTCGGAACTCCTCCCCCGGCATCAGCTCGGCGAGCACGGCGCGAGCACGCGGATCCTCCGGGGCCGAACCGTAGGCCATGCGGAAGCCGGCCACCGAATCTGCAGCCACCTCCGCCCAGTCCGCGTAGAAGGTGCGCGCCCGCGGGTCGTTGAACACCAGCAACAGGAGGTTGCCGACCGCACCCAGCTCGCCGAACAGCACGCGAGCGAGGCGATTGGCGGCCAGGATGTCGTAGGCCCGGTTGTAGATCAGCGCGGGGTTGTCCGGCCAGGCCTCCATCAGCCGGAGAAGCCCGGGATCGACCTCCGACGGCCCAACCCGATCAGTCCGTGGAGTGAGCCGCGCCAGCATGTACAGATGCGCCCGACCGTCGTCGTCGAGACGTAGGGCAGTCGCCAGCGCGTCGAGCATCTGCACCGACGGGGAGCGCTCCCGACCCTGCTCGAGCCTCCCGTAGTAGTCGACGCTGACCCCCGCCAACAGCGCCACCTCTTCGCGCCGCAACCCGGGAACGCGACGCGTGCCCGTACTGGCCAGCCCGACGTCGGCGGGACGCAGCGCGGCCCGCCGGCTCTTCAGGTACTCGCCCAGCTCGGTCATTGCCCCCAGCGTAGGAAATTCATCGCCGCCAGGGGTGGGTGTAGCGCACCCTGGTTGTGCGGACCGCCGCCGGTGAAGCTCGTGTCATGAGCGATTCGAAGATCATCATCGTCACCGGGGCCAGCAGCGGGATCGGCGAGGCCGTTGCCGAACGGCTTGCCGCGGAGGGGCATCATGTCGTCGCCGGGGCCCGCCGGACCGAGCGCCTCAAAGCGCTCGCCGAACGCGTCACAGCCCGCGGCGGCAGCATCGAGGTCCGCACGCTCGACGTCACCGACAGGGCGGCGGTGAGCGCGTTCGTCGACGCGACAGTCGCCACGCACGGCCGCCTCGATGTGATCGTCAACAACGCCGGGGTGATGCCGCTGTCCCGACTCGACGCGCTGTTGGTCGACCAGTGGGACACCATGATCGACGTGAACGTGCGCGGCCTGCTCAACGGAATCGCCGCTGCGCTGCCGCACTTCCAGCGTCAGGGCGAGGGCCACGTCGTCACCGTCGCGTCGATCGGCGCGCACGAGGTGGTGCCCACCGCGGCCGTCTATTGCGCCACCAAGTACGCGGCCTGGGCGATCACCGAGGGCCTACGACTGGAAGTGGACCCGTCGATCCGGGTGACGACGGTGTCCCCCGGTGTCGTCGAGTCCGAATTGGCCGACACCATCACCGATTCCACTGCGGCCGCGGCCATGCAGGACTACCGGGCAGCCGCGATCCCGCCGGACGCGATCGCCCGCGGAATCGCCTATGCGATCGGCGAACCCGCGGAGGTGGACGTCAACGAGCTGATCATCCGGCCGGCACGTCAGCGCTGATCAGCTGTACTTCGCGATCAGCTCCTGCTTGAACAGTTTGCCGGTATCGGTGCGCGGCAGCTGCGCCTCGAACGACAGGGAACGCGGGCACTTGTAGTGCGCCAACCGGTCCCGCAGCCACGCGATCAGTTCGTCGGCGAAGTCGTCGGTGGCGTCGGCGGGGTCGACGGTCTGCACGACCGCCTTCACCTTCTGACCCATCTCGTCATCGGGAATCCCGAACACCGCGGCATCCATCACCAACGGATGCGTGACGAGCAGGTTCTCGGCTTCCTGCGGATAGATGTTCACACCACCGGAGATGATCATGTGGTGGCGGCGGTCCGTCAGATAGAGGAAGCCTTCCTCGTCGAGATACCCGATGTCTCCCACCGTCTTCCAGCCGCGCGGGTCACGAGAGCTCTCGGTCTTGGCGGGATCGTTGAGGTACTCGAAGTCGTTGCCGCCCTCGAAGTAGATCTCGCCGGGCTGGCCGGGTGGCAGCTCGTTACCGTCCTCGTCGAGGATGTGCACGGCACCGGCCATCGGCTTACCGACCGACCCCGGGTGTGTCAGCCAGTCCTCGGCGAAGATCAGCGTCGATCCGTGCGCCTCCGAGGATGCGTAGTACTCGTCGACGATGGGCCCCCACCAGTCGATCATCTGCTTCTTGATGTCGACGGGACACGGTGCAGCAGCGTGCATCACGCGCTGCAGGCTGGACACATCGTAGGAGGCGCGCACCTCCTCGGGCAGCTTGAGCATGCGGGTGAACATGACCGGCACGAACTGCCCGTGCGTGACCTTGTGCTTGGCGATCGCGTCCAGCGCACCCTCGGCGTCGAACTTCTCCATCACCACCGTCGTGATGCCGCCGGCCTGCGTCTGCATCGACCACACCGACGGGGCGGTGTGATACAGCGGCGCCGGGCTGAGATACACCGCGTCGGGATGCATCCAGAACGACACGAGCGCAGCCATCAGTCCCGGCGCCTCGGCCGGGGGGACGTGCGGCAGCGCGCGTTTGATGCCCTTGGGGCGGCCGGTGGTGCCCGACGAGTACTGCAGCAGATCGCCCTCGATCTCGTCATCGATCGGTGTATCAGGAAGCCCGGCAACGCATTCCGGGTAACTCTGCCAACCGTCCAAGCGGCTGGAGGCGCTTGTCGCCGACGATTCGGCTCCGTCGGCGATGAGGCGCACCGGCGGCAGTCCGTTCGGCAGTTCGGCTTCCAGGCCATGGAGAGTGTCGGTGAGCTTGCCGGAGCCGACGATCGCCTTGGCTGAGCTGTTGTCGATGATGTAGGCGGCCTCAGCGGCGGTCAGGTGGGTGTTGATGGGGACGTAGTACAGCCCGGCGCGGCGCGCAGCCCACATGACCGCGTGCATGTGCTGGTTGTTCTCCATCAGGATCGCGACGGCGTCGCCTTCGACCAGACCGGCGTCGCGGAACAGGTGCGCCAACCGGTTGGCCCGGGCCTCGAGTTCGCCGAACGTCACCACCGTGCCGGACGGATACATGATGATCGCAGGCTTGTCAGGCGTGGCAACAGCGGTGTCGCGGATCTGCATGGGGAGAGAATACGACGCCCTACTTGACGGGCGTCAAGTAGGGCGTCGGGGTGCTTCTGAAGCTACTCAGCTTCGGCGAGACGCGTCTTGAGCGTGTCGAACTCGTCCTTGATACCGGTAGGCAGCTTCTCGCCGACGAATTCGAACCATTCCTCGATCAGCGGCAGCTCGGCGCGCCACTCGTCGGCGTTCACGGCCAGCGCTTCATCGACATCGGCCGGGTTCACGTCGAGTCCGGACAGGTCCAGATCGGCTGCCGTGGGCACGATGCCGATCGGGGTGCTGCGACCGTCGGCCTGGTGCTCGATGCGCTCGATCGCCCACTTGAGCACGCGGCTGTTCTCGCCGAAGCCCGGCCACAGGAAGCGACCGTCTTTCCCGCGGCGGAACCAGTTGACGAAGAACACCTTCGGCAGCTTCGACTCGTCGGCCTGCTTGCCGATGTTGATCCAGTGCTGGAAGTAGTCGCCGACGTTGTAGCCGAGGAACGGCAGCATCGCCATCGGGTCGCGGCGCACGGTGCCGACCTTGCCCTCAGCGGCGGCGGTCTGCTCGGAGCCCAGCGTGGCGCCGATGAACACGCCGTGCTGCCAGTCGCGAGCCTCGGTGATCAGCGGGACGGTGGTCTTGCGGCGGCCGCCGAACAGGATCGCCGAGATCGGCACGCCCTGCGGGTCGTCCCACTCGGGGGCCAGCGTCGGGCACTGCGAGATCGGCGTGCAGTACCGCGAATTGGGGTGTGCTGCTTTACTTTCCGTCTCGCGCAGGATCCAGTCCTGGCCCTTCCAGTCGATCAGGTGGTCCGGCTCACCCTCCAGACCCTCCCACCACACGTCACCGTCGTCGGTCTTGGCGACGTTGGTGAACACGGTGTTGCCCGCCGCGATCGTTTTCATCGCGTTGGGGTTGCTGCTCCAGTTTGTGCCCGGCGCGACGCCGAAGAAGCCGAACTCCGGGTTGACCGCGTAGAGCTGGCCGTCCTTACCGAACCGCATCCAGGCGATGTCGTCGCCGACCGTCTCGGCCCGCCAGCCGGGAATCGTGGGCTGCAGCATCGCGAGGTTGGTCTTGCCGCACGCCGACGGGAACGCCGCCGCGACGAAGTAGGCCTTGTTCTCCGGGGAGATCAGCTTGACGATCAGCATGTGCTCGGCGAGCCAGCCCTCGTCGTGCGCCATCGCCGAGGCGATGCGCAGCGAGTAGCACTTCTTGCCCAGCAGCGCGTTACCGCCGTAGCCGGAGCCGTAGCTCCAGATCTCGCGGGTCTCGGGGAAATGGGTGATGTACTTCGTGTCGTTGCACGGCCACGGCACGTCCTGCTGACCCGGCTCCAGCGGCGCACCGATCGAGTGCAACGCCTTGACGAAGAATCCGTCGTCACCGATCTTCTCCAGCGCCGCGGCCCCCATGCGCGTCATCGTGCGCATCGACACCACCACGTACTCGCTGTCGGTGATCTCCACCCCGAGCTTCGGATCCTCGGCGTCGATCGGGCCCATGCAGAACGGCACCACCCACAGCGTGCGGCCGCGCATGCTGCCGCGGTACAGGCCGCTCATCAATTCCCGCATCTCGGCGGGGTCCATCCAGTTGTTGGTGGGCCCGGCGTCGATCTCCCGCTCGCTGCAGATGAAGGTGCGCGACTCGACGCGTGCCACATCCGAGGGGTCCGACAGCGCCAAGAACGAGTTCGGCTGCTTGTCGGGGTTCAGCCGTTGGAATGTGCCCGCGTCGACGAGCTGATCGCACAGGCGCTGGTACTCCTCCTCGGAGCCGTCTGCCCACGCCACCTGGTCGGGCTGCGTCAGCTCGGCGATCTCCCGAACCCAGGCGAGCAGCCCCTCGTGCTTGGTCGGTGCGGAATCCAGTCCCGGAATGGTCGCTGCGGTCATTGGCTAGTCGTCTCCTGCACTGTTCCTGCGCGTTGGCCTGGTGAACCCCGAATGAAAACTTGTGGAGGAACGTACGCCGTCGCCACCGACCTGTCCGAGGTCTTGACAAACCACCGCCGACCCTCCTGACCTTCGAGGTTAACGCGGGTGACATACCCGTGGAAATCCAGGATCGTGTCCGATCACTCACAGGAACGATTCAGAAGAGGTCATCATCGGCACGGGGCGGACAGCTACTGCTCGGTAACCGCGAAATCCGTCGTTTCCGGCCGCCGCGACGGGTTGAAGCCGGCATTGAGAAGGGCACTGACGGCGGCACTGGGGCCGGTGTCGGCCGTGAGCATGCGGCTCGCCACCGCCTCCTCCAACTCGATGCGCAACGCGGCGAGGACGTCGGCCGTCCAGCGTTCCCACCGCGCGCGGTCGTGCAGCAGCCCTCGAGCCCGCACCACCCACGCGGTGAGCGCCACCCCGACCACTCCTCCCGCCGCGGACGCCCACCCCGGGCCGGTGGTGAGCGTCGCGATCAGTCGCGCCACCACCAACGCCGCCCCGACGCCGAAGCCGAGACCCAGCACGACCATCAATTGGGTTTCCAGGCGACGACCTGACGGGAACGGCGGCGGTGGCGAGTCCGGCAGGACGGGCAGGGGTGCGCGGGCCGCCACCTGCGCGTCGAGCTCCTCCTCGATGTCGGCGCGGATCTGCTGACAGCGGCCGCGGACCAGGTCTTCGACCTGCGCGCGGTTGCGCATGGTCGCCACCTGCGCGACCAGCTCGGCGCGCGCCGCGAAGCAGCGGCGCCGGACCATCGACGTCAGCTCGAGCCGCAGCTGCTGCAGCTGGACTCGTCGTCGCGCGTACGCCGCCCGCTCCGCCTCCCGGGCGCGCGCGGCGGCGCGCCGGACCGACAGCGGATCGGACAGCTGATGCGCGAGTGCGGCCGCCACATCGTCGATTCGCGGGACCCCCAGCCGGGGCGCAGCAGCGGCCGCCACCCACGTGGGCGACGGCCATCGGGCCTCGTTGGCTGCCAACACGTGCCACCACCGGCGATGGTCGTCGATCTTGTTGACCACCGCGATGATCGCGCCGGCGCGTGCGGCGACCGCCCCGGCCTGGACACACTCGGCCGCCGTCATCGGGGCGGTCGCCGACACCACCCACACCAGGACGACCGGAACCTGCCCGGGTGTCAGCTCGTGGGCCTCGACGACTCGGCAGTCCGGTACCCGCTCCCGGAGGCGATAGGCGACGCTCGTCACCCCCGCCCGCGCGGCGCCCGCCACCAGCACGGCAACGCCACCCGGCTCAGCCACCGCACGGCTCCAGCAGCCGCAGACTGCCGCGCATGATGTCCGCGGCGCAACGCCGGTGCAGCGCATCGAGGGGGCCGCGGGACAGGTGATGGAAGCGCAGCGCGCGGCGGGTGTGGGCGCCGAGGTCGTCGGCGCGATCCACCGTCGCACCGGACGCCTCGACCACCTCGACGGCCGCGGTCATCACCGCCAGAGTGACGTCGTCACCGTCCATACTCGCGGCGAGTCGCTCGTCGCCCCGCTCGGCGGCGAGCGCGCGTAACCGGCACACCGCGCTCACGCAGCGCCGATAGCGGACCTCCGCTGCGGAGCGGCTGATCGCGGCGCGCGCGGCGTCGGTGCCGCTGAGCGCCCGCAGCCGCGCGGTGACTTCCTCCGCGTCCGCCCCGGCCGACACGGCGAGGATCGCGTGCGCCAGCCCGAAGCGATCCAGCCGGTCCAGCAGATCGCGACGCACCTCGGCGGCCAGCGGATGCGGGCAACACGCGAACGCGTCCACCGAGGACACGTCGGCCGGCGTCCCGACCAGCGCCTGCAGCGCAGCGACGTCGTCGTCGTCGATCCGCACCCCGGCCAACAGCGCGACCATCGGCACCACCGGTACTCGCACCCGCGCCTCGACCTCCGCGGCCACCAGGTGCGCGGCGCGCACGGGACCACCCGCAGCGGCGCCGCCGAGATCGGCCTTGTTCAGTACCACCACCGCCGACCCCGTCCCTGGGGCCCGCACAACAGCGCGATCCTCCTCGGTCAACGTCTCCGCGACGACGAGGACCTCGACGTCCGCGGCCTCACCCGGGGCGGCGACCCGGACGCCCAGAGCGCTGGCCACCGCGCTGCGACCCACCCCCGAGCGTCCGCGCACGGCTACGCTGACAGGCGCACGCAACAGTCGCTCCACGGCGGCGACACCGGGGTCGGGTTCCTCGCGGGCCCAGGCGGCCACCACGTCAGCCAGATCAGCCGGCATCCCCGCCCCCCGTCCGGCGGACC
>NZ_QJUA01000069.1 GCF_003254575.1 Mycobacterium kyogaense | reverse complement strand
AGAGGTGTATAAGGGACAGGTCTGGCGCAATGCATCCCGGTCGACGCTCATCGCACGCTCCGGGCGAGGGCCTCTTCGGCGGCGGCTGCGGCCTGGCGGATGTCGGACTCGCTACCGGAGAGGTAGACCCGGCCCGTGGCACCGATCATGCGGAAGTCGACGACCTTGATGTCGGCGGCCTTCTCGGCCTCGTTGGTGGCCAGGATCGCGTACGACGCGGGCGCGACCTCGAGCACGTAGAGGGTCTCGCCGGCCAGCACCATGGACCCGATCTTGTTGCGGTTGATCAGGAATGCGTGCTGGGAGTCGATGCTGGAGATGATGCGCGACGCCAGGATCTGAGGCGGTTTGATGGCGTCGGTCCCTGCATCGCCGTCGCGGCCGAGCTCAGCCAGCGCCGCGTCGGCGGCGGACTGCACCGCGTCGGTGTCGCCGTGGAACTCGAGGTAGCCGAACTGACGCTCGACGACGAGCACGCCGGCCTGGACCTCGGCATGCTTGAGGGCGACATCGGTGACGCCTTCGATGTCCAGACCCGGTGCCACCTCGATGATCTGGGCTGCCACCCCGGCACGCGGCAGGGCACCTTTGATCCAGGTACCCAGGTACGACATCGTCTGCGGCTGGAGCCGATCGATGAAGATGAACGAACGCAGTTCAGCCACGGGTCACCTCTTGATCAGTTGGGCGAGTTCTTCGGCCACCATCGCGCGCAGCTCGGCGCGCAGCGCCTCGATGCCCGGGTCGGCGGCGCGACGGGACGCGGTCGGGCGGCTCAGCGGTGCGGCGGGCGCGGGGCCGGACGTGTCGTTCGACGCGCGCGGGTACGCGGGCACCTCGTCGGTGGGGGAGCGCCACGGCGAGAGGCCGGCGAAACTGGGCATCGTCACGCCGGCATCGGCGTTGTAGGCGATCCGCGTCCAGTTCATCAGGTTCTCGGGCTGCAGGTTCTCCCCGATGGAGCTGCGCCCCACGAACCCGGTGCCGATCGTCATCGACGGGGCGAGGTTGGTCTCCAGCCCGGAGCTGCCGGTGCTGTTCCCGACGTTGACCGACACCCGCAAAACCGGCACGTTGGCTGCGAATTCGGTGATGACGGAGGCGCTTTCGCTATGGATGGCAGCCGAGTGCCCGGCCCCGGCGATGCGGACCACCGCACGGGCGGCGCGGATGCCGCGCGGCGCGTCGGCGACCGTAGTCATGCCGAGCACAGGGCTCAACTTCTCGTGGGTGAGCACCTCCTCACCGATCAGGTCGGTGAACGGGGCGATCAGCACCTTCGTCTTCGGCGTCACCCGCAGCCCGATGCGCTCGGCGATCCAGGCGGCGTCGCGGCCGACGACCTCGGTGTTCAGGGCTCCCTCTGGGAACATGTACTCGCGCAGGCGCTGGGTGGCGTCGGCGTCGAGGACGTGGGCGCCGTGGCGGGTGAGCGCCGAGGTGAGCTTACCGGCGATCGACTCCTCGGCGATCAGGACGGATTCGTTGGTGCACAGCACCGAGTTGTCGAACGCCTTGCTCTCGACGATGCGCCGCGCCGCGGCGTCGATGTCGGCCGTCGCGTCGACGAAGACGGGCACGTTGCCCGGTCCCACTCCCAGCGCCGGATTACCCGAGGAGTACGCCGCCCGCACGACGCCGGTGCCGCCGGTGGCGACGATGACGTCGGTGCGTTCGTCGCTCATCATCGCTTCGAGCAGGGGCAGCGTCGGCTCGTCGACGACCGCGACGATGCCGTCGGGGGCACCCGCTGCGACGGCGGCCTCGGCCAGCAGGCGGGCCGCGTCGGCCGAGCATTGGCGGGCCCGCGGATGCGGCGCGACGACGACGGCGTTGCGGGTCATCAGCGCGAGGATCACCTTGAAGTACACCGTGGCAACGGGATTGGTGGTGGGGCAGAGGGCGAGCACGACGCCGGCCGGGCGGGGGATCTCGACGATCTTGCGGGCCGTGTCGACGCGCGGGGTCACGTAGTCCTGGTCGCGATAGAAGTCGACGATGCCGCGGGAGCAGGCGCGGTTCTTGACGATCTTGTGCTCGACGACGCCCATCTGCGTCTCGGCCACCGCGGCCGCGGCGAAGCGTTCGGCGTTGCGGTGCCCAGCGTCGGCGACCGCCTCGACGATGCGCGTCACGGCCGCCTGGTCGTACTCGGCGTAGGCGGCCGCGGCGAAGCGCGCCCGTTCCAGCATCTGACCTGCCTGCGCTACCGATATCACGGCTTCCTCCGTCCGGTCGCGGCCAGCTTCGCCCGTCCGACGGCGACCTCGACGCGATCGAGCACGTCCTCGCACAGTTCACGGTTGAGCAGAAGGCCCGGTTTGAATTGCAGGACACGGGGATCGAGGGTGGAGAAGATCGCCCACACGCCGCCGCGGTAGAGCTCTCGCATCACGAACTTCGCACCCTCGGGGTGGTCGAATTCCAGCCCGATCACCACACCGTTCTGCCGGATTCCGATGAACCAGTCGGGATGGTCGGCCTGTATGCGCGTCAGACCGCGGGCGAAGATGTCGGCGATGTAGTGCACCGAGGAGCGGACCTCGGGGCGGCTGGTGATCTCGAGGGTCTTGAGCGCGGCCACGCAGCCGAGCTCGGCGCCACCGAAGGTGGAGATGTGGCCGAAGCCGTCCTGCTCGAGCCATTGCGCGGCGCGATCACTGAGCAGTGCGGCGGTGATCGGGTACATGCCGCCGGACAGACCCTTGCCGGTGACCATGATGTCGGGCTCGATGCCGTGTTTGGTGATCGCCCACATCTCACCGGTCCGCATCAACCCGGTCTGCACCTCGTCGGCGATGTAGAGCGCGTCGTAGCGGACGCACAGGTCCTTGACCGCTTCCAGATATCCGATGGGCGGCAACGGGAATCCGTAGGTGGCGGGAATCGTCTCCATGATCACCGCCGCGACGTCCCGGCCGCGCAGCGCCTGCTCCATCGCGTCGGTGTCACCGAAGGGCACCTGCACGAACTCGTCAGGTCGGTCGGCGAGGAAGAGTTTGGCGAACCGGTCGTCACCGGTGGCGACCGCCAGCCCGGTGTGGCCGTGGTAGGCCTTGACGATCGAGACGATCTTGCGACGCTGCATCGCATGGCGTGCGCTCTTGAGTGCGATGTCGATGGCCTCACCGCCGCCCGAGCCGAACGCCACCTTGGTCAGCGAGGCGGGTGCCGACTCGATCAGCTTCTGTGCCAGTGCCGTTCGCGCGACCGAGGGGAAGTGGTGATTGCCGACGTCGAAGTACTGCATGCCTTCCGAAATGGCAGCCACCAGTTCGGGATTGCGATGACCGAGGTTGTAGGTGCCGCCGTTGAGGTGCATGTCGATGAGACGGCGCCCGCTCATGTCCCACAGGAAGTAGTCCTGTCGGCGATCGATCACCAGGTCGACGCCGGAATCGGTCCAGAACTGCGTCTTGTCCGGGTTCCAGTACTCCTTGGCACGTTCGAGCACCTGTGCCTTGGATTCGAACGAGAACGTGCCGTAGTCGTACACGAAACTCCCTGTCGTCAGGTCGCGGGGGTTGACCAAAAGCTAAACGGTAGGACCATTTATGTCAACAGGTGCTGTTTGGGGTTGCGCGGTTGATTTGGTAGTGCCAATATGACCTTCGGCTTGCCTGTGGTCTATGCCACAGGGGCTGACCACCATGGGTCTCTCCTTCACCTGGAAGGTGTCGTTTCAATGACAGAAGATGTCGTGCCCCGCCAAACATCGAATGATTCGGTGCAACGGCTCAAGCGCAACGCCGTCGGCACCATCGGGGTGATCTTCATGGCCGTCGCGACGGCGGCGCCGATCACCGCGATGGTCGGCAACGTGCCGATCGCGGTCGGCTTCGGCAACGGCACCCATGCTCCTGCCGGCTACCTGGTCGCCACGATCGTGCTGGGCCTCTTCGCGATCGGTTACGCGACGATGGCCAAGCACATCACGTCCACGGGAGCGTTCTACGGCTACATCTCCCACGGCCTGGGCCGTGTCATCGGGATGGCGAGCGGCCTGATCATCACGATGGCGTACGTGGTGTTCGAGGGATCGCTGATCGGCATTTTCGCGTTCTTCTTCAAGAACCTGTTCGCCAGCCAGTTCGGCATCGACATCCACTGGTTGATCCCGGCGCTGCTGATGCTGGCGCTGAACTGCATCCTGACCTACTTCGACGTGAACCTGACCGCCAAGGTGCTCGGCGTCTTCCTGATCACCGAGATCGTCATGCTGTCACTCGGCGCGATCGGCGTCCTGATCAAGGGCGGCGGCCCGGACGGCTTCGCCATCGCCGAGACCCTCAACCCCATCGGCGCGTTCCAGCCCGCCGCCATCGCCGGCGCCAGCGCCGGTCTCGGCCTGTTCTTCGCGTTCTGGTCGTGGGTCGGCTTCGAATCCACCGCGATGTACGGCGAAGAATCCAAGGATCCCAAGCGAATCATCCCGCGCGCCACGATGATCGCGGTGCTCGGTGTCGGCATCTTCTACGTCTTCGTGTCATGGATGGCGATCGCCGGCACCGGCCCGCAGAAGGCGCTCGAGCTCGCGCAGGACGCGAACACCTCCTCCGAGATCTTCTTCGGACCGGTCCGCAGCACCTACGGCGAGTGGGCCATCACGCTGTTCAACATCCTGCTGGTGACCGGATCGTTCGCCTGCGGGATGGCGTTCCACAACTGTGCGTCGCGCTACCTGTACGCGATGAGCCGTGAGGGCCTGCACGCCGGCCTGCAGAAGACGCTGGGCGCCACGCATCCCCACCACGGCTCGCCGCACATCGCGTCGTTCGTGCAGACCGGCATCACGCTCGTGTTGATCCTCGCGTTCTTCTTCGCGGGCATGGACCCCTACGTGCACATGTACACGCTGCTGGCGATCCTGGGCACCATGGCGATCCTGATCGTGCAGGCACTGTGCGCGTTCTCCGTCGTCGCGTACTTCCACTTCCACAAGAACCATCCGTCCAGCGCGCACTGGTTCAAGACGTTCCTGGCTCCTCTGCTCGGCGGCATCGGCATGCTGTATGTCGTCTACCTGCTCTGGGAGCACAAAGACGCAGCCGCCGGCGCCGCATCCGGCACGTTGCTGTTCAAGCTGACACCATGGATCGTGGTCGGGCTGTTCGTGCTCGGGGCAGCACTGGCGCTGTACTTCAAGTATGCGGACAAGGACCGGTACGAACTGATCGGTCGGATCGTGTACGAGGACAACGAAGTTCGCGACTAGTTTCGTAACAAAGGTGGCTAGCGTGGCAGACGAGTTGGGGCGGTTCCGGGTACTGAACACCAAACCCGTCAACCTCGACGGGTTCAGCGTCCCGGACCCCCGGCTCGGCCTGGCCGCGATGCGCAGCCCCCATGACCCCTCCCCGTCTTTGACCATTCGGGACGGGGAGGTCGGCCCGTATGTGACAGAGCTCGATGGCAAAGGCGCCAGCGAGTTCGACGTGATCGACGAGTTCATCGCCCGCTACGGCATCGACCTCGCGGTCGCCGAGGAGGCGATGGCTCTCGACGACGTGACGCTGGCCCGGATGGCGGTGGACGTCAACGTCCCCCGCGCCGAGGTGGTGCGGCTGATCGGCGGCACCACCCCGGCCAAGCTGGCCCGGGTGATCGCGCTGATGTCCCCGGTCGAGATGCAGATGGCGATGGCCAAGATGCGCGCCCGCCGGACCCCGAGCAATCAGGCGCACGTCACCAACCAGCTCGACGACCCGCTGCTGATCGCCGCCGACGCCGCCAGCGCCGTCGCCTACGGGTTCCGCGAGGTCGAGACCACGGTGCCGGTGCTCGGCGATGCTCCGTCGAACGCGGTGGCGCTGCTCATCGGTTCTCAGGTCGGCACGCCCGGCGCGATGGCGCAGTGCTCGATCGAAGAGGCACTGGAATTGCGGCTGGGGCTGCGCGGGCTGACCAGCTATGCGGAGACCATCTCGATCTACGGCACCGAGCAGGTGTTCGTCGACGGCGACGACACCCCGTTCAGCAAGGCCATTCTCACCTCGGCCTACGCGTCACGCGGCCTGAAGATGCGGGTCACCAGTGGCGGTGGCGCCGAGGTCCTGATGGGTGCGGCCGAGCAGTGCTCGATCCTCTATCTGGAGTCGCGATGCGTGTCGCTGGCTCGTGCGCTCGGGTCCCAGGGCGTGCAGAACGGTGGCATCGACGGCGTCGGTGTGGTCGCCTCGGTCCCCGAAGGGATGAAGGAACTGCTCGCCGAGAACCTGATGGTGATGATGCGCGACCTGGAGTCGTGCGCGGGTAACGACAACCTGATCTCCGAGTCCGACATCCGCCGCAGTGCGCACACACTGCCGGTGCTGCTCGCGGGCGCGGACTTCATCTTCTCCGGGTTCGGGTCGATTCCGCGCTACGACAACGCGTTTGCGCTGTCGAACTTCAACTCCGACGACATGGACGACTTCCTGGTGCTGCAGCGTGACTGGGGCGCCGACGGTGGGCTGCGCACCGTCACTCCCGAGCGCCTCGAAGCGGTGCGCCGGCGGGCTGCCACAGCTGTGCAGGCGGTCTATCGCGACCTCGGCCTCGCCGACTACGACGACGCCCGTGTCGACCAGGTGGTGGCCGCCAACGGGTCCCGCGATCTGCCCGCCGGACACCCCAAGATGGTGGCCGAAGCCGCCGCGTCGATCGAGGCCAAGCAGCTGACCGTGTTCGACGTGATCGCGTCGCTGCACCGCACCGGCTTCACCGACGAGGCGGAGGCGATCACGACGCTGACCCGCGAACGCCTCAAGGGTGACCAGCTGCAGACCTCCGCGATCTTCGACGAGCAGTTCGGCGTGCTGTCCAAGCTCACCGATCCCAACGACTACACCGGTCCGGCAACGGGATACGCGCTCACCGACGCGCGCCGCGCCGAGATCGATGCGATCCGGCAGGCCCGCACCAGCGCCGAGTTGACCGCCGACCAGGACGAGCACCGCGGCCACGTCACCGTCGTCGACGTCGAGCCGGCCCGGCAGGGCAGCGATCCGCGGGAGGTGTGCATCGGCCTGTCCCCGGCCTGGGGGCACAGCGTCTGGCTGAGCCTGTGCGGGTTGACGATCGGCGAGGTGCTCCGCCAGCTGGCGGCGGGCCTGGAGGAGGAGGGCTGTGTGGCGCGCACCGTCCAGGTGCGTTCCACCATCGACGTGGGCCTCATCGGATTGACCGCGGCCCGGCTCTCCGGTTCTGGGATCGGAATCGGGTTGCAGGGCAAGGGAACTGCACTGATCCATCGCCGTGACCTGGCGCCGTTGGCCAATCTCGAACTGTTCAGCGTGGCGCCCCTGCTGACGGCGAAGATGTACCGCGAGCTGGGCCGCAACGCCGCCCGGCACGCGAAGGGGATGGCGCCGGTGCCGATCTTCACCGGTGGCACCGACGAATCCATCTCTGCGCGCTATCACGCGAGGGCGGTGGCACTGGTCGCGTTGGAACGTCAGGCGTGCGAACCGGGGACGGCCCCTGTCACGGTGAAGGTGGAGCGACCATGAGCGAGATCACCGTGGAGAACGCGGTCGACGGAAAGCTCGGGCTGGGCGATCTGCGCATGGATCCCGCCGCGCTGGCTCACCAGGCCGCGGTGGCGGAGCAGGGCGGGAACCCGCAACTCGCCGAGAACTTCCTGCGGGCAGCAGAATTGGCGACCATCGATGACGAAGACGTGATGGGGCTGTACGAGGCGTTGCGTCCGCACCGCTCGACGGCCGAGGAGCTGGAGCAGTTGCGTACCTCGCTGATCGAGCGCGGTGCGCCGCGCTGCGCTGCGCTGGTCGAGCAGGCGGCAGCCGCCTATGCCCGTCGCGGCTTGCTGCGTTGATCCGCACGGTCGCCGGGATCGACATCGGCAACCACACCACCGAGATCGTGCTTGCCAGGGTGGACGGTGGGACCGTCACCACGGTCTCGCACGGGCAGGCACCCACCCGTGGCCGCAAGGGTGGCCATGATTCGCTGCAGGGGGCGGCCGCCCTGCTGCATAGGCTCGAGGTCGCGGCCGGGGTCAACGCTGACGAGCTGCTGCTTTCCGCATTGCGGCCGGTCGACACGGCGACCGCGCCGATCCCGCCGGCGTACTCGCCGGCGGCGCCGGTACGCAGCCTGCGCCGACCGGATGCCAGCACCCCCGCCGGAGCGGGACACGCAGTGGGGCAGCATGTTCGGCTCGCGGATCTGAGTTCATCGTCACTGGACGGGCCGGTGGTCGTGTCCGTCGACGCGGTCACCGACTTCGAGGACGCCGCGCGCGAGATCGGTGCGGCGGTCGCCCGCGGATGGCACGTCGTCGGGGTGGTGGCCGCGCAGGACGACGCCGTCCTGATTCGCAACCGCATTCCGATCGACGTGCCGGTCGTCGACGAGTGCGACGTGGCCGGTCTCGCGCCCGGCGCGCTGGTCGCCGTCGAGGTGGTCGAGCAGGGTCGTGCCTACCGGGCGATGGCCGATCCGATCGCGTTGTCGGCCGCGCTGGATCTGCCGTCGACGTCTCTGCCCGAGGTCGCCGAGTTCTGTCGGGAACTGGCCGATGCGGCGGCCATCGCGGTCACCGCACGGACGGAGGCGGTACCACCGCCTGCGGCTGACGACGACTACGTGGAGATCCACGTCGACGGCGGCACAGTGCGATACACGCCTGCGCAGGCGCACGCCGTGCTGCGTCGCTCCGTGCCCGGATCGGTGAAACATGTTCGTCTGCAGTCGGTTCCGTCCGCCGTGGACGGCCTCGCGGTACACGATGCGTTCTTCACCGATCTGGCGACGATCGACAACGGGGCGTGGTTGCGGCGCGGCGTCGTCGACGCGCACGGGACGGTCGTCGCGCTGCTGGCCGCCGAGGAAGCCGCCGACGCTGCCGCGCGGTTGAGCGAGCTGACCGGCAGGCCCGCCCGCACACTGGCGTCGGAACCCGAGGCAGCGGCCTGGGGGGCGCGCACCACTCCGGGCTTCCCGCCGGACGCGATGGTGTGCGACATCGGTGGTGGCACAGTCGATCTCATCGGAGCCGAGGCGACGGTGGTGGCAGCGGGTGCGGGGGAGTCGATCACCGTGGCGATCGCGCAGGTGCTCGGCATCCCCCAGGCACTCGCTGAGACGGTCAAGCGAACGCCCGCGATTCGCGTCGAGGGTCCGCACGTCGCGCACGAGGAGGACGGCCGACGGGTGTTCCTCGACGCGCCGGCCTCGTCGGATGCGATCGGCCGGTTGTGCACCCGGGGCAGCGCGGGGCTGGTGCCCTTCTCCAATCGCCTTGCCGCCGAGGAATGGCGCAGTCTGCGGTTGGCGGTCAAGCAGGAGACCGTGGCGGCGAACATCGCGCGGTGTCTGACGGCGTTCGACGAGCCGCCGAGAGCCCTGGTGCTGGCCGGTGGCGGCGCACTCGATGACGAGCTGATGCGCACGGTCGCCGAGGCCTTGCGGCCCGCCCGTGTCGTGGTGGGCCGCGCCCACATCGACGGCGTGCACGGACCACGCTTCGCCGTCGCCCGTGGCCTGGTCGCCCTCTACGCCGACCAGACGCGAACTCGAGTGAATCGCCGCTGAAACACTCGAGTTCGCGTCTTTCCCCTACTTCGTGGGGCCCCACCGTCGGTGATCAGCGCCGCGCAGGAAGCGGCAGTCCTGCGATCGCGTGGGCGATGTGGCCGCGCCAGTGCGCGGGTTCGATGCGGTGAACCGCCTCGCCGTCAAAAGCGCTGGAGATGACGACGTCTGGGGTGATATCGGCCAGGACGCGGAGGCTCGCGGCAATCGTGGCGGCATCGGCGGGAGTATGGAAGCTCTCGATGTAGCCGGCACGCCATTCTCCGGCGATGCGGAACAGGGTGTCGCCGGTGAACAGATAGCGGCCCTCGGCGCCGGGCGCCAGATAGCAGACGCTGCCCGGTGAGTGGCCGGGTGTCGGGATGATCTCGATGCCGTTGGCGTCTACATAGCGGCCCGTCACGGGCACGTCGACGTGATGGTGTCTGCTGATCTCGGCGAGATCCCCAGTCGGCGCATGCAGCGTCGAGCCGAACCGCCCCGCGATGCGGCCGAGCGTCGGGCCTGCCTCGTCGCGGTGGCTGAGGTAGTGGTGGCGGACACCGCCGAGCGCGTCGAGTCCGTCGAAGTCGGCGTCGGTCGCCGGCGAGTAGAACAGGATGTTGGCCGGCGTCCACAGATACGCGTGGGTGGTGAGCCCGGGAAGTGGTGATTCGGTGCGGGTTTGGTAGAGGTCGCTCAGTACGCGTTGCATGCCCCCAGGCTGCAACCTCAACGATGCTTCAGGTCAAGTAGGTGCTGGCGAGCAGACGCGAACTCGAGTGAATCGCCGGCGAAACACTCGAGTTCGCGTCTGTCCCCTACTTCGTGGGGCCCCACGCGGAAAGGAGGTGAGCCCTCAGAGCTCGGCGAGTGCCTTGACCGCCGGGGCGATGCTGTCGATCCACGCCGCCGGAGAACCGGTGGGCGGGAACACGATCACCTCGTCGATGCCGAGCTCGGCATAGTCGGCTGCGGCCCTGACGAATTCGTCGCGGGTCTCCGGGGCCGGGCTCAGGTCGTTGATCATGATGGTCTTGCGGATCGCGTCGTAGTCGCTGCCCACATCGTCGCAATGCCCGCGCAGCACTCGCAGTTTGTGCGCGACCTCGTCGGGAGAGGTGCCGAACAGGTTGCACGCATCGCCGTACTTGGCCACCAACCGCAGAGTCTTGCGCTCGCCGCTGCCGCCGATGAGCACCTTGGGCTTGTTGATCGGCTGCGGGTTACACAGCGTTTCCTGCAGGTGGTAGTGCTTGCCGCGGTACTCGCCGTTGTTGTTCGGGTCCCACATCTGGTTGCAGATCTGGATCGTCTCTTCGAGCCGCTCGAACCGCTCGGCCAGCGGCGGGTACGGCACACCGAGGCCGAGGTGCTCGCGCTCGAACCAGGCGGCGCCGATGCCGAACACCGCGCGGCCGCCCGACAACACGTCGACGGTCGTCACCGTCTTGGCGAGCAGTCCCGGGTGCCGGTAGGTGACGCCGGTGACGAGCAATCCGAGGCTGATTCGCGATGTGTGGCCGGCGAGGTAGCCGAGCAGCGTGTAGCCCTCGAGCATGTTGGCTTCGGCGGGCAGGCCGGTCGGCTCGATCTGGAAGTAGTGGTCCATGAACCACAGGGAGGTCGCGCCGGCGTTCTCTGCCGCTGCGCCGGCGCGGGCGAGTTCGGGGCCGATGGCTGTGGTGCCGCCGTCGATGTCGAGGATCGGAATGCTGAGTCCTAGGTCCATGCCTGCTTCAAGTCGCTATCCGGGGCGTGCATTCCGTTTGGCAGCAACTTGACTGTGCCTCCCAGGACGGCCACGTGGCGTCGACCCCCTGCTCGCGAAGAGACATGAACTCGCGCGACACGCCGCCACAGCACTCGAGTTCGCGTCTGTCCCCTACTTCGTGGGGGCCCCACGCGGAAAGAACGTCAGGTACGGCCGAGGCCGGGCACGATGTCGTCGAGCTGGAAGTTCACCGGCCGGTCGATCTGGTCGAACGTGCACGAGTGGGGCTCACGGTCGGGCCGCCACCGGTTGAACTGCGCCATGTGCCGAAATCGCGTTCCCTCCATGTGTTCGTAGCGCACCTCGACGACGCGCTCGGGACGCAGCGGCACGAAGGACAGGTCCTTGCCCGCGTTCCATCGCGAGCCGCCGCCGTGGCGGCGCACCACATTCGGGTCGACGTGCGCCGCCCAGTTCCACGGGTGCTCCTCGAAAGTCGTCACCAGCGGCTGCAATTCGTCGAACAGCGCGCGCCGTCGCGCCATCGGGAACGCACCGATGACGCCGACCGAGGCCAGCGATCCGTCGGCCGCGTACAGGCCCAGCAGCAGGGAGCCGATCGCGTCCGGGCCGGACTTGTGCAGCCGGTACCCGGCGACCACGCAGTCGGCGGTGCGCTGATGCTTGATCTTGAACATCACGCGCTTGTCGGGCTGATAGGTCACCTCGGGCGGTTTGGCGATCACACCGTCGAGCCCTGCCCCCTCGAACGCCGAGAACCAGCCGCGGGCGGTGTCCAGGTCCGTGGTCGCCGGTGTCACGTGAAACACCGGCCCCGACCCGGCGAGCGCCTCGACGAGCGCGGCCCTCCGAAAAGAGAACGGTCGCCCCGTCAGGTCCTCATCATCGAGCGCCAGCAGATCGAACGCGATGAACGCCGCGGGTGTCTGTGCGGCCAGCATCCGCACCCGCGACGCGGCAGGGTGCAGGCGCAACTGCAGCGCCTCGAAATCCAGGCCGTCGCCGGTGGCGATGACGATTTCACCGTCGACCACACAGCGTGGCGGCAGCTCGGCCCGCGCCGCGTCGGCGATCTCGGGGAAGTAGCGCGTCATCGGCCGTTCATTGCGGCTGCCGAGTTCGACGTCGTCGCCGTCGCGGAACAGGATCGAGCGGAACCCGTCCCACTTCGGCTCGTACCACGCACCGGGCGGGATCTCGGTGACCGACTTCGCCAGCATCGGCGAGACGGGCGGCATCACGGGCAGCTGCACCCGCCCAGTGTGGCCGATTCGCCGACGGCGCTACTTCTTGCGCCCCACCAGTGCGTCGACCGGGTCCGGTGCGCCGTCGCGCCCGCGCACCACGCGGTAGGCGGCGTACCCCACGATCAGCGTCAGCGCGACGAAGATGACCGCGAAGTACTGGAGGAACCAGGAATCCCCGGCAGGGTTGTAGACCTCTTGGCGCGGCCAGCCGATGTTGACCACCAGCACGGCACCCATCACGACCGCGATCAGGTTCACGGGGATGCCCCAGCGGCCCAGGTCCATGATCGGCTTCCCGTGCGAGAGGCTGGTTCCGCGCAGCCGGTGCATCAGGGCCGGCACCGTCACCATCAGGTAGGCGAGGTAGACGATCACCACGGACACCGACGCGATCGCGGCGAACACGCTGGCCTGACCGAGGTTGACCAGCAGGACGAGGATCGCCAGCAGGCTGACCGAGATGCCGGTGATGACCGGGGTCCCCGTCCTCTTGTTGACCTTCGCGAGGAACTTGCCGAACGGCAGCCGGTTGTCCCGGGCCATCGAGAACATCACCCGCGACGCCGACGCCTGGATCGCCAGCGTCGCGGAGAAGATCGCGACGGCGACCAGACCCAGCAGCGTCTTGCCGAGCCACGTGTCGAGCTGGCTCTCGATCACCCAGGCCATGCCGCCGTGGGCGAGATCGTCGCCGAGTTCGGGCGCCGACATCAGCGCGGCCAGGATCATCAGACCGCCGCCGACGAAGGAGACGAGCAGCGCGGTGACGATGGCCTTCGGCGCGGTTCGCCGCGGGTCGCGGGTTTCCTCGGAAAGCTCTGCGGCACTGTCGAAGCCGTACATCACGTAGGCGGCCATCAGCATCGAGGCGAGGAACGCCGGCAGGTACTGCACGCCGGTGCCGTGGCCGCCGGTGTCTGCGACGGCCTGCACCGGGCCGCGCTCGGCGGTCAGGAACATCGCGCCGATGATGAGGATGACGCCGACGATCTCCAGCGTCACCCCGGTGACGGTGATGCGGGCCATGAAGCGCACGCCCGCGGCGCTGATGATCGTGCAGAGCACGATCGTGACCGCGCCCAGGATGATGCCGTTGGTCGCGCCGTCGACCGACAGCGGGTCCATGTCCTCACCGACCAGTTGGAATCCGCTCCAGATCGGCGGCAGCACCGTCTGCATCGCGATCGCCAGGGCCGCGATCGACACGATGTAGCCGATCAGCATGAACCAGCCGGCGAACCAGCCGATCGCGTTGCCGGCCAGCCGCCGGGACCACTGGTAGATCGCGCCGGCGACCGGGAACTTGCCCGACAGCTCGGCGAACACCAGGCACACGCAGAACTGGCAGATGAACACGATGGGCCAGGTGAAGAAGAACGCCGGCCCACCGAGCGCGAAACCGAGCGGGAAGAAGGCGAACACGGTGGTCAGGATCGACACGAACGAGAAGCCGGCCGCAAAAGATGCGTATCCGCCGACGCCGCGGTGCAATTCCTGCGTGTAGCCGAGTTCCTCGAGCGTGGAGGCATCCTCCGCGGAGGAGATGGCGGGGTCGAAGCCGGCGGTCATGGCGCTCCTGACATGAGACATTCCTGTCGTGCGACAGAAACGTACAAAGCGATCGTGTGCTGGCCGTTTCGGTTGTGTCACGGCTGTGTGACCGGAGCCTGGACGCGTCACAATCGACTCCATGCCGCCCGGTCATGATCTCGCGCAGACCGTCGCCGCGCTCGACACGTGCGCCGACGAGGCAGGTCTGCGTGCCGAGATCGACCGCGCGGTGGCGGGCCTGACCCGCCGGCCCGAACAGTCGGCGGCGTGGTCGGCGATGCTGCGCCGCGCCGTGGCGGCCGCGGTGCGCCTGGTGGAACCGGCGGACTGGACGTGGTTCGTCTCGGGGAGCGTGGCCCGAGGAGAGGCCGTGCCGGGGTCCGACGTCGAGACGATGGTGATGCTCGGCGACGGGATCGGTGACGACGAGAAGGCCGACCTGCTCACGCGCGCGGCGCAGGTGCACGCGCTGTTGGAGCGCTGCGGGATCGGTGGCGACGCCAACGGCGTGCTGGCCAGTCGGTCGAGGTTCTGCCGTCGGCGGCGCAGCTGGGACGAGGGGATCGAGCGCTGGGCGAGCGAGCCCGAGCGGGACCGGGGCGTGGTGATGACCGGTTTGATGGCCGACGCGTCCGGACTGGCCGGCGCCGAGGACACGTTGCGGGTGGCGGCGAATGCGGCGGCAAGCCGGCACTACGCGGTGCGCCAGGCGATGGTGCAGGACGCCACCGCGGTGCGGGCCACGGTGCCGTCACGCCTGAGGGTGTTCGTCAACGCAGGTGACTCCGTCGACGTCAAACGCGCCGTGCTCGATCCCGTGGTCAAGATCGCGCGCTGGGCCGCGCTGTCGGGCGGCTCGACCGCGCTGGCCACCGCACAGCGGCTCGACGACGGCGCCGCCGCCGGGGTACTGGACGGCGACGACGCCGCGACGCTGCGCGAGTGTCACCAGTGGTTGACGCGGTTCCGGTGGCAGGGGCGCGTGGCGAACCTGCAGGCCGGCCGGGCGGGAGGGGACGTCGTCACGCTCGGGGAACTCTCCCCGCAGGACCGCGCCGCGTTGCGCGGCGTCGCCCGGGAAGTGTCCGGGGTGATGCGCACATTGTCCTACCTGTCCTCGATCTCGGCGTTCGCCGACGGCTGATGTCGATGGACTCCGAAAAGGACACAGAGCACGCCGTCGCGACGACGGTGGCCGTGCACCGCATCGAGGGGTGGCGCCCCGAGCCCGAGCACTTCGACGCGCTGGCCGCGATCGTGCGGGGAGAACTCGACTGCGACGACCAGCTGGCCGCCTACCGGGACCGGCACCCCCCGCCGGTCCCGCAGCGCCGGCGACTGCGGCTGGGGCGACCCGCACCCTACCTGCTACCGGGAACCACGGTGCTGCGCAACGAGTTCGGAGTCACCACCGCCGAGGCGCTCGCCGACCTGGAGTACATGACGTCCGCGGCGCGCATGGCGGAGTGGCTGTGCCGTCAGCCACCCGACCAACCGCTCGACGTCCGCGACATCCACCGGCACCTGTTCGGCGGGGCGTATGCCTGGGCGGGACGCTACCGGACCGTCGAATTACGCCGCGGCAAGCACTCTTTCGGTTCGGTCTCGATGATCGACGACGCAATGGCCGCGGTACACGACCGGGCGCGGCAGCTGGCGGGCGAAGACCTCGACCCCGCCCGGCTGGCCTACGAGCTCGCGCGAATCTACGCCGCATACAACCAGATTCACCCGTTCCGGGAGGGAAACGGACGCACGGGTGCGCTCCTTCTGATCGGCATCGCGGCGCGCTGTGGCCGCCGCCTCGACTTCGCCGGAATCGAGCGCGCCGACTGGTATGCCGCGGCGATCGACAGCATGCCGCTGCGCCGCGACGGCCGAGCAAGCCACCGGCCGTTCCTGTATCTGCTGAATCGGGCCGTGCAATGAGCGCATGATGGAGGAATGATCCGATACGCCGTGTGCGTGCCGCTGGCCGTGCTGCTCGCGGCCCCCTGCGCGGCTGAACCGAGCTCGGCGGCAGCCGTCATCGACGAACTCAAGGATCAGGGATACGACGTCGCGATCAACTGGGTGAGCGGCAGCAGCAGTCGTCCGCTGTCGGAGTGCCGCTCGCTGGGTGTGCACAATCCGGATCTCACGGGCCCGCCGCCGGAGACGTTCACGACGGTCTACGTCGACGTGTCGTGCCCCAACGATCACGACGACGGGGGTGTGTGGATCGAGGGGGGCCTGGGC
>NZ_QJUA01000068.1 GCF_003254575.1 Mycobacterium kyogaense | reverse complement strand
GTTTCACGTTGGACTACCGCAGTCGCCCGCACGTCCGGTTGAGCGCCGACGCCGTCGCGAGCGGCACGCAGGTGTTCTACGGCACCGACACCGCCGCCAGGACGTCGGCTGTGTCGGTGCCGTAGAACACCTGCGTGCCGCTCGCGACGGCGTCGGCGCTCAACCGGACGTGCGGGCGACTGCGGTAGTCCAACGTGAAACCTGCTGTGGTGACGTCTGTTTCGGTCAGGTCGCAGCTGATCAGCAGGTCGGCGTCGCGGAATTTCTGCTGCGCCCGCTCGGAGCCGGGCAGCAGCCCGAGGTACAGCGAGGCGTCCGGGTCGGCGGTGTGCGCCGCGGGGACGGTGCAGGTGTATGGCACGCCGTGCGCGGCGCAGAACGCCTCGATTGCGGGCATAAGTCCCCGGCGGACCGCGGGCAGGTCGATCACGAGCAGTGGCGTGCGCGCCCCGGCGAGTGCCTCGCTCAGCACGGCTGCCGCCTCCTCGGACGCCGTCGAACCGTCCGGGGTCCCCGGGTCCAAAGGTTCTGTCGGAACGGCGATCTCGACGTGGCTGAGATCCGACGGGAGTTCGAGACGCACGGGCCGGCGGGTGCGGAGCGCGGTCAGCAGCGCATGGTCGATGACCTCGACCGCGGTGTGCGGTGTGATGGTCTCGGTGTAGGCGGTGAATTCGGCGAAGGCCCGGTGCACGTTGCGGTATCCGCCGTCGAGCAGGCTGTGATGGAGCCGTAGACCGTCGCGGGTGGCGTGCAGCGGTGGGGACCCCGACAGGTGGATCAGCGGAATGTGCTCGCAGTAGGCGCCCGCGACGCCGTTGAGTGCGCTGAGGCAGCCGACCCCGTAGGTGGTGAGCAGAACGCCGGGCCGGCCGCCGCGGGCATGCCCGTCCGCGGCATAGGCGGCATTGAGTTCGTTGCAGGTGCCGACCCAGGAGAGGTCGGGATCGGCTTCGATCTGTTCGAGGAACGACATGTTGTAGTCCCCTGGCACGCCGAAGACGTGCGTGGTGCCGATGTCGCGCAGCCTGCGCAGCAGGAACTCGCCGATCCGTTGGTGTGTGCTCATGACTTCCCCGTTCCCCTCTGTTACCCGCGGCCGATGGTGCGGCCCGCAACTCGCCCGGTGAACAGGCAGCCGCCGACGAAAGTGCCTTCCAGGGAACGCTGTCCGTGCACGCCTCCGCCGCCGAACCCGGCGGCCTCACCCGCGGCGAACAGCCCGGCGATCGGTGTGCCGTCCTCGCGCAGCACGCGCGCATCGGTATCGGTGAGCAAGCCGCCCAGCGTCTTGCGTGTGGTGATGCGCAACCGGACCGCGATCAGCGGCCGGTGCCGCGGATCGTCGATGGGTGAAGGCACGGCGATGCGGAACCGATCGGGCAGGTAGCGGCGCGCGTTGCGGATCGCCGCGAACTGCGGGTCCTTGCTGTAGGCGTTGACCGCCTGCGCATCACGGGCACGGATCTCGCGGGCCACCACCTGCGGGTCGACCGGCGCCACGCCGGGCACGGCGTTCATCCCGTCGACCAGCTCGGCAACCGACGACGCGGTGACGAAGTCTTCGCCCTCGTCGAGGAATCGTTGCCACAGAGGCGAGATTCGCGGTCGCACAGTGCCTTTGGCGGCAAGCCACGGGTGTCTGCCGGTGACTGCGGGGTTGAGTTCCTGACCCGACATCCCGAATTCCTTGCGGAAGATCTCGCTGTTCATGATCAGCCATGAGTGGCCGAATCCGGAGGCGACGACGTGCCGGACCGCGCCCACGGTGTCGAAGTTCGGGTACAGCGGCGGCGGGAAGCGCACCCCTGCACCGTCGAGCCACAGCGCGGAGGGGCCTGCGGTGACATGGATCCCGTGATCGGCCCAGACGGGGTCGATGTTGCGCACCCCGTCGGGGTAGAACCACAACCGGTCCTCGTTGGCGACCGCCGCCCCTGCCCGCCGGGCGGTGTCGAGCATGTGACCGTCGACGTAGGCGGGGTTGCCGCACAGCATGTCCGTCGGCTCGGAACCGAAACTGCGCGTGAACAATTCACGGACCCGCTGCGGGTTGCCGCCGACACCGCCGGTGGCCAGGAGCACCGCAGGCGCGTGCAGGACGAACTCGCCGACCGCATCTCGCGTCGATGCGGCGCCGCGCGGGCCTGCCGCGGCGGCCAGGCGCGTCCCCCGCACTCCGGACACCGCGCCGCCGTCGAGCAGGATCTCCTCGACCCGATGCCGGTGGAGTCGCCGAATGCGGCCGGCGGCGACGGCCGACCGCACCCGGGCGGCGAAGATCTCGACGAGCCCGGGCCCCGTACCCCAGGTGATGTGGAACCGCGGCACGCTGTTGCCCGAGCCGAGCGCGCCGTGCCCGCCGCGCTCCGGCCACACCGGCAGGGGGTAGGCGCGCCAGCCGAGCCCGCGCAGCCAACGGCGCTTCTCGCCGGCGGCGAACTCGACATAGCGGGCCGCCCAGCGGCGGGCCCACAGGTCTTCTGGACCGTCGGTGAACTCGGCCGAACTCCACCAGTCGCGCAACGCCAGATCGGGGGAGTCCTTGATGCCGAGGCGGCGCTGCTCAGGGGTGTCGACCATGAACAATCCGCCGTAGGACCAGAAGGCCTGACCGCCCTCGTCGGCCGGGCCCTGCTGATCGCACAGGATGACCGACCGCCCCGCCTCGGCGATCTCGGCCGCCGCCACCAACCCGGCCAGACCGTGACCGATGACGATCGCGTCCGCCGACTGGGTTGTCATTGCGTCGAACCCTAGTGTGAACCGGCACGCAGGGCCTACGGGTTGCGCACATCCGGCGGCCGTTTACTGTCGCACCATGGCGATCGGTGGAGTGCTGTTCGACATCGACGGCGTGCTGGTCACCTCGTGGCAACCGATCCCCGGTGCGGCCGAGACGCTGCGCACGCTCAACGAACATCAGGTGGCGTGCGCGTATCTGACCAACACCACGACCAGGACGCGGGCCCAGATCGCCGAGCTGCTGACCGACGCGGGCATGGCGGTGCGCGCCGACGAGGTGATCACGGCCGCGGCGCTGACCGCTGACTACGTCCGCGACCGCTATCCCGACGCGCGCTGCTTCCTGGTCAACAGCGGGCAGATCGGTGAGGACATGCCGGGCATCGACCTCGTCTACTCGACCGACTTCACCGGCCCGCAGGCTCCGGAGGCGCCGGACGTGGTGCTGCTCGGCGGGGCGGGACCCGAATACACGCACGAGACGCTGTCGTGGGTCTACGACTGGATGGCCCAGGGTGTGCCGGTGGTCGCGATGCACCGCAGCACCGCGTGGACCACCACCGACGGGTTGCGCGTCGACACCGGCATGTACCTGATCGGCATGGAGGAGACATCCGGGCGCAAAGCGATCGCGGTGGGCAAGCCGGCGCCCGAGGGCTTCCTCTCCGCGGCGGGCCGGCTCGGCGTCGACCCCGACGAGATGTACATGGTCGGCGACGACCTGAACAACGACGTGCTCGCCGCGCAGGTGGTGGGGATGACAGGCGTGCTGGTGCGCACCGGCAAGTTCCGACAGGACACGTTGGACCGTTGGGCCGCAGACGAATTCGCGATGCAGCCGAACCACGTCATCGATTCGGTGGCAGACCTGCCGGCGCTGCTCGGGCTCTGAAGCGATGACTTTCGCGCGGTCGCGGGGTCTCATCCTCATGACCGACACTCTGATCCTCACCATCGACGTCCACGCTGAGCCCGCCGCGGTGTTCGCAGTGTTGGCCGACCCCGCCAACCACCCCGCGATAGACGGGACCGGCTGGCTGCGCGAATCTCTAGACCCCGGTCCGGTGACCGGTGAGGGGCAGATCTTCCGGATCCGGATGTACCACGACAACCATCCCGACGGGTACTACGACATGGCCAACAAGGTCATCGCGTTCGAAGCCGACCGGACGGTCGCCTGGGAGCCCGGGCAAGCCGGCGCCGACGGTGAGCTCGAATTCGGCGGGTGGACATGGCGTTACGACCTCGAAACGGTCGGGCCCGGGCAGACCCGGGTGCGCCTGACCTACGACTGGTCGCGCGTGCCGGCGCAGTTGCGCGAGCACATCACGTTCCCGCCGTTCCCGACCAGCTACCTGGAGGGCTCGCTGCAGAATCTGTCGACCCTGGCCTCAGGCCGTTAACTCCCGCTGCAGCACGCGGATCGCCTCGATCCGCTCCTTCAGCTGATCCCGGGTCGCCGCGGCGACCGGCGGACCCCCGCAGCGGCGGCGCAGCTCGTTGTGGATCCAGCCGTGCGGCCGGCCGGTGCGGTGGTGCGCCAGCGAGACCAGCGTGTTGAGCTCGCGGCGCAACTCGCGCAGCTGACCGTGCGTCGTCGTCGGCACCACGGCACCCGATTCGGTGCGCTTCTGCAGCTGTTCGTCCTGGCGTCGGCGCAGCAGGTCGCGCATCGCGTTCGCGTCGAGCAGGCCGGGGATGCCGAGGTAGTCGGCTTCCTCGTCGCTGCCCGCAGGCGTCGCGGTCCCGAACGAGGCGCCGTCGAAGATCACCTGGTCCAATTCGGCGTCGGCGCCGAGGTATTCGATCTTGCCCTCGCCGTCGTCGGGCTCGTCGCGCTTCTGCTCGGCCAGCTCGGCGTCGAGCGGATCGTCTTCGGTCTCGCGGTGCGGCTTGCCCAGCACGTGATTGCGCTGGGCTTCCATCTCACTGGCGAGCATGAGCAGGTTCGGCACCGACGGCAAGAAGATGCTCGCCGTCTCACCGGGCCGGCGCGACCGCACGAAGCGCCCGATCGCCTGGGCGAAGAACAGCGGCGTCGACGCGCTCGTCGCGTACACGCCGACCGCCAGGCGCGGCACGTCGACACCCTCGGACACCATGCGCACCGCCACCAGCCACCGCGACGTGTCCGCGGAGTACTGGGAGATGCGATCCGAGGCGCCCTTGTCGTCGGAGAGCACCACGGTGGGTGCCTCGCCGGTGATCGTCAGCAGCAGATCGGCGTAGGCACGGGCGGCGGTCTGGTCGGAGGCGATGATCATGCCGCCGGCGTCTGGCACGTGCTGGCGCAGGCCGCGCAGCCGGGTGTCGGCGGCGGCGATCACCGCGGGCATCCACTGACCGGCCGGGTTCAGTGCGGTTTTCCACGCCCGCGCCGTCTGCTCGGCGGTCAACGGCTCGCCGAGCCGGGCCGCATGCTCCTCGCCGGCACTGTCGCGCCAGCGGGCCTCCCCGGAGTAGGCCATGAACATCACCGGCCGGACCACGCCGTCGGCTAGGGCGTCGGAGTAGCCGTAGGTGTGGTCGGCCTTCGACCGCTGGAAACCGTCCGGTCCGGTCTCGTAGGTGACGAACGGGATCGCGCTGTCGTCGCTGCGGAACGGCGTCCCGGTCAGCGAGAGGCGCCGGGTGGCGTCGTCGAACGCCTCCCGGATCGCGTCACCCCAGCTCTTGGCGTCACCGCCGTGGTGGATCTCGTCGAACACGACGAGTGTCTTGCGGTTCTCGGTGCGCACCCGGTGCCGCGACGGGTGGCTGGCCACCTGGGCGTAGGTGACGACGACACCGTGGTACTCCGACGACGTCTGGGAGTTGGAGTTGGAGAACTTCGGATCGAGCGCGATGCCCTGACGGGCCGCGGCCTGGGCCCACTGGACCTTCAGGTGCTCGGTCGGCACCACGATCGTCACCGCCTCGACGGTGCGCTGGGCCAGCAGCTCGGCGACGATGCGCAGCGCGAACGTCGTCTTTCCGGAACCGGGCGTGGCGACGGCCAGGAAATCGCGCGGCTGCGCAGACAGGTATTTGACCAGCGCCCGTCGCTGCCAACCGCGAAGCGTGGGGGTGCTGGGCGCTGCATCAGCCCGCACCCACGACTCCTTTCGACCGAATCGCAGTCTATGGCAAGCGCTTCCGCGATCGCATCCGACGCGGCGTGTCAGGGCCCGGCGTGTCTGGCGCCTACTCCACGAAGTGGTTGTCGTTCTCGGCGAACCACTCGCGGCGTTCGTCCTCGGTCAGCTCGCCGAGCTGGGCCAACCCCTCGAAGTAGTGCTCCCGCGGCGCGCCGGGGGCGAACAGCATCAGCATCGTCGCGGGTTCGTCGGCCCGGTTGCCGAACCCGTGGATGCCGCCCGGCGGGACGTAGAGGAAGTCTCCCGCCCCGCCGTCGGTCCACTGGCTGCCGTCGTACAGCGACACGGTGCCGGACAGGATGTAGAACGCCTCGCTCATCCCGCGGTGGTAGTGCGGGCCGGGACCCCCGCCGCGGGGCGCGATCTGCACCCGGTACAGGCCGTAGTCGCCGCCGGTGTCGCCCTGGCTGGCCAGGTAGTGGTACTGCACCAGCCCGAACGCGTCGTAGTCCGGCGCCGCGTCTCCGCGCTTGAGCCACGCGCCGACCTCGGGCTCGTCCGCGGTGTAGCGAGGCGGAGGATAGGGCGGCACGACCAGCGACATGAGCGCCACGCTAGACCGGGAAGGTGACTCCGGTGAGTTCTTCGGAGACCGTCCACAGCCGCTGCTGCTGGGCAACGTCGTAGGACAGCGCGTTCGAGGCGACGACGACGGGGTTGCCGCGCTGCTGACCGATGCCGTCCGGCCCGTAGTACTGACCGCCGAGGACGCCGGGGTCGGTGGCGGCGCGCAGCGACGGCAGGGCGCCGCCGTCGGGCTTCTGGGCGAACAGCAGCGGCGCAGCTGCCAGGAAGGCGCGCTCGACCGGGCGCGGGAAGCTTCGGGCCAGCTCGGTGGTGGCGGTCCCGGGGTGAGCGGCGACGGCGATCGTCTTGCCGCGTGGGGCCAGGCGCCGCTCCAACTCGTAGGTGAACATCAGGTTGGCCAGCTTGGACTGCGTGTAGGCGCCCATGCGGCTGTAGCTGCGCTCCCACTGCAGGTCGTCCCAGTGGATCGCGCCGCCCATCTTGTGACCGTTGCTGCTGACCGTGACGACCCGGGAGCCGGGCACGTCGACGATGTTGGGGAGCAGCAGCCCGGTGAGCGCGAAGTGTCCGAGGTGGTTGGTGCCGAACTGCAGCTCGAAATTGTCTTTCGTGGTGCCCTTGGGCGTCGTCATCACGCCTGCGTTGTTGATCAGCAGGTCGATGCGGTCGAACCGGCTCTTGAGGGCATCGGCGGCGTCGCGGATGGAGGCGAGCGAGGTCAGGTCCAGCTCCTGGACCTCCACGGCGCCGTCGATGCGGGCGGCGGCCTGCTTGCCCTTGTCGGTGTTGCGGACTGCGATGACGACGGTCGCGCCCTTGTCCGCCAGTGCCTTGGCGGTCTCGAACCCGAGGCCGGTGTTGGCGCCGGTGATGACGGCGACGCGGCCGGACTGGTCGGGGATGTCGGCGGTGCTCCATGCGGTCATGACGGGTGCTCCTAGTATGAGTGGAAACGGGGCGAACGCCCCGGTTGATCACCACTATACGGAACGTGCGCCCCGCTTAGTGCACCAGGGAGGTGACGTATGACACGGCCCTTACGCGCCGACGCCGCGCGCAACCGCGCGCGGGTGCTCGAGGTCGCCTACGAGACCTTCGCCGCGGAGGGGCTCGCGGTGCCGATCGACGAGATCGCCCGCCGAGCGGGCGTCGGCGCCGGCACGGTCTACCGGCACTTCCCGACGAAGGAAGATCTGTTCCGCGCCGTCGTCGACGACCGCATCCGCGGCATCATCACCTGGGGTCGCGCGCTGCTCGACGACGTTGCGCCCGGCGACGCACTGTTCACGTTCCTGCGCACCCTGGTCCTGAAATGGGGGGCCACCGACCGGGGCATGAGTGAAGCGCTGGCCGGCGCCGGTGTCGCGGTGGAACCAGGTGTCCCCGAGGTGGAGGACGAGTTCCTGGCGATGCTCGCAGAGTTGCTGCGCGCCGGGCAGGACGCGGGGACGGTGCGCGGCGAGATCGGCGTGCCCGAGGTCAAGGCACTATTGGTCGGGCTCCAGGCGATGCAGGGCTACAACAGCGAAGCCGCGACCAGGGTCATCGACGTCGTGCTGGACGGCCTACGCGCCAGCTGACCCACAGGTCGCCGACAGGTCGACGGCGCATAGTGGCCGACTATGAGTGCGGCGACCGTGCCACTGACTTGGTCGACGGCGCTGTCCAGCTGGCAGTGGAACAGCACCGCAGTGGCATGCGCGCTGGCGGGAGGCGTCGGATACGCGCGGTGCTACCGGAGGTCCCGCGCCCGGCTCACCCGGGCGAATGCCATGTGCTGCGCCGTCGCGGTCGGCCTGTTCGTCGTCGCGACGATGAGCATGGTCGGCGTCTACGCGCCCGTGCTGTTCTGGGTGCGGGCAGTGCAAGTGCTGCTCCTGCTGATGGTGATCCCGTTCTTCATCGCGATGAGTCGACCGATCACGGCGCTGCAGATGTCCCCCGCGGGCCCCGCCGCGCGGCTGCTGCTGCACCCGGCGACGACGTCGGTGGCGATGCTCGCGCTGCCGTGGCTGTTCTATCTGACGCCGTGGTACCGCGCCGCACTGCGCTATCCGGCGGTGATGGAGCTGACCGGCTTGCTGATGCTGATCGTCGGCTTCGGCTACTACTACGCGCGGCTGCAGACTGATCCGGTGCCGCGGCGCTACACGCAGCTGCTCTCGCTGGTCATCAGCATCGTCGAGTCCCTCGGCGACGGCGTGCTCGGACTCGTGCTGTGGCTCGGACCGCTGATCGCCGCCGACTACTACCACCGTCTCGGCCGGCACTGGGGTCCGTCGATGCGCGTCGACCAGTCGATCGGCGCCGGTGTGCTGTGGCTGGTCGGCGATGTGCTGGGCGTGTTCTTCGTGCTGGTGCTGATGAGGTTCTTCGCCACCGACGAGAAGCGGCACGCCACGGTCGTCGATGCGGAACTGGAGGCCGAACCCGGGTCCGGCCTGTGGTGGGAGAACGACCCGCAGTTGCGCTCTCGAATGGGTCGCTCGTGACCATCCCGCTGCTCGGCACGCTCTCCCTGCGCGGCTTCACGCACGCGTGGTTCTTCCTGGTGCTGGCCGCCGTACTGGCGCTGCTGGCGGCGTACGTCGTCGCGCAGCGCCGTAAGCGCCGGCGGGCGTTGCGCTTCGCGAACTTCGACCTGCTCGCCGCGGTCAGCGTGCCGCGGCGGCGCCGATGGCGACATGTGCCCGCAGCGCTACTGCTCGCCTCGCTGGCGCTGCTCACCACCGCGATGGCCGGCCCCACCGACAACGTCCGGGTCCCCCGCAACCGGGCCGTGGTCATGCTCGTCATCGACGTGTCGGAATCGATGTCGTCGACCGACGTGGCACCGAACCGGCTGGCTGCGGCGAAAGAGGCCGGCAAACGCTTCGCCGACGAACTGACCCCCGGTATCAACCTGGGTCTCGTCGAGTTCGCCGGCTCGGCGACGCTTCTGATGGCGCCGACGCCCGACCATGCGGCGGTCAAGGCGTCGATCGACACGCTGAAGGTCGCCGAGCGCACCGCGACGGGGGAGGGACTGTTCACCGCGCTGCAGGCGGTCGCCGCGACCGCCGACGTGCTCGGCGGCGGTGACGGCCCGCCGCCGGCCCGCATCGTGCTGGAGTCCGACGGCAAGGAGACGGTGCCCGCCGACCCCGACCAGCCGCGCGGCGCGTTCACCGCGGCGCGGGCAGCCAAGGAACAGCACGTCGCGATCTCGACGATCTCGTTCGGCACGCCCGATGGCACCGTCACGCTGGGTGGCACGCAGGTCCCGGTGCCGGTGGACGACTCGACCCTGCAGACGATCAGCGAGATCTCCGGCGGAGAGGCGTTCCACGCCAGCACGCTGGACCAGCTCAACCACGTCTACGACACGCTGCAGAGCATCATCGGCTACGACTCCGTGCCTGCAGATGCCAGCGCGCCGTGGGCGCGGTTGTCGGTGCTGATCCTGGTGGCGGCGCTGGGAGCCGCCGTGGTCGTCGACCGCCGGCTGCCCAGGTAGCTAGACCGGCAGCCGGCGACCGATCACCAGGGCGAGCAGCGCACCGGCGAAGGCCAGCACCGCACCCAACCGCAGCCATCCTGTGCTCGCCGGCCCGCGCTCGGTCTGGTAGCCGAGCTGGTCATCGACCTCGTCGAAGGCCTGATCGAGGTCGTCGACGCTCGCCGCTGTCGATGTCTGACCGCCCGAGAGCTGGGCGACGGTCTTCATCATCTGGTCGCCGACGGGGACGGGCACCGACTGGTCGCCCATCGCCACATGGCCCTGGGGCGTGCCGAACGCGATCGTGGTGACGGGAACGCCGGCCGCGCGGGCGGCCCGCGCCGCGGTGTAGGCGCCCTGCGGGGCGTCCGGCTTGTCGGGGTGGTTCTCCTCGCCGTCGGAGAGCACGACGATGCGCGCGGGCGGGGTCTGATCGTGAGGGCCGCCGAGGACGGCGTTGACGGTCTGGATGGACTGCAGGGCGGCGAAGATGGCCTGCCCCGTCGCGGTGCTGTCGGCCAGCTGCAGCTTGTCCAGCGCCGCGACGGTCAGCTGGTGGTCGGGGTTGGGTGCGACGAGGACCTCGGCACTGCCGGCGAACGAGATGAGGCCGAGGTTCACCCCGGGCGTCACGTGGCGCGCGTAGTCGGAGGCGGCCTGTTCGGCGGCCTGCAGGCGCGTCGGCGGGACGTCGGTGGCGCCCATCGACCGCGACACGTCGATCACGAGCATGACGACGGCGCGGTTGCGCGGCACCCGGATGTCCTGGCTCGGCTGCGCGACCGCGAGGGTCAGCGGCACCAGCGACAGCAGCAGCAGCGCCGCCGGGAGGTGGCGAAGCCGGGGCCCTCGCGGAGGCGGCAGCGACGCCGAGGGTGCCGGGGCGAAGCGGGCCAGCCGCCGTCGCCGACGGCGCGCGGCGACGACATAGGCCACCAGCAGAACGGCCGGGGCGACGAGCAGCATCAGCCACCCCGGGCTCTCGAAGCCGGACAGCGACAGCGGACCCAGGCCGGGGACAGTCACCGGCCCAGGGTGGACCGCCCGGCTGGCAGGCAGCTGTGGTCGATTTCGCTGCGCGCTGAGAGCCTTGCACTCGCCCAGGTCGAGTGCTAAGAATGCAGTTGGCACTCGCGACCGGCGAGTGCTAGGTCGGGACAGTGAGGCCGGGGCCGCATTTCCGCGAGCACATCCCCAGCCGTCCGTCGCGGGCACTGCGCCTGACCAGCAAGACGTGCATCCCCAATCCCGGAGGAAACACTTCGCAATGGCCAAGACAATTGCGTATGACGAAGAGGCCCGTCGCGGCCTCGAGCGGGGCCTCAACGCCCTCGCCGACGCGGTAAAGGTGACGTTGGGCCCCAAGGGCCGCAACGTCGTCCTGGAGAAGAAGTGGGGCGCTCCCACGATCACCAACGATGGTGTGTCCATCGCCAAGGAGATCGAGCTGGAGGACCCCTACGAGAAGATCGGCGCAGAGCTGGTCAAGGAAGTCGCCAAGAAGACCGACGACGTCGCGGGTGACGGCACCACCACCGCCACCGTGCTGGCCCAGGCGCTCGTGCGCGAAGGCCTGCGCAACGTCGCCGCCGGCGCCAACCCGCTCGGCCTGAAGCGCGGCATCGAGAAGGCCGTCGCCAAGGTCACCGAGACCCTGCTGGCCTCGGCCAAAGAGGTCGAGACCAAGGAGCAGATCGCTGCCACCGCCGCGATCTCGGCCGGTGACAGCCAGATCGGCGAGCTCATCGCCGAGGCCATGGACAAGGTCGGCAACGAGGGTGTCATCACCGTCGAGGAGAGCAACACCTTCGGCCTGCAGCTCGAGCTCACCGAGGGCATGCGCTTCGACAAGGGCTACATCTCGGGCTACTTCGTGACCGACGCCGAGCGTCAGGAAGCGGTCCTCGAGGACCCCTACATCCTGCTGGTCAGCTCCAAGGTGTCGACCGTCAAGGACCTGCTGCCGCTGCTGGAGAAGGTCATCCAGTCGGGCAAGCCGCTGCTGATCATCGCCGAGGACGTCGAGGGCGAGGCCCTGTCGACCCTGGTCGTGAACAAGATCCGCGGCACCTTCAAGTCCGTCGCCGTCAAGGCCCCGGGCTTCGGTGACCGCCGCAAGGCGATGCTGCAGGACATGGCGATCCTCACCGGTGGCCAGGTCGTCAGCGAAGAGGTCGGCCTGTCGCTCGAGACCGCCGACGTCTCGCTGCTGGGCAAGGCGCGCAAGGTCGTCGTGACCAAGGACGAGACCACCATCGTCGAGGGCGCCGGTGACTCCGACGCCATCGCCGGCCGCGTCTCGCAGATCCGCGCCGAGATCGAGAACAGCGACTCCGACTACGACCGCGAGAAGCTGCAGGAGCGCCTGGCCAAGCTGGCCGGCGGTGTTGCGGTGATCAAGGCCGGAGCTGCCACCGAGGTGGAGCTCAAGGAGCGCAAGCACCGCATCGAGGACGCCGTCCGCAACGCCAAGGCTGCCGTCGAAGAGGGCATCGTCGCCGGTGGCGGCGTGGCCCTGCTGCAGTCGGCTCCGTCGCTGGAGGAGCTCAAGCTCACCGGTGACGAGGCCACCGGCGCGAACATCGTCCGCGTCGCGCTGTCGGCCCCGCTCAAGCAGATCGCCTTCAACGGTGGTCTGGAGCCCGGCGTCGTCGCCGAGAAGGTCACCAACTCGCCTGCCGGCACCGGCCTCAACGCCGCCACCGGTGAGTACGAGGACCTGCTCAAGGCCGGCGTTGCCGACCCGGTGAAGGTCACCCGCTCGGCGCTGCAGAACGCAGCCTCGATCGCGGCGCTGTTCCTCACCACCGAGGCCGTCGTCGCCGACAAGCCGGAGAAGGCCGCCGCACCTGCCGGCGACCCGACCGGTGGCATGGGCGGTATGGACTTCTAAGAAGTCACCTTCGAGAGGCCCGGTCCCGTTCGCGGGGCCGGGCCTTTTCGTGTGTGGGCGAAGCTGCGCGAGTGTGCAGTCTCATCCGCCCGTCTCGGTGAGTCGCGAATGAAACCGCACACTCGCGGCCCACGCTCGGCTAGAGCTCCCGCAGCGGCGTCGGCTTCAGCGCCAACGTCGCAGCCACGCTGATCATCGCGGTCAGCACCAGATAGCCGCACGCCAGCCACGGCGAACCGCCTGCTGCTCCGATCAGCGCGGTCAGGATCAGCGGGGTCAGGCCCGAGGCGAACACGCCGGAGAGTTGGTAGACCGTCGACAGCCCCGTGTAGCGGATACGGGCCGGGAACAGCGACGCGTACAGCGAGCCCTGCGCACCGTAGAACAGCGCGTGCACGACGCCGAACACCACCAGCATCCCGACCGCGTACAGCGCGATGTCCCCGGTGCCGAACAGCGCGAAGACCGGGAACACCGCGAGCCCGTACGCGGCGATGCCGATCGCGTAGATCCGCTTCGGGCCGTAGCGGTCGGCCAGCCGACCCGAGACGGGCAGCAGCACCGCCATCAGCAGGGCGGCGGCGGTGACGGCGATCAGCACGGGCACCTTCTCCAGCTTCAGCGTGCCGGTGGCGTAGGCGATGGCGAAGACGCCCCAGGTGTTGAACGCCGCGCCCTCACCCCACCGCGACAGCATGCCCAGCACGGTCGAGCGCAGCGCAGGCGGCCGGAACACTTCGCGCACCGGCACTGCGGCACGCTCGTCGCTGTCGCGGACCTTCTCGAACGCGGGTGTCTCGCTGGCTTTGAGCCGCACCGCGACGCCGAAGATCACCAGCACGATGCTGAACAGGAACGCGATGCGCCACCCGTAGGCCAGGAACGCCTCGTCGGGCAGTGCTACCTGCAGCAGGGCGAACACGCCGGTGCCCAGCGCGAGTCCGAGCGCGAGGCCGACCTGGGGGATGCTCCCGAACAGTCCTCGTCTGCGGACCGGACTGTGCTCGACGGCCAGCAGCACCGCACCCGCCCATTCGCCGCCGAGGGCGAAGCCCTGCACGATGCGAAGCAGGAGCAGCAGGATCGGGGCCAGCACGCCGATCTGCGCCGCCGTCGGCAGCACACCCATCAGCGCGGTCGCCCCGCCCATCAGCAGCATGGTCAGCGCCAGCGTCTTCTTGCGGCCGATGCGGTCGCCGATGTGCCCGAACACGAACCCGCCGATGGGCCGGACCACGAACCCGACGGCGAACGTCGCGAACGACAGCAGCGTCCCGACGAAGGTGCTCTGGTCGGGGAAGAACGCCCGGTTGAAGACGAGGCTGGCCGCCGTGGCGTAGAGGAAGAAGTCGTACCACTCGATCGTCGTGCCGACCAGGGACGCCCACAGCGCTGTGCGTGCAGCTGGCGTGACGGGTTCGGTCGCCGAGTCGGGTGAGGCGGTGACAGTCACGAGGATCCATCAGCGCACGTCGCCGTGCCGGGCACAACGGTTGTGATCGGCATGGATGAAAGTCGGCGCGGCTGAGGTTCACTGTCAGAATGGACACGATGACGGCGATCGGCGCGTTCGCCCCCTCCACCGACAGCCTGCGTGACATCACGATCGCCGTTCCGAGTGTGCGGCCCCGCGACGTGTTGGTGCGGGTGCACGCGATGTCGGTCAACCCGGTCGACGTCAAACAGCGCTCCGCTCTCGAGCCCTCGGACGAGCCGAAGATCTTGGGGTACGACGCCGCCGGTGTCGTGGAGGCGGTCGGTTCGCAGGTGACAACGCTGTCGGTGGGCGACGAGGTCTGGTACGCCGGGGACATCACCCGTGCCGGCAGCAACGCCGAACTGCAGGCTGTGGACGAGCGCATCGTCGCGCGCAAGCCGGCGTCGCTGTCCTTCGCCGAGGCGGCCGCGCTGCCGCTGACGACGATCACCGCGTGGGAGTCGCTGTTCGACCGGTTCGGGCTCACCGCTGACTCCACGGGCGATCTTCTGGTGCTCGGCGCCGCCGGGGGCGTGGGCTCGATCATGATCCAGCTCGCCAAGGCGCTGACGGGGGTTCGGGTGATCGCGACCGCGAGCCGCGACGAGTCCCGGGCCTGGGCGCAACGGATGGGCGCCGACACGATCGTGAACCACCACCGTCTGCGGGACGAGGCGCTGGCCGCCGTGCCCGGTGGCGTCGACTATCTGTTCTCCCCGCATTCCGCCGGCAACATCGACGACTACGAGGCGATCGTCAAACCCTTCGGCCACATCACCGCGATCGACGATCCACCGAGCCTCGACGTCACCGGTCTGAAGGCGAAAAGCATTGCGTGGCACTGGGAGCTGATGTTCACCCGGGCCATGTTCGAGACGCCGGACATGATCGAGCAGCAGCGGCTGCTGACCCGCGCGGCCGAACTCGTCGATCAGGGCACGTTGAGCACCACGGTGACCAAGACCATCACCGACTTCTCGGCGGCCGGACTGGCCGAGGCGCACCGCGACGTCGAATCGGGCCGGATGACGGGCAAGGTCGTCGTCACCCGCTGACGGTCACCCGCTGACGGGCGCCTCCCGCCGCCCTCTGATCAGCGTGCCCGGCCGGGCGTCGGTGGGCGCACCGTTCTCCGCGATCACCTGCCCGGAGACGATGGTGGCGACGTAGCCGTCGGCGCTCTGGTCGAGCCGGCGTCCGCCGGCCGGGAGGTCGGCGACGACGACGGGCCGGTGCAGTCGCAGCGCGTCGGCGTCGATCACGTTCAGGTCGGCCTTGTAGCCGACGGCGATGCGACCGCGATCGGCCAGGCCGGCCACCGACGCGGGCACGGAGGTGAGCTCCCGCACGGCTTCTGCGACGGTGAGCCGGCCCGCCGGCCGGTCCCGCACCCAGTGCGTCAGCATGTAGGTGGGAAAGCTTGCGTCGCAGATCATTCCGTAATGGGCACCGCCGTCGCCGAGGCCGAGGACGACGTCGTCGCGGCGGATCAGCTCGGCCACGGTGTCGAGCGAGCCGTCGCGGAAGTTGGCCAGGGTCACCAGCAGCATGGCGTGGCCATTGTCGTCGAGCAGGCGGTCGTAGGCTTCTTCGGCTGGGCTGACGCCGCGGGCCCGCGCCCGGGCGCCGATCGAATCTGATTGTGCCGGTTCGTAATTCGGAGGGTCGCCGAGCGGGAACATGTAGTTCCACGCTTGCGCGGCGAACATCAGCGGATGCCCGTCCGCGGCTGGGTGGTCGTTCAGGATGCGTTCGCGCACGTCGGGTTTGCGCATCTCGGCGACCCGCTCGGCCAGCGGCAGATCCGCGATCGCCTGATAGGACGGGTACATCACGAACGGGTTGCCCGACAACTCGAGGCCGAGCACCAGCCCGATGGGGCGCGGGAAGATTTGCGCGGTTACTCGAGGACCGCCGGCCCCGACGTTCTCGTTCGCTTTTTCGACCATGCGCAGCGCGTCGAGGAAGAACGGGTCACCGGCATTGCCGATGGCGAGGGTGAACGTGACGGGCAGCCCGACGTCGGCCGCCACGTCGAAGACCGTGCGCAGCGCCGGCTCGTAGTCGCCGGCCATCAGATCGGGCACGAACTGGATCAGTCCGCCGCCGGCGTCGTCGACGCCCCGTGCGATCGCCTCGATCTCGGCGTACCCGGCGTCGTAGCTCGGAATGGGCTGACCGCTTTCGGATTTGTGCAACGTCAGCCGTGACGATGCGAACCCCAGCGCCCCGGCCGACACGGCCTCGGCGGCCAGCTTGCGCATCATCGCCAGGTCTTCGTCGGTGGCGGGTTCGCGATCGACGCCTCGGCGGCCCATCACGTAGACCCGCAGCGGCGAGTGCGGCAGGAACGCCGCGACGTCGATGTCGCGGGGACGCGCATCCACGGCGTCGAGGAACTCGGGGAATGTCTCCCAGTGCCACGGCAGCCCGTCGACCATGACCACGCCCGGGATGTCCTCGACCCCGGCCATCACGTCGACGAGGACGTCGTGGTCGTCGGGTCGGCACGGCGCGAAGCCGACACCGCAGTTGCCCATCACCGCGGTGGTGACGCCGTGCGCCGACGACGGTGTCAGCCGGTCCGACCAGATGGCCTGACCGTCGTAGTGGGTGTGCAGGTCGACGAATCCGGGGGTGACGAGCAGACCGGTGGCGTCGATCTCCCGGGTGGCCGGTCCCGTGACGTCGGGTCCGACCGCAGGTCCGATCTCGGTGATGACGCCGTCGCGGATCGCCACGTCGGCGACGAAGGGTTCCCCTCCCAGCCCGTCGACCACGGTCCCGCCGCGAATGATCAGGTCGTATGTCATAGCTCGAATGTACGGTGAGGGCGTGATCGACCACTTCGGAATCAACTGCGTGCATTGGGAAGAGTCGAAGTCGTTCTACGACAAGGTCCTCGGGGTACTGGGCTACACCCGGCAGATGGACTTCGAGGCCGCGATCGGCTACGGCGCCGACGGCCATCCCTCGTTCTGGATCGGCGACGCCTCGGTCGGCGACGTGTCAGGCCCGAACCGCGAGATGCATCTCGCGTTCGTCGCCAAGGATGCCGAATCCGTGCAGGCGTTCTATCGGACCGCGCTCGCTCTCGGCGCGGAGCCACTGCACGAGCCGCGGATGTGGCCCGAGTACCACGACAACTACTACGGGGCGTTCGTGCGTGACCCGGAGGGCAACAACGTCGAGGCCGTGTTCCACGGCGGCGGTCCGGACGTCAGCGGCCCGCCGGTGTGATCCAGCGCCACTGGCCCTTCGACCACGGTTCGGCGCCGTCGAGTGTGTCCGCGACGGCCTGCACCACGCCGGGCCACTGCCACTCGTCGTAGTCGTCACCCGTCAGCCATCCGCCGGGGCGGACTTTCGGCAGCCACGCGGTGATGTCGGCGCACACGCTCTCGTAGTCGTGCCGCGCGTCGAGGTGCACCCAGGCCAGTGACTCGTCGGCGAACAGACCGGCTGCGGCGATCGAATCGCTGATCAGGAGCTGCACCTGGTCGGCGGCGCCACAGGCGATGACGTTGCGGTGCAGCAGGCCGGCCAGGGTGCCGCCGCCGTGGTCCACCGCGGGGGCGTGCGCATTGGTTCCGCCGCGGCCTTCGGGCCCGCTGCCGCGGGCGGTGTCGACGCCGACGATCACAAGGTCGCGATCGCGGGCGAGTTCGGCGAGCGAGCAGATGCTGCGGCCCAGGTAGCAGCCGACCTCGACGATGCGGTCGCCGGCGCCGAAGTGTGCGACGGCCTCCTCCTGCCCGGAGCGCCACTGGAACCAGCCGGGGATGTCTTCCCACGACCGCACCGGCTCGTCGAACCCGGCCATCGGATCAGGCATGTGTAGCCACCGTTCTCTCGGTCATCTCGATCTGGTCCTCGCGGCGGACGATCAGCCCGTCGTGTTCGAATGCGTCCAGCCAACCCGTCATCGGCCAGCGACCCCAGCGGCGCCGGAAGACCCGTGCGTTCGCCACGATCGCCGCCACGTGCTCGACGGGCGGATCGGAGACCCGGTGGTGCTGGTGGTAGGCGTGCGCCCCGCCCACCCACATCATCGGAATACGTTGCGCCGCAGCGGTTGCCCCGACATCAGTGTCCTCACCGCCGTAGCCCACGTAGTCCTCGCAGAATCCGCCGAGCCGAGCCCATGTGGCCGCGGAGCAGGCGAATGACAGCGACCAGAACAGGTCGTGGTTCGGTTCGGGCTGTAGGACTCCGGGCGGCGGGGCCGGCCGGAGTCCTACAGCCCGAACCGA
>NZ_QJUA01000067.1 GCF_003254575.1 Mycobacterium kyogaense | reverse complement strand
ACTCGTACGCTGAATCTTCACTGGGGCCTCCCACAGTTGTGGCTCTACCGGCCAGGACCCAATTCCTGACGGCAACCCACGTTCACATGTGGTGAGGCCCCAGCCTCCCCATACCGTCTATTCCGCGCGACTCAGGTAACCCGTGACGGGCGGCCGAATCGCGCGTCACGCCGGGCGAATACAGCGGCCGCAGCCGCTCGCCCGCAGTGCGTATCCCGGCGGCTGTCACCAATTCGTCTGCCAGACCGTCGATCTCAGCGCTGCGCAAGGGCCACGTCGCGTGCTCGTTGGGCAGCCACCACGTGCGGCCTGCTTTGCGGGTGTGCGCGCCCCACCGCGCGGTCAGCCACACCTCCAGCGGCGTCGGCTCGACCGGCGCCCCGATGCGCACGGTCACCTCGGAGCGCAATCCCCGCTGTGGCCAGCGCCGGACACTGCGGTACCGGATGCTGGCACCATCGCGGGTCACCCGCATCTTGGCCCACGTGTAGGGGATGCCCAGTGCCGCACGGCTCGCCGCCACCGCTGCCAGCCGTTCGGTCTCCAGCGAGCGGAACAGCACTCCGTGCCGACCGTCGTCGTCGACGGAGTAGAGCCGGACGTTGGTCTCGGCGAACGTGCCGAAGTACGGCAGCCGCACTGCGCTGCCCAGCCGGAGGTTCCGCATCACGAACGGCACCAGGCCCACGTAGGTCACGCCGTCGATGACGTCGGGCCGGGTGCCGGGCGGGAAGAAACGCGCGACGCTGTCGGGATCGACGGGCCAGTGCACGAACGTGAGGTCGGCCCAGAACTGGTCGAACGTGATCGGCCTCGGCAGCTCGGGCGCGTGGACCGCGAACTCGCTCATTTCCCCATCGTGGCACGCTGGTCGCTATGTCTTCGTCGATCTGGGCCGGGGGCCGTTACGACGCCGTGGGTGACCGCATCGCGCACATCGCTTCTCGCGTGGTCGACGCGGCCGGGCGCCGACGCTCGTTGGCTGGGGCCGAAGTGGTCGATCTCGCGTGCGGCACCGGCAGCGCCGCGCGGGCGGCCGCCGCGGCGGGTGCGCACGTCACCGGCGTCGACGTCACCCCCGAGCTGATCGACCTCGCCGCGCAGCGGGCTCCCGAGATCACGTGGACGGTCGGCGATGCCGCCGACACCGGGCTCGCGCCGTCGTCCTTCGACGTCGCGGTGTCCAACATGGGCATCATCTTCGTCGACCCGCAGCGGCAGATCGCCGAGATCGTCCGGCTTCTCAAACCTGCTGGTGTGCTGGCATTTTCGGCGTGGGTCCGCGGGGGGAGCAATCCGCTGTTCGACCCGGTCGTCGAGGTCCTGGGCGCGCCCGCGCCGGCACCGTACACCCCCGACCAGTGGGGCGACGAGCGCGTTGTCGCGCAGCGGCTCGCGCAGTTCGACGACGTCGCCTTCGACCACGGCGAACACCGGTGGGAGTTCCCGTCGGTCGACGACGGACTGCAGTGGTTGCAGAACGGTTCGCCCATGCACGTAGCGACGTTCGAGCGCGCCGGCTCCGCGCGGCAGGACCTGGCCGACGCATTCGCCGCGGCGCTGCGGCAGCACGCCGCACCGTCGGGCGCCGTCACCGTCACGTCGCCCTATGTCGTCGTCAGCGCCACCTACCGCGCTTCGTAGAGGATGCCGCGACCGATCGCTTCCCGGACGACGGGCATCGCGGCGGTGGCCAGCGCGTCGGCGTCGACGCCGTGGTGGGCGGCCAGCAACTCGACCAGCATGCCGAGCGGCACCTCCCCCCGGCAGCCCGCGAACAGTACGCGGGACACCTCGTCGACGCCGATGACGGCTCCCGGCCCGCCGGGGCGGCGAACGGCGGCGCCGACGGTCTGCCAGCCGTCGGGCCCCGGCAGCGATTGTTCGTCGAGGAACACGGGCGCAGTGGTCAGCCGAGTGGCGAGCAGCTGGTCGTCGCTGGTGTGGTGCAGGTAGTCACGCCGGGCGAAGAACGCCTCGACCTCGGGGCCGGTCAGCTGTTCGTCGGCGCCGGTGATCTCCTCGAGGATCTGCTCGGGCACCCGACCCTCGCCGCGGCGCGGTGCGCGCACCACGACCATGCCCATGCCCACTCCGGCGATGCCCTCGGCGTCGAACCAGTCCAGCCATCGTCCGCCGCGCCTGGCGGCATCCTCGGGTAGCTCTCCGGCGTCGGAGGTCCACAGTGAGACGTAGCTGATCGGGTCCGCGAATTCGCGTTGCACCACCCACGCGTGCAGCCCGCTGCCGTCGAGCCAGCCCTGCACCCGTTCGCGCCAGTCCTGCCCGTCACGCACGATCCAGTTGGCCATGATCTGCGCGGTGCCGCCCGGTTCCAGATGCTCACCGACCTGGCGAATCATGCTCTCGCACAGAGCGTCTCCGACCATCCCCGAGTCTCGGTAGATGTAGTCGAGATCTCCCACCCCGACCACGAACGGCGGGTTGGACACGATCAAGTCGAACCGCTCCCCCGCGACCGGGTCGAACAGGCTGCCGGACCGCAGATCCCAGGACATCCCGTTCAGCCGAGCCGTCGCGGCCGCCAACGCCAGGGCACGGTCGTTGGTGTCGGTGGCGACGACCTCGTCGCAGTGCCCCGCCAGGTGTAGCGCCTGGATGCCGCAGCCGGTGCCGACGTCGAGCGCCCGGCCGGTGCGCGAGCGAATCACCGCATGCGCCAACGAGATCGACGCACCGCCGATGCCGAGGACGTGGTCGTGGCGCACCGGGCCGGGTCGCAGCGCCGCGTCCTGGTCGGACACGACGAGGAAGTCACGTGCTCCGTCGCTGTGCGGCCGGATGTCCAGCACGGCAACGACGGAGTCTGGGCCGGCAGGCTGCACGACTCCGGCGGCGATCAGCGCATCGACGCCCGTCGTCGGGAACGCCGCCGCGACGCGGTCACGCGGCTCGTCAGCGCCGAGCAGGAACAGCCGCACCAGCGTCGCCAACGGCTGCGCGTCGGCGGACGTCCGCTCGGTGGCGCGCAGTGCCGACCACCACAGTCCCCTGCTGAACGCACCGCCGGCGTCGGCGCCGAGCAGCTCCCCCACCCCGTCGGTGGTGTACTGCGCGGCCGCGAGATCGGCAGCCAGGGTGTCGAGCACAGATGGGTCCGACAGCGGGCGGCTCACAGCAACATGCCCTGCTCGGCCTGCGGCTCGACGGGCTCGATCAACTCGGGCCCGTTGTTGCGCACGCTGTTGACCAGACGCGACACCTCGCGGATCGCGATCCGGTCCAGGTCGCCGTGGCCGCGCAGCAGTCCCTCGTCGATCGCGGCGTCCGGGTCCAGCCAGTGGTCCCAGTCATCGGCGCTGATCGTCAGCGGCATGCGGTCGTGGATCTCGGCCAGCGGGCCGGCCGCATCGGTGGTGATGATCGTGCAGCTCAACAGCGGTGGAGCGTCCTTCGGGGCGTCTTTTGGCCGCCACGACGACCACAGGCCCGCCATGAACAGCGGCTCACCGTCCGTCGCGTGCATGTAGTAGGGCGTCTTGGCGCCCTTGGCGCCCTGCCATTCGTACCAGCCGTCCATCGGCACCAGGCAGCGCTTGGCCTTGGCGGAGCTGCGGAACGCCGGCGAGGTGGTGACCTTGTCGGAGCGGGCGTTGATCAGCAGCGGCCCCTTGGTCTCGGGGGTGCCGGTGTCGGTGGCCTTCACCCACGGCGGAACCAATCCCCAGCGCATCAGCCGCACGCGGCGGGTGGACTCGTCGTCGGGATCGGTGTGCCGCTTGACGACGGTGGCGACGGTCGTCGTGGGCGCCACGTTGTAATTGGCGGACGGGGTGTCCTTCATCTGGGAGGTGGCCTCGTCGATCGCTTTGATCTTCTCGGCCAGCAGCGCCGGATCGGTGGTCACCGCGAAACGCCCGCACATGGTCCCCATGGTGGCAGAAACCGGTGACACGCCAGAATGGACCTGTGAGCAACTGGCCGGCCCCGTCGACGTCGACCCCTGTCCATGCCACCGTGACGGTTCCCGGCTCGAAGTCGCAGACCAACCGGGCGCTGGTGCTCGCGGCGCTGGCCGACGGCTCATCGACCCTCTCCGGGGCGTTGCGCAGCCGCGACACCGACCTGATGATCGCCGCGTTGCAAGCACTCGGGCTCCAGGTGGACACGTCGCCGACCGACGAGACCGCGCTGACGATCAGCGGCGGGCTGACGCCGCGGCCCGGCACCCGCATCGATTGCGGGCTGGCCGGCACCGTGTTGCGGTTCCTGCCGCCAGTCGCGGCGCTGAGCTCTGAATCGGTGACCTTCGACGGCGACGAGCAGGCGCGCGCCCGGCCGATCGCGCCGCTGCTGGAGGGGTTGCGCGCGCTCGGCGTCGGCGTCGACGGCACCGGGCTGCCGTTCGAGGTGCGCGGCGCCGGGAACGTGCGCGGCGGCACCGTCGAGATCGACGCGTCGGGCTCGTCGCAGTTCGTCTCCGGGCTGCTGCTCTCGGGCGCCGCTTTCGACGAGGGCCTGACGATCGTGCACACCGGCGCCGAGGTGCCGTCCGCACCGCACATCGCGATGACCGTCGCGATGCTGCGGGAGGCGGGCGTCACCGTCGACGACACCACCCCCGACCGGTGGAAGGTGTCGCCGGGACCGATCGCGGCGCGTGACTGGGCGATCGAGCCGGACCTGTCGAATTCGGTGCCGTTCCTGGCCGCCGCGGTCGTCACCGGCGGCAGCGTCCGCGTCACCGGCTGGCCCGATGTCAGCGTCCAACCGGCCCAGACGATTCTGTCGCTGCTGAAGAGCTTCGGTGCGGTCGTCCGTCGCGGCGACTCCTACCTCGAGGTGCAGGGCACCGCCACCTTCGACGGCGTCAACGTCGACCTGCGCGCGGTCGGTGAGCTGGCGCCCTCGGTGGCGGCGATGGCGGCTCTGGCCACCCCCGGATCGGTGAGCCATCTGCGCGGCATCGCGCACTTGCGGGGGCACGAGACGGACCGGTTGGCGGCGCTGCGCACCGAGATCAACCGGATCGGCGGACAGTGCGAGGAGACCGAGGACGGGCTGACGATCACCGCGCAGGTGATGCACGAGGGCGTCTGGCACTCGTATGCCGATCACCGGATGGCGACGGCCGGCGCGATCGTCGGGCTGCGGGTGCCCGGTGTCGAGGTGGAGAACATCGGCACCACCGCCAAGACGCTTCCGGATTTTCCGCAGCTGTGGGCCGACATGTTGGCCGGCCAGACCGACACCACGGCCGGCCTTTGAGCCGACGCGAGTACGACGAGTCCGACGTCCGGGTGCGGCCCGGTCGCGGCTCGCGACCGCGAACGAAGACCCGTCCCGAGCACGCCGACGCCCGGTCGGGAATGGTCGTCACCGTCGACCGGGGCCGGTGGGGTTGTGTGCTCGACGGTGACCCCGCGCAACACGTGACCGCGATGCGGGCCCGCGAGCTGGGCCGCACCCCGATCGTCGTCGGTGACGAGGTCGACATCGTCGGCGATCTGTCGGGTCGGGCGGACACACTGGCGCGCATCGTGCGTCGGGGCGAGCGCCGAACGGTGTTGCGCCGCACGGCCGACGACACGGATCCGACGGAGCGGGTGGTGGTCGCCAACGCGGATCAGCTGTTGATCGTGGTGGCGCTGGCGGATCCGCCGCCGCGCACGGGGCTCGTCGAACGTGCGCTGATCGCGGCATTCGTCGGGGGTCTGACGCCGATCCTGTGCCTGACCAAGACCGACCTCGCCGAGCCCGAGCCGTTCGCCGCGCAATTCGCGGGGCTGGACCTGACGATCGCGACGGCGGGCCGGACCGATCCTCTGGAGGCGGTCCAGGCATTGTTGGCCGACAAAGTCACGGTGCTGCTGGGCCATTCCGGGGTGGGCAAGTCGACACTGGTGAATCGTCTTGTCCCCGAGGCGGATCGGGCCACGGGTGCCGTGACCGACATCGGTCGCGGCCGGCACACGTCCACGCAGTCGATCGCGTTGCCGCTGGCCGCCGGCGGATGGGTGATCGACACGCCGGGAATCCGTTCGTTCGGCCTGGCCCACATCGCACCCGACGACGTGGTGATGGCGTTCTCGGATCTCGCCGATGCGATCGAGGACTGCCCTCGCGGCTGCGGGCACATGGGGCCGCCGGCCGATCCTGAGTGTGCGCTGGACGGCCTCGAGGGTCCGGCGGCTGATCGGGTCGCGGCGGCCCGCCGCCTCCTCGCGGTCCTCCGCGACGCCTGACCCGCGCACGGGGTTTGCCGCGGTCCTCCCGCGGATACGCTGCCCGCGAAGGAGGAATGCACAGTGACTCAGGTACCAACCATCAAGCTCAACAGCGGCGCGCAGATCCCCCAGCTGGGGTTCGGCGTCTACCAGATCCCGCCGGAGGACACCGCAGATGCGGTGAAGACCGCGCTGGACATCGGTTACCGCCACATCGACACCGCGGAGATGTACCAGAACGAGAAGGGCGTCGGCGAGGGCATCCGCAACGCGGGCATCGACCGCAGCGAGGTGTTCGTCACCAGCAAGCTGAACAACGGGTTCCACAAGCCCGACGACGCGCGCCGGGCGTTCGACAAGACGCTGTCCGAACTCGGCTTCGACTACGTGGATCTGTTCCTGATCCACTGGCCGCTGCCGACGCTCTACGACGGTGACTATGTCTCGACGTGGAAGACGTTGGAGGAGTTCGCCAAAGACGGCCGTGCCCGCAGCGTCGGGGTCTCCAATTTCCAGGTCGAGCATCTCGAGCGGTTGGCGGCCGAGACGGGTACCGTCCCGGCGGTCAATCAGATCGAGGTGCACCCGTACTTCACCAACGAGCGGGTGCGTGCCTACGGCACCGAGCACGGTATCGCGACCGAGGCGTGGTCACCGATCGCGCAGGGCAAGGTGCTCGACGATCCCGTGATCACCCGCATCGCCGAGCAGGCCGGCAAGACTCCGGCTCAGGTGGTGCTGCGGTGGCACATCCAGCGGGGCGACATCGTGTTCCCGAAGTCGGTGACCGAGCAGCGGATCAAGGACAACTTCGCGCTGTTCGACTTCGAGCTGGGCACCGATGATCTGGATGCGATCTCGGCGCTGGACAAGGGTGAGGACGGCCGCACCGGCCCGAACCCGGACACGTTCGACTACGTTCCGTAGAGCCGCGAGCAGACACAAACTCGAGCTGCGCCGCGGCGTGTCAGCTCGAGTTTGTGTCTGTTCAGCAGAAGATCAGGCGGCCAGCCGCTCCGCCACAGCAGCCTTGCGGGCACGCCGGCGCGCACGCACTGCCGCGATCGACGACTTCAGACCCCGCCGCTCGCCGGGTTCCAGCTCGGCGAACATCCGCTCGCTGCGCGTCTCGGGCGCATCGTCGGCGGTGTCGGTCAGGAACCGGTCTGGCAGAGACAGTTTCGCGATGGTGCGCCACGACTTGCCGTACTGCACCAGGAACGAGCCAGTGGTGTAGGGCAGGTCGTACTTGTCGCAGATCTCGCGGACCCGGATCGACATCTCGTAGTACCGATTGCTCGGCAGATCCGGGAACAGGTGGTGCTCGATCTGGTGGCATAGGTTGCCGCTCATGAAGCGCAGCACCGGGCCGTTGTCGAAGTTCGCGCTGCCGAGCATCTGGCGCAGATACCACTCACCGCGGGTCTCGCCGACCATGTCGGTCTTGGTGAATTTCTCTGCGCCGTCAGGGAAGTGGCCGCAGAAGATCACGGCGTTGGCCCACACGTTGCGAATGACGTTGGCCATCGCGTTGGCCTTCAGCGTGGACTTGAACGATGCCCCCGGAGACAGCGCGGTCAACGCGGGCCACAGCGCGTAGTCCTTGGCGACCTGGTGGCCGGCCTTGACGCCGAACTCCTTGATGCGCGTCATCGTGGCCCTGCGATCGTCGCGGCCCGTGAAGATCTTGCCGAGCTCGAGATGCTGCAGCCCGACGCCCCACTCGAAAGCGACGCACAGCAGGGTGTTGAAGAACAGGTTGCCGAGGTTCATCGGCGTCCAGCGCTGGTCGCGGGTGACGCGAATGACGCCGTAGCCCACATCGTCGTCCATCCCGAGGATGTTCGTGTACTTGTGGTGCATGAAGTTGTGAGTGAAGCGCCAGTGCTTGGAGGCGCCGCTCATGTCCCACTCCCACGACGAGGAGTGGATCTCGGGATCGTTCATCCAATCCCATTGGCCGTGCATGACGTTGTGGCCGATCTCCATGTTCTCGACGATCTTGGCCACGCCCAGCGTCGTCGCGCCGGCCCACCAGTACGCGCGCTTGGAGCTGCCGGCCAGCAGCAGGCGGCCGGCGACCTCCAGCCCACGTTGGAAGGCGATGGTGCGGCGGATGTAGCGCGCATCGCGCGCGCCGCGGGAGTCTTCGATGTCCTGCCGGATCGCGTCGAGTTCGCGCGTCAAGCCTTCGATGTCGGAATCCGTCAGATGTGCGAACTCCGGTACGTCGGTGATTGCCATGGGTTCGATCCCTCCTCTCGCATACCTACGCTAGCGTAACCTACGACGCCGTAGGTTACTAGCGGGTAAAGGTCACACGTCCAGTGTGCAGTCTCCCGACGCGGCCGAGACGCAGGTCTGCACTCGGCTGCCGGGCTCGTGCTCGACGCCCGTCCTCAAATCCTTCACATGCCCGTCGAGCAGCCCCACGACACACGACTGGCAGATGCCCATCCGGCATCCGAACGGCATCTGGATGCCCGCCGCCTCACCGGCGTCCATCAGCGAGGTCGCACCGTCGACGACCACCTCTTTGTCGGCGCGGGCGAAGGTGACCGTTCCCCCGCTGCCGTGCCCGCCACGCGTGACCGCGAAGCGCTCGAGATGCAGGTTGTCGGCGATGCCTGCGGCGGCCCAGGTGCGCTCGGCCGACTCGAGCATCGCTTCGGGCCCACAGGCCCAGGTCTGCCGGTCCCGCCAGTCGGGCACGACCTCGTCGAGACGGGCGAGATCCAGCCGGCCCTGGCTGCGGGTGCTCCGCAGCACGAGGCGGTAGTCCTGGTGGCGGTAGGCCATCGTCGACAGCTCTTCGGCGAACATCACGTCGGACTCGGTCGGTGCGGAGTGCACGTGCACCACGTTACCGAGTTGACCGCGCCGGCTCAGGGTGCGCAACATCGCGATCACGGGGGTGATGCCCGAGCCCGCCGTCAGGAAGAGCACCGACGCCGGAGCAGGGTCCGGCATGACGAAATTGCCTTGCGGCGCAGCCAGTCTCACGATGGTGCCGGGTTCGACGCCGCCGACGAGATGGCTGGATAGGAACCCCTCGGGCATCGCCTTGACCGTGATGGTGATGGTCCGCGAACCCTTGCTGGTGACGGGGCTGCTCGTCAGGGAGTAGGACCGCCACCGCCAGCGACCGTCGACCAGCAGCCCGATGCCGATGTACTGGCCGGCCTGGTAGTCGAACGAGAAACCCCAGCCCGGCTTGATGACGAGCGTGGCCGAGTCGACGGTCTCGCGCCGCACCTCGAGTACGCGGCCGCGCAACTCCCGCGCCGACCACAGCGGGTTGGCCAGCTTCAGGTAGTCGTCGGGCAGCAGGGGTGTGGTGATGCGGCCGGCAACGGTCCGCAGAAAGTGGAGGCCGGGCCGTTCGTCTGCCCCGGCGACGGACGGCCGCACCGTGTCGGCGACCTTGGCCGTCTTCTTGATCGTTGTCTTGGCCATGGGAGCTCCTGCCGGATCGCTGTTGCTCAACCTACGGTACCGTAACCTACGGGACCGTAGCCAGTCTTTCACAGCAGCTCGAGCAGGAAGGGCAGCTCCTGCGCCGCGTACCAGGCCAGGTCGTGGTCTTGCGCGTCCCCGACCGTGAGCTCGGCGTCCTCATCCCCCAGATCCGCCTCGTCGACGGCGTCGACGGCCGCGGTCACCGCGGTCTCTGCGGCGGCGTTGTCGACATACGCCGCGATCACTTTTGTGAGGTCGATGTCACCGGCCACCCGCACCACGGCATCGTCGAGGTCGGGGCGCAGCGTCACATCGTCGGCATCGACTTCGAGCACCGCCCGCCGACTCGGCAACGTGGTCTCCCCCTCGTCGCCGAGCAACCGCAGTGACGCCAGCGCGGCGTCACGCAGCGCGACGTCGGCCAGCTCCTCCTCGTCCCCCTCCGCGTAGGCCTCCCGCAGCGTCGGTGTCACGGCGAAGGCGGTGCCGTTGACGGGACGGAGGGTTCCGTCGGCCACCAGCCGCTGCAGCATGGTCAGGGTCGCGGGAACGAAGACGCGCACTCCGCCGAGCCTAGTGGCCGAGCCGCCCTCAGGCGCCCGACGAGGCCCCCGGGGAATCTGCGTCGGAGTTGCAGTTGGGGTCCCTCTGCACCGGGATGATGAAGTCGTCGCCGTGCTGGGTCACCCCGGCCACCACCGCGCTGTCGACGACCTCGGCGGCGTATGCGCGCCGCAGGATCTTCGGATCCCGGCGCAGGTCCTTCAGCAGGGCCACCGCCATCGCGACCATCACGAGCAGGAACGGCAGAGCCGCGATGATCGTGATCGTCTGCAGGCCGGTGAGCGCATCCTCGCCACCCACCAGCAGCATCACCGCCGCCACCGCACCGGTCGCCACGCCCCAGAAGATGACGGTGCCCCGGCTGGGATGGATGGTGCCCTTCTGCGACAGCGAGCCCATCACGATCGACGCGGCGTCGGCGCCCGAGACGAAGAAGATGGCGACCAGGATCATCACCACGATGCTGGCGATGATCGCGATCGGGTACTGGTCGAGCAGCGTGAACAGCTGCTCTTCGACGCCGCCCTCCCCTGCGAGGTCAGTTCCGTTCTGCTGCACGTTGATTGCCGCACCGCCGAAGATCGCGAACCACACCAGCGACACCACGCTGGGTACCACCAGCACGCCGGCCACGAACTGACGGATGGTGCGGCCGCGGGAGATCCGCGCGATGAACATGCCGACGAACGGCGTCCACGACACCCACCAGGCCCAGTAGAAGATCGTCCACGACTGCAGCCAGGTGTTCACCGCGCTGCCCTCGGCGCCGGTGCGCGCCGACATCATGTTGAGGTCCGCGAAGTAGCTTCCCAGCGAGGTCGGCAGCAGGTTGAGGATGAAAATCGTTGGGCCGACGACGAAGACGAAGAGGGCCAGCAGAACGGCCAGCACCATGTTGATGTTCGACAGCCATTGGATGCCGCGCGACACCCCCGACACCGCCGACAGCACGAAGCACACCGTGAGCACGGTGATGATGACGATGAGAATCGTGTTGCCGGTCTCGCCGATTCCGGCGACGATCTGCAGTCCGCTGCGAATCTGCAACGCGCCCAATCCCAGTGACGCAGCCGAGCCGAACAGCGTGGCGAAGATCGCCAACATGTCGATGACCTTGCCCCATGCGCCGTTGGCCCGTGATCCGAGCAGCGGTTCGAACGCCGAGCTGATCAGCTGCAGCCGGCCCTTGCGGTAGACGCCGTAGGCGATGGCCAGCCCGACGACGGCATAGATCGCCCACGGGTGCAGTGTCCAGTGGAACAGCGTGGTGGCCAATGCGTGCTGCACGGCTTCGGGATTGCCTTCGGCGCCGGTTCCGGGCGGAGGCGTGACGAAGTGTGTCAGCGGTTCGGCGACACCGAAGAACATCAACCCGATGCCCATGCCGGCGCTGAACATCATTGCGACCCAAGAGATACCGTTGAACTCCGGCGGCTCGTCGTCGCGGCCCAGCGGAATGGTGCCGTAGCGCCCCAGAGCGAGATAGAGCACGAAGACGACGAATCCGGTGCTGGTGAGCACGAACAGCCAGCCGGTCTTGTCCATCACCCACGTCAGCGCCGTCTGGGAGGCCCCGGCCAATGTGTCGGTGCTGACGAAGCCCCAGACCAGGAACGCCAGCGCGATGACGGCAGTGACGCCGAAGACCACCCAGTCGACGCCGCGGTGGCGGGTGATGTGCTCTTCTTCGACGGGAACGTCGAGCACCGGGTGCACGATGGGGATCGGACCGGTGTCGGTCGACTCTTTGCCGCCCGCGATGCCCGTGGTCAGTTCGTCTTCAGATGTCGACATTCACATCATTCGACTCCGACTGGCAGCAGTCGTCAAATCCCCGAGCCGGCTATCGGGCCGCTTCCACCAGTTCGTCGAGCGCCTCACGCATCAGATCGGGCAGCATCTCGACGTCGCTCATGGCGTCGCGGTCGGCGTTGATGCCGAAGTAGATGGTGCCGTTGTAGGACGTGACACCGATGGCGAGCGCCTGGTTGTGCAGCAACGGCGGCACCGCGTACGTCTCGAGCAGCTTGGTCCCGGCGATGTACATCTGCGCCTGCGCGCCGGGCGCGTTGGTGATCAGCAGGTTGAATTGGCGGGCCGAGAAGCTGGTCGCGACGCGAATGCCCATTGCGTGCAGGGTCGGCGGCGCGAAGCCCGACAGCGTGATGATGCTGCGGGCGTCGACCAGGGACCCTGCGGTGGGCGTCGATTCGGTGGCGTGCGCGATCTGGGACAGCCGCACGACGGCGTTGCCTTCGCCGACGGGCAGGTCGATCAGGAAGGGCGCCACCTCACCGATGGCCTGGCCGGGGCTCGACGACGTGGTTTCGGTGTCGGGGTAGACCGACATCGGGGCCATGGCGCGCATCGTGGTGGTCGCGGTGACGGGTTCCCCGCGGGACAGCAGCCAGTTACGTAGCGCTCCGGCGACGACGGCGAGTACGACGTCGTTGATGTCGCAGTCGTAGCGGGCCCGCACCATTCGGAACTCGTCGAGGTCGGCGGAGGCGACCGAGAATCGCCGGTTGCGCGACACCCTGGTGTTCAGCGGGCTGCTGGGCGCGGTTCCGCGGGCGACGATGCGGGCGGCGTCGGCGGCCCGCCGGCCGAGCTCGACGAGCTGGCCGGTGTTGGTGACCGCCTCGGTGAGCGCCGAGCGCACCGCGGCCGCCTGCTGGGTGGGCCGAGCGATCCACTCGCCGAGCGCCCCCATCAGCAGCTGGCGGTCCGACGGCTCGCGCGCGGGAATCCAGATGTCCTCGGCGAACTCCGGCGGCTTCTGTGTGCGATCGGCGATCACGTGCCCGATCTCGAGCGCCGACATGCCGTTGACCAGCGCTTGGTGCGACTTCGTGTAGATCGCGAGGCGGTTCTTGGACAGGCCCTCGACCAGGTACATCTCCCACAGCGGACGGGACTTGTCGAGGGGGCGGGAGCCCAGGCGGGCGATCAGCTCGTGCAGCTGGGCGTCGCTTCCCGGGGACGGCAGCGCCGAACGCCGGATGTGATAGGTGATGTCGAAGTCGCGGTCGTCGATCCACACGGGTCGGGCCAACCCGTAGCCGACCTCGCGGACCTTCTGCCGATACCGCGGGATCTGCGGCAGGCGCTGTTCGACGGTGGCCAGCAGCGTCTCGTAGCTCAGCCCGTTGCGCGGTTTCCGCACGATCTGCAGGGACCCGACGTACATCGGGGTGGCGGAGTTCTCCAGGCGGAAAAACGACGCATCGGACGACGACAACCTGGTCACCACTGCGGCGTCGCCCCCTCACTGTGCATTCGAGACGCCTCACGGTAGCGGCACCGGCGCCGTGCGCGCATAACGGGTGCATCGAGGGGTCGGCGGGGCGTGTCATCATCGACAGGTCTGCCACTCTCCAGCGGACGCGACCGTCCCGCCGACAGCTGGAGAACCGTGATGACCGCTCCTACCGCCCTCTGGGTCACCTCGCCGGTGATCGACTGCGAACCCGCCCCTGCGCCGATCGGTCAGCCGTGCCCCACACCGTCGGGTCCGGCCCTGCACCGAGCGCGTGAGCATGCCCGCCCGCACCGGCCCGCGCAGCGCGAGGCCCCGCCGCCGAGGGCGGCCGTGTCGTTCGCCGAGGCCGCGTTGCTCCAGATCATCGAGGTGATCGACCGGCGCCGGCCCGTCGCACAGCTTCGGCCGTTGATGCCACCGGCACTGATCGACCGGGTGCTCGTCCGGGCCCGCGCTCCCCGCACGGGCAGCGCGACGCTGCACCGGGTCCGGGTGCGCGCAGTGCACACCGGCGGCGACGAGCCGACAGCGGCCGAGGTGTTCGCCTCGTTCAGCCGATCCGGCCGTGTGCACGCGATCGCGGCGCGCATCGAGCGCCACGGCGAGGCGTGGCGGATGGTCGCGCTGCAGATCGGTTAGTCGGACGACGATCAAGCGGCGAGGCACGAGCCGCGTTGTGGGGGCACCTCCCGCTTGCGGGGGAGAGTCCGACCAGATCGTTTAGCGGCCTGCGTCAGCGGCGGCGGGCGTGCTTTCCGGACTTCTGGGCGCGGGCGGCCTCCCGGCGTTCGCGACGCGTGGTGCCGCCGCCGGGCTTGGTGGTTCCGCCGCCGGCCCCGGTTCGCTTGACCTCGGCCGAGCCGTCTTCCGACGGTCCGGTGTAGACCAGCGGCGGCTGTCCGTTGTCGTCGATGCCCCTGGCGCGCAACGGGTTCGGCCGCTCCTTGGTGGCCACCGCACCTTGCGCGCCCTGCCCCTGCGCCGCTGCGGCGGCGAAGTCGGCCAGCCCGGGCGGCGCCGCAACCGGCGCGACGGACGGCTGCGGGGCGGCCTCGACCTGCACGTTGAACAGGAAGCCGACCGACTCCTCCTTCATGCCGTCGAGCATGCCGATGAACATGTCGAAGCCCTCGCGGGCGTACTCGACCTCCGGTCGCTGCTGGGCCAGTCCGCGCAGGCCGATGCCCTCGCGCAGGTAGTCCATCTCGTAGAGGTGCTCACGCCACTTGCGGTCGAGCACGTTCAGCAGCACGTTGCGTTCCAGCTGGCGCATCGCCCCTTCGCCGGCAAGCGACTCGATCTCGGCCTCGCGCTCGGCGTAGGCGCGTTCGGCGTCGGCGAGCAGGGCGTCGAGCAGTTCCTTGCGGGTCAGCTCACCGGGCTCGCCCACGGCGTCGGAGTCGATCAGATCGTTGTGGTCGATGCCGACCGGGTAGAGCTGGCGCAGGCTCTCCCACAGCTTCTCCAGGTCCCAGTCCTCGGAGTAGCCCTCGGCGGTGGCACCGTCGACGTAGGCGGTGATGACGTCGGTGAGCATGGTGTGGGCCTGCTCGGCGAGGTTCTCGCCTTCGAGGATGCGGCGGCGCTCGGCGTAGATGACCTTGCGCTGCTGGTTCATCACCTCGTCGTATTTGAGGACTTCCTTGCGGATGTCGAAGTTCTGCTGCTCGACCTGCGTCTGTGCGCTCTTGATCGCGCGGGAGACCATCTTGGCCTCGATCGGCACGTCGTCGGGCAGGTTCAGCCGGGTCAGCAGCGTCTCCAGCGTGGCGCCGTTGAACCGGCGCATCAGCTCGTCGGCCAGCGACAGGTAGAAGCGGGACTCGCCGGGATCGCCCTGGCGGCCGGAGCGGCCACGCAGCTGGTTGTCGATGCGGCGGGACTCGTGACGCTCGGTACCCAGCACGTACAGGCCGCCCGCAGCGACGACGTCCTTGGCTTCGGAGGACACCTGCGCCTTGACCGCAGGCAGCTCCTCGTGCCAGGCCGCTTCGTACTCGTCGGGGGTCTCGATGGGATCGAGGCCGCGCTGACGCAGCTGCCGGTCCAGCAGGTAGTCGACGTTGCCGCCGAGCACGATGTCGGTACCGCGGCCGGCCATGTTGGTGGCCACGGTGACCGCGCCGACCCGGCCCGCCTCGGCGATGATGCCGGCTTCCTGCTCGTGGTACTTGGCGTTCAGCACGTTGTGCGGGATGCGGCGCTTCTCGAACTGGCGGGCCAGGAACTCCGAGCGCTCCACGCTCGTCGTACCGATGAGCACCGGCTGGCCCTTCTCATAGCGCTCGGTGACGTCGTCGACGACCGCGATGAACTTGGCTTCCTCGGTCTTGTAGATCAGGTCCGACTGATCGGTGCGGATCATCGGCTTGTTCGTCGGGATCGGCACCACGCCGAGCTTGTAGATCTCGTGCAGCTCGGCGGCCTCGGTCTCGGCGGTGCCGGTCATGCCCGCGAGCTTGTCGTACATGCGGAAGTAGTTCTGCAGCGTGACGGTCGCGACGGTCTGGTTCTCCGCCTTGATCTCGACCTGCTCCTTGGCCTCGATGGCCTGGTGCAGACCCTCGTTGTAGCGCCGGCCCACCAGCATGCGGCCGGTGAACTCGTCGACGATGAGGACCTCGCCGTTGCGGACGATGTAGTGCTTGTCGCGCTCGAAGAGCTCTTTGGCCTTGAGCGCGTTGTTGAGGTAGCTGACCAGCGGCGAGTTGGCGGCTTCGTACAGGTTCTCGATGCCGAGCTGGTCTTCGACGAACGCGACGCCGGCCTCGTGCACGCCGACGGTGCGCTTCTTGAGGTCGACCTCGTAGTGGGTGTCCTTCTCCATCAGCGGGGCCAGTCGCGCGAACTCGCTGTACCAGTTCGAGGAGCCGTCGACCGGGCCGGAGATGATCAGCGGGGTGCGGGCCTCGTCGATGAGGATCGAGTCGACCTCGTCGACGATCGCGTAGTTGAAGCCGCGCTGCACGCAGTCTTCGAGCCGCAGCGCCATGTTGTCGCGCAGGTAGTCGAACCCGAACTCGACGTTGGTGCCGTAGGTGATGTCGGCGGCGTAGGCGGTGCGACGCTCGTCGGGCGTGAGCTGGGACAAGATGACGCCCACGTCGAGGCCGAGGAAGCGGTGCACGCGGCCCATCTGCTCGGCGTCGCGCTTGGCCAGGTAGTCGTTGACCGTGACGATGTGGACGCCCTTACCGGTCAGCGCGTTGAGGTAGGCCGGCAGCACTGCGGTGAGGGTCTTGCCCTCACCGGTCTTCATCTCGGCCACGTTGCCGAAGTGCAGGGCGGCGCCGCCCATCACCTGGACGTCGAAGTGGCGCTGGTTGAGCACCCGCCACGCGGCTTCGCGTGCGACGGCGAACGCCTCGGGCAGCAGGTCGTCGAGTTCTTCGCCGTCGGCCAGGCGGGCCTTGAAGGCGGCGGTCTTGGCGCGGAGCTCGGCGTCGGAAAGCTTCTCGACGTCGTCGGACAGGGTGTTGACGTAGTCAGCCACCCCCTTGAGGCGCTTGACCATGCGGCCTTCGCCGAGACGGAGCAACTTCGAGAGCACGCTGTATAACCTCTTGCGTCGATGGATGCGTCACGCGTTGGACGTCCCCATCGTACGGGTCGGAACCGGCGCGCCCGGCAACCGGCGACGGTGCTCGAGCGCGCCGGACCAGCTCAGGCCAGCCGGATCAACCCGTAGTCGTAGGCGTGGCGTCGGTACACGACGCAGGGCCGGTCGCTCTCTTTGTCGTGGAAGAGGAAGAAATCGTGGCCGACCAGCTCCATTTCGTAGAGCGCGTCGTCGACCGTCATCGGGGTGGCCGGGTGTTCCTTGGTGCGCACGATCCGGCCGGGTTCGTGGTCGTCGAGCGTGTCGGTGGGCGCAGCGGTCGTCTCCGTCGGCCGGGCGAACGCGGCGTCCAGACGTTCGAGCGCGGTGGCTTCGTGCAGCGACTCCGGCCGCTTGTCGCCGTAGTGGATCTTGCGGCGGTCCTTGCTCTTACGTAGCCGGGCTTCGAGTTTGCTCGCCGCGGATTCGAACGCAGCGTAGAAGCTGTCGGCGCAGGCCTCGCCGCGGACCACGGGACCACGACCCTTCGCCGTGATTTCCACGTGCTGGCAGTTCTTGCGTTGACGTCGGTTCTTCTCGTGATCGAGTTCGACGTCGAAGAGGTAGATGGTGCGGTCGAATCGTTCCAGGCGTGACAACTTCTCGGCGACGTAGGCGCGGAAGTGGTCGGGAACCTCGACGTTGCGACCGGTCACCACCACCTCGGCGCCCGAGGTCTCCTCGGACACTCCTGTCGCATCGGGGTCCATCACCATCGTGTTGTCGGAGTCCATGGAATTTACTGACATGCTTGGCAACTCGACTCTCTCTCGCGGGTGCACGTCTCGCGTGCCTGCTGATGAAAAAATCGCGCCGACGAGGCATATCTGATTGGCGCCACTCGCCGGTGCAAGGTGTCGACTACTCACCTCCTACCGCTGGCGCGATATCGGCATCTCGGGTCTGAGCGCCGCCGTGAGCTGTTCACGGATGGTTGGTTCCGAAGGTAGTCGCTGTTCATGTGTTCGTGCCACTGATTCGACCGACCTGTTTTCAGTTCTTCACGGCAGATTGATGTTCGGGTAACGCGATTGGTCAGGCGTGCGCGAGCGCGAGGACGGCGACGACGGCCACTCCCCGTGTTTGCAGGACTCGGACCGATTCCGTGGCGGTGGCCCCGGTGGTGACGATGTCGTCGACCACGACGACATCGCTCGATATCGCGGTGACGCCGCGGGTGAGCCGGATGCGGCCGGCGATGTTGCGCTGGCGGGCGGCACTGGACAGTCCGACGGAGTCGCGAGTGAACGGCGCCAGCCGCAGCGACGGTGCGACGGCGACACCGGGTAGACCGCGGGCGGCGTGCGTGGCGAGGCGGGTGACGGGATCGCCGCCGCGGCGGCGCGCCGAGGTGCGCCGGGTGGGGGCCGGCACCAGGGTCAGCGGGGTGTCGAGCAGGCCCCAGGTCAGCAGCTGACCGAGCGCCGTGTGCAGCGCGTCGCCCAGGGGGCCGAGGAGGTCGGTGCGGCCGCGCTCCTTGGTCGCGACGAGGGCGTGGCGGCGGGCGCCGGCGTAGCGGCCGAGCGAGAACACCGGCACGCCGGGGTCCAGGCGTGGCGTGACGAGGTGGGGCTCGTCGTGCCGCACGGCGAGGTCCTGCGCGCAGGCCGGGCACCACGCGGTCGCGGGGGCGCCGCAGCCGCCGCACTGCAGCGGCAGGACGAGATCGAGCACGCCGTCACTATCGCCGCCCCCACCGACAACCCCCGCCCCCTCTACCGCGGAATAGACGGTATGGGGAGGCTGGGGCCTCACCACATGTGAACGTGGGTTGCCGTCAGGAATTGGGTCCTGGCCGGTAGAGCCACAACTGTGGGAGGCCCCAGTGAAGATTCAGCGTACGAGT
>NZ_QJUA01000066.1 GCF_003254575.1 Mycobacterium kyogaense | reverse complement strand
GGGTTGAAGTTGCGGATCCAGGCGCTCCGCAGCCGTGACGCCACCGCAGCGGAGCGCCTGGATCCGCAACTTCAACCCCGCACCGGCGGCGCCGCTTCGTCTGGTGTGCTTCCCCCACGCAGGCGGTTCGGCCAGCTATTACTTCCCGCTGTCACGGGCCCTGTCTCCCGAGTTCGACGTGTTCGCGCTGCAGTATCCGGGTCGGCAGGACCGGTACAAGGAGCCGTTCGTCGAGACGATCGACGAGATGGCCGAACAGATCACCGCCGAACTCGCAGCGGTGCCGGCCGGGCCGGTGGCGTTCTTCGGGCACAGCATGGGCGCTGTCCTCGCCTTCGAGGTGACGCGGAGGCTGGAGGCGGCGCAGGGCCGCGCGCCGGTGACGATCTTCGCCTCGGGCTCGCGCGCGCCCAGCCGCTACGGCGACGAGCGTGAACACAAGGACGACCGCGACCTCGTCGACGTGATGCGGCAGCTCGGCGGAACCGATCCGCGGGTGCTGGAGAACAAGGAGATGCTCGAGACGTTCCTGCCGGCCTTCCGCAACGACTACCGGGCGCTGCAGGCCTACCATCGCGGCACCGACATCGGCATCGGAGCACCCGTGGTCGTGATGACGGCGACCGACGACCCGAAGACGAGCGTCGCCGACGCCTCGGCGTGGCACGAGCACACCTCAGCGGGCGGAACCGTGCACACCTTCTCCGGTGGGCACTTCTATCTGGAGAAGCAGCCGCAGCAGGTGATCGACGTCATCGCCACGACGCTGCGGGCACTCCCGGCCTGACCGCGGGCCACCGTCACCGCCGCGAGCAGACGCGAACTCGAGCGCGACACGCGGGAAAGAACTCGAGATTGTGTCTGCTCGCCGGGCTGACAGCGGGTCAGGACCCGGGGGTGAGCACGGCCTTGCCGGTGCGCGTCCCGCCGCTACGGTCGACCCACGTCAGGTCGACCACGTCGCCCGGGTAGTGCCGGTCGAGCAGAGCCGGCAGCGACTTCGACGAGTCGAGCCGCACCCCGTCCACAGAGAGCAGCAGGTCGCCGTCGGCCAGGCCGGCCTGCTCGGCCGGGCCGCCGCGAAGAACCTCTTGGATGACGACGCCCGGTGCGCCGCGGTCCGCGGCGCGGATGCCGACGCCCAGCAGCACCGGCGGCCCGATGTGCACGCTGTCCGAGGCGGCCCCTGCGCGGATCTGGTTGGCGATCGACATCGCATCGTTGATCGGGATTGCGAAGCCCTTGCCACCCGGGCCCATCCGGAAGTTCACCGACGCCGCCGTCGTGATGCCGACGACCTCGCCGTTGGCGTTGACGACAGGACCGCCCGAGTCGCCGGCGCGCACCGGCGCGGCGAACTCGATCAGCCCGGTGATCTCGTCACTGGAGCCGGTCAGCGTGTCCTCGGCGTTGACCGTCTGGCCGAACGCGGTGAACGTGCCCACCTCCTGCGTCAACGGGCTCTCGGTGCCTGAGGCGTTGCCCAGGGCGACGACAGGCTCGCCGGGCACCAGCACGTTGGAGTCACCGATCCGGGCCGGCGGGAGTCCACCGGCACCCTGCAGCTGGAGCACCGCGACGTCGCGTTTGCGGTCATACCCGACCAGCGTTGCCGGATAGGGGCGGCCGTTGACGGTGCCGGTGATGCGATCGGCGCCCTGCACGACGTGGAAGTTGGTCAGCACCTGGCCGCCCGGATCGATCACGAAGCCGGTGCCGGCGCCGATGACGCCCTGGTAGTCGACCTGGGTGTCGATCCGCACCACAGACGGCTCGACCTGCGTGGAGACCGCGACGAGGTCGTTGGGAGCGGCAGCAGCCGGCGCCACCGGGGCGACGAATGCCAGCGCTGCGATCAGTGCGGCCAGGGCAAACCTGAGCCGGGGAAAAGAACCCATAACAATCAATAGTGGCCGCAGGATGAGCTGCTGTCGAACGAGCTCGTGCGTGCTCAGTCCTCGACCGCCACCGAACCGCGGGTCCGGCGACGCTTGCTGAGCAGCGTCCCCTTGCCGGTCGGGCGCTTGTTCTGCAGCTTGCCGGGGGCTTTAGTGCCGGAGTCCGAGTCCGAGTCGGAGTCGGCGTCGGCGTCGGCGTCGGACTCTGACTCGGTGTCGGAGGTCGGTGCGGGTTCGCTCGCCGCCTCGTCCACGTCGGCGGCTTCGGTGTCCTCGACCGCTTCTTCGGGGGACCCGGTGTCCTCGACCGTCTCGGCTGAGTCAGCTCGCCCGGACTTGCCGCGCCGCCGCGACGTACGCTGCTTGACCTTCACCGGTTTCGGCGGCGGAGGCGGCAGCTCGGCGACAAAGGCCAGGTGGAACGCCAGGAAGCCGAGCAGCGCGATCGCCGCGGCCGCACCGTAGACACCGAACAGCCACTGTCCGGCGCTGTCCAGAGAGATCCAGATCTCGGCGATCGCCGCTCCGATGATCAACGCTGCGGCGAGCACGTGCAGCAGGATCGAGGCGGTGCGCAGCCGCAGCGCGGCGTGGGGGACACCGAACTCCGGCCGGCGGGTGCGCTGCAGCGTGAACACGACGGGCAGCGCGGCCAGGCCGATGAGCGCCCCGGTGACGATCCGCAGCGCGGTGCCCAGCGTGTGCGAGGTGTCACCGAGAAGTTCGAACGTGCGAGGTAGGACGAAGAAGAAATAGAGAACACCGGCGGCAACGGCGAACGACACATGCCAGACCACCGCGACGGTGCGGCCCATAGTCCTCCTCGATCGTGGTGCCCGGGGTGCGATGACGGTGGTGAGCGGGTCGATCGCACCCCGGGCGAGTGCGGAGGATGCGGGATTTGAACCCGCGAGGGCGTTAACCCAACCCGCGTTCCAGGCGAGCGCCATAGGCCACTAGGCGAATCCTCCGTCGGCAATGGTAACCGACCGCCATGGTGGCTCAGGAAATCCACCACCCGTTAGACTCGCCGTGGACCCCGCGCGGCGTCCATCCTGTGAACTCCCCCAGGGCCGGAAGGCAGCAAGGGTCAACGGGCTCTGGCGGGTGCGCGGGGTCCCCTTCATGTCACACACGTACGACGCGAAAGGCGAGCGGTGTCGTTTCAGTCGCTGAGCCGCGAAGAGCTGGCTCAGCAGCACGAACTGCAGCAGCGCAACTACGCCGAGCTGCAGGCCAAGAAGCTCCAGCTCGATCTCACCCGCGGCAAGCCGTCGCCGGCCCAGCTCGATCTGTCGAACGGCCTGCTGAGCCTGCCCGGCGACGGCGCGGACTCCTTTCGTGATCCCGACGGCACCGACACCCGGAACTACGGCGGCCTGCACGGCCTGCCTGCGCTGCGCGCCATCTTCGGCGAGCTGCTCGGCATCGCCGTGCCCAACCTCATCGCAGGCAACAACGCCAGCCTCGAATTCATGCACGACGTGGTCGTGTACTCGCTGTTGCACGGCGGTGTCGATTCGCCGCGGCCCTGGCTCGAGGACCTCCGCGACGGCACCGGGGTCAAGTTCCTGTGCCCGGCACCCGGCTACGACAGGCATTTCGCGATCACCGAGAGCCTCGGCATCGAGATGATCGCCGTGCCGATGCGCGAGGACGGACCCGACGTCGACCTCATCGAAGAGCTCGTCGCGGAGGACCCCGCGATCAAGGGCATGTGGTGCGTGCCCGTGTACGCGAACCCCACGGGTGCCACGTACTCCTGGGAGGTGGTCCGCCGGCTGGTGCAGATGCCTACGGCGGCAACCGATTTCCGCTTGATGTGGGACAACGCCTACATGGTGCACACGCTCACCCACGAGTTCACCAAGCAGGTCGACGTGCTGGGCCTGGCCGCGGCGGCCAACCATCCGAATCGCCCCCTGGTGTTCGCCTCGACATCGAAGATCACCTTCGCCGGCGCCGGGGTCAGCTTCTTCGGGGGTTCGCTGGGCAACATCGCGTGGTATCTGCAGCATGCGGGCAAGAAGTCGATCGGACCCGACAAGGTCAACCAGCTGCGGCACCTCCGTTTCTTCGGCGACGCAGACGGGGTCCGGCTGCACATGCAGCGCCACCAGGAGCTGCTCGCGCCGAAGTTCGCGTTGGTCCAGCAGATCCTGGAGGACCGGCTGGGTGCGTCCAAGATCGCGTCGTGGACAGACCCCAGGGGCGGCTACTTCGTCAGCCTGGACGTGCTGCCCGGCACCGCCAAGCGCACGGTGTCGCTCGCCAAGGACGCGGGCATCGCCGTGACCGAGGCCGGTGCCTCGTTCCCGTACCGAAAAGACCCGGAGGACAGCAACATCCGCATCGCGCCGACGTTCCCGGGGATGGCCGACCTGCGGGAGGCCATCGACGGGCTGGCGACGTGCGCGCTGCTCTCGGCGACCGAGTCGCTGCTGGCGGAGAAGTAGGCCGCGAAGTAGTCACACCGGGTCGGTAGCCTCTTCGACGTGGCTCTCTACCGTAAGTACCGACCGGCGACATTCGCCGAGGTCGTCGGCCAGGAACACGTCACCGAGCCGTTGTCCACCGCGCTGAACTCGAACCGCATCAACCATGCGTACTTGTTCTCCGGGCCTCGCGGGTGCGGCAAGACGTCCTCGGCGCGCATCTTGGCCCGGTCGCTGAACTGCGTCGAGGGACCCACCGCCACGCCGTGCGGGGTGTGCGATTCCTGTGTGGCCCTTGCGCCCAACGGCCCGGGCAACGTCGACGTCTCCGAACTCGACGCGGCGAGCCACGGTGGTGTCGACGACACCCGTGAGTTGCGCGACCGCGCGTTCTACGCGCCCGCCCAGTCGCGGTACCGGATCTTCATCGTCGACGAAGCGCACATGGTGACCACGGCGGGTTTCAATGCGCTGCTCAAGATCGTCGAGGAGCCGCCCGACCATCTGATCTTCGTGTTCGCCACCACCGAGCCGGAGAAGGTGCTGCCGACCATCCGATCGCGCACCCACCACTATCCGTTCCGGTTGTTGGCGCCCCGCACCATGCGATCGCTGATCGAGAAGATCGTCGCCTCGGAGAGCGTCGACGTCGACGATGCGGTGTACCCGCTGGTGATCCGGGCGGGCGGCGGGTCACCGCGAGACACGCTGTCAGTGCTCGATCAGCTGCTCGCCGGCGCCGACGGTAACCACGTCGCCTACCAGCGCGCGCTGGCTCTGCTGGGCGCCACCGACGTCGCGCTGATCGACGACGCGATCGACGCGCTCGCCGCCGGTGACGCGGCCGCGCTCTTCGGCGCGGTCGAGGGCGTGGTCGACGCGGGCCATGACCCGCGCCGCTTCGCGACGGATCTGTTGGAGCGCTTCCGCGACCTGATCGTGCTGCAGGCCGTGCCCGATGCGGTGGCCCGCGGCGTCGTCGACGGTGCCGAGGACGAACTCGACAGGATGCGGGAGCAGGCGGCGCGGATCGGGACGGCCACGCTGACGCGCTATGCCGAGGTGGTGCACGCCGGGCTGGGGGAGATGCGCGGGGCGACGGCGCCGCGCCTGCTGCTCGAGGTGGTGTGTGCGCGCCTGCTGCTGCCGTCAGCCAGCGACACCGAGGCGGCGCTTCTTCAGCGGGTGGAACGCATCGAGACCCGCTTGGACATGTCGATTCCCTCCGACGGCACTGCCACACCTGCTGCTGCGGCACCGGTCAAGCAGTACGTCCGCAAGACCCAGGCCGCTGAGCAGGCCGCCCCGCCGCCCGCTCCGGCAGCGTCCCCCGCTCCTGCGGCGGCGCCCCCACCTGCGCGGCCGCCGGCCCCTCCGGCGACGCCGCCGCCGACGCCCGCACAGCGCGCGCCCGAGCCCGAGCCCGAACCTGCTGCCGCCGAACCGGTTTCATCACCTCCGCCGGTGCGGCAACCCGCGGCGCCCGCGGTCGAGGCTCCGCCCGTGACACCTGCTGCGACGGTCGCGGCGGGCGAACCGAATGCGGCGGCCGTGCGCAGCATGTGGACCACGGTGCGAGAGAAGGTCAGGGAGCGCAGCCGCACCACCGAGGTGATGCTCGCCGGGGCGATCGTGCGCGCGGTGGAAGACGGCACGCTGATTCTCAGCCACGAATCGGCGCCGCTGGCCAAAAGGCTGACCGAGCAGCGCAACGCCGACGTCATCAAAGAGGCGCTGAAAGACGCGCTGGGCGTGAACTGGGCGGTGCGCTGCGAGGTCGGCTCGGCGCCCGCCGCAGCGCCCGAGCCCGCCGCGCGGCCCCGCAAGGTGCCCGACGAGCCTCCGCCCCTACCGGACGGGGACGACGAGGAGAGCATGCTGGCCGAGGCGGGCAGCATCGACCCCGCCGCGCCGCGCCGCGACCCCGAGGAAGCAGCGTTGGAGTTGTTGCAGAGCGAGCTGGGCGCGCGCCGTATCGACGGGTGAGGTCTAGGCCGTCCACCAGGGCCGTAGCGGCAGGCCGCCGTCGCCGCCGCGTTCGTCGAGCTTCGCGGCCAGCACCTGGTGGAGCTGAATGGCGTTCTGCTCGAAGCCCACTCGTGAGGCCGCCATGTACAGACCCCACACCTTGGCGGTGGGCAGCCCCACGTCGTCGACCGCCTGATCCCAGTTGTCGACGAGATTGCGGCACCAGTCGCGCAGCGTCATCGCGTAGTGGTGGCGCAGGTTCTCCTCGTGCAGCACCTCCAGGCCGACGTCCTGGATCTCGGTGATGATGCGGCCCGACCCGGTCAGCTCCCCGTCCGGGAACACGTAGCGGTCGATGAAACCTCCGGCAGCGGGGCCGTGCCGGTTGTCGTGCCGGGTGATGCAGTGGTTGAGCAGCAAGCCGCCGGTGCGCAGCTTGGACTTCAGGAACCGGAAGTACGCCGGATAGTTCGCCACCCCGATGTGTTCGGTCAAACCGATCGAGGACACGGCGTCGAACTGGGACTCCCGCACGTCGCGGTAGTCGCTGTGGCGCACCTGCGCCAGATCGCCCAATCCCTCGTCGGTGATGGCCTTTTGGGCCCACTCGGCCTGCTGGCGTGACAGCGTGACCCCGATCGCCTTCACGCCGTGCCGGGCGGCGTAGCGCACCATGCCGCCCCAGCCGCAGCCGACGTCGAGCAGTCGGTCGCCGGGCTTCAGCCGCAGCTTCTCGAACACCAGGCGGTACTTGTTCTCCTGCGCCTCTTCCAGCGACGCATCGGGCCGCGGGTAGCACGCGCAGGTGTAGGTCATCGACGGGCCGAGCACCCACTCGTAGAAGGTGTTCGACACGTCGTAGTGGTGGTGGATCGCCTCGGCATCACGAGTCTTGCTGTGCCGCAGACCTTCTGCGAATCGGCGCCAGCGTGGCAGAGCCTCCTGCGGCGGCGGTGAGATGGGCTTGAGGTGCTCGATGCCGATCGAGCGGACGATCTGCGCCATCACCCGCGCCGACGGCCGCTTGAAGTCGAGTTTCTCGGTCAGCGCATTGAGCAACGGATACGGATCGCCCGGGTGCACCCCGCGCATGTCGAGGTTGCCCGAGATGTAGGCGCGCGCGAGGCCAAGATCACCGGGCGCGGTCGCGAGGTAGGTGGTGCCGCGCGGGGTCAGCAGACTCAGGCCGAGGTCCGCGTCGTCGGGGCCCGCGCTGCTGCCGTCGTACGCCGTGAACTTCAGTGGCTGTGAGCCCGAGGCGAAGATCTCCAGGATCTCGGCCAGCGTCAGCTTCGGGGCCTCGGTCGTCTCTCGAAACGTCGTCATTGTCGCCGCACCGCCTTCGCATACAGGTCCAGGAACCGTGAGTCCGGGTCGTAGATCTTCTTCACCGTCGTGTACACCTCGCCGCCGTAGAGCTCGTCGAACTCCTCCCGCGAGTAGAAAGCGTCCGAGTACAGGGATTTATGCCCGGCGAGATCGCTGACCTTCCGCTCGATCATCCGGTTCGTGTACCCCTCCTCGGGCCCGACAGGCACCGAGGACCAGAATCCGACATTGACGTAACTGTGCTGCGGCCGAATCGGATACAGCGGCCAGCCACCAGCTGAACTCGTCGATTCGCGCAGTCGGAGCGGACACAGCCAGATCGGTTCGATCGGGACGGTGGCCAGGAACCAGTCGACGAACTCGGCGGTGTGCTCGATGGGCACCTCGATGTCCTGCACGACCCGTTCGCGTGGCGGCCTGCCGTTTCGCTTCTCGATGCGGTCGGCGATGTCGAAACGCTGGTCGTAGCCGATCAACTTCCAGTAGAAGCTGCTGCGCCGCAACCGGCGCGGCCAGAAGCGCCTGATCCGCGGGTTCTGCGCGCTGAACGCCCGCGAGCACCAGAACCAGTCGGTGTCCCAGCGCCACAGGTAGTCGTGGATCGTCAACCGGTCGTGCTTCTCGCCCGTCGGATGCTGAATGGACCGGTAGTAGATCTGCTGACCGGTGTAGTCGCTGACGGGGCCGGGTGTGCCCGTTTGTACGCCCAGACACAGGTAGCTCTCGTCAGCGGTGAACACGACGCCGTCGAGGTAGTCGACGCGCTCGCCGTTCCAGCCGCCGGTCTCGATGATGCGATCCATCGCCTCGACGAGATCGGTGATGGCGTGGAACCTCAGGTGGCGCAGCGCCACGAACGGTTTCACCGGTTCCAGCTCGATCTTCAGACGCACCGAATAGCCGAGGGTGCCATAGGAATTGGGGAAGGCTCGAAACAAGTCGGGGTTCTCGTCGGCCGATGCGGTGACGATTTCCCCTGTGCCGGTGAGGATGTCCATCTCGAGCACCGACTCGTGCGGCAGACCGTTGCGGAACGACGTGGACTCGATGCCCAGCCCCGTGACGGCGCCGCCGAGCGTGATGGTCTTCAACTGTGGGACCACCAGAGGTGAAAGCCCGTACGGCAGTGTCGCGGCGACCAGATCTTCGTAGGTGCACATGCCGGCGACGTCGGCGGTGCGCGCCTGTGGGTCCACGGCGATGACGCCGGTGAGGCCCGACACGTCCAGCCCGGGCGCGGTGCTCTTGGCACGGACGCGAAACAGATTCGAGGTCGGTTTGGCCAGGCGTACGGTCGCACCCGCCGGGATGGCCCGGTAACTGGCAAGAAGCCGCTGCACGCCGTCGGCGTGCGCGGCCCATGCATCGATCGAGCCCACAGCCACACATATACGCTAGTCCGCGGTCGCACCCGATGCGACTGCACCAGACTCGACGACAAGGAGTTCCACCGATGGGACAGGTCAGCGCGTCCAGCACGGTTCTGATCGACGCCGACCCCGCGACAGTGCTCGGCGCCGTCGCCGACTACCAGGCGATGCGTCCGAAGATCCTGTCCGAGCACTACAGCGGCTACCGCGTGCTCGAAGGCGGTCAGGGCGCGGGAACGGTCGCCACCTGGAAACTGCAAGCCACGAAGTCGCGCTCACGCGACGTCAAGGCCACCGTCGACGTCGCGGGCCGCACCGTCATCGAGAAGGACGCCAACTCGTCGATGGTGACCAACTGGACCGTCGCACCCGCCGGCCCGGGGTCTTCGGTGACGGTCAAGACGTCCTGGCAGGGCGCCGGCGGTATCGGCGGATTCTTCGAGAAGACGTTCGCGCCGATCGGTCTGCGCAAGATCCAGGCCGAAGTGCTCGGCAACCTCAAGCGTGAGGTGGAGGGCACAGAAGCAGTTCAGGACGTCTAACTGCGCTGGGCGCCCAGGAAGGCCACCACACCGCGCACGATCGCGTCGGCGTATTTCTGCCGGCCCTCCGGGGATTTCATCAGACCCGAGTCGATCGGGTTCTTCATGTTCCCGCACTCCACGAGGATCGACGGGTACTGCGCCAGGTTCAGCCCGGCGATGTCAGCGCGCGGGTTGAGCCCTGACGAGCCGATGTAGGTCGCCGGCGGAATCCCCGACCCTGCCATCGTGTCGCGCATCGTCTGGGCGAACTGCACGGCAGGACCGGCCTGCGCCGCGTTGAGCGGCGGCGAGGAGTACAGCACGTGGAAACCGCGCCCGGTGGCCGGCCCGCCGTCGGCGTGGATCGAGACGATCGCATTCGGCCGGATCGCGTTGGCCATCGCGGCGCGTTCGTCGACGCAGGGCCCCGGCCCGCTGTCGTCGCCGCGTGACATCGCGGTCCGCACCCCGAGGCCGGTCAGCGCCTGCCGTACCCGCAGCGTGGTGTCCCACGTGAACGTGTGTTCGGGGTAGCCGTCGTCGGTGGCCGTACCGCTGGCCTGGCAGTCCTTGGTGCCGCCGCGGCCGGTCGGAACCTGGCGGCTCAACCCGGCCATGGACGCCTGGTGACCCGGATCGAGGAACACGATCATGCCGGCGACGTTGGAGGGGGCGGCATGTGCTGGTGCCGCGAGCGTGGAGGCCGCGACGAGCAGCCCGGCGACGATCTGGGCGCCGACACGGCGAGTGGCTCTGATCAGCACCGCGCCACGGTAGCCCGCCTGCCGACTACGCTGGAAGCCCTGAGCGCCGGTTCGGCGTGAGCGCAACCAAGTCGAGACCGACACGCAATCAACCCGCAAGAGGATCAGCATGCAGCCTGGTGGCCAACCCGATATGTCCGCTCTGCTCGCCCAGGCACAGCAGATGCAGCAGCAGTTGATGGAGGCGCAGGAAGCGCTGGCCGCCTCAGAGGTGCACGGTCAGGCCGGTGGCGGCCTGGTGCAGGTCACGATGCGCGGTAGCGGTGAAGTGGTCGGTGTGGCCATCGACCCGAAGGTGGTCGACCCGTCCGACGTGGAGACGCTGCAGGATCTGATCGTCGGCGCGATCGCCGACGCCGCCAAGCAGGTCACCATCATGGCGCATGACCGTCTCGGCCCGCTGGCCGGCGGCATGGGCGGCCAGGGATTCCCCAGCCTGCCGGGGATGTGACTTGTTCGAAGGACCCGTTCAGGACCTGATCGACGAGCTCGGCAAGCTGCCCGGGATCGGCCCGAAGAGCGCGCAGCGCATCGCATTCCACCTGCTCTCCGTCGAACCGCCAGACATCGACCGGCTGACCGCCGTGCTGAACAAGGTGCGCGACGGGGTGACGTTCTGCGCGGTGTGCGGCAACGTCAGCGACGAGGAGCGCTGCCGCATCTGCGCCGATCCGCGCCGGGATGCGTCGCTGGTCTGCGTGGTGGAGGAGCCCAAGGACGTGCAGGCCGTCGAGCGGACGCGGGAGTTCCGGGGGCGCTACCACGTGCTGGGTGGGGCGCTGGATCCGCTGTCGGGCATCGGCCCTGACCAGCTGCGTATCCGGGAGCTGCTCAACCGCATCGGTGAGCGCGTCGACGGGGTGGAGGTCGCCGAGGTGATCATCGCGACCGACCCCAACACCGAGGGTGAGGCGACCGCGACGTATCTGGTGCGGATGCTGCGCGACATCCCCGGACTGTCGGTGACGCGCATCGCCTCCGGGCTGCCGATGGGCGGGGATCTGGAGTTCGCCGACGAGCTGACGCTGGGCCGTGCCCTCGCCGGCCGTCGCGCGATGGCCTGAGCGCAATGGCCTGAGCGCCGGTCGCCAGACCCGAGGTGTCGGTGGCTGTTGGCACGATGACCGCATGAACAGGGTCATCCTCGGCGGCGAAGCCGTCCGGGCAGGCGTGGCGACCAGGCATGAGCTCCGCCGCGACTACACGAAGCTCTACCGCGGCGTGTTCGTCCGCAACGGCGGGGAGATCTCGCTGAAGGACCGTGCGATCGGGGCCTGGCTGGCCACAGGTCGGCAGGGGGTCATCGCCGGGGTGACCGCGTCCGCATTGCACGGGGCGTCCTGGGTGGACGCGCGGCGCCCCATCGACGTGGCCGGCGTCAAAGCCACGCCGCAGGAGGGCCTGCTGCTGCGAACCGAGAGCGTGGCCCCCGACGAGATCACCCGCATCGGCGGCCTGCCCGTGACCACGCGGGTGCGCACGGCGTTCGATCTGGGGCGTCACCTGGAGCGCGCCGAGGCGTTGACCCGGCTGGATGCGTTGATGTGGAGTCAGCGTTTCGACCTGGACGAGGTGGCGGAGCTGGCGCAGCGGCACCCGCGGTCGCGAGGGCTGCGGCAACTGCGCGAACTGCTGCCGCTGGTCGACGGCGGTGCGGCGTCTCCGCGCGAGAGCGCGATCCGGCTCACGTTGCACGACAACGGTTTCCCGCGCGCAGACACAGTTCCCGGTGCTCGACGGGCCGCGGCCCGTCGCGTTCCTCGACCTCGCCTATCCGGAGTACGGAGTCGCGGTCGAGTGCGACGGCGAGCACCACCGCACGGACAAGCAGGCCTACGTCGCGGACGTCGCGCGGGTGAGGATGCTCGAGCAGATAGACTGGATCGTGATCCGGGTGACGGCCGAGGACCGTCCCGACGCCTGGCTGTCCCGCGTCGGGATCGCGTTACGGAAGCGGGGGTGCCCCATACCGCCGGGTATCGTCACGACGCTGTCCGCGTGACGGCCTCCTGCTCGAGCCGGGCAGTCAGCCGGCGGTAGCCGTTGAGGTTCACCAGGCCGCGGTGCTCCGGTGCACCGCGCAACTGCAGGTCGGGATAGCGGTCGAACAACGCGCGCAGCGCGGTCACCGCCTCGTTGCGCGCCAGCGCGGCGCCGAGGCACACGTGGATGCCGCTGCCGAACGCCAGGTGCTCGCGGGCGTTGGGGCGCGTGATGTCGAATCGGTCCGGATGATCGAACACTTTGGGGTCCCTGTTGGCACCGCCGAGCAGCAGCACGACCGCGGTGCCCTGCGCGACCGGCACCCCGGCGATCTCGGTGGCGCGGCTGGCTTGCCGCGCGGTCATCTGCACGGGGCTGTCGAAGCGCAGCATCTCCTCGATCGCCGACGGCCACAGGCCGGGATCGTCGCGCAGCAGCGCGAGTTGGTCGGGGTGATCCATCAGCGCGACGATGCCGTTGCCGATGAGATTGACCGTCGTCTCGACCCCGGCGCCCACGAGCAGCGTCGCGTTCGCCCGCAGTACGCGATCGGTCAGTCCGCCCTCGAGAGCCATCGTGCTGAACGGGGTGCCGTCGGAGCCCTCGGCGCGAAGCCGGCGGAAATGGTCCTGCATGTAGGCCTCGACGTCGCGCAGTTCTCGCATCGCGCCGCGGTATGCCGCCCAGCTGATGCCGATGTCGAGTAGCGGAGCAATCGTGTTGCCCCACCGGAGGATCCGCGGACGTTCGGTGGGCGGGACGCCGAGCAGATCGCTGATCACCGCGGCCGGCACCTGAGCGGCGTAGTCGCCGACGAGATCCACCTCGCGCCGCCCGTCGAGGCCGTCGAGCAACTCGAGCGTCAGCTCGTCGATGCGGGCATCGAGCGTGGCGATCGCGCGCGGGGTGAAGCTGCGCGCCACCATCTTGCGGTAACCGGTGTGCTCGGGCGGGTCGGTCATCAGCATCGACGGCGCCTCGACGGGGTTGGGCAGCTCGGGATCGAGCCGGCGCACGATTCGTGCGAGCACGTCGGGCAGACCGGTTTCAGCGGGATCGGCGACGACGAAGTCGTTGTCGCGCAGCACCGTCCGGCAGATCTCGTGGTCGGCGCTGACCAGCACCGCGGGGGTCTGCGCCAGCGGTCCCGCTGCCCGGATCTCCTCGATGCGGCGCAGCCGGCCGGCGGAGTCGTCGCGGCCGAGCGTCAGCGTCGCCATCGGCTCCCCGTGCCGAGCCCGTAGAGAGAGGAAGGCGCGCGGCAGACCGTGCAGTGCTGCCCAACGCGTCCAGGTCGACAGTTCGCTAGCCATATCTCGACGGTAGGCAGTTCAGCGCGCGAGCGCATCGTCCCAGGAGTGCAACACCGCCTCCTACCGGGGTAGGAGGCCGACTGCCTACCGCGGGCGGTTCCCCGGTCCCCGGACCGCTCCTAGACTGGGCCGATGCTCTATGCGCTGCGGCACCGCGTGCGCGGGTACGCCGCGCGCAAGGCGGACGACATGCCGGGCGGCTACACCTGGCCGTTCGCCATCAGCGTGGATGTGACCATGGTGGTGGTCTCGGTGATCGCGGCGCTGCAGCGGCCGTGGTCGCACTGGTGGATCGCCACCGTTGCGCTCCTGGTCGGCATCCTGCCCGACGTCGTGTTCTTCTTCACCGACCGGCGGGTGCCGGTGGCGGTCGAGGCGGCCACAGTGTGGCTGGCGTGGATGGTCAGCACCGCACTGTTCCTGTTCGCCTTCCCCACGCCGATCAGCGGAGACTTCGCACCGCTGCTGCTCGGCCTTCTGACCGGGATGATCGGCGCCTTCACCTCGGCGCGGACCAGCCTGCTGGTGGCGCTTTCCGCGGCGGCGCTCGTCGGCGCTGCGGGGTGGGCCGGACGGCTCGAAACACCCTGGCTCTATCTGACGTTCATCGCGATCGGTCTGCTGGTCGGTTGGCTGATGCGCATTCAACAGGAGCTGTTGCTCGAACAGCGGCGCGCGCACGCCAAACTCGCCGAGCACGCCGCCGCCGACGAGCGGCGCCGGATCGCCCGTGAGGTCCACGACGTGATCGCACACTCGTTGAGCGTGACCCTGCTGCACGTCACCGGCGCGCGGCGCGATCTGCAGGTCGACCGCGACGTCGACGAAGCGGTGGACGCGCTCGAGCAGGCGGAGCGCCTCGGCCGTCAGGCCATGGCCGACATCCGCCACACGGTCGGCCTGCTCGACGACGCCACCGCAACGACGGTTCCCAACCCCGGCATCGGTGATCTGGCCTCGCTCGTCGAGGATTTCGTGCGGGCGGGGCTGTCGGTGTCGCTGCGCATCTCGGGGGACACCGACCGGATCTCCGCGGCCGAGGGCTTGGCGCTCTACCGCATCGCGCAGGAGTCGCTGGCCAACGTCGCCAAGCACGCACCCGAGGCGGCGACGTCGGTCACGCTCGACGTCGTAGGCGCGGCGGTGCTCACGATCGTGAATCGGGTTCCGGTCCTCGTCGCGGGCCGGGGCGAACGGCACGAGGGGCGGGGCATGCGCGGCATGCGGCAGCGCATCGAATTACTCGGCGGCACACTGGATGCGGGACCTGCCGGTGACGCGTGGTCGGTGCGTGCGGTCATCCCGGTCGAGGGCCGACCCGGCTGCGTGCTGCGGGGCGGCGCACCGTGACAGCCGAGTTGGTGAGTGCGCTGCTCGTCGACGACCAGGAGCTGGTGCGCTCCGGTCTGCGCCGCATTCTGCGACGGCGGGACGGGATCGTGGTCGTCGGCGACTGTTCGGACGGCGACGAGGTGCCTGCCGCAGTGGCCGAGCATCGGCCCGACGTGGTGGTGATGGATCTGCGAATGAAGCGCGTCAACGGGATCGAGGCGACGCGGGCCCTTGCCGACTGTGGGGGACCGCCGGTGCTGGCGCTCACGACATTCAGTGATGACGATTTGCTCTCGGGCGTGTTGCGCGCCGGCGCAGCGGGTTTCGCGCTGAAGGATTCGCCGGCCGAAGAGCTCATCCGGGCCGTGCACGCCGTCGCGCGCGGCGACGGGTACCTCGACCCGTCGGTGACCGCGCGGGTGCTGACGACCTATCGCACCGCGGCCGCCGAGCCCGCGCCCGACGCGGTGAGCGAGCTGACCCCGCGTGAACTCGACGTGTTGACGCTGGTGGCCAAGGGCCGTTCGAACGGTGAGATCGCCGAGGAGCTGGTGATCTCCGGTGTCACGGTGAAGAGTCACATCGGCCGCATCTTCGGCAAGCTGGGGCTGCGTGATCGCCCGGCGGCCATCGTCTACGCCTATCGCCACGGCCTCGTCGCCCCACGCTGATCTACACGCGGCGCGGTGCCGCCAGGCGTTCCCCCCGCAATGTGTCGACCTCCGGAAGGTCAAGGGGGGCAAGCGGTCCCACTACCGTGGTGAGCAGGTGGTCGGCGAGTTCGGGGTTGCGCGCCAGGCAGCAGCCGTGCAGATAGGTCGCCACGACGCTGCCCTGCACCGCACCGTCCACGCCCGAGCCCGCCCGGTTGCCTGCACCCTTGGTCACCGCGGCCAGCGGCCGCGCGTCCGCACCCAGATCGGTTCCGCCCCGGTGATTCTCGAATCCGGTCAACGGCTGGGTGAGCCCGTCGATCAGCGGTGTGGAGGCCACCTCGCCGATCGTCCGCTCCGGCTGCGGTGAGGTCGTGACGTCGAGCAGCCCCACCCCGGACACCCGCTCCCCGGCCGAGGTCTCGTACCAGTGGCCCAGCACCTGGATCGCCGCGCAGATCGCCAGCACCGGCGCGCCGCGCGAAACCGCCTGCTGCAGACCGGGATAGCGCACCAGATGTTTGGTCGCGAGACGCTGCGCGTAGTCCTCGGCGCCGCCGAGGGTGTAGATGTCCAGTTCGGCGGGCACCGGGTCGTCGAGCGTGATCTCGACGATCTCGGCGTCGATCCCACGCAACCGCAGCCGCTGCCGCAGCACCAGCGAGTTGCCGCCGTCGCCGTAGGTGCCCATCACGTCGGGCAGCACGAGCCCGATGTGGACTGTGGATTCGCTCATGGCAGCCGCCTGTTCAGCTGGAGGAACGCCGTGTAGTTGGCGAGCACCTCGACGTGGCCGGGCGGGCAGCTGCGGATCGCCGCCATCGTGTCGTGCACCAGCGTGTGCTCGACGCCGGCGTATCCGAGGCGCACCGCGAGATCGGTGCCGCGTTCACCGGCCGCCACCACCGGCACGTTCTCGAAGTGCTCGAAACGGACGTCCCACAGCCACGACAGGTCCTCGCCGTCGGGTACCTGCCCGTTGACCGAGATCACCACGCCCGCGGCGTCGCGGTCGAGCATCGACAGTGCCTCCTGCCAGCCGGCGGGATTCTTGGCCAGTAGCAGTCGGGCGGTGTGCGCCGGGCCGACCGGCACGGTCCGATAGCGGCCGGCCACTTCGTCGACGGCGGCCACCGCGGCGACGGCCGCCGCGGGATCGGCGCCGAGGGTGACTGCGGCGGCGACGGCCTGGGTGGCGTTGCCGCGGTTGACCGTGCCCGGCAGCGTGAGCGCCATCGGCAGGGCCAGGCCGCCGGGACCGTAGATGTGGGTGTCGTCGTACCACCAGTCCGGTTCGGGCCGGTGGAAGTCGCAGCCCGTCGAGTGCCAGTCCGCACCCTCGCGCACGATCACCTCGCCGGAGCGCGGGCAACTGACCGAATCGCTGGCCCAGCCGCCGCCGGCGGCCACCCACACCACGTGCGGGTGGTCGTAGGCGGCCGAGGTCATCAGGACGTCGTCACAGTTGGCGACCACCACGGCCGCGCTGTGACGGGCCAGACCTGCGCGCAGGGTCCGTTCGATGTGGTTGATCTCACCCACCCGGTCGAGCTGATCGCGCGACAGATTGAGCAGCACGATCACCGACGGGGTGACGGCGTCGCTGACGTGCGGGACGTGCATCTCGTCGACCTCGAGCGCAGCCAGGGACGCGGTGGGCGCGGCGGCCAGCGCGGCCACCAGCCCGGCGTCCATGTTGGCGCCCTCGGCGTTGGTCGCGACGGGCCCGAGAGTGGCCAGTGCGGCCGCCGTCATCCGCGTGGTGGTGGACTTGCCGTTGGTGCCGGTCACGACGACGGTGCGACGGCCCTGGCCGAGTTGCTGCAGGATCGAGCGGTCGATCGTCATCGCGACGAGCCCGCCGATCATCGCGCCGGCGCCGCGGCCGGTGACCCGCGACGCCCAGCGGGCGCCTGCACCGGCTGCGAGCGCCGCTCGTGCGCGTACCGAGACCATTCCCGGGAGTTTAGAGAAGGGGCCGACACGCGGCGTGGGGAGCAAGGCTTGTCGGGGCTGCGTGCCATTCTCGGAGGGTGAGTTCAACCGCCGTCCGTACCTGGGGCCGGCCCGCCGACGAGGCGGGCGCCGGGTGGGCGGTCGTCGACGTCGAGACCTCCGGTTTTCGGCCCGGACAGGCACGCGTCGTGAGTGTCGCCGCGCTCGCGCTCAGCGATGACGGCAACGTGGAGAAGAGCCTGTACTCACTGCTCGATCCGGGCGTCGATCCGGGTCCGACGCACATCCACGGGCTCACCGCGGAGATGCTGGCCGGCCAGCCCACCTTCGGAGACGTCGTCGCGGATTTGTGTGAGGTGCTGCAGGGCCGCACGCTGGTCGCCCACAACGTGGGCTTCGACTACGCCTTCCTGGCCGCGGAGGCCGAGATGGTCGGCGCTGCGCTGCCGGTCGACACGGTGATGTGCACCGTCGAGTTGGCCCGACGGCTCGATCTGGGGTTGGACAACCTCCGGTTGGAGACGTTGGCCGCGCATTGGGGGGTGACCCAGATGCGCCCGCACGATGCGCTCGATGACGCGATGGTGCTCGCCCAGATCCTCAAACCGGTGCTGGCGCGCGCCTACGAGCGGCGAGCGTGGCTTCCCGTGCATCCGGTGTCGCGCCGCACGTGGCCGAACGGTCGCGTGACCCACGACGAACTGCGGCCGCTCAAGGCCATGGCCGCCCGGCTTCCGTGCCCGTACGCGAACCCGGGGCGCTTCGTGTCCGGGCGGCCCCCGGTGCAGGGCATGCGAGTCGCTGTGGCCGCCGAGGTCGAGCGCACCTATGAGGAACTGATCGAACGCATGTTGCACGCCGGGCTGGCGTTCACCGAGGCAGTCGACCAACACACCTCTCTGGTGGTGTGTGACCAACCGGATGTGCTGCAGGGCAGGGGCTTTCAGGCCCGCGAACTGGGTCTGCCCGTCGTGTCCTCAGTGCAGTTCATGGACGACGTGACGTCAGTGGTCGGTGGTACACCGGTCGAGGACTTCGTCGGCTCCGACCTGGGCGAGGACCAGCTTTCCCTGTTCTGATCTAGGGCGCTTCGCAGATTCGTCCGGGAGTGCAGCCCGCGACGTCCTGCATACCGTCCTGGCCGGGCGGGATCTCTCCGACGATGGGCGGCGGACCGCCCTCGGGAGCGGTGGCATCGCACGCAGCGCCCCGTGCTGCGCCGCCCGGGTCGTCGCATGGCACATTGGGCTGTGCACCGGCGATGGGTGCCATCGCGATGACCGTCGCGGCGGCCCCGGTCAGCATGGCTGTTCCGAAGGTGATGAGTTTCATGTCCCTGTGAATTACCAGCGTGCAGACTGTTGAAACGATCTAATCATCGCCGTTGTTGCAGACCCGGCCCGGAATGCAGCCGGCACCGCCGATGTAGGGGTTCTCGCCGCCCTCACCCGACCCCGCCCCCGTCGTCCCGCCACCGGGAGTCACGTTCGTACA
>NZ_QJUA01000065.1 GCF_003254575.1 Mycobacterium kyogaense | reverse complement strand
CCACCGAGCACTACAGAGGGCATAGCGTCGGGTGGGTCGGATGTGTATAAGAGAAAGGGCGGGGGAGGGTACGAGGCCCAGGAACGTCGAGGCGATGGCGCGGTCACCGGGCACGCGGTCGGGTTCGGAGAACACCGCCAATTGTTCGAGGTGGGCGAGTTCCCGCAGGTCGACCTTCTCTGCGAGCTGGCGGCGGACGGAGTCGGTCAGCGTCTCGTCGTGGCCGAGCCTGCCGCCGGGCAACGCCCAGCGGCCGCGCTGTGGGTCCAGCGCCCGCTGCCAGAGCAGCACGTTCAGGGCGTTTCCTCGAACCTGAAACACCACGGCCAGGACTTCGTGGTGAGTGCTACGATGTGGCATGTTTTCGATTGTAAGTCGAAAACCTCGTCCAAGGTAAGGAGACGGCGATGACCGTGCTCGCGACCGATAGCGCCGACCGCATCGTCGACGGCCCCGACGGCTACACCGGTGTCGAGGGGGACGCCGCCTGGGCGGCCGAGGTCCGGCGACTGCTGGATCTGCGCGGCGCCACGCTGCTGGCGCACAACTATCAGCTGCCGGAGATCCAGGACGTCGCCGACCACGTGGGCGACTCGCTGGCTCTGTCGCGCATCGCCGCCGAGGCGCCCGAGGACACGATCGTGTTCGCGGGGGTGCACTTCATGGCCGAGACCGCCAAGATCCTCTCACCCGACAAGACGGTACTGATTCCCGATCAGCGCGCCGGCTGCTCGCTGGCCGACTCCATCACCGCAGACGAGCTCCGTGCCTGGAAGGCCGAGCACCCCGGCGCCGTCGTCGTGTCCTACGTCAACACCACGGCCGCGGTGAAGGCCGAGACGGACATCTGCTGCACGTCCTCCAATGCCGTCGAGGTGGTCGCATCGATCCCCGCCGACCGCGAGGTGCTGTTCTGCCCGGATCAATTCCTGGGTGCCCACGTGCGCCGGATGACGGGCCGGCAGAATCTGCACGTCTGGGCCGGGGAATGCCACGTGCACGCGGGCATCAACGGTGACGAACTCGCCGAGCAGGCGCGCACGCATCCGGACGCCGAGTTGTTCGTCCACCCCGAGTGCGGCTGCGCCACCTCGGCCCTCTACCTCGCCGGCGAGGGGGCCTACCCGAAGGAGCGGGTCAAGATCCTGTCCACCGGTGGCATGCTGGACGCCGCCCGTGAGACCGGTGCCCGCCAGGTCCTGGTCGCCACCGAGGTCGGCATGCTGCACCAATTGCGCCGCGCCGCACCCGATGTCGACTTCCAGGCCGTCAACGACCGGGCGTCCTGCCGCTACATGAAGATGATCACGCCTGCGGCCATGCTGCGCTGCCTGGTAGAGGGTGCCGACGAGGTGCACGTCGATCCCGACACCGCCGCGCGGGCTCGCGCCAGTGTCACGCGGATGATCGAGATCGGTCAGCCCGGCGGCGGGGAATGACCACCACCGGCACGGGCTGCGGCGGTTCGGGCGGCTGGCGTCTGCGCGCGGACGTCGTCGTCATCGGGACCGGGGTGGCCGGTCTCGCCGCCGCGCTGGCCGCGCACCGCCGCGGCAGCCGCGTGATCCTGCTGAGCAAGGCGGCGGAGACGGCGACGTTCTACGCCCAGGGCGGGATCGCCGTGGTGCTGCCCGACAGCGTCAAGGGCTCCGACGACTCCGTCGACGCGCACGTCGCCGACACGCTCGTCGCCGGCGCCGGGCTGTGCGATGCCGAGGCGGTGCGCTCCATCGTTGCCGACGGCGCTCGCGCAGTGGCCGAATTAGTCGGTGCGGGAGCACATTTCGACGAGTCGTCGCCTGGGCGCTGGGCGCTGACCCGAGAGGGTGGGCACACCCGCCGACGTATCATCCACTCCGGCGGTGACGCCACGGGCGCCGAGGTGCAGCGCGCGCTGGACCACGCCGCGGCATCGCTGGACATCCGCCGCAATCACGTCGCTCTCGATCTGCTGATCGACGACGGCGCCGTCGCCGGGGTCTCGGTGCTCAGCGAGGACGGCCCGGGGGCCGTCTACGCGCCGTCGGTCATCCTGGCCACCGGCGGCGCCGGGCACCTGTACCGCGCGACGACGAACCCCGAAGGTTCCACGGGAGACGGTGTCGCACTGGCGATCTGGGCAGGTGTGCCGGTCTCCGACGTGGAGTTCGTGCAGTTCCATCCGACGATGCTCTACACCGGGTCGGCCTCCGGTCGACGACCGCTGATCACCGAGGCGCTGCGTGGAGAGGGCGCGTCGCTGGTCGACCGGCACGGCGAACCGGTGATGTCCGGCGTGCACCCGATGGGTGACCTCGCGCCTCGTGATGTCGTCGCGGCGGCCATCGAGGCACGTATGAGCGCCTCCGGCGATGCGTGCGTCTACCTCGACGCTCGCACCGTGGCCGACGTGGCTCGCCGGTTCCCGACCGTCACGGCCGCCTGCCGTGCCGCGGGCATCGACCCGGTGCAGCAACCGATTCCGGTGGTTCCGGGTGCGCACTACAGCTGCGGCGGCGTGGTCACCGACGTGCACGGCCGCACCGCGATCGACGGGTTGTATGCCGCCGGGGAAGTGGCCCGCACCGGGATGCACGGCGCGAATCGGCTGGCATCCAACAGCCTGCTGGAGGGCCTGGTGGTCGGCGGCCGCGCCGGCGTCGCTGCCGCCGAGCACGCTGAACTCGCCGGTCCGCCGCGCGTGGTCGTCGCGGAACCGTCGGTGCGGCCGGTGCTCGCGCGCCCGTCGCTGCAGCACGCGATGAGCAGGTACGCCTCCGTCGTCCGCGATGACGCCGGGCTGGGCCGGCTGGCCGCCGAACTCGAGGCAGCGCAACCGCGAATGCTGTCCTCGCGCAGCGTCTTCGAGGACGCCGCGCTGACGGCGGTGGCCGGCATGGTGGGTGCCGCGGCGCGGGCGCGCACCGAGACCCGCGGGTGTCATCACCGCAGCGACCATCCCGACACCGATCCCGCCCAGGCGGTCAGCATCGTGCGCGGTCCGGTCACGACGGGCTGCCGGTGATGGCCGCGACGCTCACCGGGGCGGAGGAGGCCGACGCCCGGTCGATCATCTCCCGGGCCCTCGACGAGGATCTGCGCTACGGACCCGATGTCACCACCCTGGCCACGGTGGCCGAGAGTGCCACCACGACGGCATCGGTGGTGGCGCGGGAAGTGGGTGTCATCGCCGGCGGTGATCTCGCGCTGATCGTGTTCGACGAGGTGCTCGGCAGGGACGGCTACCGGGTGGTCCATCGAGTACCCGACGGCACCCGGCTCGAGCCGGGCGGCGCGGCGCTGGTCGTCGAAGGGCCTACGCGCGGATTGCTCACCGCCGAGCGCACGATGCTCAATCTGGTGTGCCACCTCTCCGGTATCGCCACCGCCACCGCGGCCTGGGTGGACGCGGTGGCCGGCACGGGGGCGCAGATCCGGGACACCCGCAAGACGCTGCCGGGCATGCGGTCGCTGCAGAAGTACGCCGTCCGCGTCGGTGGCGGTGTCAACCATCGGATGGGGCTCGGTGACGCGGCGTTGATCAAGGACAACCACGTGGCGGCCGCGGGGTCGGTGGTGGCGGCACTGCGCGCTGTGCGTGAGGTGGCGCCGGATCTGCCGTGCGAGGTCGAGGTCGATTCCCTCGAGCAGCTCGACGAGGTACTCGCCGAGGGTGTCGAGCTGGTGCTGCTCGACAACTTCCCGGTGTGGCAGACGCAGATCGCCGTGCAGCGCCGGGCCACCCGCTCACCGCACACGATGCTGGAGTCCTCGGGCGGGTTGTCGCTGGACAGCGCCGCCGACTACGCCGGCACCGGGGTCGACTACCTGGCCGTCGGCGCGCTCACGCATTCGGTGCGGGTGCTCGACCTGGGTCTGGACCTGTAACGCATGCGTGTCTCACCGGGTCTGGCCCTCGCGGTGGCGCTGCTGTCGACCGGCCTGTCGGCGGCCGCGCTGGTCCGCACGCTGGATCGCGATCCCGGCTACACAGACGAGCAGCGCTCCGCGGCGACGGCGCGGGTGTGCACCGCGTTCGCCACGGTCCGCGCGGGCGTGGCGACCAACACCAACGTGACCGCGCCCGACGACATCAGCGGCTCGCTGGCCGCCGCGGCCAACGCCCGGCTGGCGCTGTCTGACGGCGGCCTGTACCTGCTGGCCCGCCTCGACCCGGCGACCCCGCCCGATCTCGCCGACACGGTCCGGACGTTCGCCGACGCCGTGCTCGACATCGGTGCGGCTGCCACCGCGGGCGCGTCGAACACCGATCCGGAGCAGGCCAAGCGGCTGAAGGCGGCCGAGGCGGCCAGCGCCGCGGTCAGCAACCGCTGTCGCTGACCGTCAGGCCGGTATCGGCCCGCGGCGCAGCAGCGACAGCACCACCGCTGCGGCGGCGAACAGGCCGGCGAACACCCGGTTGAGCACGGTCTGCTGCCGCGGGGTGCGCAGCCACGTCAGCAGTCGCACGGCCAGGCCGGTGTAGAGACCCATCACCACCAGGTCGACGACGACCATCGTGACCCCGATCGCGACGTACTGCGGAATCAGTGGCGCGCTCGGCACCACGAACTGCGGCATCACCGCGAGGAAGAACAGCAGCCCCTTCGGATTGGTGGCGTTGACCAGGAACCCGCGCACGACCAGTGCACCGCGACCGCCGGCGATTACCTGGTCCATCTGGGCGCGCAGGTCGACCCCGACGCTGCGCCACTGCCGCAACGCCAGGTAGGCCAGATAGGCCACGCCCAGCCATTTGATGATCGTGAACGCCAGGATCGAGTTCGCGACCGCGGCGCCCAGCCCGATCGCCACGAGCGTCAGCTGCAGCATCAGCCCGATCTCGAGGCCCAGGATGCTCCAGTAGCCGCGGCGCACCCCGTGGGTCAGACCGGTGGCCATCGACTGGATGGCGCCCGCGCCGGGGGAGATCGCGATCAGGATGGCCGCGCCGAAGAACGCCAGCCACATCTGCGGTGTCATGGTGCCGCGCTCACGAGCTGATGTCCGCGACGAAGACGCCGGATCGCTTGGCGACCATCTGAGCCATCCGGGGCAGCGACGGGTCGATGGTGCCGGCGGGCAGCACCCTCGGCCGCACGAGGTGCAGGGTCTCGCTACCGATCCGGATGTCGGCCTCGCCGGCGGCCAGCACGTTCTTGACCCAGTTCGTCTTGCCGTGCGCCAGTCCGACCGCCAGCACCGAACCCTTGCGGTACGGCGTGACGATCGTCTCGTACTCGGTGCCGGAGGTGCGGCCGCGATGGTGGATCACCGCGAGACCCGGCATGCGCTTGGACAGCGGCCGCAGCAGTGGGTTGATGTACTTGATCTGCAGCTTCTCGAACCACGGCGGAAAGATCATCGGCACGCCCGGCGCGTTGTTGGGGTGGCTGCTCCTGCTCGGCCGGTCCGGCATGACGCCTCCGATTCTGATTTGTGCTGCTCTGGGACAATGGTCAGCGTGAATGTATCGCCACCGCTCCTGCGGCGCATCGACCTGCGCGGCACGACGTTGTCGGCCGCCCGTCTGCGGACCGCGTTGCCCCGAGGTGGTGTCGACGTCGACGCGGTGCTGCCCAAGGTCCGGCCGATCGTCGAAGCGGTCGCAGAGCGCGGCGCCGACGCCGCGCTCGAGTACGGCGCCTCGTTCGACGGCGTGCGGCCCGAGCAGGTCCGCGTGCCCGCTGACCGGCTGCGCGCTGCTCTCGATGCGCTCGACACCGACGTCCGGATCGCGCTCGAGGTGGCGATCGAGCGCGCTCGCGCCGTGCACGCCGATCAGCGCCGCACCGACACCACCACCACGCTCGCCCCCGGCGCGACGGTCACCGAGCGTTGGGTGCCCGTGGAGCGGGTCGGCCTCTACGTCCCCGGTGGCAACGCCGTCTACCCTTCCAGCGTCGTGATGAACGTCGTCCCGGCGCAGACGGCCGGTGTGGAGTCGCTGGTGATCGCCAGCCCGCCTCAGGCCTCGAACCCCGAGCCGTTCCAGGGCCTACCGCATCCGACGATCCTGGCCGCCGCGGCGCTGCTCGGCGTGGACGAGGTGTGGGCCGTCGGCGGCGCCCAGGCCGTCGCGCTGCTGGCCTACGGCGGCACGGACACCGACGGGTCCGAACTCGCACCCGTCGACATGATCACCGGGCCGGGCAACATCTACGTCACTGCCGCCAAGCGGATCTGTCGCTCCCGCGTCGGCATCGACTCCGAGGCCGGCCCCACCGAGATCGCGATCCTGGCCGACCACACCGCCGACCCGGTGCACGTCGCCGCCGATCTGATCAGCCAGGCCGAACACGACGAGATGGCCGCCAGCGTGCTGGTCACCGACAGCACCGCGCTCGCCGACGCCACCGACGCCGAGCTGGCTCGCCAGCTGGAGACGACGGTGCACCGCGAGCGGGTGAGTGTCGCGCTGGGCGGTCAGCAGTCGGCGATCGTGCTGGTCGACGACGTCGACACCGGCCTGCGCGTGGTGAACGCCTACGCGGCCGAGCACTTGGAGATCCAGACGGCCGACGCGGCCGATGTCGCCGCGCGGGTCCGTTCCGCGGGCGCGATCTTCGTCGGCGCCTGGTCCCCGGTGAGCCTCGGCGACTACTGCGCCGGCTCCAACCACGTCCTGCCCACGGCGGGCTGTGCCCGGCACTCCAGCGGGCTGTCGGTGCAGACGTTCCTGCGCGGCATCCACGTCGTGGACTACACCGAGGCCGCACTCAAAGACGTTGCCGGACATGTGATCACGCTCGCCAACGCCGAGAACCTGCCCAGTCACGGCGAAGCGGTGCGGCGGAGGTTCGAGAGGTGAACCCCGGTCAGACCACCACGCTGGCGGAACTGCCGCTGCGCGACGATCTTCGCGGTAAGTCGCCGTACGGGGCGCCGCAGCTCTCGGTGCCGGTGCGGCTGAACACCAACGAGAACCCGCACCCGCCGACGCAGGCGCTCATCGACGACGTCGCCGCATCGGTGCGCGAGGCCGCCGCCGAGCTGCACCGCTACCCCGACCGTGACGCCGTGGCGCTGCGCACCGATCTGGCCGCCTATCTGAGCTCGCAGACCGGGGTCCGCGTCGGTGTGGAGAACGTCTGGGCCGCAAACGGATCCAACGAGATCCTGCAGCAGCTGCTGCAGGCGTTCGGCGGGCCGGGCCGCAGCGCGATCGGCTTCGTGCCGTCGTACTCGATGCACCCGATCATCTCCGACGGCACCCAGACGCAGTGGCTGGCCGCCCACCGAGCCGACGATTTCGGCCTCGACGCCGCCGTCGCCGCCACCGCGATCAAGGAGCACAACCCCGACGTCGTGTTCGTCACCAGCCCCAACAACCCGTCCGGGCAGAGTGTGTCGCTCGACGATCTGCGGTTGCTGCTCGACGCGATGGCCGGCGGGGTGATGATCGTCGACGAGGCCTACGGCGAGTTCTCCTCGCAGCCAAGCGCGCTGGCGTTGATCGACGAGTACCCGACGCGGGTCGTGGTGTCGCGCACCATGAGCAAGGCGTTCGCGTTCGCCGGCGGCCGGCTGGGCTACCTGGTGGCCGCCCCTGCCGTGGTCGACGCGATGCTCCTGGTGCGTCTGCCGTATCACCTGTCGTCGCTGACCCAGGCCGCCGCCCGGGCCGCGCTGCGCCACGCCGACGACACTCTCGGCAGCGTCGCGACGCTGATCAGCGAACGCGAGCGGGTCTCGAAGGGCCTGACGGACATGGGTTTTCGGGTGATTCCCAGCGACGCCAACTTCCTGCTGTTCGGGGAGTTCGCCGATGCCGCCGCGACGTGGCGGTCCTACCTGGAGGCCGGGGTGTTGATCCGCGACGTCGGTATCCCCGGCTACCTCCGCACCACGATCGGCCTGGCCGACGAGAACGACGCACTGCTGAGCGCCAGTGCCCGACAAGGAGTGAAGTGAGCCGTCCCCACAGGTACGCCAAGGTCGAACGCAAGACCAAGGAATCCGACATCGTCGTGGAGCTCGATCTCGACGGCACCGGGCAGGTGAGCATCGACACCGGTGTGCCGTTCTTCGACCACATGCTGACCTCGCTGGGCAGCCACGCCCGGTTCGACCTGACGGTGAAAGCCGTCGGTGACATCGAGATCGAGGGCCACCACACGATCGAGGACACCGCGATCGTGCTGGGCCAGGCGCTGGGTCAGGCGCTCGGCGACAAGAGCGGTATCCGCCGGTTCGGTGACGCGTTCATCCCGATGGACGAGTCGCTGGCGCACGCCGCGGTCGACGTCTCGGGCCGGCCCTACTTCGTGCACACCGGGGAACCGGAGTTCATGGTCAGCTTCACCATCGCGGGCTCGCAGGCGCCGTACCACACCGTGGTCAACAAGCACGTCTTCGAATCGATCGCGTTCAACGCGCGCATCGCGCTGCACGTACGCACGCTCTACGGTCGCGATCCGCACCACATCACCGAAGCGCAGTACAAGGCCGTGGCGCGCGCACTGCGTGAGGCCGTCGAGTACGACGAGCGGGTCAGCGGCGTGCCGTCGACCAAGGGGACCTTGTGAGAGTGATTCTGTGACAACCAAACTCGTCGTGCTCGACTACGGCTCGGGAAATCTGAGGTCGGCTCAGCGGGCGCTCGAGCGGGTCGGTGCGCAGGTCGAGGTGACCGCCGACAAGGGTGCCGCGCTGGCCGCCGACGGCCTGATGGTGCCGGGCGTGGGCGCGTTCGAGGCCTGCATGGCCGGGTTGCGTGAGGTCGGCGGCGAGCAGATCATCGCCGAGCGCGTCGCCGCCGGACGTCCCGTTCTGGGCGTGTGTGTCGGCATGCAGATCCTGTTCTCCCGCGGCGTCGAATTCGGCGTCGAATCGACCGGGTGCGGGCAGTGGCCGGGCGCGGTGGTCCGCCTCGACGCGCCGGTGATCCCACACATGGGCTGGAACGTCGTCGATGCCCCCGCCGAGAGTGTGCTGTTCCGGGGTATGGATCCGGCGACGCGCTTCTACTTCGTGCACTCCTACGCCGCCCAGCAGTGGGAGGGCGATCCGGACGCGACGCTCACCTGGGCGACCCACCACGTGCCGTTCCTGGCCGCTGTCGAGGCGGGCCCGCTGTCGGCCACGCAGTTCCACCCGGAGAAGAGCGGGGACGCCGGCGCCGAATTGCTGTCGAACTGGATCGGGGCGCTAAGTTGACCGGCGTGAATGCACCGAAACTGGTCCTGTTGCCCGCCGTCGACGTGGTGGAGGGGCGCGCCGTGCGCCTGGTTCAGGGGCAGGCCGGCAGTGAGACCGAGTACGGCTCGGCACTGGACGCGGCGATGACGTGGCAGCGCGACGGCGCGGAGTGGATTCACCTCGTCGACCTGGACGCGGCGTTCGGCCGCGGGTCGAACCGCGAGCTGCTCGCCGAGGTCGTCGGGACGCTCGACGTGGCGGTGGAACTCTCCGGCGGCATCCGCGACGACGAGTCGCTGGCCGCGGCGCTGGCCACCGGCTGCGCCCGCGTGAACCTCGGGACGGCGGCGCTGGAGAACCCGCAGTGGTGCGCCCGCGTGGTCGCCGAGCACGGCGAGAAGGTGGCCGTCGGGCTCGACGTGTTGATCGCAGACGGTGAACACCGGTTGCGCGGCCGCGGCTGGGAAACCGACGGTGGCGACCTGTGGACGGTGCTGGAGCGGCTCGACAAGGAGGGCTGCTCGCGCTTCGTGGTCACTGATGTCACCAAAGACGGCACGCTCAACGGGCCCAACCTGGAGCTGCTGTCGTCGGTGTGCGAGCGCACCGACGCCCCGGTGATCGCGTCGGGCGGGGTGTCCAGTCTGGACGATCTGCGCGCGATCGCGACGCTGACCGGCGTGGGGGTCGAAGGCGCGATCGTCGGAAAAGCTTTGTACGCGGGCCGGTTCACGCTGCCTGAGGCCCTGGCCGCGGTCGGCACGTGACGCTCGACGCGCGCCAGCTCGCCGAGCTCCTCGACACGGCCGCGGGAATTCTCGACGGCGCTTCGGCACAGTTCATCGCCGGCCACGGTGCCGACTCGGCGGTGGCCAAGAAGGGCAACGACTTCGCCACCGAGGTGGATCTCGCGATCGAGCGCCGCGTGGTCGCCGAGTTGCAGCGGCTGACCGGTATCGGAGTGCACGGCGAGGAATTCGGCGGGGAATCCGTCGATTCGGAGCTGGTCTGGGTCCTGGACCCGATCGACGGCACCTTCAACTACGCCGCGGGGTCACCGATGGCGGCGATCCTGCTGGGTCTGCTGGTCGACGGCGAGCCGACGCTGGGCCTGACGTGGCTGCCGTTCATGGGGCAGCGCTACACCGCGGCGGTCGACGGCCCGGCGCGCTGCAACGGCCAGGAGCTCTCTCGGCTGGAGCAGACCGGGCTCTGCGATGCCATCGTGGGCACCGGCACGTTCAACATCGAGTCGCGCGGCCGCTACCCGGGCCGGTACCGGGCAGCGGTGCTGTCCAACCTGAGCAAGCAGTGCTCGCGGATGCGGATGCACGGTGCCACCGGGATCGATCTGGCCTATGTCGCGGCGGGAATCCTCGGGGGCGCCATGAGTTTCGGGCATCACATCTGGGACCACGCCGCGGGCGTTGCGCTGGTACGTGCCGTGGGCGGCATCGTCACCGACATGGCGGGGGAGCCGTGGACGGTGACGTCGCCGTCGGCGCTGGTGGCGGCCCCCGGCGTCCACGAGGAGATGCTCGACCTGATCGGTTCGGCCGGCGACCCCAAGGACTACCTGTGAGCACCGGTGGTGACGTCGCAACCCGCGTGATCCCGTGCCTGGACGTCGACGCCGGGCGCGTGGTCAAGGGCGTGAACTTCGAGAACCTGCGTGATGCGGGCGATCCCGTCGAGTTGGCCGCGGTCTACGACGCCGAGGGCGCCGACGAGTTGACGTTCCTGGACGTCACGGCGTCGTCGTCGGGACGCTCGACGATGCTCGAGGTGGTGCGCCGCACGGCTGAGCAGGTGTTCATCCCGCTGACCGTCGGGGGCGGGGTGCGGTCGGTGGCCGACGTGGACATGCTGCTGCGCGCCGGTGCGGACAAGGTGTCGGTGAACACCGCTGCCCTCGCCCGCCCGGAGCTGCTCTCAGAGTTGTCGCGGCAGTTCGGTTCGCAGTGCATCGTGCTGTCGGTCGACGCGCGGACCGTGCCCGAGGGTTCAGAGCCCACACCGTCGGGCTGGGAGGTCACCACGCACGGCGGGCGTCGCGGCACCGGTATCGACGCGATCGAATGGGCGGCGCGTGGCGCGGAGCTCGGTGTGGGGGAGATCCTGCTGAACTCGATGGACTACGACGGCACGAAGGCCGGCTTCGATCTGCTGATGCTGCGGGCGGTGCGCGGTGCGGTGTCGGTGCCGGTGATCGCCAGCGGCGGGGCCGGCGCGGTGGAACATTTCGCGCCCGCCGTTGTTGCAGGGGCCGACGCCGTGCTGGCGGCCAGCGTCTTCCACTTCAAGCAGCTGACCATCGGCGAAGTGAAGGCGGCGATGCGCGCAGAAGGTCTGACAGTGCGATGAGTCTGGACCCCGAGATCGCTGGGCGACTCAAGCGCAATGCCGACGGGCTGTTCGCCGCGGTGGTGCAGGAGCGTGGCACCGGCCAGGTGCTGATGGTCGCGTGGATGGACGACGACGCTCTGGCTCGGACGCTGGAAACCCGTGAGGCAACGTATTTTTCGCGGTCACGCGGCGAGCAGTGGATCAAGGGTGCGACGTCGGGCCACACGCAACGCGTGCATTCGGTGCGGCTGGACTGCGACGGCGACACCGTGCTGCTGGAGGTCGACCAGGTCGGCGCGGCCTGCCACACCGGCGCTCACACGTGCTTCGACGCCGACCTGCTGCTGGGTCAGGCCGACTGACGCTTGCGCAGCGTCTGCAGCGCTTTGTCGGCGTGGCTGTCCATGCTGATCTCGCTGGCGACGACGTCGAGCACGGTGCGGTCGGTGTCGATGACGAACGTGGTGCGCTTGACCGGCATGAACTTGCCCAGGAGCCCGCGCTTGACGCCGAACTGCGTCGCGACCGTGCCGTCGGTGTCCGAGAGCAGCGGGTAGTCGAATTTCTGCTGATCGGCGAAGCGTGCCTGCTTGTCGACGGGGTCGGCGCTGATGCCGACGCGGGTGGCGCCGACGGCGGCGAATTCGGCGGCCAGATCGCGGAAGTGGCATGCCTCCTTGGTGCATCCGGGCGTCATCGCGGCGGGGTAGAAGAACAGCACGATCGGACCGTCGGCGAGCAGGTCGGTCAACGACCGCGTCGTACCGGTCTGGTCGGGCAGCGAGAACTCGGCCACGGTGTCACCACGATTCATGTTTTACAACCTACGTCTGGGAGAATGCCGGTGTGCAGTCCACCGCCAGTCTCACTGTGACGACGTCGCGTGAGGACTTCCGGGCGCTGGCCGCCGAGCACCGCGTAGTGCCGGTGACCCGCAAGGTGCTCGCGGACAGCGAGACTCCGCTCTCGGCGTACCGCAAGCTCGCGGCCAACCGCCCCGGAACGTTCCTCCTGGAGTCCGCGGAGAACGGGCGGTCGTGGTCGCGGTGGTCGTTCATCGGCGCGGGTGCGCCGTCGGCGTTGACCGTGCGCGACGGTCACGCGGCGTGGCTCGGCGTGACCCCGCAGGATGCGCCGTCGGGCGGTGATCCGCTGGCGGCGCTGCGCGCGACGCTGACCCTGTTGCAGACCGCGCCGGTGCCCGGTCTGCCGCCGTTGTCGTCGGGCCTGGTCGGCTACTTCGCCTACGACTTCGTGCGCCGCCTCGAGCGCCTGCCCGAGCTCGCGGTCGACGATCTCGGCCTGCCCGACATGGTGCTTCTGCTGGCCACCGACATCGCCGCGGTGGACCACCACGAGGGCACGATCACGTTGATCGCGAACGCGGTGAACTGGAACGGCACCGATGAGCGCGTCGATGAGGCCTACGAGGACGCGGTCGCCCGGCTGGACGTGATGACCGCGGCGCTGGCCGAACCCCTGGCGTCGACCGTGGCGACGTTCTCCCGTCCCGCGCCGCTGCACCGCTCGCAGCGCACGGTCGAGGAGTACACCGCCATCGTCGACAAGCTGGTCGGTGACATCGAGGCAGGTGAGGCCTTCCAGGTCGTGCCGTCGCAGCGCTTCGAGATGGACACCGACGCCGACCCGCTGGACGTCTACCGGATGCTGCGGGTCAGCAACCCCAGTCCGTACATGTACCTGCTCAACGTGCCCGACGGCGACGGCGGCCTGGACTTCTCGATCGTCGGATCCAGCCCCGAAGCCCTGGTGACGGTGAAGGGCGGCCGGGCCACCACCCACCCGATCGCCGGCACGCGGTGGCGCGGGGAGACCGAGGAAGAGGACGTGCTCCTGGAAAAGGAGCTCCTCTCCGACGAGAAGGAACGGGCCGAGCACCTGATGCTGGTCGACCTCGGCCGCAATGATCTGGGCCGGGTCTGCCGGCCGGGCACGGTCAAGGTCGAGGACTACAGCCACGTCGAGCGCTACAGCCACGTCATGCACCTGGTGTCGACGGTGACCGGGCTGCTCGCCGACGGCAAGACGGCCCTCGACGCGGTGACGGCCTGCTTCCCGGCGGGCACGCTCTCGGGGGCGCCGAAGGTCCGCGCGATGGAGCTGATCGAAGAGGTGGAGAAGACGCGGCGCGGCCTGTACGGCGGCGTGCTGGGTTATCTCGACTTCGCCGGTGACGCGGATTTCGCGATCGCGATCCGGACGGCGCTGATGCGCAGCGGCACCGCCTACGTCCAGGCCGGCGGCGGCGTCGTCGCGGACTCCAACGGCCCGTACGAGTACAACGAGGCCGCCAACAAGGCCCGCGCGGTGCTGAACGCGATCGCCGCGGCCGAGACGCTGAGCGAGCCGTGACGCGGCTCGGGCAGCTGGCCCTGCTTCTCGCCGCGGCGGCGCTGTGGGGGGCGTCCCGTCTGACCTGGGTGCAGGTGTCCTCGTTCGACGGGCTGACCCATCCCAAGACCGAGGATCTGACGGGTGCGACCTGGTCGACGGCGCTGGTCCCGCTCGCACTGGTCGTGCTGGCCGCGGCGGTCGCCGCGCTGGCGGTGCGCGGCTGGCCGATGCGCATCTTGGCGGTGCTGGTCGCGGGTGCCAGCGCGGGGATGGGTTATCTGGCGATCAGCCTGTGGGTCGTGCCCGATGTGGGGGCCCGGGCCGCCCGCCTGGCCGAAATACCGATCGCCGAGTTGATGGGAACCGAACGTCACTCTCTGGGCGCGGCGCTGACGCTGGTGGCGGCGGCCTTGTCGCTGTTCGGAGCGGTGCTGCTGCTGCGGTCGGCGACCCGCGCCGGTGCCGACACCGCCCGCTATGCGCGCCGCCCGGCCGAGCAGACGGACACCGGGGAGACGATGTCGGAGCGGATGATCTGGGACGCGCTGGATGCGGGCAACGACCCGACCACGATGGACAAGAAGGGGCGGTGACGGGCTGTGGTGTCGTGGCGACTACCCTTCATCAAGAATCAAACGGCCGTCAGGGGAAGGGAAACGACAGCTATGGGTTCGGCTACCGTCCTCGACTCCATCCTCGATGGGGTGCGTGCTGACGTCGCCGCCCGCGAGGCCGTCGTCAGCCTGGCCGAGGTCAAGGAACAGGCAAAGAAAGCGCCCGCGCCCCTGGACGTGATGGCGGCGCTGAGGGCGCCCGGCATCGGCGTCATCGCCGAGGTGAAGCGCGCCAGCCCGTCCCGCGGTGAGCTGGCCTCGATCGCCGATCCGGCGGAGCTGGCGCGGGCCTACGAAGACGGCGGCGCCCGGGTGATCAGCGTCCTGACCGAGCAGCGCCGATTCCACGGCTCGCTCGACGATCTCGACGCGGTGCGCGCGGCGGTGTCGATACCGGTGCTGCGCAAGGACTTCATCGTGCGGCCCTACCAGATCCATGAGGCGCGGGCCCACGGCGCCGATCTGCTGCTGCTGATCGTCGCCGCGCTCGAACAGCCGGCGCTGGAGTCTCTGCTCGAACGCACCGAGTCGTTGGGGATGACGGCGCTCGTCGAGGTCCACACCGAGGAAGAGGCGGACCGTGCGCTGCAGGCCGGAGCCACGCTGATCGGTGTCAACGCCCGAGACCTGAAGACACTCGAGGTCGACCGGGACTGCTTCGCGCGCATCGCGCCGGGGCTGCCGAGCCACGTCATCCGCGTCGCCGAGTCAGGTGTGCGGGGGACAGCGGACCTGCTGGCGTACGCCGGTGCCGGTGCCGACGCCGTGTTGGTCGGCGAGGGTCTGGTGACCAGTGGTGATCCCCGCAGTGCCGTCGCTGACCTCGTCACCGCCGGTACGCATCCGTCGTGCCCGAAACCTGCGCGCTAAGTGACCACTCACCTGGAACCGGAACTGCCGCGCGCCAGCGCCGCAGTGGCCGAACCGACCTCCCATGATCCCGATGCGCGCGGCCATTTCGGCGTGTACGGCGGCAGGTTCGTTCCCGAAGCGTTGATGGCCGTCATCGAAGAGGTGACCGCGGCCTACGAGAAGGCGCGCGGGGATCAGAATTTCCTCGACGAGTTGGATCGGCTGCAGCGGCATTACACCGGTCGGCCCTCACCGGTGTACGAGGCGGAGCGGATGGCCGAGCATGCCGGTGGCGCGCGGATCTTCCTGAAGCGAGAAGACCTCAACCACACCGGTTCTCACAAGATCAACAACGTGCTCGGGCAGGCCCTGCTGGCCCAGCAGATGGGTAAGACGCGGGTCATCGCCGAGACGGGCGCCGGCCAGCACGGGGTGGCGACAGCGACGGCGTGCGCGCTGCTGGGCCTGGAGTGCGTGATCTACATGGGCGCCGTCGACACGGCCCGTCAGGCGCTGAACGTGGCGCGGATGCGTCTGCTCGGTGCCACGGTGGTCGCGGTCGAGTCGGGCTCGAAGACTCTCAAGGACGCGATCAACGAGACGTTCCGGGACTGGGTGACCAACGCCGACAGCACGTACTACGCGTTCGGGACGGCGGCGGGACCGCACCCGTTCCCGATGATGGTGCGCGACTTCCAGCGAGTCATCGGACTCGAGGCACGCGCTCAGATGCTCGACCAGGCCGGGCGGCTGCCCGACGCGGTGGTGGCGTGTGTCGGGGGCGGCTCGAACGCGATCGGCATCTTCCACGCGTTCATCGACGATCCCGCGGTGCGCCTGGTCGGATACGAGGCGGCCGGTGACGGCGTCGAGACCGGACGGCACGCGGCCACGTTCACCGGTGGATCGCCGGGTGCGTTCCAGGGCTCGTACTCGTACCTCCTGCAGGACGAAGACGGTCAGACGGTCGAATCCCATTCGATTTCAGCGGGTTTGGACTACCCAGGGGTCGGTCCCGAGCACGCGTTGCTCAAGGACGTCGGCCGCGCGCAGTACAAGCCGATCACCGACACCGAGGCGATGGATGCGTTGTCGCTGCTGAGCCGTACCGAGGGCATCATCCCGGCGATCGAATCGGCACACGCGGTCGCGGGCGCGATGAAGCTCGGTCAAGAACTCGGGCCGGGGGCGATCATCCTGGTGAATCTGTCGGGGCGCGGAGACAAGGACGTCGAGACCGCAGCGCGCTGGTTCGGTTTGTTCGAGGACGGTCGGAAATGAGTCGTCTGGCCAGTGTTTTCGAGGCCTGCCGCAGCGAGAACCGGTCGGCGCTCATCGGCTACCTGCCGACCGGGTTCCCTGACGTGGACACCTCGATCGCCGCGATGGTCGCCCTGGTCGAGGCGGGCTGCGACATCATCGAGGTGGGCATCGCCTACTCCGATCCGGGGATGGACGGGCCGGTCATCGCGGCCGCCACCGAAGTGGCGCTGCGTGGCGGGGTGAAGGTGCGGGACACGTTGCGAGCTGTCGAGGCGATCAGTGCCGCCGGCGGAAGCGCCGTGGTGATGACGTACTGGAACCCGGTGCTGAGCAAGGGCGTGGATGCGTTCAGTCGGGATCTGGCGTCGGCGGGCGGTCTGGGGTTGATCACCCCGGATCTGATCCCGGACGAGGCCGACGAATGGCTGGCGGCGTCGGAAGCGCACGATCTCGACAGGATCTTCGTGGTGGCGCCGTCGTCCACGCCTGAGCGGCTCAGCGCGACCGTCGACGCGTCGCGCGGATTCGTGTACGCCGCCTCGACGATGGGTGTCACGGGCGCCCGGGACGCGGTGTCGAATGCCGCGCCGGAGTTGGTGCGGCGCATCAAGGATTTGTCCGACGTTCCGGTCGGAGTCGGATTGGGTGTGCGCTCGCGGGAGCAGGCCGCCCAGATCGGTTCGTATGCCGACGGTGTGATCGTGGGTTCGGCGCTGGTGTCCGCGCTGACCGATGGCATTCCGGCGATGCGGGCGCTGACAGAAGAATTGGCTGACGGGGTAAGGCAAAGGGTCACTGCGTGACGTCGACGGTGCTGGCATACATCCCGAGTCCGGCGCAGGGGGTGTGGCATCTCGGCCCCTTCCCGCTGCGCGCGTACGCGCTGTTCATCATCGCCGGCATCGTGGCCGCGTTGGTACTGGGCGATCGGCGCTGGGTGGCACGCGGTGGTGAACCGGGCGTCATCTACGACATCGCATTGTGGGCGGTGCCGTTCGGCCTGATCGGCGGCCGGCTCTACCACGTCATGACCGACTGGCGCACCTACTTCGGTGAGGACGGCGCGGGATTCGTTGCTGCACTGCGGATCTGGGACGGCGGGCTCGGAATCTGGGGCGCGGTCGCCCTGGGTGCGGTCGGGGCGTGGATCGCGTGCCGGCGGCGGGAGATACCGCTGCCCGCGTTCGGTGACGCGATAGCGCCGGGCATCATCTTGGCCCAGGCCATAGGACGGCTGGGCAACTACTTCAACCAGGAACTCTACGGGCGCGAGACGACGATGCCCTGGGGCCTGGAGATCTACGAGCGAGTGAATTCGGCGGGTGTGCCGGATTCGCTCAACGGTGTGTCGACCGGCCAGCTGATCGAGATCGTCCACCCGACGTTCCTGTACGAATTGCTGTGGAACCTGTTGGTTTTCGCCGCGCTGATCCTGGTCGATCGACGGTTCCGTATCGGGCATGGCCGGCTGTTCGCGCTGTACGTCGCGGGCTACTGCGTGGGCCGGTTCTGGGTCGAGCTGATGCGCAGTGACGCGGCGACGCATATCGCGGGCATCCGGATCAACACGTTCACGTCGACGTTCGTGTTCATCGCCGCGGTCGTGTACATCATGGTCGCGCCCAAGGGTCGTGAAGATCCGCTGTCGCTGCGCGGAAAGCCCGTGGACGGCGAGGTGCGCGGCGAGTCGCGTGCAGAAGACGTCGTCAAGGACGTGGCGCTGGGTGCGTCGACGACCGGAGTGGTCGCGGCGGCGATCGTGGCTGCCGAGGACGACGATGCCTCGAGTGACCGTGAAGCCGATCTGGAGACCGTGGACAGCGACGAGGTCGCCGAGGGTGATGAGCTCGTCGCGCCCGTCGATCCTGCCGATGAGACTGCCGAGCCGGAGGCGGGTCTAGGGTCGGTGGATGCCGACGAGGCTGCAGAGGCGGTCGGTGATGCTGAGGTTGCGCATGCTGTCGCCGTTGAGGGTGAGGATGCTGCCGAGGCGCTGACCGCTGAAGAGCCTGAGCCTGAGCCCGAGTCGTCGGAGCCTGAGGCGGGTCTGGGTTCGGTCGATGCCGATGAGGTTGCGGAGGCGGTGGAGAACGCCGATGTCGCGCACGCTGTGGCGGTTGAGGGTGAGGATGCTGCCGAGGCGCTGACCGCTGAAGAGTCCGACCCTGAGCCCGAGGCGGGTCTGGGTTCGGTCGATGCCGACGAGGTTGCGGAGGCGGTCGGTGATGCTGAGGTCGCGCATGCCGTCGCTGTCGAGGGTGAGGATGCTGCCGAGGCGCTGACCGATGATGAGCCTGAGCCCGAGTCGTCGGAGCCTGTCGACCCCGAGTCGTCGGAGCCTGAGGCGGGTCTGGGTTCGGTCGATGCCGACGAGGTTGCGGAGGCGGTCGGTGATGCTGAGGTTGCGCATGCCGTCGCCGTCGAGGGTGAGGATGCTGCCGAAGCGCTGACCGCTGATGAGGCGTCGGAGTCTGTCGAGTCCGAGTCTTCGGAGCCTGAGGCGGGTCTGGGTTCGGTCGATGCCGATGAGGTTGCGGAGGCGGTCGGTGATGCTGAGGTTGCGCATG
>NZ_QJUA01000064.1 GCF_003254575.1 Mycobacterium kyogaense | reverse complement strand
TGTCGGTGTTGTGTTTTGGTTTGGCGTGATGCGGCGAGCACCGTGATCTCGTCGCTTCTTATCGTGGGCAGCGTCAGATGTTTATAAGGGACAGCATCTAGTCTGTGACGGTGTCGAGCAGAGCTCTTGTCGGCGCGGCGTGCCTGGCCGCGGCCGGTGTCCTCAACGCGGCAGGTCTGGCTGCCGCGCAGCCACCCACCCCGCCGCCGCCGCCTCCGCCTGCCCCCAACGTGAACGCGTGGGCCCCGGCGAATCCACAGAACTACGCCGTCTTCGACGGTGCGGCGTACGCGTTCAGCTCCAACGGCCTGACCTGCATGCTGCAGCGGTCGGGCGGCTACGGCTGCAACGGCGTCCTGCCGGGAGCACCCGAGGGCGCCAACCTGATCAGCGGTGCCGCAGGCGGAGTGCCCGGGTTCTCGGCGGCGCCCGCCCCGATCTACGGCGGTCCCGTCAAGGCGTTGCCGCCCAATACGCGGCTGAGCTTCGGCGATGTCAGCTGCGGCGGTGACGGCACGCTGACGGCGTGCGTGGACAGCCGCAACCAGGCGGGCTTCGTGGTGAGCCCGACAGCCTCCTGGGTCGTCAACGAGACCAACCCGCTGCTGGCCCGGCCCGAGGGCACCAACCCTTACTTCAACTGACTCAGAACCCTGAGCCGTGCACCTCATGGCCGGGCTTCTCCAGCATCAACCCGTGGTAGGCGTCCTCGACGGTCGCACCGTGGTTGACCACGCCGTCGACCTCCCGTGCGATCGGCATCGAGATGTCGAGCTTCTCGGCGAACTCCATGATCACGCTGGACGCCTTGACCCCCTCGGCGACCTGGTTCATCGACTCGATGATCTCCTCGATCGGCTTGCCGGCCCCCAGCTGCTCGCCCACGTGGCGGTTTCGGCTGCGCTGGCTGGTGCACGTCACGATCAGATCGCCCATGCCGGCCAGCCCCGCGAAGGTGTCGCGGTGCCCGCCGATCGCCTCACCCATCTTCGACATCTCGCGCACCGCCCGCGCCATCACCATCGCGCGGGTGTTCTCCCCGATGCCCAGCGAATAGCCCATGCCGACGGCGATCGCGTACACGTTCTTGAGCGCTCCGGCCATCTCGACGCCCACCACGTCGTCGGTGGTGTAGGTGCGGAAACGCTTGGTGCGGAACAGGTTCGCGAGTTGGGCAGCGAGGTGCTGGTCGGGCATGGCGAGCACGGCGGCCGCGGCGTAGCCCTCGGCGACCTCGCGGGCGATGTTGGGGCCGGCCAGGATTCCCGCCGGATGGCCCGGCAGCACCTCGTCGACGACCTGGCTCATCCGGTAGTTCGTGCCCTGCTCGAGGCCTTTGACCAGTGACACGACAGGCACCCACGGGCGCAGCGACGCCGCCAATTCGGTGAGGACGCCGCGGAATCCGTGCGAGGGCACGCCCATGACGATGACGTCGGCGCACTCGGCGGCTTCGACGAAGTCGGTGGTCGCCTTCAGATCGTGGGCCAGCTCCACCTCGTTGCCCAGGTATTTGGTGTTGCGATGGTGGTTGTTGATGTCATCGGCGGTCTCCTGCGAGCGCACCCACTGCAGCGTCGGGCCGCGCCGCGCGCAGATCGAGGCCACGGTGGTGCCCCAGGATCCGCCCCCGAGGACGACGACTTTGGGATCGCGCTGTGCAGGTGCCATGGGAGATCACCCTAGGGGCGGTGACTGACCGGCGAGGCGGGTTTGGTGGGCATAATGATGAGACGTTGCTGAGGGGGTCCTGTGTCGGTCACGGTGTCGACGATCGAAGCTTCCGACCCGCAGAGCGTGACCGCGGCGGCGGGTCAGCTCGGCGGTCACATCGCCGAGCTCGAGGCCGCCGTCGCCGAGCAGCGGGCTGCGCTGGCACGCATAGACGCGGCCTGGGAGGCGACCGGCGGCGTGGCCGCTGCGGAGACGGCCGAGCTGGACATCGCAGCGCAGGTGGAGCTGCGGACCCGACTGGAATCGGTGCGAGCCGCGCTGACGACGGGTGGGGCGCACCTCGACGCGATCCGGGTCGGGCTGATGGAGCTGGTGTCGGCGCTGCGGGCCATGGGGTGGACGGTCACCGACGACGGGTTCGCCATCGCACCCTTCTTCCCGCCGGTTCTCAAGCACTTCGAGCCCGGGTTCACCGCGGTGATCCAACGGCTGGTGGGGTTGTTCGACGAGGTCGACGGCACTACTGCCGACGCGGTACGCGCCGCCGTCGACTACTGACCCGCCGAGCGTGGGTCTTGTGCACGCTCTACGCCGCTTTTGCGTGCACAACCCCCACGTTGGCGCTCAGCGGTAGTTGACGAACTGCAGCGCCACTTCGAGGTCGGCGCCGCGCAGCAGGGCCTGGACGGCCTGCAGATCGTCACGCTTCTTGGAGCTGACGCGGATCTCCTCGCCCTGGATCTGGGCCTTGACGCCCTTGGGGCCCTCGTCACGGATGAGCTTGGTGATCTTCTTGGCGTTCTCGCTGTCGATGCCCTGCTTGATGCTGCCGATGACCTTGTAGGTCTTGCCGGAGGGCTGCGGGTCGCCCGCGTCGAACGCCTTCATCGAGATGTCGCGCCGGATGAGCTTTTCCTTGAAGACGTCGACGGCGGCCTTGACGCGTTCCTCGGTGGAGGAGACGAGGATGATGCCTTCCTCGCCCTGCCACTCGATCGTCGTGTCGGTGCCCCGGAAGTCGAAGCGGGTGGACAACTCCTTGGCCGCCTGGTTGAGCGCGTTGTCGACCTCTTGGCGGTCAGCCTTGCTGACGATGTCGAACGATGAATCCGCCATGGACCCGTCCCTCCCTCGTGATCGTTGCGTGGTTCCATCTTGGCCGCAGGCCTGCGCGGCGGCCAAGCCACCCTGGCGATTTGTCGTCAGGGTATGCCGTCGTTGTATCCTGCTGTGCGCGCTACACGCGAACCCGGCAGGTTGCCCGAGCGGCCAATGGGAGCGGACTGTAAATCCGTCGGCTAACGCCTACACAGGTTCGAATCCTGTACCTGCCACACTGATCAGGCCCCCTTTCGAGGGGGCCTGATGTGTTCGGGGATCGGTGAGCTCAGTCCGGCCAGACGCCCTCGAGCATCTCCCACTGTTCGCCCTCGACAGCATTGTCGACGCAGACGCTACGATCGGTCAGTCTCCAGACCCATCGTCCGTTGGGCGCTTGCAGAGTCACCAAGCGGCCATCGAATGTCAGTCCGATCTCAGGATTGCGGCCCAGACTCGCGAGCACGTGGCTGGCGAACCACATCACCGGGGTCGCACGGTCGACATGTAACTCGTCGCCTTCGCGGCGGAACCGAATCTCGCCCGTCACACACGGTGCGTTCGTTTTCGCCATCGTCGTCATGTGAAGTATTCGGTGCCGGCCTCGCCACGGATGGAAATTCATATCGCGGAAGCAAATCTGGCAGCGAACTGTGAATTCTCTTGATTCAATTTGCTATTGATGACCAAATCATGACGATCTACACGGCGGCTGTCCTCATGCGGCGATCTCGCTGCCATGAGAGCGATCCAGTTCTAGGAATGGAGGGCCACGGAAAATTACCGTGCGCGTTACTAATTAGAGCTCAGACCGGCAGGTGGCGATGTGTGATCCTCGCTGGCCCAGGCGTCACTGGCCTGCTGCGCGACCTCGCATGCTGCTGTCCGGTCGCCGTAATTTATTACGAGTTTTTTTGCTTCAAGATCATATCGGTGATGCCGGGAAATGCTTTCAGCAAATGCGTAGCGTCGGCGCTGCCCTCCTTGATCCACCAGGGTTCGCGCTGAATATCACTACTTCTCAGGGGGTTCACCCATGTCCAAACACCGCAACCGTGCGCCGCGGACGCCTCTGCGCCAACAGCTCGCCGTCGGAGTCTCCGGGGCCGCGCTCGTCGGAGCGGGCGTTCTCTTGGTCTGGCCGTCGGATGCCACGCCGACGGTCGTAGCCGATGTCCAGCTGGCCTCGACCGATAGCCCATTGTCAGAAGACTCATCGACTCTGCCCTGGTGGCTGGGTCACTCGGGCGGCGACCGGACCGCCGCGGCAGTCGCGGCGGCCACGCCCGCGGCTACGATGCGGCCGGTCGTCGGGCCCGGAGGCTGGCTCTACGGCGACGGCCTCGATGCCCTGGCGATCAACCCCGACTGCACCGCCAACTGTCGCGGCGGCAACGGCGGTCTGTTGGGCGGCAGCGGCGGTGACGGTGCGTACGGCGGTGCCGGCGGCAACGGTGGTCTGTTCTTTGGAAACGGCGGCGCCGGCGGCAACGGGGTCGATGCCTTCACGACCGCAGCAGGTGTCCGGGTCGCGGCCACCGCGGGCGGTGACGGCGGCAGCTCGGGTCTGTTCGGCGATGCCGGCGACGGCGGTAATGGCGGCAACGACTACAACGCACTCAGTTCCACCGTCGCAGGAGCCAACGATGCTGTGGGAGCGGCGGGCGGGTCCGGCGGGCGTGGTGGCCGGATCAGTGGCAACGGTGGCAACGGCGGCCGCGGAGGATTGGCCGACTCGGTCAACGGCAACGCGAGCGGAGGGCGAGGCGGCGCGGGCGGCGCAGCCACCACCGGTACCGGAGGCAACGGAGGTGACGGCGGATCGGCGTCGACTGATGCCGACGGAACGCACGTCGCGACCGGTGGTGCCGGCGGCAACGGCGGCGCCGGTGCGCCCGGTGGTGCCGGTGGTGCCGGCGGGTCGGTGAACAACGCCTTCGGCCAGGGTGCCGACGGAGTGGGCGGCAATGGCGGTTCCGGTGGCGCGGCAACGAGCGGAATGGGCGGAGCCGGCGGCAGCGGCGGCTTCGTGGCCACCGACGAGGGTGATGCCACCGGCGGAATGGGCGGCAGCGGCGGTAAGGGCGCCGCGTCTGCGGCGGGCGGCGCCGGCGGTGCCGGCGGCAGCGCGAGTTCGGCCGGGAGTAACCGGTTCGGGCCTGACGGCGATGGCGGCACCGCCACCGCCGGGGCAGGCGGCAGCGGCGGCAGCGGCGGGAACACCCGCGGACGGGGTGGTGCCGGTGGCGCCGGTGGCGACGCCGACACCGACGGCGGACCCGCCGCCGACGGCGGTAACGGCGGCATGGGCGGCAATGGCGGCACCGTGGCCGGGACCGGTGGTGATGGCGGCCGCGGCGGCAGCACCATCGGCGGCGACACCCACACCCCCGGTACCGGCGGCGCGGGCGGGCGAGCTGGTATCGGCGGGAAGTCCGGTGCCAACGGTTCTGGTGGAACCAGTAGCGACGCCTAGTCACTTCGGACCCCGCAGAGCCTCGGGCGCGGCAACCGTCGCGCTCGAGGCCTCGCCGTCCCTGCGCTAGACGGGGTGCACCACAACCAGGAACGAGGCGTCGGTGCCTCCTAAACTTCTGGGCATGGCCAGCAACGGTCTCGGCGATTACCTGCGATTCCGTCGTGGCCAGCTGGCGCCGGCGCACGTGGGCCTGCCTACAACCGGGTTGCGACGGGTCAGCGGGCTGCGGCGGGAGGAGGTGGCGCTGCTGGCCGGGATGAGCGTCGACTACTACACCCGCCTCGAGCAGGGCCGGGAACGCAACCCCTCGCCCCAGGTGATCGACGCCCTGTCAGCGGTTCTTCAGCTCCCCGACGATGCGCGCGAGCACCTGTTCCGGCTGGCGGGACTGAGCCCTCAGGAACGGGGCAGCGCCAGCAACCGCGTCGACCCCGCGCTGCGGGAACTCCTCGAGATGTGGCCGGTCAATCCGGCGTTTGTCTACAACAGGGCGTACGACGTCCTCGCCAGCAATGACATCGCCGATGCTCTCTTCCCGCAGTGGGTGCGCTCGAAGAACATGATGCACGTGGTCTTCACCGAGCCGGCTGCGCAGAACTTCTATTGCAACTGGGCTGTCGTCGCCGAGGATGCCGTCGCCGGTTTCCGGCATGGTTTCGGGCTCGCGCCCAAGGATGTGCGTCTCTGTACGGTGCGCGACCAGCTTCTCGAGGCCAGCCCGGCGTTCGCCGAGTTGTGGACCCACAACGACGCTCGGCGGAAGTCACTGCAGGCCAAATCGTTCCGGCACCCGGTCGTGGGTCCGATCACACTCACGATGCAGACCTTCGATGTGCGTTCCAGTCCCGGACAGGAGCTGGTCGTCTATCACGCCGAACCCAATTCGCCCAGCGCAGAAGCCCTGTCGCTGCTGTGTTCGTGGGCGGCCACCAGCTGACGTCGAGCGACCATTCCCAACGAGAGGATCCACCATGTCCGTTCTACTGGTCACCTACGTCGGTGACGGCACCAGCTCCTTCGACCGCAATTACTACGACAACAACCACATTCCGTTCGTGGGTGAGACGTGGGCGCCGTTCGGTCTGGAGCGCGCCGACGTGTACTACCCCGAAGATGCCGTGGACGGTCAACATGTCGTGGCGGTGGCGCTGTGTCACTTCACTGACCGTGCGGGCCTGGACCGCGCGTTGACTGCGCCCGAATCCGCCCCTGTCGTAGAGGATGTCAAGAACTTCACCGATCTCGCACCGATCATGACGGTGGTCTCCCCAGCGTGAAGCGGACAACGCCCGGATCGAGGACACCGTCGGTGCGATGGCAGAGCTGGTGGAAGCAGGCAAGGTTCGCTACCTCGGCCTGAGTGAGGTCAGCGCTGACCTGCTGCGCCGAGCGCATGCGGTGCACCCGATCGCTGCGGTGCAGAGCGAATACTCCTGTGGACAAGGGATGTCGAGCAGGTGGCGCCCGTGATGGCCGAACTCGGGATCGGTCTGGTGCCCTGTGCGCCCCCGGGACGCGGCTTCCTGCCGGCCCAGATCGCCCTGGCGTGGGTCTACGCGCAGGCCGAGCGGCTGGGTGTGTCGGTGGTTCCGATCCCCGGAACTCGCCACTCCGAACGGCTCGACCAGAACGTCGCGTCGCTGGATGTCGAGCTCGACGACGACGCACTTGCGCAACTCCAGCCGCTGAGCGATCAGGTGCAGGGTGGCCGCTACGCTGATCGCGGCGTGCGCTGACGGTTTCGCCGAGCCGCCACGCAAACGGCCGACCACCCATAGAGTCTTGCCGTGCTCACGTGGCTGATCCCGCTCATCGTGCTTGCCGTGGTCGCCACCGCAGTCACCGCGAAACTGGTGGTGCGCACCAGCGCGCCCGAGGGCGGATGGTTCCTCGATCTGACCCGAAGCGCCGGCTCGCTGTCGGTCATCGGCACGATGTTCGCCGTCATGCTGGCGTTCGTGATCTTGTTCGCGCTTCAGAGTTTTCAGCGTGCTCGAGAAGGCGCGAGCATCGAAGCGATCGCCCTCACCGAGATGAACTCGGTGGCCACGATCCTGCCTCCGCCCGCAGGTGACCGGCTTCGCGGCGATCTGGTGTGTTACGCCCGCGCGGTGATCGGCGACGAGTGGCCCGCGATGCGCGACGGCCGCACCAGCGACGTCACCGAGGACTGGGTGGACCGGTTGCGCGTCGACTTCGCCGCCACCACACCCGGGGATGCGCGCCAGGAAGCGGCGTACGGGCAGTGGTTCGACCAGGAAGCGCAGCGCCGTGACGGGCGGCGGGAACGGCTCGCCGAAGCCGAACCCACGCTGCCCGCGCCGCTGTGGTTCGCGCTCGGCGCCGGCGCCTTTCTGACGTTGAGCTACATGGTGATTCAGGCCGACCCGCGAGAGAGCAAGTTCATCCAGGCGCTGCCGATCGCGTGTGTCTCGGCGTTGATCACCGCCGGACTGCTCGTCGTGTTCTTTCTCGATCGTCCCTATGCCGGTGACCACGGCAGCATCGCCCCGGTCGAAATGACCCGCACGCTGGCGCGTATCGACGTCGGTGTCCAAGCCCCGTGCGACGAGCGCGGCGACCCCCGTTAGGAAGGCCTGCCCACCCATGAAGATGTTGACGCGCAGCGTGCTCGCGCTGATGCTCCTGTTCGCGATCGCCCCGACGGCCGCCGCGGCGCCTTATCCGACCGGCCCGGTGACCATGACGGCCGGCGCCGGCCCCGGCAGTGGGTTCGATCTGACGATCCGTTCCGTGGTCGATGCCCTGCAGGCCGAGCGCATCGTCAATGTGCCTCTGCCGGTGCAGAATCGGCCCGGCAACAGTGGGTCGGACTTCCTGGCCGCGATGGTCGAGCAGTACCGGGGTGCTGACGATCAGCTGTCGGTTGCCTCGCTGGCGACCATGATGAACCAGATCCGGGGCGTATCCCGGTACGGCTACCGCGATGTCACGATGATCGCCCGGTTGATGACCGAGTACTTCGTCGTCGTCACCACCCCGACCTCCCCGTATCAGAACCTCACCGACCTGATGGCGGCGATCAAGGCCGACCCGGCCCGCGTCACCGTCGGCGCCGCGCCCGACGACGAGGCGCCCTTCGATCTGCTGGTCAGCGCTGCCGGCGGCGATCCGCGGGCGACCCGCTACGTCGCGCACGAGGGCGGTGGCGAGCAGACCGCGGCGCTGCTCGGCGGTGAGGTAGAGGTGGCGATCGGCGGGGTCAGCGAGTTCGTCGACCAGATCCGCAGCGGGCAGCTGCGCGGACTCGGGGTGTTGTCGGAGGATCGGCTGCCCGGCCTCGACCTGCCGACGGCGCGCGAACAGGGTCTGGATGTGACGCTGGCCAACTGGCGTGGACTCTATGGACCGCCGGCGATGCCGCAGTACGCCGTCGACTACTGGCGGCAGGCGCTTGCAACCATGGTGCAAACCCCTACCTGGAAGGGCATCGCCGAGCGCAGCGGATTCGTCACGACGTTCATGGTCGGGGACGAGTTGCAGGCGTTCCTCGCCGACACCCAGGCCGACGCCGAGGCGGCGTACCGGGTCGCCTGACGACACCGCCTAACGCAGCCTCAGCCCCCGGCGGCGCACCCACAGCACCGCGGCTGCGGTGGCCAACGCCCACACCGCCAGTGCGATCCCCAGATGAACGATGCTCTTGGTGTCGCGGCCGAGGATGGGGCCGATGGCTGCCGGCACCCTGTTCCAGAACACGTTGTGTTCCACGCCGCCGATCGGATCGGCGATGTAGTACAGCGCGTACGGAAGGGTCAGCGCGGTCACCCAGAACGCCACGCGGCGGGTGTCGGAGCGGTGCCGCCACCGCCGGATCAGCGGCGCGGCGGCCACGGGCAGCAGCACGGACACCAGATTGCCGATGCCGAGCCAGGAGATCACCGGCACCAGGACATTGGGGATCGTCCGGACCAGTCGTGACGGCGTGTCGAACCACAGCGTGAACAGCACCGCGGCCACCAGCGTGGGCAGTCCCACGACGGCGAACAGGGCGAGGTTCTTCACCAGCAGCACCCGCCACAGGGGTGTGCCGGCCGCCAGTGCGGCCGTCACCCGGTAGTGGTCTGAGCCGAGCATGTTCGTGGTCGTGATGTCGGCGAGGATGAACGATGCGAAGTAGGTGTCGACGACGACGATCAGATCGTTGTGCATGTTGTGCCGCGTCAGGGGCTGCACGATCAACCACAGGGCGGCGAGCACCGCGTTGATCGCGACACCGCTCAGGCAGGTCCGGGGCGGGCGGAACATCCAGCGGATCTCGGCGGCGACAGCGCGCGGCAAAGGCAATGACAGTGCGAGCGCGGTCCGCCGCGCGCTGTAGGGGCGGGCCGCGCCGGCCCGCGCCATCGCCCGCGCGCAGCGATGAACCACCGTGTTCATTCCAGATCCAGACGCATCGTTGCCGGCCAAAGTGTCTGCACCCTACCGTCGACACCTGAAGTTTCGTCACCTCCGAGCAACGTCGGCGATGTACTGTGTGTCCGCTCGATTGACGACTCCGACAGCGAGGCGCGTGCCGTGAGATTGATCTTGGACTTGCTTCGCCCCTACCGGTGGTCGGTGGCCGGCATCTTCGCGGTTCTCTGCGTCCAGATCGCGATGGGCCTGGCCGCGCCGTGGCCGCTGAAGGTCGTGCTCGACAGCGTGGTCGGCGATCATCCGCTGCCGCCGTGGCTGCATGGGCTGCTGCAGCCCATCCTCGGCGGTGAGGGCAAGATGCACGTCGCCGGTCTGGCCGCGATCATGGTGATCGTCATCGCGGTGATCGCCGCCATTGCCACCTACGCGGCCAATTACCTCACCGAGACGGTCGGCCAGCGGGTCGGCAACGACCTGCGCACCCGCGCCTACCATCACCTGCAGCAGCTGTCTCTGAGCTACTTCGACACTCACCGCGTCGGACCCATCCTGTCCACGCTGACCGACGACGTCGACACCATCCAGGATTTCGCGTCCGCCTCGACGCTGGGCATCGCGACCGACCTTCTCACCATCGTGGGCATGCTCGGCCTGATGCTGTACCTGCAGTGGGATTTCACGCTGGTCGCGCTCGCCGTCGCCCCGCTGCTGCTGCTGTTCGTCTCCCGCATCCGCAAGGCGGTGAAGGCGGCGACGCATGAGGTTCGTCGGCGGGAATCCGATATCGTCGCCGTCGCCGAGGAGGGGCTGCAGTCGATCCGGGTCGTCAAGGCCTTCGACCGTGGCGACCAGCAGGAGCAGCAGCTGGCGATCGCCGGTCAGCAGGCCGTCGACGCCGCGCTGAACGCGCGCCGGGTCAAATCCGTCGTGTCGCCGATCGTGGCTGTCGTGGTCGCCGCGTGTACGGCGCTGGTGCTGTGGCGCGGTTCGGCGCTCATCCTCGCCGGTGCGATGACCGCGGGCACGCTGACGGTGTTCATCAGCTATTTGGCGTCGTTCTTCAAACCGGTGCAGGACTTGGCGAAGCTGACGAACACGATCGCGATGGCCGCGGTCGGCGTCGAGCGGGTGGCCGCACTGTTGGATGCCGAGACCGGCATCGAGGAGAAGCCGGACGCCGTGGCGGCGGCAAAGATCAAGGGCGGCATCCGGTTCGACAGGGTGGCGTTCAGTTACGACGGCGAGAAGCCGGTGCTGCGGGATGTGACCTTCGATGTGGCCCCCGGTCAGCTCGTCGGCATCGTCGGGCACACGGGGAGCGGTAAATCGTCTCTGGTGAGCTTGATTCCCCGCTTCTACGACCCCAGCATGGGGTCGGTCCATATCGACAATGTGGACTTGCGCGACTACAAGCTGCACGAATTGCGTCAGCAGATCGGATACGTGCTGCAGGACACGGTGCTCTTCCGGGGCACGATCCGGGACAACATCGCGTTCGGCCGGCCGGATGCCAGCCACGAGGAGATCGTGGAGGCAGCGAAACTCGCCAATGCGCACGAGTTCATCTCCGATATGCCCCAGGGCTACGACAGCGCGGTCGGCGAGCGTGGCATGACGTTGTCCGGCGGGCAGCGGCAGCGGATCGGCATCGCCCGCGCGCTCATCCGAGACAGCCCGATCCTGATCCTCGACGAGCCCACGGCCGCGCTGGACGCCCAGTCCGAGCATCTGGTGATGGGCGCGCTGCAGCGGCTGATGAGTGACCGCACCGTGCTGACGATCGCCCACCGGCTCTCGACGATCCGTGATGCCGACAAAATCGTCGTGCTCGAGGAAGGTCGCGTCATCGAAGAGGGCACCCACAGCGAGTTGCTGGAGCTGGGCGGCAGATACGCTGAGCTTCACCGCATCCAGTACGAGGACGAGACACCGTGACCCGCTCCCTGATCATCCTGCCCGACGACTCGGCGCAGCCTGTTCTCGACGCCATCCACACCGCCGGCAAGTCCGTGCGGGTCAAGATGTTCGCGTTCAGTCATCAGCCGCTGCTCGACGCCATCGTCGAGGCCCACAAGCGTGGCGTCCTGGTCAAGGTGATGCTGAACCCCGAGCGCCGCGACGGCGAAACCGACAATGACGGCGCACGTGATCTGTTGATGGAGTACGGCATCGATGTCACCGAGAGCAATCCGTCGTTCGGGCTGACCCACGAGAAGTCGATGGTGATCGACGACGAGTTCGCGTTCGTGGAGTCGCTGAACTGGACCGACGAGAACTTCACCGAGACCCGCGACTACGCGGTGGTCACGCCGAGTTCGCACGAGGTGCTCGAGATCATCGAGTGCTTTGAAGCCGATTGGGCGCGTGAGGAATTCAATCCCGGTGACGATGCGCGGCTGATCTGGTGCCCGACCAACGGGCGAGCTCGGATCGCCGACTTCATCGATCGCGCCGAGAAGACGTTGTTCGTCCAGAACGAGCGCTATCAGGACCCGGTCATCATCGAGCGGCTGGTGCGCGCGGCACGCCGGGGGGTGAAGGTGCACGTGATGGCCCGCGCCGCCCACCATCTGAAGGCCGACAAGCTGCTCGAGGGGGTCAGCGGATTGCGCATCCTCGAGGACGTCGGCATCAAGATCCACCGGCTCAAGCACCTCAAGCTGCACGCGAAGATGATGGTCGCCGACCACGAGCGGGCGATCGTCGGCTCGATCAATCTGTCACCGGGCAGTTTCGACCACCGTCGCGAACTCGCGATCGAAGTCGACGACGACCATCTGATGTCCAGGCTGAACCACGTGGCTCACCACGACTGGAAGCATTCCGCGCCACTGGATCTCAGTGACGAGGCACTGCTGGCCGAGCTCGCCCACAGTGACAAGCGCCAGGTCGAGCAACTGGGGTTGCATCGCCGCGAGTAGCAGGGGGTCAGCGCGCCCCGCTGTGCACCATCTGCGTTTCCTCGGCGACTCTCGCCGAATCACCCTGGGCGCCCGCCGGAACCACCAGCACCGGCACCTCGGCATGGGCGATGACGGCCGCCGTGACACTGCCCTGCAGATGGCCCACCAGGCCGCTGCGACGATGGGGCCCCAGCACGATCAACGAGGCACCGTGGTGAGCGGCGGCGCTGACGATGCCCTTCCAGGTCGGTGTCGCCTCGACGGCCACGCTGCAGGCGCGCCATCCGGCTGCCTCTGCCAGCGAAGCGCCTTGTCCCGCTGTCCGTTCCGCGGCCGACCGTACGTCGCCCGCCCGGTCGGCATCGACGCGGTCCGCGTCCACCGGACGGAAGCCGACGTCCACCGGCTGCCACACGCAGACCACGACGGCGTTGCGGTGCGGTGGCAGGTGCTCGGCAGCCCGGGAGATCGCCGCGGCCGCCAAATCCGTTCCGTCGTAAGCGAACAGGATGGGCCGGTCACCGACATCGGTCAGGACGGGCGCCGCGGCGGAGGAACTGACGGGGCGGGGACCCGGTGCCGTCGGGAGGCCGCGGAGGCGAGCCAGGAGAGGCGGGGAGTGCCATGCCGGGGAGTCTCCGTCGAGGAACTCGTCGAGATCCGGTGTCTGCGGCCGGGCGCCGCTGAGGGCGTAGACCGCGACCCCGAATACCGCGCCGCCCACGGCGAGACCGAAACCGACCCACAGCGCGACGCCGGTTCCGGCGACGAGATCGTCCGAGACCCGGGTGGCCAGGTGCGCGAAGATCGGCGCCACCATGAAGGCCGCGACGGCGCGCAGCAATTCGATGATCGCGAAGACCCGCTGCAGGCTGTTCGACTGCAGCGAGAACCCGGCCACGAACAGCGCGGGCGCGACGGTGGCGCCGAGGGCAAGACCGGTCAGCGCGGAACCGAGAAGGGCCAGAGAGTGATTCGCCGGCAGCGAGAGCCGGAACACCAGGATGCCTGCCGCCAGCAGGGCCATCCCGACGAGCGGTAGGTAGTGCATCGCGCGCCGCGAGATCACGAAGCCGAACACGACGGCCATCACGATGGCGCCGCCCAGTTCCGGCAGATACAGCAGACCCACCTGGACGGGGCTGAACGACTGTAGGAACACCGCGGCCGTGAGCGCGGTCGCCGCCACCGACGCGGCCGCGGCGAAGAGCGCCACGCCGACCCCCGCGACCGGGATCGCGCTGGTGAGCATCGTGCGGATGGTCAACAGCGGCCGGGCGGCGCGGTACTGGTAGACGATGAGCGCGACGATCAGCAACAACCCGCCGAGCATCGGTGCGGTCACCGCGAGATCGGACAGCTCGTGGCTGGTGAGCTGTGCGGCGCCGACGAACGCCGCCGTGCACCCCACGGTCGCGAGCACGATGGCGGGCAGGTCCCGCGGTGCGTCACGGTCAGCGGGCGGTGCATCGTCGAAGGTCAACACCGCCAGGACGAGAGCGGCCAGCGCAACGGCGGCGACGATCCAGAACAGCGGCCGCCATGCGTGCGCTTCGGCTTGAACACCGCCGATGAACGGGCCGAGCGCGACAGCGCCGAACACGCACATGTTCATGATCACCGCGGTGTTGCGCAGCTTATCGCGCGGGAAGCCGATGGTCAGCGGCGGCGCAGCCGCGATCAACAGCATGCTGGTCGCCAGGCCCTGCAGCACGTGGCCGATCACGAACGCCGGCGCATTCGGTGCGGCAGCTACGGTCACCGATCCGAGCACCAGCAGCACGGCGTAGCCGACCAGCATCCTGCGCTGCGGGAGGTGCTGGGCGAACTGCACAGCCAGCACGGTGCCGACGGCATACGCGGCGTTGCCCAACCCCGAACTGATCGCCATCGTCTGGGCGCTCATGTGCAGCTGTTCGCTGATGATCGGCACCAGCGGGTCCAGGGCGGCCGACAACGCCAGGTAGGGGATGAGCGCGAGGGTGACCATGGCGGCCACCGCGGCATATCGCCCGGCGAGGGGTCCTTGGCGCATCAGCAGCACCCGATGACACGGTCGTGTTGCGAGAAGTCAGCCACGTTGGGCGGCAACCGGCCGTGGGTGCCCGGCATTCCCCGATCGGCAGTGTTGCCAGGGACCTCCCAGGAAGGTCGTCAGATCACCGGCGACACCGGCGCACCGATGCGGATGATCTGTCCGGTGTCGTAGCGCAGCTGATAGAGCGCATCATCGGGGCCCTGTACGAGCACCACGGTCCCGCCGGCCTGCGCATCGAAGTCCCGAGCGTTTCCGCACGAGGAGAAGTCGGCGGTGCAATCGAGCGCCTTGATCCAGCCCTTGACCAGGTCGGCGACCAGCAGGGTGTTCTGGAACTCGTCGCCGAGCTGGCCGCCGTCGTAGAACAGCACCGAGGTGATGGCAGCGCCGCTGTCACCGTGCCCGTAGTAGAAGATCGGATCCTGCACGCCCGCACAGTCACTGGTGCAGGGACCTTCCGAGCCGGGCCAACCGTAGTTGCCGCCGGCGATGACGTTGTCGACTTCTTCGAAGGAGTTCTCGCCCACGTCCGCGACCAAGAGCTCGCCGGTCGGGGTGAACGTCAGCCGGAACGGGTTGCGGAAGCCGTAAGCGTAGATCTGTGGGAGCGCCCCGTCGCCGAGGTCCGGGTTGTCCGACGGAATGGTGCCGTCGGGGTTGATCCGGATGATCTTGCCGTGGATGGTGCCGAGGTCTTGGGCGTTGTCGGAGTTCTTGTTGTCGCCGACGCCCCAGTAGAGCATCCCGTCCGGTCCGAATCCGAGGGCTCCGCCGTGATGGAAGAACGCTGAGCGGTCCGTCGACTGCAGCAGCACCTTCTGGGATCCGAACACCACGCGGTCTCCGCGCACGGTCAGTCGCGCCAACCGGTCGCGCGCGAAGATCGTCGTGTACGCGACGTAGATGTAGCCGTTGTCGGCGAAGTCGGGATCGACCACCAGGCCGCCGAGTCCGCGCTCGCCCTGTGTCAGCGTCGGCACCCGGTAGAGCGGTCGGCGCGAGACGTCACCGTTCTCGTCGACGACGCGGATCCGTCCGTTCTTCTCGGCGACCAGGATTCGGCCGTCGGGAAGGAATTGGAAATCCGTCGGCTGGGTGAATCCGGAGGCGACGACGGTGCGCTCGGGTGCCACCGCAGCGGCCACAGTGTCGGCGGCCGCAGTGTTCCCGTTGGCCTGCACGGTCTGCCGCGTACCCGCCGCGGTGAGCCCGGCGCCGACGAGGTCCAGCAACCTCGATGGCCGCGGGCGGGGCGCGGCCGGTTCGGCCGGGTCGGGAGCTTCGATCGTCACGGTGCGCGCTTGCCGCTCGGCGACGCGGTCGGCGCGATCGGCGGTGCGCTGCTCGCGGACAGCTGCCCGCTCCGCGCGGGCCTCGGCCCGGTCGGCCTTCACTTCGGCCCGGCGCGTCGCACGCGCCTCAGCGCGCTCGGCGGCGCGCACCCGTGGACCAGCCACCGACGAATCACTTTGCTTCGCAGTGCTGTTGGCGCTCGAGCTGGTCGACGACGCAGTGTCGCTGTCCGCAGACGCGACTGCTTGACCGGTCAGAACGGCAGCGCCGATCCCGAAAGCCACGGCGAGGCCCCCGACACGTCCGATGTGAAGGGCGGCGCTCACTCTGCTGTCCGTTCGTGAGCGCACTGACCCTGCCGACGACGATTCCCCCATGACGCCTCCTTGCGAGCGGGGCCCCCGCACCGCGCTGTCGGCGGTAACCCGGCAACACCCCGATGTGGCGACTGTAGGTCGCGGACCGGGCTCACATCGCGTTTTGGGCGCGAAACCTGTGACGTCGCTGAATGTGTGATCCAAAGGCAAGCAACGCTTTTCGCCGAAAGAAAGACCGCGCGGCGAAATGCGCAGGGGTGGTTCGATACAGCGAAGGTTGCTCGACACGCAGTGGGCCGGCCGTTTGGGTCAATGGGTGCGAATGGCTATGTCAGCAAACGATCGAGGTCATGACGCCGTAAGTATGACCCGATGATGACGGATTGATGTGATCCAGCTCACAACGGCGTATCCTCGAGGTATCCCGCCGAAGAAGGGAGTTGCGATGAAAGGCGCTCATCGCGATCCGGTGGATCACGTTCGTACGACCCTGCCGCACAGCGGCGAGTCCTTCATCGACACGCTGTGGTTGCCCGGCTTGCTGCTGATCGGAATCGGCACCGTGCTGATCGCGGGCACCGTAGCAGCGACGGCATATGGCAACCGGGATCTGTCGCTGATCCTGGCCCTGATCGCCGGCGCTCTGGTCACCGCCGGTGCGCTGCTGATCACGCTGGAACATCAGCGCGTCAAGCGGGTCGAAAGGCAGTGGCAGAAGGAGCACCCTGACCGCAGCCAGCTCCGAGCGAGCTAGCTGCAGCACCTGTCAGCAACCCCCGGGCCGGGCACCTGTCGTCACGGCATCCCGTGATTGACGCGGATATCACGATCGACTTCTGACCAATCGCCGCGAACCGGGTGTGACAGCAAATAGTGCGCCCTACACTGCTGCTGACCACTCAAGGGGGAGTAATGGGCATTCGTCGGGCGCGCGCACACGGCAGGCATCGGGCGCAGAAGCCGCAATCGGCCGGAAGGCGGGCGAAGGCGGCGGTGACCGCGGTCGGCATGGCCGGAGTCGCCGTCGCCGGCGCGGCGGTCCTCGGGACCGCTCCGACGATGTCGGCGAGCCCGCAGTTGCTCGCGACCCTGCACTACCTGCGTGGGACCACCAATGGTCATCAGGCCACGCAACAGGAGTACGAGGACTTCATCACCTCGGTGATCGACGGCACGAACGCCCCGAAGACCGACGGAGCCTACGAGAAGGTCGACTACAACGCCGGGTTCTGGCCCATCTCGGCGGGCTACTTCAAAGACCTGAAGTTCGACGATTCGGTCGCCGAGGGTGTGGCCAACCTGGGGAAAGCGAACCCGGCCCCGGGCGACGTGATCTTCGGCTTCTCTCAAGGGGCGGCCGTGGCGTCGCAGTACAAGGCCACCCACGAGGGCAACACTTACATCCTGGTCGCGAATCCGAACCGGCCCAACGGCGGCATTCTGGAGCGCTTCTCGGGAATGCACATCCCGATCCTCGACGTCAGCTTCAACGGCGCCACGCCGGCAACCGTCGACCCCACCATCGACGTCGCCCGCCAGTACGACGGCTGGGCCGACTTCCCCACCTACCTGTGGAACCCGTTGGCGATCGCCAACGCATTGGCGGGGATGGCGCTCGTGCACGGCAACACACAGTTCGTGCTGACCGCAGACGATCTCAAGGCGGCCAGAGAGTCGGGCGACAGCGACTACTACCAGGTGGACGGGAAGACCAACACCACTTATTACGTCGTGCGCACCTATCCGATCCCGCTCTTGATGCCGCTGGATCCCTTCCTGCCGGACCCGGTGATCGCCGCGCTCGACGCACCGCTCCGGAAGATCATCGAAACTGCATACGACAGAAGTGATTACGGCGCCCCGACACGCGCAACCTTCTTCCCGCGGCGCGCCGCCGCGCCGGAAATCGCTTCGGTCGACCAGCCGCAGGTCGAGCAGGAGCAGCAGCGTTCGACGCCCGAACCGCAGGGGCAGGGCGAGGACCGGGACCGGGGCGGGGCCGAGGAGCCCTCGACGCAGCGCACGTCCTGGAAGCCCGGCAAGCACCTGCGTGAAGAGGCGGCGGCCGCGAATGCCACCCGCAAGCAGAAGAAGGCGGCACGCCAGGAGGCCGCGGAGAACGCGTCGAAGGACGAGTCGAAGGGCGATAGCGCGAAGGCTGCTGATGCTCCGAAGACGGCAGACAGCCCCGCCGCGAAGGGCGAGGCTGCCTGACCCGGGTGGTCGGTGTTGGTCACCACACCCGGTGGAAGTGCCCGTGGCGGCGGTGCCGGTAGGTCGCCGCGTCCTGGGTGTGCAGGTGCGTCTTCGGTGACGTCGCGATGGAGGGGCTGAACACCCGCGGTTGGGTGGGCATGTGCGACCTGGTGTCACGCGGCGTGGCCGGCGCGTGGCTGCCGTGCCCCGTGGTGGAGTGGGTGGCCGCAGGGGTCGCGGCCGCGGCAGTGCCGGCGAGTCCGAGTGCGCCACCCAGGATGCCGGCGGTCAGCAGGGGCAGAGCGAGGATGCGAGCGGTGCTGTTCATCATGATTTCCTTTGTCTACGTTGATGTTTGAATTCTGTGTGCCGGCTGTTCCGGCGATGAGACAAGAATGCCGCTCCGGGCCGTGCCCGTCTGTCCGCCAGCGGGTGGATGGTGAGGACGAACGCGTGCTCCTCCGATCGGAGGACGCCGAAGGGCGGCTGGGGTGCAAAGGTGTGTCGATGACGTCTGCGCACTGTGCACGATGTGGCGCCGACCGGCCGTCGTGGTTGGGGGAGCCGCATCGCTGCATCGGTGATGCCGACCTGTCCTGGCTGAACTTCCATGAGATGAGCGCGCACGCCGCGATGGCGTGGCGGCGGTTTCTGCTGGAAGGACCGCCATGAGCGAGATTTGCGACGATCGGTGTGCGGGGTAGGGTCGTCCGTTAGTCGCAAAGAGATCGGATCGTGACGTCATGGACCTTGTACTCGGCTTGTCGATGACGTCGTCATCGGTGCGCTGGGTGCTCGTCGAAGGCACCGCCGGTGACGGCGCCATCATCGACCGTGGCTCAGCCGAGCGCGCCGCTGTGAACGCCGGCGCGCTGCTCGATTCGCTGCTTGGCGCCGACACTTCCCGCCGGCTGCATGCGGTGGGCCTGACCTGGTCTTCTGCGGCGGAAAGCACAGCCAGTGCGGTGTGGCAGGCGTTGACCGATCATGGCGTCGAGAACGTGATCGCGGTGTCCGACGTCGAGGCGGCAGAGATGCTCGCGCTCGGGATCGCCGACATGGCCGGGCACGAGCGGGTCGTCGTCTACGTGGCTGAACCCGGTGAATCGGTGCTGGTCGCGGTGACCCCCGATGGCGTCACGGGGGACCGGATGCACACGGCCGCGCTCGTCGACGCTCAGTTGCCCGCCGCCGATGCCGTGGTGGTGCTCGGCTCGGGTGATGTCGCGGGTGCGATGGCTGCGTTGCAGCAGCGCACCGATGCCCCGGTGGTGTCCGCGGATCAGTCAGAGCTGGCGCTGGCCCGAGGCGCGGCCCTGGCGTCGGCGTCGGCGGTGGCCCTCCTCGACGTCGCCGATCAACCCGCGGGACGGCGCCTGTCCGCGACCGCCGTGCTGGCCTCGGTGTTGGCTGCGGCGATCGTCACGCTCGTCGTGTCGGTGTCAGCAGCTGTCGGGCTCAGCCTCACCCCGGACGATCCCACTCCCCAGATGGCGCGTTCGGTGCAGCAAGAGGTCCCCGAGGCGGCGCCACCTGCGCCGGAGGTCGTCGCTCCGCCTGCACCGGCTGCGCCTCCACCGGCGCCCGCGGCTCCCGTCGTCAATGAGGTACCCGCACCCGAGGCAGCGCCGCTGCCGGCTCCGCCCGAGGCGGCGCCTGTGGTCGAGGAGCCTCCGGTGGCCGTGCCCCCGCCGGCGCCGGACTACGTTGCCCCGGCCCCGCCGCCGGACTACCTGGCCCCCGCCCCGGGTGCGCCGGTGCTGGTCACGCCCGGCGGTCCGCTTCCCGCGGCCGTCCCGCCG
>NZ_QJUA01000063.1 GCF_003254575.1 Mycobacterium kyogaense | reverse complement strand
GGGCAGCCGCCATCCGGATATCCATCGCCGTCACCTTCTGGGCCATGAACCATGCTGGTCCAGCCCTACTCAGGTGTCAGCGATGTCCCGAGACATACAACTGTCAGCGATGTCCCCGAACAGAACACGTCGCTCACCGACGGCTATCACGCCGAAATCGCACCCTCAGCGATGATTTGAGCGCGCGTGCGGAGTCGAATCCACCATGAGCACCCATGAGCTGACAGTCCCCGGCGCCGTCCTGCACTACGAACTCCGTGGCAGCGGACCGCTGCTGGTCCTGGTCGGGTCGCCGATGGGGGCCGGCGAATTCCAGCAGCTCGCCGACGCCATGGCCGACGACCACACCGTCATCACCCTCGACCCGCGCGGATACGGCGACAGCACGATCGACGACGCCGATCAGCCGTCGACCGTCGACCTGCGCGCTCGAGACGTCATCGCGATCCTCGACGACAGGGGAGCGGACACCGCCGACGTGTTCGGTTCCAGCGGCGGGGCCGTCACGGGGCTGGCACTGATGACGGGGTGGCCGCAGCGCGTGAGGACGCTCGTCGCCCACGAGCCGCCGCTGATCGAGATGCTCGATGATGCCGAGACCCGCCGCGCCGACACCGAGCGTGTGATCGAGACCTTCCACGCCGACGGCGTCCACGCCGCGTGGCGCGCCTTCATGGTCAACGCAGGGTTCGAGCCGCCCGAGGGCGGCGGCGATGCCCCGCCGCCGAGTGACGAGGAGCGGCGCCACGCGGCCCGGTTCTTCGACCACGACCTGCGGGCCACCACCGGATACCGGCCCGACATCGCGGCCTTGCGCGCGGCACCGGGGCGGATCGTCGTCGGGATCGGCGCCGACTCGGCGCCGTTGCTCACCTCCGCGACGTCCTCGGCGCTCGCCGATGCGCTCGGCGTCGGCGCACAGACCTTCCCCGGCGGGCACGTCGGCTTCCTCACCGATCCGGCGGCGTTCGCGGAGGTACTGCGGACGTCACTCCGAGCGCAGGCGTGACTCCACGAAGCGCTCCAGCGACTCCCATTGCGTGACCGCCTCGGCGTACGGCGCGTTCGGCCGCGACACCGAACCCGGCTCCAGCGAGTAGGCGATCAGGCGGCCCAGCGCCGTGTCCTTGTCGAGCTTGGCCGCGACGCTGGTGTCCTCGGCGTAGTCGGCGATGTCACGCAGCAGCTCGACGACCAGCTCGAGCTGATCGTGGTCGAGCGCGTCGGGCCCTTCGGCGAGATCGTCGACGATCCCCGACAGCACGTAGATGTTGTCGTCGGTCACCTCGACGCGCAGCGAGCCGTCGGTGGCCGCGGTGCGGATGTCGTCGTAGGTCGCCAGATCGGACAGGTCGTGGTCGTGTTCGTCGGCGAGGTAGCGAGCCAGTGACCGCTCCGATCCGAACACGCTGATGCGGCCGTTGCGGCCCAGGAAGATCGGCCGATCGTCGAGGTAGCAGCGCAGCGTGAAGAAGGTGCCGCCGCTGGTCATGATCCGGACCGGATCGATGCCGACCCGCGCCCAGAAGTCCTCGTCGCTGCCCAGCACCTTGTCCTCGGCCGCGGCGGCGAGCTCGTCGGCTTCCTCTTCCGTGTCGACGATGTCGTCGATGACGACGTCGTCCTCTTCGGGCTCCGGTGCCGGCCCGTCGAGTTCCGCCTGTGCCTTCTCGACCGCCGCGCTGTCGACCTCGGGCTTGGTGATGATCTCGTCGATCGACTCGATGACCGCATCCCAGCCCCGGTTGATGATCTTCTCGATCTCGGCCCAGCGCTTGCGCCCGGCCCGGCCCGCGTACGCCTCGGCGCCGCCGCCGACGGTGCCCAGGATCGGGTTGCCGTTGAAGAACTTCGTCACCGCGGGCAGTTCGCACACCGACCCGATCGACGACACGACCGACAGGGCGCGGTGCAGGGTGCGCACGCTGTCTTCGGTCGGCTTGTTCGACAGGATCTCCTCGAACCCGGCGAGGTCGTAGGTGTGCTCCTCGTCGGGAACCAGCGTGTGCGCGTTCGCGGTGGTCAGCTTCTCCCACGCCGGGTGATCGTTCAGGTCGTTGTCGGCGTTGGTCCGCACGAACGCCGCCAGGTCAGCCACGGAATCGAGCACGTAGAGGTCCTCGTCCTTACCGAGGAACGCCTCCCACTCGTCCCCGTCGGCGCGCCACCGCGGTGCCCACAGCGTGTACACGTCGCCCTTGGTCAAGCTCAGCCCGATCGGCACGATGTCTGCAGCCATGCGGCACAGCCTAACGACACGCCCTGCAGCGGTGGCTTTGTCCTCTATGGGACCGCCAGGTCTCGTATCTATGTTCAGCACGTGGTGAGGCCGGGCTCCGCCGTCATCGGCACGATCGACGACCACGCGTCGTCCGTCGCGGTGCTGTTTCGTGAGCGCGTCGCCGCAACTGAAGAGGCCGTCGCATTTCGGTTCCGGGACAGCGGCGGCTGGGCGAGCGTCACCTGGCAACAGGTGGCTCGGCGGGTCGATGCCATCGCCGCCGGTCTGATCGCGGTGGGCATCGCCCCCGGGGACAGGGTGGGGCTGGCGTCGTCCACGCGCTACGAGTGGGTGCTGCTCGATTTCGCGGTGCTGTGCGCCGGCGCCGCCACGACCACCCTGTATCCGACGACCCACGCCCGTGACGTCGCGTTCATCCTGGCCGATTCCGGGAGCCGCGTCGTCGTCGCCGAGGATCAAGCGCAAGTCGACAAGGTGCTCGCCCACCGTGGGGATCTGCCCGACCTGCAGAACATCGTCGTCATCGATGGTCGGGGCGACGGTGATGTCGTGATCACTCTCGACGAACTCGAGTCGCTCGGCAGGCAGTTGCTCTCGACCTCGCGCGACATCGTGGAGCGTCGCATCGAGGCCATCCGCCCTGACCATCTGGCCAGCATCATCTACACCTCGGGGACCACCGGCCGGCCCAAGGGCGTGCGACTACCGCACCGGGCCTGGACGTACACCGCCGCGGCCATCGACGCGCTGGGAATCGTGCACGCCGATGACCTCCACTTCCTGTGGTTGCCGCTGGCTCACGCGTTCGGCAAGGTGACGCTCGCGCTGTCGGCGGTGGTCGGGTTCCCGACGGCCATCGACGGTCGGGTCGACAGGATCGTGGACAACCTGGCGGATCTGCATCCGACGTTCATGGCCGCCGCACCGCGCATCTTCGAGAAGGCGCACGCGCGGATTCAGAACATGATGGTCGAGGAAGGTGGCGTCAAGAAACGCATCTTCGACTGGGCCGTGCAGGTCGGCATCCGGGCGTCGCACGTCAGGGAAAGCGGCCGGGCGCTGCCGCCCCTGCTGGCGGTGCAGCATGCCGTCGCCGACCGGTTGGTGTTCTCGACCATCAGGGCACGGTTCGGCGGGCGGTTGCGGTTCTTCGTCTCCGCCGCCGCGCCGCTGGACTGCGACATCGCGCGCTGGTTCGACGCGATCGGCATCATCGTGCTCGAGGGGTATGGACTGACCGAGACGGCCGCCGCGTCGGTCATCAACCGTCCTGACGCCTACCGGTTCGGCACTGTCGGGTTGCCGTTCCCCGGTACCGAGATCAGGATCGCCGACGACGGGGAGATCCTGGTGCGCAGCCCGGGTGTCATGACCGGCTATCACAACTTGCCCGCCGCCACGGCCGAGGCGCTGGACGCGGACGGTTGGTTCTCCACGGGTGACATCGGCACCGTCGACGTCGACGGCTTCCTGCGCATCACCGACCGCAAGAAGGACCTCTTCAAGACCTCGCAGGGCAAGTACGTCGCGCCGTCGGCGATCGCGGCGGCGTTCAAAGCGGTCTGCCCATACGCCAGCGAGATGATCGTCTACGGCGAAGGGCGGCCGTACTGTGTGGCGCTGGTGAGTTTGGACAGCGAGGCGATCACGGAGTGGGCGGCACGCAATGACCTGGCGGACGCGTCATTCGCCGGGATCGCGCAGCACGAGGCGACGCGGGAGTTGATCGGCGGCTATGTCGAGACGCTCAACGAGCAGTTGAATCGCTGGGAGCAGATCAAGCGATTCGCGATTTTGGATCGCGAATTGTCAGTCGCTGCAGGTGATCTCACTCCCAGCCTGAAGGCCAAGCGGAACGTCATCGTGAAGACGTTCGCCGACGCCCTCGCCGAACTCTACGACTGATCTGTCTCGTCGGATCTGCGGAGCGATCGGTCCGCGCTGCGGACGACGCTGCGCAGGAACTTGTACTGCGTGGTGACCAATCGGTCTGCCATGTCCAAGGCGGCGTCGATCACGGTCTCCCGCCGCGAGTGATGGTCCCCTTTCGGAGGGAACGCTTCATCGACGGTGTCGACGAACGTGCGCACTGCGTCGATGGCGGCGCGCTGGCCGGCCTCGACCGATGTGAGCACCTCGTCCGAGAGTCCGGCCGCACGCTCCACCACCGTGTGGGCGGTGCCCACGGCGGGGTCGCGCCGCTCTGCGGTGGCCTTCTCGGTGGTGTTGGTCATCACACGCTCCTGGGTCGAATTCATTGTGCCCATTGAGAATCCACTCGAACGATCGTCACAACTAGGGTCTTTGGACATCCCGTCGGACGTACCATCGGCGCGTCGAGTGGAGTGACGCATGGGCGAGAAGACGTCGGTGGTCGAGAGGTGGGACGCGAACCTGACCCGACGCGTCGTCGATGCGACGCGTCCGTTCGTCAAGGCCTATTTCCGGTCTGAAGTCATGGGATTGGAGAACATCCCGACCGGGCCCGCCCCTGCTGGTGGCCAATCACTCGGGCGGTCTGGTGACCGTCGACCTGTCCGTGTTCGCGGTCGACTACTACCGCACGTGGGGATACGACCGGCCGCTCTACGTGCTGGCGCACGACAACTTCTTTCGGGGGCCGGTGGGCGGCTTCTTCGAGCGCACCGGTGTCATCCGGGCCACGGCAGCACATGCGGCCGAGGCCCTTGGCGCCGGCGGACTGGTTCTGGTGTTCCCCGGCGGGGACTACGACGTGTACCGACCCACGCGACGGGAGGGTCACGGAGTCGCCGGCCTCGGGTCGTTAGCGGATCGCAACCGGATCGACGCTGGGAGCAGTGGTCGGCGCTGCCAGGATGGGCGGGTGGTCAGCCTCGGATTGCACGGTCTGGGCATCGGCGCGGGAGCGTCCCGACCTGTGATCGACGCCGTCGCTGCCGCTGCCGAACGATCCGGCTTCGCCACCTTGTGGATCGGCGAGCACGTCGTCATGGTCGACGAGCCGTCATCGCGATACCCCTACAGTGCCGACGGCCGGATCGCGATCCCGCCGGACGCCGACTGGCTCGACCCCTTCATCGCACTGAGCTTCGCCGCGGCCGCCACCAACCGGATCGGGTTGGCGACAGGCGTGTTGCTGCTGCCGGAGCACAACCCGGTCATCACGGCCAAGAGCGCGGCCTCGCTGGACCGCCTGTCCGGTGGTCGACGGCTCTCTCTGGGCGTCGGCGTGGGGTGGTCGAAGGATGAGTTCGAGGCGTTGGGGGTGCCGTTCGAGCGCCGCGCCCAGCGCACCGAGGAGTATGTCGCAGCGATGCGCACGTTGTGGCGAGACGACGTGGCCACTTTCACCGGTGAGTTCGTGTCCTTCGAGGGCGTGCGCGTGAACCCGAAGCCGTACCGGCGCACGATCCCGGTGATCTGTGGTGGGAACTCCGACAGTGCTTTGCAACGTGTGGCTGAGTGGGGGGACGGCTGGTACGGGTTCGATCTCGCCGACGTCGAGGAGGTCGCCGAGCGGGTCTCCGTGCTGCGGCGTATGTGCCGCCGCGTGGGCCGAGACTTCGGTGACGTGAAATTGTCCGTTTCCCTGAAAGAGTCGAGGCCGGAGGATCTGGTCGCGTTGGCCGACATCGGCATCGACGAACTCGTCGTGGTGGCGGCCCCGCCCGACGACCCGATCGTCGCTGAGAGCTGGGTCGACGATCTGGCTCGCCAGTACGTGGGTGCGTTGCGGTAGGCCGCCTATGCCGTCGGCCGCCAGAACCCCTGAAAGCCCTGACCGGCGTTCGACGTCCTGATCGGGGAGAGCTTCACGGGGTCGCCCGCCTCGATCATGGTGCCGTCTCCGACGATCATCGCGACATGACCGTCCCAGACCGCGAGATCTCCGGGCATCAGGGAGCCCGGCGCCACTGCGCGGCCGACGTCCTGCTCCTGGGCCAGCCGCGGAAGATCCAGCCCCGCTTGGTGATACGCCCACTGCGTCAGACCGCTGCAGTCCAGGCCCTGCCCCGGCGTGGTGCCGCCCCACTGATACGGGACGCCGAGCTGGGTCAGCGCATGGCGGACGGCGCTGGCTGCCACCGCGTTGGGCGCCATCACCACCGTGCCGTCGGGCAGGCGTATCGCCACCCCCTCGCCGAAACTCGCCGCCTCAGGGGTGTCCATCGGCGTCTCGGCCGCGGTGAAAGCCGCAGGCGCAGCGCTGGGGCCGCCGCCCATGCCGCCGCCCGAGAAGCCGCCCGGAAAGCCCCCGCCTGAACCGCCGTACCCGCCTCCGGACAGTCCGCCCGAGCCGGCGCCGGGCCAGCCCGCCGTATGGGTGGCCGCGGGCGGCGGCCTGGTCTCGACCGCAGTGGCGTGCCGATCGAGCTCGGCGAGAAGCTCCTCGACCACGGCGATCGCCCGGCCCAACGCATCGCGCGCCTCGGTGAGCAACTGCTTGGCCACCCCGGGTTCGTCGAGCCGCGGCTCGAGCGCGGCCGCCTTCGCCTCGAACTCCTCGACGATGTCGGCGAGTCGGCGGTGGGCAGCCGCCACGGCCCCGGCGGCGTCGCGCGCGACCGAGCCCAATCGCCCGGCCCGCTCCGCGGCGCTATCGATCGCCGCGGTCGTCGTCGCCGCGAACTCCGCCGCGGCGTCCGCACCCGAGCCCGACCAGTCCGCATCCGCCTCACGCCACGCCTGCGACGCGGCGTCGGCCACGTCGGTCAGGGTGTCGCGGACTCCGCTCAACACCGCCGCCGGGTCGCCGGCCGGTTCCCCCGACCAGCCCGGCCCCACGAGCGCCTGCACCCGGCGCAGCGGCGCCGCGAGGGCGCTGACCAGCCCGCTGGTCATCCGAGTGGTATCCGGCGCGCAGCATCGGCGTCTGCCGCGTCGTAGGACTGCGCGACCGCGCCGGCGGCGGCGTGGGCACCCGCGAGCGCTGCGCCGAGAACGGTGAGTGCGCCCGCGTCCTCCTCCGCTGCCCGGTGCAGGGCGGCGAGGAAGCGCGCGCCGACCGGCCCGTAGTCGGCGGCGCCGCTGGCTGCGCCGGTGAGGTGCGCGGCAGCGCCGTGCAGCAGGGCGGCATGCGCGTCGGAGGTGCGGCCATAGGCGCGGACGGCGTGGGTGTCGACGGACAGACGAGCGAACACAGACAGTTAGACGCCGGGAAAGCTCACCCGGTTCCCATTAAGGTCCACTCTCATGGATGTGCGCGTTGTCGACCACCCGCTGGCCGCGGCGCGGCTGACCACCCTGCGTGACGAGCGCACCGACAACGCGGCGTTTCGCGCCGCGCTGCGGGACCTGACGCTGATGCTCGTCTACGAGGCGACGCGCGAGTCGCCGGTCGAGACCATCCCGGTGCGGACCCCGATGGCCGAGACGGCCGGTGCGCGGTTGGCCAATCCGCCGCTGCTGGTGCCGGTACTGCGTGCCGGCCTCGGGATGGTCGATCAGGCGCACGCGCTGATCCCCGAGGCCCAGGTCGGCTTCGTCGGGATGGCCCGCGACGAGGAGACCCACCAGCCCACGCCGTACCTGGAGTCGCTCCCCGACGATCTGAGCGCCCGGCCGGTCATCGTGTTGGACCCGATGCTTGCGACGGGCGGCTCGATGGTGCACACGCTCGAACTGCTCTTCGCCAGAGGTGCTGTCGACATCACCGCGCTGTGCGTGGTGTGTGCACCGGAAGGCGTTGCGGCACTGGAGGAAGCGGCGCCGCAGATCAAGCTGTTCACCGCCAGCATCGACGCAGGCCTCAACGACGTCGCCTATATCGTGCCTGGCCTGGGCGATGCCGGCGATCGTCAGTTCGGCCCGCGCTGAGTCAGTTCGCGGACCTGCTCGGCGAGCGTGACCTGCAGCTGCGCGGCCCGGGTCCGCGCCGTCTCGAGGTCACCGTCGCACCGAACTTCGAGGTAGCACTTGAGTTTCGGTTCGGTGCCGGAGGGGCGGATCACGACGCGGACCGACGTCGCAGTGTCACCGCCTGTGCACACCAGCGCGTCGGTGCGCGGCGCGAGGTCGATGGTCTCGACGGGGTAGGAGGCCAACCGCTGTGGTGGTCGAGACCGGATCTCTGCCATCAGTTCTGCTGCTGCAGAAGGTGATCCGATGCGACGGGTGATGGCCGTGGTGGTGTGCACGCCGTGGCGGCGCGCCAGCTCGTCGAGGGCGTCGGTCACGGACAGTCCGCGCGCCCGCAGGGCGGCCACCATGTCGCAGGCCAGCACCGCGGCGCTGATGCCGTCTTTGTCGCGCACCGCAGCCGGATCCACGCAGTGGCCGATCGCCTCCTCGTAGGCGTACAGCAGCGTCGCATCGAGCCCCTCGTCGGCGCGGGCGAGCCATTTGAAGCCGGTCAGCGTCTCGACGTGGTGCGCGCCGTATCCGGCGGCGATGCGCGCCAGCATCCGCGACGACACCACGGTGCTGGCCACGACCGCGCTCCCGGCATCTGCGTCGGAGAGTAGGTAATCGCCGAGGAGCCAACCGGTTTCGTCACCCGAGAGCATCCGCCAGCCGCTCGATGTGGGTACGCCGATCGCGCATCGGTCGGCGTCGGGGTCCAGCGCGATCGCGATGTCCGCGTCGATGTCTGCGGCCAGCGACAGCAGGCGATCGGTCGCCCCGGGTTCTTCGGGATTCGGGAAGGCGACGGTGGGAAAGTCCGGATCGGGTGCGAACTGCGCCTCGACGACCGCGACGTCGGAGAGGCCGGCCAGTGCCAGCGCGTCGAGTGCGTAGTCGCCGCCGACGCCGTGCATCGGTGTCAGCGCGACGCGCACCGATCCGCTCGCCCGTCGAACGCTCGACGCCCGTTCCAGGTAGCGGGTGACGAACTCGGTTCCGGACGGAGTGACCTCGCCCCGTGGGATCTCGTCGGCCGGTGGCGCGACAGCGATGGCAGCCTCGATCTCGGTGTCGACGGGGGAGACGATCTGGAGTCCGCCGGCGAAGTAGACCTTGTAGCCGTTGTCGGATGCCGGATTGTGGGATGCGGTGATCTGCACCCCGGCCGCCGCCCCGGTGTGCCGAACCGTGAACGCCACGACGGGTGTCGGCACCGGCGCGAACATCAGTGTCACTGGAAATCCTTGCGCGGCAAGCACTTCTGCTGCCCCGCGCGCGAACTCCGCGGAATGGTGGCGGGCGTCGTAGCCGATGATAACCGGCTCGCCGCCCCGCCCGTGCCGCGTCAGGACGGTGCCCAGGGCCCAGGTCGCACGCAGCACCACGGCCAGGTTCATCCCGTTGGGCCCGGCGCGCATCGGCCCGCGCAGGCCCGCGGTGCCGAATGTCAGTGCGGCGGCGAAGCGCTCGGTCAGGTCCTCGGTGCTGCAGGCGGCCAGTTCCGCGGCTGCGTGAGGATCGGGATCGTGGGCCAGCCACTGCTGGACGGCGGCGAACAGGTCGGACGTCACTTACGTCAGTGTGCCCGCCTCGGCGTCGGCCAGTTTGCGCAGGATGGGGGCGACGAGCATGAGCAGGTCGAACTCGAGGGTGGACAGTCGTTCGCGCATCGTGGTGTGCAGCCACGCGTCGCGCTCGGCGCGGTCGGCGTCCAGCAGGACGGAGCCGTCGGGGGTGATCTCGACGAGTTGGCGTCGGCGGTCGGCGGCGTCGGGCCGGCGCGCGATCAGCGCCCGCGACTCGAGTTCGTTGAGCGAGTCGGTGAGCGATTGCACTTTGACCCCCATGCGCACACCCAGCTCGGCCGGTGTGGTCACTCCAGTGCGGCTGACCTCGCCGAGCAGCTGCATCTGGCTCAACGTCAGCCCGTTGTCGGGCCGGTGCCGCCGCAGTTGCCGCGTCACCGCCATCATCGATTCCCGCAGCTCCGTGGCTGCCGACGCCTCGATACCCATTACCAAGTTATACCTTGCAAAAGTGTCCGAGTCACGCCTCAAAGATCCACGTTGAGATCTTGAATTAGTAAGCGCATACTTGTCATCACGATGACGTGGTGGAAACAGATGCTCAGGTGGACGGTGCTGCTGGCGGCGACGGTGGCGGTCACCGTCCCGCTCACCCTGGTCGGAGTGCCGTCGGCGGCGCTGTTCGCCGCGCTCGTCGTCGGCATCGCGCTGGCGCTGTCCTCGGCCGGCCCGGCCGGGGTGCCCCGTAGGCTCGGCGTCGCCGCCCAGGGCGTGCTCGGCGTCTACATCGGCACGATGGTGCAGCAGGATTCGCTCGGCACCCTCGGCGGTGACTGGCCCGTCGTGGTCGGAGTCGCGGTGGGCACGCTGCTGCTCAGCGTCATTGCCGGAGCCCTGTTGGGACTGCGCCGTGACGTGACCCCGCTGACCGGCTCGCTGGCCCTCGTCGCCGGTGGCGCGTCGGGCCTCGTCGCCATCGCGCGCGAACTGGGTGGTGACGATCGCGTCGTCGCGGTCGTGCAGTACCTGCGCGTCGGGCTGGTCACCGCGTCGATGCCGGTCGTGGTCACGCTGATCTACCACGCCGACAAGTCCCGCGCCGACGCCGGCGCCGGGGTCTCCGCCGACCAGGCGCCGTGGTACCTGAGCCTGGCGATTCTCGTCGTGTTGGTGATCGCCGGTGCAACCGTCGGGCGGCTCATCCGGTTGCCCGGCGCCGGCCTGCTCGGTCCGTTGGCTCTGACGGTCGCTCTGGAGGTCAGCGGGTTCTCGTTCGGTCTGTCGGTGCCGATGGTGCTGGTGCAGGCCGGCTACATGCTCATCGGTTGGCAGGCGGGCCTGGCGTTCACCCGTTCGTCGTTGCGTGCGGTCGGTCGGCTGCTGCCTGCGGCGATCGCGTTGATCGTTGCGATCGGCGTGGCGACCGCCGGCTCGGGTGTGCTGCTGGCCCACCTCACCGGGTTGACGCCGCTGGAGGGCTATCTCGCGACCAGCCCCGGCGGGGTCTACGCGGTGTTGGCGACCGCCGTCGAGACCGGGTCGAACGTGACCTTCGTGATCGCCGCCCAGGTCGTGCGGATTCTGCTGATGCTGTTCGCAGCCCCGCTGATGGCCCGCGGTGTGGTGTGGGCGAGCCGGCGTCTCGGCGGCGATCAGAGCCGGGAGATCACCGCCGAGAGCAGAGAACCCATCCGCGTCGCGGACTGACGGCCGGCCTCGAGTACCTCGTCGTGGCTCAGCGGCTGCCCGGTCATGCCGGCGGCCAGGTTGGTCACCAGCGACACCCCGAGCACTGCGGCGCCTGCCGCGCGCGCGGCGATGGTCTCGTGCACCGTCGACATCCCGACCAGGTCCGCGCCCAGCGTGCGCAGCATCCGGATCTCGGCCGGAGTCTCGTAGTGCGGTCCGGGCAGGCCCGCGTAGACGCCCTCGGCCAGGGTCGGGTCGATGTCACGGGCCAGCGCGCGCAGGCGGGGCGCATAGGCGTCGACGAGATCGACGAACTGCGCGCCGACCAGCGGCGAGCGCGCGGTCAGGTTGAGGTGGTCGCTGATCAGCACCGGCTGACCCACGCTGAACTCGGGGCGCAGCCCGCCCGCCGCGTTGGTCAGGATGACGGTGTGTGCGCCTGCGGCGCATGCCGTGCGGACCGGGTGCACGACGTGGCGGAGATCGTGTCCCTCGTAGGCGTGGATCCGGCCGAGCAGCACCAGCACCCGGTGCGTGCCGACGTGGAGTGAGAAGACCTGGCCGCCGTGGCCCTGTGCGGTGGGCGGGGTGAACCCGGGGAGTTCGGCCATCGGGACGACGGCGGTGGGTTCGCCGAGTTGCTCGGCGGCCGGCGCCCACCCCGAGCCGAGTACGACGGCGACGTCGTGGTGTTCGATGCCGGTGCGCTGCGCCACAGCGTGCGCAGCGTGCTGTGCGACCGCCCCGGCATCCTCCACGACCGGCAGCTTAGTGCGGGTGTCGCAGCAGTGAGATACTTGCCCGCATGCCCACCGCCGCCGCCACGTCCGTCGCCGACGTGATCGCCAGCCGCCGGCAGGACTTGGTGGAGCTCTCACATCAGATCCACGCCGAACCCGAGCTGGCGTTTGCCGAGCACCGCAGCTGCGCCAAGACCCAGGCCTTGGTCGTCGAGCGCGGTTTCGAGCTGACGACAGCGGTCGCGGGACTCGACACCGCGTTCCGCGCGGTGTACGGCAGCGGTGACCTCGTCGTCGGGGTCTGCGCCGAGTACGACGCGCTGCCCGGCATCGGGCACGCCTGCGGGCACAACATCATCGCGGCGTCGGCGGTCGGTACCGCGCTGGCCCTGGCGGAGGTCGCTGACGAGCTCGGCATGACGGTCGTGCTGCTGGGCACTCCCGCCGAGGAATCCGGCGGAGGCAAGGCGCTGATGCTCGACGCCGGGGCGTTCGACGACATCGCTGCGACGGTCATGCTGCACCCCGGTCCGATCGACATCGCCGCGGCGCGCTCGTTGGCGCTCTCCGAGGTCGTGGTGCGCTACACCGGGCGGGAGTCGCACGCCGCGGTCGCGCCGTATCTCGGCGTCAACGCCGCCGACGCGGTGACCGTCGCCCAGGTGGCGATCGGCCTGTTGCGTCAGCAGCTGGCGCCGGGCCAGATGTGTCACGGCATCGTCACCGACGGCGGCCAGGCGGCCAATGTCATTCCGGCCCACGCCGAGATGGCCTACACGATGCGCGCAACGAACTCGGAGTCGTTGCGGGAGTTGGAGACTCGCATGGCAGGCTGCTTCGCTGCAGGTGCGGTGGCCACCGGCTGCTCGCACGAGGTGCGCGAGCCGGCTCCCGGGTACGCCGAGCTGAAACCGGATCGCTGGTTGTCGTCGGTGATCCGCGCCGAGATGCTGCGGTTGGGCCGCACCCCGGTTCCCGAGGAGGTCGAGGCGTCAGTGCCGTTGGGTAGCACGGACATGGGCAACGTCACGCAGGTGATGCCCGGTATCCACCCAGTCGTCGGGATCGATGCCGGTGGCGCGTCGATCCACCAGCCGGATTTCGCGGCGGCAGCGGCGGGGCCGAGCGCCGACTCCGCGGTGATCGACGGTGCGATCATGTTGGCGCGCACGGTCGTTGCGCTGGCCACCGATGCCGGTGAGCGTGACCGGGTGCTCGATCTGCAGCATCGGAGGGCCGCATGAGCGTGTTGGCGCACGCCGCGGCGCGCTTCCTGTCGGCCCGCTACGACGATCTGGTGACGTGGCGGCGGCACCTGCACATGCATCCGGAGCTGGGTCGCCAGGAGTTCGCGACGACACAGTTCGTCGCATCGATCCTGGCCGATGCCGGGCTGAACCCGAAGGTACTGCCCGGCGGCACCGGTTTGACGTGCGATTTCGGTCCCGACGACGGTCCGCGGGTGGCGCTGCGTGCCGACATGGACGCTCTGCCGATGACCGAGCGCACCGACGCGCCGTATGCGTCGCTGGTGCCCGGTGTCGCGCACGCGTGCGGTCACGACGCGCACACGGTGGTGCTGCTGGGTGCGGCGTTGGCCATGGCGTCGGCACCGGAGCTGCCGGTGGGGGTGCGGTTGGTCTTCCAGGCTGCCGAGGAGCTGATGCCCGGCGGCGCGATCGACGCGATCGCGGCGGGTGCGCTGAACGGGGTCTCGAGAATCTACGCACTGCACTGTGATCCGCACCTGGAGGTCGGCAAGGTCGCGGTCAAGCCGGGCCCCATCACCTCGGCGGCCGATCAGCTCGAGGTGGTGCTGCATTCGCCGGGTGGGCACACGTCGCGCCCGCATCTGACGGGCGATCTGGTCTACGGCATCGGCACGCTCATCACCGGTCTGCCGGGAGTGCTGTCGCGGCGCATCGATCCACGCAACAGCACCGTCATGGTGTGGGGGGCGGTCAACGCGGGTGTGGCCGCCAACGCGATCCCGCAGACCGGCACGCTGGCAGGGACCATCCGCACCGCGAGCCGCGAAACCTGGGTCGGTATGGAAGACATTGTCACCGAGACCATTTCGGCTCTGCTGGCGCCGCTGGGCATCGAGCATGTGGTGAACTATCGTCGCGGCGTGCCGCCGGTGGTGAACGAAGAGGTGTCCACGCGCATCCTCACCCACGCGATCGAGGCCATCGGGCCCGATGTGCTCGCCGACACCAGGCAATCCGGTGGCGGAGAGGACTTCTCCTGGTATCTGGAGGAGGTGCCGGGTGCGATGGCGCGGCTCGGGGTGTGGAGCGGTCAGGGCCCGCAGCTGGATCTGCACCAGCCGACGTTCGACCTCGACGAGCGTGCCCTCGGTGTCGGGGTGCGACTGCTGACCAACATCATCGCCAACTCCTAGTTCGGCGAGCGTGCGCGTCTGTACGTCGACTCGCCGCATCAGCTGGCAGTCCGCGCGCGCTCGCGGCGCGCGAGCTGTGCACAACTGCCCGTCCATCCCCAGAATGCCTCGCGACCCTGGTGCACCATCCGAGCCCGCACCCAGCATGTCCGCATGGACGAGCATCTCTTCGCGCTCCTTGGAGCCCAGGGCGGCGTGGCGACCAGCGCCCAGATTCTGCAGCACCTCACGCGTCGGCGCTTCGAGAAGCTCATCAATACTGGTGTGCTGGAGCGCCTTTGGCAGGGAATCTACTGCATCGGCGAGCCCACTGATCCGCTCCGGCTCCGGGGGCTCGATCTATCGTGCGGGCGCCCGGTGGCCGTCTGCCTCGCCACCGCGGCCGCGATGTTCGGTTTCGACACCGAACAACCGGCCGAACTCCATGTGCTCGACCCGCCGGGGTGCGGGCTGCGTGACGCCGAGGGGCTGATCGTGCATCGCCGCGACGGCGCACCGCTGGTGAGGGTTGATGGTCGCCGTGCGACGTCGCCGGCTTGGACGGCGGTCGAGGTCGCGCGCGGCCTGAGGCGTCCAAGGGCGCTCGCCACGCTCGACGCCGCGCTGCGCAGCGGCACCTGCACTCGCGCCGACATGTGGCGTGCCGCGATCGAGCAGAAGGGCCGGCGCGGCATCGTGGCGGTGCGCGATCTGCTGGCGCTGGCGGACTCTCGAGCGGAGTCGCCGATGGAGAGCGAGGCGCGGCTGGCGATGCTCGACGGGGGACTGCCGGTGCCGGAGTTGCAGTACGAGATCGTCGACGGCAACGGGGATCTGCGCCGTCTGGACTTCGCCTGGCCCGGATGCAAGCTCGCCGCGGAGTACGACGGCGTCGCATGGCATTCGGGGCCCGAGGCGATGATCGATGACCGACGGCGTGCCAACGCGCTCGCTGATGTCGACTGGACTGTGGTGCCGATCGTGTTCGACGACGTGCGCTACCGACAACGCGACATGATCACCCGAATCGAACGGCACCTCCTGCGCGCTCGTGCGGCGTGAGCGCGCGCACAATGCCATCGAACGCGGCGTGTCGGCGCACAAACCCGCAGTCTCGCCGAAGAAAACTAGCCCCCGGGGCCCGGGCCGATGTTGCTCGACGGGCGGGTGCGCAGATCGTAGACGTATTCGGCTGGTGCGCCCGCTATTTCGGCCGCCTCGGCCATCACGCCGAGATAGCGTGCCGACGGGATGCCGCCCTCCCAGGCGTCCACCACGTACAGCCACGCCAGCGCCGGGTCGGTGGAGGTGTCCGATGAGGTGCGTTCCACCCGGCAGCGGATCTTCTTGTGGATGCCGAGCTCCGAACCCTCCCAGCGGTCGAGGTTCTCCTCGTCCTCTTTGGTCACGTCGTAGAGCACCACGAAGACCTTGGAGTCGGGATCCTCGACGATCGTGGCGAGGGCGCCTTCCCATCCGATGTCCTCGCCACCGAAGGTGAGCCGCCACCCGTGCAGCCAGCCGGTACCCGCCATCGGCGAATGAGGAGCCCGCTGCAACATCTGCTCGGGATGCATGTTCGATCCATAGGCGGCGTAGAGCGGCACGCGAGAAGCTTAAACGTATCTGTGTGCAATAGGTTGGTGGCGTGGTAACGCGGATCGTGATCATCGGCGGTGGACCGGCAGGCTATGAGGCGGCATTGGTCGCGGCGGGTCGTGGCCGCGACGTCGCCCAGGTGACGGTCGTCGACTCCGACGGCATCGGCGGCGGCTGCGTGCTCTACGACTGCGTGCCGTCGAAGACGCTGATCGCGTCGACGGGCGTGCGCACCGAGTTGCGCCGCGCGCAGGGGCTGGGCTTCGACCTCAGCATCGACGACGCGACCATCTCACTGCACGACATCAACAACCGCGTGAAGACGCTGGCCGCCTCTCAGTCGGCCGACATCGGCAGTCAGCTGCTCAATCAGGGTGTGACGATCATCGGTGGCCGCGGCGAGCTGGTAGACGACATCGCCGGCATGGCCCACCACCGCGTGAAGGTCACCACACCCGACGGCAAGGTCGGCGTGCTCAAGGCCGACATCGTGCTGATCGCCACCGGCGCCAGCCCCCGGGTCCTGCCGAACGCGGTGCCCGACGGCGACCGGATCCTGACGTGGCGGCAGGTCTACGACCTCGAAGAGCTGCCTGAACATCTCGTCATCGTCGGCTCCGGAGTGACCGGCGCGGAGTTCTGCAACGCCTACACCGAGCTCGGCGTCACGGTCACCGTCGTCGCGAGCCGCGACCAGATCCTGCCCCACGAGGATTCCGACGCCGCGGCGGTGCTGGAAGAGGTGTTCAACGAGCGCGGCGTGACTCTGGTCAAGAACGCACGTGCGGAGTCGGTGACGCGCACTGAGAAGGGGGTGCGGGTCGCGATCGCCGACGGGCGAGTCGTCGAGGGCAGCCACGCGTTGATGACGGTCGGTTCGGTGCCCAACACCGCAGGACTGGGTCTGGACCGTATCGGCGTCGAGCTGAAGCCGGGCGGCTACATTCCCGTCGACCGGGTCTCGCGCACGCCGGCGCCGGGGGTCTACGCCGCGGGGGACTGCACGGGATTGCTGCCGCTGGCGTCGGTCGCGGCGATGCAGGGTCGGATCGCGATGTACCACGCGCTGGGCGAAGGGGTGTCTCCGATCCGGTTGCGGACGGTCGCGTCGGCGACGTTCACCCGTCCCGAGATCGCCGCGGTGGGCATCCCGCAGTCCGCGATCGACGACGGCAGCGTGCCCGCCCGCACCCTGACGCTCCCGTTGAGCACGAATGCCCGCGCGAAGATGTCCCTGCTGCGGCACGGTTTCGTCAAGATCTTCTGCCGGCCGGCCACGGGGGTCGTCATCGGTGGCGTGGTGGTCGCGCCGATCGCCTCGGAGCTGATCCTGCCGATCGCGCTGGCTGTGCAGAACCGGATCTCGGTGACCGACCTGGCGCAGACGCTGTCGGTGTATCCGTCGCTGTCGGGTTCCATCGTCGAGGCGGCGCGGCGGTTGATGGCACACGACGATCTGGACTGATCCCACGTACCCTGGACTCCGTACTGACCGGTAACAAGGAAGGTGCACGTGAGCAACCAGGTGGACGATCTCGGCCCTGACCAGCGTGCCCAGGCGTGGCAGCAACTCGGCAGCGAGCAGTTCGACGTCGTGGTGATCGGCGGGGGAGTCGTGGGCGCGGGCGCTGCGCTGGACGCCGCGACGCGAGGACTGAAGGTGGCGCTCGTCGAGGCCCGCGATTTCGCGTCGGGCACCTCCAGCCGCAGCAGCAAGATGTTCCACGGCGGGCTGCGCTACCTCGAGCAGCTGGAGTTCGGTCTGGTGCGGGAGGCGCTGCACGAACGGGAGTTGTCGCTGACGACGCTGGCGCCGCATCTGGTCAAGCCGCTGCCGTTCCTGTTCCCGTTGACCAACCGCTGGTGGGAGCGGCCCTACATCGCGGCCGGCATCTTCCTCTACGACAGCCTGGGTGGCGCGAAATCCGTTCCGGCCCAAAAGCATCTGACCAGGGCCGGGGCGCTGCGGCTGTCGCCGGGGCTCAAGCGCAGTGCACTGATCGGTGGAATCCGCTACTACGACACCGTCGTCGACGATGCGCGGCACACGATGATGGTGGCGCGCACCGCCGCGCACTACGGGGCGGTGGTGCGGACGTCGACGCAGGTGGTCGCGTTGCGACGGGAGGGGGACCGGGTCACCGGTGTCCGGGTGCGTGACTCCGAGGACGGTTCGGTCACCGATGTCCGCGCTCACGTCGTGGTCAACGCGACGGGGGTGTGGACCGACGAGATCCAGGCGCTGTCCAAGCAGCGCGGCCGGTTCCGCGTGCGGGCGTCCAAGGGTGTGCACATCGTGGTGCCGCGGGACCGCGTCGTCAGCGAGGTCGCGATCATCCTGCGCACCGAGAAGTCCGTACTGTTCGTCATTCCGTGGGGCACGCACTGGATCATCGGCACCACCGACACCGACTGGAACCTCGACCTGGCGCACCCGGCGGCCACCAAGGCCGACATCGACTACATCCTCGGCACCGTCAACACGGTGCTGGCCACCCCGTTGACTCACGACGACATCGACGGCGTGTATGCCGGGCTGCGCCCGCTGCTCGCCGGGGAGAGCGAAGAGACCTCGAAGCTGTCGCGCGAACACGCGGTCGCGGTGCCGTCACCGGGTCTGGTCGCGATCGCCGGCGGCAAGTACACCACCTACCGGGTGATGGCCGAGGACGCCATCGACGCCGCGGCGGAGTTCGTGCCCACCCGGGTGGCGAAGTCCATCACCGAGAAGGTGCCGCTGATGGGTGCCGACGGCTACTTCGCGCTGGTGAACCAAACGCAGAGTGTGGGAAAGCGATACGGCCTGCATCCGTACCGGGTCCGGCATCTGCTCGACCGGTACGGCTCACTGATCGACGAGGTGCTGTCGATGGCCGACGGCAAGCCCGAGCTGCTCGAGCCGATCACCGATGCCCCGGTGTACCTCAAGGTGGAGGCCGCCTACGCCGCAGCCGCGGAAGGGGCTCTGCACCTGGAGGACATCCTCGCCCGGCGCATGCGGATCTCCATCGAGTATCCGCACCGCGGGGTGGAGTGCGCTCGCGAGGTCGCCGAAATCGTTGCACCGGTGCTGAATTGGTCAGCCGAGGACATCGACCGCGAGGTCGAGACGTACCGGGCGCGGGTGGAGGCCGAGGTTCGGTCGCAGACGCAGCCCGATGACGAGTCCGCTGACGCGTTGCGCGCTGCTGCGCCGGAGGCTCGCGCCGAGATCCTCGAGCCGGTCCCGCTGAATTGAGGCGCCCCGCACCGCTTCCCGTGCGCGACGGGCTCGGCCCGGCCCGGGTGCGACTGCGGGGAGGTGCGGTGCTCGTCGAGTTGGCCGACCGGTTCGGCGAAGCGGCGGCGACCAAAGTGCTTGCTGGAGAGGTTTTCTGCGCTGACGGCAGCGTGGTGACGGGGTCGACGGTGCTGCCGCCCGGCGCGCACGTGTTCCTGTATCGGGACCTGCCCGACGAGGTGCCCGTTCCGTTCGACATCCCGATCCTGTTCGCCGATGACAACCTCGTCGTCGCCGACAAGCCGCATTTCCTGGCGACGATGCCGCGCGGCGGGCACGTCGCGCAGACCGCTCTGGTCCGACTGCGCCGGGAGCTGGATCTTCCCGAGCTGAGCCCTGCGCACCGATTGGACCGGCTGACCGCCGGGGTGCTGGTGTTCACCACGCGCCGCGAGGTGCGCGGTGCGTATCAGACGCTGTTCGCGCGGGGAGAGGTCGACAAGACGTACCTGGCGCACGCGCCGGAGACCGACGCCGAGTTGCCGATCACGGTGCGCAGCCGCATCGTCAAGCGGCGCGGCTGTCTGCAGGCGGTGGAGGAACAGGGAGAGCCCAACGCCGAGACGCGCATCGAGCGGGAGGGCGCGCTCTACCGGCTGTCTCCCCGCACGGGCCGTACGCACCAGTTGCGGGTGCACATGGCGTCGCTGGGAGTGCCGATCACCGGGGATCCGCTGTACCCCGAGGTGATCGACGTGGTGCAGGACGACTTCTCGACTCCGCTGCGTCTGCTCGCCCACAGCATCGCGTTCGACGATCCGTTTACGGGACGGCGGCGTCAGTTCACCAGCGAGCGGTCCCTGGAGTCCTAGTGTGCGTCCAGATCGCAACTCCCCTCGAACTGCGATCCGCGGCTGCGATCTGAACGCACACTGTGCGCCGCCGAGTGCGCACCCAGGAAATGTACGACATCGTCAATGAGTTCGCTGGCTGAATACTTGAAAACGATAAAAATCGCTGGACGTGGAGATCTGTGCGAGTTGACCCGCGAATGAGTATTTGCTCGAGAGTGCATTTGACCGCTACGGCAGGCGATCGTGGGGTCACCGTCGCGACGGTGCCCGTGCGCTGTGTCGATGGTCCGTGGCGCTACGCGAACCGGCGATACTGGCAAATCTGGAGGCCGGTGCCGCGCGGGGGGTTGGGCGCGTTCGGCCGCGCGGCAGGGTGGGGACTGCCACAATCGACGCTGGCCCGCGGGGGTTCATCGGACTGGGAGGAGCGTGCGTGCGCATCGGTTGGCTTGTGGCGACGGCGGTGACGGTGGGTGTCGGCCCTCTGCTGGTGCCGGCCGCGCCCGCGCAGGCGATCTGCGGCTCGGTGAGCGGCAGGATCGTCGACGTCACGGGGTGCTCGGACCCGCTGTGGGAACTCAACGGCGTGCTGACGCCGCCGCCCCCTCCGCCTC
>NZ_QJUA01000062.1 GCF_003254575.1 Mycobacterium kyogaense | reverse complement strand
TCCTCGACCGGCGGCGGGGCGACGGGAGGTGGCGGCGGGGCGATGGGTGCGACGGGGGCTGCCGGGCCCGCCTCGGCTGCCGGCCGCACCGTTGGTGCGGGCCGCTCCGGGACGAACTGCATCCCCAGCGCCGCGGAGACCGACACGACGAACGCGACCAGGCCGCCGGCCAGCATCAGCGCCGGTCCCGCCCGCCGCAACCGCTCTGTCGCGAACCGCGGCTCCGCCGGGACCGGAGCGTGGGTCGGGGCGAGGTCGTCGTCGAGCCACCACTCGTCGAGACTCGGGGTGCACGCCAGCGCCGCTCCCCTGGCCAGTGCCAGCTGGGCTTCTGCGGGTGAGAACACCGGCACTGCGAGCGCCTCCTCGAGCACCGGGGCGATCCCGTCGAGGTCCTCGGCCGAGCCGACGAGTACGAGGGCCTCGGGTTCCCAGTCCGCGCGGGCGAAGACCGCACTCAACCACCCGATCAGGTCTTCCTCGGTGATCACGGATGTGTTGACGGCGGTCTGCACGGCGCCGTCGTCGGGGGTGACGACGAGGGCGATCAGCTGCCCCGGCTCGACCACGCAGACCGCGGTGGTGTGATAGCCGACCACCTCGGCGATGCCGCGGGCCAGCGCATCGGTGGCCTCGGAGAGTTGCACGGGCACGATGTTGTGGCCGGACTCGGTGAGCTCCTTGAGCAGTAGCGACGCCTCGGTTCGGGCGTCGTCACTCCATGTCACGCCGATCGACTGCACGCGCTGACCGCGCTGCGCGGCGAGCGCCTCCGTCTGGCGCACCGCTTCGGCGGCATCCTGCGACGTCGCCACCTCGACACCGGTGCCCGTCATCGCGTCGCCGTCGGCGTCCTGCCCCTCCACCAGGACCAGCCCGACGGCCGTTGACGTCACCGACAGCCCGAGTACTGCGTCCACGAACCACTCCTTCGTCGCGGCGACCTTACCTGCAGCGCCGCTGGTCACGCATGTCCGTCAGGCGAGCGCCTGCGCCAGCAGCCGCGGCTCGATGTTGCCACCGGAGAGAATCACCGCGGTCGGACCTGGTGGCGTCGTGTGCTGGCGGTAGGCAGCCAGCGCCACCGCCCCGCTGGGTTCGGCGACCAGATGGCCCCGCTGCGCGAATTCTCGGACGGCAGAAAGTATTTCGTCTTCTGTCACGGTCAGCATCCCGTCGAGGACCCGGCGGAGGTGGGCGAACGTCAGCTCGGAGGGCTGCGAACGCAGTCCGTCGGCGAGAGTGCGGTTGCGTCGGCTCACCGGCCAATCCACGCGCTCGCCCGTGCGCAGACCCTCGGCGGTGTCGGCGGCCAGCTCGGGTTCCACACCGAGAACCACGGCCCGCGGGCAGAGCGCTTTGATGGCGACCCCGATGCCCGAGGCGAGTCCGCCCCCGCTGACCGGCACCAGCACCGTGGCCACCTCGGGGAGGTCGTCGGCTATCTCAGCGCCGATGGTGCCCTGACCAGCGATGATGTCAGGGTGGTCGAACGGCGGGATCATCACCCCGCCGGTGTCGGCGGCCACGTCGGCGGCCACGGCCTCGCGTTGGCCGGCGCCGCACAGCACCACCCGCGCGCCGTGCGCCCGGGTGGCGGCCACCTTCACCTCGGGTGTCTCCTCCGGCATGACGATGTGCGCCCGCAGACCGAAGGTGGCTGCGGCGTAGGCGACGGCCTGGGCGTGGTTACCACTGCTGTAGGCCACCACGTCGGTGATCGATCCCGACCGCTCTCGGACAGCGGTCAGGGCGTTGAACGCGCCCCGCACCTTGAACGCGCCGATCGCCTGCAGGCTCTCCGGCTTCACCCAGAGCGGGCGCTCGGGATCCCCCCACGGCGCAGGTACGAGCGGAGTGCGCAGGACGTGGCTGCGGATGCGCTGCGCGGCGGCGCGGATGTCGTCGATCGTCACGAGCTGCATGGCTCGAGTCTGCCCCACCCTTACAGTCGTCGGTGATGTCCGGATACTCGCTGCCCGTGGTGCCCCGCTACGCAGAGATCGACCAGCAGGGAGTCGTGTTCAACGGCCACTACCTGACCTGGTTCGACGAGGCCCTCACCGGATTTCTCGAGCACTGCGGATTCACCTACGCCGACATCATCGACAGTGGCTACGACTTCCAGGTGGTGCACAGTGAGATCGACTTCGCCGCCCCGGTGCGCTGGCGCGACATCGTCCGGGTAGGTGTGGCCTGCACCCGGGTGGGCACCACGAGTGTCACGCTCGACTTCACCGTGCACCGACGGGCGGTCGACGGCACGGAGGACGCCGAACAGGTCGCGGTGCGCGGCGCCAACACCTACGTGGTGGTGTCGACCGACGACTGGGCCAAACGGCCTGTGCCGGATGAGCTGCGCGCCGCATTGACCGGCCACGGCGGCGGATGACCGGTACGGTCCCCCCATGGGTCATGAGCACGGACATCAGCGCGATCCCCCACCCGGCATGGTCGAGCAGCTGGAGCTGGCCTACGCGGGTGTGGCGTCCTTCGGGCACCGACCGTTTCTGACCGAGACCAGCCAGCTCGACTCGTGGAAGCCCGACGTCGCCATCGTCGGCGCGCCGTTCGACATCGCGACGACGAACCGGCCCGGCGCCCGCTTCGGCCCGCGCGCGATCCGCGCGACCGCCTACGAGCCGGGCACTTACCACATGGACCTGGGCCTGGAGATCTTCGACTGGCTCGAGGTCGTCGACTTCGGCGACGCCTACTGCCCGCACGGGCAGACCGAGGTGTCACACCAGAACATCAAGGAGCGCGTGGCAGCGATCGCCAGCCGCGGCATCGTCCCGGTGATCCTGGGCGGTGACCACTCGATCACCTGGCCGGCCGCCACCGCAGTCGCCGACGTGCACGGCTACGGCAACGTCGGCATCGTGCACTTCGACGCGCATGCCGACACCGCCGACGAGATCGAGGGCAACCTGGCCAGTCACGGCACCCCGATGCGACGGCTGATCGAATCGGGCGCGGTTCCCGGCTCGCACTTCGTGCAGGTGGGTCTGCGCGGCTACTGGCCGCCGCAGGACACCTTCGAGTGGATGCAGGAACAGAAGATGACCTGGCACACCATGCAGGAGATCTGGGAGCGCGGTTTCAAGGCGGTGATGGCCGACGCGGTCGGTGAGGCGCTGGCCAAGGCCGACAAGCTCTACGTCTCGGTCGACATCGACGTGCTCGACCCGGCGCACGCGCCCGGTACCGGCACCCCGGAGCCGGGCGGCATCACCAGCGCCGACCTGCTGCGGATGGTGCGTCAGCTCTGTTACGAACACGACGTGGCCGGCGTCGACGTCGTCGAGGTGGCACCGGCCTACGACCACGCCGAGTTGACGGTCAACGCCGCGCACCGGGTGGTGTTCGAAGCGCTGGCCGGTATGGCGGCCCGGCGTCGCGACGCGGCCGGCGGCGAACCGGGCCAGCCTGCCCGGTCCTACCTGAAGCGTCCTACCTGAAGCCCTGATCAGCCTTTGGTCAGCGTGAACTGGCAGATGTCGGTGTAGCCGTCGCGGAACAGATCGGCGCATCCGGTCAGGTACTTCATGTAGCGCTCGTAGACCTCTTCGGACTGGATCGCGATGGCCTGGTCCTTGTTGGCCTCGAGCGCGGCGGCCCACAGGTCGAGCGTGCGGGCGTAGTGCAGACGCAGCGGCTGGACGAGCCCGACGCCGAACCCGGCCTTGGTCGCGTGGCTCTTGACCTTCACCGGCTGCGGCAGATCACCGCCGGGGAAGATCTCGTCCATGATGAACTTGAAGAACCTGATCTTGGTCATCGTGACCGGCAGGTTCCTGGCGGTGAACTCCTCGTCGTCCGGCTTGACGATGGTGTGCAGCATCATCACGCCGTCGGCGGGCAGCACGTCGTAGGCCCGGCTGAAGAACTCGTCGTAGCGGTCACGGCCGAAGTGCTCGAAGGCGCCGATCGAGACGATGCGGTCCACCGGCTCGTGGAACTGCTCCCACCCCTGCAGCAGCACGCGCTTGGTGCGCGGGCTGTCGAGGCCGTCGAGCACCTTCTGCACGTGGGCCTGCTGGTTGCGGCTCAGCGTGAGTCCGACCACGTTGACGTCGTACTTTTCGACGGCCCGCTTGATCGTCGCGCCCCAGCCGCAGCCCACGTCGAGCAGCGTCATGCCGGGCTCGAGGCCCAGCTTGCCCAGCGACAGGTCGATCTTGGCCAGCTGTGCCTCTTCGAGGGTCATGTCGTCGCGCTCGAAGTACGCGCAGCTGTAGGTCTGCGTGGGGTCCAGGAACAGCCGGTAGAAGTCGTCCGACAGGTCGTAGTGCGACTGGACGTCCTCGAAATGCGGAGTCAGGTCCTGGGTTCCGTTGGTGGTGTCTGGCAAATCACTGACCTTTGAATCTCGAGTGCTTGCGAGGGTGGCCCCACCGTCTTCGAGGGCCTGTCTCGTCCGGGGCGAAAGTTGCTACGCAGAGTACCCGAGCACGCCCGACGACCGTGAATCGCCGGGCGGTCGTGCATGCTGCAGAGTCTGGGAGAACTATCGTGGGGAGACCGCCGAACCGCCCATCGACCCTCGGAGGTAATCCGCTGTGACGAGTCCCCAGGACAACCCGTTCGATGACGCTCCCGAAGCCGACGTCGCCGAGCAGCGCACGCCGGTCGACCCAGATGAGGCCGCAGACGGAACCCTGCTGGACGCCGACCGGGTGGCCGGCGAGCGGGACTGGCAGGCCAGTGAGGCCGATCTGATCGAGCAGACGATCGACGTCCCGATCGACGACGACTTCGACCGCTGACGGTGCTCGTGCCGGCCACGTCAGATTCTCGACATCATCGTGACGATTTCACGACCGCGAGACGGGTACTTCGCGGGCGTGACTGATGCAAGCGATGCCACGGTCGAGGCCGTCGGCAAGGTGACAGAAGCGCTGGAGTGGGTGGAACGCGCACGGGGACACCTCTATTCGTTCCACCAGCTGATGGGCCACGCCGACCTGCTGCTCGGCGAGGCGTGTGACGCGCTGCGGGAGGCGGGCCACGACGATGCCGCCGACCGTATCGACACCGAGCTCGTGGGCCGCAACGTCATCCAGGGGCGGTGGACCTTCCAGGTCGTCGAAGAGTTCGACGACTCGTACTGGAGTGTCGTGCGTGACCACGAGAAGGGCGTCCGCGACGAGCTGGTCGGCGGGCAACGCCATCTGCACGAGGCGCGGATGAAGGAGGACCGCCGCACACACGGCAGAAAGGGCCATGAGGCGCGGCCCTGACCGGCTACGCTCGGAGTGCATGAACAGCCCGGAACTCGACACCGAACTCACGGACGTGACCCGGGTGAACGGGACTCCCCCGCCCGTCGTTGCGCTCGCCGACGCCGACCTGGCGTCATGGAATTTCTGGGGGCTCGACGACGATATCCGCGACGGCGCGTTCGCGACCCTGCGACGGGACGCGCCCGTCAGCTTCTTCGACGCCTTCATGTCGGACGGACCCGACGGGGAGGCCGCGGTGGCCGGTCACTGGGCGCTCACCCGCTACGACGACGTGTTCTACGCCAGCAGACATCCCGAGATCTTCAGCTCGGCCGGCGGCATCGTGATCGGTGACCAGTCCCCCGAGCTGGCTGAGTACTTCGGTTCGATGATTGCGATGGACGATCCCCGGCACACCCGGCTGCGCAACATCGTGCGCAGCGCGTTCACGCCGAAAGTGCTTGCGCTGATCGAAGATTCGGTGCGGGCGCGGGCTGCGCGGCTGGTGTCGGACATGGTGACCGGACACCCCGACGGGCAGGCTGACCTGGTGGCCGAGTTCTCCGGCCCACTGCCGCTGCAGATCATCTGCGACATGATGGGCATTCCCGAGTCGGACCATCAGCGGGTTTTCCACTGGACCAACGTGATCCTCGGCTTCGGCGACCCCGACATCGCCACCGACTTCGAGGAGTTCGTCTCGGTCGCGATGGCGATCGGGGCCTATGCCACCGCGCTCGCCGATGACCGGCGCAGCCATCCCGCCGACGATCTGACCACCGCCCTGGTCGCCGCCGAACTCGACGGTGAACGGCTGACCTCCGCGGAGGTGGCGTCGTTTTTCATCCTGCTCGTGGTGGCCGGCAACGAGACGACCAGGAACGCGATCAGCCACGGCGTGCTGGCGCTCAGCCGCTATCCGGAGCAGCGGGATCTGTGGTGGGCCGATTACGAGGCCATCGCCCCGACCGCGGTCGAGGAGATCGTGCGGTGGGCGTCACCGGTGGCCTACATGCGCCGTACCGCCACCCGTGACGTCGACCTCGGCGGCGTGCGCATCGCGGCCGGGGACAAGGTGACCCTCTGGTACGGATCGGCGAACCGCGACGAGTCGAAGTTCGCCGACCCGTGGACGTTCGACGTCCGTCGCCACCCGAACCCGCATGTGGGGTTCGGCGGCGGCGGCGCGCATTTCTGCCTAGGGGCCAATCTGGCCCGTCGGGAGATCACGGTGGCGTTCGAGGAACTCCACCGCGCGGTGCCTGACTTGCGAGCTGTGGGTGATCCCGACCGCCTGCAGTCGGCGTTCATTCACGGCATCAAGCGACTGCCGGTCGCCTGGACCGTGTAGCGGAGTCAGTTCCGGCGGGCGTCGGGGGCCACGCGGTGGGTGTCGCGCTCGACACCCCGGTCGACGGCCTGGTCGACTCCGTCGTGGCTGCTGTGCCGTCCCCCGGACACTGCGGTGTCGTCGGCCGGGCGATCGCTGTCCGACCGGCGGACGCGCGGGTCGAGCTTGTCTGCGTGCTCGCGGCGCTCGTCGAGGTGCTGCTGAGAGCTGGTCAATGCGTCGCGACGGCCAGCCGCGGTCTCGGCAAGCCGCGCGGCCTCGGCGGCCTTGGCGTCAGCCTCTGCCTGTGCGGCGCGGGCTTTGGCTTCGGTCTCCTCGACAAGGGTCGCCTGGCGCTGGACTCGCTGGCTGTCGTGATGGACCTCTTCGCGGATGCGGTCGGCCTCGGCCGCGCGGCGCTTGTTGCGCGACTTCCGCGCGGCGAACACGATCAGTGCGATCACGATGATCGCGGCGACGGCAGCCACCACGATCCAGACGGTGTTGTTGCTGTCCATGACGGCTCCTCGGCTCGTGCGGGGCCGCGTCGGCATTGACGACCCCATCAATAAGCGCTCGGATGCCCGGGTGGTCGCGGCGCTAAACCGCGGCGGTCAGAGCGTGACGGTCAGAGCGTGACGGTGAGGGGCCCGACCGTCCGGCACGACGCCGCAGGAGGGTTACCCGCCGACGCGCAGCCCTTGCCGGTCGCGGTGTACTCGGTGCCGGGACGGTAGGGCTGGAACAACACCTGCGCGGGCAGGATTCCGCGCCCCTGGCTGCACTGGCCCGGTCCCGACTCGCCGGCCATCTGCAGACAGGCGACTGTCTGGAAGGTGACTGCGCCGGCACACGCCCGCGGCGACACGGTGGCCGTCACCATCGTCGTGCCCGACACCGTGACCAGCGTCGGCGGGGAGAGCTCGTAATCACACGTGCCGTCCTGGGGTTGGGCGTGCGCGAGCGCCGTCGGCCCGAGGGCCAGCGCGAGGGCCGGGATCACGGCGAGCGTGCGCAGCATGGTTGGGATCGTAGGCCTTTGCGGCCGCGGCGAACGGGCTATTGCACGCGCAGCGCGCTGAGCATCCCGGCCGCAGAGCGTGGCCAGGTGAACTGTTCGGCGCGGCGACGGGCACTGTGCCTGCGGTGGCCTTCCGGCCGGCTGATCACCGTGGTGACGGCGTGCGCGATGGCACGCGGATCGTTGTCGGCGACGGCGCCGCTGTCCTGCGTGAGGAGCTCCGCCAGCGCGGAGGTGCGCGAGACGACCGCGGGGGTGCCGCACGCGAGCGCCTCCAGAGCGGCCAGGCCGAAGGTCTCGTGCGGGCCCGGGGCGAGAGCGACGTCGGCGCTGGCGAGGATCGCCGCGACGGTCTCGCGGCATCCGACGTATCCGGTGAAGTCGACCGGGAGTCCGCGCGCCTGCCGCTGCAGACGCGATCGCAGCGGGCCTTCTCCGACCACCACGAGGCGTGCGTCGACACCCGAATCGCAGAGGGTGGCAACGGCATCGATGCTCTGGTGGGGATGCTTCTCGATCGAGAGCCGACCGCAGTGCACCAGCAGCGTCTGTCCGGGGCCGGCCCATTGCGCCCGCACCGTCGCCGAGCGGTGGCGCGGATGGAACTGGTCGAGATCCACGCCCAGGGGCACGGTCACCACGTTCGCCGCGCCGACTCGGTCGAACTCTTCACGCGCGAACGCCGTCGTGCACACCACGACGTCGTAGTTGTCGGCCGTTCGGCGGTTGGCGGTGTCAGCCACTGCTTCGGCCCAGCGCGCGGGCAACATCTGGCCGGCCAGCCTGTCGAGCCTCTCGTGGGAGATCATCACCGTGGACACGCCGCGTCGGCGGCCCCACGGTCCCAGGGAGCGCAGCGTCAACCGGTCGGACACCTCGAGCGCATCGGGGCGCAGCGCCTCGAGCAGCGCTGTCACGGGGCGGGGAGACACCGCGCGGTAACCGCCTGTGAACGGAATCTCGACGGCGGGCAACGTAATTCGTACGACACCGGTGGCGGTGGTGGTCCATTCACGGCGAGATCCCGGCACGACGAGGAACACGTCGTGCCCGGCGGCGCGGTATTCCGCGCCGAGGCGATCGACCGCGGTCCGCAGGCCACCGGATCGGGGCCCGTAGAAGTTGGCCACCTGGACGACCCGCATGGTGGCATCAGAGCCTGCCCGGATGTGCGGAAGTAGACGGTGAGGTGGCGGGTCGCCGAACAGCCGGTGGCTGTGGCCTCCTCAGCCGACGTGGACGACGAGCCAGTCCAGCGTGCCGCGCCAGGCGTCATCGGCCGCGGTCTGGTCGAAACGCTCTCCCGTGTCGTTGAAGAAGGCGTGGTTGGCGCCCGGCTCGGTGACGAGTTCGTGGACCAGGCCGGCCTTCTCGAGGGCGGCGCGCGCGGCCGGTTCGGTGGCGTTGACCCGCTGGTCGAGCGCGCCGTAGAAGCCGAGGACGGCGACCCCGGCCGACTTCGAGAAGTCGGGGTCGTCGGGGGTGGGCCCGTAGAAGGGAAAGGCCGCCGCGAGTTGCGGGGCTCCGGTGTCGAGCAGCCGCCACACCAGCCCGCCGCCCATGCAGAACCCGATCGCGGCGAGTTTGCGCCCGGGGGTTCTGCGGGCCACCTCGGCGATGCCGGACTGCAGGTCGGCCACCATGTCGGCGGGGGGACGTTCGCCGAGTGCGGCCGTGGCGGCCGCGGGGTCGGTGAACGTGGCCGTGCCGCCGCGGCCGGACAGCAGGTCCACGGCGAGGCTCGAGTAGCCGGCGCCGGCGAGCCGGCCGGCGACCGACCGCACCCAGTCGGTGAGGCCTTTGTTCTCGTGGATGACGAGGATGCCGCCACGCGGGTTGTCGGCCTGCGCCCATGCGCCCTGGAGCGCCCCGGCGGGGCCGGCCCAGGTCACCGGCGTGGTGGGCAGTGCGCCGGCCTGACCAGGGGGTGATGGCTGCGCCGACGGAGCCGGGGTGGACGAGCTGCTCGGAGCCTGGCTCGCGTTGTCGGCGCAGGCGGCGATCAGTGCCGAGGCGCCGGCCGCGCTCACCCCCAGGAGGGCGAGCCGGCGCAACGCCTCCCGGCGGGACAGCAGGCCTTCGACGTGGTCGGTGGCGATCTCTTCGGCGATGTAGCGCTGCAGCGGCGTCACCTTCTCGATTATGCGCCCGCGGTTGGCGTAGACATTTCGAAGAAAGTGTTCACGATGTCGTTGACACCTGTCGTGACGCCCTGTTCGATGAGGACGTGAGCAGCACTGTGAGCTACGACACGATCATCCGCAACGGCCGATGGTTCGACGGCACCGGCGCCCCGTCTGCCGTGCGCACGATCGCGATCAAGGACGGCCACGTCGCGGCGATCACGGAGGACGACCTCGCCGATGCCGACTGTGACCACGTCATCGATGCGGCCGGGAAATGGGTGCTGCCCGGCATGCTCGACATCCACACCCACTACGACGTGGAGGTGCTCGGCGGACCCTCGCTGTCGGAATCCCTGCGCCACGGAGTCACCACCGTGTTGCTCGGCTCGTGCTCGCTGTCGACCGTCTACGTCGACGGCGGCGACGCCGGAGACATCTTCGGACGGGTCGAGGCGATCCCCCGCCAACACGTGGTTGCGGCGATCGAGCAGCACAAGACCTGGCGCAACGGCGAGGAGTACATCGCCGCGCTGGAGGATCGCCCGCTGGGGCCCAATGTCGCGGCGTTCATCGGCCACTCGGACATGCGCGCCGCGGTGATGGGGCTGGACCGCGCGACCCGCTCCGAGGAGCGCCCCACCAAGGCCGAACAGGCGCAGATGGAACGCATGCTCACCGAGGCGCTGCGCGCCGGGTTCGTCGGAATGTCCTCGCAGCAGCTGCTTTTCGACAAGCTCGACGGCGAGGTCTGTCGCTCGCGGACCCTGCCCTCAACCTATGCCAAGCCGCGTGAGCTGCGCCGGCTCAAGGCGCTGCTGCGGCGCGCAGGTCGGGTCCTGCAGTCAGGACCCGACATCGAGAACCCGTTCAACATCGGCTCGCAGGCGTTCCAATCCCTGGGCATCATCCGCAATCCGCTCAAGACCAGCCTCCTCTCGGCCGCCGATGTGAAGTCCAACCCGGTGGCGGTCAAGATCCTCGGTCCGCTGGCCCGGCTGGTCAACGGGCTGGGCGGCGATTTCCGCTGGCAGCACCTGCCGGTCCCGTTCGAGGTGTACGCCGACGGCATCGATCTGGTGATCTTCGAGGAGTTCGGCGCCGGCGCGGCGGCCCTGCACCTGCGCGACGAGGTGGAGCGCAACGCGATGCTGCGTGACGAGAACTATCGGCGCCGGTTCCGCCGCGACTACGACGCGAAGTTCGGCATGCGGGTGTGGCATCGGGACTTCTTCGACGCCGAGATCGTCGACTGCCCCGACGCCTCGGTGATCGGCAAGTCCTTCGGTCAGGTGGGCCAGGATCGGGGCGGGCTGCACCCGGTGGACGCCTTCCTGGACCTGGTGCTCGACCACGGCGCGGCGCTGCGGTGGCGTACGACGATCTCGAATCACCGGCCGGAAGTGCTCAAGGCGTTGGCGCGCGATCCCGGTGTGCAGATGGGCTTCTCCGACGCCGGCGCGCATCTGCGCAACATGGCGTTCTACAACATGGGGCTTCGACTGTTACGGCACGTCCGCGACGCGCAGCGGGCAGGCAAGCCCTTCATGAGCATCGAGGCCGCGGTGCATCGCCTCACCGGTGAACTGGCCGACTGGTACCGCATCGACGCCGGGCACCTGCGGATCGGCGACCGTGCCGACGTCGTCGTCATCGACCCCGAGCGCCTGGACGAGTCGCTGGACCGCTACGCCGAATCGCCGGTCGAGCAGTACGGCGGCCTGCCCCGGATGGTCAACCGCAACGACGACACCGTGGTCGCGGTACTCGTCGGCGGACGCGCGGTGTTCCGCGACGGTGCGCTCACCGACCTCGTCGGTGCGCAGCGAACCGGCCGGTTCCTTCGTGCCGCGCACCGCGTCCGGGCCCTGGCATCCTCGTCCGACGTGTTGACCCGTGTCGGCTGAGCAGACCGTCGCGGGCATGTGGGCGGCGCTGTCGGCCCGCGACTGGGAGGAGCTGAAGACCTTCCTGGCGCGCGACTGCATCTATCTCGACATGCCGGTCGGTCCCGCGGCGGCGGCGCGCGGTCCCGAAGACATCGTCAAGCGGCTCAAGATCGGTCTGGATCCGCTGGCGTCCTACGAGAACTTCCCCGGCTTGATGGTCAGCAACGGCACCGACCTGATGTACGAACACCACGAGGAATGGCACTGGGCCACAGGCGAATCAGTGGTGCTGCAGTTCGTGACGGTGCACCGGGTGGTCGACGGCAAGATCTCGCTGTGGAAGGACTACTGGGACATGGGGGCGCTGGCCAACCACGCCCCGCCCAGCTGGCTGGAGGACTTCGCCACCGCGGACATGTCCTGGGTGTTCGACGCGACCGGACTCGTCTGACTGCTCAGAGCTGACCGTCGATCTGGTTGATCGCCGACGTCGCGCCCTCGATCATGCCCGTGTCGAGCACCTGTTGCAGCGCCTCGGCCGAGGCGTAGGTGCTGACGTACGTCGCGCGAGTGCCGCCGTCATGGCCGGTGAACGTGAACACGTTCTTCGACACCGGCAGGTCGGTTTTCGGCGTGAAGTCGGGCTCGGCGAAGCCGTCGTCGAAACTGAATCCGTGGGGTTCGTCGACCGTCGTGACGTCCCAGTAGCCGGCGTACTTCTCCCCCTCGGGCCCCGTCATGTAATAGGTGACACGCCCGCCCGGTCGCAGGTCGTGGTCGACCACAGTCGCCGGGTATTCCGGTGGCCCCCAGATCTTCTCGAGCTGACGCGGATCGGCGTAGATCTGCCAGATGCGCTCGACGGGCGCGGCGAAATCGGCGACGATCGTCAGGCTGCGGGCTTCTGAATCGTGGTGGACATCGGTGACGGGCATGGTCATTCCTCTCGGATGTTCTCGGATGCGGTGTCTTCGGATGGTGTGTCTACGGAGGCGGCGTTCTCGATGGCGATGAGGTCGTCTATGCGGGCGACGCGGCCGCGCCACACCTGTTCCAACTCGGCCAGCAGTGACGACACCGACCGGATCGCGGTGACCTCGCCACTGGCCAGTTGTTCGCGACCGTGCCGCCGCTTGGTGATCAACCCGGCCCGATCGAGCACCGCGACGTGTTTCTGCACGGCGGCGAAGCTCATGTCGTAGTGGGCCGCGAGCGTGGACACCGAGTGCTCCCCCGCCAGGACGCGGCGCACGATGTCGCGCCGAGTGCGGTCGGCCAATGCATGGAACAACGCATCAGCACGGTCTTCGTCGAGCACGTCCACTTGGACAACATACAACCAATTGGTTGTATGTTGTCAAGACTCGCGGACGCTCACACGCTCCAGGCGAGGCGGAACTTCTCGGCCAGCTCTTCAGGGCTCAGGTGCCCATACGTCTCGTTCTCGTAGCGACGCACCGCAAGCACCGCGTCGACCACCGGATCGCCCAGGACGCTGCGCATTGTCGTCGAGCGGTACAGGGCGTCGAGCACGGCACGCTGATCGGTCGACAGCACCGTGATGCCTGCCTCCGCGCGGTGCGCCTCGGACAGCGACGACGGATCCACCGCCACCTCCGCAGGCAATTGCCGGCCCTGTTCGATGCCGTCGAGCGCAAGGCCCAGAATCGCAGCCGAGGCCAGGTAGGGATTCGCCGATGGGTCGACGATCTTGACCTCGACGTTGGCGCCGTAGACGTTGGCCGGCCCTGCAGTCATGAAACGCACTGCGGCTTCGCGGTTTTCGGTGCCCCAGCACGCGTACGCGCCGGCCCAGCTCCCCGGCTGCATCCGTAACCCCGACAGGATCGACCCGCACAGCACCCCCTGCGCCTCGGCGAGGCCCGCGAGCACGCCTGCCACTGCCGACGACCCCTCGGCGGTCATGCCGCCGGGGCCGTCTCCGCCGGACAAGAGTGGGGCGCTGTCGCGGGTCAGTGAAAAGTGTTGATGGGCACCCGATCCCACGCTTCCGGCGAACGGCACCGGTGACAGGCTGACGCGCACACCGTATCTGCGCGCTGCTCGACCGATGATGATGCGCATCAGACTGACCGCGTCGGCCGCGGCGACGGGCGGCAGCGGAGCCAACGAGATCTCGAACTGGTTCGCGCCATACTCGGGATGGAATTGTTCGATGGCCACCCCGGACGCCGTCGCGGCTGCCGTGACGTCGCGCACGAAGCCCTCGAACTCGAGCACTCCGGCCAGCCCGTACTGGGCCCACAGATCGGCAGGCAGCGCGGCACCGTCGGGTCCGACGAGCAGGAACTCGATCTCGTGACCGACCAGCGCGTCGAGCCCGGCCTCGGCGAGACGGTCCTCGACGCGACGCAGTGTGCCGCGTGTGCAGAAGGGATCAACGGTGCCGTCTTGACTGTGGAAATCGCCGGGCGCCCAAGCGAATCCGTCGCCGAGGATGCGAAGCGCGCTGAGATCGATCCGGATCCGCTGATCCCCCACCACGCCGGTGGCCGGGCTGAACGCGATGCCGACCTTGTCGATGGTGAACACATGCCACACCGGGCTGGCGCCGAGTCCGGGATCGGCGAAAGAACCCATCCGGCGCAGCGGCACGGTCTTGGCGTGCATCAATCCTGCCGGGTTGACGACGGTGCCGATCAGCGTGGCGACGCCGTCGGATTCGAGCTGGGCGATCGCGGCGGCGGCGAGCGGTTTGGCGGCCATGCGGTCATTGTGCCGCCGGGCCGTCGCGTTCACAGTGTGATCGCGCAGGCCTGTCCGATGTCGAGGGTGCGCAGCATGCGACCCATGCCGACCCACATCGCACAGGAGATCGCCAGGTCGGTGAGCAGCTCGTCGTCGAAGTGCTCCTTGGCCCTGGCCCAGAAGTCCTCGTCGTCGCGCAGTCCGGTGTGATCGGTGGCGAACCGGTGCGCGAATTCCATCGCGATGCGTTCGGAGTCGCTGTACCCCGGCCACGTCCGCCACTGCGTGGCGTAGTCGTAGAACTCCTCGGTGATGCCGTTGGCCTCACCCTCGCTGTCGCGCGTGTTCTGGCACGTGACGCACTCGTTGGCGTAGGCGATCACGATGCGCGCGGCTTCGCGGGTACGCATCGGGAGCCGATTCTTGGTGTACACCGCGTTGCTGAAGCGAGCCATCGCCGCTCCGAGCTCTGGCGACGTGACCGCAAAGCCGGTCACGTCGTCGTCGGCGAAGTCCCCGATTCGGCTCATGGCCGAAAGTGTAACGCGTTCTAGTTCGCGCCGACGCTGGGCGGACGAGACACGCACTGCGCCAGGTAGAGCTCCTCGCCCAGCTTGCCCATCAGCTCCAACTGCGTCTCGAGGTAGTCGATGTGCAGTTCCTCGTCGGCCAGGATCTCTTCCAACAGGGTGGCCGACGTCGCGTCACCCTTCTCGCGGCACATCATCACGCCGGGCCGCAACCGTCCGACCACCTCGTACTCGATCGCGAGGTCGGCCTCGAACTGCTCCCGCACGGTCTGACCCACCCGCAGCGAGAAGAGTCGCTGATAGTTCGGCAGACCGTCGAGGAGCAGGATGCGGTCGGTGATCTTCTCCGCATGGACCATCTCTTCGAAGGATTCCTTGCGGGTGTGCTCGGCCAGCTCGGTGAAGCCCCAGTTGTCCTGCATCTTCGAGTGCAGGAAGTACTGATTGATCGCCGTCAGTTCGCTCGTCAGCTGCTCGTTGAGCAACTTCAGAACCTCGGGATCCCCTTGCATGGCTAGCTCCTCAACCGGGTCAATGTCGCGCACGGACTGTCGTGCGGGCACGTTCAATCTAGTGCACCGCCGCGCTCGACTGCCGCAACTCCGGCCGCCGCGGCGAGATGGGCCTGGACCGATCTCGGAAAGTAAGGCTAGACTTCGCTACTGAAGGTAAGGCTGCACTGACCACATGGCCACGACAGTGAGGATGGGCGTAACGGATGTTCGTCTGCCTGTGCACCGGCACCACCAGCCACGTCGTCGGTGAGCTCGTGGCCAACGGCGCCCGCACGTCGCGCGACGTGGCCGAGGCCTGCGGTGCCGGCGGTGACTGCGGCCGATGCCGTCGCAACCTTCGGGCGATCATCGAAGCGCATTTCGCCCAGTCAGCTGCCGTGCAGGCAGTCAGCGTCGCTGGCTGAACTGATCCAACGCAGCCGCATTGGCTGCCCCGCCGAGCAGGTCGGCGAACTCGGCGTTCTCCCGAGCGGTCGCGTCGGCGATCCCAGCCCGGTAACTCTGCGCGATCGTGCGCTTGACCGCCGTCAGACTCGAAACGGGCCGGGCTGCAAGCACATCGGCGTGACGCCGGGCTTCGGCGAGCAGTTCCTCGGGCGCGCACACCTTCCACGCGATGCCCATCCGGTGCGCCTCCTCGGCGTCCACCCACTCCGAGGACAGCAGCATCCACGCCGCGTTCTGTCTGCCCATCAGCTGCGGCAGGAGATACGACGACGCCGCCTCCGGTGCGACGCCGAGACTGGTGAACGGGCATTTCAGACGCGCCGTGGCCGACATGAACACGAGGTCGGCGTAGCCCAGGATCGTGGTGCCGATGCCCACCCCGACGCCGTTGACCGCGCAGATCAACGGTTTGGTCAGGTCGGCGAGCGCGGTGATCATCCGGGGGAAGTTGCTGCCACCGCTGTAGGAACCGTCGGCGATGCGCGCCTGCATTTCCTTGAGATCGTTGCCTGCGCTGAACGCGCGGCCCTCGCCGGTCAGAAGCACCACGGCGATGTCGGGGTCCGCGGATGCCTCGTCCAGCGCCGTCGCCGTGGCGAGGTAGAGCTCTTCGGTGAAGGCGTTCAGCGCTTCGGGCCGGTCCAGCGTGAGCGTGCGAACCTTGTTGTCATCACTGATCCGAAGAGTCACCGCAGCAGCGTAGCGAACGGGTCACGCACCACGTAGCGACTGCTCGGCACGGTGTCGACGTTCTCGTTGGCGCCGAAGGCCGAGGTGCTGGCCATCATTCGCGTCATGCGGTCGGAGAGGTCGTCGTCGTCGGCCGCACCGAAGAAGGCGTGCAGATCGGTGGTCGCCGCCAGCGGGAAGAGCTCCTCGACGATCGCGGAGATCGGTTCTGCTCCTGCGGTGAGTGCGCGCACGACCGTGTTCTGGGTGTAGCCGAACGTGGCCTGCGTGTCGATCGCCACCTGTGTGTGGTCGCGGTGCCAGCGGCTCAACCACGTCGCCTCGTCCAGCGCGGCCGGGCGGCGCAACAGCGCGACGTTGGCCAGGCCCGGGGTCCGTTCTCCAGGTGGGGTCGGCGGCGGTTTCAGCGGGACGGACTCGGTGACCAGATAGGCCGCGAGTTCCTCGCAGTGTGCCGTCAGGATCTCTGTGGCAGCTGCGATCTGGCTGCCGTAATACTGGTCGGTCCAGATGCTGGCGACACCGATGACCGGCGGGTCGAGGGTGGTCAGCGTCATCAGCGAGTCGGTGACGGCTGCGTCGCGCACGTTCACCGTGAGGCCGGCGACACCGGTGTCGGCCAGCTGCTGGGCGACCTCGGTGCGCAATCGGGTGCACCACGCCTCGTCGCCGGGCGCGCCACGCAACGTCAGGATCACTTTCTCCACGCTGCGACGATAACCCCGGGCCAGAATGGGGAGATGATCACGGGCGAGACGGTGCGCGCGGCCCTTCCGGAGGCGGCTCCGGTGCTGCGGAGCGTCGTGGTCACCGTGGTGGCCGCGCTGTGTGCGATCCAGTGGGGCCCGGCGGGTTCCGCGACCGCGGTGGCTGGAACAGCGGCGATCGCCGGAGTCGTGGCGCTGCAGCAGGATCCGCGCGGACGAACCCTGCGGGTGTTGTTCACCTCGGTCGTGATGGGCGTGGCGATCCTGGTGGGCACCTCGACGTCGACCTTCTTCTGGCTTGTCGTCGCCGCTGCCGGTGCCTGGTGCGCGCTCGCCGCGCTGGCCTGGGTGTGGGGCACGTCTGCCGGGCTGATCGCCGGCGCATCGGGAGCTCTCCTGATCGCCACCGCGTCGACGGCGCCGACCTGGGCGTCGACTGTCGGGACGGCCGCGCTGGCGGTGTGCGCGGGTGCGCTGCAGGCCGCGGTGGCGGCGGCCTGGCCGCCGCGCCGCTGGCGGATTCAGCGCGAGGCACTCGTCACCGCGTACCGCTCGCTCGCCGACGACGCGACGCGGCTGGCTGCCCGTGCCGAGGAGGCGGTGGGCAGTACCGAGCCGATGATCGCCCTGCGCGCTGCGTTCACCGCCGACACGGCCCACCCGACGCGCCGATCCGCCGGCTACCGCAACTGGTACGTGGTGCCCGGGCGCATCGGCGCCTCGCTGGCCGACCTCGGAGCGAGCGCCGGCGCAGCCGATGTGCTGCATGCGACCGCAGCCACCCTGACTGCGCTTGCCGATCCGGACCGGTCGGCACGCGCTGCTGTCGATGCCGCGCTGCACCGGCTCGACGCCGCCGTCGCCGCGGCCGGTGATGACGCACAGGCTGCCGCGCAACGACTTTCCACCTATCTGCACCTCGCTGCCGCGAGGCGACCGAACGACAGACTCCACGCCACGCCGGCGGATCTGCGAACACGGGTCCAGTGGGCGTCCGCCGACCTGCGGGACAGGATCGACCGGCACTCCCCTGTTCTGCGCCACGCCGCGCGCCTCGGTGTCGCCGTGGTCCTGGCGTGCGTGCTGGGGCGCGTGTTGGCAGTGGGCGACGGGGTCTGGATCGCGCTGACGGTGCTGATGGTGCTGCGCCCCGAGACCGCGCACACCTACACCCGCTGTGTGGGCCGCACTGCGGGCGTCGCCGCGGGTGCGCTGCTGGTCTCGTGCGTCGCCGTCGTGGCGCACGCCGCGCCGGCGGTGTTCGCCGTGCTCGCCGGTGCCGCCGTGGTCTTCGCCCATGTGGCATCGCGGTACGGCTACTTGGCGATGGCCGCTGCCGTCGCGGCCACGACCGCGTTCATCCTCGGGATCGATCACGCAGCGGTCCTCGTCGACCCGCGCGACGTGCTGATCGCGACGTCGGTCGGCGGAGCGCTGGCCGTGCTGGCCCATGTACTGATGCCCGACGACCCGCTGACCCGGCTCGCGCAGCGGGCGGGTGAACTCCTCGAGACCGAGATCGACTACGCCGCCACGGTCGTGAAGGTCTACCTGCACGAGATCGACAGTGCGACAGAGGTCCGCGCCGCAGCGTGGGAGCGCACGTTCCGGGCTCGGGCGGCGTTCGAGGCCGCCTCCGGCGCGGCCCGGCTGGTCTCGGCCGAGCAGCGTCGGTGGTTGCGGTGCTATCGCGCGGTGCTGAACTCGATCACCAGTTCGTGCGCGACGCTCGAGGACAATTTGCCCGTCGATGCGTTCCCGCAACCGCACCGGCCGTTCGTGCGCGCGGTCGATGAGTTCGTCGAGGTGCTGTGTGGTGAACCGGTGACCGTCACCGATCCGTGGAGTGTCGACACCGAGGAATTGACGGCCGCCGCCGAGCGGGTGCGCCGCTCGGTCCCGGGGCACGAGTCGGTCGAGGGATCGGCTCGCGTGTTGGTGTCCGAGATCGCCGCGATCACCCGCGCGCTGTGTCTGGTCGCCGATACGCCGTGGCCTGCGGCGAGGTCCTCGACCGAATAAGTCATCAACTGTTGACATCTTGTCGGATCGGCTTACAGTCGAAGTCATCAGTTGTTGACTTATCTGAGGAGTTCCGGTGACCGCTCCATCACGCATTCCCGTCCTGGTCGTCGGCGCCGGGCCCACCGGCCTGGCGGCCGCGCTCGAACTGTCGCGACTCGGGGTCGGCGTACGCATCGTCGACCGGGCGTCACATCCGTCGCCGGAGTCCCGCGCCCTGGCCGTGCAGGCACGCACGCTCGAGTTGCTCCGGGTCCGCGGCGTCGGAGAGGAGATGTTGCCCCTGGGCAACACGGTGCGGGCAGCGGCGCTACACGCCGACGGGCGCGATCTCGCGAGCGTCGAACTGAGCCGAATGCCCAGTGCGTTCAACGGCATCCTGATGCTCGCCCAATCGGAGACCGAACGCCTCCTGACCGAACAGCTCGGCCGCCAGGGAGTCAAGGTGGAACGCGGAGTCGACGTCGTGTCGATACGCGATGACTCCCGGTCTGTCTCGGCGACAGTACGTTCCGCCGCCGGTGAGGACGAGTGCATCGAGGCGCAGTACGTGATCGCCGCCGACGGCCCGCACAGCTCGATCCGCAAAGCGCTGGGGGTGCCCTTCCCCGGGCGCACTTTGCCGCACGACTACGTGCTGGCCGACCTGCACATCGATGGCGCACTGCCTGAAGATCAGGTGTCGATCTTCCTGGCGCGCAGCGGTTTCGTCGCTGCATTTCCCATGGGCCACGGACGCTTTCGCATGATGGCGACCGACCCCACCGGCGTACTGGCGGCGCACGGAGCCGCGCCCACGGTCGCCGAGATGCAGGAGCTCTTCGATCGCACGGTCGAGGTGCCGGCGCGGCTGCACGGGCTGAACTGGAGTTCGCAGTTCCGCATCAACAGCCGCGCGGTGCCGAATCTGCGCTCGGGCAGGGTGCTGTTCGGCGGTGACGCTGCGCATGTGCACAGCCCGGCGGGCGGGCAGGGGATGAACCTCGGCATCCAGGACATGATCAACCTCGGATGGAAACTCGCGATGGTGCTCGACGGGCGTGCCCGACCCGATCTTCTCGACACCTACTCCTCCGAGCGTCTTCCGGTGGTCCGAAAGGTGTTGCGCTTCACCGAGATCGGCACCCGCGTGTTCAATTCGACCAATCCCCTGGTGCATGCGCTGCGTGTCCGGATGGCGCCGCGGGCGCTGGCGCGTGACGCTGTCCAGAACGCGGCGGCATCGATGTTCGGGCAGCTGTCGGCCGGCTACCGGGGCGGCGAGTTTGCGCTGGAGGCGGGCGATCTCGGAGCGATGCGCGCGGGCGACCGCGTGCCGGATGTGGACGGTCGCTACGACGCGCTCGACCTCGGCGCCTTGACGCTGTTCGCCGGTCCTGACGCTGGCGCGGTGGTCGACGTCGCGCGGGACTGGGAGGGGATCGTGAGCGTGCGCGATGGAGGCGTTGCGTCGGGCTGGCTGCTTGTCCGGCCGGACGGGTATCTCGCCGCGGCCGGCGGGCCGGGCGACGGGGCATCCCTGGAGCGCTGGTTGCACCGGTGGTTCGTGCGACCGTGACCTGCGGGCGGGATTTCTATCCCTTTCGTCTCATTCGTTTCACCAGCCCGCCTCGCCACAGGTAGCCGCCTGTTGCCTCACGTCAAGATGCGCGCGTAGGGGTGGTCGTTGCCTCACGTGAGCGTGCGCGCTTGGTGATGGCCGGTTGGCCGTCGTTAGTGGGTTTGCTGGTAGCGAGGGTGAAAAGTTGGACGG
>NZ_QJUA01000061.1 GCF_003254575.1 Mycobacterium kyogaense | reverse complement strand
CCCACACGCCGCTACCAACAGGCCGATAAAACCGCCCGTACCTACCGCACCCGCGAACCCAAACCGCCATCATGAGTGTCAGCGATGTCCCGCGACACAAATGTCAGCGATGTCCCGAGACACCACAGATCGCTGAGCGACGGCAAACACGCCGAAATCGCTAGAGGTCGACGCTCATCGGGCCCACGCCCCAGATCTCGTCGCAGTACTCGCGGATCGCCCTGTCCGACGAGAACATCCCGCTGCGGGCCGTGTTGCGGATCGACATCCGCGTCCACACCTCGTCGTCGAGCCACACCCGCGACACCTCGGCCTGCTTGTCCACATACGCCCGGTAGTCGGCGAGCACCAGGAACGGATCGTGGGCGATCAGGTTGTCGACGACGGGGCGAAGCACCTCGGTATCGCCGTGGGTGAACGTTCCCCCCGCGATCAGTTCCAGCACCGCGGCGAGCTCGGGGTCGCGCTCGACATAGCTCTGCGGCCGATACCCGTCGGCCTTGACCGCCACGACCTGATCCTCGGTGAGCCCGAAGCAGAAGAAGTTCTCCGAGCCGGCCTCCTGGCGGATCTCGACGTTCGCGCCGTCGAGCGTCCCGATGGTCAGCGCCCCGTTGATCATGAACTTCATGTTGCCGGTGCCCGAGGCCTCCTTGCCTGCGGTCGAGATCTGTTCGGACAGATTGGCCGCCGGATACACCAGGTGCGCGCTCTTGACGTTGAAGTTCGGCAGGAACACGACCTTCATGTAGCGATTGACGTCGGGGTCGTTGTTGATGGTCGCGCCGACCGCGGTGATCAACTTGATGATCCGCTTGGCCATGTAGTAGCCGGGTGCGGCCTTGCCGCCGAACAGGAACACCCGCGGCGGAATCGTCAGACCAGGGTTCGTCTTCAGCCGGTGATACAGCGCCACGATGTGCAGCACCATCAGATGCTGCCTCTTGTACTCGTGGATGCGCTTGACCTGCACGTCGAACATCCACAGCGGATCCAGCTCGATGCCCGTCGTCGAGTGCACGTATTCGGCGAGCCGAGACTTGTTGGCCCGCTTGACCTCTCGCCACCGTGCCCGGAACGAGACGTCCTCGATGAACGACTCGAGGCCGTGCAGCCGCTCCAGATCGGTCAACCACCCGGGCCCGATCGCCTCGTCGAGCAGCCCCCGGAGCCCCGGGTTGGACAGCGCGAGGAACCGCCGCGGGGTGACGCCGTTGGTGACGTTGCCGAAACGTTCCGGCCACATCTCGTAGAAGTCTTTCAGCACACTGGCTTTCAGCAGTTCCGAGTGCAGTGCGGCGACACCGTTGATGGCATGGCTGCCCACGGTGGCCAGGTGCGCCATCCGCACCGACTTGCCGCCGTCCTCTCCGATCAGCGACATGCGGCTCACCCGGTCCTCGTCACCGGGGAACTTATCGCGCACCTCGGCCAGGAACCGGTCGTTGATCTCGTAGATCAGCTGGAGGTGGCGCGGCAGCGCCTCCCCGAACAGATGCAGCGACCACGTCTCCAACGCCTCGGGCAGCAGCGTGTGGTTGGTGTACCCGAACGTGCGCACCGTCAGATCCCAGGCCTCCTCCCACGCCAGGTGGTGCTCGTCGATCAACAGGCGCATCAACTCGGCCACCGCAATCGATGGGTGGGTGTCGTTGAGCTGGATCGCCCACTTGTCGGGCAGTGCCGACAGCGGCAAATTCGCCCGCTCGAGGTGGATGTTGAGGATGTCCTGCAGCGAACACGTGACGAAGAAGTACTGCTGAAGCAGGCGAAGCCGCTTACCGGCCTCCGGCTCGTCGTTGGGGTAGAGCACCTTGGAGACGGTCTCGGACACCACCTCCTGGTCGACGGCCTTGTAGAAGTCGCCGCTGTTGAACGCGTCGAGGGCGAACGATTCGACGGCGCGGGCGCTCCACAGCGTCAGCGTGTTGCACGTGTTCACGCCGTAGCCCTGCACCGGGGTGTCGTACGAGACGCCTTTGAGCACCCGCTGCGGTACCCACCGCACCCGCAATCTGCCGGCCAGATCCTCGTACGTCTCGGTGTGCCCGCCCCAGTTGACGAGGTAGTTGGCGTCAGGCTTGTCGATCTCCCAGGGGTTGCCGTGCACCAGCCAGTTGTCGGTCTTCTCGACCTGCCAGCCGTCCTGGATCTCCTGGGTGAAGATGCCGAACTCGTAGCGGATGCCGTAGCCGATGGACGGCCGCTCCAGCGTGGCCAGCGAGTCCAGGTAGCAGGCGGCCAGCCGGCCCAGGCCGCCGTTGCCCAGCCCGGGCTCGCCCTCACAGTCGAGGATCTCGTCGAGATCCTGGCCGAGGGCGGCCAAGGCCTGCCGGGCCTCGTCCTCGATACCCAGATTGAGCAGGTTGTTGCCCAGCTGCGGCCCCATCAGGAACTCCGCCGACAGGTAGCAGGTGACCTTCGCCGACAGGTCCAGCCAGTCCTGCGTCGTCGCCATCCACCGCTTCTGCATGCGATCGCGCACCGCCAGCGACAGCGCGCGGTAGTAGTGCTCGGGTGTCAGCACCGCAGATGGGCGGGCGATCGAATACACCAGGTGGTCGGTGACCGCTGCGCGCAGAGCGTCAGCGGTCATGCCCGTCCGGGTCTGACCGGTAGGGCCGGGTGTAGCGCCGTTCACCTGGGCAGACTGATCGGCGGCAGAGTTCACGAGGTCGGTCACGCGGGTCATTCTGGCCGGTCCATGTTTCGACAATGAATCCTGATCGTGAACGACACCTTCGAGGAGGTTGTGCGCAAACGTTGGCGCGCCGGTTGTCGACGCGGTTCACTGTTCCGATGGCGACGGGCGCACACCCCACGGTGGCGCGTCGTGCTGTGCTCGGCGTCCCGCCGCTGTCCCGATTGCTCGGCTGGACGCTGGTCGTCGGTATCACGTGCTTCGCCGTCCGCGCCCTGGTCCACCTGGACAGCTGGTCCTATGCGATGGTGTGGCCCGCCGTCGCGCCGCAGCTGGTCGCCCTGCTCACGTCGCCGCGCCGTCAGTGGCCCGCCTATCTGGCCGCATTCATGGCGGTCCAGGTCATCCCTGCGCGACTGGCGCTGGGGATCGCCCCCGAGATCGGAGTGGTGTCCACGCTCGCGGCGGTGGTGTTCGCGGCGACGATGCTGCACCGCGACCAGGACTGGGTGGTCGGGCGCACCGACACGCTGCGCAGCTGGCAACAATTCCTTCTCTACGGCGTCTACCTAGGGCCGGCGCTGGCCAGCCCGATCGGCGTCGCCGGGCTCGTGATCAACGGCGAGGTGGGCACCGCACCCGGACAGCTTCTGCACGCCGCCATGGCGTGGTACCTGACCGAGGCCGTCGGCATCGCGTTCCTGGTGCCCCTCATGCTGCGGTGGCGGCACTACGTGCGCCCGCACAGCTGGCGCGACACGGCGTGGTTCGCGACGATGATCGCGGTCACGGTGGCGTTGTTCGCCGCGTCGGCGACGATGTCGAGCTTCGTGCTGGTGTTCCTGTCCGGGCTGCCCGCGTTGTTGGTGCTGATCCGGTCGGGGATCGCGGCCGCATTCGCCGCGACGGCGGTCGGCTCGGCGATGGCACTGGGGGGCACGTTCGCCGGCTACGGCCCGTTCGCGCTGTCCCTCGAGGACCCCGGTCAAGCCCTGATCTCTGCGCAGGTGTTCGTCCTGGGCGCGTTCACGATGCTCGTGCTCGTGGCCGCCGCGCTGGAGGACCGGATGCGGCTGGCCGCCCTGGAGGACGTCAGCCACCAGGCCTACGAGCTGATCGCCGAGCTGACCGGCGATGTGGTGATCGTCGTCGACGCCGACGGCACCGTGCTGCACCGCGCGAGTCAGGGCCACGAGATCCTCGACATCCCGGGCGGGCCCATCGCCAAGTCGGCATGGTTGAGCCAAGTTCACCCCGACGACCACGCGGCCCTCGACGATTTCCCCGCCGCAATCGGGGCCGTCTTAAAAGGCGCCTCGGAACCCTTTCGCGTCCTGCGGGTCGACGGGTCGTGGGGTTGGTACGTGCTGCACAGCCGGCGCACCGCAGACGGCCTGACCGCTGCGATCATGCGCGATGTGACGCTGGAGCGGGAAGTGCAGGAGTCGCTCACCGACATGGTCAACACCGATCCGCTGACCGGTCTGGCCAACCGCCGCGGGTTGGACCTGCGTGCCGGTGACCTCTGGGTGCGGGCCCGCGCCGCCGAGGAGCAGGTGACGGCGCTGTTCGTCGACATCGACCACTTCAAGTCGTTCAACGACCTCTACGGTCACCAGGCGGGAGACGATTGCCTGCGGCACATCGGCGAAGTGCTGGCCCACCTCGCCGACCCGAGTATGTGCGTCGCCGCGCGCTACGGCGGCGAGGAGTTCGCGGTCGTCTGCTCCGGATGCGACGACCCGGGCGGCTTCGCGAAAGGGCTCGTCACGGCCATCCGCTCGTTGGCCATACCGCACGCCGGAGCCCCGAAGGGAACCGTGACCGTCAGCGTCGGCGTGGCGACGCTGCGGCCGTGGGTCACCGACGACGACCTGGCGGTGCGTGATCTGCTCGACCGGGCCGACAAGGCGCTCTATGCCGCCAAGAGCATGGGGCGCGATGCAGTGTCGGTGTACCGCGAGGCGGGGGTGCTACTGGGCGAGTAGGTTGACCGCCCGCCCGAACACCGTCGGCAATCCGTGTGCGGCAGGCACGATCGCGCGCCGCAGCGGTGATGCGCTCGCGCGCACCATCATCGAGGTCATGAGGCGGTAGCGGCGCGTCGACCGACGCCAGAGCCGCTCGTAAGCGGCAGGCTGGTCGGTGGCAACGCACTCGGCAAGCGAGCGAGCGGCGGCGAACGACAATCCCAGACCCTCGCCGGTCAGCGCGTCGACGTAGCCGGCGGCGTCGCCGACGAGCATCACCCGGCCCGCGACGCGGCGCGCCACCCGCTGCCGCAGAGGGCCGGCGGCACGATCGGAACCGTGCGCTGATCCCGAGATACGTTCGCGCAGAGCGGGAAACGCCCCGAGGTGGTCGTCGAATCCGCCGCGGCGCGACGTCAGGATCGCGATCCCGACACAGTTGTCGGCGACCGGCGTCACGTACGCTTCGCCTGCGTCGGGCTCAGCAGCCCAGTACACCTCGACGCGGTCGGTCCACGGCGTGACGCCGACATGGCGGGTCAGGCCCCACCGGCGTCGGCCACCCGCGGGGCGCTGCAAGCCCAGCTGCGCCCGGATCGGCGAGTGCAGCCCGTCCGCGGCAGCCAGATAACGTGCGCGAAAACCGTTGACCGACACGCTGTCCGGGTGCTGTTCGATCGTGTCAATCGCGCCGCCGATGACGCGTACCCCGGCAGCTTCGGCGGCGCCGAGCATCGCCTGGTGCAGCGTCGTGCGCCGTACCCCCAGGCCGGGACCGTCGTCGAATGTGGCGCTGACCCTGCGCCTGCCGTCGAGGTAGGCGACGCCCCGAAACGGTACCCCGTCGGGATGGACGCCGAGTGCCGCGAGATGACGCACGGTGTGAGGCATCAGTCCCTCGCCGCACGCCTTGTCGATGGGCGCCTGCCGCCGTTCCACCACCACGGTCTCCAGGCCCAGTCGGGCGGCGGCCAATGCGGTGGCCAGGCCCGCGGGCCCGCCACCGGCGACCACCAGATCGATCACCGCAGGCTCTCCAAAGCCTGGTTCTCGCAGGCGATCCGAGTGCGAAGCAGGATGGCGTTCAGTGCGGTGAACACGACCGCGGTGATCCAGGCGCTGTGGACGAGCGGCAGTGCGATGCCTTCGGCGACCACGGCCACGTAGTTGGGGTGGGAGACGTACCGGTACGGTCCGCCGGTGACCCGGCCGGCGCCGGGCACCACGACCACCCGGGTGTTCCACTGGTGACCGAGGGTGCTGATGCACCACCACCGCAGGCCCTGCGCGGCCAGCACGACGCCGAACATCGGCCATCCCAGCGCGGGCAGGAAATCTCGGTGCGCCGCCTCGAGAAGACAGGCGACCAGCAGGGCCGTGTGCAGGACCACCATCACCGGATAGTGCCCGGCGCCGTACTCCACGCCGCCACGCTGCCGACTGAATGCCAGATTACGTTGAGAGACAACGAGTTCAGCGATCCGTTCCAGGGCGACGGCGACGATCAACGCGGTGTAGGCGAGCACCGCTCACCGCCAACCGAGCAGAACGAACTCCGCGCAGAAGCCCGGTCCCATCGCCATCAACAGACCGGGTCGACCGGCCGGCGGCTTCTTGGCGATCGTGTCCCGCAGCACGTGCAACACCGACGACGAGGACAGGTTTCCCACCTCGGCCAACGAACGCCACGTCAGCTCCAGCGCGTCGGGCCCCAGATCGAGAGTCGACGTGATCGCCTCGATCACTTTGGGACCCCCGGGATGTGACACCCACGCCGCGATGTCGTCGACCGCGAGATCGTGGGCGCCGAGGAAGGCCGTCACATCATCGGACAGGTACCGATCGATGAGATCGGGAAGGTCTGCCGACAACACCAGTGACAAGCCGCTGCTCCCGACCCGCCACCCCATGGTGTCCAGTGAGTCGGGATAGAGCCTGCTGCGGGAGTCGAGCACCGCCGGCCCATGCGGATCGAGGCGACGGCTGCGCTCCTCGCCGACGGCGACCACCGCAGCCGCCCCGTCGCCGAACAGCGCGCTGGCCACCAGGCTCGCCATCGTCGGTTCGACAGCCGGGAACGTCAGAGAGCACAACTCGACCGAGATCAACGCGGCGGCGTGTCCGGGTGCGCCCCGCAGATAGTCGTGCAGTCGGGCGATCCCGGCCGCCCCTGCGACACAACCGAGTCCGAACAGCGGGACGCGGCGCACATCGGCCCGCAGCCCCAGCCGGGACGCGATGCGGGCGTCCAGCGAGGGCACGGCGATGCCCGTCACCGTCGTGGTCATGATCATGTCGAGATCCGCCGCGCGCAGACCGGCCTCGTCCAGCGCCGCGCTCAGCGCTTCGCAGGCCAGGTCGGCCGCGTGCTCGAGGTAGATGTCGTTGGCTTCGCCGAAATCCCGCAGTGTCGGGTATCTGTCGAGGGGCAGCACGAAGTGGCGGCTCTGCACCTTTGCGTGTTCGTGCAGGGCACGCACGACGTCGGCGAAACCCTCGAAGCCGGGGAGTGCGAGGAATGTCTCGGTGACCTCCTGCTGGCTGTACCGATGTTCGGGTAAGGCGCCGGCAACGCCGGCGATGACACTGACAGGGCTCATGGTGCTATCCGTTCCGTGTGTTCTCGAGAAGGCACCGCCGCACCCTCGGTGACACCGAGGCGGCGGTGAATCCGGCTGAGCCACTGCGGGGCCCACCAGTTCCAGCCCCCCATCAACCGCATGAAGGCGGGTACCGCCACCATGCGCACCAGCGTCGCATCGGCCAGCACCGCCAGTGTCAGTCCGAGACCGAACATCCGCATGACCGAGGTGCTGGCGGCGATCAGCGCCGCGAACGATATCGACATGATCAGCGCCGCGGCGGTGACGATGCGCCCCGTGTAGGCGATACCGAGTGCCACCGACTCGTCGGAATCTCCCGTGCGCAGCCAGATCTCACGAATTCTGGCGACGAGGAACACCTCGTAGTCCATCGACAGGCCGAAAGCGATGCAGAACAACAACACGGGCATGTTCGCGATCAGGGTGCCGGTCGGCGTGGTGCCCAGGCCGCCGAGATGCCCGTCCTGGAACACCCAGACCAGTGCGCCGAACGCGGCGCTCAACGAGAGAACGTTCAGCACAAGTGCTTTCAACGGTACGACGAGGCTGCCGGTGAGCAGGAACAGCAGCACGAACATGATCACGCCGATCAAGCCGAGAACCAGGGGGAGGGTGGACGTGATCGCAGCGACGCTGTCCCGATTGGCTGCGGCGGTGCCGGTGAGCTCCACTGCCCGGCCACCCGGTCCAGCAACCGCCTCCAGTCGGTCCAGCTGGGTCTGGGAGGCATCGGAGAACAGCGGCGCGCTGCTGGACACCGTCAGATAGGCGGCACCGTCGCGCTCACCGGTCGGCGCGGACGGCGGACCGGCGGCATTCCCGTCGACATAGGTCCCGGTCGGAGCGGACACCGCGACGACGTCGGAGACGCGGGACAGATCAGTGGCGTAGGCCGACAGCTCGGCACGACCCAGGCCGCGCGTATCGGGCAGCACGACGGTGACCGCGGTGTCGGTGTTCTCGGCGAACTCGTCGCGCAGTTGGTCGCCCACCTGATGGGCCGATGCGGACCGGGGGAGCACGCGGTCGTCGGGAAAGCCCCACCGCACGCCGAGGAACGGCAGGCCCGCGACGACCAAGAGCGCAACGACGGCCAGACCGAGGGGCACGGCGCGGCGCATCACGGCCTTCGCGCAGCGATACCAGAAGCGCTGGTGCACGGGGACGGGCGCGGGCTCGGCACGGCGCAGCACCCGACGAGCGAGGCGGCGGACGTCCAGAGCCGCATGCCGGTCGCCGAGCAGTACCAGCGCGGCCGGGGTGACGACCACCGCGGACGCGGCCGCGAACGCCACCGTCGCCACGCCCGCATAGGCGAACGACTTCAAGAAGTGCATCGGGAAGAGCACCATCACCGACATCGACAGCGCCACCGTCGTCGCCGAGAAGACCACGGTGCGCCCGGCGGTGCCCATCGTGGTCCGGATGGCCTGTGCGCGGTCGGCACCCGCGGCCAGCTCGTCGCGGTACCGGCTCAGGATCAGCAGCGTGTAATCGATGGCCAGCGCCAAGCCCATCGCGGTGGCGAGATTCAGCGCGAAGATCGACACATCGGTGAACGCGGTGACCGCCCTGAGCACCGCGAGGGCACCGACGATGGCCATCATCCCGATCGCGACCGGCAGCGCCGCGGCGAGCAGCCCACCGAAGACCCACACCAGGACCAGAAAGCTCAGCGGGATCGCCAGGCCCTCCATCATCAGCAGGTCCCGTTGCGAATGCTCGGTGATCTGCACGTTGACCATCGCGGTGCCACCGGTGCGCACGGTGACGCCGTCGGGCACGTCACGCGTGACCAGCTCGTCGATCTGCGCGGCCTCACTCTGCTGCTCGGCCTCGGTTCCGCTGATGCCGACGACGACGAGCCCGGCGGTCCTGTCGCGATTGACGAGGCCGGCCCGATCACTCGGCGGGGCGGTCCAGGCGGACGACACGGTGGCGACGTGAGCCCGGCCGCTGACCTGCGCGGCGATGCGTTCGCCGGTGTTGCGCGCCGCCGGGCTGTCGACGCCGTCGGGTGAGGACACCACGATCACCATGGCGACATCACCCTGGCCGAAGGTGTCCGCGAGGGTGCGCGACGCCCGGGCCGACTGCGAACCCGGATCGGCGAAGCCGCTCGGGGACAGGCGGGCGGCGACCGGCACACCGACGATCGCGAGCAGCGCGGTGAGGATCGCTGCGGTTGCGACGATCCTGCGCGGGGCGGCGAGGGCGAGCGACGCGATTCGAGTGAGCAGCTTCGTCTCCTGTCGGTGTGCCTGGAGAGGACACGACGCGGCCGTCGCTTCGGTTCACGGCTTCGGCGCGGGTGTGATCTAGATCATGATCGAAGTTCGAAGTGCTGGTAGTCCAGCGGGTTGCGCCAATGGCCGCCCCAGCTCCAGCCCCTGGTCACGAACGCTGTCACGACCGGATCGCCGTCGTGGAGCATGCCCGGATCGTGGCGGGTGCGGTCGAGCCACGCTGCGCCGGTCGCCGGTTCGATGCGGCCACCGCGGGCATCGACGGAGGGATTGACCAGCGGATTGATGTCGACGGCGCGGCCGTAGGCGTGCCAGGACCAGCTGCTCGACCCTGGGATGCCGCGGCAGTTGAACGCCGAGGTGTTGTTGTCGCGCATCGAGAGTTCGTCCTCGGCGCCCGGGTAGCGGTCCGGGTTGCGCATCTTCTCGATCGGGAAGCGCAGGGCGGCGAGCCGAGCGAACACATCGATCACCGCGCCGGTGATCTCGGCGTTGACCACCAGTTCGCCGCGGTGCAGGCGGCCGTCGAACCCCCAGTGGTCCAACTCGACGCGACGCAGCTGATCGGGGGAGACCGGGCAGCCCGGTCGCCAGGTCGCGCCGAGATCAGCGGCGGTGACGGGGCTGATCGCGGGTGGCTGGGGTTGCAGTGTCTGGGGCTGCGAAGTCGACGTGTTCGTTGTGGCCGGCGTCGTCGTCGGCGCCGACGGGTGGGGGGACGCGCACTGCACCAGGACGGCCGTCAGGGCCGTCGCCACGACCAGCCTCCTGCGCCGCACATCTGCGAACGTACCGGGGCTGCGCCCAAGCCTCGCTTAGATCGCCTAATCGCTTTTGTTAGTGGGGCTTTCGATATCGGGTATCGCTGTTACTGCTGTGATTTGCGCCATTGCGGGGTTATATTGTGTCCGTCATCACAAGGAGGGCGACTATGGCCGCAATCGGCGACAGTGCGATGGTCCCGCAGGACGTGAAGCCATCCCACGCCGCTCACCCCGTCAACTGGCTGATCGGGTTCGTGATGGCGGCGGTGCTCATCGCCGGGATCACCGGTGTCGTGTTGGCGCTGTCCAGCGGGTTGCCGACGGTCGCGATCGTGGTCGCGTTGATGACCGGGGCGGTGTTCGCCGGCTCGCTCTGCTGAGGCGTATGCCCCAGTGCGGTCTCAGGGCCGCAACAGGAAATCCACGAGTTCCTGTCGTTGTGCGGACGGAATCTGCGGTGACTTCGAACTCGACAGGTGCAGCGCACCGATGCCGATCGCGAACAGCCACTGTGATCGCTGCTCCGCGATGTCCTCGTTCAAGCCGCTGTCGATGAACGCCTGGCGTACCGCGGCACGTGCGCGGCGGTCGGCGGCTCTGACGCTGCGGGCTGCGGCGCGGTCGGTGCGGGCCCATTCCCGCATCGCCCGCTCGAGCATCCACTGACGCGGGCTGACCAGAAACGCGGTCATCTTGATCAACCGCTCTCGCGCCGGCAGCGCCGCCAGTTCGCTGAACTGACGGTGGTCGTCGTCGCGCCACTGGGCCCACGCCGACACCAATGCCGCCTTGTATGCCGCCATGTCCGTGAAGTGCCAGTAGAAGCTGCCCTTCGTCATGCCCAGCCGAGCTGACAACGTGTCGATCTTCAACGAGGTGAAGCCGTCCTCGGCGAGGATCTCGAAGCCGGTCCGTAACCACTCGTCGGCAGAGCTGCGACTTGCGCCTCGGCGTTCGGAACCTGCCACGGCGCCAGTGTAGGGCCACGAAAACCGGAGTGACTCAGACCATTGCGATCGGTGAGATCGAGGCGCCCACGCGCAACGCGCCGTCGAGTTCGCGGCTGACGTCGTAGTCGAAGACGGCGTGCCCGGCGACGATGTCGACATCGCGTCGCGCCCGCTGCATCGGATTGTCCAGGAAATGGGCGCTCGCCCCGGCCGCTCCCAACACATCGCCGATGACGGCGCGGCATTCGTGTACGACGTGGGCGGCGGTGGCCCGCGCGCGTGCGCGCAGTCGGAGATCGACTGCGCCACCGCGGGATACCGCACTCTGTATGTCGTCGGCGACGGAAAATGCGAGCCCACCGACGGCCGCCACGCGCATGGTCACCTCAGAGAGGCGCATCTTGGCTGCCGGCTGATCTTTCTGCGTACCGCCACCGTAGGCCAGGACGCGGTCTTCGAGCCGCGACGCGAACTGCTCCACCACGCGTTCGGCGGTACCGAGCACCGGCATGCAGGCTGTCAGGGCCAACGCAGAGACGATGGGCCACCGATACGTGTCGCTCGCGTGCACGGCAGCACCCGGGCTGTCGCCGGCATACACCTTCGGTACGGACACTATCCGATGTGCAGGGACGAACACGTCGTTGACGATCACGTCGTTGGAGCCCGTGCCCCGCATGCCTGAGGTGTGCCAGACATCAGCCACCGTGACATCGTCGATCGGGAGCGCCGCCAGTGCCGGGAACATCGACGAACCGCTACCGATCAGGACGCCGACGAGGACCCAGTCGGCGTGCATGACCCCGGTTGCCCATGACCAACGGCCCGTGATCCGGTAGCCGCCGTCGATCGGCTCGCCCCGACCGGACGGAGCCAGCGGTGCCGGCGCGAGAACGGCTCCGGCGGCGAAGATCTCGTCTTGGGCCTGCTCGTCGAACAGCGCGATCATCCAGTTGTGCAGGGCATAGAAGCCCAGGGTCCACGCTGTCGATGTGCAGCCGTGAGCGAGTTGTCGGACCGGCTCGAGCACTGCAGGAAACGGGGCCTGCGTGCCGCCGTAGCGGGCGGGCAGAAGCAGCTCGAAGAGCCCGCTGTTCCGAGCCTCGGCAACGGTCGCGTCGGGCAGGCGGCGCAGCTCCTCAGTGATGCTGGCGCGTTCGGCAATTCGCTCCACGAAGTGGGCGTCGATCACGGCCGGCGCCGAATCCGTCGCGGTCATGGCGTGACGGTAACATACTCAAAAGTATGCAATCGCGTCACGGTGGCGCAATACTTTCAAGTATGGGAGCCATGCGTGCGGCCGATCCGTCGGTGCCGACGCCGTTCCCGACCTGCATGCGACCGCACCGCCGGACACACTCCGATCAGTGTTCGTGCACGGTGTCAAAGCGCTACCGTGCTCGGTGGACTGAGGTGCAAAACTCGGGCTGAGTTTTTCCCTCGGAAGAGCCCGCGGGCTTTCGTAGCGTGTCGCGGTGTGAACGTTCCTGCCCTTTCGCGCCGTCGTGCGCTCCAACTGCTCGGTCTCGCCGGCGGTGCGGCCGTGCTCGCTCCGGCTCTGGCCGCATGCGGATCGTCGAGCACCAGCTCGGCACTGCCGTCCACCGCGCCGCTGTCGGGCCGATTCGACGGTGTCACCCTCAAACTGCTCGTCAACCAACCGCACGTGACATCGTTCCGCGACGTCCTGGCCCCGAAATGGGCAGCAGCCACCGGTGGGACGCTCGACGTGACCGCTTCCCCTTACGACCAGCTGACCAGCAAGCAGATTCTCGACGTGCAGAGCGGCACAGGTGAATTCGACGTCTTCGACTACTTCTACTTCGGGCTCGGGGACCTCGTCGACGCGGGGGCGCTCACCGAGCTGACGCCGTGGATCGACGCCAACGCCAAGCAGATCGGTGTGGATGGCTACCTGAAGTCGATCTACGATCCGTACACGCTGCTCGACGGGAAGCGTTACGGGCTGCCCTACGACGGCGACATCCACATCCTCTTCTACAACGCCGAACTGCTCGATCGGTACGGCGTCACGCCGCCCACCACATGGGACGAGTACGACGACGTCGCGGCCAAGATCACCACAGACGCGCGCGGCGCCGCATACGGCGCCATCGTGTCAGGCCAACAGGTCCCGATGATCCTCGGCTGCTCGTACATCAACCGGCTCACCGGCTACGGCGGAAACCTGTTCGACAGCAGCGGGAAACCGGCCTTGACCTCCGATGCTTCGATCGCGGCGCTCAAGCACCTGGTCGCAGTGGCGCCCGCCGCTCTGCCGACCCCGCTGCAGATCGGCTTCGACCAGGCCAACACAGCGTTCCTGACCGGTCAGGGCGCACTACTGGACACCTGGACCGACATGGCGCTGCGGGCAGAGGACCCGACCGCGTCGCAGATCGCCGGCAAGTGGGGCGCGGTGTCGCTGCCGGTCGGGGGCGCCAACACCACGCCGCGCACCGCGCTGGATGCCGGCTTCGGCCTCGGTATCTCGACGGCGACGAAAAACGCCGATGCCGCGGCGGCTTTCATCAACTGGGCCACTGCCGGCCCGCAGAACCTCGTGACGTCGTCCACCGCCGGTGCGGGTATCGACCCCGTGCGCGGCGAGGTTCTCGACTCCGACGGGTACGCCAAGGTGGTCACCAAGGCGATCGGGCCCATCCGGCAGGGGCTCGGTGGCGACCCTCTGGTGTGGCCGAAGCAGGCCGGTGCGCCGAAACTGTTGCAGGATCTCGTCGATCAGCTGGCGCTGGCCATCAGCGGCAGTCAGACCGTCGAGCAGTCGCTGGAGAATGCGCAGCGCGGATGGGAGAGCGCCGCTACATGATTCGGCGCGTTCCGCTGTGGCTGGCCGCGCCCGCGATCGCCGGATTGATCCTGTTCCTGGTCTACCCCACGGTGTATCTCGTTGCGCTGACGGTGACGAAATCGTCTCTGGCCCATCCGTTACGGAGCTTGACCGGGGGCGCCAACGTGGCGTCGGCCTTCGCGTCGCCGGCGTTCGTCCCCTCGTTGGGCAAGTCCACGCTGTTCGCTGTCGTCGTGGCTGTGATCACCACTGTGCTCGGGCTGGCCCTGGCCCTGTTGTTGCGCCACCGCGGCGGCGGCTTCGGAGTGACCGGGGCGCTGCTGTTGCTGCCGCTGGTGACCGCACCCGTCTTGGTGGGCGTCGCATGGAAGCTGTTGCTGGCGCCCGTCGGTGGCGGTCTGGCCGGGATCTTCGCGGCCGTCGGCCTGGGCGGTGTCAACCCGTTGGGGTCCGGCGTGGGAGCGCTGATCGTGCTGATGGTGATTCACATCTGGCAGTGGACGCCGTTCGCGACCCTCATCTCGTTCGCTGCGCTCGGGGTCGTGCGGCCCGAACTCCTCGAGTCCGCACGCATCGACAACGCCGGGCGTTGGCGCACCTTCACGACCGTGACCTGGCCCGCGATCGGGCCGACGGTATGGGCCGTCGCGGTGCTCGAACTGGTGATCGGCTACAAGGTCTTCGACTCGATCGTCGTCATCACCTCCGGCGGACCCGGCTTCTCCACCACGCTGACACCTTTCGTCATCTACCAGACCGGGCTGCGGGGCAGCTTCGACATGGGTACCGCGGCTGCGCAGACCTTGGTCTTCGGCCTGGTGGTCGGTGCGGTGGCGACGGTGGTCACGACGCTGCGGGCGCGCGCGGTCAAGGCCGACACGTGAGAAGTCGGATCGCGTTGGCCGGCGCCGTCGTCGTTGCGTTGCTGCCCATCGCCTACCTGGTATCGCTCGCGGTGCGGCCCGCATCCGACGTGCTGAACTCCAGCCTGCTGCCCCGCGCATGGACGCTCAGCAACGTCGTCAAGGTGTTCGACACCATCGAGCTGGGCACCATGCTTCAGAACTCGTGGCTTTCCGCCGTGGGCGCCGCGGTGCTCGCCGTCGTGATCGCTGCTCCGGCAGCGTATGTCGCGGCCCGCCATGTCCGTGGAGAGCGCCTGCTCACCGTGCTCCTGGCCAGCTACTGCGCACCGCCGATCGTCGCCATCATCCCGCTGTTCTTCTTGCTGCGCTCGGTGGGGTTGGTCAACAGCGTCGGCGGGCTGATCCTGGTCAACGGAATCGCCGGTGTGCCGGTCGCGGCCTGGCTGCTCGACGGCTTCGTGCGCCGCATCCCCGTCGAGATCGACGAGGCCGCCGCCGTCGACGGGCTGCGGCCCGCCGCGATCTTCGCCAAAGTGGTGGTGCCGCTGCTCCTGCCGGGCGTGGTGGCCGCCCTGCTGGTCGTGTTCTTCCTCAGCTACAACGACTTTCTCTTCGCGGTGTACCTCGCCGTGACCAAGGAGAGTCAGACCCTGACCGTCGGGTTGTCCCTGTTCCAAGGTGACCGCAACGTGCAGTTCGGACAGCAGGCCGCGGCCGGGCTGCTCGGCATCCTGCCGGTCTACGTACTCGCCCTGGCCGCTCAGCGCTATCTGGTCGGCGGGCTGACGACAGGAGCCACCAAGTGAGTGCGGTCGAACTCCGCGACATCACCAAGACCTTCGACACATCCTCGGGGCGGACGACGGTCGTCGACCGAATCAGCCTGTCGCTGCCCGAAGGATCGATGACCGTCCTCGTCGGGCCGTCAGGGTGCGGGAAGTCGACCACGCTGCGGATCGTCGCCGGTCTCGAATCCGCCGACAGCGGCGCGGTGCACATCGGGGGACGTGACGTCACCGCCGCGACCCCGTCCGAACGCGACGTGGCGATGGTCTTCCAGAACTACGCCCTCTACCCACACCTGAGTGTCGAACGCAACATCGGCTTCCCGTTGCGGAACGCCGGTGTCCCCAGAGATGCTGCTGCGCAGCGGGTTCGGCAGGCAGCCGAGAGGGTGGGGATCACGGCGCTGCTGGATCGCAAGCCACGCCAGCTCTCCGGCGGCCAACAGCAGCGGGTGGCCATCGCCCGCGCGCTCGTGCGCACTCCGGCGTTGTTCCTGTTCGACGAACCGCTGAGCAATCTCGACGCCAAGCTGCGGGTGGAGCTGCGGTCTGAGATCCGGCGGCTGCAGCAGGAGTCCGGCATCACGGCGCTCTACGTCACCCACGACCAAGAGGAGGCGATGACGATCGCCGACCAGCTCGTGGTGCTGCGCGCCGGACGCATCGCGCAGACAGGCACCCCGGCCGAGCTGTACCGGCGGCCGGCGAACACATTCGTCGCGGGCTTCATCGGCTCGCCGAGCACCAACCTGATCCCCGGCGCTGTGCGCGACGGGGTGTTCGAGGCCGGGCCGCTGCGCACCAGGGTGGCCGGCGCCCCCGGCGGCGACGTCACGCTCGGGGTCCGGCCTGAAGACCTGACCGTCACCCCCGACGAGTCGGGTAACGGGACGCTGGAGCTGGTCGAATTACTCGGCCCCCGTTACGTTCTGATCGTCCGAGTGGGGGAGCACCGTCTGACCGCCGTGGTGGAGGCTGCCGCGGTGGCGGGCTGGCCTACTGCACCGGTACCGGGCGATACGGTCGCCGTGGATGTGCGGGCCGAGCACGCCCACGTGTTCGACACCGCGAGCGGCGACCGGCTCGGCTAACTGTCGCGCTGCGTGCGGCCGATGCCCCAGGCGTACGGCGGGGGAGTGCCGTTGACAGCGTGGGCGCCGAGGACTTTCGCCTTGAACAGTCGTGGATTGTGCGAGGCGACGGTGCGGGCGTTGCGCCAGTGCCGATCCAATCCGCGGGCGCGGGAGGCGGCCGACGCGCCGAGCGTGTCGAAAAGATTCGATGCCGCGTCGATCGCCAGCTGCGATGCGGTCAACTGGGCTGCCGCCGCTTCCAGTTCCGTGCGTTCGGCCGCGCCGGGGAGCGCTGCATCGTCAGCGATTGCGGCCGCGTCGATCGCCTCGGCGAGCCTGAGGGCCACGGCTTCGGTGGTGTAGGCCGCTGCCCAGATGTCACCCACCCGGCCCAGTACCTGTGCGTCGTCACGCACGCGCGCGGCGCTGGCGTGGGAGTAGTTCCGATCACGCTGCTGCACTTCGGCGGTCACATCGGTGAGCACCGCCCGGGTGATGCCGGCCAGCGTCGCCACCAGATTCAACTGGTACAGCCCCGTCTGGTAGGGGTGCCTGCGCTCGAAAGGGATGACATCGTCGGCCACCGCATCGGTGAATTCCGTGGTGCCCGTTCCGGTGCCGCGCTGCCCGAAACCGTCCCAGTCGTCGTGGATCACCACGCCAGGCTGGCGGGTGTCCACCACCGCGGTCGCCCAGCCGTCACCGTCCTTGACGTACACATCCGCCCACTCGGCGAAGATCGTGCCCGTCGTGTAGTACTTGCGTCCGTTCACCACATGACGCCCGTCGCGATGAGTGACCGTCGTCTGCGCATCTCCGATGGCTGTCGAGCCCGTCTCGGTCCAGGCGTTGCCGGCGATCTCGCCCGCGACGAAGCGCGCAAACCAGCGAGATTGGTCCTCGCCGCGGCGGTGCCGGAACACAGTGTCCTCGACGAGAACGAAGTGGCCGCGCAACGCCTGCGCCAGGTTCGCGTCTGCCGCGGCGAGATCGATCCACAGTGCGGTGATCTCGGTCCAGTCCAACCCCCACCCGCCGAATTCGGCCGGCACCCGCAGGGTCCCGAACCCGGCCTGCTTCAACAGCGTCACCGCCTCCACCGGCAGCACACCGGTCAGCTCACGGTCCCGCGTCCCGGCGGCGATCTCGGCGAACACATCAGCGAAGTGGGCGCGCGCCTGTGCGAGTCTGGGGCGGGTGGCGAGATCGGTCACCACAGCACAGTGGACCACACCCGCGCGGACGCGCACCGATTTGACTCCGCCAGAACAGAAGTCGGTCGGATCACCGCAGATGCCCGTACAGTGTCCGCGGTGCCGCGCACACGCCCGATCTAACCGGGCTGGTCGTTGTTCTTCTGCGACCCCCACCCGTGCACCCGGTCGACCTGGATGACGGCACTGACCCGTCGGCGGTCCCGCTGCGGGTACTCCTGACCGCTGTAGTGCCGCGAGAGTGCGTCGATGTCGGCCAGTCCGTCGTCGTCGTACATCCGGGTGACGCGACCGATGACGGTGACGTGGGTGTACCAGTCGTCGGAGTCCAGCACCGTCAGCGAGACCCGGGGATCTTTCCGCATGTGTTTCAAGCGGACTCGACCCTCGTCCATGTTGACCAGGATCTCGTCGCCGCGCAGCAGGTACCAGGTGGCCGCCGACACCGGTTGGCCGTCGGAGCGCACGGTGCTAATGACCGCGGGGTTGGCCTTGGCCAGCATCTCTTTGGCCTGGTCGGACAGGGGCGTCGACATGACTGACTCCTTCGCGGGGGCGACGATGACTAGTCGGTCCTGTACCCACACAGTCGCCGGACAACCCTGCCCACGAAATCGCGCGCGCTACACGCGACTCAGATCTGCCCGTGCCGCGGGGGCAGCGTGCCCGAGAGGGTGTAGCGGCCGATGTGCTGCAGCTTCCAGCGCGTCGGATCGTGCAGCGTGTGCGTGCGTGCGTCGCGCCAGAACCGTGACAGGTTGTCCGATGCGGAAGCGCTTCGCGTGCCGCCCAATTCGAACAGCCCGTTGGAGGCGGCCAGTGCCGCGCGCACCGCGCCCACCTTGGCCGCCGCCACGGCCACCGACGCCTCGGCGGCTGACTCCTCCGTCAGGTGCGCAGACGCCTCGTCGACCCGGCGGGCCGCCTCGGCCAGCAACGCCTGTGCGGAGCGGACCGTGACGGCGAGCTCTCCCGCGGCGTTGATCACCGTCGGATCCTCGACGGCCGCCGGTACACGCGCTTCGAAATGCGCTCTGGCACGGCCGGCCTGATGAACTCCGGCCGCGAGTGCACCGGTGGCGATACCGACGTCGATGGCACTGTGCCACAACTGTGCTCGCGCGCCGTAGGTGGTCGGCCCGGAGAAGATCGGGCTGAACGGCACGACGTGCGTTGCCGGCACGATGACGTCGTCGAGCGTCACGGTCCCCGACGCCGTCGTGCGCTGCCCCATCCCGTCCCAGTCGTCGACGACGTCGAGCCCTGGTGCGTCGTGCGGCACGAACGCGACCGCCTTCGGCGTCGACGCCACCGGGACCTCACCGGAGCCGTCGCTGCGCGACGCACGCACCACGACCCAGTCGGCGAACAGCGCCCCGGTGCTGTAGAACTTACGGCCCGACAGCACGTAATCGCCGCCAGCACGGGGCGTCAACGTCGTCGAGTCCACGTCGATCGGATGGGGACCCCGTTCGCTCTGCGCGTTGGCCACCAGCGCACCGGCGAGGACCTCGCCGAAGAAGAGCTCGTGCTGTGCGACGGTGCCCTGTAGGCGAAGTGCCTCCAGGAAAGTGAAGTGTGAGTGCGGTATCTGAGCGAGCGACGGATCGGCATGGGCGAGAAGGCGGAACACCTCAGCCACGACGGCCGCCGGTGCGGCGATACCGCCGCACTGCTTCGGCACCGTGATGGCCAGCAGGCCGGAGTCCTTCAAAGCCTTGATCTCGGTGTGCGGCAGGACGCGCTGGGCATCGCGCTCAGACGCGCCGACGGCGATGTCCTCGGCCAGAGATCGAGCAACCGGCAGAACGTCGTCGACGGACGTGATCACCGGCTGGCTCCCACAAACGGGATCGACGGCGCTGCAGTGGTTTTCGTCGTCGCGGTGAACAATCCGCGCTCCCGCAGGATCGGCACCACGCCCTCGCCGAACCAGTACAGCTCCTCCAGATGCGGATAGCCCGAGAAGATGAACTCGTCGATACCGACCTCCGCGTACTCGGCGATGCGGTCGGCCACCTCCTGATGGCTGCCCACCAGAGCGGTGCCCGCGCCGCCGCGCACCAGGCCGACACCCGCCCACAGGTTCGGCGCCACCTCCAGTGTGCGGGCGTCGTGCCAACTGCCGGCGCGTCGGTTCTCTTCGTGCAGAGCCAGCATGCGTTTCTGCCCCTCGGACTGGCTGCGATGCAGGCCTTCCTGCGCTTTACGGACCGTCTCCTCGTCCAGCGCGGCCACCAACCGGTCGGCCTGCTGCCACGCCTCGTCAGAGGTGTCGCGGGAGATCGTGTGGAGGCGAATGCCGAAGCGCACCGGACGGCCCTCGTCGGCGGCGAGCTTGCGGATCCACTCCACCTTCTCGGCGACCGCAGCCGGCGGCTCCCCCCAGGTGAGGTACACATCGGCGTGCTTGGCGGCCACTGGGCCTGCCGCGGCGGAACTGCCCCCGAAGTACAACGGCGGCACCGGGTTCGGCAGCGTCGCCAACGCGGCCTCGTCGACGCGGATGTGCTCACCCTCCAGCGTCACCGTCTCCCCGCTCCACAGGCGCCGCACCACCTCCAGGAATTCGTCGCAGCGCTGATAGCGGCCGTCCTTGTCCAGGAAGTCGCCGAACGACCTCTGCTCGTGCGCCTCACCGCCGACGACCACGTTCAACAACAGACGCCCCGGGGCGTGGCGGGCGAACGTGGCCGCCATCTGCGCCGACAGCGTGGGGCTGACCAGCCCAGGCCGGAACGCGACCAGGAACGCCAACGACGTCGTCTCCCGGGCCAGCAGTGCCGCGGTGACGAACGCGTCCTCACACCACGCGCCGGTCGGGATCAGCGCGCCGGTGAAGCCGAACGACTCGGCGGCACGCACGATCGAGGCGAGGTAGTCGATCGACGCGTCACGATCGCTGTGCGCGGCGCCGGCAGGCGTGCCGTGGCCGCCGCCGACGATCAACCGGCTGTCGCCGTACGTGGGCAGGAACCAGTGCAGGCTCAAAGACATCAGAGGTGGTCCTTTCAGCGGCCGCGGGCGGGTTGGGCCGCGACCGAGGCGGAGGAGGAGGGAACGGTGGACGGCCTGTCGATGATCGTCGAGCGGGGCCCGCCCACCCGATACGAGGCGCCCCGGTGCTCGG
>NZ_QJUA01000060.1 GCF_003254575.1 Mycobacterium kyogaense | reverse complement strand
CCGTCGCTACGACACGCGCGCCAGTCCCGGCATCCGAGACCAGCACTGACCGAGGAAGCGGCGGCCGCAACGACGGTTGAGGCCGCCGCTTCACCCTGCCCACTTGACAAACCACTCCCCATATCAGCATTCCTGGTCGCCCCAGCGGCGAGATCGCGACCCGGAATGCTATTCCGCGGAATTTCAGGGCTGGGTGTAGCCGGGCGGATTCGCCGAATCCACCCAGAAGTCCACGCCGAGATCGGAACCGGGCACGCAGTCGTAGGCCGACAGATCGGTGACGCCGGACTCCAGCAGCACGTCCTCGCACAGCAGCGTGTTGCCCGTGTAACTCGACGGCTTGGTCAACACCGCGTACGCCGCGTCGGAGTACACCTCGGGCTTGCGTGAGCGCTTCATGGATTCCTCGCCGCCGAGGAGGTTCTGCACCGCTGCGGTGGCCACCATCGTGCGCGGCCACAGCGTGTTCGAGGCGATGCCCGCCTCCCGCATCTCCTCGGCGATACCCAACGCGCACAACGTCATTCCGAACTTCGCCATCATGTACGGCGTCGGCGTGAGCCACTTGGGCTCCAGCAGCACCGGCGGGGACAGCGTCAGGATGTGCGGGTTCTCCCGGCCCTTCATGTGCGGGATGCACGCTTGGGACACCGCATAGGTGCCGCGGACCTGGATGCCGTTCATCAGATCGAACCGCTTGAGCGGGACGTCCTCGATCGAACCGAGGTTGATGGCCGAGGCGTTGTTGACGCAGATGTCGATGCCGCCGAACTGCTCGACCGCGGCCGCAACGGCGGCGGCCACGGAGTCGCCGTCGCGGACGTCACCGACGATCGGCAACGCCTGACCGCCCACCTCTTCGATCTCCTTGGCCGCGGTGTAGATGGTGCCCGGCAGCTTCGGGTGCGGCTCAGCGGTCTTGGCGACCAGCGCGATGTTGGCGCCGTCGGAGGCGACCCGTTTGGCGATCGCCAGACCGATACCGCGGCTAGCTCCGGAGATGAACATCGTTTTTCCCGCAAGTGACATGGGCATCACCCTAGAGCGCGGTGATCTCGGCGGTGACCGCGTTGGTCAGGCGGATCAGATCCCGCGGATCGAGCGCGACGTCGAGACCCCTCTTGCCTGCGCTGCACAGCACCCGGTCCCAGCGCAGCGCCGAGGAGTCCACCACCGTCGGCAGTGGTCTGCGCTGCCCCAGCGGGGAGATCCCACCCAGCACGTATCCGGTCGAGCGCTGCGCCGCGGCCGGGTCCGCCATGGTGGCCTTCGCAGCGCCCAGCGCGGCCGCGGTCGCCTTCAGCGACAGCTTCGACGGCACCGGCAGCACCGCGACGCCCAGGCCCTTCGGCAGCGCCACCACCAGCGTCTTGAAGATCTGCTCGGCGACCACGCCGTCGCGCGCGAGCTCGTCGACCGCCTCGTCGCCGAAGGCTTCAGTGCGGGGATCGTGCCGGTAAGCCAGCACGGTATGGGACACGCCGGCCGCCACCAGGGCTGCGATCGCCGGTGTCGCTGCGCGGGCCACCGGCACAGCGTACGGCGGGCTCGAGGCGTATCCGGGAACACCTCCGCCGCTGCCACTGTTGTCTCGGGGGGAAAGCTGCTGATGTTGCGGGTAGCAGGAAGAAATACGTCAGTCCCGACCTCTAGGATCGTCAGAAGGGGATACATGGTGCCAACGTTGGCCGTAGAGGCTCCGTTGCGTCTGGTGCGTCTGCCGGACCGCCTCGATGGTGCCGCAACAGAAGGGACGGTGTTCCTGAGAATGACTGACACCGACGGGTCGGCCGCCGAGGCCACCCTGGATCCAGACACGAAGCCCGCTGCCGAAGAAACGGACGCCGAGCTGACCGCCCGATTCGAACGGGACGCCATTCCGCTGCTCGATCAGCTTTATGGCGGCGCACTGCGCATGACGCGCAATCCCGCCGACGCCGAGGACCTGCTGCAGGAAACGATGGTCAAGGCCTACGCCGGGTTCCGCTCCTTCCGGGCGGGCACCAACCTCAAGGCGTGGCTCTACCGCATCCTGACCAACACCTACATCAACAGCTACCGCAAGAAGCAGCGCCAGCCGTCGGAATATCCCACCGAGGAGATCACCGACTGGCAGCTGGCGGCCAACGCCGAGCATTCCTCGACAGGGCTGCGGTCCGCCGAGGTGGAGGCGATGGAGATGCTGCCCGACAATGAGATCAAGGAAGCCCTGCAGGCGCTGCCCGAAGAATTCCGGATGGCCGTCTACTACGCCGACGTGGAGGGTTTCCCGTACAAGGAGATCGCCGAGATCATGGATACGCCGATAGGGACGGTGATGTCGCGGCTGCACCGCGGCAGGCGCCAACTGCGCGAGTTGCTGGCCGACGTGGCCCGCGACCGCGGCTTCATCCGGGGCCAGCAGGCCGAAGCCACCCAGGAGGTCACGTCATGAGCGGCACGCAGGGCGCACCCGACGAGGACCGCTGGACCCCGCCGATCGGCCCGATCGATCCCGAGCATCCCGAATGCGCCGCGGTGATCGCCGAGGTCTGGACTCTGCTCGACGGGGAGTGCACCGTCGAGACCCGCGACCGCCTGCGTCACCACCTCGAGGAATGCCCGACGTGCCTTCGGCACTACGGCATCGAGGAACGGGTCAAGAACCTGATCGCCACCAAGTGCAGCGGTGAGCGGGCCCCGGAGAGCCTGCGGGAGCGGCTGCGCATCCAGATCAGTCAGACCACGATCATCCGCGGAGGCTGATCGGGCCCCGATTCAACCTGCCCCACCAACGACGAACCGCCCGGCTCCGATGAGGAGTCCGGGCGGTTCGTCGTTGCTCAGGTGATCAGCGCACTGACTTCGACCCGCAGTTGGGTCGCTTGCCGTGATTGGCCTTGCTGTGCTTCCGATCGCGCTTCTTGCGGCCCCGCTTGGCCATGATCTACCTCCGAATTACTCGACTGATTGCAGCCATTGTCTCACGGGCCGGTTGGTGCTCTGTCCACAGCCGGGTGTGGTTCGATAGACCCGACAAGACGCCGGTGGATGAGTGGGGTTGGAAGATGGCCGAGGACGTTCGCGCGGAAATCGTGGCCAGTGTGCTCGAGGTCGTGGTCAGCGAGGGCGATCAGATCGGTGAAGGCGACACGCTGGTGCTGCTCGAGTCGATGAAGATGGAGATCCCGGTGCTCGCCGAGGTCGCCGGTACGGTCAGCAAGGTCAGCGTCTCCGTCGGCGACGTCATCCAGGCCGGCGATCTCATCGCCGTCATCAGCTAGCTCAGCGACCGCACAGCAGGCGCATGTCCACCCTCGGTGATCTGCTCGCCGAGCACACGATCCTGCCCGGCACCGCCGTCGACCATCTGCACGCCGTCGTCGGCGAGTGGCAACTGTTGGCCGATCTGTCGTTCGCCGACTTCCTGATGTGGGTGCGTCGCGATGACGGTCGCGTGGTGTGCGTCGCTCAGGTCCGGCCTAATACCGCGCCCACCGTGCTGCTGGCCGATGCGGTCGGCACCATCGCCGAGGCTTCGACGGTGCCGATCATCGCGACGGCGTTCGACTCCGGCGCCATCGGGCGCTCCACGATCGACGGGCCCGATGGTGGGACCGGGTTGAACGTCGAAGCCGTCCCGGTCCGCCACGGCTCCCACGTCGTCGCCGTCCTGACCCACCAGACCTCGCTGGCGCCACGTCAGGCCAGCCCGCTGGAGGCTGCCTACGTCGACTGTGCGGCGGACCTGCTGCTGATGCTGTCGGAAGGCACCTTTCCCAACGTCGGCGATCTTGCGATGTCGCGATCGAGTCCGCGCGTCGGCGACGGTTTCATCCGGCTCGACAAGGCCGGGGTCGTCACGTTCGCCAGCCCGAACGCGATCTCGGCGTATCACCGCATGGGGCTGAGCGCCGAACTCGAGGGGCACAACCTCGTCGCAGTCACCCGCCCGCTGATCTCCGATCCCTTCGAGGCGCAGGAACTGGCCAACCATGTGCGCGACTCCCTGGCCGGCGGTTCCAGCATGCGGATGGAGGTCGACGCCGGCGGCGCGGCCGTGCTGCTGCGCACGCTGCCGCTGTTGGCACACGGCGATGCGGTGGGGGCCGCGGTGCTGATCCGGGACGTCACCGAGGTCAAACGCCGCGACAGGGCCCTGCTGTCGAAGGACGCCACGATCCGGGAGATCCATCACCGGGTGAAGAACAACCTGCAGACCGTGGCCGCTCTGCTGCGGCTGCAGGCGCGACGCACCACCAACGCCGAGGGGCGCGAGGCGCTCATCGAGTCGGTCCGCCGGGTGTCGTCCATCGCTCTGGTGCACGACGCGCTGTCGATGTCGGTCGACGAAGAGGTGAACCTCGACCAGGTCATCGACCGCATCCTGCCGATCATGAACGATGTCGCCACCGTGGATTCGCCGATCCGGATCAACCGGGAAGGGGATCTCGGAGTCCTGGACGCTGACCGTGCGACGGCGCTGATCATGGTGATCACCGAGCTCGTGCAGAACGCGATCGAGCACGCATTCGACAGCACGACGGCCGCCGGGTGCGTGACGATACGGTCGGAGCGGTCGGCGCGCTGGCTCGACGTGGTCGTCCACGACGACGGCCGCGGACTGCCCGCAGGCTTCAGCCTCGAGAAGTCCGACCGGCTCGGTCTGCAGATCGTCAGAACCCTGGTGTCAGCCGAACTCGACGGATCGCTGGGGATGCACGACGTGCCCGACGGTGGAACAGACGTGGTGTTGCGGGTGCCGATCGGGCGGCGAGCACGCACGAGCCAATTCTGAAATAGGCCGATCGGATTGTGGCTCAGACTGCCATTCCGCCGTTCGCAATGCGGATAGCTGGCGTGTAATTCATTTCACACAGCAACGGCCCCGACTTTCGTCGGGGCCGTCGGCAGAAGTGCGCGTCGGAGAATCAGACTCCGGAGCGAGCCTTCGTGCGAGCGTTGCGGCGCTTGAGAGCGCGGCGCTCGTCTTCGCTCATGCCGCCCCACACGCCGGCATCCTGGCCGGAGTCCAAAGCCCAGCTCAGGCACTCCGCGGTCACCGGGCAGCGGTTGCACACGAGCTTCGCGTCAGCAATCTGGGCGAGGGCCGGTCCGCTGTTCCCCACCGGGAAGAACAGTTCCGGGTCCTCGTCGCGACAGACCGCCTTGTGGCGCCAATCCATGTGTTCTACTCCTTATCGTGTGCGCAGCGAAGCGCACGAGCTTTTCCTTCGACTGTTAACGCAAGCGCTCCAAATGTTTCTGCGCTGTTGCATCCGATGCTTTCACAGGCTGAACAGATGTCAATAGCAGTTCGTTAACACGTGGGCTATCTCACTACGTCGGACCGTTTTCCGGCCCTCCACTCCGTTGTACTACTCTTAACCCACCTGCGCCCATGAGCGGGCCTGTGAAGTGGCTCCCAATGTGTTCCGGTGCAGGTCAGGGCCGTCAGGAGGCGGCGGGCGCGGCTGGCGCGACCACGGCAAGGGCGTCCGGTACCGCGGTGAACGTCATCTTTTCGCGCTCTCCGATGAAATCCCCGTCGATCTGACATGCGACCGGACCGTCACCGGTCACCGTCAGCCCGGGCAGGTCGTCGTCGCGCACCAGATGCTTGGCCGTCAACCGCGGCTTCTTCGACAACATCTGCCGAACCAGGCGCAGGTTGGCCCAGACGTTCATGCTGGTGGTCGCGAACACGCCGAGCCCGGTCTCGAAGGTGGTGTCCGGATTCGTCCACACCGGGCGGGCATTGGCGTAGGTCCACGGGCTGGAGTTCGACACGAACGCGAAGTGCACACCGCTGATCGGGTCGCGGTCGGGCAGGTGCAGCGTCAGCGAGGGCTCCTCTCGCGCGCTGGCGAGCACCTCCCGGATCGCGACCCGGATGTAGCGCGCCGCTGTCACCTTGCGGCCTTTGGCCCGCTGTTCCTCGACCGCCGCCACCACGGCGCCGTCGACACCCATACCGGCGGTGAACACCCCCCAGCGCTCGCCGCAGTCCATCAGGCCGATACGCCGCCACCGGCGGGTCCGCCGGTACTCCGAGAGCAGATCGACGAGCTGGTTGGTGGCCTCGAGCGGATCAGGACTGATGCCCAGGGCGCGCGCGAACACGTTGGCCGATCCGCCGGGCACGACGCCGACGGCGGGCCCGCGGTTCGTCGGCCCCAGCTCGCCGAGGATCCCGTTGACCACCTCGTTCACCGTGCCGTCGCCGCCGTGCACGATCACCACGTCGACGCCGCCGCGGGCCGCTTCGGCCGCGATCTCGATCGCGTGCCCGCGGTGGTCGGTGTGCGCGACGGACAGCGTGGTCCGGCTCTCCAACGCGTGGGCGAGGAGGTCGCGGCCCGCCGGCGTGGTCGACGTCGCATTCGGGTTCACGATCAGCACAGCACGCACGAGCGCTGAGCCTATCCGTGCCCATCGGTCGGCTGTGAACGCGCTGCGCGCTGTGAGCCGGTGCCGCGGCCCGGTGGCGGTACCGTACCTGCGTGACCGCACGTCGACTGCTGCTGCTCAACGGGCCGAACCTGAACCTGCTGGGCACCCGGCAGCCCGAGGTCTATGGATCGACGACGCTGGCCCAGATCGAGGCGAGGGTCAGCGAGGTGGCCGCCGAACACGATTTGTCGGTGCGGGCGATCCAGAGCAACCACGAGGGCGAACTCGTCGACGCCATCCAGGCGGCCCGCGAGGACTGTGCGGCGATCGTGATCAACCCGGCGGCCTACAGCCACACCTCGGTGGCGATCGCCGACGCCCTGCGCTCGGTCGCGTTGCCGGTCGCCGAAGTGCATCTGAGCAACATCCACGCGCGGGAACAGTTCCGGCACCACTCCTATGTGTCAGCCGTCGCGGAGATGGTGGTCGCCGGTGCCGGCCCGCTCGGCTACGAGATGGCGGTCCGCTATCTGGCGGACAGGCTCGCGCCGTGACGCCCGCACCGGTGCGCGTCGCCGGCGTGATCGCCGGGGTGCAGGGCGCGCTCGCGCTGGTGACGGCCGTCGTCCTGGTCGTGCGGGAAGCCGCAGGCCACCACGAGGATGCGATCAGCGGCTACGGCACCGCGGTGTGGTTCACGGTCATGGGCTCGGCCGTCGCGGCCGCAGGCTGGGCTCTGGTGACCGGCCGGCGGTGGGGGCGTGGCATCGCGGTGTTCGCCAACCTCGTCCTGCTGGGCGTGGCCTGGTACGTGTTCAGCTCCGGCCGACTGGGCTACGCGGTCGCCGTGGCGGCCGCGTCCATCGCCGTGCTGGCGCTGCTGTTCAGCCCCACCGGGCTCGCCTGGTTCACTCAGGCGGATTCGGATGCGAGCGCGGACAATTCGGGGCCCGACACCCGATAGGTGATCCATTCGGTCTGCGGCCGGCCGCCCACTGCGTCGTAGAGGGCGATCGCGTTGGTGTTCCAGTCGAGCACCGCCCAGGTGAGCCGGGTGTAGCCGTTGTCGACACATTCGCGTGCCAGCGCCGCCAACAGTCGGCGGGCCAACCCCCGCCGGCGGTACGCCGGACGGACGAACAGGTCCTCAAGGTAGACGCCGGCCACGCCGTCCCAGGTGGAGAAGTTACGGAACCACAGCGCGCCGCCCGCGGCCTGCCCGTCGACCTCGACCAGCAGGCCGTAGACCACCGGGTTCTCGCCGAAGAGCGCGTCCCGCAGCTGGGCTTCGGTGACGGTGCACTCCGCCGACGCCCGCTCGAAGGCCGCCAGTTCATGGATCATCGCGGTCAACTCGGCCTCGTCGCCCGGCCGCACCGGCCGGATCTCCGTGTCGGTCTCAGTCATCGCGCACTCCCAACGCCGCCAGTATCGTCTTGAATTTCGTTGTCGTCTCGGCCAATTCGTCGTCAGGATCGGATTCGGCGACGATGCCGCCGCCCGAGTGTGCCACTGCCGAACGGCGATCGGCGGACAGCTCAGCGCAGCGGATCGACACCACCCAGCAGCCGTCGCCGCGCTGATCGCACCAGCCCACCGCCCCGGCGTAGAACCCTCGGTCGCCTTCGAGTTCGGTGATCAGTTCCGTCGCGGCGGCCGTCGGGGAGCCACCGACGGCCGGGGTCGGATGCAGGGCGACCGCGAGGTCGAGGGCCGTCGTCGACGCCTGCCTCAGGCGGCCGGAGATCGGGGTGTAGAGGTGCCACACCGCGGCGGTCTTGGTCAGCTGTGGTTGCTCGGCGATCTGCAGGTCCGTGCACAGCGGGTCCAGCGCCTCGCGCAACGCATCCACCACGAGGCGGTGCTCATGCCTGTTCTTGGTCGAATCTGCCAACGCTGCACCGCTTTTCGCGTCGGCATCAGGATCGGCGAGCCGCGGCGCCGAGCCCGCGAAGGGCCGGCACGTGACCTGCTGACCGCGCCGAGCCACCAGAAGTTCCGGGCTCGCGCCGATCAGGGCCGTGCCGGAGTGGCCCTCGCCGGCCGCCGACAGATCGACGAGGAACTTGGCGGCCTGGGCGTCGTTGCCCGCGAGCCGGTGCAGCAGTGTCCGCGCGTCGAGCGGTCCATCGGCGGTCACCGTCACCGCGCGCGCGAGCACCACCTTGTGCAATGCCGTCGCCGGATCCGCGAGCCGCGCCACGGCGAGTGCGACACGGCGCCGGTGCTCCGCGCCATCGGGAGTCGTGGCGGTGATGCGCGTCGCCGGGAGCTCGCGCAACGGCCACGAGGGCAGGTCGGGTGTGAAGCGGATCGTCTGGGGCCGGATCAACGCCGCCGGCTGGCTCAAGTCGAACGGCACCGCCCCGACGATGATCGGCGCGCTGTGCGAGGCGAGCGCGGCGCGCGCGTCGGCGATCCGGGGGAACGCGGTGTGCACGCCATCGGCGACCACCACCTCGTCGGGGCCGGCGAGGACGAACGTCGGCTCACGGGTCACGTGGACACGGCCGGGTCCGGACGACCGGTCAGGCCGAGCGCGCTGAGCTGACGCACCCCGTGTTCGAAGCCGCACACCGCAATCGACACGGCCGGCATCGCGAAGCGGATGCCTTCGTAGACGGGCTGCTCGATCCAGCGGGTGATCACCGCGCGCGAAAAGTGGCCGTGGCCGACGAACACCACGTCGCGTGTCTCCATGTGCTCGAGCGCCACCGCGATCGCGCGGTCGGCGCGCTCGCAGACCGCCGCAGTGGTCTCGCCGCCGGGGCAGCCGTGCGTCCACACCAGCCAGTTGGGCACCGCCTTGCGGATCTCCTCGGTGGTCGTGCCCTCGTAGTCGCCGTAGTCCCATTCGCTGATCAGCGGGTTGACCTCGTCGATGTGAAGCCCCGCCAGTTCCGCGGTAGTCCGTGCACGCACCCGCGGGCTGCTGATCACGAAAGGGTTCTCCAGTCGCAGTGAGACGACGGTCTCGGCGGCGGCCGCGGCCTGCGCCCGCCCGTGCTCGGTGAGCTCGAGCTCGGTGCGTCCGGTGTGCTTTCCGGATTTCGACCATTCGGTCTCGCCGTGGCGAAGCAGGATCAGCCGGTGTTCGAGAAGTGCCACAGTGTCCGATTCTGCCGCACGGCCCCATTTCCGCCGCATGCGCAGCACCACCGAACGGCGCGGTCGGGGCAGGCCGTGCCAAGATGGGTGCTGTGACGCGGGTATTGGCGGTCGCCAATCAAAAGGGTGGGGTCGCCAAAACGACGACGGTGGCCTCGCTGGGTGCGGCGATGGTGGAGATGGGCAAGCGAGTGCTGCTCGTCGACCTCGACCCGCAGGGCTGTCTGACGTTCTCTTTGGGGCAGGACCCCGACAAGCTCGCGGTCTCGGTGCACGAGGTGCTGCTCGGCGACGTCGAGCCCGACGCCGCGCTGGTCGACACCGCGGAGGGGATGACGCTGCTGCCGGCCAACATCGACCTCGCCGGTGCGGAGGCCATGCTGCTGATGCGGGCCGGCCGCGAATACGCGCTGAAGCGGGCACTCGCCAAGCTCAGCGACCGTTTCGACGTGGTGATCATCGACTGCCCCCCGTCGCTGGGCGTGCTGACGCTCAACGGACTGACCGCGGCTGACGAGGTCGTGGTGCCGCTGCAGTGCGAGACACTCGCGCATCGCGGCGTGGGTCAGTTCCTGCGCACCATCAACGACGTGCAGCAGATCACCAACGCCGATCTGAAGCTGCTCGGCGCGCTGCCCACGCTCTACGACGCCCGCACCACGCACAGCCGGGACGTGCTGTTCGACGTCGCCGACCGCTACGGGTTGCCCGTGCTCGCGCCGCCGATCCCACGCACCGTGCGGTTCGCCGAGGCCAGCGCGTCGGGGTCCTCGGTGCTGACGGGCCGCAAGAACAAGGGCGCGGTCGCCTACCGGGAGTTCGCCGAGTCGCTGATCAAGCACTGGAAGAACGGCAAGTCCCTGGCGACCTTCACCCCGGAGGTCTAGCTGTACTGCCCAGGCAGGTTGGTTGAAGCAGTGTGACGACTCGCTGTAGCGGTCGTTGATTGGCGAAGGCCTCCCGTCGTGGAGTGGAGCTGCTACCACTTCACTTCAACGAACGGGAGACCTTCGTGGTCCACGCTAATGCTGTTCTGACTCCGCGCGGGCGGTTGTTGCTGGCGCGTCTGATCGTCGATGAGGGCTGGCCGATCGTTCGGGCAGCCGAGCATTTCCACGTGTCCTGGCCGACGGCCAAGCGGTGGGCGAGCCGGTACGCGGCGATGGGCGCTGCCGGCATGACAGACCGGTCCAGCCGTCCCCATCACAGCCCGAATCGCACACCGCAGCAGCTGGTACGCAAGATCGTCCACCTGCGTTGGCGTCATCGTCTCTCACCGCTGGCGATTGCCTCACGGTTGTCGATGCCAGCCTCGACGGTGCACGCAGTACTGGTCCGGTGTCGGCTCAATCGCCTGTCTCACATTGACGTTCGCACCGGCGAGCCGATCCGTCGGTACGAACATGATCACCCGGGATCGTTGATCCATGTCGATGTCAAAAAGTTGGGCAACATCCCCAGCGGTGGCGGCTGGCGGTTCGTGGGCCGGTCTCAAGGGAAGAAGAATCGACACCTGACTGCCGGGGTGGGTCGCAGCAGACACCGCCAGCCACTGCTGGGACACGCTTTCGTCCACACCGTGATCGATGACCACTCTCGAGTGGCCTACGCCGAGATCCACAACGACGAATCCGCGGTTACCGCGGTGGCCGTCTTGTACCGGGCGGTCGCCTGGTTCGCCGCTCGCGGGGTCACCGTTGAAGCCGTCCTGTCCGACAACGGCGGCTGTTACCGCTCACACGCATGGCGTCACGCGTGCCACGACATGGGCATCAAACACCGCCGAACCCGCCCCTATCGGCCGCAGACCAACGGAAAGATCGAGCGTTTCCACCGCAGCATGGCCGCCGAATGGGCCTTCGCCCGTTTCTATCCCAACGAATCGACAAGGCGATCAGCGCTGCCGGGTTGGCTACACACCTACAATTACTGTGAGTCTTGGCGAGGCTGGTCTGGGACTGGCTGGCAGGGTTAGCGGCGGTCGTCTCGCCTCGGGTTGTGACTCTTACAATCACTCGCCCCCTCGGGTGCGTTTCGGTGGACATGTCCGGCACTGAGGTGAGCGGCCGACGCTGGCCCGGCTCCACCTCGGTGACTTGATCAGAAGACTGCCCCAACCCGTCTGATGGCGGATCGTGGCTCATCACAGTGCTGTCCCGAAGTGACTTCCATCCAGGCCGGCGCCGGCCGCGTCGGCGGCCGGATCTATCCCCGCTACTGGAAGGAAGCCCCGCCACCATGACCATTGTCGCGCATGCTCACCCGTTCGTCATCGGAGTGGACACCCATGCCCGTACCCACACTTTGGCCGTCTTAGTCGCTGCCACTGGCCAATTGGTCGCCACCGATCAGTTCCCAACCACCGATGCGGGCTTACATCGAGCTGTCTCGTGGGCCGCACGCCGCACCGCCGGTGAACTGAGCGCCTTGTGGGTCATCGAAGGTGTCGCATCCTACGGAGCCCGCCTCGCTTCGGCGGTCAACCAAGCTGGTTTCGAGGTTGTGGAGGCAGCTCGAATGGATGCCCGGGCCCATCGCGGTACGGGTAAGTCCGACCCGTTGGATGCCCGCAGGATCGCCGCCGCAGTCCTGTCTCTCGAGCCTGAACAGCTGCGCCGCCCGCGCAGCGACGACGGTATCCGGGCGGCCTTGCGGGTTCTCGTCACTGCTCGTGAGCACATGACGACCGAACGTACCGCGACCGTCAACGCACTTACCGCGTTGTTGCGTGTAGCTGCTTTGGGCTTCGATGCTCGAAAGTCACTGGCGGCCAGCCAGATTAATGAGATCGCCCGTTGGCGCAGTCGTGTCGAGGACGTCGCCACGAGCGCCGCCCGTACCGAAGCGGTCCGGCTGGCTAAACGGGTGGTCGCACTCAACGAGGAACTCACCGCCAACCACACACAGATGACCGAGCTGATCCGCGCCAGTAAGGCCGCTGTACTTCTGGACGAGACCGGCGTTGGCCCTGTCACCGTCGCAGTCGTCTACACCGCCTGGTCACACGCCGGCCGGGTTCGCTCTGAAGCGGCGTTCGCCGCCCTGGCTGGCGTCAATCCAATCCCCGCATCGTCGGGCAACACAATCCGTCACCGACTGAACCGCGGCGGCGACAGGCGGCTTAATCGAGCCTTGCACATGGCCGTTGTTACCCGTATGACCCACGACCCAGACACCCGGGCCTACGTCGAACGCCGCCGCACGGAAGGTCGATCCACCAAGGAGATCCGCCGCTGCCTCAAGCGCTACCTTGCTCGCCACCTCTATCGAAGTCTGCAAAGACTCCATCAAGGGCCCGGGTCCATTCGGCAGGCCGCTTGACAGACATAGAAGAGTCCACCGGCAACACTCAGCGATCGGGAAGGTCCCACCCATCACAAGGTTGACCAACCTGCCTGGGCAGTACATCTAGCCGGAGAGGCCGACGATCTCGCCGCCTCGCTGCTCCACGAGCATCGACCCCACCACGGCCGGCACCACCGGCCCGCGGACCGGCGGTCTTTCCAACGCGATGTGGCGCTCGCCGGCGCTGCTCACGGGATCGAAGACGTCGTAGCCGGTGGTGACCGGCACCAGCAGGCGGCCGGCCATGATCGTCGCCGGTCCCACCGGCTTGTTCGGGCCTGACGCGCCCACGGTGAAGCGGTAGCGAAACCCGTTGGCGGAGAACACCATCACCGAGTCTCCGGTCCACCACGTGATCAGATCCCCGACGCGCGACATCGTCGCGTCGGCCGATGGTGCGCCGGGCACCACGGTGCTGTCGACGGTCGCGCCGGTCTCGTCGACGACGTCCAGTCGGGGCTTCGGGGTGGGCACGTAGAGCGCCGTCGTGGTGTCCGACACCGCCACCACCCGCGCACCGGTGCCGTCGGCGACCCCCTTCTGCGGTACGTACTTCAGCTCGGGGGTGTCCTCTTCGTCGGACGGCCGCAGCAGCGTCAGCCGCAGATCCGGTGTGTCGGGGCACGCTTCGAGCACCGACACCGCCGACGAACTCGCCGCGGCCGAGGTGAATCGGCACCGCGGCGACGCCGGCTTGCCGGGGTTCAGCGGCGCGTCGAGGGCGCCGTAGCTGAGCATCCGCACCATGTCCGAACGCCACATCTCCAGCCGGGTGTCCCCGGCGGACAGCACCGTGGTGCCGTCGCCGGACAGTGTCACCTGCTTGTCGGCGTAGCTGGTCCGGCTGGGGCCGCGCATCCCGGTGCGGGCGTCCACGGTGCTGACCTGCCCGCACCCCCGCACGTCGGGGTAGACGGCCACCGCGTAGTTGTAGACCCACGTGACCCCGCACAGGTCGAGGTCGCGGGTGTAGCTCCACACGGTGTTGCCGGTGGCCGGGTCGCGGCCCTCCATGGTGCGACCGTCGCCGGTGACCACCGCGCCGGCGACGACGAGCGGTTGACCGGTCCTGGCGCTGGGCGCGGTCCACACCTGGCGCAGCGCCTGCGGGACCGCGGTGGCGGGGGTGAGGGTGGGCACCGGTACCGCCGCGGGCCTACTGATCGTGGCCCGGGCGTCACTGGTCCACCAGATGACCGCTGCGACGAGCGCGACGACGGCGGCGATCGCCACCGCCGCCACCACATCTGCCCGGGTGCGGCGCTCGGGTCTGACCATGCGGCGCTAGTTGGCGGCCGCGGCCTTGTTCGGCCGGCGCCGACGGCGACGCCGCGGAGCGCGGGTGGCCTCGCCCGCATCGCCTGCCGGTGCGTCGGCTTCCGCGCCCGCCGGCTGCTCAGCCGTCTCGGGGTGGGCCCCGACGGGCTCGCCGCCGCGGGTACGACGCCGGCTGCGGTTGCGGGCCGGCCGCTCGGTGCGCTCGCGGGGCTCGCGGGCCTCGCGGGCCTCGCGAGCGGGCTTGTCGCTGCTGCGGGTCGGCTTGCCGATCGAGCCGCCGGCATCGGTCGGGATGTTCAGCTCTTCGTACAGGTGCGGTGAGCTCGAGTAGGTCTCGGCGGGATCGGGAGTCTCCAGACCGAGCGCCTTGTCGATCATCGACCAGCGGGGCAGCTCGTCCCAGTCCACCAGCGTCACGGCGATGCCGGTCTTGCCGGCGCGGCCGGTGCGACCGATGCGGTGCACGTAGGCCTGCTCGTCCTCGGGGATCTGGAAGTTGATGACGTGGGTGATGTCGTCGATGTCGATACCGCGCGCGGCGACATCGGTGGCGACGAGCACGTCGACGTCGCCGGTGCGGAACGACTTGAGAGCCTTCTCGCGGGCGCCCTGGCCGAGGTCACCGTGCACGGCGCCGACCTTGAAGCCGCGCTCGGCGAGTTCGTCGGCGACCTTCTGAGCGGTGCGCTTCGTGCGGGTGAAGATCATCGTCGCGCCGCGGCCGTCGGCCTGCAGGATGCGGCTGACCATCTCGACCTTGTCCAGCGCGTGCGCCCGGTAGGCGAACTGCTCGGTGGTGTCGTGGGTGGCCGAGCCCTGAACGCCCTCGGCGCGGATGTGCGTCGGCTGCGTCATGAACGTGCGGGCCAGCGTGATGATCGGGTCTGGCATCGTGGCCGAGAAGAGCATTGCCTGACGCTGCGCGGGGAGCTGCTTGAGGATGCGCTCGATGTCGGGCAGGAAGCCGAGGTCGAGCATCTCGTCGGCCTCGTCGAGGACCAGCGTCGACAGGCCGCCGAGCTGCAGGTGACCCTGCTGCGCGAGGTCGAGCAGCCGGCCCGGGGTACCGACGACGACGTCGACACCCTTCTGCAGCGCCTCGATCTGCGGCTCGTACGGGCGGCCTCCGTAGATCGCGGTCACGGTCAGCTTGCGGGACTCGTCCGCCCGGAGGTACTTGGCCGCGCCGACGAGGTCTTCGTAGACCTGGATGCACAGCTCACGGGTGGGGACGACGACCAGGGCCCGGGGGATGCCGGTCAGCGGCCGCTCGGTGTCGGTGGTGATCCGGTGCAGCAGCGGCACGCCGAAGGCGAACGTCTTGCCCATGCCGGTGCGGGCCTGGCCGATCAGATCGTCGCCGGCGAGCGCCAGCGGAAGCGTCAGCTCCTGGATCGCGAAGGCGTGTTCGATGCCGTTCTCGGCGAGGGCGCGCACGATCTCGTCGCGCACCCCCAGCTCGGCGAACGTCGGAGTGGGATGCGGGGTAACGGGTGTCATAGAGGGAGAGACCTTTCACTTGTCATCTCATGCGTTTCCACGCGCGCACGAGTTGAGAAGTGAACTTCGCTGCGGCCCAGCATCATCGGGGCCGGCCTGCGGTAACTCGGACTGTGCACGCACATTGCCACGGTGCCTGCGGCGTGTCACACGCCAGCCCTGACCTGGATCGATCGGTCGGCCGATCCGCCGACACCGGGTTCCATGCTAGCTGGTCGGCCGGTGCTCAGTCACATTCCACGCTGCGGTCTACAGTTGCAGCCATGACTTCCACGCCGCCGGCGGCCTCTGCATCTGCTCCTGCAGCGCAGCCGAGTGCCTCGGCCGCGGCACTGCCCGCCGACCATCCCGGCGTCGTCGAATTGTTCGCTCTGCTGGCATACGGCGAGGTCGCAGCGTTCTACCGGCTGACCGAGGAAGCGCGGATGGCGCCGAACCTGCGGGGCCGGATCAACATGGCCAGCATGGCCGCCGCGGAGATGAACCACTACGAGGTGCTCCGCGACGAGCTGGAGCGCCGCGGGGTCGACGTGGTGCCGGCGATGACGCGCTACGCCTCCGCCCTGGAGAACTATCACCGCCTGACCACCCCGAGTACCTGGCTCGAGGCGCTGGTCAAGACCTACGTCGGTGACGCGCTGGCCGCCGACTTCTATCTCGAGATCGCGGACGCGATGCCCGGCGCGGTCGCCGACGTCGTCCGGTCCGTGCTGTCGGAGACCGGCCACTCGCAGTTCGTGGTGGCCGAGGTGCGGTCAGCCGTGACGGCCAGCGACCGGCAGCGCCACCGGCTGGCGTTGTGGTCGCGGCGGCTCCTCGGGGAGGCGATCACGCAGGCCCAGTACGTGATGGCCGACCACGACGAGCTCGTCGACCTGGTGATGTCGGCCGGCGGGCTGTCGCAGATCACCGAGTTCTTCGATCGGCTGCAGCAGACACACAGCACCCGGATGCAGGAGTTGGGCCTGGCCTGAGGAAGGTCAGCGGGTGCAGTTGGTGATGATCGAGTTGCCGTTCTGCGCTGCGATCACCGCGCCGTTGGCGTCGAGGACTTCGCAGTTCAGCTGACCGGTCACGCTGGTTCCCGTCACCGAGCTCAGCGTCACGCCGGGATCCAGCGTGATCGTCTTGGACCAGGGCAGTGCGACGTTGACGTCGGTCTGCAGCGCGCCCTGTGCGTCGGTGTAGATGATGGTGACCAGGTCGAGCAGACCCTTGGTGCCGGTGATGCGGTAGGTCACCGTACCGGGGACGGCTGACGCCGGCGGGGGAGCGGCCTGCGGTGCGGGCAGCAGCGGCGCAGCAGGTGCGGGGGCCGGTATCTGGGCGGTCGGGGTCGGCGTCGGCGAGATCGTGGTGACCGTCTCGGCGGGTAGCGACGGCTGGACGGGAGGCGCGGGTGCCGCCACGCGCGGCGTGGCTGAGGGCTCGGGTGCCGACGTGGTGCTCGGATCCTGGGACGCGACCGTCGCCGACACCGAACCGCTGTCCCCGCCGCCGAGGATCATGCTGGCCATGATCACCGCGATGAACAGGACGGCGCCGGCCACCCCGGCGATCCACATCCAGCGCCGGTCGATGCGCGCCTCGTCGAGGTAGTCCTCGTAGTCGGCATCGAAGTCGGCGTCGTAATCGGCGTCGTAGTCCTCGTCGGCGTCGCGCGGATAGACGTCGGTGTCGTGGTCGGTCACGTCCGAGTCGCCGTACCGGTCGTAGCGGCTGCGCCCGCGCGGGCTACGGATGCGCTCGGTCGGCGTCAGGGCGTACGGCGATTGTGCGGTGTATGGCCTGTTCATCCAGCTGTCCCAGTCGTTGCTTCTCAACGTTGCGGGGCCGATGCTACGAACACTCCAGTGACGGGTGGGGCTGACGCGCCTGCTGTGGCGATCACGGTCGGGACTCGTTTCGGTCGCTGCGCCGTTGCACACACCGCCGACTGCAGATGCCGCGTTCGCTGACCGCGTAGGTCCCGGGCACGCACGCCCCCGACGTTGTCCACTAGCCTCCAGGGGAGAGTTTCGACGACAGAAGGGTTCCACTGTGGAGGTCAAGATCGGTGTCACCGACAGCCCGCGCGAGCTGATCATCAACAGCGCGCAGACGCCGGCCGAGGTGGAGAAACTGGTCACCGACGCGCTGGAGGCGGGCTCGGGCGTGCTGGCCCTCACCGACGAGAAGGGTCGGCGCTACCTGGTGCAGGCGGCTCGCATCGCCTACGTCGAGATCGGTGCCGCCGATGCGCGCCGGGTCGGGTTCGGTGTGGGCGCCGTGGGTGCCGAGGTGACACGGACCGCCGGCTGACGCCGGCAGGTCCTCAGGAGCGCGTCAGGGGGACGTGCGACAGCCCGCCCCAGATGAACGCGACGGTGCCCTCGACCGCATCGTCCTTGGCGATCGGCCGCTCGTTGTTGAGCCAGTAGCGCGCCGAGTCGACGCTGATGCTGACCAGCCCCACGGCGATCATCCGAGCGCGGTGCGGCTCGAGCCCCGAATCGTGGCTGATGAGGTCGAACACCGCGTCGGTGCACGCCTCGGTGGCCACCTTCACCTGGGCCGCCACCTGCGGCTCGGTGACGTAGTCGTTCTCGAAGATCAGCCGGTAGCCCTGGCTGTCGTGCTCGATGAAATCGAAGAACGCCTCGACCGCGGCACGCACCCGCTGCCTGTTGTCGGTCGTGGTGCGCAGCGCCTGCCGCACCCCGGAGACCAGGTTGTCGACGTGACGCTGCAGCACCGCCAGGTACAGCTCCACCTTCGAGGTGAAGTGTTGGTACAGCACGGGTTTGCTGACGCCCGCCCGCTCGGCGATCTCGTCCATGCCCGCCGCGTGGTAGCCACGGTCGACGAAAACTTCGCTCGCCGCGATCAGCAGCTGCCCGCGACGCTCGTCGCGGGGCAGGCGATTGCCACGTTTGGCTGTGCCGGCGCTGGACGGCCCCGTACTGCTGGCCGGCTGCCCACCGCGCCGCTGCGCCGTTCGGGCGAGTTCGCTCATCAGACCCTCGAGTTCTACTGCCGGCGAATGTGCCGTCGTGAGTTCGGTTCCGACGACCTTACTACCGTTAGCTGCTCCCAGTCGGGAGGACATCGACCCGGCCACAGGCGCGCCGAAGGCGCCTGCCAGGCAACCTGTGTCATCCTGTGTCGGTGACCTACGACCCGGGGCATCGCGGGAACGGTCGCGCTCCCGTGCTCCGCGACGAATGGCGCGAACCGCTGCGCGCGCAGCGCGATCCGCTGGCCGAAGACTCCGGACGGTCCCGATCCAACCGCGACGACCACCAGCGCTGGCGCAAGCAGACCTGGCTCGGACGGTTCGTGTCCACCTACGGCTGGCGCGCCTATGCGCTACCCCTGCTCGTCGTGCTGACGGCCGTCGTCGTCTACCAGACGATCACCGGCGCCACCGTCGCTCCGCCGGTGGCCGAGGGCGAAGGGCCGGTGCAGGGCCCGCCGACCATCGGCATGGCCAGCACCGCGATCATCGGTGCCCCGCCCAAGGGGCTGACCCAGTTCGACGCCAACCTGCCGACCGGCATCCTGCCCGAGGGCGGCCCCTTCACCGAGGCCGGCGCGCGCACCTGGCACGTCGTCCCCGGCACCTCGCCGCAGGTGGGTCAGGGCACCGACAAGGTGTTCAGTTACACCGTCGAGGTCGAGGACGGCGTCGACACCACGTCCTTCGGCGGAGACGACGGCTTCGCCCGCATGGTCAGCGAAACGCTGGCCAATCCGAAGAGCTGGACCCACAATCCGCAATTCGGGTTCGTCCGCGTCGACGACACCTCCGGGGTGCAGCCGGACTTCCGGGTGTCGCTCACCTCACCCATGACCGTCCGTGAGGGCTGCGGGTACGACATCCAGCTCGAAGCGTCCTGCTACAACCCGGCCTACGACGGTCAGCCGCGTGTGTTCATCAACGAAGCGCGCTGGGTCCGTGGCGCGGTGCCGTTCCAGGGCGACATCGGTTCCTACCGGCAGTACGTCATCAATCACGAGGTCGGTCACGCGATCGGCTATCCCCGTCACGAGCAGTGCGCGGTCAGTGGCGAGCTGGCGCCGGTGATGATGCAGCAGACCTTCTCGACCAGCAACAACGACGCCGCGCGGTTCGACCCCGGTACGGTCACCCCGGACGGGAAAACCTGCCGGTTCAACCCGTGGCCCTATCCGATCGCCTGACCGGTTCTCCGGGCTATCCGGGAAGGGTCGGGCCCTCGTTGCTGTTGCACTCTCATACCTGTTGAGATGGGTGTCGTAAGCCAACCAAGGAGAGTCCGGTGTCCTCACCGCTGCCACCGCTGGTCGAGCCAGCCGCTGAACTGACCCGCGACGAGGTCGCCCGCTACAGCCGACACCTGATCATTCCCGACCTCGGCCTGGACGGGCAGAAGCGGCTGAAGAACGCCCGGGTGCTGGTGATCGGTGCCGGCGGCCTCGGCTCGCCGACACTGCTGTACCTCGCGGCCGCCGGAGTCGGCACGATCGGCATCGTCGAGTTCGACGTCGTCGACGAGTCCAACCTGCAGCGGCAGATCATCCACGGCCAGTCCGACATCGGCCGCTCCAAGGCCGAGAGCGCCAAGGACTCGATCCTCGAGGTGAACCCGCTCGTCGAGGTGATCCTGCACGAGGTCCGGCTCGAGCCGGAGAACGCTGTCGAGATCTTCAGCGATTACGACCTCATCCTCGACGGCACCGACAACTTCGCGACCCGCTACCTGGTCAACGATGCCGCCGTGCTCGCGGGGAAGCCGTACGTGTGGGGATCGATCTACCGCTTCGAAGGTCAGGTGTCGGTGTTCTGGGAGGACGCGCCCGACGGCTTGGGCCTGAACTACCGCGACCTGTACCCCGAGCCCCCGCCGCCGGGAATGGTCCCGTCGTGCGCCGAGGGTGGCGTGCTGGGCATCCTGTGCGCCTCGATCGCCTCGGTGATGGGTACCGAAGCGATCAAGCTGATCACCGGCATCGGTGAGCCGCTGCTGGGCCGGCTGATGGTGTACGACGCGCTGGACATGACGTACCGGACGATCAAGATCCGCAAGGATCCGGCGACTCCGAAGATCACCGAGCTGATCGACTACGAGGAGTTCTGCGGCGTGGTCTCCGAGGCCGCGGCCGAGGCTGCTGCCGAGTCGACGATCACCCCGCGCGAGCTGGCCGAGCTGCTGGACTCGGGGAAGCCGTTGGCGCTGATCGATGTTCGCGAACCCGTGGAGTGGGACATCAACCACATCGATGGTGCGCAGCTGATCCCCAAGGGCGCCTTCGAATCCGGGGAGGCGCTGTCGAAGCTGACCGTCGACCGCACACCGGTGTTCTACTGCAAGACCGGGGTGCGCTCCGCGGAGGTCCTGGCGATCGTCAAGAAGGCCGGCTTCTCCGACGCGATGCACGTCCAAGGCGGAATCGTGGCGTGGGGTAAGCAACTCGAACCCGACATGGTGATGTACTAACGCGGGGTTGGCGTCCGCGGCAATTACGCTGATGCGGTGACCTTCGAGCGCCCACCCGAGCATGTCCTCACGGCCTTCGGGCTGTCCGGAGTGCAGCCGGTGCCGCTCGGTTCCAGCTGGGAGGGTGGCTGGCGCTGCGGTGAGGTTGTGCTGTCGATGGTGGCCGACCACGCCCGCGCGGCCTGGTCGGCGAAGGTGCGGGAGACGTTGTTCGTCGACGGCATCCGGCTGGCGCGGCCCGTGCGCTCCACCGACGGGCGCTACGTCGTCGCCGGGTGGCGCGCCGACACCTACGTGGCGGGCACCCCGGAGCCACGTCACGACGAGGTGGTCTCGGCTGCTGTCCGGCTGCACGAGGCCACCGCGACGCTGGAGCGGCCGCGTTTCCTGACGCAGCCGCCGGTGGCGCCCTGGGCGGACGTGGAGGTCTTCATCGCCGCCGACCGCGCAGCGTGGGAGGAACGTCCTCTGCACTCGCTGCCGCCGGGCGCCCGCGTGGCCCCCGGAACGGCCGACGGGCAGAAGTCGGTCGACCTGATCAACCAGCTGGCCGCGCTGCGCAGGCCGACGAAGAGCCCGAGTCAGCTGGTGCACGGGGATCTCTACGGCACAGTGCTTTTCGCGGGTACCGCGGCCCCCGGCATCACCGACATCACGCCGTACTGGCGGCCGCCGGCCTGGGCGGCGGGGGTCGTGGTGGTCGACGCGCTGGCGTGGGGAGAGGCCGACGACGCTCTTGTCGAGCGGTGGGAGGCCCTGCCGGAGTGGCCGCAGATGTTGTTGCGGGCCTTGCTGTTCCGCCTCGCCGTGCACGCACTGCATCCGCGGTCGACGGCGGCGGCCTTCCCGGGCCTGGCCCGGACGGCGGCTCTGGTTCGCCTGGCGGTCTGACGTACGGCTCTCGTCCCGCGGAATAGACGGTATGGGGAGGCTGGGGCCTCACCACATGTGAACGTGGGTTGCCGTCAGGAATTGGGTCCTGGCCGGTAGAGCCACAACTGTGGGAGGCCCCAGTGAAGATTCAGCGTACGAGT